>CAZPYN010000001.1:0-291593 GCA_964590915.1 uncultured Dehalococcoidales bacterium
ACTGGTACCCCGTACAGGATTCGAACCTGTGACCTTATCCTTAAAAGTGGTTTTCATAAAAATCTATGGATTCAGGAATTTAAGTGAAAAAAATAGTGAAACTCTATACTTTTAGCTAATCTTCTTTGTTATAAATTACCGGCATTTTGCCTTTCCATTCAAACCATATCTCTTTGTTTGATATGAGCTCTGAAATAAAATGAGCCACATTTATCCTACTAGTTTTTCCGGGTTTGAATAATGTGTGAATAGGAGACGAATGAGTTGTATATGGACTTATTTCTTCTTCATTAATCAAGCTGTCAGGACGTACTGCTACCCATTCAATATTTGAATGATTTTGACCAATTAGAGTCCTTAGATAATTTGCTGCATTTTCATTGTCTGAGTGTGGAGGGAGTAGATAGCGTAATAGAAAAAAAACACAATTTTCAAAAAAAGAAACCTTCTCTTTTAAGTCCTCGTTTTTACAACCAACTGTATTCATCAAAATCATTTTCACAGATGTATTGATTCTTTTATTTTCAATGGCTTTGCTTAATCTTTTTATAGAGTCTGAAACAAGTCGTCTTGGGTTTCCAAACATTCCTTGAAAGGTAAGATTATGCCCTAAAGTTGATACAATCGCATCGCATCCTTTTGTATGCTTTTCTAATTCTTCCTCGCTTATATCTAAAACTGTATTAGTAATTATTTCTAAATTTTTATGGTTTATAGTTTCATTACTAAATTTCTTTTCATTACGAGCAAATGCTTTAACTTTATGCCCATTCTCTAGAAGTTGATTTACAAGAAGTTTACCCGTGGCACCTGTTGCACCAACAATTAGAATTTTCAAACCTCTCTCCTTTAATAATATTAGTATTATTTGTTGTGTTTAGTGATTGTACCATTTGATTTCAATACTCTTATTAGTTTCTCTACTCTTATAAATGCGACTAACCCGAAAACAAATCCTATTACTACTAATCCTTCCATAATCATCTCCTACATATATACATTAAATGATAAATTATATTAGGTAAAATCGCTCTGATAGAGAAATAAGTTTTAGAAGGATTCAATTAGGTTCGAATCAGTACTGGTACCCCGTACAGGATTCGAACCTGTGACCTTATCCTTAAAAGGGATCTGCTCTACCAACTGAGCTAACGGGGCTTGCATTTAATTTTAGTACAAAATTGAAATACACCTTTTCAATTATATAATTTCAAAGTTTATATTGTAACTTTTTATTAATACAAAATATTTTATTTAATTGTTTTTATGTATTAGTATTTAAAATATTTTCATTTTCAGAAATAATTATGCTCACAACTATAAAGTTAAGTCCCTCAAATCTAACTTTTCTTTGGCACTCATGTAAGAAATGTTTTTATAATCATTACATTAATAAAATAAGAAGACCTATGGCTATGCCATTGGTAGGGAAGATGTCTTCATTATCTGAACAATGGTTTTTAGATAAAACTACTGAAAGTATAGATTCTAATTTACCAAAAGGTATAATTACGAAATCCCAACTTTCTCTTTCTGCTGAGATAGAAACAAATGAAGAATTATCAAATAAATATCTTCTTTCTGGAAAAATTGATCTATTAGTAGAGTTTGAAAATGGAAACTTTGGTATATACGATTGCAAAAATACTTCAGGAGAATCTGATAAAAGTTGGATGTATTTCACTCAATTGGCTGCCTATAAATATTGTTTTGAACAAATGAATTTGGGTACCGTTTCACATTTAGGTCTTATATATCAAATAATAGATTCTTTTGATAAAAATGAAAATTCCGATGATGTTTTTTATTTTAAAACTTCACAAAAATTTGTTCATGTAGATATAAAAATGGAAAGATTTGTAAAACTTTTATCTGATGTAATTCAGTGCCTGGAATCAGAAATTCCTCCACTTTCAAATAAAAATTGTAATTATTGCATTTTTGCAGAAAAATATAATAATTTTGACTAATTTATACTTTTAAGATTCCTAACAGATTTTTTAGTACTTAACAAATACGCTATAAACAACAAGCAAATTACTGGTCCTAAGGTCATTCCTAATCGTATATTAAATAATTCACCGATCCCACCAACCCAAAGACCACCTAGAACTCCCAAACTGATATGTATTGCTAATATTCCCATCACTCTACCTCTAATGTTTTCAGGGACTTTATGTTGTAAGATTGCCCAAATTGATAGCGTAGTAAATCCATTGAAAAAATGTCCTATAAGCGCCAGAGGGAATATGTATATTATGCTTGTAGAAAGTGAAACTAAAATAATAAATAATGAAAACATGCTGGCTGAAAGTAGGATTTTAATTCCTAAATGATTTTTTATATTAATATTACCTGCAGTTAATAAACCGGTTAAAGCCCCTATACCAGCTGATGAAAACATAAATCCTAACTCTCTTGCAGTGCCGTTAAAAATATCTATAAAAGCTGGCAAAGCCTGTATATATCCAAATATAAAGAAATTTGTAAAATAAGTTACTAATATCAAAGAATAAAATAGCTCATTATTTTTAACAAATCTTAGCCCTTCAGTAAAGAAATTTAGAGGATTATCAGTGTCATTTTTTACTTTCACATTTGGCAAAAAAAATGTAGAGAAACACATGATTAAATATCCTAGACTGGAAAGAAAAATGCCTATTGAAGACCCATATTGAACTATTAATAAACCTCCAATTGTTGGTACGATAACACTTGATCCTGCAAAGGTTGCGCCATTTAAAGTGATACCTGACTTGAGGTATTTATCAGGGATAATTCTAGGAAAATAAGAATTTCTTGCTGGGAAATCTATGCCTAACAAAATACCTAATAATACACTGATCATATAAACATGGAATGGTTTTACAATTTCATTGATATCTATAAATGCTAGAAATCCTAAGGTTAATGAAATAAAGAAAGATAACAAAAATAATATGATTCTGACATTATATTTATCAGCAATTATCCCCCCAACTAAATTGAAAAACATTATTGGTACTGCTGAAGCAGCTGCTACTATCCCTAAACTGATTGCTGAACCTGTTAAACGATAAATTAGAATTGAAATAGCTACAATAATCAAACGATGTCCAAACATGGCAAATAATGATCCTAGCCAGTATATTCTAAAATCTCTTGAGGTCAAAGCAACTAATGGATTCATACTTGCTTATGCTTTGTGTCCTCTTTTAGATACCATGCTTGTTATTACATCAATGAGAACAGTTTTTCCTGAAATATTTAATCCTTTTGCAGTTTCTAAAGCAGGTTCTATCTCAGAAATTTTTGTTACCTGTATACCATGAGCACCGAACGCGCGAGCAAAATCAGCATAATTCCCAGTCATAAGACCAACGCCTGATTTTTCTCGAGCAATAGGGAAATCTGAAGGACTTCCTACGGGATATGTAGCCATCCCTCCGTTATTAAATATTATAGTTGTTATACCAATGTTTTGACGTGTTGCTGTTTCGAAATCCATTCCTGACATTCCAAAGGCTCCATCTCCCATTACATTCATACAAAATTTGTCAGGATGAGCTAATTTAGCTCCTATAATTAACGGTAACCCAAAACCTAAATGAGTAGTTTTCCCCCATCCAACATAACTATGAGGAGTAGTTGAATTAATAAACCCTACCATTTGTTCTCTTGGAGCTCCTGCATCGTGAGTTATTATACTGTTTTCTAAATCCAGACATTTATTTATCTCGTGTACAACTCGATAAGGACTGATCGGTTCTTCATCACTATTTAAAAAAGGTTTAAATTCATCATCCATTTCTTTTTTATATTTAGCTATCTCATTTCTTATTGCTGGATCATCCATTCTTGCTGTACCATACAGTTCCTTCAAATCCTCAATTAGCAAATTTATTGTTTCTTTTGTATCACCAATTAATGATACTTCTACTGATTCGTCTTTATTAATATCATCTACATTATCAACATTTTGAATTATAGTTTTTCCTGGTGGTATTGCTTGAGAATATGAAGTCCCAGTTAAACTTGTTCCTAAAGCAAGTATTGTATCTGCATGCGTTAAAAATTCCTTTGCTGCCAAAGTAGTCGTTTGAGATCCTGCACCTATTGATAGATCGTGTCTTTCATCAATCGCTGATTTTCCTGGCATTGTTGTATATACAGGGACTGACAACAATTCAGCTAATGTTTGTAATTCTTCTGTAGCGTTAGCCATCAATACTCCCTGACCAGCCCAGATCATTAGATTTTTAGAATCATGTATTATATTTGCAGCATCTTCAATTGCTTCTTTACTTGGTCTATAAGTATGTCTCTTTGGTGAATGGTAAGAATTTTCAATTTGAACAGGTACTTCTTGAGAGCAGACATCCTGAGGCATTTCCACAACAACTGGACCTGGTTTGCCGTTTTTCAAGTGATGAAAAGCTCTTCTCATTGCAGCGGGAATATCTTCTACTTTTAGAATTGTTTCAGCGTGTTTAGAAACTGGTTCATATATTTTACTTGCCCAAAAATTTGGTTTTATGGAAATCTTATCTAGTGTAGGCCCTCCTGGCATGAATAATACGGGTATATTATCCGCATAAGCCTGGGATAATGCTCCTACTGAATTTTCTGCTCCAGCTTGTGATTGAACGAGACAAACTCCAAATTTTTGTCTATCACTTGTTCTGCTATAACCATCAGCAGCCATCAAGGCGCCTCTTTCATGTCTGAATGCAATTACTCTAATATCTTCTTTTGAACTTGCTTCAATTAAAGGATTACTAGGAAAACATGTTATTATTTCCGTTCCTTCTAATTTCAAAATCTTTGCTATAAGTGCGGTACCATTCATTTATTGGCCTCCATTTCTAAAACTTTAATTCTAATCTTCTCATTTATTTACCTTACATCAAATAAAAAGAGTCTTCTTTTATTATTTCTTATTGAATGAAAACTATAAACTTCCATCAATCATTAATTCTATTAATTTTGGTTTATTAGCTTTAATTGCTTTCTTTAGTTCTTTAGATATCTCTTTGGGGTCTTTTATCCTTACCGAATCTACTCCCATAGCATTTGCTATTTTTGTGTGATTGAGAACTAAAGGAAAATCCATATATGGATATGATCCAGAAAGTTCATCTTCTTTCCTGACCAATTTTCTATAATAATCTATATTTACTTTAAGAATTCTATATGATTGATTATTCAATACCACAAAAATACAAGGGATATTGTCGTTAGCAGCTGTCCAATATCCTTGGGCAGTCATCATTGCTGAACCGTCACCAAGAATTCCAATAACTTTTTTTTCAGGACTTGCACATTGAGCTCCCATAGTAGCGCCAACCCCCCATCCTATAGCCCCTCCTCTTCCAGAAATCATGCTGTCTGAACTCTTAAATTCTAAATAGTGCATCACCGCATCACTATGACTTACTGCATCATTTATAATGATTGAATTTTTAGGAATACTTTTTGAAAGTTCGAACATGGCTCTTTCGGGAGACATTAAAGTATTATTCCAATTTTTTTTAGCTTTCTCATTATAAATATCCTCATTTTCTTTTTTTATTTTTTGTATTGCTTGAATTCTATCTTTATAATTTTTCGTTCCAGTTATTGTATTGGATAATTCAATATTTAATTGATTTATAATAATGTTTAGGTTCCCTAAGCCATAAAAAATTGCAGGCTGCCTATTCCCTTGAGTAGAAGGTTTTGAATCTAATTGAACAAGTGTGTTTTTCTGAGATAACAGAATATCTCCTTCATAAAACCAGTCTTGGAATAAATCTGCCCCGATACTAAGGATTAGATCAGATTCGGCTAAGATTGCTTTCTGATTAGGATTTCTTATTGAATGAAATCCTATCATTTGATCATGATCCGTGGGAAATGGAATGTTGGATCCTTCTATGTATACAGGCATACCTGTATTTTCAGCTAGGGTTACAGCATTATCAAGTCCATTATCTTCCGCAACTCTATCACCCAAAATAAGAACAGGTTTAACAGATTTTTTAATCATTTCACTAATTTTGTTTATTTGATGGGAATCTAATCCTCCATAATTTGGTAGGGTAGAGGGGTTTATTTCCATATCTGCAACTCCATCTAAAGCATTTGAAGAGAATCCAACAAAAACTGGTCCTTTGGGATGTGTATTAGCTTCTTGGAAAGCCCTTCTCATAACAGAGGGAACTTGATCAGGATAAGATACTTCTATACTCCATTTAGTAAACGGTCTTGCTAATTCAGCTAGATCTCGATTTTTTAAACTTCTTGTGTCATAAGTAGCAGCAGTTACTACCATGGGAGTACCAGTTGTGTAGGCATCATTCATTAAGCTAAAACCATTTAATAAACCTGAATCTATATGCAAGCTAAGATAGGAAGCTTTGTTATTAACCCTTGCGTCTGCTTCTGCCATTCCTGCAGCTACTCCTTCTTGCAAAGTTAAAAAATATCTTAATTCTTTATGATTAACTACCTCCTCCATCATTGGGCCTTCACTTGTTCCAGGGTTACCATAAATGTTTTTTATCCCTTCAGATTTAAGATGTTCCATTAATGCAGTTTTACCCGTCATTTTCATAATATTCCTCAATATTTCTATAAAGTTTTTTTTAATATATCCTTTTTACTTAATATACAAAAGATTAATGCATTTGAATTATATTTATTTCGTTTATAAGATTGATTAATTTAATTAATAAGAGTAGAAAATTTAATATATATTCTTTTTGGAGGCAAAATGAAAATAACAGATATAAAAATTAATTTGATGGAAGGACCAAAAACTGAGGATGCTAAACAGTTTGTTGGTGGTGCATCAAAAGTTCTCCTTCGCATAGAAACGGATGAGGGAATTTTTGGAATTGCTGAAGGGGGAAGAAATTATAATTTATTCAAAGCTTATTTGGAAGAAACTATAAATCCTTTACTTATAGGCATAGACCCTCGAAACCCAAAAATGATTTGGGAAATGCTTACACATGGTACCGGTCCAGGGCTTGCGACAAAACTCCCATCTCAAATAGTTGGTACAATCGATGTAGCTCTTTGGGATCTTTCAGGAAAAGCTGCTGGACTTCCTGTTTATCAACTTTTAGGAGGAGCAGCTAGAACTGAGATACCTCTTTATTGGAGTAGAGGAAGTGGATGGAGAAAGACTCCAGAAGAAATGCTTTCTGATGTTAAGCTGGGTTATGAAAAAGGATATAAGGCGTACAAAATTCGAATGGATTGGCGATCATTTAGGCAAGATTCTAACCCTAAAAAAGATTTTAGTTTATTCGAAAAATGCAGGGAATTTTTACCTGATGATTGCGATTTAAGTTTCGATGCTAATTGTGGATATTCTGTTCCTACAGCGATTGAACAAGGTAAAAGATTCCAAGATTTGGGGATAGCGCATTTTGAAGAGCCTTTACCTGAATATGATTATCCTGGATTGCGTCAGGTGGTTGATGCTTTAGAATGTTCTGTGTCAACAGGTGAGCAAGAACCGAATCCATATAGATTTAGGGATCTGGTTGATATAGGGAATCCAGATATTTTACAACCAGATATTTTGAATGTGGGAGGAATAACTGGATTACTTAAAGTTTATGAACTCGCTATGAATAAAAATAAAATAATTATGCCGCATTGCCCACAAGCAGGAGTAAATTTGATTGGAAGTTTACATGCATATAGCACTGTGACAAATGCAGTAAGACCACATGAATTTTCAGAAGAGTTTACCGGTCCAGTAGAAAATATTGCTAAGTTATTTAAAGAGCCTATTGTTCCAAATAATGGCTCAATAACTTTATCAGATAGACCGGGGCTAGGCTTGGAATATGATGAAAAAGAATTAAAGAAAGTATTAACAATATAAAGGAGATGTAATGAAAGATATAAAAAAAATGATAGCTGATGGAGATCAAGTTCTTGGCGCAGGTGTTAAGTATGGTTCAGGAAAAGAAGATATCGAAAAACTATTGGATTATTATGACTATGATTTTGTAAGTGTTGATGGGCAACATTCCCCTACAAATGAAGATTATCTTTTGAAAATATGTGAAGCAGCATACGAACTAGACAAACCGATATCTTATAGAATGGATCATAGAAGACACTCGTATCTTATTGGAAATTTACTAGATCATGGACCTACAATGATTGAAGTACCTCAATCAGAAGAAGTTGAATTAGTTAAAGAAGCACGAGATTATTTTTATTATAAACCAGAAGGAGTGAGAAGTTGGGGTGGTCCGGGTAGACCTCCTGAAGGATTGAAAGAAGTAGATCAACATACTTATCCTGCATGGTGGAACAAAACGGGAGTATTGATGATTCAGGTAGAAACATTGAATGCCATAAATAATATCCCAAACTTTTCGGTAGAAGGAGTAGATTGTTTTTCATGGGGGCCTGCAGATTTAAGTATTGATAGAGCTGCTCATCCTGAACATCCTTTTGCTAAAACAAACGAAACCGCTATAGAACATGCAGCTACGCTGTGTAAAGCTAATGGTAAAAAGTTATGTATCAGATCATATGATAAAACTCTCAGGAATAAATTTTTTGATTTGGGTGCTACTATATTGATGGAAAATCCATCGATGGAAGGTAAATTGGATCCAGATCTTCCATTTGGTTAGATATATCTTTTAGATGAAATTAATTATAGAAAGTAATAACAATATAGAGGAGATGTAATGAAAGACTTAAAAAAACTGATTGCAGATGGAGATCAAGTTATTGGTGGTGCTGTAATGCATGGAGCAGGAAAAGAAGATCTTGAAAAACTATTGGATTATTATGACTATGATTTCATAAGTATCGAAGCACAACATGCCCCAACAAGTGAAGATTATCTTTTGAAAGTATGTGAAGCGGCTTACGAACTAGACAAACCCATTCATTATAGAATTGATCATAGAAGACACGCTTACTTAATTGGGAATTATCTAGATCATGGGCCAACAATTATTGAAGTACCTCAATCGGAAGAAGTTGATTTAGTTAAAGAAGCAAGAGATTATTTTTACTACAGACCTGAAGGAGTGAGAAGCTGGGGTGGTCCAGGAAGACCTCCTGAAGGATTAAAAGAGGTCGATCAACATTCGTATCCTGCATGGTGGAACAAAACGGGAGTATTAATGATTCAGGTAGAAACATTGAATGCCATAAATAATATTCCAAACTTTTCAATAGACGGGGTAGATTGTTTTTCATGGGGGCCAGCAGATTTAAGTATTGATAGAGATGCACATCCAGAACATCCTTTTGCTAAAACAGACGATACAGCCATAGAACATGCAGTTACACTATGTAAAGCTAATGGTAAAAAATTATGTATCAGATCATATGATAAAACTCTCAGGAATAGATTTTTTGATTTGGGTGCTACTATATTGATGGAAGTCCCATCGATGGAAGGTACATTGGATCCAGATCTTCCATTTGGTTAGATCTATCTTTTAAAGGAATATTTAAGTTTTTGAAATAGAAATTTTTGAAAGTATTCTAAAACTAGTATTTTTTGTTTTAAAAAAATATCTGTTAGGAGTTGGTTTAATAATAATGCGAGTTATTAATTGCATGTTTAATTGATATGAAAAAAAAGAAGAAAATTTTTTTTGGTTGGTGGATTGTACTTTCAGGAGCGTTACAAAATGGACTGGGAGGAAGTCTTCATTGGCAAGGTTTCACGGTATTATTTATTCCTATTTCTCAAACATTTGGTATTACATCTGCTCAGACTTCTTTATTATTTGCTTTAGCTAGAGCAGAAAATGGACTTTTGGGACCTATTACGGGGTGGTTAATGGATAAATTTGGACCTAGACCATTAGCTATAATTGGGACAGCAATGGCTGGGATAGGTTATATAATGCTTTCTCGAGTTGAAAACTACACTCAATTTCTATTGATTTATGTGCTTGTAATTTCTATCGGAGCTACTACTAGTTTTATGCAAACTGCATTTGTTGCTCTTAATGTTTGGTTTGTGAAAAAAAGAGGATTAGTTATGAGTATTAATTCAGCTGCGTTTAGGTTGGGATCTGCTGTTTTAGTACCCGTTTTTTCATTTTGTGTTTACAGATGGGGATGGCAGACTTCAGTTTTATGGTTCGGAATTTTCATGATATGTTTTATTTCACCCTTAGGTTATTTTTTCAAAAAGTCTCCTGAATCAATGGGATTACTCCCAGATGGAGATGAAGCAAAGTCTGAAAATACAGATCGTAAAGAAGATTTATCCGGATATACCTGGAAAGAAGCAATTAACACAACGGCTTTTTGGTTTCTGAGCTTGGGTACAGCACTTAGAATTTCGATACACGGAGCAGTTTTTGTACACATGATCCCAATGTTAGTATGGAAAGGTGTTACCCCACAAAATGCTGCTTCATATGTTGCTTTATTAGCTTTATTTGGAGTGCCAATTATTATGATAGTAGGTAGAATTAGTGATAAATATGGACGCCCCAAAATTTTAGCTATTTGTTATTTTTTATCAGCTTTATCTCTACTTTTAGTAAATATTTCACATAAACCTTTGTTTTTATTGTTGTCTTTATTATTATTAGTTGGATCTGAAGCAGGTTCAGGACTTAATTGGTCATTGGTTGGAGATTTATTTGGAAGAAAAAATTATGGTATTATAAGAGGTTTACTAAGTCCTTTTTATAATGGTGCTTTGGTTATTACTCCCGTAGCAGCTGGTTACATATTTGATAAAACTGGATCTTATGAATTAGTACTTATACTTGGGGCAATAATATACTTTATGGCTTCTTTCTCTTTTTTAATTATTGGAAAATTATCTAAAACGCTTATAAGTAACAATAACTAGAAAGCGTTTATGTATATTCTTTATAAGTTTTTTTATTATAATGAATAAGTCTCTATTTTAGAAAGTGAAATATATTGACTGCTTTACCTAAGAAAAAACATACACGAGCAAGAAGAGGAAATAAAAGATCTCATAAGGGATTATCTAAAATTAATGGATATCTCTGTCCTGAGTGTAACGAACCTAGATTACCTCATTCTATTTGTTCAAATTGTGGTGAATATAGAGGAAGACGATATCATTCTACGCCAGAACCGGTATCAGAAGAAGCTCCTCAAACTTAATCTAAATCCCTAATTTCTCTAGTCATACCCTCTATAGAATCTTTCGCATCTCCAAATAACATATTAGTCTTTTCCAAGAAAAATAATTCGTTTTCTACACCAGCAAATCCAGAAGCCATTGAACGTTTCAAAACTATAACAGATTTTGCCTTATCTACATTTAGAATTGGCATGCCATATATTGGAGAACTTGAATCGGTTCGTGCAGTTGGATTAGTTACGTCATTTGCTCCAACAACAACTGCTACATCAGTTCTGTCAAACTCTGAATTTATTTCATCTAAATCTTTTAATTCATCGTAAGGAACATTTGCTTCTGCTAATAAGACATTCATATGTCCTGGCATTCTTCCTGCAACCGGATGTATAGCGTATTTAACATTTGTTCCTTTATCTTTTAGTAAATTTGCCAATTCATTTATTTGATGCTGTGCTTGAGCTACTGCTAAACCATAACCCGGGACAAATATAACGCTCTCTGCATATCCTAATATCATTGCCGCATCTTCAGTATTCAATGATTTTACTGGTCTGTTTTCATCACTGCCAGATTGCGTAGATCCATCCTCAACACCTATTCCTCCTAACATTACATTAGCTAAAGACCTGTTCATTGCTTTAGTCATAATGCGAGTTAAAATCAACCCAGATGCTCCAACCAAAGATCCAGAAATAATTAATACTGGATTATTGAGAACAAATCCTGCTCCAGCACCAGCAATTCCTGAATATGAATTCAATAAGGCAACTACAACAGGCATATCAGCCCCTCCAATAGGTATCACTATTAATAACCCAACAATTAATGACAATCCTATTAAGATATATAGAAAATTGATCGAAGAAATATTTGGAATGGATAAAGTTATAGCAAAAAAAATAATTGCAATCAACAAAATAAGATTCAAATAATTTCTCAAAGGAAGCAAAACAGGTCTGGTTGAAACAATACCTTGTAATTTACCAAAAGCGATAAAAGAACCTGTGAAGGTTACAGATCCAACAACAGTTGCAAAAGCAATAGATGCTAATGTAAATGCTCCTGTTATAGGTTCTCTTGAATATATTAGTTCGTAAATTGCTACTAGCGCACTTGCACCACCACCAAATGCGTTAAAAACAGCAACTAATTGTGGCATTGCGGTCATTTGAACGTATCTAGATAATAATAATCCTAATATTCCTCCAATGAAGAAACCAATGATAATCCATTCAAAGTTAGTATTCGTATATTTTACTATAGTGATTATTATTGCTATTAACATTCCTATGGATGCTAATCTGTTTCCATTTCTTGCAGTAGCAGGAGATGCTAATCTTTTTAGTCCTATGATGAATAAAGAGGCTGATAAAAGGTAAAAAATATTTTCTATATTTGACGAAATTTCTAACACAATTATTCCTTGCTCTTACTTTTTTTGAACATTGCAAGCATACGATCGGTCACCATGAATCCACCGACGACATTAATTGTTGCTAATATTACCGCAAAGACAGATAATATTGTTGATATTATCCCATTTGCATTTGATGCGATAATTATTGCTCCTACAATTACAATTCCTGATATAGCATTTGAACCTGACATTAATGGGGTATGTAAAGTTGGGGGTACCTTTGTAATAACTTCATAGCCAATAAATAAAGATAAAGCAAATATAATAATTAATGGTATTAAATCCAATTTTATACTCCTATTCTTTTCTTGCCTTTTTCAATTACTAGCATTGCATCAATAATTTCATCCTGAAGATTAATGTCCATTTTTTCATCTTTAATTATTAGTTCTATAAGACTTAGTATGTTTTTTGAATAAACAGTTGATGCATCAAATGCCATTTCTGAAGGTAGGTTTGATGGACCGTACACTTTCGTATCATTAACAGTAATAATTTCTCCAAGTTTTGTACATTCGCAATTCCCACCAAAAGGTGCAGATACATCAACTATAATACTCCCAGGTTTCATTAATTCAACTGTTTTTCGTTCAATTAATCTTGGAGCTGGACGACCTGGAATCGCTGCCGTTGAAATAACTGCATCAGATTTTATTATATGTTCTTTTATAAACTCTAACTGTGATTTCTGGTTTTCTTTAGATTGTTCTTTTGCATATCCGTCTTTTACTTCCGAATCTTCAGGTATTTCATCTGAAATGAACTTAGCACCCAGAGATCTAATTTGTTCGCCAGCAGCCAATCGTATATCATACCCAGTGACTTCTGCTCCTAACCTCTTAACTGTAGCGATTGCTTGTAAGCCTGCTACGCCTGCACCTAATACCAATACTTTTGCTGGAGGAATCGTTCCTGCTGCAGTCATCATTAATGGTAGATATTTGTTTAATGAATTTGCAACAATCAGTCCTGCTTTGTATCCCGCTATTGAAGCTTGTGAAGAGAGAGAATCAAGCTTTTGAGCTCTAGCTATTCTTGGAACAAATTCCATAGCTAGAAGTGATAAGTTATTCTTCTTGCATATATCAGAAACTTTGTTATCAGTTCTAAAGTTAGTTGTACTAATCACAAGGGAATCTTTTACATATTTATTATCTTTAGAAGAGAAAGCATTTATTGAGGTTATAATATTTGTATCATTTGATAATTTCATTGAGACTTTTGCGCCCGCATCTTCATATTGACTATTCAAAAAGCCTGCTTTTTCTCCAGCACCATCTTCCAGTTCCACTGACAAGCCCATTTGTATTAATAATTTAACATCTTTAGGAACTAATGAGACCCTGTTTTCAAGAGTATCTTTTTCTCTCAATATCCCAACTATTAATTTTTCGGACACAATTTCTCCAATAAAGGTTGATATAGTTTAGTTAAAAAGAATTTACATATATATTATTTATCGAATTAGTTAATATCTCAAGTGAATACTATTATGAATTTAAAGGAGTTAATCTTATGTATTTAATAAGAAGAACCTATAAAACAAAGCCTTACGAGGCTGTAAATGCAGCAAAACTGATAAAAGAACAAGCTGATTTATATACTTCTGAAGGTCATAGGAGTGAATGCAGAGTTTATTATAATTCAGGTACAACACCTGGGGAACCAAATAGAGTTTATCTAGAATGGACTGCTGAAGTATTTGATAGTCCAAGTAGAGATGGAAATATAATCCCTAAAAAAATAATGGAATCTGGAGCTAAATACAGACCACTTTTAGATACAGATAATGGTCCTTCAAATTGGATTGAATTTTTTCAAATATTGTAAACATAGAGAGAAACCATGTTTTTAAGTATAGATATAGGGACTTCTTCAATAAAATCTGCATTATTTAACAAAGAAGCAGAAATTGTAGGTAATTCTTTGAATTCTATCGTTCATGAACAATCTTTTACTAAATCAGGAGGTGTTGAAGAAGATCCACGAAAATTATTTAATTCTACTTTAGAATCACTTTCTATATTAAATACTTATGTTTTAGAGCATAAGTATAAAGTTTTATCTGTAAGTATAACTTCTATTGTTTCAACTTTGGTTGGGTTAGATTCTAATTATGATCCAATTACTCCTGTTTATCTCTACTCAGACACAAGGAATAAAGAATATGTAGACAGATTAACTGATGAGGATGAAAATGATAGATACCAAAGGACAGGAGTTAAAAATCACACTTCTTATCAACCTTCTCGATTATTATGGTTAAGAGAAAATTATAATCAATATCATAAAG
The DNA here is from genome assembly GCA_964590915.1 of uncultured Dehalococcoidales bacterium. Classification (GTDB taxonomy): domain Bacteria; phylum Chloroflexota; class Dehalococcoidia; order Lucifugimonadales; family Lucifugimonadaceae; genus TMED-70. The sequence goes on from CAZPYN010000001.1 coordinate 14,803, forward strand.
TGAAATATTGGGTAGATTTTCCAGTTTATTTGATGTGTAAACTATTTGCTCCAAAAATACCTTTGACTTCATTTTCTTTGGCAAGCTGGTCAGGTTTATTTAATTTATATACAAATAATTGGGATAAACAAACACTGTTGAAATCTAAAATTTCTGAAGAGACCCTACCAAATATAGCATCTACAAAAATGAACTTTTCTAATTTGACAGAACCTTATAATCAACAATTTCCTTCATTTGATAAGATACCTTGGTTCATGCCTATAGCTGATGGTTTTGCAGCAACTATCGGATCTAATTGTATTAGTGATAAAGATGCAACTATAACAGTAGGATCCACAACTGCAATGCGGTTTATTACTGAGAAAAATAATATTACTATACCTGACGGATTATGGAAATATAAATGTTATGAAAACACATTTGTTATGGGAGGATCATTGACAGAAGGAGGTAACAATCTACTGTGGTTGAGTAAAATTTTTCATTTAGATTTTAATAATGATAAAAAAATTACAGAATTGATCAAAAATTATGTGCCAGGAAATCATGGCTTAAGTGTTTTACCTTTTATATCTGGAGAAAGAGCTCCGGGCTGGAATCCAAGAGCTACAGGATCAATTTTTGGTATAAATTTCTCAACAAATAAATATGATATTTTGATCTCTACTCTTGAATCGATTTGTTATAGATTAATGTATGTAAAAAATAAAATCAATGAAATTAATAAAGACTATGATTTTATAATTTCGGGAGGAGTAATAGACTTGATCCCTGATTACCCCCAAATGTTATCTGATGTTCTGGGTACGAAAATTATAATCAAAGATTTGAAAGAAGCAACTTTAAAAGGTGGAGCGATTTTATCTTTAAGAACTTTAGGTTTGTGGGAATCATTTAATGACAAAGATTCAAAGACAATAAAAATATTGAAACCAAACTTAAATAAAAATAAACAACATAAAAAACTATTTAATAAACATGATAACTTTTACAATAAAACAATTGTTTAACCACCTCGTGGATAACTTTCATCAGAATGTGATTCCATAATTATACTTCTTATGGCATTGAAATATTGAGTTTTATGTTCTAATTTAATGTCATTTTGTGTTGATTCAATATTTTCATTTAGAATCATTATTTCAGATGCAGTTTTTTCATATAATATCGACAATTCCTTAATCGTAAGTTTATTTAAATGTTCGTATTCTTCACTCATGAAACTATTTATGTCCACCAAATGCATTTCTCATTGCTGATAATATTTTTCCAGCGAAAGAACTATTTTGCCTTGAATTAAATCTTTGACTAATTGATGAATAAATACTGGGGATTGGTACAGAAAGATCTATTGATTCTTTGATTGTCCATCTCCCTTCACCTGAGTCATTTACTTTAGAATTATAATTATTTAATTTGGGGTCTATCTTTAACTCAGATGATATTAAATCTAGTAGCCAAGATTGAATTACTGAACCTGTTCTCCAATTTTCTGTTATATCTTCGAGTTTAAATTTAAAATCAGATTTATTTTTTAAAATATCTAATCCTTCTGCTATAGACTGCATCATTCCATATTCAATTCCATTATGAATCATTTTTACATAATGCCCTGATCCAGACTGTCCTACATATAACCCACCTTTTGAATTTTTATCTGAAAGAGCTACAAATAATTCTTTTATCTCTTCATATATATTTTTTTCTCCCCCAATTGTTAAGCAAAATCCATTTGTTAATCCCCAGATGCCTCCACTTGTACCGCAATCAATAAAGTGAATATTCTTTTCCTTGCATTTGATAAAATTCTCTTTTGAATCTTTGTAGAAACTATTACCTCCATCTATTATGATGTCATCACGTTCTAATAAATTGTTTAATTCTTCTATTGTGTTATTTGTCACTGATCCACTTGGTAACATCAGCCAAATAATTTTTTTTCCATTAAATTTATTTACTAGATCTTTAATACTTTTGGTAATTACTATATTTGAATCTACGTTGATGGAAACATTCTTATTTACATCGTAGCAATAAACTTTAAAATCATTATTGCTCAGTTTTTCAGCTATTTGAGCACCCATTTTACCAAGCCCAATTACTGCTACTTCCATTGAAGACTCCTTTATTTATAAAACTAATTAATTTTTACCTTATTGACCTTATTAGAAGAAAGGTTTTTCATATAAGATTCTAAATTAGATTTTATATTTTCTATAGCTTCATTTTCCATCAACTGTTTTGTACTCCAGGCAATTAAAGTATCGGAGAAAATATCTCCATTAATTGCAAAATTCTCTAGTCCTATATCCTTCGATTCTATAGAATTTTCGTTTGAGTTAATTTCTAGGATACAATTATTGTTTAAGTCATTATCAATGTTAGCCAGACCTATTAACGTTTTATCAAATAGTTCATCATCAGTTTTTCTTATACCCCACAATGTAGGTCTTATGCCTTCATTAATAAACTTTTCCATTCCTTTTATGATTGTTTCTTTTTCAACTTGATTTTGTGACATTTTATGAGAATAAAATATATCAACTATAAATCCTTTATTATGTAAATTTGCAATGTCAATTATATTTTTTATCCTGTCTATTGCTAGATCTTCAGCTAATTTACTTCTCTTTTCATCAAAATAGATTCTAACACTGAATAAATTAGGATCGAAAATTTTTAATAATTCCAACACATCTTTAGAATTAGGAATTGCAAGTCCCCCTCTATTAATATGTTCTACAGATACTACTGTGTTGATATTTAATTTCTTTGATGAAAATAAAATACTTTCGCATAGATTAGGTTCACACCAAAGATACAATTCATGAGGGGTTTTTATTTTACTTATACCTTGTAAAATCATATTTGCAGCCACATTTGCCCTAAGTTTTTCTTCAGCTGATTTTGGTCTTGAAGATTCCAAATTACATGATAAAACATTTGTCCTATTGTCTAAGCCAATAAATATTTTGTTTTCAGAAAGTTGTATCATTGTTTAGTACTTTAAATTGTTTTTTTAGTTCATCTAAATTAGTCTCTACAAAATAAACTTTTCTCTTCTTTTTTTTCAAAGCTAAATAGTCAGCTATGGCTTGTGTTTTTACAAACGTATTAAGAGTGTACAACGAATTCGGTATATTTAGGTCCACGTTACCGTGTAGGTTTATAAGAATATTAGTTATTTTGTGTTCGCTTCCTTTAAGCATTTGCCCAGTAGAGTGAAGATATTGAGGAGCAAAATTTATTGAAAGAAAGATGTTTTTTTTTGATAAATTTTGTTTTAAGTTTTCAAACTTGCTAGAAAAATCTTCCAAATTATTTATCCCAAATATACAAAAATTTATTATTTTAAATTTTTCAGTAAATTTTTTTCGAATAATCTTGGTTATTTTGTCGCAAGAATATACTTTATGTTTAGAATATTTTTTTTCATTACCTGACAGCATAATTTGTGTATTTATTTTTGTTTGTTCGACATTTGGTTGATCAAATGGTTGGATTTTTAATAGTGAGCCAAAAATAGAAATTACATATAACCAAATATGTAATTGATAAAAAAGATTCTCAGGTCCTGTTAACTTCATTTCTAATCTATCAGAATTTAAAATATTGGTATTTTTTGAAAAATTAAGATAGGGAAATGGTTTTTTTACATTCATTAAAGGATATAAACCAGAGTTGTTCTTACCCGTTGATTCTGAAATCAATTGTTCAATCCATTCTTTAACATAATTATTTTTTTCAGAATTTATACCTAGTATCTTTTGTCCTTGATGAAATTGAGAAAACAAAAATGCAATTTTAGGAATCGCTGGGTTATTTTTAGAATTTGTTCTACATTCTTCGTTTGCTAAATTTATTTGATTGATAATATTCTTTAAATTTATCCCTCCTAATATAAAAGGTATGATTCCAAAATATGTACATAATCCAAATCTTCCTGCTATTTTTTTTGGAGTGATGAAAGTGTTTTTTCTATCAAACCTATTGTCATAATTATCAGATATGAAATAAATATCTTCATAATTTTTGTTATCTAGTATCGAATTTAAAATAAATGTTTCATTAGTTTTGCCTGATTTTGAGCAAAGAATGATAGCACTTTCTTGTTCTTTAGAAATTTTTTGAATAAATTTTATTCTTTCGTTATCAAAATTGTCTAAATAGAATATTTTTTTTGGAAAATAAAAAGAAGCAATTTTAGCTAAGCTAATTGCACCACCTATACCTATGAAAATGTATTTTTTGTACGATTTAAAAGTTTTCTTAACCCTATTGAAATCTTCTATATTGAGATCATCCATCCAAGATAATGGAAATTCTTTGTAGGATTTGAAAGAACCTTTTTTGAAAATATTTTTGGGTGATTTGAATAATTTTTCAATTATCTTTTGTTCCAAAATTAAAGATTCAATTTCAGAAATAGTCATTTTATTTTTTTTTGATTGATTTCATTTTTTTATCAACTGTATCTAATACAGAACTGTAAGAATCTTGAAACAGTTTTATTCCATTTAATAATAATTCTTGAGTAATCAAATTTAGATCAAGAATTTTATCTAAATCTTCCATAATCTCAGAATATGATTCTGAGATTTTTAATTTGTTTATTTTAAAATCTTCCTTTTTTAACAAATCATTTATTGTCTCTAAAGGTAATGTATTTATTGTTCCAGATATTGGTAAATTTTCACAGTAATATGCAGGATCTAAATCCTCAGCCTTCACACTAGTTGAAGCCCATAAAAGTTTCTGATAATTGTTTTTCATTATTTTTTTTGTGTTTAAATAATGTCCAAATGCCTTGTAAGAATTTGCAATTCCAATTTTATGAAAGAGTTTATTTGAATTTTCTAGATTCATATCAACAGCAGTATCAATTCTACTGATAAAGAATGACGCAACAGATTTTGATGAAGTATTTGTTTTTTGAGATTGCAAAAAAGCTTGAAGGCATTTTTTGTATGAATCAAAAGAGAATAATAAAGTAATATTAATATTTATCCCACTCTCTAACAAATGTTGTATTGCTGGAAAACCAAAATCAGTTCCAGGAACTTTTATCATCAGATTTTCTCTGTTGACTCTATTCCATAATCTCTTAGCTTCTTTTATAGTTTCTTCTGTATTATTAGCGAGAAAAGGATCTACTTCTAGTGAAACAAAACCATCAGTTCCTTCAGATTGTTTATAAATTTTAAATAATAAATCAGCAGCCCTTTTAATATCTCGTATGGCTAATTCTTCAAATACACCTTTTGGATCAGAAATATTGTTAGAAATTTCTTTAATTGTTTCATCATAAACTTCTGAAGAGGATATGGCTTTATCAAAAATCGATGGATTACTAGTGATACCTGTTATTCCTAAATCTATAATTTTTGACAGATCTCCGGAGTCTAACATTTGTTTACTTATTGAATCTAACCAAATGGATTGATTATTTGATATTAAATTTTTTATGTTTGACATTTATGAAAAATTATTTTTTTCTATTTGTTGAAGCTTTTCTTTTCTTCTTTGAAATCTTTTCTCTGGTTTATATTCTGCACTAATGAATGCTTCAACAATCTTGTTCGCTAGTTCTTCTCCAATAATCCTACCGCCTAAACATAATACATTCATATCATCGTGTTCTACCCCCTGAGCAGCAGAGTAAGTATCATGACAGATTGCAGCTCTTACGTTTATGAACTTATTTGCAACAACTGATGCTCCTACCCCAGAACCACATAATACAATGCCTTTATCATACATACCTTGGCTTACAGCTTTTGCTACATTTTTGGTTGTATCTGGATAATCATCATCAGGAAAATATTCTTTCGAACCTAAATCTTCAACTTCATATCCGAAATTATTCAAAAGATTTATTATTTTGTTTTTTAATTCATAACCGCCGTGGTCAGAACTGATACAAATTTTTACCATGTTAATTATTTTATAGAATTTTTTATGATTTTTTTTGTTTTATCAATTATTCTATCTGTTGAGAACCCGAATTTATCAAGTACTTCACTTCCTTTTGCTGATTTCCCAAAAGTCTCTATTGATATTATTGTATCGTTGTTTTGGGTATATTTTTGCCATCCAAGACCAATCCCGGCTTCAATAGAAATAATCAGTTTGGATTTTTTTGAAATAACTTCCTCTTGATATTCTTTATTTTGTTCATCAAAAATTTCCCAACAAGGCATTGAAACCACCCGTATGTTGTACTCAGTGGCAAAATGTTTTGCCGCCTCTATGGTAGGTGCTACTTCTGAACCAGTAGATAAAAATGTAATGTCTGGGGGACCATCTGAATTTTTATAACAAATATATGCCCCTCTTAAGAAATCTTTTTCCTTAAGTTTTATTTTGGTAATAGATTCGAGACTAGGGACTGCTTGTCTAGATAAAATCATCGCTGAAGGATTTGATCTATTTGTTATTGCTGTCTTCCAAGATAACAAAGTTTCTTTTCTATCAGCTGGTCTGAAAACTTTTAAGTCAGGTATCCCTCTTAAACTCATAAGCTGAGAAATTGGCTGATGTGTTGGTCCGTCTTCTCCTAATCCTATCGAATCATGAGTAAGTATCCAAATGCTACTAAGCTCTGATAATGCACTAAGTCTTATAGAACCTCTCATATAATCAGAAAAAATTAAAAAAGTGCCTCCAAATGGTATTAATGATCCATGTGCAGCTATGCCATTTATTATTCCTCCCATTCCATGTTCTCTAACTCCAAATTTTATATTTCTACCAGTTGGGGATCTTTTGGAGAAATTTCCTGAATTATTAATACTTGTATTAGTTGAAGTTGTAAGATCAGCAGATCCTCCTAATAGATTAAATAAGTTTTTTGACAGAATGTTTATTGCTAAGCCTGATGATGCTCTTGTTGCTTCTGGTTCATTGTTTTCTTTTATAGCTGTATCTAATTCTTTAGCCCATCCATTGGGTAATTTATTACTCATCAGTAAACTTAATTCTTTATATAAATCGGGATGTTTAGTTTTATATTCAGAGATTTCATTATTCCAGTTATTTTCAAGAATCTCTCCTTCTTTCTTTAGGGTACTCATATGTTCGAGAACTTCATTTGGAATTTCAAATGGTTTATATTCCCAATTTAATTTTTTTCTTGTCAATTCAGTTTCATCTTCTCCTAGAGGTTCCCCATGTGCTGTTTCTTTACCCGATTTATTTGGAGATCCATACCCTATCGTTGTATTGGCTATTATGAGACTAGGCTGATTTAAATTATTTTTTGCTTTTGTAATTGAAGCTTCTATTGCATTAATATCATTCCCATCAATATTTTCCGTTACATCCCAACCATAAGCTTGAAACCTTTGCGCAACATTCTCAGTAAAAGCTAAATCGTTTGAACCATCTATTGTTATATTGTTTGAATCATAAATATAAATGAGTTTACCTAATTTAAGTGTTCCTGCTAATGACGCGGCTTCAGATGAAATACCTTCTTGAAGATCACCATCTCCTACAATTGCATATATATAATGATTGATTATTTGAGAATCGAGATTAAATTTAGAGGATAAAATTTTTTCAGAAATTGCCATTCCTACACCGTTTGCAAATCCTTGGCCAAGAGGACCAGTCGTTACCTCAACGCCCAATGAAGGATTTATTTCGGGATGTCCTGGTGTTTTGGAATTCATTTGTCTGAAATTTTTTAAATCATCTATAGAATATTTGTATCCTGATAAAAAAAGAGTTGAATATAATAGTGCAGAAGCATGACCATTAGATAAAATAAATCTATCCCTATTAAAAAACAAAGGGTTTTTTGGATTGTGTTTTATAATTTTTTTGAAGAGTACATATGCTATCGGTGCAACACCCATAGGAGCCCCAGGATGTCCTGAACTTGCTTGATTAACCTGGTCTATTGATAAAAACCTTAATGTATTTATTGTTTTTGAAACTATATCCATATTATTAAAGGTAGAAATTTGAGGTTGTTTCCAACTCTATTGTATATAAGCGATGTAAAAATAAAAGACTAGAAACAAATATATATATAATAAAAATCTATAATAGAACTAAAAAATTAAAATTATGCCTTTGAGTAAGTTTTCATTTTGATAGAGTATAAGGATTTATCTGAAGTTATGTACAGCTGATCATAATTTGTACCACCAAAGCATAAGTTTGCAGTTCTCTGCTCAGGGAGTTGTATTTTAGCTAATAAATCTCCTTTTGGAGAAAATATTTGAACGCCGTCCCAAGCAGATGAAAAAACATTACCATTTACATCTACCTTTATCCCATCAGGAGATCCGGGCCTTGGTTTAGCAAATATTTTTTTGTTTGAAATTTTATTCTTTGCAACTTTAAAAGAATAAATCAAACCAGATGTTCCTGTATCTGTTACATATAAAGTTTTTTCATCAGGAGAAAATGCTATCCCATTTGGGCCTTCTATTTCTGACGTCATTAAGTGAGTTTTTCCATTATTTTCTATCATGTAAACTCCATTAAATTCCAGTTCGCTAGGTGATTGGTACCCTTCAAAATTAGTTCTTATCCCATATTGTGGATCAGTGAACCAAATTGTTCCATCTGATTTTGTTATAAGATCGTTGGGAGAATTTAATTTCTTACCATTATATTTATTAGAAATTATACTTACTTCTCCATATTTATTAGTTTTGCTAATAGCTCTCCTTCCATGTTCTGCTGAAATGAGGTTCCCTTTTAGATCAGTTGAATTTCCATTAGAGAAATTAGATGGGTTTCTGAATACACCCGTTGAATTATCTTTTGTATCATAATAAAGCATCCTATTAAATGGGATATCTGACCAAACTATAATTTCTTTACTTTTAAGATAAACAGGTCCTTCGGCCCATAGGCATCCTTCATATAATTGTTTAATTTCTTTTTTTTGGATAAACAAGTTCTCGGCATCTTTGCTAAAGATCTGAACTTCTCTTTTTAAATCATTTTGATTTCGGAATATTTTGACCACAAGTATTATCCATTAATCTTTTTTTTCTTAAAAAGATGTTTTCTTAAATCTCTTGGAGGAAGTTGAATTTCATTCACTTGCTCTACGTTGGATAATCTAGAGCAAACCCATTTTGTAAATTCAGAATCTGAACCAATCTTAGTCGTTTTATTAGTATCGTAACCAAAAATATTTTTATAATCAACATTACTATTAATTACAGTGCGTTTCAAATTGTCTTGTCTATGAGCTAATAATTTATAAATCAACTCATCTGACCAATTAGAATTTGAATGCCCCCACAAATCATCAATAAACAAATATTCTACATTTTTACATCTTTCATAGAGAACTCCATTCCCTTGATTATTTGTGTAACTATTTCTTACATTTTCTAACAGATTTGATACTTTGGTAAAAAAAATTTCATTGCCTTTTTTTATTAATTCATTAGCTATCGCAGAAGAAAGATAACTTTTACCTGATCCCTGAACGCCATAAATGAATAGCCACATAGGATTGGATTTATTGATGAAATCATTTGTTATTTCAATCATACTTTTTGTGGGGAACTTTTTATCATTTTCATAAGCTTTAAAGGCTGATTTTAAATCAGACTTTTTGTGGATTTCTTCAATTCCTGATTTTATGTTTTCTGTATTCTTAGATTTAAACTCAATATTTTCAACTAAATTAGGATCTGAAAATTTCATCTGAAATCTATCACTGAAGTCAAAAATAGATTTATTCAAAACTATTACAGTTGGTAATTTTCTGTTGTACCTATAAGTAAATAAATAATCAATTTTTTCTTCTACCCAATTAGAATTGATTTGGGTTCCAAAATCATCGATTATTAAAAATGGTGAATCGATTAAAATATTATAAGAATCTTCATCATTTGTTGTAATTGTAGATCTAATTTCTTCAATTACGTTTTGCATCGATTTAAACGTAACCGGTTTATTTCCCTTTACACAAGCGTGTGCTATCCCTAAAGCTATATGTGTTTTCCCAGTACCAGTTGGTCCTGTTATAATTAACCATCCTCTTGGATCCTCTGAATAAAACTTTGCTAATTCTAAATTTTTTGATAAATTTCTCCCATCTGAAACACCAATACTTCCATCTGTTCTGAAATTATCAAAAGTAAATTCTTTTAATTTATCTAGCCCAAAAAGTCTCAACTTTAACAAATAATCTAGATTTTGATTTTTTTCATTTTGACATTCACATGGTATAGCTTTTCTGCGAGTATTTGTGTCTTCTGTATCGTCTAAGATCCATCTTGCACCATTACACACGAGACATTCATTATCTAAATTCTCAATATTATCGTTAATATTTGGATCAAATTTTTCTTTATTTATTCTGTTTATGATTTCACTTAGGCTTTCCACTTTTTATCCTTCAGCCATCGCTTGTTTATTTACTGAATCGATTGTTATAAACCTTCCTATCGAGTCGTCAACACCTAGAGGGATTGTATCTGTTGGACCATTTCTATGTTTTGCTATAATGATTTCTGCTTGGCCTTCTGGATATGGAATTCCAGGATTGTTTTTCATCCAATCTTCACGGGTTGTAAATTTTTCTTCTCTATGGATAAACATAACAACGTCAGCATCTTGTTCAATTGAACCAGATTCTCGTAAATCAGATAATAAAGGTCTGTGAGATTGCCTGTGTTCAATTGCCCTTGATAATTGAGAAATAGCAATTACAGGTACTTTTAAGTCTCGAGCCATAGCTTTAATTTGACGTGATATTTCTGAAACTTCTTGTGCTCTATTTGTATCCCTGTTCCCTTTATTAGTAGTAACAAGTTGCATATAGTCTATGACAATAAAATCTAAACCGTATTCTAATTGTAATCTCCTTGCCTTGCCTCTCATTTCTGCAACTGCTTGTATCGGTGAATCATCAATAAAAATTGATAAATCAGAGAGTCTTCCAATTGCATCAACTAATCTGTTTTCATCGGAGCTACTTAATCTACGCATTCTTAAGGAATGCATATTTATTCTACCTTGAGTTGAAAGCATCCTTGTAGCAATTTGTTCTCTTCCCATTTCCAAAGAGAATATTGCTACATTATTATTATTAGTCGCGGCATTGATAGCAACATTAAGTGCAAACATAGACTTTCCAACAGACGGACGAGCAGCTATCACGATCATATCAGATCTTTGAAATCCACCTAAAAGATCATCTAATAAATTAAAACCTGAATTAATAGGTCTATTCTCATCATCAGACATATCAGTCGATGAACTCTCTAAATAAGGAGTTAGAGTTTCTCTCAAAGGAACAAAATCACGGCTTGGTTGATCACTTCTTATGTTATAAATTATGTCTTCAGCTCTGTTTAAAGCGTTTTCAATATCAGGGTTATTATCAAATCCAATATCTGAAATATCTTCTGCTGCTGTAATCAAGGTTCTCATTGTTGCTGTTCTTCTTACCAAATTGGCATAATGTTTGATGTGCAACGATGTAGGTACTACATTTATAACTTTTGCTAAATATGCTCTACCGCCAACTGATTCCAATTTGTCAATGGTTTCTAGTTCATGAGCAATGGTGATTTGATTAATAGGTTGTTGTCTAGTGAATAACTCTTTTGCTACTTCAAAAACTAACCTGTTTGCTTCCATATAAAAATGCTCAGGTTCTAATATTGAAGCTATTTTAGAGAACGCCAAATCGTCAATAAGCAATGAACCTATTACAGATTCCTCTGCGGACAAATCATGAGGGAAAAGTCTATCGGATAAAACCATATTTAAAATCTAATTATTTTTTACTGTGTATCTGATTTATTATCTTCATTTTCATGTAATTCAGAAGTGGTTTTATCATCTTTTTTTTCTTTTATTAAATTATCTTTATTTATATTTTCTTTTTCTTCTAATTTTTTTAATTTATCTTGTTCGATTTTATGCTCTTCTATAAGGATTTTAGATTCTTCGTCAGGGACTACATCTATTTCTAAATCAATTTCAACTTCTTCTACAAATTTTGCTTTAATTTGATACTTTCCTATGGTACGTATCGGTTCCTGAATAATGAAAAACCTTCTATTCATAGGTTTACTGACTATTGTTTCAGTATGATCAGCAATTATAGATGGCGTTATCGATCCATATAATCTACCAGTAGGTCCAGTTCTTACTTCTAATGTGATTAATGATTCTTGCAAAATTTCAGCAATTTCTTTCCAATCCTTAGTTTCTTGGATCCTTCTAACTTCAGCTTCAGCCCTAAGTTTTGTTGATCTTTGTAATGCTTCTTCAGTAGCTAAAACTGCTAGACCATTAGGGATCAAGTAATTTCTAGCAAATCCTGGTTTTACGTTTCTTACATCTCCTGCTCGAGCAGTGGGTAACAAGTCTTTTAAAAACAAAATGTTCATTTTTCGATTATCCTCCAATCACATTTACTTAATACTCTTAAAATTTGCTAATATTAATTTCAAAGTATAATGTGATAACAAAATTATTTTATATATTTAAATGATAACTTAATTCAGGAGTGAATAATGCAATTTGATGAAATCCTAAAAGAGACTGAATACACACAATCTAAGAAGCCAAATTTAAAAAATTATGAAAACGCATACAATTCATTTGATTGGAATAACGATGGGTATTCACGATTGGAATGGCTTAAAGATGGTGGTTTGAATAACGCTTATGAATCAATTGACAAACATGTTGATAAAGGATTTGGGGATAATTTATCCATGATTTGGTTAGGAAAAAATGGTGAAGAAGAAAAATATACTTACTCAGACTTTAAAGAAGAGTCCGACAAGTTTGCTCAAGTAATGGTCAATTTAGGAATGCAAAAAGGTGATCGCGTATTTATCTTTATGGATAGACTTCCAGAATTATATTTTGCAGCTATGGGTATACTCAAAGCAGGAGGTATCATTGCTCCATTATTTTCAGCTTTTGGACCCGATCCAGTTAAAGATAGAATGCTAGATGCAGGTGCTACTTATTTAATTACCTCGCCTGATTTAAGAAGTAAGATAAGTTCAATCATACCTGATATCAAAACTCTTAAAAATATAGTCGTTATCAATAAAGACAATCGTGATAAAGGTTCTATAGTTGAAGGAGATTTAGATTATTATGAATTGATGAAAAAAGTGAAATCATCAGAATTTAGGATTGTAAATACTTCTCAATATGATTTTGCAATAATGCATTATACTTCTGGTTCTACAGGGAAACCCAAGGGAGTGTTGCACAGACATCAAGCAGTTGTTCAACAATTACTCACTGGTCATTGGGCATTAGATTTAAGACCTGGAGATATGTATTTTTGTACAGCAGACCCTGGCTGGGTAACAGGTACATCTTATGGAATGATTGCTCCATGGACAAATGGAGTTACTCAAATAATTTATGAGGGAGGATTCGGAGCTTCAGCTTGGTATGAAATAATTGAAAAATATAAAGTTGATGTTTGGTATACAGCTCCAACAGCTATAAGGTTGCTTATGAGAGCAGGGGAAGACGTAGTAAAAAAACATGATCTTTCCTCTCTTCGTTTCATTGGTTCCGTAGGAGAACCATTAAACCCAGAAGCTGTTGTATGGGGCAATAGAAATTATAAAATGCCCATTCATGATAATTGGTGGCAAACAGAAACGGGAGCCATAATGTGTGCTAATTTTTCTTCCAATAAAATTAAACCTGGATCAATGGGTAAGCCATTTCCAGGAGTAACGATGGGGATTTTAGATGATGAATATAATGAAATTGAAACTGATAAAAGTGGGATTCTAGCTGTTCGACCTGGTTGGCCATCTCAAATGTATGCATATTGGCAACAAGATGACATGTATAATTCCAGATTTAAAAAAGGATGGTACATAACTGGAGATCAAGCTTCTTGTGACAATGAAGGATATTTTTGGTTTCAAGGAAGGGCAGATGATGTTATTAATACAGCTGGACATCTTGTGGGTCCATTTGAAGTGGAAAGTGCGTTAATTGAACATCCAGCTGTGGCAGAAGCGGGAGTGATTGGCAAGCCTGATCCCATAGCTATGGAAATAGTCAAAGCTTTTGTTACATTAAATCCTGATTATGAACAATCAAATGATTTGAGAAGAGAATTGATTAGATTTGCCAGAGAAAAATTATCTGCAGGAGTTGCACCTCGAGAAATAGATTTTCTTGATACTATGCCAAAAACTCGATCAGGTAAAATAATGAGAAGACTTTTGAAAGCTCGTGAATTGGGAGAGCCAGAGGGTGACATCTCAACTTTAGAAGATGATTAAATAATTATAGGAAGAAATCATGACAACATCACAATGGGGATCAATATATAAAGATTTAGGTATAAAGCCAATAATAAATGCTACAGGGAGCGTGACAGCCTTGGGTGGCTCTATAATAGCTGATGAAGTTAGAGCAGCTATGGAAATGTCAAATGACGTTTATGTTCCTATGTCTGAATTAGAACAAAAAGCTGGAGCTGAAATTGCAAGAATTTTAGATGTCCCGGCTGCTTATATTACATCTGGTGCTGGTTCAGCATTAACACTTGCTGCAGCAGCGTTTATGGCTGGTTCCGATGACGATAAAATTCAACAACTTCCAAATACTGATGGAATGCCAAATAAAATTTTAATTCAAAAGAGACAAAGATATTGGTATGATCGATGTATGGAATTCTCAGGAGGTCAATTGGTAGAGGTCGGAAATGAAGAAGGAACTTCAGCAGATCAACTTATTAATGCAATAAATGAAAATACCGCTTGTGTTCATTTTCCTGTTTATGAACAAAACGAAATTGATGAGAAGATTTTGTCTTTAGAAGAAGTTATAGAAATAACACATTCAAAAAACAAGTTCGTATCTGTTGATGCAGCAGGCCAAATTTATCCACTAGAGAATTTTGGAAAATATGTTAAGATGGGAGCAGATTTTCAATGTATAGCTGCAAAATACATGGGGGCTCCTCATTCAACAGGTTTAGCTTTAGGTACCGAAGAGATAATTGATGCTATATCTCGACATTCATTCATTGGATATGAAAGTAGAAGAATACGAGGAATAGGCAGACCTCATAAAATAGATAGACAAGAAATTATTGGAGTAGTTGTAGCTGTGAAAAGATGGCTAAGCATGAATCATGAAGAAAGACTATCTAAAGCAGAAACACAAACCAATACAATATTTAACAAAATAAAGAACATTGATGGATTGCAAGTAAAAATCATTAATAACATTATTGGTCATCAACCCTTCGGTTTATCTTTTGATATTGATGAATCAAAATTTGGAATTGATAATGAATCGTTTGTTGAATTACTTAAAAATAACGAACCTTCCATCTGGACACGAGTTCCTGCTGGAGAAAAATCGATTGTTATACATGTTTTCGGAATGAATTCAAAAGAAGCAGAAATTGTAGGAGATTCAATATCCAAAATTCTAAAGGAAATTAAATGAAGACAATTTCTTTATTGAGTCCTGGAGACATGGGATCTAACATAGCTAGATTTTTAATCGATGCAGGATACGAGATTGTTTCACCACTTGATGAAAGATCAGAATCCACTAAAGAGAGAGCTAATAAAATAGGAATATTAAATTGCCATACTTTAGAAAATGCAATTAATAATTCACAATTGTTGATTTCAATTTTGGTACCTAGCGAAGCTTTAGGATTATCTGAGAAATTGGCAAAATTGGACAGTAAAACTAAAAATTCTATTTTATTTGCAGATTTGAATGCAATTGCACCGAATACTACTATCAAAATGGCAAATAATCTAAAAAATACGAAAATTACTTTTGTTGATGGTGGGATTATTGGGGGACCACCAAAAGATAATAATTTCCCTAGAGTTTACATATCAGGAAGTAATGCTTACAAGTTGGCTGAATTAAATAATAAAGGAATGAAAATTATAGATATGGGTGGGAAAATTGGAGATGCTTCAGCGATTAAAATGGCTTATGCATCGATTACGAAAGGATATTCTTCTCTACTACTCGGAGCTATGTTTTTGGCAATAAAATCAAATAATTATGATTTACTTATTAAAGAAATAGAATCTTCTCAACCAAACGTTTTTAAAGATTTGAATAATTTAAACTCTATTCCATCGAAAGCTCATCGCTGGATTGGTGAAATGTATGAAATTTCTAAAACTTATGAAGGATATGAATTGTCCGGTTCATTTCATAAAGCAGCAGCATCGATTTATGAAGAAATTTCTAATTCTTTGATAGGAAAGAGCAGAACCTCAGGTGATCAAATAAATTTTAAAGGAAAAGAATTTTTTGAAAAATTAATGAGAGGATAATTCTGTTATTATTCCGTCAATGTTTTTTGCCAATAAATTAAATTCTTCTTGTGATTTCGAATTGTTTAACACGGTGGGTTCATATGAAGAAGAATAATCACCTAATAATGAAATTTCGCTCAATATAGGTAAATTAAGTTCTTCCGCCATTTCAATAGCAGCTCCTTTTCCAAAAATCCCTCCAGTCATATTTTCAACAACCCCAAAGACTTTCAAATTTAATTTTCTTATCATATTTATTGATCTTTTGGCATCTAAGGCAGCCAATTCTTGAGGAGTTGATACAACTATGAATCCATCTAGATTAAGTGTTTGCATAACAGTTAACGGAGCATCTGAAGTACCAGGGGGTAAGTCACACAATAAATAATCTATATCATTCCAGTTTGTTCTAGAAATAAATTGGTTTATGGCATTATGAATCATTGGACCACGCCATATTATTGCTTCATCTTCATTCTCTTGAAAAAACCCCATTGACATTACTGATACTCCATATTTATTAGGAGGTATCATTTTACCTTCTGAATCAGCGTTAGGCCTTTCGGAGATTTTCATTACTCGAGTAACATTAGGACAATCTATATCACAATCAAGTATTCCTACTTTTTTCCCTTGTTTAGCTAAAATAATTGCTAGATTTGTTGTTACTGTGGTTTTCCCAACGCCTCCCTTACCAGAATAAATTCCTATTTTGTAAGATATAGAATTTAGAGATTTGGAGATTTCTTGTTTTTCTTTAAATTGCTCACGGACCTGTTCTAAACGTGCTTCTTCTGCGGGTGTAAGCTTTCTTGGTTCTGCCATCTAATCTATACCCAGAAGTCGTTTTCCATCTTCAGTTATCAAATCTGGGTTCCATGGAGGTTCAAAAACTAAATCTACAACAACATCTTCAACATCTTCAATTTCTGCTATTCTCCATTCAGCTTGTTGAGCAATATATGGTCCCATTCCACAACCTTGAGCAGTAAGAGTCATTTCAACATGTACTTCATTATCTTCAACAGCAACATTATAGACTAATCCCAAATCTACAACATTTACAGGGATTTCAGGATCGTAGACTTCCTTTAATGCTTCCATTACATCATCTTTTGTTAATTCACTCATATTGACTCCTTGATAAACATTATATAATAAAAAATTTTATAGTTAAGATGTTTTACTCACAATATTTTTTCTCAATTCACTTATTTGGTCTCTTATTATGGCTGCTTTTTCAAATTCTAAAGATTTAGCTGAATTTTTCATTTCTTTTTCTAATTCTTTAATTATTTTAGTTATTTGCTTTGGCGTATAATTTTCATTTACTTCTATAATTTCTTCTCCCATTTGATGTTCCTTTATTCTAGCGGTTATATCTTTGACTTCTTTTACTATTTTTTGGGGTATTATATTGTTCTTTTTATTATGATCTTTTTGCAATTCTCTTCTACGATTTGTCTCAGATATAGCATAATTCATAGATCTTGTTATTTTGTCAGCATACATTATCACTTTACCCTCATCATGCCTAGCAGCTCTTCCGATGGTTTGTATTAATGATGTAGAAGATCTAAGATATCCTTCTTTATCTGCATCTAAAATTGCTACTAATGATACTTCAGGTAAGTCTAGTCCTTCTCTTAAAAGATTTATACCAACTACTACATCGTATGTTCCCAAACGAAGGTCTCTTAAAATCTCAATTCTTTCTATTGTGTCTATTTCTGAATGAAGATAATGCACTTTTATCCCTATTTCTCTCATATATTCTGATAATTCTTCTGACATTTTTTTTGTTAAAGTTGTAACTAAACATCTTTGTTTTTTTTCAATATTATTTTGTATTCTATTTATTAAATTATCTATTTGATTTTTTGTTGGTTCTACAATTATTTCTGGATCTAACAAACCTGTTGGTCTAATTATTTGTTCGACCATATCTTGCTGCTCATTATTTTCGTAATTTCCAGGTGTAGCTGAAACGAAAACAGTTTGAGGTATTTTATTTTCAAATTCTGTGAAGTTTAAGGGTCTGTTATCTATTGCCGAGGGAAGTCTAAATCCATGCTCTACTAAAGTTGTTTTCCTTGAAAAGTCACCTTTATACATTCCATTTATCTGAGGTATAGTTATATGAGATTCATCTATAAAAACCATATAATCTTCATCGAAATAATCCAATAGTGTCCAAGGTGCACTCCCTGGGATTCTTCTACCTAAATGTAATGAATAATTTTCTACACCAGGACAAGAACCAGTTTCACGAAGCATCTCCAAATCGTAGTTTGTCCGTTCACGCAATCTTTGTGCTTCTAATAATTTTCCATTTTTTTCTAATTCATCTAATCTGATGGATAATTCATTTTCTATGTCATCTATAGCTTCTTTTAAACTTTCTTCAGGAGTAACAAAATGTTTACTTGGATAAATTGAAATTTTTTCCATATTTCTGAGCTTATTTTTTGTTAAAACATCTATTTCTGTTATTGTTTCTATTTCATTTCCATAAAATTCTATTCTGATTGAAAATTCTTCATAGGAAGGCATTATTTCAACTATATCTCCCTTGATTGAGAAAGTACCTCTTTTGCTCTCGTAATCATCACGCATGAAGTACATTGAAATAAGTTTTTTTGATAAATCGCTTGATTTAATAACGTCTCCAACCTTTAAATCAACTGAAATAGACTTGTATTCTTTCGGAGATCCTAAACCATAAATACAAGATACCGAAGCAACGATAATTGTGTCCTTTCTTGTTAAAACAGACCTTGTTGATGCATGTCTGAGTCTGTCTATTTCATCATTGATATCCGATTCTTTTTCAATATAAGTATCGCTTCTTGGTAAATATGCTTCTGGTTGATAATAATCATAATATGAAACGAAATATTGTACAGAGTTATGAGGAAAAAATTCTTGGAGTTCACTAGCCAGCTGAGCAGCTAAAGTTTTGTTATGAGCTATAACTAAAGTTGGTCTTTGAACACTTTCTATAATACCAGCCATTGTATAAGTTTTTCCCGATCCTGTGACGCCCATTAAAGTTTGAAATCGTAAACCATTTTGTAACCCATCAACTAATTTTGAGATAGCTTTTGGTTGATCACCAGTATGCTCAAAGGGTGAAACAATTTTGAATTTATTATCTTTATTAATAGAATTTCCTTTTTTTACATATAAAAATCATTTCATTTGAATTTTCATCATATTTGCCCCTATGATAATCTCCGAAAATATCAATTATTTCTAATCCAATTTCTTCAGTTATTCTAATTACATCTTCGATATAAAGAAAATTTTCTATAGAAAATAAATCTACAGATATATCGCTTATTTTTATTTTTAGATAATTTTTATGTATTCTTTTTGTATAATCAACTTCACTTTTGCTATATATTTCATAACTTTGCTTATTCAGTATTTTCTTTATTACATAAGTATATTTTTTGTTAGGTTTATAAAGATTAGGGTTATGTAAATCAAAAATTAACAAACCATCCTTTTTTAGATGTTTGGACCCAATGCATAATGCTTTAGTTTGATTATTTTCTGTTCCGGCATTCATTAAGGAATAGGATGGATATATAACTAGATCATGAAGTTTATTGTTTGTAGCATTATTGTTTTCTCTGATATCCAACTTTTTCATATCCTCTTTAATCAAAGTAATTATTCCTTGTAACGGTTGTTTTATCTTTATATTTGATTTACAAACATTTAGCATATCTTGACTATCATCAACTCCGATCCAATTTACTTTATTTTTAAGGCAACTTAAAGGAACCCTGCCAGTTCCTATCCCCATTTCAAGGATGTTTTTTGTTTTTGAAGTCATAAAAGACTTGTAGAATTCAAGGTCATATGGTGAAATCAATTTGTAAATTATATCGTACCATTTTGACCATTCTTTATAATTAGTTTTAGTTTGGCTCATTTTATAAATCATTTGGGTTTACTTTATAAATTATTTATATATAAGTTAATAAAAGTTTAATGCTTAATATTTGTAATAATAAGTTAATTATATGAAATTATCATCAAGACAATCTAGATTGGGGACCGAAACAGCTTTTGAAACTTTGGCAAAAGCGAAAAAGCTTGAAGCTCAAGGGAAAAATATAGTACATCTTGAAATAGGTGAACCTGATTTTGATAGCCCTTCATATGTTATTGATGCCGCTAAAGAAGCTTTAGATCAAGGATTCACTCATTATGGTCCATCAGCAGGTCAACCAGAGCTAAGGAGTGCAATTGCTATTCATCAAGGTGAATTCAATGGATATTCTATTTCACCAGAAAATGTTATAGTTACCCCCGGAGGTAAACCTGTAATGTTTTTTTCTTTATTGGCGTTAATTGAAGAAGGAGATGAAGTAATATATCCTAATCCAGGATTTCCAATTTATGAATCAATGATTAATTACTCTGGAGGAACTCCAATTCCTATGAAATTGGAAGAAACTAAAGACTTCAATGCAAACATTGATGATTTGAGAAAATTGATCACAAATAAAACAAAAATGATGATTATAAATTCTCCTAATAATCCTTGTGGATCAGTAACGACTAAGGATGATTTGAAACAAATTGCTGAAATAGCAATAGAAAATGATCTTATAGTTCTTTCTGACGAAATTTATAAAGATATGTATTACGAAGGGGAACATTATTCCATAACAAAATTTAATGGGATGAAAGAACGGACAATCATACTTGATGGATTTTCTAAAAGTTATGCAATGACCGGCTGGAGATTGGGGTACGGAATTTTCCCGGACTTTTTAGTTGAAGATATAACCAAATTAATGACAAATTCTGTTTCTTGTACCTCTGTTTTTAGTCAAATGGCTGCTATAGCTGCTCTAGAAGGATCCAGAGAATTCACCATAAATATGATGGAAAAATTTAAGATAAGAAGAGATATTATTGTTAATGGTTTAAATTCTATTGAGGGAGTAACTTGTAGAACTCCTTTAGGTGCTTTTTATGCTTTCCCAAATATTTCGGGAACAGGTTTGTCAAGTTCTGATTTCGCTGATATAGCATTAAATGAATATGGGGTAGCGTTATTGTCGGGTACTGCTTTTGGTGAATATGGAGATGATTACATTAGAATTTCTTTTGCAAATTCTGAAGAAAATCTTTTAAAGGCGATTGATAGATTAAACGATATGATAAAAAAACTATAAGATATTTATATCTAAAAATACTCCTTTGCCCCGCGAAGTTTTTATTATATCCAAGTTGTTAGTCAAATTGTTTGCTTTTTCTCTTACTCTGAATATGTGAAGTCTCATAGCAGACTTATTTATGTTTTGATTGTCAGGCCAAAGTATTTTTTCTATTTCTTCATATAATAAAACTTCCCCATTTTTTTGGATTAGATTTTTTATTATAAGATACTCAGAATTAGATAAAGAAATTTCCTTATCTTTAAATTTTAGTAACTCCAAATTATCGTCCAGTTCGAAAAAAGAAGCTTCTTCTGATTTTTTTTGTTCATTTGAAAAAACATTGCTAAAAAGTATATTATCTTTATTTGTTTCTAAGTTTCCAAATTTTATTCTGTTATAAAAAGAAATCAATTTACCTATTGATTCTAATTTATACTCGAGTAAATTAAATTCTTGGTGCCCATCAAAGAAAACATAAACACACGCATTAGTTTCTAGCCGATTGATCATTGGTATTGCGATAACATATTTGAATTTAATTTCACTGAACCAATTTGGAAATAAATCACTGTCTTTAATTTTGTCATATATTTTAGAATTACCTGTTGAGCCTGTAATAATTGCCAATGTATTATCTTGATTGAATTCAGAATTGAAAGACTCCAAATTTAGTTCTTCAGAGCTGCTATAAGTCTTTGGCTTAAAAGACCCATTCATTTTGTCCATTTCAGTTATTATTACACATACGCTATTAGATATAATTCTTATAGCATTGCATAAATCTTTTAAATTACTTGTTTCTTTGTTCAGGTAATCAATACCATCAATTATTCTAGCTTTCTCATTAAGATGAATAATTCTATTTTTTAAATAATTATTTTCTTTAGAGAATTTAATAGATTGATTTCTGAAAAACAATAAACCAATAATAAACAAAATAAGGAAAGAAGCTAAGAATGTAATGACTGAAATTATAAGCATAATATTTTTTTTATAAGCTTATTTTATTTGAATTTGAAATTTATTATCTACTAAGATTTAATATCTCTTTGATAGAAAACGTAAAGTCCTATAATAAAACTTATTATAATCAATAATGAAATTACCAATATGTGAAGAGAATTTACCCCATTTTGTATTACAGCATTACTATTATAGTAATAGTGCAAAGCAATATACCTTGTGAAGTCTAATTTATCTACAACGGTGTATATGGAATCAAATACATATCCGGTAATCGCAATAAAAGCAGTAATAGATGCTGCTATAGATCTTTTACCTGTAATGGCTCCAATAGAAAACGAAATTGATCCCGTACACAACCCAAAGCTAAATAAAGCAATTGCTGCATAGAGAAGATTTATCAAACTAATATCAAAATTGAAGACTAATGATCCTATTCCAAGTGTTATTGAAAAAATTATGGCCAATAATAAAATACAAAAAACAAGGGATAAATATTTTTCTATATAAAATCTAGTTCTAGAAATTGATAAAGTTAAAATTTGATCTATTGTTTTATTTCCTTCTTCTGTAGCTATTGATGATGAGCCTATGGTTATCCCAAAAGCTCCAATAATTAAGGGTCCAATAAGATGCATAAATTCTCCATTTAAAAATCCAGTAACCGATAAATCATCTCCAAATCCGGCAATTGCTTTTACAGCATCGGGGAATAAATCTAACATTTGTCCAAATGTGTCTGAAAACAAGGTCCAAAAATACGTCAATAATAGAGTATATGCAACGGCTCCTAAGCAGAAAGAGAGTATTTTTTTTCGGTTTTGATAAATATCGTTTCTTAGAATATACATTTTTTTAGAAATACTCCAATAAAGTTTCATTCAGATCTGAAGTATCAGAATAAAGTTGTTCTATTTTATATTTTGATAAAAATTGAACAAAATCGTTCATTGATCCTGAGATATAAAAAATGAACTCATCTTCATTTCTAATATAATTTTTTATGGATTTGTTTTTTTTGATATCTTGTATTTTTGGAGTTTCAACGAATTTAACAGTTATTTTTGTTAAAGACTTTCTGTTTAATTCTTCTTTACTTTGTGAAGCAATTACAGAGCCCTCTTTAATAATAGTGATACGATCGCAAGTATTTTGAATTTCTAATAAATCGTGAGAAGATAGTAAAATAGTTGATCCAGAATTTTTTTCTTCTTCTAAAAGTTTACGAAACTCTCTTTGAAGGTTTGGATCTAAACCACCGGTAGGTTCATCTAGAATTAATAATTTTGGGCTTTTCATAAATGCTTGAACTATACCTACTTTTTGTTTATTTCCTTTAGATAAATCTGCTATTTTTCTGTTAATATCTAAATCAAATCGCTTAGAAAGCTCTTCGTATCTTTTAGATTTACTATTTTCTAGTCTAAGAAGGTATTTGAAATAATCTATGGATTTCATGTTTTCATATGATCTGAAATCTCCGGAAAGATAAGACATGTCTCTTCTTTGAGTATGATTATTTTTTTTTATTTTCTCTCCCATAAGATACATATCCCCGGAAGTTACATTTGTTAGCCCTAAAAGACATCTCATTGTGGTGGTTTTACCTGCTCCATTTGCTCCTAGGAGTCCATGAACTTCACCTTTTGATACTGAAAAGTCTATTTCATTTAGGGCAGTGAATTCTCCAAATTTTTTTGATAATTTTTCTACTTTTATTACTGTAGTCATATGCAATTGCTACTAAATATCTTTTGAGTACATTTCAATAGATTCATCATCAAAATCTGCATTTGAGAATACTTTTTGAACATCATCTAATTCTTCTAATTCATCTAATAATTTTAATGTTTGACTTGATTGACTCTTGTCTAAACTAACAGTTGAATTAGGAATTAGAGCTAATTCTGCTTTATCAATTGTAACGGAATCATTTTTCTGAATCTCTTTTTGAATATTGGAAAGATTAGTATAGGAACAAGTTATTTCTATGATTTTATCTAAAATATCAAAATCTTCTGCACCTTGATCAATAGTATCCAATGCAATAAGTTCTGGGTCTCCATCTGATACTGTCATTACAATCTGACCTTTTTGCTCAAAGTTCCATGATACCGCTCCGGTGGTTGCAAAAGTTCCTCCAGCTCGAGTTATAGTAGATCTTACACTTGCTGCAGATCTATTTTTATTATCAGTAAGAGTTTGCACTATGATTCCAACACCTCCCGGACCTATACCTTCATAGGTGATTTCTTCAAAGCTATCTACTCCTTCAGCATTATTTCCTGAACCTTTAGCAATTGCTCGATCTATATTATCCTTTGGCATATTTTGAGATTTGGCATTATCGATTGCTAATCTTAATCTGAAATTTAATTCAGGATCTGAATCCCCACTTTTAGCTGCTACGGTTATTTCTCTTGACAGTTTGGTAAACAAAACACCTTTCCTTGCGTCTTGAATACCTTTTTTATGTTTTATAGTGCTCCACTTTGAATGCCCAGACATAATATTTTCTCTATTTACACAATTTCCAACATTATTTTAGTATTCTTTTTTGTTGAAGCTAGCTTTAATATGTTCCTAATTGATTTAGCAACTTTCCCGTTTTTCCCTATTATTTTACCTTTATCACTTTCATCTACTGTCAACTTAATTATCGTTTTATTATCTTCATCATACGATTCAACATTAATTTGATCCTTTATTTCGACTAGACAACTTGCTATGTATTCAACTAACTCTTCTGGATTAGTTGGGTTACTATTTTTTCCCATTTTTTTTCTCTTTTATGGCAATTCCTTTGGTCTTCATAAGACTATAAACTGATTCTGAAGGCTGTGCTCCGTTATTAATCCATTTAAATATTTTTTCTTCATTTATCGTAATATCTGGAGGATCTTGCAAAGGATCATAAGTGCCTATCAAATCTATATACTTACCATTTCTAGGAGCCCTTTGATCGGCAACCACGATTCTGTAGAAAGGTTTTCCTCTGCTTCCCATTCTTCTAAGTCTAATTCTGACCATTTATATATACCTTGTAGTTTGTTAACAAATTAATTTTACTCTACTTTATGATCATTTATCCACACTGTTCCGTCAGAAAAAAATTCTTTTTTCCAAATAGGGACTGTTTTTTTCAATTCATCGACAAAAAATTTTGAAGATTGAAAAGCCTCTTTGCGATGTATACTTCTAATAATTAAAATCATACTTATTTCTCCAGGATATACGTATCCTGTTCTATGGATCACTACTACATTGTCAATTGACCACTTATCTTTGATTTTTGAAATAATTTGTGCAATTTCATTTTTGGCCATCTCTTCATATGATTCATAAAAAAGTTTTTCTACTTTTTTATTTTGGTTGAACTCTCTAGTAACTCCATAAAATGTAACTATAGAACCATTTGTTGAATCAATATTTTGGGGAATAAATTCTTCAGCTAAAATTTTATTCTTTGTAATAATTATGTTGTCTTTAACTTTTATATTGTTTCCTTTTCCACCACTTACAGGAGGAATAATTGCAATTTCATCTCCATCAAACACCTCGGTATCCAACGTACAATATTCCATATTTTTTGCATACATATAATTTTTCCTATTTAATATTTCAATATTGTGTTTCGAAGCTATAAATTCTAGTGTTTCTTTAATAGTTCTAACCCCTTCAAATGAGACATTTAATTCACTCATTCCAATATCATCTTTGATTTTAGCGAAAAACTTTATTTTAATATTTGTCATTTCTTAAGTTCTTAGTTTTTATTTATAGTAAAATTATATTCTAGTTGAATAAAAGGGGAGATCGCATAGAGGCCTAGTGCACCCGCCTGCTAAGTGGGAGGGGTTTACGCCCCACGCGGGTTCGAATCCCGCTCTCCCCGCCATAAATTTGTTTTATACTTTAAAGTCTACATACTTTTGAGAAATAGGAAATGCTTGAAAATAAAAGAGAAATAGATTCTTACCATATCTGGACTGTTGGATGTCAAATGAATATTGCGGATTCACAAAGAGTTGATGTAGGTCTAAACAGATTAGGTCTTGTAAAAGAAAGCAGTATTGAGAATGCCAATATTATTGTTCTAAATACCTGTGTAGTTAGACAATCTGCAGAAGATACTGCCACAGGATTATTAGGAAAATTATTAAAATTTAAAAATAATGGCAAGCGTTATATATGTGTTACGGGATGTATGGTTGAGTCCAATACCAAAAACTTATCTCAAAGATTTCCTCAAGTAGATTTGTGGGCAAAACCTCAGGAAACTTCAAAAATAATAGAAAACATCGCAGAATATTTAGATCTTTCATCTGAAGGGTGCGTTGAAAACCTTATTCCTAAAAAATCTAACTATACAGAATTTGTCCCTATAGTTCAAGGATGTGACAAATTTTGTACCTTTTGTGTTATTCCGTACAGGAGAGGTAGAGAAATAAGTCGAACCATTGATGAAATAATATTTGAGATAGAAACTTTGGCTAATAATGGAACTTTGGAAATTACTTTATTAGGACAAAACGTTGATTCTTATGGACACGATTTGAATCCCAAAGTAGATCTGTCAGATTTATTGATAGAAGTAGAAAAAATTCCGATGATTAAAAGAATAAGATTTTTAACTTCTCACCCCAATGATATGTCAATAAAATTATTAGAAACTATAGGATCTTTAGATAAAGTATGTGAATCTGTAAATCTTCCATTTCAATCTGGTTCAGATAGGATATTAGCAAATATGAGAAGAGGATATACTAGAGATCAATACTTATCAAAAATAGATCAAATAAAAGTCATGTTACCTAATAGTACTATTACTACTGATCTTATTGTTGGATTTCCTGGTGAAAAAGAAGAAGATTTTGAAGATTCAATTGATATCTTGAAGAAAGTTAGATTTGATAAAGTTCATGTTGCTGCATATTCTGAAAGAAAAGGCACTTATGCTTTTAGAAAAATAGATGATAATATACCAGTTAACATAAAAAGGTCAAGGTTAAATATAGTTAATAGATTACAAGAAGAAATTCAACTTGAATTAAATAATAAATATTTAAATAGTGTTCATCAAATTTTGATAGATGGGAAATCTAAAGATAGATTTTATGGAAGAACATTGGGTGATAAATTAGTTTATATAAACGATATAAATTCATCTGATTTAGGAAATATCATAGAAACTGAGATTAATGATGTTTCACCTTATTCATTAAGTGGTAGTAAAATATAAAAAACGATTAAAAAATATTTATAAATTTCCTTTTTACAAAAAATAAATGTAGAATAAAATACAAAAAAATATCTAAAAAATTAATCAATATTCATATTTTATATAATAGAAACAAATGGTTATAAAACCTAGCAATAAAATAGAAATCCCTATAACAGAGTTAGAGCAGTCTGCATTTTGTCAAGATGGATCTAATTATAGAACACGTACGCTCGAAGAGGAATTCAAATCAGGTGTAAGGTGGCAAAACATACCTACAAGATACCTAAAGCTTTCTCCTGAAGAAATTCAAGAATCAATAGCTGATATAAAAAACTCATTGAAAAATAAAGTCGTGGTATTGGGTCATCATTACCAAAGAGAGGACGTCATAAAATACTCAGATATTCAAGGTGATTCATTTTTATTGTCAAAATTGGCCAGTGAAATGGAAAATTCTGAAATAATAATATTTTGCGGAGTTCACTTCATGGCTGAAACTGCGGAAATCTTATCAAAGGACAACCAAAAAATTATTTTGCCAAATATGGCCGCTGGATGTTCAATGGCAGATATGGCAAGCTTTACTCAAGTAAGCGAATCATGGGTCCAATTAACCTCTCAATTGCAATCAAAGTCATTAAAGAAACCAATTATTCCAATTACATATATGAATAGTACCGCATCAATAAAAGCTCTTTGTGGAGAAAATGATGGAATTGTTTGCACATCATCAAATGCATATAAAGCGTTTGATTGGGCGTTTGAAAGAGGAGAGAAAATTTTGTTTCTTCCTGATCAACATTTAGGAAGAAATACTGCGTATGATTATGGGATAAAAGAAGAAGAAATTTCAATATGGGATCCTTACGTTCCTAATGGAGGATTGTCAGATTTTCAACTATCTAATTCTAAAGTAATTCTTTGGAAGGGACATTGCTCAGTTCATACTAGATTTACCGTTGAACAAATTGAATCTGCAAAAATGAAATTTCCAGATGTTAATATATTGGTTCATCCCGAGTGTACAAATGAAGTAGTATCTATGGCTGATTTTGTAGGTTCAACTGAATATATAAAAAATACTATAAATGATGCCCCAGCAAAATCAAATTGGGCTATTGGTACGGAGATTAATTTGGTTAAAAGATTAGCAAATACAAACAAGGATAAAAATATCTTTTGTTTAGATGATATGATTTGCCCTTGTTCAACAATGTATAGAGTTCACCCAGCATACCTATTATGGGTACTCGAAGGATTGGTTGCTGGTTATGTTATAAATCAAATAACAGTAGAAGAAGAAGTAAAAGATTATGCAAAAATTGCTCTTCAAAGAATGCTAGATTTATAAAATAAAGGATATTCCAATAGATAACTCAAACATTCTAAATTTAGATACTATTATAGACTTAGCTATAGAAGAAGATCTTTTTTTGGGAGACATAACTACAGAGAGCTTGAATCTTAATTCAGAAAACATAACTTGCAAAATAGTGTCAAAGGCTAATGGAATTTTATCTGGTAATGAAGTTGCTTGTAGAGTTTTTCAGAAAATAGACAAATCGATTGAATATACAGAACAAACAAAAGATTCAGAAACTCTAAATAATGGAACTGTAATTGCAAACATATTTGGAGATAAGAACTCCATACTCACAGCGGAGCGTACAGCATTAAATTTTCTTCAGAGAATGTCAGGGGTAGCATCATTAACAAATGAATATGTAAATTTAGTAAAAAATATTTCTATATTTGATACAAGAAAAACCATACCTGGATGGCGTACTTTAGATAAATATGCGGTTAAATGTGGGGGAGGGAATAATCATAGAATGAATTTAGGTGATGGATTATTAATTAAAGATAATCATATTTCAGCTGCCAATAAACAAGGAATATCGATAAAAGAATTAGTGGAAAAATCAAGAAATAATTCTACTAAAAATTTCAAAATTGAAATTGAAGTTGACAGCTTAGATTTACTAAAAGAAGTTATGGAAACAAATGTTGATATTATCATGCTGGATAATATGACTGATAAAATGATACAGAAATCCATCGAGATTATAAGAGGTAGAAAAATTATAGAAGTTTCTGGTAATGTTGACAAAGAAAGATTAGCTGAGCTTGATAACATTTTGGGAATTGATATTGTATCAATTGGTAGGATTACTCATTCTGCAAAAGCCTTGGACATATCATTAGTTATGTAATCATAATCTAGAATCCAACATTAATGTTACAGGCCCATCATTTATTATTTTTACATACATTTTTGCTCCAAAAATCCCCGTTTGTATTTTTAGGTCTGTCTTTTTTAATTCATTTATAAATTCTTCATATATTCTTAATGCATAATCTGCTTTTGCAGATTCTATGAAACTTGGTCTGCGACCTTTTTTTAGATCGCCATATAAAGTAAATTGACTAACAACTAGAATTCCTTTTTTAGATTCAATTAAAGATTTTTCAAAATTATCAGAAGTTTCACTTGAGAATATTCTCATATTGATAATTTTTTTTACAAGATATTCGACATCTTTTGAAGAATCATCATTTTTAACGCCAAGAAATATTAATAAACCAGCATCAATACTTGACACAATATTTTTATTAACTGTTACGGAAGCTTTCGTTACTCTTTGAATTAAAGCTCTCAATTTTTATTACTGGATTTAGTTTCTCTTTTTGTAGATTTTGCTTCAGTTTTTTTTGAGTTTTTTATGTTTTTAGTGGATTCTGTACTAGATTTTTTCTTTTGATCACCAGATTTTTCAGTATTCTCTGATTTTTTTGATTTAGGTACCTGCTTATAATCAGTAGAGTAAAATCCACTCCCTTTGTAAATTACATTAGGAGTATCTGTCCATATTCTTTCTAGGTGAGGGTTCTCTTCTTTAAATTTATCTATTGCACTAAAAGATAAAAGATGTTCTTCTATTTCACCTGTTTCATTATTTCTAAATTCATAAGTAGGCATAATTTAATTATAACTTAGTACTGAAACCTTTATTATAATTTTTTAGTAAATTATCTGTTTCAAATGTTATATTATTGAATATTATATCTTTGGATGTAACGATACCAATTTCTTCCCAATCAAAATCTGATAATAGTTTAGAAATTTTTTCTTTATTATTTGCTTTGAAAGAAAAGATCACTCTGGATTGATCTTCTCCAAACATAGCAGGAGCCCAATTCTCAGGTAAATTCTTATTTATTTCGACCCCTAAATTATTAGAGTTGCATGCTTTGATTAGTGCGATTACAATTCCTCCTAGTGATGTGTCATGAGCAGATTCTATGAGATTATTATCAGCAAGTGTTCTGATTTTATTTTGTAGAACAATTTCATAATCGATATCAAAAAATAATTCTCCCTCTGCATTATTCGTGATTATATTTTGAAATTCACTTCCTGATAATCCTTTTGTTGATCCCCAAAATTTTTTACCAAGTAAACCAACAGAATCACCTATTTTATTAAATCCTAAAGATGGTATTTTATTTTTTTTATTCATTATTCCCATAACTCCTATAATAGGAGTAGGGTAGATTGAAGAAACATGCCCTTCATTAAACAGACTTGCATTTCCACTTATGATGGGGACATCAAATTTTTCACATGCGGAATTGAAACCTTTAAATGTTTCAATTAGTTCATAAGCCCCTCTTTCTGTCGTAGGATCACCAAAATTCAATCCGTCTGTTATAGCCATTGGAGTTCCTCCCATTACGGAAACATTTCTGCAAGCTTCAGCTATACTAATTTCCG
The DNA here is from genome assembly GCA_964590915.1 of uncultured Dehalococcoidales bacterium. GTDB lineage: Bacteria > Chloroflexota > Dehalococcoidia > Lucifugimonadales > Lucifugimonadaceae > TMED-70. The sequence continues at coordinate 46,234 of CAZPYN010000001.1, forward strand.
CTCCAGTTTTTGGATCTATATGACAATATCTTGAATTACCATCACAAGAAAAGAGGAGCATTTTTTCTGTGCCTTTTATCCTTATTACTGCTGCATCTTGACCGGGTTCTATCACCGTATTTGTTTGTACGTGATGATCATATTTTTGATATATAGTTTTTCTTGAAACTATATTATTTGAATTTATCATTTTATTTAAATATTTTTCAATCATTTTTTTTTCAAATGATAAATATTTTTGTTCCAATTTGAACTTATGTTTTTTTGGTTTAAAATCTTTTATTATCTTATCCAAATCATACTCAGGAGCTTCTGTTAAAATACTTATGGGGGTATTAGATAATAAAATGTTTTTATTAAATATACTGGCATCATTTCCTTCTGTAAATTCGCCTATTATTGCACATTTCAAATCCCATTTATCAAAAACCTCAAAAATTTCTTTCTCTTCATTAGGAGTGACTGCTAATAACATTCGTTCCTGAGATTCAGATAACATTATTTCATATGGAGTCATCATTTTTTCTCTTGTAGGCACCTTTGATACATCAATACTTATCCCTAAATTTGAACGTTTTGCCATCTCTATAGCTGCACTTGTAATTCCAGCAGCCCCACAATCTTGCATTCCCACTAAGCCTTTTAAGGAAGATATCTCTAGGCATGCTTCTATCAAAAGTTTTTCAAGGAAGGGATTACCAACTTGAACAGCTGATCTTAATTCTGTGGTTTCTTCAAAAGTTTTAGATGCCAACCCTGAAGCCCCGTGAATTCCATCTCTTCCTGTTTCTGCTCCTACTAATAATAATAAATCACCAGGGTTCTCGGCTTTTGCACTTAAAATCTTATCTATGTCAACAATACCGATGCACATTGCATTTACAAGAGGATTGCTTTCATAGCATGAATCAAAGAAACATTCTCCGCCTATATTTGGAATTCCTAAACAATTACCATATCCAGATATCCCTCTGACAACTCCTTTTGCTATTTCAAGATTTTTATCATTTTCGAGATTACTAAACCTTAATGAGTTAAGTAAAGCTATTGGTCTAGCACCCATAGCAAAAATATCTCTAACAATACCACCTATTCCCGTAGCAGCTCCTTCATATGGTTCAATCGCTGAAGGATGGTTGTGAGATTCTATTTTCATTACAATTGCCTTCCCATCACCAATGTTTATTGCTCCAGCATTCTCTTCGCCTGCATTAGTGATGGTTGACTTAGAAGTAGATTTAATATTACGTAATAATTTTTTGGTGTGTTTATATCCACAATGTTCACTCCATAGAGCTCCAAATAACCCGAGTTCTAAATCATTTGGTTCACGTCCCAATTTGTCAACGATAGTGTTATATTCAGGAACAGTCAGTGCCAATTCTTTTAAAGTTTCAAGATTATACATTTTGAATTATATTTTCAATTATTGAAGTAAAGATTCTTTTCCCATCTTCACCACCTAATATTTTTTCACTAGCTTTTTCTGGATGTGGCATCATTCCTAACACATTACCTTTTGAATTTATTATTCCTGCAATATTATTAACAGAACCATTTGGATTATAACGTTCTGTCTCTTCACCTGATTCAGATGAATAACGGAAAATAATTCTTTCCTCTTTTTCAAGTTTGTCAAGATTGTATTTATCTAATTGAAAATTTCCTTCTCCATGTGAAATGGGGATGTTTATTATTTCATTTTGTTTATATTGATCACTATAAATTGATTGATTGTTTACCTTTAAAAAACTTCTTTCACATATAAAATCTAAATTTTTGTTTTTGATCAAAATTCCTGGTAACAAGTTAGATTCACATAAAATTTGGAATCCGTTACAAATACCTAAAACAGGCCCTCCTTGTTTTGCGAATTCTATGACTTTTTCCATAATCGGAGAAAAACTTGCTATTGCACCAGTTCTTAAATAATCTCCATATGAAAAACCTCCTGGCAGTATGACGAAATCACAATTATTTAAACTCTGATCTTTATGCCAAATATACTCAGAATCAATTTTTATGACTTCATTTAGAGCATAGAAAGTATCTCTATCACTCCAAGTTCCTGGGAAAATTACAATACCTATTTTCAATTTTGATAAACTTTTCAGCTAAATAAATATAATCTAAAGGAAATGATAAAGATTATTTTGGAATAACTAAAGAAGGAAATATAATACTATTGTTGATTTTTTTGAGTGGTTCGAAAACTTTTTCTTTTTTTATTAGAGATTTTTTTCTTTCTTATTGAGGTAGGAGATTCAAAATTTTGTCTCCTTCTTGCTTCAGAAACAATTGATTCTTGTTGTACTTTTTTAGAAAATCTTCTCAGGAGCGCTTCAAAGCTTTCATCATCTTTTATATTTACTCTAACCATATAGTTTTTATTTCGTATAATTTTATTTTATATAAAAAAAATAAAAATTTACATTCTTTCGATAATTTTTATTGCTTTATCTATTCTATCTATAGACTTTTCTTTACCTAATGCTTCCATTGTATGAAAAAGAGGAGGAGATTCTTTTCGGCCAGTTAATGCTATTCTTATGGGAAAAAATAACTGTCCAGCCTTTAAATTTAAACTGTCAGCCAAAACTCTAAACTTTCCTTCTACTATTTCGGGTTCTAAAATTTTTATTCCTTGTAATAATTCTGTTGATTTTTGCAAACCTATAATAATACTTTCTTTCGAGGTGTTTTTGGGGATCAATTGTTTTGAATCAATTTCTAAATTGTCATAAAAAAAATAATTTAATAAATAAGAAGCATCATTTATATTTTTCAACCTTTCTCTTATAAGAGGTATGAGTTTTTCAATTTGTGTTTTATCTTTAATTCCTAACCCTTTATTTTCAATGGGTTTTGAAACTTGATTAAATATAACGTCATTTAATCTTGTCGATTCCATATTTCTAATATATGAAGCATTCATCCATTCTAATTTTTCAGGATCAAAAACAGCTGCATGATCTAAAATCCTATCTAAACTAAATTTTTTTATTATTTCTGTAATTGACATAATTTCTGTGTTGTCACCAGGGGACCATCCTAACAGTGCAAGAAAATTTAATAATGCTTCAGGTAGATATCCTTTATCTTTATAACTTAATGCAGATTCGGCTCCGTGCCTTTTTGATAGTTTAGATTTATCCTTTCCTAAAATCAGAGGAACGTGTACATATTTTGGTAATTCATAACCTAATGCTTTATGTAAAAGAACATGTCTAGGAGTACTAGAAATCCATTCTTCTCCTCTAATAACATGGGATATTTTCATTATATTATCATCAATGACATGTGCTAAATGATAAGTTGGCATTTCATCAGATTTTAATATAATAAAATCATCTATTTCTTTATGATCAAAATACACATTTCCTCTTATTTCATCATAGAATTCTATTTGTTCCTTAGGGACTCGAAATCTTATGACTACTTGCTTTCCAACTTTTTTTCTAGCAAGTGCTTCTTTTTCTGTGATTTCACCACGACCATCGTATCTAGGAGGTATTTTATTCCTTATTTGTTCTTCTCTTAAACTTTGTAATTCTTCAGGTGTTGCTCCATCATAATAAGCTGAATTATTATTAATTAATTTCTGTACTTCTGTTTTATAAATAGTTTTTCTTTCAGATTGCCGGTATGGCTCATATGGCCCTCCTATATCTGGACCTTCATCCCATTTCAATCCCAGCCATTTTAAACTTTCAATTATAGTTATTTCAGAATCCTTGTCATAACGGGCTCGGTCAGTATCTTCAATTCTTAATATGAATTTCCCATTATTTGCTTTAGCAAACAGCCAGTCAAAAATTGCTGTTCTTAAACCACCAATGTGCATATCTCCAGTAGGACTGGGGGCAAACCTCACTCTAACCATATTATTTGTCAAATTTTTACCTTTCTATAGAATTTGAAAAGTTTTCTAGATCTTCTGGGATTGTGGATTCAAAAAATAACATATTTTTATTTATAGGATGTTTAAAACTTAATTTTGATGAATGTAAAAATGGTCGTTTTAGATCTATTTCAGTAATTGAAGATCCATACATTTTATCTCCAACTATTGGATGACCCAATTCTGATAAATGAACTCTTATTTGATGCATCCTTCCCGAAAATAATTTTATTTCTAAAAGAGTAAATTTAGAATAATACTTTTTACAAGAATACAGAGTTTTGGATTCTCTTCCCCCAGATATAATCTTCCTTTTTAAAGGATTATTAGGATCTCTTAAAATTGGAGCATCAATAATTGCCTTTTGTTTAATCGGTTTTCCATGTACGAGTGCAGTATATATTCTATCTATTTTTCTTTTCAGAATCATTTTTTTCAACAAATCGTATGCTCTTTTACTTTTCGCAACTATCATAATTCCAGATGTTCCTTTATCCAATCTGTGTACAATCCCGGGTCGTTCCTGATCTCCGATAGAAATAATTTCTGGGATTTTTTTTATTAGTATCCCATTTAAAGTATTTTCATGATTCCCATTTACTCCATGTGTTGAAATATTGGCTGGCTTTTCTAGGACAATTATATCTTCATCATTATGATAAAAATGTATCTCATGAGACAAATTATTTTTTGAACTACTACTAGTATCCAATTTCAAAATCACAAGATCTCCTGGGCTTAAAATTTGGGATTTTTTTGTAACTATGATGTCATTAACATTGCACATTTTATTTTTTATCAAATTACTTATTTTTTCACGAGATAAATTAGAGTTTTCAGCAATTATTTTATCTAGTCGTTCTTTTTTTTTGTTTTTTAAAGAAATTTCCATTATTTTAATTTCTGAATGAATATTGCATCAAAAATATAAATCCCTATTGCAATTGTTATAGAGGAGTCTGCAATATTGAAAACAGGCCACCAACCTACATCTATAAAATCATTAACATATCCAAATCTTATTCTATCTAAAATATTACCAAGAGCTCCACCTACAACTAGACCTGAAAATACTCTGATTGATATTCTAGGTTTATCAATAGTAAACAAATAGATTATTAATATAGATGCAATAATTAGCGATAAGATTAATAATACAATCCCGAAATTTTCAAATAAACTAAAAGCCATTCCAGTATTTCTTGCATAAGTTATCCTAATGATTCCTTCTTCAGGAATGGATTCTCCTAATGACATATTTTTATAAACTGCATATTTTGTTATTTGGTCTGATATAAATACAAAAGAAAAAACAGGAAAAATATATTTGTCCTTAAATACCCAAGAGTGAACTATTTTACGAAAAAACATCATTAATAAATTCATATTTATTTATTTTAATTATAATCTTAATTATATTCTTATAGATATGATGTAAAAAATGGGGGAAACTTTGTTAATTGATCTACGATCTGATACTGTAACTAAACCTTCGCCAGATATGAGAAAAGCCATGGCTGAAGCAGAAGTTGGAGATGATGTTTATGGAGATGATCCTACTGTAAATGCGCTAGAAGAAAAAGCAGCTGAGTTGTTTGGTAAAGAATCAGCCCTTTTTGTTACATCAGGAACTCAAGGTAATTTAGTTTCTGTTTTATCACAAACAGGTAGAGGTGATGAGATTATACTTGGGAACCAATCACACATTTATAGTTCTGAGGCAGGTGGTGTATCTGTATTAGGAGGTGTGGTAATGTATCCTCTAGAAACTAATCAAAATGGAACTATTGATATTCAAAAAATAAAAGATGCGGTAAAAGGAGATGATTATCATAAACCTCGTACCAAACTATTTTCTTTTGAGAATTCTCATAATTGGTCAAGTGGTAGACCTATAAACAAAATAGATTCTGACAAAATGGCTAAAGCAGCTAAAGAAGTAGGTTTAAGAGTTCATGTTGATGGAGCAAGAATCTTTAATTCAGCAGTATCTTTGGGGATCCCCGTAAAAGAGTTGACAGAAAACGTAGATTCCGTTACTTTTTGCTTATCTAAGGGTTTAGGATGTCCTATAGGTAGTGTAATTGTCGGCGAAAAGGATCAAATTATTGAAGCTAGAAGAGTAAGAAAAATTCTCGGATCCGCCATGAGACAAGTAGGAGTTATAGCTTCGTGTGGAATTGTAGCATTAGATACAATGATTGAACGATTAGAAGATGATCATGAAAACGCTAAAAAATTAGCCATTGGATTATCTGAAATGGATATTATTGAAATAGATGCTGATAATATTTATACAAATCTTGTGAGATTCAAAATCACTAATCAAAAAGGATTTGAGTTTGCAGAAAAACTTAAAGAATTCGGAGTGCATATTAATGGCGGTGAATCTGATTTAAGAATGGTTACCCATTATGGGATTGAATCAAGTGATATCGATAAAACTATTGAAGCAGTCTCAAAAGCTGTAAATGTAATTTAAGTATCTTTCCAAAGCTGTTCAAATTTTTCTTTTAATCTTTTCTCTGTTCCTAGATTTTTAGGGATGTAAAATCTTTTGTTTGAAAGGTTTTTAGGGAAGTTATTTTGTCTGATGAATCCTTCTTTAGAATTATGGTCGTATTCGTATCCCTTCCCTGCTCCAAATTCTTTATCTAAATCTGTGACAGCATTAATAAGATGTAAAGGGACTTCAGTGATAGGATTAATGGTGACTTCTGAAAGTGCGGAATTTATTGCTTTATATGAAGAATTGCTCTTTTCACAAAGGGATAGGTAAATAGTAGCATTTGCTAAAGGTATTCTTGCTTCAGGCATACCAATCTTACTAACCGCATCAAATGCTGCATTTGCTATTATCATCGCATTTGGATTTGCTAACCCGACATCTTCAGATGCACTGATAATTAACCGTCTAGAAATAAATACAGGATCTTCTCCGTTCTTTAACATTCTTGCAAGATAATATATTGCAGCATTAGGATCTGAACCACGTATTGATTTTATAAACGCAGAAATATTATTATAATGATTGGAGCTGTTTTTATCGTAGATATTTTGATTTTCCAATAATATTTTTACAGTGGGGGCTTCAATATTTCTTTCATTCTTTTTTGAAATTGTCGACATTATAGATAATTCCAAAGTATCTAGTGCTTTCCTAGCATCACCATTCGATCCGTTTATAATCAAATCAAGGACATCGTCGTTCAGAATTATTTTTTCCATAGAAATCTTGAATTCTTTATCATTCAGAGCTTTATTTATTAGATATTTTATAGATGCATAGCTATGTGAAGTGAATCTAAATATTTTGACTCTTGAAATGAGAGGGTTTATTATTGAAAAACCTGGGTTTTCTGTTGTCGCTCCAATAAGTACTATTACCCCATTTTCTACCAACGGTAACAGAGTATCTTGCTGACTTTTAGAAAAACGATGGATTTCATCTAAAAAAAGAATTGTTTTATTATTATTTGCTCTTGTTCTATTATTTATAACTTCATCAGATATTTTTCTGATGTCTGCTAACCCAGCAGACACGGCAGATATAGACCTAAAATTCATTCCAACCTCCTCAGCTATCAACTGAGCTAAAGTTGTTTTACCTGTTCCCGGTGGACCCCAGAAAATCATTGAAGGAATAGTTTTGTTTTTTATAAGGTTAGTTAGAATTTCACCTTGTTTCATTAAATGTTCTTGTCCCAAAAAATCTTTTATCTTTTTTGGCCTCATCCTTGTAGACAAGGGTGATTGAGATAATAATTCTTTCCTTATATTGTGTTCAAATAAATTCATTATTTTTTAAAAAACATATTAATTTTTTCTATGAAATATTCATCATTGTCTTCAACTATTGTCCTTAAATCAAAAATCAATATATCTTTTTCAATTCTGCCTATGATAGGTATTTCTTGATCTAATAAAAAACTTTCAATTTGTCGTATAATTTTTTTATTATTTAATACGATACCTGCACTGTCAATATACGTGTCTGGGAACGTTCCTCCTCCAATAGTAGATTTTATGTTTTCACTTGATGTAAAAAAACTGCCATTTATCTTATTTTCTATAAATTTTGCCCTTTTTAACAACTCTTTTTGTGTTTTACCAAGCATTGACCAGAAAGGAATTTCCTTTTCATATGTCCCAGAGATATAAGACAGAAGAGTTTCCTGTAGAATATTCAGATTAAGTTTATCTATCCTTGCTGCTCGGCTTAATGGGAAATTATTTATTTTTTCAATATATTTTTTTTCTCCAACAATAATTCCAGCTTGAGGACCCCCCAGTAACTTATCGCCTGAAAATAATGTAACGGTAGCCCCTTCACTGACACTATCACTTACTGTTTTTTCTTCAGGTAACCCAAATTGAGAAGTCTTTATTAATGCACCAGATCCTAAATCATGAATTATGGGAATATTAGCTTTATTGCCAATTTTTGACAATTCGCTTATGCTAACTTCTTCTGTAAATCCTTTGATTTTGTAATTTGATTTATGAACCTTTAAAATAGCAGCTGTATTTGAATTTATATTATTTTCATAATCTGAAATGTAAGTTTTATTTGTTGTTCCAATATCTTTTATTGACAAACCTGACAATTCAATTATTTCAGGAATTCTAAACCCTCCTCCTATCTCAACAGATTCTGATCTGGAAATCAATATTTCCTTATTTTTGCCCAAAGGTGCTAACGAACAGAGTAAAGCCATTGCATTATTATTTACTACAGTTCCAGATTCAGCTCCGGTTAAAATTGTCAATAGATCAGAAGTTCTCTCTGTTCTCTTGTTGCGAATTTTATTCGATATATTTAATTCAAGATCAGAGTAATCTGTCACAAGGGTTTCAATATTTTTTATTGCTTTTTTTGATATAGGAGATCTACCCAAATTTGTATGTAAAAGTACTCCAGTCCCATTTATTACTTTGCTGAATTTTAATTTTTTTAATGTTAGAACATTTTCGACAATAGTGTTAATTATTTGTTTTTCAGAAATCTCCACACTTTTTTTATTGGCATTCTTTCTTAAATATGACAATTCATTATTTATAATATCTTTAAGAATTACTTTATTGATTCTTAGGTTCGCTATTTTTTTGTTTGTTAAAATTTTGTTAACACTAGGTATGTTTCTAAGGTTCATGACATTATTTATTTATTCACATATTCTTCTTTTTTTATTCTATATCAATTGAATCAAAAGAAATAAAATTATATATTTGATTTGATTATGTAATAAATAATCCTATTTATTTCTAAACTTTAATATTAATTGGAGAATAATTAATGGTCAAACAAACTTACAAAGAAGTTAATGCTGAAGAATATATAGTCGAAAAAGAACCTTTTTTTGTACCTATTGCTGATGAAATCTCAGTTTTTGAATCAGCATATAACCAGCGAATTCCAATACTTCTTAAGGGGCCTACAGGAACTGGAAAAACTCGATTTGTTGAATATATGTCATGGAAAATAAATAATAATAAAGGATCTACTAAAGATGTTCCTTTGATAACCGTAGCATGCCATGAAGATTTAACTGCCAGTGATTTAGTTGGTAGATATTTGCTAGATGCTAGTGGTACCAGATGGATTGATGGACCTCTTACTAGAGCGGTTAAATCTGGAGGAATATGTTATCTTGACGAAGTGGTTGAAGCAAGAAAAGATACAACTGTTATCATTCATCCATTAACTGATCATAGAAGAACTTTGACCATAGATAAATTAGGACAAGTTGTTGAAGCAGATGAAGGATTTTTGTTAGTAGTCTCTTATAATCCTGGTTATCAAAATGCTGTAAAGGATCTGAAACATTCCACCCGACAAAGGTTTGTCGCGATTGAATTTGATTTCCCTGATGTAAAAAGAGAAAGTAAAATAATATCTCATGAAGCTGGTGTTAAAAAAGACATTTCTGATCAACTAGCAATTTTGGGACAAAAAATCAGAAATCTTAAGGAGCATGGGTTAGAAGAAGGTGCTAGTACTAGATTGTTGATTTATGCGGCACGACTAATTAAACAAGGTATTAGTCCTAAAAGAGCTTGTCAGGTTTCTTTGACTTGGGGAATTACGGATGAACTACAAATACAGGAAACTGTTGATCAGATAGTATCGTCTATTTTTGAATAAATTGAACAATTCAGATAAATACAATCTATTAAAAAAAGAAGTAACACGTAGAAAATCTCGACTGAAAGATGAAAATAATGAAAAGGTGAGATTGGCAGCAGTAAGTATTCTTATAGAGAATGACAACAAAGATTATCCAATATATATGATTAAAAGAGCCGATGAAGGTGTTCACGCCCTTGAATGGGCTTTCCCTGGTGGTAAATATGAAGAAGAAGATTCAAATTTACTTGCAACTGCAAAAAGAGAAACTCATGAGGAAATAGGCATATCAGATGACTTTATTTCATTTTGGGGCCCATTAGATCCAGTTTATACTTTGGGTACGGGATGGAAAATTTTTCCCTTTATAGGGCTTGTAAAATCGGATATAAAAACGATAAAGAATGAAGAAGAAATTCAAGAAATAACTAAAATACCTTTATTTAAGTTGTTAGAATCTAAAAATAATAGATATGTTTCTTTTACAACGAACAATGGTAGGATAGATTCTAAATCATATGTTTATGAAAACAAATTAATTTGGGGAGCATCCGCAAGAATTATATCTCAAATCAATAATTTTATTTAACAAATGCCTAATTTTGATCACATTAAAATTAAAAGACTATTAAAGGCTTATCCAAAAGAAGTTGCGGAAAGCTATACTTATTCTCGAGCAATATTAGAAAACAAACTACCAGAAGAAATTCTATCTAATTGGGAAAATGTTGGATTAGGTTTAGCACAAGAAAACACACATTCCTGGGAGTGTGCGCTTTCTTTTTTTAAAGTATCTCCTGAGGTACAGCAACATCTACCTTCGGGACAATTTCTTGGATGGTGTGACTCAGGACTCAAATTAACTAAAAAAAGTACTAAAATTTCTATTTCTTTTTTTGATTCAAGTCCAAAAACCATGAAAAGATTAAGGCCAAGATATATAGAAGATTGGGTATCTAGAGTAGAAAGTCTCTATAAAGGTACTTGGAAATCTACAATATTAACATGTAATGTTTTCGAATCAACTCCATCAATTTTGGAAACTATTTCATTTGATCAGTACTGTAAATTAATAGAATTTATCGAATCTTTGTCCAATAGATCTTATGATATAGCAAGTGAAATATTAGAGACTTCAAGCAAAATATTTTCAGTCAACTTTCCTGAAATCGATGATTTACTTCAACTATCCATATCCATTACTGAACAAGAATGGAGAGATGTCAAACCAACATATGAAATCATCTTAAATCAAATAATAAAACTACCAAATGCAAATATAAAACTTATATTTGAAATGTCTAAAAGACTATTTGGTTTATCTGGAATACACATTTCAACTTTCTTTTCTATGATCATGAAAACTTTGGCATTAGTAAATAAGGATGATAGAGATGAAATTTTGCACATAATTCAACATGTAGTAAATAATGCTCCTTATGTAACAATGGATTTCCTTAAGAGTGTTCCTACCTTGCTTGAAACATTAGATTTAAATCAATTAGACCAATGGAAAAATAATGGAATAAGAGTAGCTTTAGACCAAGATACAAACCCAACTCCAGCAACACAATTTTTCAAATTAGAATCAAAAATGTCCAAAGATCTTATAGATAATATCTCTTCAAGTGTTGAATTAAACAGAATCAAGGAAATTATGAGATTGTATTGTACAGGATTGTCTGGAGACGATGTATCTGTTGCGAATTCATCAAATCTTTCCGAAAAAAATATAGGGTGGACTCAATCTGATCTACCAACTTCTGATGGTAAAACTATCTATCTACCAAATGTAGTTAATAAATACCAAATAAAAGATCAAAACTTTGATTATTATAAAGTAATTTCTACTCACCAAGAAGCACTGTTGGAATTTGGGACATTTAAATATGATCCAAAAATTAAACCAAAAAACAAAAAATCATTAATTATTCACAATAGAATAAAAAAAGAATTAAACAAATCACAAGAAGAACATGCGACAAGATTTGCAAAAGTGTTAAGAGCAATACTTCCTTTCAACAAAGATCCACAATTAGCATCTGATTTATTTGAAATAATCGAAAATTATAGAGTCGATCAGAAAATCATTGATAAATATAAAGGATTAAGAAAAGCTTTTATAAAAGTTCAATACGAACAAGTACTTGAGCGTAAAAATTCATCTGAATTAAATGAACGAGAAGCAATGATTGAAGAGATAATTAAATTTACCCTAGGGAAAAGAAATAAATTTAGACCAAGACGTGGATTTGCCAAAGTATTAAAGTCTATTCTTTTGTATTTATTAACTTTAAAAAGAATAGATGGGAACGTTGAAGATTCTATGGCAGTTGCTGTTAGAATTTTTGATAAAATTTTTCGACTACCTAATGACAAACCAATTCCAGAAGAAGAGATAGAAGAGATAGATATAGATGAATCTGAAGAAGATAATTCCCCTGATGAATATGAGAATGAACAAAAAATTGATGAAATGATGAATTTTTTTGGAACCCTTGAACCTTCAGAAGATGGAGAATATGATGGTGATGAAATTGCACCTCCTGATGATTCAGCAGAGGAATACAATTCTCCAGAACCGGTTGAATATCAAGGAGATTTCAAACCTGAATTGGGTCAATTGCTAACAGAAATGTTGACAGTCGAGGGTGATGATATGCTGGGAGAAGGTGAAGAAATGCAGGGGCTAACACAAGAACAAATTGAAGAATTAGTAAAAAATTCTCCTGACTTAGAAACCAAAGAAGCTGATGAAAATTCAGAGTTAGACTCTGAGGCCAACCAAGAATTATTAGAAAACTTGATGAAAGAAATAAAAAATCGCGATTTAGATAATTCTTCATTTTCCGGAGGAGAACCACTTCATTTTGATGAAGAGGGAGGACCTTTGGAGGCAACAGCTCCAGATACATTTACCTACGATGAATGGGACTTTAGAGATGTTGAGTATAAACCAAATTGGTGTCTTTTACATGAAAAAAAGTTACCGGATGGAGAATCCAACTTTTATAATGAAACTTTAACGAGCAATTCTTCACTGGTATATCAAATTAAAAAACAATTTGAATTAGTTTTCCCTGAAATGTACCGTAAACAAAAGCGTCTTGAAGATGGTGAGGAAGCTGATCTAGATGCTGGAATCGAAGCTCTTATAGATTTAAGATCAAATGTAACACCAGATGAAAAAATATATTGGAGAAGAAATAAAACGGAACGTTCGGTTGCTGTAGCCTTGCTTATTGATATGAGTGCTTCAACAGCTGAAGCTATAGATGATGGGACTAAGTCTTCGAATGATGACTGGGGAGCTCCTGATGATCCTGTAGAGTATATGGTTTGGTTAAGATCCAGAAGAGCTGAAGGATTGAGAAGGTCATATAAAAGAATAGTAGATGTTGAAAAAGAAGGAATTGTTCTAATGGTTAATTCTTTAGAAATGCTTGGAGATGATTATGGGGTTTATGGATTTTCAGGTTATGGAAGAGAGAACGTTGAGTTTTACACAATAAAAGATTTAGATGAAAAATTTTCTGATAGCGTTTCAGGAAGAATTGATAGAATTGCTCCTTTGCATGCTACAAGAATGGGTCCTGCTATAAGACATACAATCTCTAAATTGGAAAATCATGAAGCTCGATCTAGATTTATGTTTTTAATAACTGATGGAAGACCACAAGATCGAGGATATTCACGTGAAGGAGTAGAAAAAGAATATGCTGTTTATGATACTCGTCAAGCTTTATTAGAAGCTAAACAACAAGGCATAGTTCCTTTTTGCTTAACTGTTGACAAAGCCGGACATGACTATCTTAAGACCATGATGGATGATTTCTCATATGAAGTTCTTTCAGACATATCTATGCTACCTGCAAGATTACCTGAGTTATACAAAAATCTTACTTCATAATTTTTTATTGAAAAAATGAGAGAGTTTTATCCCCCCATTTTTTTTCCACGACTATTACATCTTTTGTTTCTTTAGCCACAACATAATAACCAGTTTTATCTTCTGTAATATTTCCAATACTCATTGAAGTGTTATATATTGTTCGATTTCCTTTAGAATCCAAAGAAACTGTTTTGATATCTATATATGGAGCATTGGGACCAAGTCCATACCCTTCGTAATCTTCTGCAAACATTAAATTTAATTTCTCAGCTTTTAAGATTGTCATTTCAGAAATATGTTTTACATGATTGATGATTAATTCTGAATCAACTTCTTTATCTCCATCGCAAGGATTGCCTGTTATTGGCAAAGAACATTGATGCCATTTTTCATTATTTTTATTTTTTCCAACGGCCTTATATATTTCGCTATTATTTATTAGCACAAATTCGATTGCTGTTAGAGGATCTAGCTCAAACATCCAATCAGGATAAGGAGGATCTTCAATTAGTCTTGAAAAAACTCCATACCAAGTATTATCTATCATGACTAGTGCTTTTTGACCTTCCATATAAGCATAATTATTTATTCCATCAGGAGTCATATCACCTATGTAAAGTATTCGTTTATCACCATTTTTTAGATACATAGTAATTTTTAAACTAGGAACATCTAAACCATATTTAGATTTGTTATCTATATCATCTGCTAATGTTCTATATAATTTTGGACCTGATAATAAATCTATGATTCCACCCCATCTATAATTGTTTGCAGGAATTCCATCAAGATTATCAAAAAACCAATTATGATCTTTTCCAGCATGCCAACTTAATGTTTCAGAACCCTTAGTTATAGATATATTTGTTAGATCCTGAGCAGATACTCTATAAAAAAAATTACTTGTATTTTCCAAATCTTCTTTACCAATATCAGATTTGTAAATTAAAACCCCTAAAATAGATACCCAAGATAAAACGCAAATTAGTAGTAATGAAATTCTTAAATTCATTTTATCTTCTTCGCCACCAGCTTACTATACCTGCAATTCCTACTGAAATTGGCATTAATAACCAACCACTCCATCTAATAAAATCTCTTTCGCTTTTGGTTAATACCAGTTCTCTAAATGCAGCAGTTTTTGGCCTAATTGTTATTAGTTCATAATCTTTTGCAAGCCAGTTTATACTGTTTACAAATAAATCTGCATTTTTGGCCGAACTAGAATATTTATTCGAAGCAAAGTCAGTATCTCCTATAACAACAATTGCAGTTTGAGCTAGTGTTCCATCCTGTTTTTCTTTAGGATTTTTACCTATTTCTGAAATAGCTTCAATTAGCATAATTGTTGGAAAAGGACCACGTGTATCTGATTCAGAATTGTATTTTATAGTTTGATTATCTTGCGTTGTCTCTGCCCAACTTTCCAATGTTGTGAAAGCAAGAGGGACATGTTTTACAAAAGGTTCTCCATTTTCAGTAACAGGAATAGTGTCAGGGCTGTATGTAGATCCGATGTATGCCGAACCAGGGAAATACAGAACATCAAAATCTTTGGTTATTTCATGAGGCAGTATTTGACCATTGGTTTTTTTGAGTTGTAAATAACTTGGTTTGGGAGCAACGAAACTAGCCATATCAAATATTGTTCCTTCTCCTACAGCAATCGCAAATTTATATAGAAAAGTTTTTATCCCCTCAGGTGTCAACTCTGGTTCTATTAGAACTAATAATGATCCTCCCATCCACAAATATTCTGAAATAATAGCAGAATCTTGTATTGAAAAACCTTTCTCTGCACCAGCTATAACAACAACAGCTGGTATGTTTTCCTCAGAAAGAAGGATTGCTAATTCTTGAGATGTTGCAGATAGAACTTTATAATTCTGTGTCATTAAATCTGAATAAATCAATCCCATACCTTTTGAAGTTTGATCAAAA
The DNA here is from genome assembly GCA_964590915.1 of uncultured Dehalococcoidales bacterium. Lineage (GTDB taxonomy): Bacteria > Chloroflexota > Dehalococcoidia > Lucifugimonadales > Lucifugimonadaceae > TMED-70. The sequence continues at coordinate 62,095 of CAZPYN010000001.1, forward strand.
TCTGTAATGTCTCTCTCTCCATGTCCAGTTAAAAATATTACCTTTTTCTGCTTTATTTGACTCACAATAAGAAGTCCAGTAATTATGTCCTGCTCACTAAAAATAGTGGTTCCCTGTCTTCCATTTATTATTTGAGATCTCCTTGAATCAACTCCTTCGATTACCAGAGAAGGAAAATAATTAACTCCATATTTAGCTGCGGAAGTGGGGTCTAATTCAGGATCAATTCTTTCGTAGGATAAATCTACTTTTTTAGATCTCCTTTTAAATTCTAATAATAGATCTTCTATTGATCTCCATCCTGCCGCTTTTACAGGGGTATTAGTTGCGATGAAAACTGTAATTTTAACATCTTCTTTTAAGTTGCCTATTACTTTTACAGCTTGATCTTCAAGAATAAATTGTTTAGTGGCAGTTGTATCAATTCTTAACCATTCCGGTTGATTTGGCTGTGAAACCAACCAATATAATAGTGAATTTATTACTATTATTAATCCTAATGAACTTATAAATATAATAGAACTGTTTAATCCATATCGTCCTCTTCTTCCAAAAATAAAGAACAATATCCCTCTCCAAGATAATAATCCTAATAGCATCAAAAGAATAAGTCCAACTAAAATAAACCAAAGGCCTATTTCTGATATGTCTCTCAAGAAAATCCATATAATAAAACCTAAAACAATAGAGAGCAAACCACTTAGTAATACACCTTGCTTTACCGATCTAATGTTTTGTTTTATGCTAGACGCCAGTCTGGAAAAATTAAATTTAGTAGATTCTATAGAAGGTCTTTTTTCTTTATTGTTCATTATCTCCACCTTCTTGATTCTAAGATAATCACAGTAAGTAATAAAAATATTATTGTAATAGAAATATAAAAAACAACATCTGTAACTGAGAAAATTCCCCGCGCAAAATCTGCGAAATGGCCACTTTCTGCAACTCCTAAGGCCCCAAGATCAAAAACAGAAAATGAAGCCCCTAATTGCATAAAACTTAATATATCACTTCCTATTCCTTGTATTCTGGAAGCCACAAAATCAACAATAGTTAATGCAGTAAGAATCCCCGATCCAACTACCAAACCAACTATTTGATTTGGCGATAAGGCAGACGCAAACAACCCAATTGCTAGAGTTGAAGACGCATATAATAATAGACCCAATAGACCATTGAATAAAGGCCCAGTATCAGGATCTCCAAAAATGTATAAAATAATTACGAAATACATTGATAAAATAATCATTATAATTACGGTTATGAAGGCTGCTAAAAATTTTCCTATTACAACTTCAGCTTCTTTTATGGGAGAGGTTAAAAGTAATTCAAGAGTTCCTAATTTTTGTTCCTCAGCTATTAATCTCATTGTTATTGCTGGTGACATGAAAATCATAAAAAAAGTTGCTCCAGCTAGATATCCTCTTATACTTGCTTCTGAAAATGCATCTGAAACTGATGCAACAAAGAAAAAGCCTGTTATTGCCAAATAAGCTGCTGCTACAATATACGCCATAGGTGATGCAAAATAGGTTTTTAATTCTTTACTTAAAATTATGATTATATTTTTCATTTGATTATTTTATTTTTCTTGAGTGAGTTGTAGAAATATTTCTTCTAATGTCATAGGAAGCGGTGTGATATTTCTTAAACCCCAGCCATTATCTACTACAAGTTTTGATATTTTTTCTGATGAATTATTATTTGATTTGGTATCTACAATTATTGAGTGATAATTTTCTTTTGAAGCTTGATCTAACTTTTCTGCCCTAGTATCACTTCTTACATCTATTATATTTTCAATTTTTCTAATTGCAGATATTAATGTTTTAGGATCTATACCAGATACTCCTAATTCAATTCTTTCATTACCTGAAAGCCTTTGTGATAAATTAGAAGGTTTATCATCAGCAACAATTCTACCATCTGAAATTACTAAAACTCTAGGACATATTGTCGATACTTCTGGAAGAATATGGGAAGAAATAAGTAGAGTGTGAGATTCTCCTAATTCACTAATCAATTCCCTGGTTTCCACAACTTGTATCGGGTCTATACCAATTGTTGGTTCATCCATAACTAAAACATCTGGTTCATGTAAAATTGCTTGAGCTATTCCTGTTCTTTGTCTATATCCCTTTGATAATTTACCTACGAGAGTATTTCTGTAATCCCCTAATTTAACATGATCAATGACTTTAGGAATTCTTTCTTCAACCCATTTTCTACTCATTCCTCTTATTCTTCCCATAAAAGTCAGATAATCTGTAACTGTCATATCAAGATAAAGTGGCACTGTCTCAGGTAAATAACCAATATGCTTTCTGGCTTCAAGCGAGTATTTTACTGTATCAAATCCACTTACGGTAATGTTACCTGATGTGGGGGGAAGATATCCTGTAATACTACGCATTGTAGTTGTCTTACCAGCTCCATTTGGGCCTAAGAATCCAACTATTTCTCCTTTTAAAACTTCAAAAGAAACATCTATCACGGCCGGATATGGACCGTAATTTTTATACATATGTTCTACTCTAATCATATTTAAATTTTCTCATACAAAAAAATCACGTAAATTAAGTTTATCTAAAATTGTCAAAATGCACATTATTTTAGAAGAACATTTATAATAATTTATATGGGTTTAGATATTGATAATATATATGTTGACAATGCTGCTACTACTAAAGTAAGTTCAGAAGTTTTAGATGAAATGCTACCTTATTTTTCTGAAAAATTTGCTAATCCTTCTGGTTTGTATTTAATGAGTCAAGACTCCAGAGCAGCTGTTGAATTTTCTAGAGAAAAAATTGCTAAAGCTATAAATTCAGGTAATTCAGAAATCATATTTACGAGTGGTGGTACTGAGTCTGATAATTTGGCTTTTAAAGGTTTATTAGGAAGTGATATTATAAATGATCAAAATGAAATTATAATTTCTACAATTGAGCATCATGCAATTATTCACCCTGCAGAACAAATGAAGGAATTAGGTTACTCTGTTTTTTACTGTCCAATAAATAAAAAAGGATTTGTTGAAACTGATTCTTTAGATAAATTAATTACTAAAAAGACAAGGTTTATTTCTATTATGTACGCGAATAATGAAATAGGAACCATACAAAAAATAAAAAAACTAGTTGAAATCACTCGAAAGAAAGAAAAAGAATTTGGAACAAAAATTATTTTTCATACCGATGCGGTTCAAGCGGTGGGTAAAATACAAATTGATGTTAAAGATTTGGATGTTGATGCCTTATCAATATCGGCTCATAAATTTAGTGGACCTAAAGGAATAGGGGCATTGTTTTTAAAAGATAATCACACTATCAATCCATTAATAGACGGAGGAGGACAGGAAAGGCAAAATAGGTCTGGAACAGAAAATGTCCCCAATATTGTCGGATTCGGGAAAGCGATTGAACTAGCTGAAAAAAATAGATTGAAATTTTGTGAGCATACTTTATCTTTAAAAATGGAATTTATAAATCAAATTAAAAAGGATTTCCAAGAAATTGTTTTTCACACCGGAATTGAAGAATCCCTTCCAAATATAATTAATTTTTCTATACCGAATATACATGGTGAACCAATTCTTATAGCTCTTGACTTCAAGCAAATCATGGCAAGTAGCGGGAGTGCTTGTTCTACGGCTTCAACGGAACCTTCTCATGTACTTTTGGCTAAGGGAATCGATGAACAGACTGCATTGGGATCAATAAGAATTTCTCTTGGAATCAATAATACTTTAGAAGAAATTAAGTACATCAATAAGTCTATTATAGAAGTTATAAATGATCTAAAATCATAATTAGTGAATATTTTCTAGACTATGAATAAAAAAACTAATACTAAACCTACGCTAGATTACGGCAAATTTTCTGGTGAAAAAGAAAAAATTGATATTGCATTTAGTCATATAATCAACAATGAATATGAATATGGTCCTGTGTTCGAAAAAACAGAAAAAACATACACTGTAACAAACATAGAAACTTCTTCTACAACACCTCCGGTAAGCAGGATATATTTTACTTTCCAAATTGATAAATATGATGAAACCGGAGATGAATATGTAGAAATAAATTCGGATAATAAAATACTTACAAGGAGAATAACATCATTCCCTAAGCAAAAAAAACCACTCCCTTTGATAATAATCACAGCTTTTTCTTTGTTGATAGCAATAATTGTTATTCCATGGGTATTGTTGAATTCAGATACAGCTGATCCATTGTACAAAGCAGGAAAAGTATTATGGATTAAAAGTGAAGAACCTGTTTTTCAAAAAGTTGTGAATTATGAAGGTCCTGATTCAATTTCTGGGAAGTTACGTAGTTGGGAAATAAGCGGTGTTGATGATCAACATTATATGGGATTGGTTAAGTTAAAAATAATGAATGAAACGGCAAATACAATTACATTAGATATCAATGAAGAATGTGCTGAACTTCTGGCATCAAATAAAAAGACATATTATCCTGCAAATTCTCTTACGAGAGCGTATGATGTATCTAAAATAAACAAAAAAAACCAAATGGATTTTGTTCCATTATGGGGAACAGTTGAATTAACAGCGGGTACAATGGTTACAGGATATTTAGTCTTTGATCTACCTAATGAAGTAACATTTAGTCGCTTAAGATGGATAGCAAGTGATACTGTGACCATAAACTATTAGTTTTTATGAAAAGAAAATCTAAAGAGAACCAAGAAAAATTATCACCTGGACGAAGACAATATTTGAATATCAAAAATCAATATCAAGATTGTCTTTTACTGTACCGTATGGGAGATTTTTACGAAACCTTCGATGAAGATGCTAAAATTTTATCTTCAGTTTTAGACATTGCATTAACAGCTAGAGATGTAGGAGCAAAAAATAAAGTTCCACTTGCTGGAATCCCTTACCATTCTCTTGATAACAGCCTTTCAAAATTGATGAATTCTGGACTTAAAGTTGCGATAGCGGAACAAACCTCCGATCCAAAAGACTCCAAGGGAATTGTTGATCGTGCGGTAACAAGAGTTGTTACACCAGGTACCGTAACTGCTCCTGATATGTTAAATGCTAATGAGAATAATTTCTTGGTAAGCATTGTAATCGACAAAGATGAAGTGGATATAAGCGCATTGGATGTTTCTACAGGTAAATTTGAAACATATTGTAGTGATTTACTTAATCTTCAAAATGAAATTGAAAGATTAAGTCCCAAAGAAATTATTTTTGTTAAAGGTGATAAAAAAATTATAGATGAATATTTTTCAAATTATCATTTGAGGGAATATATGGGAGAAGTAAGAAACGTTAATATTGCCAGGAACGTAATACTTTCACATTTTGAAATTGAAAACCTTTCTCAAATACAATTAGAAAATCGAAAGACTTTATTAATGTCTGTAGGGATCATTCTTGATTACATTAATTCGAATTACAAAGATTATCTGAAAAATATTATCTCGCTTAATAATATTGATCGTTCGAAGGATATGATACTGGATTTTGTAACACTTAGAGACCTTGAAATAACAAAATCACTTACAGGAACTAATGAAGAAAATACACTTTATGAGTTCATGGATAGAACCAAGACTCCTATGGGTGCTAGACTTTTAAGAAATCTCATTCTTACTCCATCACAAGATCTTGAGTTGATAAATGACAGACAAAATAAAATCCAATGGTTTAATCAACAGCATGTTCCTCTTCAAGGTCTTGATGAAAATCTTGGCAGAATAAATGACATTGAAAGAATAATAAATCGAATTTTTATCAAAAACTGTTCAGTTAGAGATTTAATATCTCTTTACCATAGCCTGAATATAATACCTGAGATATTTAATCTTCTAGCAGAATCTAATTTCTCTCTAAAAACTAATTTAAAAGAAATAAATGATATCTCTGAATATCTGATAACTTCAATCAATATGGATACATCGTCTGATGTAGGATCTGGAGAAATAATCAAAAAAGGATTCAACTCAGATCTTGATGATCTTGTTGAAATGAAATTCCATTCAAATTCATTGATATTACAATTAGAAGATTCTGAAAGAGAAAGAACACAAATCAATAATTTAAAGGTTAGATATAACCGGGTGTTTGGTTACTACATTGAAATTACCAAATCACATTTAAATAATATCCCAGACAATTATATCCGACGTCAAACATTAGCTAATGCAGAAAGATTTTACACAGATGAATTGAAGGATTTGGAGGAGAAGATACTAAATGCTGACGAAAAAATACATAATCTTGAAGTCCTTATTTTTGACCAAGTGTGTGAGAATTTATCTTCCTTCAAAAAGACATTGCTGAAACTGAGCAATGAAATAGCAATGATTGATTCAATTTATTCGCTCGCCAAAATTGCATATGAAAATAATTGGGTACGGCCTATAGTCTCAGATGACAAGAATTTTGAAATCAAAGATGCACTTCATCCTGTTATTGATAAAATACTTGGATTCGGAACTTTTGTACCAAATGACATCAGTTTTAAAAAGCATCAAAGTACAGCGATAATAACCGGAGCTAATATGGCAGGTAAATCAACTTTCTTGAGAACAATCGCTATACAATTTATTTTGGCCCAAATTGGATCTTTTGTACCTGCTTCAAGATGCAAGATAGGTGTTGTAGACAGAATTTTTACTAGAACGGGCCTAACTGATGATATAAGTGCAGGTAAATCAACATTCCTAATTGAAATGGAGGAAACTGCTAGAATTCTAAGACTTGCAACCAATAAATCCTTTGCGATACTAGATGAAATAGGGCGGGGGACGAGTACTTATGATGGATTGGCTATAGCATGGTCTATTTTGGAATATATAAACAGTAATCCTCATAAGCAATTCAGGACTTTATTTGCAACTCATTATCATGAATTAACAGATCTCCCAGATTTATATAAAAATATAATCAATTTACATGTCGCAGTAAAAGAAGAAAATAACTCAATTAATTTTCTTCACAGGATTGTTGAAGGGACGTCTGAAAGATCCTATGGAATCAATGTCGCGGAAATTGCTGGTCTTCCAGAAGAGGTCATTTCCAAATCAAAGGTTTTGTTGGATAAGTTTGAAAACAATACTATTACTACAGAAGAAGGTTTTCAAATGAATTTATTCAATGATAATAATGATGAAGTAATTGAAAAATTAAAGTCTCTTGATTTAAATACAATGTCGCCCATTGATGCAATTAATTTATTAAATAAAATAAAGAAACAAATAGATTGATTTTTTATTTTAAATTTAAGAAAGGCTTAAAAATAGTGGACCAAAAATAATAGATACTATTGCCATTAATTTCATCAGGATATTAATAGCTGGTCCAGATGTATCCTTAAATGGATCTCCTACAGTATCTCCTGTAACAGCAGCTGCGTGACTATCAGAACCTTTTCCTCCATGGTTTCCTAGTTCAATATATTTTTTTGCGTTGTCCCACGCGCCACCTGAATTGGCCATAAATATAGCCAGTAAAAATCCAGAAACTATAGAACCCGCCAACAATCCACCTAACGCATTTGCGCCCAGAAAGGGTATGATGCCGACTACTATTGGCGTTACTATTGCTAGTAATCCGGGAAGTATCATTGCTTTTAGCGATCCTGTAGTAGATATTTCTACTGCCTTGGCTGCATCTGGTTTCACACCTTTTTTACCTTCTTTAAGCCCAGGTATTTCCCTGAATTGCCTTCTTACTTCTTCAATCATTTCACCTGCGGCAGTACCAACAGCTTGCATTGTCAAGCCAGCAAATACAAATGGTAATAAACCACCAATAATTATACCAACCAAAACTTTTGGATCCATAATGTTAAGTGAAGTGATTCCAGCAACAGTTCCATAAGTTGCCATAAGAGCTAATGCGGTTAAAACAGCTGACCCAATTGCAAATCCTTTTCCGGTTGCTGCAGTTGTATTGCCTAACGCATCCAATGCATCAGTTCGTTCCCTAACTTTAGGATCTAGGCCAGCTTGTTCTGCGATTCCGCCAGCATTATCTGCTACAGGGCCGTACGCGTCTGTTGCAAGTGTTATACCCAATGTAGATAACATCCCTACAGCGGCCAGTCCTATTCCGTACAATCCAAGTATAGGATTGTCTTGTCCCCCGGCTAAAACGAAAGATAGCATTATCCCAACAATAATAGATATTGTAGGAATAATGGTAGAGTAGAGACCTACTGCAATTCCGGCAATTATAGTTGATGAATGTCCTGTTTCGGATTGAGCAGCTATCCATTTTACTGGACGATATTCATAAGATGTAAAATATTCTGTTGCAGTTCCAATAACAATTCCTACCAAAAGACCAACCACTATAACCCAAAATAGATTGAAATTGATTTCATTGAAGTAAATATATAAACCACTACCAATCAATGTTAATATTCCAGCTCCAAAGATAGCGTACCTTAAGGTCCAAAGAAGTTGACCCATTGTTGCATTATCCTTTGTTCTAACTATGAAAGTACCAATTATTGAAGAGATTATTCCTATACTTGCAATAATAACTGGAAGAATTACTAATTGGTCGCTTATGCTTTTAGTAGCAGCGACAGCCAATGCAATTGTTGCTATTATGGATCCGGCATATGATTCAAATAAATCTGCTCCCATTCCAGCAACATCACCTACATTGTCTCCAACATTGTCTGCTATAACAGCCGGATTTCTTGGATCATCTTCAGGTAAACCTTCTTCTACCTTACCTACCAAATCGGCACCAACATCAGCAGCTTTTGTAAAAATTCCTCCTCCGACACGGGCGAATAGTGCGATACTACTGGCACCAAAACCAAATCCTGCAATTACAGTAGCACTTTCAAAAATCATATAAAGAACTCCAACTCCTAAAAGACCTATCCCCACTACTGTAAATCCCATGACTGCGCCAGTTGAAAATGCAACATTTAGCGCTTTGTTTAAGCTTGTTTGAGCGGCCTCTGTAGTACGAGTATTTCCTCTTACAGCTGTTGACATTCCAATGAATCCAGCTAGGGCAGAGCCAAATGCTCCAACCAAGTAAGAAATCGACATGTTTATATTTCCTTGGCTTTTACCTATTATTCCGAATACGTCCAGATCAATAAATAAAATTAATATTATAAATACTGTCAATACAAAGAGTGCAAGGATACTATACTCTCTTTTTAGGAAAGCCATTGCACCTTCCTTTATTAAATTCCCTATTTCAATTACATCTTTATTTTCGGCTTTGCTTCTTTGTACACGTAAAAATAATAATGAAGCGCTTACCAATGCTATAGCAGCTGCAATAATTCCGTAGACGATTTCTGACATTAATGACCCCCAAAGTAAATAATTAAGTAAAAAATACAACCGTTATATATTCTTATGTTTTTTTTGAAAAAGCAACATATAAAAAGATGTTATTAGAAAAATTTTGTAAATCTCTCAGTAGCTTTTTGTGGATCGTTAGAAAGAGTTATTGCTGTTGCCATACAAACCGAATCAACGCCAGTTTCCAATACCTCTTCGATATTATTCTGTTTTATCCCCCCTATAGCAACAATTGGCTTTTTACTGATCTTTTTAGCCTCGACTAAAAGATTTAAACTTGCAGGTCGAGTATTTGATTTTGTGTCAGTTGAATAAATACTCCCAACAGCTATGTAATTACTAGAATTATTATTTGATTCTTCTATCTCCCTTATGGTTGCATTCGAAGAACCTATTATCAGATCTTTATCTGTGATATTTTTTACATGATCTGGAGAGATATCACCTTGTCCTAAATGAACACCGTCACTATTAGAAATTATAGCTATGTCCACACGATCATTAACAATAAAAAACGCATTGTATGTGTTACATAATCTCGAAATTTTTATAGCCCAATCAACAGTATCTCGAATGTTGTCAGCTTTATTACGCAATTGGATAATATTTGCCCCTCCATCTAGTACTTGTTGAGCAACATTAACTGGATCCTTAGAGTTGATGAATGAAGGATCAATAATTACATAAAGTCCCCTAAATTTTTTAGTTTTCAAGTTCATAATTAGATTTTATAGGTTCAAATGTTTTTCTATGATATTTTGTTATACCATATTTATCTATTAATGCCATATGCTCTTTTGTACCATACCCTTTATGCTTATCAAATGAATATCTTGGATATTCTTTAGATATATTTTCTATCATATATTTATCTCTTGAAACCTTTGCAATAATGGAAGCTGCAGAAATGCTTTTTGAAATTTGGTCTCCTTTGATTATGTTTTTTTGAGGGATCTCCGTATCCTCAATAGTAATACTATCAATTAGTAAAAAATCTGGCATAATTTTAAGATTTTTTATTGCTCTGATCATGGATAATTTTACAGCCTTTACTATCCCGATATTATCTATTTCCTCTGAAGAAGCACTTCCTATTGAACTTGTATGAGATATTTTCTTTATATAGGTGGATAAAAGCTCTCTTTTTTTTGCGGTGATTTTTTTTGAATCGTTGATTTTTCTAAATAGATCGTCAGGATCTTCAAAATTTTCATTAAGTATTACTGCTCCAGAATACACTGGGCCTGCAATACAACCTCTGCCGACTTCGTCTAATCCACAAATATAATTAAATGACTTTCCCCAAAGTTTTTTTTCTAGCTCCAGATTCGACATTTACATCTATATCATCTTTGATAGTTTGCTTTATTATTCCGCCTCCTAACACCAAATCATTTTTATAAATGACTACTGGCTGTCCAGGAGTTATGGCTCTTACTGGTTTGTTAAAGATAAGCATGAATGTATTCAAAGAATCTTTATTAATTTTCAGAGTTGCATCAGATTCTATAGCATTATACCTAATTTTAGCTTTTATCTTTATGTTGTTTTTTGGAATTGTCCCATTGGACCAATTAACTTCATCTGCTATCAATTTTTTTTCAAATAATTCTGAGTTTCTGGATACAATTACATCTCCGTTTTCTTTATTAATGCTTTTTACATAAATCTTTTCATTTAATCCACCAACTTCGATTCCTTTACGTTGACCTATAGTGAAATTATGAATTCCTGTATGTGTTTTTACTTTTTCTCCATTTTCTTTGTAGATGGTACCAGAAATAGGTTTGATTTTATCTTTCAGGAAATCTCTGTAGTTCCCTTTTGGGATAAAACAGATATCTTGAGAATCTGGCTTTGTAGCGTGAGATAAATTATATTTTTTAGCAATATCTCTAATTTCCTCTTTTGTGTATTCACCTACAGGAAACAGTAATCTTTTTAATTGTTCCTGCTTAAGTGTGAATAGAACATATGACTGATCTTTATTTTCATCTTTTGCTTTTTCAACTATGTACTTTCTATTGTTTCTAGAAATTTTTGCATGGTGGCCTGTCGCAATATATTTTGCTCCCAATTCATCAGCTTTTGTAAATAAAGAATCAAATTTTAAATTGTGGTTACAAGATAAACAAGGATGAGGAGTTCTACCATTTTCATATTCATCAATGAATTTGTTCATGACTGTTTTACGAAACTTATCCACCATATTAGTGTAGTAATGTCTTGAATTTATTATGCTACAAGTTTTTCTGGCATCATTTACATCATCCAATGAACAACAAGTTTTATTTAGAACATTAGCGTTTTTAAATGAATCATCAAATAGCCTCATCGTAATACCTATAACTTCAAATCCTTGTTCATGTAGTAATAAAGCTGCTACAGAAGAATCAACTCCTCCACTCATTGCGACAACTACTCTTTTTTCATTAATTTCCATGTTATTTTTCGTATTATGATATTTAACTGACGTAAAATCTTTTCTCCTTTTGTATTATATATTTAAAAAAAATTTATTTGAGAGGGAAAAATTATACAATCAAATGATCTTTTAGAAAAAGTTAAGAGATTAGCTGATTTTATGTCTGATAATTTACTTTCTAATATAGTAATTTTAGACGTGTCTGGGGAGTCAGTATTTTTTCATTATTTTATTATTGCTACAGGTATGACAAGTCAACACCTCCAATCCTCATCAGCCAGTATTGCACGCTTTCTTAAGGATCATGACATTAAGACAAATCACAAAGAAGGTGTATCAAGTGGAGGCTGGATGCTTCTAGATTCTCCAGGAATAACAGTTCACCTTTTTCTTGATAAGCAAAGAGATAGATATGGCCTTGAAGATTTTTGGTCTACGTCAAAAGAAATTTTAAGATTGATTTAATCTATAATCCATTTATCATTGGATCTTTTATATTCTATTATTTCCTGTTTCTCAAAAAAAATATTGATTTCTCTAATAGCGTCATTAATGTTTGCTGAACCATGAATAAGATTTCGTGATACTTCCAGTCCTAAATCACCTCTTATAGTTCCAGCAGGAGATTCAAGTGGGTTCGTTTTACCTATAATACTTCGTGCTTTTTCCACTGCATTTGGACCTTCAAACACCAAGGCAATTATTGGCCCTGAACATATATATTTAACAAGATCTTCAAAAAATGGCTTACCTATATGTTCCTCATAATGTATGGATGCAGTTTCTTTTGAAAGGTGCAATAATTTCATGCCAGAAATCTTTAGTCCGGTTTTTTCCAACCTTCCTATAATTTCTCCAGACAACCCTCTTTGTAAACCATCTGGTTTAACTAAAATTAATGTACGCTCCATATTTTCTCCTTAGATATTTAATTTTTTATAAGGTACTTTTGGCTTACTTATAGAAGGCCCTTTGGAGTAAATTGGGACAACATCAGCAGGTTTAGTAAATCCTTTATTTTTTTTCATTACTTCTGAGGATAATATTAATTTTTTATAGTCTCTAGTTATTTCCTTATCTTCAATTAATATTTCTCCTCTAAATTTTTCAGAAACTAGATCAGAGAAATCACTTATTAATCCAATTTTTTCAGGTTCAAAACTTCCATTTGAAAATTTAGCCCAGCTCCATTTATTTTTTCCACAAGGTATTACTGAAATAATTTCTTTTTTTTCCATTATAAAATCTATAACTTGAACGACATGAGATGGGATGCCCAAAATATTTATATTGTATGAACTTGCAATTCCTAAAACAAATGATATGCCTACACGGATTGAATTGAAACCACCAGGACCTAAAAGTACCGTAATTTGATCTACATCTTCTATATTGCCTAACTTTTCTTTTAAAACCAGAAAATATTCATACAAATCTTTACTATGATTATTCTCGCTTTCCCAGTATTTTTCATAAACTGGACTGTCATTATTAACCAAAATTAGTGAAGATTTTGAAGTAGATGTGTCAACTATTATTTGTTTCATAGTTAATTATAATTCTTTCAAATAATTTTTTTGATTTATTTCCGGATGTAAAAAATTTAATTATTCTTTCATTTTCGTTTTCATTGAATAAAATTTTTATAATCAAATTGTCTTTAGGTAAATTATTATTGATCCTTTCAGGCCATTCCATTAGTACTAAGCTATTATCGTAGTATTCTTCTATTCCTGTTTCATGTAAATGTTCATTATCCTCAATTCTATAAAAATCACAGTGTGTAATATCTATTTTTCCTTTGTATTCATTGATAAATACAAAAGTTGGACTTCTTACAAAATCTTTATTCCCAGCTCCTATTACAATAGATCTGACTAATTCTGTTTTACCAGCTCCTAAATTACCTGATAATAAAATTACATCTTCTTCAGTTACACTTCTTCCAATAGCATTCCCAATTTTTTGAGTATCTTTTAATCCTGTAGATAATAATACAATTTCTTCAACTTCATTATCTAATGTGAGATGTTTAAAATTAGTGTCCATGATTAACTTTTGAAATGATCGTAATTATTTGATTTTTTGTTGATTTCTGAAGAATTATTGAAAAATTTCAAATCTGCTTTTTTATTATCTATTACTTTTCCTATTATATTTAAATCAATTTTGTCTTTAAGTGAGTTTATTTTTTTTTCGTCTCCAATTAAAATGAGCTCGTAATCTTCCCCAGATGATAAAACCTTATCTTGAAATAACTTATTTTCATATAAATTGTGTAGTTCTTTACTAGTCCTTATTTTTTCAAAATTTATAATAATTTCTGCTTGAGACGCTTTGCATATTCTCATAAGGTCTTTTTCTAGACCATCTGATAAATCTATACAACATTCAACTCCTATTTCAATAGCCTTTTTTGCTTCTTGAATTCTTGGAATAGGTCTTTGAAATTTTTTGATTTGAGAATCATTTTTTTTTGACAAGTTATTTTCAAGTTTAAATAATCCTGCGCCAGAATCTCCTATGTTTCCGGTATGAGCAACCAAGTCCCCTATTTTAGCAGTATCCCTAACCATGATTCTTTTTGGGTTATAAAGAGTTCCAATAGCTGAAATTGAAATAAATGAGGTTTCAGATTTTACAATATCACCACCAACTAAATATCCTCCGAACTCTTTACAGGCACTGTTCATCCCCTCATATAATTTCTTGAGTTTATTTTGATTTAAACTTTTATTTATTCCAATAGTTATACAAAATGCGATTGGATAAGCTCCCATTGCAGCAAGATCACTTTGATTCGACACAATAGATTTCCATCCTACATCATTATAATCATGATGAGTTTTAAAATGGACATTTTCAACCATAGCATCGGTGCAGAAAATCAAAGATTTATCATTTGAAATAATTTTCGCTGCATCATCCCCAACACCTATCCAATTTTTAGGGATGTCTTTGATTCTTTCAAAATTTGTTGTGATTAGTTCTATAAACTCTTCTTCGTTTTTTATCATGGTTTGTGTGTTAATTGAGGATGAACAGAATGCTTGGGAGAAAACCGTTCTCCTTTCCTTAAGGTAACAATTGGAACTAGAAGTTCAGTACCATTTCTAACATTTTGTGCTGCGTCTTCAAAATAAAACTTTCCATCCTTTATATGATTAATTATAGCGATGTCGGCATCAGCTCCAATTTTTAGTGACCCTATATTGTCGTCTAAATTAACAGCGTTTGCGGGTTTGTAAGTTGCAAGAGATATTACTTCTTCTAAAGAAAGTCCCAAGTATAAATATTTAGATAGCGTAGTTAATAGATCGAACACTGGTCCTCTTGCATTATATTTGTGAATATCCGATGAAATAGTTCCAGGGATTACTCCTTGTTCCATACAAGCCTCTGCAACTGGGAATGAAAAAGATCCTTGACCATGTCCCACGTCAAATATCACACCTCTTTTCATTGCATCCAAAGCTATATCTTTTACTTTACTTTCATTGTCTAATATTCCATTAGGTTGTGGTGTAAATGAGTGAGTTACAATGTCTCCAGACCTCATATTAGGTAAAATTTTTTCTAAAGAATTATATGATCCCCCTATATGAATCATTAATGGTTTTTTTATTTCCTTTGCTACCTGTAAAGCTCTTTCAAATGCGATAAGATCATTTTTACCAACTATGTGTTCTGATAATCTTACCTTTATTCCTACAATAGAATCTGAATGCAATGTGGATGCTTCGATAGCTTCTTCAACTCTTGCCCATCTGATATCTTCCAGTTCTCCTATTTCATTGTCAAGCTGACCCATTCCAGATATATGTAAAAAAGCAAGAATTCTTGTTTTGGTTTTTGACATAACGTATCTTTGGAACCCTGCAATAGTATTAGAACCAGATGATCCTGCATCAATTGCAGTTGTCACGCCTCTATCTAAGCAAAAGGGATCAGCTTCTACTGCTAGGTGTGCAACACCCCACCAAACATGCACATGTAAATCAACTAATCCAGGGATAACTATCTTGTTATTAGCTTCTATGATGTCTATTGCATTTTTATCAGGAATGCTATTTTCAATAGATCTTATTTTTCCACTTCCTATTCCAATATCTTTTTTTTCATAGATATCTCTCGAAGGATCTAAAATAGTCGCATTTTTTATTAGTAAATCGAAGGTCATTATTTTTTAGATTTCAATATTTCTGAAGCACCCAATCCTCCAGCAACAATAATTCTCATTGCTTGTTCAGCATTTAAATCAAGGAATTTAATTTTTGATATTGGAACGACTGACAACCAACCTGTATTAGGAACAGGAGTGGAAGGCATATATACATAACCATGTTCTGATCCATCAAAATCTATTATATTAGTAAGGAATCCAATAGTCCAAACACTTTCCTTAGGATATTCAATTGCTACAACTCGACTAAATCCACCACCACCTTTAGTACCCGTAAATGCTGTTGATACTTGTTTTGATGTTCTATAAATAGCGTTGACTAAAGGAAGTCTTTCTACAAATTGTTCTATATATCTGATAAAAGCTCGAACGACACTGCTTGAAGAAAGAATCCCTATAAAAAAGATAAGAATAAATATTGTTATAAAACTGAGTCCAGTTATACTTCTTCCAAAAATTTGTTTAATTATTGGTTGTAAAATTCCATCTATACTATTGAATGCAAATGCAGCTATAAAATAAGTGACTGCTAAAGGGAATAAAAGCACTAATCCTAAAATATATCTTCTTCTAATATATAGGTAGAAACTATTTAAGAATTTTTTCATTTGTAAGTCCAACTTTCTATTATGTTGACATTAACCAAAAAACAATTACGTTTTAATAAAGCATATGCTAATTTATAAAAAAGTTTACTAAGTATATCAATGTTTGAAAGGTTTTAAATGAATTCTTCAGAAATTAAAAATAAAGCAACTCAAAATCTAGAAAATATAAAAAGCATCCCTATTGATTTGTCTAAGGAAATATTAAAAAACCCTGAAACTGGATATAAAGAATTCAAGACAAGTAAAAAAATTTTTGACACTTTGAAAACATTTGAACTTAATGTTGAAGATGGAATAGCTATTACAGGATTGAAAACTACAATAAAAGGATCAAAACCTGGTCCTAATATCGCCATACTTGGTGAATTAGATGGCCTTCCCGTTCCTGACCATCCTTTTGAGGATAAAATCACTCATGCTGCACATGCCTGTGGCCATCATATACAAATAGGAAACATGCTTGCTTCTTTGATTGCACTAAATTCTAAAGAAATATTGGAAAATCTTTCAGGATCTATAACATTTATGGCTGTTCCAGCAGAAGAATATGTGGAAATTGAATGGAGAAATACTCAAAGGCAAAATGGAGAATTCGAATTTTTGGGTGGGAAGCAGGAATTTGTAAAATTAGGAGTTTTTGATGATATTGATATTTCTATGATGACGCATGCAAGAAAATCTTTGAAAGGATTTGGTTATGGAGGGACTGGAAACGGTTTGATAGCCAAATTTATAAAATTTCATGGAAAGACATCTCATGCAGGAGGAGATCCCCACCTTGGGATCAATGCTTTAAATGCAGCAAATATAGCAATGTCAGCGATACATGCTAACAGAGAAACTTTTCAAGACGAAAATCATATAAGAATCCATCCTATAATAACTCAAGGTGGAGCGGTGGTTAATCAGATTCCAGATCTCGTTAAGATAGAAACTTTTGTTCGTGGGTCATCAATTGATGCAATAAAAGATGCTAATTATAAAGTTGATAAATGTCTTAAGGCTGGCGCATTATCAGTAGGTGGTGAAGTTGAAATAATTACATTGCCAGGGTACTTACCTATATTTAATGACACAAATCTTTCAAATTTATACAAAGAAAATTTGGATAATTTCTATGATCAGGATCAAATTGAAAAAATGGATCATGGTGGAGGCTCCACTGACATGGGAGATTTAGCTCATCTTATGCCTATAATTCATCCTTATGTTGGAGGAGCAACTGATGGTTCTCCTCATACCAAAGAATTTCTAATCGATGATTATAATTTACCAGTAATAGAAGCAGGAAAAATGATGGCTTTTACAGTAATAGATCTTTTAGCAAATAATGCTGAAAGAGCAAACAAGATCATAAAGGAACATAAAAGGAAATTATCCAAATCACAATATTTGAAATTACTAAGAGATATCAGTGTGAATGAAACATATAATTTTAATGATTAAAACTTATTATTAAATACAATTATATGATCTTAAAGGGCATTCATAATCTCTTAAATAAATTAGATCATATGTTAAACCCTGTGTGAAAAAGCCTAAAAATAAAGAAAAAATTAAAACTACAACTTTGACTACAAGGTGGATCCCTTTTTTACGTTCTGTATCTGAAGCGTAAAATTTAAGCAAAGCTATTGATATGAAATAGTAAATAACAGAATAAAGACCAAATAAAGCATAGGTGGAAGTAAAAATAGAAATTATATGATCCATAATTGAATTATCCTTTAGATTTAAACCATTATAAACGAAAATCAGATTAATAATAAAACAGAAAAAAAACAAAGAATAGCTAAATTGATTTCAAGGACTGGTTTTTCTTCAAGAAGAAAAGCTGAACAATTGATTTTTCAAGGAAAAGTTAAGGTTGGAGATACAATTATTTTTAATCCTGCAACAAAAATTAATGAAAATTCAGAAATAAAAATAAACGATGTATTAATTCCTAAAAAAGCCCCTTCGGTAATTTATGTTTATTACAAACCTAAGGGTTTGATAGTTACAAAATCAGACGAAAAATCGAGACCAACAATATTTGAAGACTTGCCTAAACAACTAGGAAGTTTTATTTCTGTTGGAAGGTTGGATAAAAATACTTCAGGATTACTTTTATTAACTAATGATGGTCATTTAGCTAGATTCCTAGAGCTGCCGAAAAATAAATTTGAAAGAAAATATGACGTTAAAATAAGAGGTAAATTAAGTAGGTTTCAAATAAAGAGAATTATGGAAGGTTTAATAATCAATCGATTTAAATATAAGCCAATAAAAATAAGAATTTTATCTACGTCTTCTAAAGTTTCGAATTTAGAGTTAAGTTTAATTGAAGGAAAAAATAGAGAAATAAGAAGAATAATGGAATATTTTGAAACTCCTGTTATAGAACTAAAAAGAATATCATATGGACCCTATGGACTTAATGGATTGAAGCCATCTGAATTTCATAAGGCAAACTTAAATTATATTGATTATTAAGATCTAGTATTTTTTTTTTAATAATTTAGTATTTATGAAAAGAAAAAATATATATGAATAATAGTTTTTTTGATTCGTTACTAAAGTATTTTGGATACACATCTTGGGAAGAATGGTTTCTCCAAGAAGCTATATGGGCCATAGCTTCAATTGTAATCGGAATTGTAGCATGGTTTGTTTTCCACCATTATATAAGACCTCGTTTGGGAAATTATTCTAAATCACTCATAAAAAAAGATGAAACAAGGGATTTTGGAATATTTGTTGGCCTTCTTGATACAAGATTTTTTGATGTTTTAATTTTAATTTTATTTGGTTCGATAGTTTCTGTAGGCATTTTTTCTATTATAGGTTTCGATGTAAGTCCAATAATTTCTTATATTACCGAAGGGTTGTTAGGCTTCGTATCCTGGTTTTTTTCAGAGGGGATAATCATTGTTGTAATGATTTTAGTTCTCTGGATTCTCATAAGGATTGTTCGAAGAATAATACCAAAAATAGTTACCTCTTTTGTATTAGGAAGAGCAGAATATGGTGAGCATGACGAAGCTGAAAAAGAAGCAAATACTTTATCAAAAGTTTTCACTGGTGGTGCAGTAATAATAATTTTAATTACTGGATTATTTATGATACTAACTAAATTGGAAATACCAGTTGGCCCAATTTTGGCTGGATTTGGTGTTGCAGGTATTGCTGTTGGTTTTGGGGCTCAACATTTAGTTCGTGATATTATTAGTGGAATTTTTATCATTGCAGAAAATCAATATAGAACTGGTGATGTAGTAGGAATTGCAGGTCAAGTTGGATATGTTGAAGATTTGAATTTACGAAGAACTATTCTTAGAGATTTAGAGGGAACAGTACACGTTATTCCTAATGGAGAAGTTACTGTCTCTTCAAACAGGACAAAAAACTATTCTAGGGTAGTATTGGATGTAGGAGTTGCATATAAAGAAAATTTGGAAAGAGTCATCTTTATTCTTAATCAGATAGGGAATGAAATTGCTGCAGATCCTGTTTTTGGCCTTTATATAATAACGGCACCTCAAGTTTTAAGAATTCAATCGTTTGATGATTCAGCCATTACCATAAAAATGATGGGTGATTGTAAACCTATGAAACAGTGGCAATTAAGAGGAGAATTATTGAGAAGAATCAAAGCAAGATTTGATTTGGAAGGAATTGAAATTCCTTTTCCCCACCAAACTGTATATTGGGGTGTAGATCAACCTTCATTAACCATACAAGAAAAAATATCATCTAAAAATACAAAAAAATCAAATAACAAAACAATAAGTACAAAACCAGAAGATATTGAACAAATGTTAGCTCAGATAGCATTAGCGAAAAGAGGTTCAATATGGAACGAAAAAGATATTGATGAATAAAGGAGAATAAAATTACTACAAATTCCATAATGAAACCTAATTTGCCAAAAAATTTAAAAGAGATTTCTGATAATATTCCTCATCCTGAAGGTATAGTAGTTGATGATCATAATAATGTTTATGTTTCTTCGGCCTCAAGTGGCAACATATTTATAATTGAAAAAGGAAAAGTAAGAGTTCATACTAATACAAAGGGTAGGCCATTAGGAATAGCATACTCTGAAAGTAATAATGAATTATATGTTTCTGATGCATCTATTAAGGCTATTCTAAGTATTAATATTCGTACTTCATATGTAGAAAAAATATCAGATACTTACGATAATAATCCTCTAAATGGTCCTTCAGATTTGGTATTAACTGATGAAGGGAATATTATTTTTACCGATCCCATAAGAAAACCATATCCAAATCCATGTATTAGTCCTACCTATATTCTTGATGTTGATAGAAAGATAAGTCAACTAATTCCGGATTTGGCTTTTCCAAGTGGTATAGCTTATTTTGAAAAAAAAGCGTTTATTTCAGAAACTAGAGCAAATAGATTAATTGCTTTGTCAACTAATATAAAAGATGAAGAAAATAATGTTGAACCTGAATTGTTTAGAAGATTTGCTGAACCAGGAAATCCAGATGGTTTAACTATAGATGATGAAGGTGATATCTATCAAACTTTACCAGGAATTGGGGCTATAGCAGTGATAAATAGGAAAGGAGAAATGACAGAAATTTATCACATGGATAGTTGGAAACCAAGTAATATTCATTTTTATCAAGGGACCTTTTATGTGACAGATCGATTAGGTAGCCGTATATTCCAGTTTTCAAAATAATGTTTGTCACTAAAATTTTTTTTCTTATTGATTTATTTTAAATATGATAATCTAATATAAGATAATATCACCAAAGGAATTCGATATACGTAAAGATAAGTTTTTATTCTATTTAGTAGTTACAAGCCATCATATTTTTAATGTTGTTGTTTTATCATCTATTCCTTTTTATGTTGTTAAAGCAGAATGGTACATTACATTTCCTCTGCTAAGTTGGACTGTTTATTTAATTTTTTCAACGGATCTATCATGTCCATATACAAATTATGAAAATAAATTACGTAAAAGACTAGGGAAACCAAAAATTAAAGGTTTTATACATCATTATTATTTAAAGAATTTTGTTCGATTAAAGAAGAAACTTTCTTAATCCAATTTAATCAACATTTCTAATTTGTATTTAATATCTTTACTATAAATGTAACATCCGTCATGTAGAGCGTTGTTATCTCCCTTTGGTAAGTATTTCCATTCTTCTTTTATTTCATCCCATATTTTATCGACGATTCGGTGAGATATATGATTATAATTCGCCTTTGCTACTGATTCTAGAGATATATCGCAACCTTCCATATCACCAATCGAATCATCGTAAGAAGGTGGAACATAACTAACTATATCTCCAATATTATATTCGTTATTATCATTGGTTTTTTCTACTACCCCTAATGAATATTCATCTAATAGTGGTTTCATAGAACCAGTTGGAAGATAATTCATTAGTCTAAATTGGTAAGGATGTACGTCTGAGAAGTTTGATAGATCCATTCGTATATATCTTGAATCATTTTTTATATTTTTATCTAATTCAAGCCAATCAAATTTATAATTAGCCGATTGCCCGGTTCTTAGGGCGGAGGTAATACCTATTTTAGTGGTTTTATATGATTCAATATCTGAATTCAACTTTTCAATTTTAGTATTAAAATTTTCTATGTTGTAAGTTAATTCAATTATTTTTTCTGAACTTTCTTTATTGAGATCGGTAATTTCTTTATTTAAAATCGTGCTATCATCGATTTCATTCTCTAAATTTGTTATTTTCACATTGAGATCAGTTATAGTTTTTTTCATCTCCTCACTTCCTATAACTAAAGGGATCAACTTTGAATTAGTTGTCTCATTTTCTTTATTTATAATTATAAAATTATCATTAAGATTCTCGTAATCTTTGATTAAGTTTTCATAATCTTTATTTAAGTTTTCATAATCTTTATTTAAGTTTTCATAATCTTGATTAATAGATTCTAATTCTCTTTTAACACTTATACTGCCGGAATCGTATTCGGGTTCTTGCTCAGTGGAATCAGTTAAATTTAGATCAAACCATTCAAAATTATCATCAACTAATTTCTGTTCCAGTTCAATAATTTGTTCGATGGAAAATTTATCTGTTAAAACTTTTACTGAATTGATTTGGTCTTCTGAAAACCCTTCTGTTATTTCGACCAAAGATTGAGGAATTGTTTGAGGATTAGTTATTGATTTTATTAGATTTTCTTGAGCTGCCTGTTTATCTTCTGTTGTGAGATAAGGTACTCCTAATGCTACAATTATTAGAATAAAAATTATGAATAAGGACGTTGAAAGTTTATTTGCAAAAATTTTGTTTTTTAGATTTTTCAAGAAATTCATAACTAATTGGTTTTATCTGAAAAATATTTACGTAAATAATTTATTGCATATATATAACAGGCAATTTCTAAAATTATTCTACTAATCAATTGGAAATCACTGTAAGTTTTTGATGTTTGTGAATAATTGATCATTAAATTAACAAAATTAGTATTAATGATTGCTACAATCCACAACCAATATAAAATTCTGTTGAGATTTAATTTGCTAAATCTAGAATAAGCATATTTAAAAGTTATTATTAGTGCAAAACATTTAATTATTGGAGATTTTATTACAAAAAAAACTGAAAATAACGTTTCTGAAGAAAAAATCAAAGTAATTAAAATTCCAATAATATTTGACAATATCTCGTGAATAATTATAGAAAAAATCAGGGAAATTATGAATGAAGAAATATAATTTTTTTTGCTTGGACTATTTATTTTTTCTAGTAGTTTTTGTATTGAATACATATTATTAATTTTTATATTATTATTTATTTGGAGAAAAATCCATGTGGGTTGGCCCAATTGTCTGGAACTCGAACGGATAGAACTTCACCTTCGCATGTTAATTCGTCTTGATAAGAATAAAGTCTGGCGTTGAATAAAGTGGTTTTAGGTTTTTTGTTTAATATTTTTGCTCTAATTGTTACTGGTCCATCTAATGGGGTGGGCTTTTTAAAATCTATTTTTAGAGATCCTGTAGCATACCAAATAATTGGAGATTCACCAATTTCTCTATTTTCTGTCTTATACGCATCAGCTATAGATGAACAAACACAATGGCAATCAATAAGAGTAGCTATTGTACCGCCATTTAAAACATCTGGCGGCATTGCAGCATGATATCTTTGAGGATGAAAAACACATATCGCTTCGTCACCTTCCCAAAAGGATTTTATATTTAATCCTTTTTCATTCCATGCACCACAACCATAACAATTGTTTCCATATAATTTATCTTGAAAGAATTCGTTCATTTTTATGTAAAATTAAAAGTTTGGTACCCCCACAAGGATTCGAACCTTGGACCTTATCCTTAAGAGGGATCTGCTCTAGCCGCTGAGCTATGGGGGCGATTTATTTTCTCAATTTTTATTAATTTTACCGAAAATATATATTTTTATTTGATTTTCTTTGAAATTTTATCTAAGATTAGTATCATTATTATTCATGTTAAATTTCGGAGTATGTAATGTTAGAAAGATTTTTAGTTCCAAAAGAAGATCAGGTATTGATAGAATCTGAATCTATGAAAACAGCAACAAAAGATATTTTTTCAAAAATGGGACTAACTGATGAAGATGCTCAACTTTCATCTGAGGTTTTGCTAACCAGTGATCTAAGAGGTTGTGAAAGCCACGGTGTTTCAAATATGCTACCGATTTATATTGATAGGTTTAACCAAAAAGGTGATTTAGGTATAAATCCAAAGCCAAACTTTAAAATTACTAGAGAATCTCCTACTACTGCAAATGTAGACGGAGATGATGGCTTGGGTTTACATGTTTTACCTAAAGCAATGGAAATAGCAATTGAAAAAGCAGAGAAATATGGAACAGGTTCAGTTTCCGTACACAATTCTAGACATATAGGGATGCTTGCGTACCATTCTATGATGGCTCTAGAACATGACATGATCGGACTAACAATGACAGCAGGAAATTCTTTAAATGTTGTTCCAACCCATGGTGCAGAAGCTAGACTAGCCACAAATCCATGGTCTTATGCGGTCCCGGCTGATAAAGAACCTCCTTTTGTTTTTGATGTTGCTACTACTCAAGTTGCAGGTAATAAATTAATGTTGGCGAAAAGAGTTGGAGCAAAAATGGATCCAGGATGGATAACAGATGCGACAGGAGCACCTATACTTGAAGAGGTGGATTTACCTGATAATAGAGATGACTATTTGATGCTTCCGTTTGGTGGAACCAGAGAAAATGGTTCTCATAAAGGATATGGATATGCTGTTGTTGCAGAAATTTTTTGTGATATTTTAAGTGGAATGGGTGCTGGCTTCTTAATGCCCCCAAGTACCTATGGAGAAATGGGTCATTTTGTTCAAGCTGTAAAAATTGATGGATTTATCGATGCATCAAAATTTAAAAAAGATATGGATTTATTTTTACGAGGACTTGTAGAAACAAAACCAGTTGAAGGTCAAGATAGAGTTGTATACGCTGGGCTCCCTGAACATGAAGAGACGGAAATAAGGTTAGATAAAGGTATCCCATATCACTATAAAGTTATTGATTGGTTTGAAAATATTAAAGCTGAATTAGGATTAGATTTTGATTTAAAAAAAATGTAGTTAAATTATTTTCTTAATTTCATCTAAACTTAAGTTTTTAATTCCTAAATCATCAAGGTTACGACTATCTTTTCTTAAGTCTGTGTTTAATAAAGTTGAGCCTAATTCAATAATGTTATTCATGGTCCTAGTAGGAACTTCAAATTTTTGTCCAATCAAACTCCATGTATATATTCCATATGAAATGTCTTCAGTCATCCATCTATGATTTACTAGCCCTGGGGCTTTTAGAGATGTCAACATATTGCTACTTGATAAGGTTTGAATTAAGTTCCCCTTTATACCGAATCCAGCTTCATGAAAAGAGTCAGAAATATTTGGAAGTTTATGATTGAATATTGCTGCTATGTTCCTTCTTTCATTATCAACTGAGTTTATTACATTACTTACACTTGGAGTTATTCCTTCATTGTAAAAATAAAACTCTCCTTTAGATTTTTCTATACGTCCAGAATTTAATAAAACTCCTGCGGGATGGACTACAGGATTAAGGGATGAGAACCCACATTCTATTACATCTTTATATGATGTTAGAGTGGGGAAAAATCTTTTTAATAAATTGATAGTTTTTTCAGATATTTTGTTGGGATTAATACCTATTCCTAGTGATGGGACTTCTCCAAGGATTGTTGCTTCTTTATTACCTGTCCTTCTACAGACAAAAGGAGAAGTATCAGTTTCCCCAAGGATAGGAATTTCAGAGTGATTTTTTACTAAAATATTTCGTATTTCTAAGGATCCTAATGTGCCAGGCATTAATATGACTATATGATCTTTTGTAACATTATTAGATAATACTTTTGCAAATTCTTTATGAGCATAAGCGGGGACACATATTATAATTATTTTTGAAAAATTTAATGCCTCCTTGATATTAGTAGTTACAAGGTCAAGATTTAGTATTTTTTCTTCACTTTGGAATTTTAGGATTGTATTTGAGTGCAAATCCTTTATTGATTCAGAAAACTCTTCTACATCAAATAAACAGACACTTTTGCCATCGTATTTTAATTTAAGTGCTGTAGATAATCCAGTATTCCCTGAACCCATTATTGTAACGTTATTTGACATAAGTAAATTATATCTTACTACCAAATATTAATTGACATTTATCCCTTCAATTATGATTTGTAAATTAATGTATTTTCTATCACTTTGAATATACTAGAATAATAATTATTATTACAACATAAACGTTTATTCAATTGAGGATAATTATTTAATACCCAATAATTAATTTAACGTGAAGTATAAGAAGGTGAAATTCATGAATAATTTAGAATTTTTTAATAGAAACGAAGCTAGAGATTATATTAACAAAAACAAACCTATAGCTATCATTCCAACTGGTTCTGTAGAACAGCATTTAAATCATTTATTTATAGGTATGGACATAAATTCAGCCACTAAAATAGCTGAAGAATTAGCGAATAAATTTTCAAAAGACACAATATTTTATAGACCATTAAACGTAGGGATTGCGGAACACCATATGGCTTTTCCAGGAACGATGACATTAAGAGTTAATACTTTTATTGGAGTATTAACTGATGTTGCAAATAGTCTGATAAGAAGTGGTATAACTAAAATTCTTTTTATAAACGGTCACGGTGGAAATGTTGAACCTATGAGAACAGCAATGCAAAATATAAATCTTGAAATGAAAGGTGTTCATAGTAATATAGATACCTCAGAGGTAAGAACTCATGTAGATTATATGGAATTACTAAACAAAGACTCAAAAATTGATATTAAATATACAAGTTACTGGGAAATGCATGACCCAAACTTTATTAAAAAAATTATTAATGACCCTAGTTATCCAGGACATGCAAGTGAATATGAAACATCTGTTGCTTTACATATGTTTCCAAATTTGGTTGATAAAGAAGCCATTAAGAATGATCCTTTAGGAACTTCTAGCGATGCAACAAAAGAAAAAGGGAAACTTATTTATGATGATATTATCGAGAAGTACTCTAACATTATTCAAGAAATGCTAACTGATTAATATTCGTGAAAAAAATATATTTTATATTCATTCTACTGTTCATAAATTTCAACCCTGTTTATGCTCATCAACCTTTTGGGATTCTAATTAATGAAGAAAAGTTTCATTTTGTAAACTTAAGAGATGCATCTGTATCTCATGCATTTTATGGGGAATTTAATTCAAAAGATGAAGAAGTCATAATCGATGCACAAATTTTATCAGGAGATCATCTAGAATTCAGCTTATTGATTCCTGATAAATTACCAGAAAATGAGTTGCCTGAAAAAAATTTACCATATATTGTACTTTCAGATTCATCAGACAGCCAAAATATTTATCAGGCACAAGAAAGAATAAAATTTCATGAACCATTTAGCAATATGGATTTGATTAGAATAATTTCTTATAAAAATAAAGAATTGATCGATACGAATTACTCATTGAAAGTTGTATCTAAAAATAAAACAAGATTTGTAGTATCTATTGGATATAAAGAAAATTTTTCAACAACTTACGCTGACGGAGATGTCACAAAATTAGGAAAAGAAGGATTAGATAAATGGTACTATATTGAACAAAAGTCAAAGCGAAATTATTTTTTAACTAGAATTATATTACCTATTTTTTTGGGGTTCTTATTTTTTATATTAATTGTATTTATTAAACGGTTTAGGTATGAATAGAATTATTCTTAGTAGAAAGGGTTTTGATTCCTCTTCTGGTGGAACAGCATCTCCTATATTTTCTGATGGAAAACTTTTTTCAATACCAATTCCTCAAAAATTTCCATCCCCAACTAGATACAAAGATTTAAAGTTTAATGATATGCCAGGAAAGGATATTTTAAAAGAATCGTCTGTAAAGTCTGTATTACAACATAATTATTGTCATCATGATCCACTTTTGTCAGAAGAAATTGGCATATTTGGTCAAGCAAGTTCATCCCAAACAGAATTAAAAAATAATAAAGTTAGTTCAGGAGATTTGTTTTTATTTTTTGGTTGGTTCAAGCAGTTTGCTAAAAAAGGTAAAGATCTTCATCATTTATTTGGATGGTTACAGATAGATAATATTATCGAAGGAGATATTAAAATAAAAGATTTTTTGACTGAATTTAATATTCAGCATCCTCATGGTTATGGGGACACTTCGAGATATACAAATAACACAATATATATTGCAAAAAAAAATTTAACATTAAATCAAAAATCTTTTCATATAAGTGGTCATGGACTTTTTAAAAAAACACATAAAGATTTAATTTTAACTGAAAAAGGAAGTTCAAGATCAAGATGGAAATTACCCAAAATGTATTTTTTAGGATCAAATAACATTTTCTTAAATAGACTTAGATGGAAAGATGAATCCAATTGCCGAGTTGATTGTATTGGTCAAGGTCAAGAATATATATTGAATGCTGAAGATAATCCAAAGATAGTAGAATGGGCAGTTAATTTGATTAAAAATCATGGATAAAAATTGTCCCTGTAGTTAAGCAGATCAATATTTTATAATTGAAGTATTATGATTCGATCTGAATGTGGAAACGAAATATCTAAACTAAGATCAACATATTTTAAATCTTGTCCAGTAATTTAAAAAGTCGAAAAAAATATTTAGGTATTATTTTATGGATTTTGAACCAAGCATATCCCAAATAGTAGGATTGAATTCTATTAGTGCATTATAAATCAGATATAAAGCCAAGCCTAACAAAGCCATCATAATGATAGTTCCTATTCCTACCACTGGAGCTATCACACGATAAAGAAGTTTTTCTAACTTTTCATCATCCATCATCATAATCAATATTTTATCCTATTATTTCAAGATTTTATAGGACTCTTCAAAGAAAAAATCACCATTGTTGCAATCAATAGATATCATAAAATTTGAAAGATTTTTACTATCTACTGAAAATTTTGTATTTAAAGTTAAGTTAAAATTTAGATAATCCAAAGTACTTATGAATTCGCCTTTTCCTATGTGTGCGGTCTTATCATCTGATAATATAGCCCCACTAAAATAATCAATACCTTTTGCCTCAGTAGTAACCCAACAAATAGAATAATTTGGTACTTTCACTGAAACTGTAAACGGAACATCCCATTCTAGATGATTGATTTTTTCACCATTTTTATAAAGATTAATATTTTCTGAACAACTTAAAAATATAAAAATCAATGGTATTAATTTGATTGATTTTTTTAACATAATAAAATAAATTATTAATATCCTAACAGGTGCTCGTTAAAGAGAGAATAGGGAAGACGGTTAGAATCCGTCACGGTCGCGCCACTGTGTTTATGTTTACATATGAGTCAGGAGACCTGCCTAGTTAGGGCCTACGTTCCAATTTCTTCGCGTTAAGAGTTGCGGGAGCAATCATTACTCTTAATTAAGAATGTGAGAGTAATGAAAAAATACATAAATAATTTAGATAAAAAAAATCAATTATACATATACCTATCAATAATTCTTTTACTTGTTTTTACACTTTCAATTACCTCAATGTCAAAAGGTGTAGTCGACATTTCATTTGTAGAGATGTTCCATTTGTTTTTCTCGGATTCAACATCCTTAGATTCAACAAATAAATCAATTTTATTAGATATTAGACTCCCAAGAATAATATTATCTTTTTTTGTAGGTTTGGCTCTATCAGTATCAGGAGCGGTAATGCAAGGTATTTTTAGGAATCCTTTAGCCGACCCCTCAATATTAGGAGTTTCTGCAGGTGCAGCTCTTGGAGCAGTTATTCCTTTGACTTTAGCTATACACACTG
The DNA here is from genome assembly GCA_964590915.1 of uncultured Dehalococcoidales bacterium. GTDB lineage: Bacteria > Chloroflexota > Dehalococcoidia > Lucifugimonadales > Lucifugimonadaceae > TMED-70. Next base: position 92,036 of record CAZPYN010000001.1, read on the forward strand.
CCCATTTATTGATAGTTCCTTTTTTCTCTTTTATTGGAGGATTAATTGCATCTATTTTGGTTTATTTGATTTTTATTTTTACTTTTAAAAAATCAAATACTATATTATTACTAGCTGGTATTGCAATAGGTTCCTTTTTAAATGCACTGATAACTTTAAGTGTTTATCTGAGTGAAAATCCATTTCAAATGCGCTCAATTTTTTATTGGTTAATAGGAGGATTTGAATCTACTAGATGGGAGCATTTAACTATTAGTCTTCCTGTAATAATATTTTCTATGCTATTCCTAATTTATAAATCAAAAGAAATAAATTTGATTATGATTGGAGATGATTATGCATCTTCTGTGGGAATAAATGTAAATAGAACTTTATTGATTTGTTTATTCTTTACTTCTTTAGCCACATCTGCAGCTGTTTCAGTAAGTGGTATTTTGGCTTTCGTAGGATTAGTAGTACCACATATTGTTAGATTGATTGTTGGAAATGACAACAGGCAAGTTCTACCCTTATCTGCTTTTTTGGGTGGTTTTTTTGTAGTTTTAATGGATTACGTAACAAGAATATTTTTCTCCTCATCAGATCTAAGAGTAGGTGTATTTATGAGTTTGATTGGTGGCCCATTTTTTATTTTCCTAATTTTTAAAAATAACTTTACAAAGAGGAGTAAATAAATTTAATGAAAACATTAAATAAATTAATACTGATTATAATATTTTCATTTTCTTTAATTTTTTTTTCTTGTTCTAATTCTGTAAAACAAAATTTTTCAGAAGATCAAAAACCTGCACAAAAAGAAACTACTAAAGCTCCACAGAAACAAAACGAATGGTCCATAATGCTCTCTGAAATTGAAGAAATAGTTGATCCAAATAATATTTCATGGCCACGGATTGTAAATATAAATGATAAAGAAATAGTAATTTATGATAGACCAAAAAGAATAGCAACTGTTTCTTTAGGTCATGATGAAATTTTATTTGGTATTTCAAATGATGATCAGATTGTTGGTACAACTTCTTTTGCCCAAGAAGAAGGCAGCAATATAAAAGATAAAGTTAAGGGATTACCAAAAGTAACGAATGACCCAGAGAGTATTATTGTACTGGATCCTGATATAGTTTTTGCCGATCCATTTACATCCATTGAATTAATTGATGCATTGGAAGATTTTGGTATTAAAGTTATTCAAACTAAACTAAACAATAGTATAGAAGGTAGAAAGAAAGATATTTTATTAATGAGTTATATGACTGGGAATTTATCGAAAGCAACAGAACTTGTAAATCTTGTCGAACGAAATGTACAAATACTAGAGAATTTTGCAAAAGAAAATAAAGAATCAACAAAGAAAGTCATTACACTTTCATGGTGGGATGCATATTGGACTTCAGGAAAAGGCTCAACTGAGGATTCAATAATATCATTAGCTGGCGCAATAAATCTTTCAACTTTAAATGGAATTGAATCTAATTCTACTATTGATAAAGAATTATTGATTGCAATGAACCCAGAAATAATCTTAATAACTCAATCAGTTGATTGGGGTGGGAATGATTTCTATAACCAGTTATTTAAAGATGATTCCCTTTCAGATATTAATGCTATAAAAAATAAAGAAGTTTATTTGGTAAACCCTAATTGGTGGAATACTCTTTCATATTGGAATACAAAAGGTTCTGAAGAACTCGCAAAAATATTATGGGATTTAAAAGTAATTCCTTATTTTGAGGATTACCAATGAGTTTATTTATAAAAGATCTAGAATTTTCATATGATAGAAACAGGATTATAAATAAAATTTCTATAGAATCAAATGCATCTAGTTTGGGATTACTCGGCCCAAATGGTTCAGGAAAAACTACACTAATCAAACTTATAGCAGGTTTGTTGAAATCAGAAAAAGGCAGTATTCTTCTTGATGATAATTGTATAAATTCAATAAATTCAAAACAATTATCTAAAATTATTGCCTTTGTATCTCAAGATCATGAACCAACATTTGGTTTTAATGTTGAAGAAGTTATAGAAATGGGAAGATATCCATTTCTGGGGACTTTTGGATTTATCTCAAAGGAAGACAAAAATATTATTGACAAAATAATTGAATTGTTAGGTATAGGACATTTGAAAAAAATTGAAATGGAAGAACTTTCCTCAGGAGAAAAACAAAAAGTCAGATTCGCCAGAGCTTTGGCTCAAGAACCTAAGTACATCCTTTTAGATGAGCCAACTTCAAATTTAGATTTGTCTAATAAATCACTGGTTTTAAATGTGATCAGAGATATAGTCAACTATGGAACAGATCTTATAATTACATCCCACGATTTATCTTTTATTGAACAATCAACAGATTACTGCATTATGCTTTCAGAAGGCAATATTCTTTTTGAAGGCAAGACTAAGAAAATTCTTACAGAACAAAACATAAAAAAACTTTATAGTATAGATACCATTCCAAAATGGATTTAGTTGTTATATGTAAATATATATACAAATTATTCTTATTTTATGTATAATTTAAAAAAATGTTTAAAGGATAGAATATGAGTACATTAACTATTGAACAACTAGATCATTTTAAAGAATTTGGTTTTTTGAAAGTAGAAAACTTAATTGATCCAGAAAAAATTATAGATCCAATAATTGAAGAATACCATCAAGTTTTAAGTAATCTTGCAGATACATTGTTTGAAGAAGGAAAGATCACTTCTAAATACACTGATTTACCATTTGGAGAAAGAGTAACAAAAATATATGCTGAAGCTGATGAAGTTTATAATCAGTTTTTCGATTTTTCTTTGCCTCAGGGAAGTATAGAAAAGGATACTCCTTTCTGGGCAGGACCAGCAGTATTTAATGCTTTAAAGTGTGAAAGTTTATTAGATGCGGTTGAATCTATTATTGGAAAAGAAATTTATTCAAATCCGATTCAACATGTAAGAATTAAAATTCCCGAGAAATTTAGCCCAAGAGATGAAGATGGTTTTGTTAAATTTGGAGCAACTCCTTGGCATCAAGATGCTGGTGTTGCTACAAAAGAAATTGATAAAACAAACATGCTTACTGTATGGTTCCCACTTATGGATGCGGATGAAGAAAATGGATGCTTACAAGTAGTACCTGGAAGTCATGATGGAAAGGTATTAACACATTGTCCTGGTTTTAATCCAAAGACTGGTGAAGCTTTTCCAGCACTTTCCGCGCAAGGATTACAGATTCCAACAACGTTGTTTAAGTCAGAACACGCAATGTCAGTTCCTATGAAAAAAGGAGATGCATTATTTTTAACAAAAAAAACAGTTCATAGTTCCCTCCCAAATATTAGCAACAAGATTCGTTGGAGTTTTGATCTACGGTATCAACCAATCGGTCAACCCACAGGCCGGGTAATTTTCCCAGGATTTGTGGCTAGGAGTGAAAAAAACCCAGAAAATACTCTGAATGATCCTCATAAATGGTATACATTATGGGAAAGTACAAGAGATCAACTAGCAGCGGAAGAACAATTCTCTTTTAATAGATGGGACGGAGATGATCCTGCCTGTGCATAAAAGATTTTTTAAATCTTTTTTTTTGAAATATGAAAAAATATAAAACTCACGATTATGAAGGTCTCATAGCAGAAACAATTCAATTTAATTCTGCTAATGGAGATAGTATTAATGCTTATTTCGCAAAGCCTTTACATGAAGGAAAGTTTCCTTGTGTTGTACTGATACATCATTTGCCTGGTTGGGATGAATTATATAAAGAATTTACTCGTAAATTTGCTCATCATGGATATATTGCTATTTGTCCTGATTTGTATTTTAGAGAGGGAAATGGTTCCCCTGATGATGTAGCCGCCGAAGTTAGATCTAAGGGTGGCGTTTCTGACGAACAAGTTATTAAAGATATATCTGGAGCTGTAAATTATATTTCTAAATTAGATATTTTTAACGGCAAAATAGGTCTCTTTGGTACATGTTCTGGAGGAAGGCATGCATTTTTATTAGGTTGTTCAACAGATAAATTTGATGCTATTGTTGAGTGCTGGGGAGGTAATGTTATTATGGATGAAAGTAGTATAAATGAGAAACAACCCGTATCTCCATCTTCACTAACTGCAAATTTCTCAGGATCTTTATTAGGGATATTTGGAAATGAAGATACATCTCCTAACCCTAAGCAAGTTGATGAACATGAAAAACTTTTAAAAGCTGAAAATAAAGATTTTGTTTTTCATCGTTATGATGGTGCAGGGCATGGGTTTAATTATTATGATAGACCGATATATAGGCAGGAACAATCGGTAGATTCTTGGGTAAAGATTTTTGATTTTTTGGATAATAAATTGAGGAGTTAACTATGTGTACTATGATTGCTGAAAGAGCATCAATTCAAGGTTCAGGTAAGACGGAAAAAGCGTGGATTTCTATTGATTCATGTGATATTTATTACGATCATCCTGATCACGTTGATTCTGAGCATGCTATCACACTTAGTTTTAGCAATCAGATTGATCCTATAAATTCTAGAATTTCATTAGAGATAACTCCCGAATCTGCAAAAGAAATTATAACAAAGATAAAAGCTGCATTATCTAAAGGGGATTCTCTAGAAAGATAAATTAATTTCTTTTTTGGTCATTTTTTTGGTTTCCCCCAAATAATTAGAAGTTTTAGTTTTTTTTTGCCAGTGTTTTCAAATCCATGATCAATATTTTGTGGAATTAAAACTGCATCACCAGAGACCACAGAAAATTTTTCATTACCAACCCACATCGTGCCTGTACCTTCCAAAAAATAATAAAATTCTTCCAAAGCTTCGTTATCACTATGATGATGCATACCTTCAGTAACTCCGGGGGACAGTTCCCAGATTTGTGTTTTTATAGGTATTTTTAGATCTTGATCAAATAATGGACAAACATCAAAAGTCCCTTTTCCTTCATGATGTGCTGGAATTTGATGTATATTTTTTGAATCATTTTGTTTGTAGTAGTTCATTTTTCTCCTATGTATTGAAAGTTTTTTTATGAAAGGTATTTTCAATTAAGAATCGGTCTTTTTGTGTGAAATTCTGTTTCACTTTGCCAATCAATTGCAATATTGAGTAATTTGTTATCATTATTGATTTTTCCGGTAAGCATCATTCCAATTGGAAGGTTGCTTTCTGTAAATCCACATGGGACAGAAATTGAAGGCTGACCAGTCAAGTTGAATACCCCTGTAAATCTACCCATTGAGTTTGATTCATAAGTATTTGGACTACTCGATTCTGATATAAGAGGTGCTATTACAGGAACTGTAGGAGTTATTAGAGCATCTATATTGTTCATTTTTTTATTCATTTGATAGTTAAAAGAAGACATTGCCCTTGATGCAGTTAGATATTCTTCACTAGAGACACCTAACCCTCCAATCATTCTATTTAAAACTGTTTTTGTATATGACTTATAATTTTTTATATATTCACTGTGAACAGAGATAGCTTCTGGCAAAAGGACAGCAATATTTATTTTTCTTCCATCAGCAACGAAAGGAAGATCAATTTCTTCAATTTGATACCCCATATTAGACAATTGATCTACTGATTTCATTACATTTATTTTTATTTCTTCATTCACGTCTTCAAAAAAATAATTTTTAGGCAAACCTAATCTAATTTCATTTCTATTGGTTATTGCTTCTTCATAAAAATGATTGTCCTCTAATTTAATTGAATACTTATCTCTAGGATCATAACCACCTATAACCTTCATGATATTCAAGCAGTCTTTTGCAGATCTTGCCATTGGTCCAACGTGATCCATTGACCAGCTTAAATCCAATACACCCCTTCTTGAAACAATTCCATATGAAGGTTTAAAGCCTGTTATACCACATAAAGAAGCCGGCATTCTTATTGATCCTCCAGTATCTGTACCTATAGCAAAAGTAGCTAGCCCAGCACTCACAGCGACAGCAGAACCAGAACTTGACCCTCCCGGTACTCTTTCTGTATCCCAGGGATTTCTACAAGTATTGGTATTAGAGTTAATTCCTAATGTTCCAAATGCAAATTCTACCAAATTCGTTTTTCCTAAAATAATTGATTGATTATCTAAAAAATCTTGTGTTATTTTGGAATTGTTAATTGCCTTATTATTTTCAAGGATTTTTGATCCAGCAGTAGTTATTTTATTCTTAATATCAATTAAATCTTTTAACCCTAGAGGAATCCCAAAAAGTGAATTATGAGATTTAGAATTATCTAGAGACCTAGCATGATTAATAGCATCGTCATTATATATTTCCAGATATGCATTTAACTTATTGTTATATTTTTTTATTCTTTGTAAAAAATCTTCTGTAACCTCTAAAGGTGAAATTGATTTTTCCTCATACATTCTTTTTAATTCATCAATGCTTTTGTAAAAGATAGGTTCACTCATTGATTTCTCCGAAAGTTCTTTGTCGTGGTTCAAAATCTCTAAAATTCTCTTTCATTAATTCAGAATAGGTTTTTCTAAAATTTCTATAACTTAAATATGCCTCATTGAAGTCTTGTTCTGATAAAGTAATTCCCTTTTGATCCAAGAGACTTTTAAAAACTTGTTTTTGAGATATTGGTTTGTTCATTTTTTTTTCCGATTTTTTGATTGTAAATACATTATAGTTTATTAACAATAAAAAATTTATGATAAATACTTGTACTAAAATATGCAATTAGAAAACTACGGGAATGGAACATTACACCCCAAAATAAGGTCAAATATTATAAATAATATTAATGGGCTGGATATTCATTTCTTAGAATCAGGAGAGAAAACAAAAAATTCCGAACTCATAGTACTTTTACATGGATTTCCTGAGTTGTCTTTTAGCTGGAGAAAAATTTTACCAGTGCTTTCAGATAATGGATATCACGTCATTGCACCTGATCAAAGAGGATTTGGAAGTACAATTGGTTCAGATCTTTCTTATACGTCTAATCTTGCTAATTTCTCACAAATAAATTTGGCAACAGATATATATGTATTGGTAAAAAAATTAGGCTATAACAAGGTCAGATGTATAGTAGGGCATGACTCTGGAGTAGGACCTGCTTCATGGTCAACTCTTATAAGACCAGATGTTTTTACTAGTCTTATAACAATGAGTGGCCCTTTCACAGGTCCACCATCCTTAATTGACAATTCAAAAGATGACTATATTTCTGAGACAGATGAAATTGATAATGATTTAGCTCAATTAAATATCCCAAGGAAACATTACCAATCATATTATCGTACAGAATCCGCAAATAACGATATTATGAATTGCCAACAAGGATTAAAATCTTTCATAAGAGCCTATTATCATTATAAAAGTGCTGATTGGAAAAACAATAATCCTTTTGAATTATCTTCCTGGAACTCTGATGAATTGTCTAAAATGCCAACTTACTACATTATGAATAAAGACCAAAATATGGCAGAAACTGTTAATGACCATATGCCTTCAGATGATGAAATTATCAATTGTAGATGGTTAACTGAGAATGAAATTGAAGTTTATGTCAAAGAGTACTCAAAAACTACATTTCAGGGTGGTTTAAACTGGTATAGATCAGGAGTTGATTATGAAAATATACAAAAACTTTCACTTTTTAGTGATTTTAAAATAGATGTACCTTCTTTATTTATTTCCGGTCAAAAAGATTGGGGAATTTATCAAAAACCTGGTGCCTTGGATAAAATGTCATTGGTAATGTCTAAGTTTAAAGGAGTTCAATTAGTAGAAAATGCTGGTCATTGGGTTCAGCAAGAAAACCCGGGAAAAGTAAATAAATTAATTCTTGAATTTCTATCAGAAAACTAGCCTAAGTTTTTAAACGGATCAGAACCTTCTCTTTTATCTTTTACAATATCTATAATTGTATTTATTCCTTCTATAGGAGCACCTAATTTTATAGCTTTTCTTTTATCTGAATTAGATTTTTTATCATCACCTATAGCTATATATGCAACAGCTCTATTGCCGTAAGCGTCAGAACTATTGGGATTTATTTCAATAGCCTGAGAAAAATTAATAATTGATTGTTCAAATTCTCCAATAGTCAAATATGCAGTTCCCAAATTAAACTGGATTTCGAAATTTTGTGGATCTTCCCATGAAGCTTTTTCAAAATCACTAATTGCTTCTTCATGTAAACCTAATTTTGCCTTACTTAGACCTGATTTGAAATATTTAGATATCATATAATAAAATTTTATTAGAGAGATTTAATGATAAAAAAAATACCAATAAATTTCTATCGAGCAGTTCTTTTTTCAATAATTTATATTTTAAATTATCAAAAGGAAATAAGTCAATCTAATAAATCAATATCAAGAAGGATGATTGTTACTTCTTCTATTAATTTATTCAAATCAGAGAAACTTTCACTTAGTAGCTATTTTCCGAAGGAAATTAATAATAATATATTTCTTGAAACTTTAAATAATGAATTAGATGCTCTTGTTCAGAAAAATCGATTAATATTTAAAGACAAAAGCTACACACTTTCAAATAATTCCAAAGAAATTTTTATAACAGATAATTTATTACAACAAGAAATTATAGATCCGATCCATAACATGATTTATTTGACAATTGCTAATAAAGAATTCCCGACATTTAACCTATCTGAATTTTTTGTAGAATTTATAGAATCTTGAATATATTTTTATTGATATTGGACATATAATTAATAGATACTAATAGCGGGAGTGGTGAAATGGCAGACACGCATGCCTTAGGAGCATGTGCCGCAAGGCGTGAAGGTTCGACTCCTTTCTCCCGCACCAAACTTAGAATATAAAATCAGAAACGCTTCATCCACACCATAATAAGAATCCCTTTATAGGATTTTATTTTCTAAGAATTTCCCATGTCATGACCACAACAGCCTGGTGATTTGATTTTTCCATGACCATTAGGACACTGAGCAACCCCTACGGTTGAACCATCATCCTTAGTTATATTTTCATGTACTAATTCTGCATCACATTTTGTACATTTAATTCCTGTTATTTCCATACCGCAACCTTGGTGACATGTATAAACTGTCATATATTTTCTCCAATTTATAATATAATGAAACTGAATTAATTTTAGCAGAAAATATTTTAGAAATGTTTAAGTTTGGCGAATATAAGATTCACATAATAAATGATTTACTCGGTGTAAAAAGAGATCCTTCCACAGTTTATCCGAATGTCAAAAAATCTGATTGGCATGCATACAAAGACTTTGCTCAAAATAAAGATGGTACCATTCAATCAACATGGAGAGGCTATTTATTACAATCTCCTAATAATAACATTTTGATCGACACTGGAATGGGGCCTGGTCCGTATGAGCATACTGATAAAAAAGGAATGTTTTTGCAAAATTTGAAAAAAGTGGGTGTTTTGCCAGAAGAGATTAATCATGTTTTTATAACACATACTCATGGAGATCACATAGGTAACAATATCATATGGAGAAATAATAACCCTGTTTTGAATTTTCCTAATGCAAAATATTTAGTTTCGAAATTTGATTTTGATCATTATTTAGATAACCAGAACAATGAGTTTATAGAACAGATTTTACCTCTAAAAGAATTGAATGTTCTAAATTTAATTTCTGGTAAATTTTATATTGAAGACAAAATCTGGACTTTGCCGACGAATGGACATACTCCAGGGCATCAGTGCCTATTTGTAAATATAGATAATAAAAACAAATTGGTTTTCACTGGGGATCTTTTTCATAATGAAGCTCAAATTACTGAAAATCTTTGGTGCCCCATTTTTGATTGGGACACTAATATGAGCACAATTTCTAGAACAGGTCTTTTTAATCTCGCATTCAAAAATGATTGGATTATTTGTACAGGACACTTAGAAGATAAAAAGGCTGTAGGAAAAATTATTTCGCGAGATGGTATTTTGTTTTGGGATCCTATACAGCAGTAGGAGCCCTGTATTTTTCCCATTCAAAAATTGTTTGAAACTGTTTTGATAAATTTAAAACATCATTTTCTCGACCCATATCACCAACAATTTGTAACCCTATAGGTAGTTTGTTTTTAGAGAAACCGATAGGCAAAGTCGCGGCCGGATTGCCTGTAAGGTTAAAAATATAAGTTAATGGTGTAAAATCCCACAGTGGATCATTTGTTTTTTTCCCATTAATAGATTCAGGAGGATTGTTTACATCAAATGCGGTTGTAGCCATTGTTGGGAGTATAAGAATATCGTAATTTTTAAATAATTTGTTTGTGTAATTTCTATAGAATCCAATTTTGTTGTAACATTCAAACATTCTACTACCAGTAACTTTTTTACCATGTTCCCAATTTCTTTTCACATAATCTGTTATTAATTTATTGTTATCTTCATCATCTAACAATGTGGGGTCACTAGCGTACCCTTTAGTACAAAAAAAATCAAAGAAAACTTGGTATATAGCTTCTGCAGATTCTGGATAAAAATTTATGTCTGATATTTCTGATTTGGTTTCTTTGGAAAACTTTTTCAAAGAATCTTTGACAACTTTACTTACCTCATTATCAACTTCAGCATCACCTACAGAATTAGAAAAAGCTATTCTGTAATGATTACTTTTTCTTAGATTGTCTAAATAATCTTCAGGATCTTCTTTTATGGCTATATACTCACCTTCGTCACTATATCCAGCAAGTACTTGAAGTAAAATAGCTGAATCTTCAACATGTCTACTTAAGGGTCCTGAAGTGGCATTATTTACTACGTTCCATCTTACAGAGCCGTCTACTATTCTAGAGACTCTTCCTTGAGTAGGTTTTATTCCATATATTCCACAAAAAGAGCCTGGGATACGAATTGATCCTCCCCCATCACCCCCCTGACCAATTGAAGTAATTCCAGCAGATACTGCAGCTGCTGATCCACCACTTGATCCTCCAGGAGTTTTTTTAAGATCCCATGGATTAAAACTTGATCCGAATACTCTATTGTCTGAAGTTCCTGCCTGACCGTATTCGGGAGTATTAGTTTTACCCAAAATAATTCCGTCGGATTCCTTTATTCTTCTTACTGTCATTGAGTCTTGTTGTGCTATGCCATCTCTAGCAAGTGAACCAAATGTACATCTGAAGTGAGCCATTGGTTCTACATCTTTAATAGGAATTGGAATACCTGTTAATAATTTAGGTCTTTCCCCGTTAAGGAATTTTTTTTCTGCTTCTTTTGCTTTCTCAATAGCATATTTTTCTGTTATTGTTATAAATGCTCTAAGTTTTGAATTTAGTAAATTGATATTTTCTAAGGCTTCTTTCGTAACATCTACAGGTGAAATCTCTCTAGATATGTATAGATCTTGTAATTCATTTATTGATTTATATCCAAAATTATTTTTAGTCATTTTTCTTACTTTTTTGATTATGTACGATATACTGTTTTTTTAACACTATATAGTAAATTGCATAAGGAGTTAATCAATGCCGCACAAAGTAGTTATCACTGTAAATTCGCCTGGAAGAAGTGGACCTCCCAAAACAATGCTTGATGTATTTGAATCTTCAGGGATTCAATATTCAGTGGTTCCATGTTCAAATGAAAATGAACTTATAGCTGCTGCTAAGGATGCCGATGTTTTGTTAGTAGGAACTGTACCTCATACAACTAGAGAAGTCATGGAAAATTTACCCAAACTCAAAATGATAGGTAGATCTGGAGTAGGAGTTGACTCTATAGATCTAGATGCAGCAACAGAACTTGGGATATGTGTTACTAATACCCCCGGAATAAATACTTCCGAAGTAGCTGATCATGCAATGGCTTTACTTTTATCTATTACTCGACAAATACCAGAATTAAGTAAGCATACTAAAGAAGGAGCATGGTCTGATAATCCACAAAAATTAATGAACCCACGCAATAGATTGAGAAGAATTGCAGGAACAACTGTTGGAATTTATGGATTTGGTAATATAGGAAAGGCTTTTTCAAATAGAATAAAGGGATTTGGACCAGAGAGAATAATTGCACATGATCCTTATATTCCTCAATCCGTTGCTGATTTATATGGAGTAAAATTAGTATCTTTTGAAGAATTAATAACTGAGAGCGACATTATAACAGTTCATTCTCCTGCAACATCTGAAAATAATCACCAGTTTAATTTGGGAGCTTTTTCTAAAATGAAAGAAACAGCTATATTTATAAATTGTGCTAGAGGCCCTATAGTAAATGAATCGGACTTAGCTCATGCATTAAATAATAATCTTATTTATCATGCCGGGATTGATGTTACTGAGATAGAACCCCTCGATGCTGAATCTCCATTATTGAAAACAGAAAATCTTTTTTTAACTCCTCATTATGCTGGAGGTTCAAATTTTACTGCTGCTGAAGGATCAAAAAGATGGGCAGAAAATGCTGTTAATGTGTTGTCAGGACAAAAACTTTGGGGATTGGCAAATCCTGATGTAAAAAGAGTAATTACTATTATGAGAACTGAAGGTTCAAATAAGTGGGATGATATACCTGATCCCGTAACTGATTTTGATTTTAGTTAAAATAAACGTAATAAATCATGATATAAATATTGAGAAAAGTTTCTAATAGAGTTATTTTTAATTTTAAATTTATAAAATAGAATTCTAATGAGGTTAATATGGCAACTGAGAAATCACTAATAGCTCATTTATATAGACGCGCAGGATTTGGTACTACACCAGCAATGTTGGAAAAGTTATCAAAAAAAGATTATGATTCTATTGTTGATGATCTTGTAGATATTGAAAAATTTGATGAACTTCCTGATGAGGATGTGTTATCAAGATATTATCCCCAATTAAGTTCTTGTGATAATTTTGGTTTAGACAATGTTAAATGGTTTTATAGAATGCTAAACTCAGAAAAACCATTCCAAGAAAAAATGACTTTATTTTGGCATCATGTTTTTGCAACAGGTTGGACAAAAAGTGAACAAGGTCCAACTATTATTGATCATATAGCTATGTTAAGAAAAAATTGTGTTTCCAATCTTAGGGTATTACTTTCAGACTTATCAGCAGATCCAGCGATGATCTTCTGGTTAGATAATTGTGAAAATCATGGGGAAAATATAAATGAAAATTTTGGAAGAGAATTATTGGAATTGTTTTCAATGGGAATTGGCAATTACACAGAATTTGACATAAAGGAAGCTTCAAGGGCTTTTACTGGTTGGACTTTTGAACAACCGATGCCACTTTATCCCTATGGACATTTTAAGTCTCATTTTATATATGATGAAAATGATCATGATGAAGGTAATAAGAAATTCCTTGGTAAAGAAGGTAACTTTAATGGAGGAGATATTATAGAGATCATAGTTAAAACAGAAGCCTGTGCCAAATTTATTTCAAGACATATTTATAACTTTTTTGTAGCAGATGAACCACAAATTCCAGCATGGAGTATTGAACCGCCGCAAGATCAAGAAGCAATGAAAATTCTTGTACGGACATTTCTTGATTCAGATGCAGATATAAAAGAAGTAATGAGAATTTTATTCAAATCTGATTTCTTTAAAAATTCTAGATTTAAGAGAGTTAAGTGTCCAGCAGAATTTATAGCAAGTACTCTAAAACTAACAACAGAAATAGGACCGAAAGATATAAGGTTGGGTAAATTGCATGGATTAAGTGCTGTAATGGGTCAAACATTATTAGATCCACCTACTGTTGAAGGGTGGCATACTGGAAAAGAATGGATAGACGGAGGCTCGCTCACTGAACGAATAAATTATGCTGTTGATTTAATAAGTGATATGAATAATACAGGATCAAAAGATTTAGTTGAGAGGATTGTTGCTAGTAAATCTGATCTTTCCTCAGAAGAACTTGTAAAAAAGATCTTAGAAAATATTGGAGAACTAGAAGTAAGTGATCAAACTCATGAACAATTACTTGAAATTGCTTCTGAAGGTCCTTCGGTTGGAAATGGAAAAGATTCAAAAGAAATAAGACAGAAAATAATTAGACTTTATACATTATTGGTTTCATCACCAGAATTTCAATTAGCTTGATAAATTAGGAGTAAATTTATGGTTACAAAATCAAAAAAACAGAATAAGAAAAAAGATCCAGTCTTAGTTGTTGTTCAACTTTCTGGAGGAAATGACTTCTTAAATACAGTTATTCCCTTTACCAATGGAATTTATTATGATGTTAGAAGTTACGTTGGGCATAAAGAGGAAGAAGTATTACCGTTTACCAAAGATCTTGCTTTTCACCCAAATGCTGAATCTTTCAGAGAATTATACAAACAAGGTAAAATGGCAATTATCCAGGGGATAGGATATGAAAACTCTATCAGATCTCACTTTAGAGCAATGGATATTTGGCATACATGTGAACCTAATACTGTAGCAACGGAAGGATGGTTGGCTAAAGTTATTAGAGAATTAGATCCTAATAGTATTAACCCTTTGACTGCTATAAGCTTTGGAAAAGGATTGCCCAGAGCCCTAGCTGCTCCAGGAGTAATTGCTACTAGCGTTGATAATCTTGATAATTATGGTTTGATGACTTCTATTGAAGATGATGTTCAAAGAATGGCAAATTTGGATGTTTTTTCACGAATGTATACTCCTAAAGATGAATGGATGGGAGATAGACATGAATCTGGAGTTGTAATGAATTATTTAGCTAATACAGGATCAGGAGTTCTTACTGGTGCAGATATGTTAAAAGATGTTCCAAGGAAATATAAGTCCTCAGTAGAGTATGCTGATAATTCAATAGCTAAAGCGCTTAGGGATGTTGTAAGAGTCCATACTGCTAATTTAGGAACGAGAATATTTTATACTCAACATGGTGGATATGATCATCATGCTCAAGAAATGCCAGCTCATGATAGATTAATGGGTGAATTGTCTCAGGGCATTACTGATTTTCTAACTGATTTAGAGGAACATAATGCTTCAGATGAAATTGTAATGTTAGTATTTACAGAATTTGGTCGTCGCATGAGAGATAATGGTTCCGGTACTGACCATGGGTCAGGAGGAGGCGCTTTTATTATCGGTAACAGAGTTAAAGGAGGTCTATACTCAGAATATCCTTCCATAGAACCAAGCGAATGGTTAAATGGAGAAGACCTTAAACATACTTTCGACTATCGTGGAGTATACGGTACGTTGTTAGAACAACATATGGGGTTAGATCCAACTGAAATTGTATTAGGAAACTATGAACAATTGAATCCATTTAAATAAAATAGGAGAAAAGTCATGACACAAGCTAAAGAAAGAGCAAAACAACCTCCATATGCAATATTAAGAGGAGGTTATAAGTATAAAGAAACATTGGGAATGAGACGTGTGACTACATATTGTATGGATATCGTGGAAACGGAAGAAATCTTATATGTTTTGATTAGAGCTGACGGAGAGGGTGGTAACATAAGGAGAATAAATTGGAAAGATGAAGATTTAGATGTATTTGGATCATTCACTTGGCCAGTACAAATGATTCAAGATTCTGAAGGAAAACTATACGTATCTGATGAAGGGAAACATTGTGTTTATATTTTGAAAGACGATGGTGAAAAAGGATATGTCCCTATTGGAGCAACTGCGGATGCGCAGGAATCCAATACAAAATCAATTGAGATAGGAGAATATGGTTCCGGAGAAGGCCAATTAGATTCTCCATCAGGTATTTGCTTTGATGACAATGAAGATTTATATGTAGTAGATACTGGTAATAACAGAATTCAAAAGTTTGATAAAAAAGGGAATTATTTATCTACTATAAGCTCTAAGACCGGAGATACTACACTCGATATGCCTTGGGGAATAGCCATAAATCATAAAGGAGAGATATTAGTTTCTGATTGGAGGAATAATAGAATTTGTGTATTTGACAAATCTGGAGAATTTACACGTTCATTTGGTGAAATACATATTTCTTTAGGACAGGAAGTTAAACAACTTGATGGACCTGCTGGAATTTCTATAGATGATGATGGTGATATATATGTTGCGGATAGAAACAATAACCGTGTCGTTATTTACGATAGGGAAGAAAAATACGTCACTCAGATAATTGGTGATGCAACTCTATCACAGATAGGTAAAACTTATATAATGTCCAGTCCAAGAGTTTTAAGATTGAGAGAAATGGCAAATAGAGAACAATGGAGATTATTGAGAGCACCTGCATCAGTTAGAACTTATGGGAAACTTATATATATTCCTGATTTTGGTTGTCATAGACTTCAAGTTTATGAAAAAGAAAGTTATCCTCTTTCTAAGGATGAAATTTTTGAAGAACCTAATCATCCAACTCTTTATAATGTGTAGGTTGAGAAAGTGCCTATAGTATTTGGGTTTTCCAATCATAGAAAAAATTGCTTAGAAAGAGAATTGTCTAACTTTACTAAGGAAGCTCCACAGTTAGGGGCTAAATCTATTGCTGTATTTGGAGATTTTCCTTTGGGTAGAATCACTCCAGAAACATCTCTCGATTTACTTATAATTCAACAAACTAATGAAGATTTCCATAATAGAGATGAATTCTGGATAACACATTTAAGACCAACTGTTCATACTAGATTTTTTGTTTATACTCCAAATGAATATTCATCTATTGCAAAAAATAATTACACATTTAATGTCATAAAAAAATCTATGGAAATTATTTTCCAAGATAAAGATAAGGTTTTGAAATAATGGAAAATGTAAATTTTAAAGAATGTCAAAGGTGGAAGAAACAATCGGATTATGATTTTGAGTTAGCTAAATCTTTAATATCAAAAGAATTTTCAATTTCCTGTTTTCTTTTTCAACAAGCAGCTGAAAAATCACTAATATCTTATTTGATTTTAAAAGGAACTGATAAAGTATGGGGATCATCGATTTCTGATTTGTCTGAAGATTGTTTGGCTATCGATCCTACATTTGATTTTCTAAAATCATATGGCCCTATTTTAGATAAGTATCTATATTCAACCAGATATCCATCTTTTACTATAAGTGGTTCTCCATTTGAAATTTTTGATAAATCAGATGCTGAAAAAGCTAAAGAATTATCAGAAGAAGTAATAAAGTTTTGTGATGAAAAAATAAAGGAAATAATATGAACATTGATAAGGTCACTCTTTTGGATAAGACTTTAACCCTTTGTAATGTCTATGGTAATAATCTCGAAACCGTAGTTTATACACAAGGAGTAGGAATTTCTGCACGATTAAGAATTGAAAAATTAGGATATCCATCTAACGCTAAACAATATGCACTTTCAACTTATTCTGATTTAGTAGTAAATAGAATAAATGATGAATCACATGCTTGGGGAAATGACGGTAGAGCAGGTTTGATATGGTTAGATGATTTATATGAAATAACAAAAAATTTAAATCATGTTCAACCAATAATTGATCAAGCTGATGCATTTGTTGATAAAAATAATCCTATATTAGATACAAACATACAGGTCGAAGATCAATTTTTTGTATCTGCGGTTTTAGGAAGAGCTTATAAATATACATCAAAAGATATTTATTTAGATTTTATGATATCTCACATATTGGATTCTCCATTACAAAGAGAAGATGGTATATATATACATTCTAAAATAGCTGAATATCCTTGGGGTAGGGGAAACGGTTTTGCTATTTATGGAGCTGTAGAAGCTCTTAAATATATTCCTGATAATCATGAAAGGAAAGAAGATGTAATTCAAAAACATATTAAACATATAAATTCATTAAAAAAATTACAAACTAAAAATGGAGCATGGAGACAAGTTATAGATAATGATGAATCATATGAAGAGCTAACTGTTACTAGTATGATTGGGTATGCTATCATAAATGACATTATGATGGGGATTCTGTCTAAAGAGTACCTAGCAATGGTGATAAAAGCTTGGAAATTTGTTGACTCTAGAGTTGAAGATACAGGAATTGTTCATGATTCATGTACTGGAACAGGCTCCCTTGATTCTATAGAAGAATATCTAATACGAAAAAGAGAAAATGGTTTTGATAATAGAGGTGGCTCTTTATCAGCTTGGTTTTTAGAATCTTTATTTGAATATGTGGAGGATAATAATGAATAACTTATATGATACGGTAATTATTGGTTCCGGATCAGCGGGTTCTATAATTGCTAATCGTTTATCAAAAGATGAATCAAGAAATATTCTTTTAATTGAAGCTGGAAATGACTATCCAGTAAAAGATTCATTACCAGAGAATGTTTTTTATGGGCATGGAAATGTGAAAACCACTGCGTCTAATGATACTGACCCAAGCAATTGGTCGTATCGTGCTGAAAGCACAAAGGGGGGTCCTATTATAAGAATTCCTAGAGGCAAAATTATTGGAGGATCATCATCTACAAACGCTCAAATTTTTCTTAGAGGCATAAGAGATGATTATGATCGATGGGCTGAATTCGGTAATGATAAATGGACTTTTGAAGAAGTTTTACCATATTTTATCAAACTAGAAAATGATCTAGACTATTCTCAAAACGAATATCATGGATCACAAGGCTATATAACGGTTAGTAGATTTCCAAAAAAAAATTGGGATCCTATACATGATGCATTTTATCAATCATGCATTGATTATGGATTTGATGATTGTCCTGATCATAACAGTCCTGATTCTACTGGTGTTGGGCCTTTAGCTTTTAATCAAATTGAAGGAGTAAGGCAAAGTACTTCACTTACATATTTAGCAGATGTACGTCATAAACCCAACATAAACATCAAAAGCAATTCTTATGTTAAAAAGATTTTGTTTGACAATAATAAAGCAATCGGTCTTGAAATTATTACAGACAAAGAAGAATATAAGTTGTTTTGTGATGAGATTATACTTTGTGCTGGAGCTATTGAATCTCCTAAACTCTTACTTAATTCTGGAGTTGGAGACCCCAATAAATTTTTGCATCACGGAATTAAAACAGTTTTAGATTTACCTGGAGTAGGGATGAACTTAAGAGATCATCCTATGACTTATGTAGCATGGGAAACAAGAGATTCTTTTGTTGAGCCAAATTCAAATGAACCAAGGGCAAAAGTGGCTTTGAGATATACATCAAAAAATTCTCAATGGAAAAATGACATGATAGTTTACATGGGCTCAGGTACAAGATTAATGGGAAACCCAGAGATACCTGAAGGAATTAAGGCAAACTTGACTTTAAATTTAGCTGAAAGTTCTGGAGAAGTATCTTTAGATAATGACGATCCTAATGCATATCCACATTTATTTTATAATTATTTAGCTACAGAGAATGATACTGATAGATTAATGGAAGGAGTTCGTATTCTAAATGAAATTGGAAATCATAAAGAATTTCAGAAACATATTTCCAATATTACCCATCCAGACATATCTATAATAAATGATGATAATTTACTGAAAAAGTGGTTGTATAATAAGATGGTTACCGGACACCATGTTAGTGGTACTTGTAAAATGGGTACCGACCCAATGGCAGTTGTTGATCAAAGAGGTACTGTGATTGGATTGGAAAATATTAAAGTTGTGGACGCATCTATAATGCCTGATTGCATTAGAGCTAATACTAATGCCACAGTGATGGTCATGGCTGAAAGAATAATAGATTTGTGGTAATAAAAAGGAGAAATCAATGGTGAAATTATCTGGGGGAGAAGCATTAATTGAATCACTTGTTAGGGAAGGTGTTGAAATTATATTCGGATTGCCTGGAGTTCAAATGTATGGAGTAGTTGATGCTATAAAACAAAATCCTAATATCAAAATGATAGTTCCAAGGCATGAACAAGCAACATCATATATGGCAGATGGATATGCAAGAGCCAGTAGGGGAATTGGTGTGGCAATGGTAGTCCCTGGTCCAGGATTGTATAACGCTGCCGCAGGATTATCTACTGCCTATTCCTCATCATCTCCAGTGCTAATGATAGCAGGACAGGTACCTAGATCTTCTATAGGAAAAGATTTAGGAGGGTTACATGAAGTTAATGATCAATTAGAAGCAATTAAGCCAGTTACAAAATTTCAGAAAAGAATATTAAGACCACATGAAATCCCCAGTGCGGTATCTGAAGCCTTTAATAATTTGAAAAATGGTAGGCCGAGACCAGTTGAAATAGAAATGCCTCCAGAAACTATGGTTGAAAGTGAAGAAGTACAATTACTTGAATCTAGCCCATATATAAGAACAGAACCTATTAATCAACCTATTTCAGACGTGGTAAATTTAATCCTTAAGTCAAAAAATCCCGTCATTTATGCAGGAACAGGAGTAATTAGATCTCAAGCAGAAGAAGCATTGATAAAATTTACAGAAGAGACCAATATCCCTGTTATAACAAGTGCTGCCGCAAAAGGAGTAATTTCTGATGAGCACCCTCATAGTTTAGGAGCTGCTTTAGGTGGAGAAGGACAACTAAAAGATTTTGTTGAATCTTCTGACCTGATTATTGTTATAGGTTCAAGATTTGCCTTAAGATATCCTGCAGCCGAAAATACAAAAATAATCCATATAGATATAGATAAAAATGAATTTGGTAGATTTCATAAACATGAATTAAGTATTTTGTCGGATGCTAAATTAGCTATTGAAAGAATAGGTGAAGAAATTAAAGCTGTTGGAGGAACAAAGTTTTTTTCTCCAAAGGAAAACGTTGCTAAAATAAGGAAAATTTTAAATTCTGGATCTGAAGGATTACATCCCCAACATGAGATTATAAATTCTCTAAGAGAAGGAATGCCTAAGGATACTATTACGGTATGGGATATGACACAGTTAGGATATTATTCTAGACCAGGCTGGAAAACATACAACACTTCTAGTTATTTAGATTCAGGATATTCTGGAAATCTTGGATGGGCTTATCCAACTTCTTTAGGAGCTAAGGTTGCAAAACCTGAAACGCCAGTTGTCTCTATCTCTGGAGACGGTGGATTTATGTACAATGTACAAGAACTTTCAACTGCAGTAAAATACGGTATAAATGTTGTATGTGTAGTTTTCAACGATGGCCATTACGGAAATGTTAGGAGAGATTTGTCTCTTGATTGGTCTGGTGATTATGGAACAAGTTTTGTAAATCCTGATTTTGTTAAAATGGCAGAGTCTTATGGAGCTTTAGGTTTGAAAGTAACTGATCCTGAAAAAGTAGGTGAAGCAGTTTCAAAAGGTATAGATTCTAAAAGGCCAACAATTATTGATGTCGAAATGATGGATACAAATGAAGTTCCTAGACCTTTTTCTGTTCGAGCTCCATGGACTTTACCACAGGATGATTTGTTAGATTAAATTTATCAAACGATCTAACTACATGTTTGGTATATATTTTTCATGATAAAGGCAAGTATATTGGCAACTAATTCAACTTATAGAATTCTCTTGTTTTAGAATATAATAATTAAGTATGAATGTAAGAAATTTTTCAATAATAGCACATATTGACCACGGTAAATCTACCTTGGCAGATCGTTTTATTGAAATTACAAATACAATACCTGGAAGAAATTTTCAAGATCAAGTTTTAGATACCATGGACTTAGAAAGAGAACGTGGAATTACTATAAAGGCTCAAACTATACAATTAAATTATGTTTTCAATGGAAATGATTATGTATTCAATCTAATTGATACACCTGGACATGTTGATTTTACCTATGAAGTATCAAGATCATTAGCTGCATGTGAAGGTGCTATCTTATTAATTGATGCTACACAAGGAGTTCAAGCTCAAACTATTTCTACTGTTTATCAAGCATTAGATCAAAATCTTGAAATAATACCAGTAATAAACAAAATTGATTCACCTTTAGCTGAAACAGAAAAAGTGACACAGGAAGTGATTGAAATATTAGGATTTGGAGAAAATGAGATTATGAAAGTTTCTGCTAAACAAGGAACTGGTGTTTTAGAACTTTTAGAAACTATAACAAAAAAAATACCTTCTCCCAAAAGGTATGAAGATTCAAATGAACTCAGAGCCTTAATTTTTGATTCAAAATATGATACATATAAAGGAGCCATAGCATATGTAAAAATTATAAATGGTTCAATAAATAAAGGCCAGAAATTATATTTTCATAATTCTAAATCAGAACATGAAGCTATAGATATTGGATATCTTAAACCCCATCATGAATCCATTTCAACTCTTGAAACTGGATATGTTGGTTATGTAGAAACAGGCATAAAAAATTTAAAAGACATCCAAGTAGGAGATACCATAACAAATATAGGATATAAAGAAACAACTCCTTTATATGCTTATAAAGAATCGGTTCCTACAGTTTACACAGGATTATATCCGACAGATTCTGATAAATACCAAGATCTAAGAGAAGCTCTAGATAAGTTATTTTTAAATGATCCAAGTCTGGTATATGAACCAGAAACATCTGCAGCTTTAGGATTTGGCTTTAGGTGTGGTTTTTTGGGAATGTTACATATGGAAATAATTCAAGAAAGATTGGAAAGAGAATATGATTTGGAATTAATAACTACAGCTCCAAGTGTTACTCATTCTGTTCATCTAAAAAATGGAGAAATAAAAAAAATTCAAAACCCATCTCAATGGCCTGCATCACAATTGATAGACTTTATTAAAGAACCATGGGTGAAAATTAATATTATTTCACCCGACGATTATATAGGAAAAATTGTAGATTTTTTATCTACTAAACGTGGAGAATTTGGACAAATAGATTACATACAAAATAAAAATAAATTGTCATCACAAATTGTGATGATATCTCACTTTTTACCTCTTTCGGAAATTCTTGTTGATTTTTTTGATGGATTAAAATCTTGCTCTTCAGGATACGCCTCAATGGACTATGAAATTATTGAAGAGAGGAAAGCAAGCTTAGTCAAATTAGATATATTGGTTAATAATGAAAGTGTTGATTCTTTATCTCTCATTACTGAAAACAGTTCCGCATCTTTAAAAGGCCGTGATCTGGTTACCAAACTTAAAAACTTGATACCTAGGCAAATGTTTCAGGTCCCAGTTCAAGCTGCTATAGGAGGAAAGATTATAGCTAGAGAAAACATAAGAGCTTTAAGAAAAAATGTTTTAGCCAAGTGTTATGGAGGAGATATAACTAGGAAAAGGAAGCTTCTTGAACAACAAGCTAAAGGAAAAAAAAGAAGAATGAAAATGATAGGATCTGTTGAAGTTCCTCAAGAAGCATTTATGGCAGTATTAAAATTGTAATAATAAATATTGATAAATTACAATTTTTTTTCAAGTATCTTATGATTCTTTAGAAAAAAAGAAGAAGCTTTAATTAACCCCTCGATATTACCTGTGTCAAAATGATAACCTTCTAGTATTTCACCTGAAATCTCTACGTTTTTACCAGCTTTTAGTAAAGCTTCAGTTAAATTGATTTCCTGATCATTTTCTACATTATCATTTATATGATCAAAAATATTTGGACCTAAAATATATCTTCCTAGAATTCCTATTCGCGAAGGAGCATCCGAAAGTTTAGGTTTTTCGATTAAGTTTGTAATTTTATATCTGGTTTTTTCTTTAATAACTTCTACTATTCCTTTTTGTTCGATTTCATTCTTTTTCAACTTATTCAAGCCGATAACGTGACCACCAAATTTATTGTATATTTTCATTAATTGTGAAATTGGATTTCCTTTGGTAAATATTACATCATCGGGTAATATAACAGCAAAAATAGATTCATTAATAATTCTTTTTGCTAGCTTAATAGCATGTCCTACTCCTAAAGGTTTATCTTGTAACAAGAATCTTATATTAACTCTGTCAGAAAATGTGTCATCTTTATATTTATTATCAATTTTCACATTATTTGAAATGAATTTAGGTAATTTTGCGTTTTCAGAAAAATAATCTCTTACTGAATCCATTCCTTCACCTATTATTATAAGAATATTTTCTATACCTACGGACATTGCTTCTTTAACAGCAAAATGAATGATAGGATAATTTGCTACAGGAATCATTGCTTTTGGTACAGTTTTAGTTACAGGTAACAATCTAGTTCCAAGCCCTGCACAGGGTATAACTGCCCAGTTAATTTTTGAGTTTGATATCATTTATATATATTATTATAACTGTAATTTCGACTATTATGTTCAAATGAAAAAAATATTAGGTCAAAACTTTCTCATAAATGATTCAGTTGCAAAAAAAATAGTTAAGCTTGCTAATTTTTGTCCGGATGATGAAATTATAGAAATAGGACCAGGAAATGGTTCCCTGACGGATCATTTACTAAGACATCATAATAAATTAACTTTATTAGAGATAGATATTGATTTGATAAAAAAGTTGGAAATAAAATATAGAAATTATAATTTGAAAATAATTAACGGAGATGCTAGATTTTTTCAAATCAATGGAGATAAAAACTACTCACTTATAGGAAACCTTCCTTACTATGCGTCTAATAAGATAATACGAAATTTTTTAAAACAAAAAAACATTAAAAACATGATTTTCACTATCCAAAAAGAAGTAGGACAACAAATTACGGCTCCTGATGGGAAGAAATCTTTTTTAAGTTTTTTAGTACAGTCAGTTGCAGAAGTTAAAGAATTATTAATAATTAAACCTATCGAATTCAAACCTATTCCTAAAGTCGATTCAATGACAGTTTTGATCCAACCACATTCTAATTATCAAATCTCAAATGATTATGTTGAATTTGTAAGAAGAGGTTTTTCCAATCCAAGAAAAAAGATTATAAACTCTATTTCTATGGGATTAAAAATACATAATAATGAAATTAAATTATTACTTAACAATACAGACATAGATCATTCTTTGAGACCCCAACACTTAAGTCTGTCACAGTGGGAAAATCTATATAAAAACTATAAAAAAGTTTATGTTGATAAATGAAATAAGCAGTGCAAAAATAAATTTGGGTTTAGAAGTATTGTATAAAAGACCCGATTCTTACCATCAAATTCTTTCAGTTTTATTAAAAATAAATCTTAACGATTATATTTCCTTGAAAGAATCCGAAAAAAACCAAATTTTGCAAGATGGTATAGAAGATAATGACAACATAATAAAAAAAGTTGTTTCTTTTATGCAAGAACATTATATAAATACCCCTATTAAAATAGAAGTAAAAAAAAACATACCATATTCTTCAGGATTAGGAGGCGGATCTTCAAATGCTGCATCTGTAATTAGAGGCATTAATAAATTGTGGAAATTGAAATTAAATACTGATGAAATGAAAAACATAGCCCTAAAATTTGGTTCAGATGTCCCTTTTTTCATCTCACACAATACAGCAGTCGTAAAAGGAAGAGGTGAAATATTACATGAAATCCCTAGGCCATCCTTTAATCAAATTTTACTTATTTGTCCAAAGATTTATGTAGATCAAAAAACAATGAAAATTTATGATAATGTTTCAAGTTATACTGATGGATCAAGAACTATGAAAACGATTACTATGATAAAAGAAAAAAAACAAATTTCTTATGATTTATATAATGGTTTAGAAAGTTCCGCGTTAAGTATATTTCCGACTTTAAAGTCATCTAAAAAAATACTAAGTAATTTTAAATTAAACTCTCTTAATTTGACTGGAGCGGGCCCAACATATTACTCAATATTTGATGATAATTCAGCAACATTTTGGAAGGAAAAAATTGAAGCTAAATTAAAAGCTAAATGTTATGTAATTGATAACGTATAATGTATATTTTTGCTTTAGTTTTAATTTTGATGTTGATAAATTGGCTATTCTTTTCGTCATACTATTCCCTTTACAAAATATTATTTTTTGAAGCGAAAGAAAATGTGACGACTTTAAGACGAATAATTTTAGTAAATTTATCATCTTTCTTGTATTATGGGATCATTTATTTTTTGATTGGTAGTTATTTTCATATCTTTCCAGATATTAATGGAAAAATAACAAATTACTTACTTATTTGCTTCCCAATATTTTTATTAATGATGATTTTTTCATTCATTCTAATCTTTATAGAAAAGATTAGATATAAACACGTTTTCTTCATTGTTTTATTTTCTATGATAGTTATAAGTATAATATGTCCAATATTAATCTCTATTAGTTATGAAAAATATAACTGAAATCAAAAATATATTTAATATTGAAGAAACTATAGACTTACGAAATACTTTAGATGCTGGCCAGTCATTTATATGGCAAGATATATCGAAAACAGGAAAGATTATATTTGAGGGATATTTTGAAGATATAAAATTGCATTTAGAACAAAAGAAAAAAAACATATGCGTAACTGTTTTTTCTGAAAAGTATGATGCTAATTTTATTTATAGATTAAAAAAATATTTAGGAGAACCTTTAAATAAAATACAAGATTTTGATGTTTTATTGAATGATAAAATTATTTCACCTGTGATAAAAAAATATCCTGGATTAAGGATTTTAAAACAAGATCCATGGGAAGCTACTATAGGTTTTATAACTTCATCCTGTTCAAATTTACCTAGGATAAAAAAACATATGAGCCAATTAAGAAATGTGACTGGTGGAATTTTTCCAACGCCTGAAGATATATTATATTTAGGTGAAAATGATTTGAGGAAACTAGGGTTTGGATTCAGGTCACCTTACATAATTAATGCTGCAAATATAATTTTAAATGAAAATTTATCTTATGATCATCTTAAAAAAGTACCGTATGAAATTGCTTTAATCGAATTGTTGAAAATTCATGGAGTAGGGAGGAAAATAGCAGATTGTATTCTTGCCTATTCACTAGATAAAAGTGATTCTTTCCCTGTTGACAGACATGTTCTTTCAGGATTGGTTAAATGGTATGGATTACCGAATAATACAAATCCTGTTATTGCAAGTGATTTTGCTAGAAAGAAATTTGGCCATTTATCATCTTATGCACAACAATATATATTTCATAGACAACGTCTAGCTAGCAGAGCACTTTTATGGGGTGGGAGGCATATATCTTTTGCTATAGACAATGATATAGATTAGAAATGAGTTTTTGCTCATTTTCAACGATTAATTCATCATTTAGAATTCTTTCTTTTGTTTTTTCTATGGATATAATTTTTTCTTTGGATTCTTTGGATAATCCTAGATCTGTAACAAACAATAATTTACTATCCAAATCATCCTCGAAAAAAGAGAAATATATTTTTTCTTCTATGGTTGATTCATCCCAGAATTTTTCTTCAATCATTGAAATTTTATTTATGAAATTTTTTGGGAAAAAGTTGGTAAAGTTAAATTTATTTATAAAAACAAAAAATTCTTTTATCGGTTCATTTTGAATGATTTTTTTTAGTTCATTGTTTTTCCTATAATTTGATATGTTTTTTAAATATTTGGATGATTTTTTCAGTAGATTTAAGCTTTTCTTTTCAAATTGAAAATTTAAACGTGAAGCAAATTTAATACACCTAAATATCCTTGTTGGATCATCTTTGAAACTATTATGATGATTAATTCTAATCAATTTATCATTTATGTCTTTTATTCCATTGTAAGGATCAATAATTATATATTCATCTTTTCCAATCTCTACGGCTATGCTGTTAATTGAAATATCTCTCCTTTTTAGATCTGTCATAATATTGGAGTTTTCATATAAGGGCAAATCTCCTGAATTAGGATAATTTTCTTTTCTAGCATGAGTGATGTCTATAGAATAATCATCATTTTCTATATGATATGCGTTAAATTGTTTAGTATGTTGAATCTTGTCTCCTAAATGATTACCTAATCTCTCAGAAAAATGTTCTATATTGCCATATATCGCAAAATCAACATCTAATTTTTTGTTGTTTGTTTTTGACATTAAAATATCTCTGATGGTACCTCCAACTATATAAATTTTAATCTCATTATTAATTTTAAATTTTTTACAAAAACTTATAATATAATCTAAATGAGGATTACTTTGAATGAATTTATGAATTAGTGTTTTATGTTTGTTCAATAATTTTTATCCTATATATATATATTTTAAGTTTAAGGAAAAAACCTAATGAATGAAAGAAAAGAAAAAATTAAGGTATTTTTTGATTATACCTGCCCTTGGGTAAGACAAGCCAATTATTGGCTAATAGAGTTAGAAAATCAATCTGACTTTCTTGAAATTGAATGGAAACCATTTTTATTAGAACAAGTCAACGCTGAAAATAAAGAAATCTGGAAAGCTTGGAATCAAGATCTTAACACTTATGTCAGTCGTGGAATTTGGCCTCATTTAGGAGGGATAGCTGCCCGATCTTTATCCAAGGAAGCTGGCTATCAATATATGCACAAGCTATTAGAATTAAAACACGTAGAACACAAAGATGTTAGAAGCAAAAAATTTATATTTAAATTATGTGAAGAATTAGGATTGTTGACATCAAAGTTCCAGGAAAAAATAGATTCTGATGATTCTTTGAAAATTATTGCTGAAAGTCATGAAGAGGGAGAATCAAAGGGTATATTTGGAACACCTACAATAGAATTTTCAGATGGAAATACAGTTTTTCTAAAAACATTTACTCCTCCAAAATCTGATTCTAAAAAATTTTATGAGAGCTTGAAAAATATAGTTTTTAATAATACATATTTTGGAGAATTGAAAAAACCTCAACCTCCATGGCCAAGACAACATTCAATATGATTGAAGAATTATTAAAAAAACTCGAACTTTCTAATAGTAAATTATTAAAAATCTCTTTTACGCATAGTTCTTTTCTAAATGAAAATTTTTCAAATGCAGAATTAGAATCAAATGAAAGATTGGAATTTTTAGGAGATTCAGTGATAAGTTATATTGTTGCTGAATATATATATGAAAAACATCCAAACTTGAGTGAAGGTGACATGTCAAAAATCAGATCATTAGTTGTCCAAAGATCTTCATTAGCTAATTTAGCAAAAAGCCTTGATCTACAAGAACATATGATTTTGGGTAAAGGAGAAGAAAAAAATAATGGGAGGATAAAGGAATCTAATTTATGTGACCTTTTTGAATCTTTTATAGGTTGTTGTACATTAGAATTAGGAATTCAAAAAACCAAAATTTTCTTGTTGAATCTTATATCTAACAAGATTGATGTAATAGTAAAAAAACAAAAATTTAATGACCCGAAATCAAAATTACAAGAGATATTGCAGGAGAAAAAAATACCTTTACCTGAATATATTACTGAATTGAATAATTCCGGTCTTTTTGAAACAAATATTTTTATAAATAATAAATCATACGGAAAAGCTACAGGAGAAAGAAAGGTAGATGCTGAAAAATCTGCAGCTGAAATAGCTTTAAATAATTTTTATATTTTATGATTTTTTTATATACATTTTTTTGTTTAATACTTTTTGTGCTTTTATTCATTCCCGGATTTGTAACTAACAAGTATTTATCACAAAAAAATCTCTTTCAAGTACCTGATTTATTTTTAGGATTTATTTTATTCATTTTCATAGGTAGTATATTTTCTGTTTTTTTTATCAAATTTATTCCATTACAATATTTATGGATTTCTTCATATTTGCTTTTATTAATATTGGCTACGACACATTTTTTTATCTGGAAAGATTCTATTTTTGAGATTTTTTCTATTTCAATGATCAGAAATATATCAATTTTTTGTATCGTTTTCCTTCTGGTTTTAGCAATAAGATATTTCAATCCTGACATTATTGATACTGAAAAAATTATGGAACTAATGATTCTAACTTCTGTTATGGATATGAAAAGCATTATTCCTGATGATTTATGGTATCACAATGAAGGTCTTAAATATTATTATTTTGGATATTTTGTTTTTTCATCTGTTCCTAAAATGCTCTCATTTGACTCAAATATTGCATATAATTTCATATTGCCGACAGTAATATCTTATAGTTCACTGGTACTTTTTCATTTTACACAATTACTTTTTGAACAATTAAAGATCAAAAAGAACTTTATATTATTCTTTATATTTTCATTTATTTTTATATTCTTCTTATCTCCAATTGCCTCTCTTATAGAATTTATAAGTCATTTATCAATCGGTAGTAACGCTTTTTATAAATTTATAGATATAAATGGAATTGATAAATTACCAGACATTAAATTATTTTGGCCTGATGATCATTGGTGGTGGTTTTCTATTTCGCGGATAATTAGTTATGACAGACCTGATGTTATTTTAAGTGATTATACTATCAATGAATTTCCAGCATTTTCTCTAATCTTGGGTGATATACATCCACATATTTTAGCTATTCCATTTGTTTTATTGTCTATATATTTAACAATTTTTATTTTTAAAAATGCTTATACATATAAAAAATTGCATTACATGTCAATTTTTCAACTATCTATAATTTTTTTATTTACAATATTAATAAATCCTTGGTATCTTATTCCAACATTATGGCTTTTTGTTCTAAATTTACTTTTCTATGAATATTATATTGGCTCAAAGCCTAGGGTTTTTATTAAGAGTATTATCCAAAAATGTTTACCACTTTTATTAACTGCGATTGTAGTAATATTATTTTTAAACCCTTCTGATCAACTTAAATTTCCATTTATCTCTTTTGTAAAAATATCTTCTCAATTAGTTCATTTAATTATATATTGGGCTTTGATCTTTTCTCCAATTTTTTTATTTTCTATTATTAAAATATTTAAGAATGGGTTCTCGAACAATCAATTTTTACAAAATTCTTTTGTTTTTTTGTTTTTCTCTGTACTATTGACCTTACTATCAACGAGATTCTTTAATGCTGAACTATTTGTAAATTATGTTTTTGTCCTGATAGCATTCTCTTTAATTATTTCTATATTAATTATTTTTACCAAACAAATGTATGAAAATAAAAATTATTTAGATCTAACTATAATTATTTCTGTTTTATCAGGTGTTTTAGTTGTATATGGTACAGAATTTGTTTTTATACTCGATTCATTCAATAATCGAATGAATACTATTTTTAAATTTTATTTTTTTGTTTATTTATTGATATCAATATTTTCTGTTTATTTTCTGTATAAAATTTATTTATCTTTATCAAAAAAAATATCTATTATTTTTATATCTGTCTTTCTAGTATTTATTGTACCTAGTTCTTGGTGGACAATATCAGCACTAAATTCTAGATTTGAAGAACAAAAAGGCATTAGAGGACTAGATGGCTTATCTTACCTTATTGATGAAGAAAAAGAATTAATTTCTTTTATTAAAAAAAATACTCAAACGGAAGACATTATTTTAGAAACAGTTGGAAGAGCATATAGTAAAACAAATTTTATCCCTGCATCGACAGGCAGAGCTACTGTTTTAGGATGGCCTAATCATGAAATTCAGTGGAGAGGTTCAACAAACATCATCAATGACCTTCAATATAAAATTGAGTTGTTTTATCATGATCCAAATAACAATATGGATCTTATAGATGAATATAACATAAAATATGTGATACTTTCTAAAAATGATATTTTAATAAATAAATATGATGAAAATGAATTTATTAAATCTTTTGATTTAATTTATGAAAATAAAGAATATAAATTTTTTATGACAAAATAGAATTATGTTTGAGAATATTAGAGCCTTTTTTATAAAAAAATTAGATTGGATAACGTTTTTATCTATATTATCAGTTACTCTTTTTTATAGATTTTATAAACTTACTAATCGAGCAATTCATCATGATGAAAGCCTGCATGGCTATTTTGCATATACAACTTCATTAGGTGATGTTTTTCATCACAATCCTCTAACACATGGTATGTTCCTCTTTAATTTTGTTTCTTCATTTTTTTGGTTATTTGGAGATTCTAATTTGACTTTAAGGTTACCCTTCGCATTTTTTGGTTTATTCGTTGTATTCTTACCATTTTTATTTAGAAATGAACTAGGTCGCTTGAGTACTTTTATTATTTCATTAATGCTTCTTTTTTCGCCTTCAATTGCTTATTTCTCTCGTTTCGCAAGAAATGATATATTTATTGCTGTTTTCTTTATTATTTTTATGATTTCTACAATCAAATATATTAAATCATCTAATAACAAATGGCTGTATATATCAATTGCATCCTTATCATTTGGATTTACTACTAAGGAAACTATGTATATTAATTTGTTTGGAGTTTTAGTCTTTCTTTTTGCTTATTCTTACAGAGATATTTTGTCTGTTTTGATGTCTAAAATTACCATAAAAGAAATAAGCAACCATACCAAACTTTTCCTGATTCTATTTACTATATCTTTACCTTTAGCTGCACCATTAATTGCTATTTTTCAATCATCTCTTGGTCTTATACTTGCTGCACCTGAGGGATATCCATCGGTTCCTCCGGGGCTACCAATAGGTAATGGCTTATATCTATCCTTAATCATTACTTTAATGCTGTGTCTTATTTCTTTGTCCGTGGGATTGTATCTTGATAAAAAAGTTTGGATTAATTCAACAATCATATTTTTGATAATTTATGTGTTGATGTTTACCTCTTTTTTTATAAATCCTACTGGAATCATTACAGGACAGTGGCAATCTTTGGGATATTGGTTATCCCAACAAGAAGTTGCACGTGGTAGTCAACCTATATATTATTATTTTTTATTATGCTTATCATACGAATTCTTACCTTTTCTTATTGGATTACCGGTAGCATTTTATTACTTATATAAAGGAGATTTTACAAAAAAATATTTTGGTTTTATTTCACTTTATACATTGTTAGCATTCACCTTAGCAGGAGAAAAAATGCCTTGGTTACTCGTGAATATTACTATTCCATTTATTTTTATTTCTGGGATCTTCGTATCTGAAAATATAAAAAACATATTTAATATAAACAAGGAAATTCTTATATTTATATTATTTGCATCATTCTTGATCTTATTTTTTTTACTTAGGTTGTGTTTTTCCGATTATACTAATTCAACACAAAGTATATATTATGACTTTTTGATTTTTTTACTTTTAATATTAGTTACTTTGTTTGCATATTTTAGATATTCAATAGAACGCAATTTATTATTTACTAGTTTCCTATTTGTATTCTTCATAATGTTTTCTATATTTACCTTACGAACAACTAATATGCTTATATTTAAACATTCTGATGATCCGCGAGATCTTTTGATATACACACAGTCTTCACAAGAATTACACTTTATTTCAGAAGAATTAAATAATTTAAATTATGTGAAAAATGAACACTCAAATGTTTCTCTGGCTGTTGATACATCTGATGGATTTGCATGGCCATGGATGTGGTATTTAAGAAATTTCAAGGATGTTATTTGGTTTGACTCTTCTTCAGTAGATAATATTGATTATGAAGTAGACATTTTATTAATGAATAAAAATCATATTGACAAAATTTCAGATAAAACACTTTATTATTATGATGTTCGAAGACCTTATTCACATCGAAAATGGTTTCCTGAACATAATTATAGAAATTTATCTTTTGATAAAATATTTGAAATAGTTATAAATAATGATAAAAGAGTAATGATTAGAGATTTTTTTATTTCCAAAAAATTTCATTCTAATATTGGCACTTCTGACGCAATTTTATATAAATCTAAAGAGTTTAAGTCTCTTGAATAGAATTTTAAACAAATCAAATATAATTTCATTAATCTTTTCTGTTTTATTTGCTATAGGTTTATATACCTTAATAAATGATTTCAATTTGCTACTAGAACATATTTTTAGTGTTGATTATTCTGTATTTTTAATAGCTTCTTTAATTTATTTTATTTCTGTTATTTTAAGATATCTAAGATGGAAAATTATATATATAGAGCTTTTAAATAATTATAAATTCAATATGTTAAATGAAACCATAATAGGATATATGGCGAACAATATTTTACCATTTAGAATAGGAGAGTTATATAGAGCCAGACGAATAAATATAAGTGAGAAAACTAATTATGTTTCTATACTCTCTACAATTTTGACAGAAAGAATAACCGATGTTTTAGCTTTACTTGTATTTATTTTGATTAGTTTTATATTTGTTGATAAGAAATTTCTTGAAGTGTATCAATTCAATTACATAAGTTCTTTTTTATATCTGTTTATATTTTTCTTCCTTTTTATCATAAGTATTTTGTTTCTTAGAAGATTTGCTATATATAAAATTATGATCGAAAATATATTAAAATTTATAAAAAGTCTTTTTTCATTCTTTCTAGTTAAAAGAAATTCTAAATTGTATTTTTATATATTTATTTTGTCCATTTCAATTTGGTTAATTGAATCAGGTGTATATTTTTTTATTGCGTACAATCTAATTGATAATATTAATTTATTTAATTTATTTTTCATAATTCTTATGGTATGCGCAATTACTAATCTTTCTGGAATTATTCCATCATTACCTGGCAATATTGGGAATTTTGAATTTTTTGGAACCTTAACTTTGGTCGCATTTGGTATAAATTCTGTTATTTCTGGATCGATTATAATTGTGGTTCATTTAGTCTTGTGGATTCCAATTACTTTTTTGGGCATTATAATTATCATATTAGAAAAGTTTTATCTATCTAAAAAAGATTTATGAAAATAGCAATAATAGGTTCCGGAATTACTGGATTATCAGCTGCTTATAGATTGACAAAAAATGGCCATGAAGTTGTAGTGTACGAATCCAGCAAGGTTAATGGTGGACAAGCATCAACATTAGAAATATCTGGTAATGATTTAGAAAAAGCATATCATCATTTATTTGTATCTGATTCACATATTCTAAATCTGTATAAAGAACTTAATATATCTGATGAGTTAGAATGGTTTAAGTCTTCAGTAGCTACTTATACTGAAAATAACATATGGCCTACAACAACTATATTAGATTTATTAAAATTAAAACCCTTATCAATTAAACAGAGACTCTCTCTCTTATTAATATCACTGAGACTGAAATTAATAAGAGATTGGAAAAAGTTGGAAAACATTACTGCTTATGAATGGTTAAAAAACAAAGTAGAAGAAAAAACATTCGAAATTATTTTTGAACCATTATTAAAAGGAAAATTTGGTAGGTATTATAAAACAATTTCACTTCCTTGGTTTTGGTCAAAAGTACAAACTAGAGTTGCGTCGAGGAATCATAAATTACAAGAAATTCTATGTTATCCAAAAAATTCATTTAATAAATTAATCGAAACTTTAGTAAAAAGTATTGAAAATAACTCTGGTTCAATAAAGTTAAACCACATGGTAACCAAAATAAATATCAAAAATAATAAAGTACAATCTTTAAATATCAAGAATTCTTTAGAAGAAAAAACCTATGAATTTGATTCTGTAATATCTACTATCCCGTATCATATCTTAAATAAAATTGTAACACTCCCTAAACAAACTCAAATTAATTCTGAAAAAGTAGATTATATGGCTGCTGTTGTGATGATAATTGTATCAAAATACAAAATATCTGACTATTATTGGTTGAGTATAGCCGAAAAAGACTTCCCATTTCTAGGAATTATAGAACATACAAATCTTATTCCAAAGGATAGATATAACAATAATAATATTATTTATATAACCAATTATGTAGAAAGTGATCATCCACTCCTATCAAAGAATTTCTCTGAAGTTTATAAAGAATATGAACCATATTTAAAAAAAATAAATTCAAAATTTAATAAAGATTGGATTATAGATCATCGTTTTAATAAAATAAATTATGCTCAACCTATTATTCCAATTAATTATTCTTCATATAAAATACCTATAGAATTGCCTATTAATGGTCTATATTGTGCTAATACAGCACAAATTTATCCAGAGGATAGAGGAACAAATTACTCTGTGGAATTAGGTGAAAATGTTTCAAAATTAATAATGGAAGGAAAATAAATGATAGATGTTGGTACAGGTATAGCAAAAGCTCTGAAAGAAGAAGGGATAGAATGGGTATCTACCTTTCCAGTTTGTAGAGTGAATAATTATTTAGGGAAAGAAAAAATGCCTATGATTATGATGCGTGATGATCGTTATGCAATTGCATTGGCTGATGGTTTTTCTCGAGTTACTTCGGGGGAAAACATTGGAGTGTGTACCGTTCAAGGAGGAGTTAATGCTGCTGGTCTTCAAGTTGCTTATGCTGGATTAGCTCAAGCATATGAAGATAATTCTCCAGTACTTTGTATCACGGATGGTGTCCCTGTAGGTAACTCTGAAAATAGTGAATTTGATGTTACTACAAGTCTTAAATCTGTTTCCAAATGGTATGGATATATTGATGCTCCAGAAAGAACTCATGAATTTATTAGAAGAGCTTTTTCAATGTTACGTAATGGACCTCCTGGTCCTGTTATAATTGCTGTACCAGATCCAAGTGCTCAATATGATGAAACATTAGATCCTTATAAGACTGTTAAGACATGGAAAAGTAGTCCTGATCCAAATGACGTTTCAAATGCATTAGAAACTATTGTTCAAGCGAAAGATCCGATACTTTATGTTGGAGAAGGTGTTTTATATTCGCGAGGAACGAATGAATTATTAGCTTTTGCTGAACTATCGAATATTCCTGTAGTCACAACTTTGAAAGCTAAAGGTGCTTTTCCTGAAGATCATCCTTTATCATTGGGAGTAAGAGGAAAGCATACAGAACACTATATTTTAAAAAGTGACGTTGTAATATCTGTTGGCTCGAGTCTTTCTCCAGGAAGATTCTCCCACGCAATTCCTGATGCTACTAATAAGAAGATTATAGTTTGTAATATAAATGAAAATCACTTGAATAAAATATATCCGACAACACATGCTTTGTTAGGAGATGCAAAATTAATACTTAAGTCTTTAGTTACTCAATTAGAAACAAAAACTTCTGGAGCTGGGATTTCTGCTCCTAATAGAGTAAAAGAGATTCAAATTGAGCGTCAAAAAGATGAGGAAATATACTCTGATGCCTTGTCATCGTCCGACACTCCAATAAATCCATATAGGGTTTATGCTGACATGATGAAAGTTCTAGATGCTAAAAAATCATTTGTAACACATGAATCAGGTAATACAAGGGATCAACTTAGTACTGTATACCAAACATTAATTCCTAGAGGTTTTTTGGGTTGGGGAAATGTTTCATCTTTAGGCTTTAGTTTACCTGCTGCAATGGCTGCTAAAATTGCATTTCCTGATCGAGATTCAATTGCTGTTACTGGAGAAGCGGGCTTAGGATATATGCTTGGAAATCTAGAGGTTCCAGTTCGTGAGAAAATTGGTATTACTGTCCTACATATTAGTAATGGAGGGTTTTCTGGGTATGGTCCAGGATTTTGGGGGGAAGGTCATGATCCATTTACTCATAAAGTATTAAATTATGATTCAGTGGATATGTCAAAAGTTCTCAAAGAAATGGGATTAAATACTGAAAGAATATCTGATCCTAAAGAGATAATACCTGCTATTGAAAGAGCGCTTATAGCAAACCGAAAAGGACAACCAGCATATATAGAATTTTTGTGTATTCAATACCCTGTTTACGGCGATTGGCTGTCAGGGACGCATGGTGAATAATGATAAACAATACAATTAAATTATAAGGAGGTCCAAATGGATTCGTTAAAAAATAAATCTGTAATTTTAACAGGAGCAGGTACTGGAATAGGCCGAATAACAGCAAAAATGCTTGGAGAAATGGGCGCTAATGTATTTATTGTTGGAAGACGTGAGAACTTGTTGAAAGATGCTGTCAAAGAAATTGAAGAAGGAGGTGGAAATGGATCCTATATTTCAGCAGATTTAGAGGATGGAGATGCAGCAGCAAATGTTGCGGAAGTTGCTATAAAAGAATTTGGAAATATCCAATATTTAATTAATAATGCAGGTCATAGCAGTAAAGTTAGAGCATTAAGATATGTTGATAAAGAAGATTGGCAATCTGTATTTAATGTTAATGTAGAAGGCGTGTATCGACTAACTCAAGCCATCCTTCCGAATATGATAAAAAATGGAGAAGGAACAATTGTTACAGTTTCTTCAATGGCAGCTATAACTCCTGGATTAATGGGAGGAATACCTTATTCATCAGCGAAAGCTGCTGTAGCAGCAATGATGACAGCTATGAGACAAGAATTAAGAGAGTATGGTATAAGAAGTTGTACTATCTATCCTGCTGAAGTTGATACTCCGATTTTAGACAATAGACCACTCCCACCTGATGCAAAAGCAAGATCTACGATGATGCAACCCGAGGACATAGCCGAAGCTATACTTTTATGTATGAGAATGCCCAAAAGGACAATTGTTCAAGACCTAGTTGTTAGCCCTACAATTATGAGAGATGTCTCTGAAGATATGAAAATTGCTAAAAATCTAAAAAGTAAATAATTTTTTTTCAGCCTTAAATATCTTGTTACTGATATTTACTATTGCTAGAATTAAATTTGAATAATTTAGGAGTGTATTTGCCAAAAAATAAAAGTGATTCTGAAAATATTAGAAATGATATTAGAGAAATCATTTCTAATCAAAAAAGAAAAACCGTTACGGTTTTGTCTTCTTTGATAGCGATTCAAGACTCTTTACATTATTTACCAGATGAAGCCATTGAAGAAACTGCCCTACATTGTAAAGTGACAATTAATGATGTTTGGAGTGTTGCTTCATTTTATACTAATTTCAGATTTACTCCTCCTGGTAAAAATACATTAGATGTTTGTTGGGGGCCTAGTTGTCATATTAGCGGGTCTCAAAAGCTAATCGGTCAAGCACACACTCAATTAGATGTTGAAGGTGAAGGTGAAACTAAAGATGGTAAAGTTACATTAAGGTATTCTACTTGTTTAGGTGCGTGTGCACAAAGTCCAGTATTTGCTGTTAATCATAAAATGCATGGAAAGATGACAGAGAATAAAGTAGATCAATTGATCAATAAATTAACTAGATAAAATGACTGAAAAATATTTAAAATTAAAAGATCAAGCTCAAGCTTATGTTGATAAACTTTATGAAAATAAATTGGTAATAAAGGTACAAACAGGCACATCAGGACAAGCTTTAGGAGCTGATGAGATTTTAAATACTCTGCAATCTAAAGCTAATAAAAAAATAACTGTTTTAGAAGTAGGCTCTATGGGATTTATGTATTTAGAACCCATAATTGTTATACAACAAAATGATAATAAATTTTATTATGGTAATGTCACAAAATCTATTGCCAATGATATATTTGATCATTATCAAAGTAACGATAGTATTTATGAAAAAAGTTGCTTTGCTTATGAATCTGATGAAACTATTTCAACAAAAATACCAAAACTTTCAGATTTACCTCAATTTTCAAAACAACTTAGGATAGCTACAAGAAATTTCGGAGAAATTACTCCTGGAGATCTTTTTCAATATATTTCGAAAGACGGTTATAGTGCATTAAATAAAGCTTTGTTTGACATGAAACCTGAAGAAGTATTGGAAGAGGTTAAGAATTCTGGACTTAGAGGTAGGGGAGGAGCAGCTTTCCCAACTGGTTTAAAATGGAGTTTTCTAGCTCCAAGTACCGATCCAGTGAAATATGTTCTATGTAATTGTGAAGAAGGTGATCCTGGAGCATTTAATGACAAAGGTATTTTAGAAACAGATCCACATACATTGGTTGAAGGGCTTATCCTAAATGGTTATGCTACAAACTCTACACATTCATACGTTTTTATAAGACAAGGACATGATATTCCAATAAATGCAGTAGAAAGAGCAATTGAAGAAGCATATAAAAATGGACTGCTAGGAAAAAATATTTTAGGGTCAAATTTTAATTTTGAAATGGAAGTTTCTTTAACCGGAGATTCATATGTTGCTGGAGAAGAAACAGCCTTGATGGAAGCAATGGAAGGAAAACGATCTACTCCT
Organism: uncultured Dehalococcoidales bacterium; assembly: GCA_964590915.1. GTDB lineage: Bacteria > Chloroflexota > Dehalococcoidia > Lucifugimonadales > Lucifugimonadaceae > TMED-70. The sequence goes on from CAZPYN010000001.1 coordinate 131,850, forward strand.
AGATTTAAACCACCTTTTCCTGCTGCTTCAGGACTTTGGAAAAAACCTACTAATATTAATAATGTAAAAACTATTTCTTATGTCCCTGAAATAATAAAACAAGGATCAGAATGGTTTAAAGGAACTGGAACAGAAAAATCTACTGGAACAGCTATAGTTTGTTTAACAGGACATCTGGAAAGACCTGGAATGTATGAGATTCCAATGGGGATGACCATTAATGAAGTCCTTACTGATTTAGGTGGAGGATCCAATTCTTCAGAAATTAAAATGTTACAAACAGGAGGACCTTTAGGAGGTGTTTTGGGTAAAGATGCCTTTGATACAAAAATAGATTTTGATGAAATGTCAGAAGCGGGAGCAATTCTTGGTTCAGGAGGAATAATTGTCTGCGATGAATCAGTTTCAGTTGTAGATCTAATAAGAAATCTTGTAGCATTTAATCAGTTTGAATCATGTGGAAAATGTTTTCCATGTCGATTGGGAAATACCCACATGCTAGATGTTATAGAGAGATTATGTAATTCGAAAAGTAAACCAGATGATTTAAAACTTCTTGAACGTATTGGTAATAGCATGAAGATTGGATCATTATGTGGCCATGGACAATTAGGATTTAATCCGATATCATCTGCTTTGAAATATTTTGAACAAGAAATCATGAGTGCAGTATATAATAATTCTGAACCTTTGGAAAAAATGTATACTCCAACTAGAACAAGACCAGGTGAATTGGAATAATTTTGACACAAGAACCAAAAATTAATATAGATGGTAAACAACTTTATATAAAAAAAGACCAAACTATTTTACAAGTTGCTATGGATAATGATATCTATATACCCTACCTATGTTATTACCCAAAAATGAAACCTTATGGAGCGTGTAGAGCTTGTTTAGTTGAAGTTGAACAAAATGGAAGAAAAATCACGGTTGCTTCATGCACAACCCCTGCAGCGCCCGAAATGAATGTTGTTAGCAACAACGATGAAGTAAATGATCTTAGAAAAGGCGTTGTTGAATTATTAATGAGTGAGCATCCTCATGGTTGCTTAACATGTCATAGAATTGAACTATGTGGTCCTCAAGATATATGTCAAAGACATGTATCAGTTACAGATCGTTGTACAATATGTCCTAAAAATGAAAGATGTGAACTAAAGGATACGGCAAGATTTGTTCAATTAGATATGACAATTCCTTTAAATTATAACCGAAGGGACTTACCGATTCATACAGATGATCCTTTTTATGACAGAGATTATAATTTGTGCATAGTGTGTGCAAGGTGTGTAAGAGTATGTGATGAAATCAGAATAGATTCTGCATTATCATTGGTATCCAGATCTGGGGTTTCATTGGTAGGGACTTCAAATGGTACTTCTTTATTAGAATCTGGATGTGAATTTTGCGGAGCTTGTATAGATGTTTGTCCTACAGGAGCTTTGGTTGAAAGAGAATATAAATGGGAAAAATCAAATAAGGAATTTTCTGCATCATGTTTCAATTGTTCTGGTGGTTGTGATGCATTAGTTGAAGTCAATAAAAATGATAAATTAATTAGATTTAAAGGTGATTTAGCTTCAGAATATACAAGAGGACAATTATGTTATAAAGGAAAATTTGGTTATGATTATCCAAATTCCAGTTCTCGTATAAAAAGAAGTTATATAAAAAATATAATTAAATTAGAATCTACCAGTAATGATAATTTATTTAATGACCTAAATAGTAATTTAAAAAAATATAAACCGGAAGAAATTGGTATTATAGGTTCGCCAAGATTTTCTTTTGAAGATAATATATCTCTATTGAACTTGGCAAAGAAAATTGATACAAAAAATGTTTCTTCAGCATTTTTTAATAATAAAAATTACTTTAAAACTTTACAAGAAAGATTGGGATTTTTGTCATCCACTGATTTAGTTTGGAATTTAGAAAATTCAGATTGTAATCTAGTCATATCTTCAAATTTAACTGAAGATAATAACCTTTTATCTTTACCTATAAAGAAAGCATCTAGAGAAAATTCAGGCTTGATAATAATAGATCCTAGAGAAATAGATTTGACTAGATATGCAAAAATATGGATACGACCTCAACCGGGAACGGAAACATTAATACTAAATGCAATAAATAAAATTATATTTGATGAGACCATCGAAAATTGTAAAAATATACCAATGGATAATTTAAGAGAATTTAAAAACTATTTATGGAATTTCGACATAAATAAAATAGAACAAATAACTCAAGTACCTAAAGATATAATGTATGAATCTGCTAGATTGATTGCTAAATCTAATAAAACCTCTTTCATATTTGGAGATGATGTTATAGACGATTCTGATACAGAAAACTATGTAAATTCTATTATAAATTTAGCTGTTACAACTGATAATGTTAATGGATTAGGGAAGGGCATTTATCCCACATTTTATGGCTTAGCCACATCAAATTTTTATCAAATTGCTTCTTTGAAAAAATCTGACATAGTTACAACAAAAGAAATATTTGAAAAAATTGACCAGGGTCAAATCAAAGCGTTGATTTTATTTGGCGATGGCATTAGCGCAGATGTAATCTCAGATAAACCATTCGAAAAAATAAGAAATAAACTAGATCTATTGATATACGCTAATCACTTGAAGAATGAATTTTTTAATTCATCTGATTATGTGATTCCTACTAAAACATATTCTGAACAAAAATCTACAATAATTAATAATGAAGGAAAAATTAAAACTTCACCTAAAATGGTTGATAATGTAAATGCTAATTTATTGGGAATAACAGAAATATGTGAAAAACTATATGATTCAATTCCACTTCAAACTGAAAAAGAAAGTGCATTACTACTTTCAAAAATATCTAATAAAGATTCTGATTTTATTAAAAAACCAGATCTTGAAAATACTTTAATTTTTTCTGAAATAGATAAGAATATATATATAAATGAAGATTTGGTTTTTTCACCAGGAAGAATCTTAAATAGACCAGAAGAAATATTGATTGAAAAAGAAAATGGTAAGAATAAAATCCTTTCTAATAATTTGCTAAGCATACATCCAGATGATGCTAAAAGATATAAAATCAATAACAATTCTCAAATAACTGTTGAAGATTTTGAAGGTAAAAAATTTCAATCTAATGTTGTTTTAAATGGAACTGTGCAAGGCATGATTTCAAAAATTGATTATTTTGGCAACATGGTTTCTGAGTTAGAAGCAGCTGAAAATCCAGATTTTTCATCTATGGTTCCATTATTAAAGTGTAAAAAAGTAAAAATATATAAAAACTAGAGAAAGGAAATAATTATGTCAAAACCAATAAATGTAACTGAATCAGATTTTGAAGAAATAGTAGAAAAATCAAATATCCCTGTAATGGTTGACTTTTGGGCTGAATGGTGTGGCCCTTGTAAAATGATTGCCCCTACATTAGATCAACTTGCTGAAGAATTTGATGGTAAGGTTTTATTCGCCAAAGTTGATGTTGACAGTAATCCTAATCTATCTCTAAAATTCTTTATCAGATCAATTCCAATGAATGTAATATTTAAAGATGGGAAACCTGTTGACCAAATTGTTGGAGCTGTTGGAAAACAACATTTTGAAGAAAAATTAAACGCTGTAGTATAATCTAAATGATTAGGGAGTGAGTATTTTCTGGTGAAATTTCTAGTCTTCAAAACTATGATTGATCTTAGTGTCAAGGAGGGTTCGATTCCCTTTCTCTCCCGCCAAAATAAGGAGTATTTATGAAAATAAAAAACGATAAAATAGGTTATCCAATATTATGCTTAATGATACTTGCAGCTGCACTTATTTCAGCTCTTGTATCTGGTGTGTTTGCAATTATTATTTTCTTTCTTTTAATAATACCTTTATCTTTCCTTATTGATTCTTATTTAATTGAATAAGAATAGTTACAGACTTAACTCTTTCAATGCCATTTTAGAAATATGTTTTCCAATAACTAGAGATGATGTGGCACCAGGAGAAGGGGCGTTTATCACATGTATAGCATTTTCTGAACTCTCTATTCTGAAATCATCAATTAAGGATCCATCAGGGGCAACTGCTTGAGCCCTTACTCCGGACCCTCCAGCTTGTAAGTCATTTTTTTCAATTTCAGGGATTAGTGATTTTAAACTTTTAAGGAAAACAGATTTTCTTAATGATCTGTTGATTTCCCATAATCCAGTTTGCCAATCCTTTTTAAGTAATTTCCAAAAACCTTTGTAGGTAAATGTTTCAAATGAATCTTTTAAAGAAAAATCTCTTTTTCTATATCCTTCTCTTTTAGTTGCTAAAACTGCATTCGGACCAGCTTCTACAAAGCCTTTCATCGTCTGAGTGAAATGTACTCCTAAAAAAGGTAATTCTGGATTAGGGACAGGATAAATTAAGCCCTTTACTAAATATTCTTTCTCTTTTTTTAAAGTATAGTATTCACCTCTGAATGGAATTATTTTTAAGTTTGCGTCATACCCAAAAATTTTTGCTATTCTATCTGAATGTAATCCTGCACAATTAATAACTTTATTACTTTCTATATCTCCTTTATTTGTATGTATGATAAGTTTCTTATTTTGTATCTTTGCTCCTAATACTTCAGTATTAAGTGAAATTTCTCCACCCATTGATTTAAATTTATTAGCGTATACTTCAGTAACTTTAACATAGTCTACTATCCCTGTTTTTGGAGCATGTAATGCTTTTAGGCACATGACATGGGGTTCAATTTCTTTAGTTTCTTCGGAAGTCAAAACTTTAAGTCCTTCTACATTGTTAGCTGTCCCTCGTTGATATAAATTGTCAATTCTTTCGACATCCGACTCGTCTGTAGCTACAATTAATTTACCACAAGTCCAAACTGGAATGTCATTTTTTTCGCAAAATTCTGTCATGGAAGCTCTTCCCTCAACGCAAAATTTAGCTTTAAATGATCCAGGTTTATAATAAATTCCAGAATGTATTACTCCAGAATTATGTCCAGATTGTTGTGATGCTACTCCTGAACTCTTTTCAACCAAAAGAATTTTTATATTTTTTTTCGTTTTTATTATTTCATTGGCAGTAGCTAATCCAATAATGCCGCCACCTATAATAACTAAATCTACTTTGTCTTTAAACATATTATTCTCCAATCATAGAGAGATAGTTTTATATATTTCTTGAGTTGAAATTTCTATCAATTGAAATGCATTATTTATAGCATATTGTAGATCCATAGGTCCATTAACTATACTGAAAAATGAATCGATTCCCATGTTTTCCAATTCATTGTATCCTTTACCTAAAGAACCAGAAATGACAATTACAGGAATGTTAAATTTTTTTGCTCTTAAAGATACAGCAATAGGTGATTTATTAAATTGAGTAGACTTGTCTGTCTGACCTTCTCCAACAATAACCAAATCTACTCCCTTTAATTTCTTTTCGTAATTTAAATAATCAAGTACGATATCAGCTCCACTTGCTAGTTCTGCATCTGCAAATGCCATTAATCCTCCTCCTAAACCTCCCGCGGCTCCAGAACCAGGAACGTTAAGAATGTCTTTTCTCATTTGATCTTTTATAACTTTCGCCCAATGTCTTAAACTTTTATCCAAGATGTTTATTGTATCTTTATTTGCTCCTTTTTGTGGACCAAATATATTTGATGCTCCATTTTTTCCACATAAAGGGTTATTTACATCACAAGCAACTCTAACTTTAACTTCTTGTAATCTTTTGTCTAATCCAGAAGTATCTATATGAGATATTTTTCCAACAGATCCTCCAGTTGGTATAACAACATTTTTTTTGTTATCTAAAAGCTTAGCTCCTAAGGCAGACGCAAAACCTGCACCTCCATCATTAGTTGCACTGCCTCCAATTCCAATAATAAAGTCTTTTATTCCATGATCTAGAGCTGATTTGAATAATTCACCAGTTCCATAAGTTGATGTTTTCATTGGATCTTTTTCATTTTCATTTAATAATGCAAGACCTGAAGCTTTTGCCATCTCTATAACTGCCGTTTTATTGTCTCCTAATTTACCCCATTCAGCATTAATTATTTTTCCTATTGGATTATGTACTTTTTCTTTAATTAATTCTCCTTCAGTTATATCAACTAATGTTTGTAATGTACCATCTCCTCCATCTGCTACTGGACAAAGATCTATTTTTACATTCTTATCCACATTTCTAATACCTTTTTTCATAGCCATAGCCACTTCTATACCAGAAAGGCTCTCTTTGAATTCTTGTGGAGATAATAATATTTTTTTTATTTTCATATAAACAAAATAAGTCTAATTTTTTATACCCTTTATTATATCTAATACTTTTTTTACAGCGTATTGTAGATCCCCATCTTTATTTACAATAATAAAGTCAAAAAGATTAGATGTTTGAATTTCTCTTTCAGCAGTTTTTAACCTTGTGTCCATTTCGGTAGTTGTATTAACTCCTCGTTCTATCAAACGTTTTCTGAGTGATTCTGTTTTTTCGGGTTTTATGAATATTAAAATAACATCAGGAATCAATTCCTTTATTCTTTTTGCTCCTTGAACATCAACACGTAATAATACATCTTTATTATTTTTCAAAGGTTCAAAAATTTGAGATTTAGGAACTCCATAATAATTTTTGTAGACTTTTGCCCATTCGATCAAGTCATTATTTTTAATTAATTTCTTGAATGTTTCCTTAGAATAAAAAAAATGGTTTATTCCTTCTTTTTCATTTTTTCTTGGTTTTCTAGTTGTAGCAGTTACAACAAAATGAAAATTATAATTTTTCTTTTGTAAGTTTTCAATAATTGTATCTTTTCCTACTGCTGATGGTCCCGACATGACGTAAATATTAGCTGTTTTTTTCTTTAACAATTTCAATCACCTATTAGTTGTAATGTTTCCCAAAACTTAGGATATGACACATTAGAGACTTCTGAATTTTCAATTTCAATAGGCTTTTCAGATATTAAACTTGCGATTCCTAAGGTCATAGCTAACCTATGATCTCCATGTGATGAGAATTTTCCTCCCGTTATTTTGCCGTTACCTTTTATAATCATCCCATCTTGTAATTCTTCTATTTGTGCGCCCGCTTTTCTCATCCACTCAACTGTCAAAGCTATTCTGTCAGATTCTTTATATCTTAATTCTTCTGCATCAGATATTTTTGTTTCCCCTTCAGCAAATACAGCAGCTAAAGCAATTATTGGAATTTCGTCTATTAGTAAAGGGATTTCTTCACCACATATTGAAGTAGCGTTTAAATTACTAGTTGAAATATTGATATCACAAACAGGTTCTCCAGAATAATCAAGTTTATTGAACATCTTAATTTTAGCTCCCATTCGGTTTAGAACATTAATGATTCCTGCCCTTGTGTTATTAATGCCAACATTCTTTATTGTTAAGTCTGCATTCTTATGAATACTACCAGCTACAAGCCAATAAGAAGCACTTGATATATCCCCAGGTATGATCACATCGACTGCATTTATTTCAGATGGCATAACTTGTATTTGTAATCCTTTTGTTTTTATTGTTGCTCCCATAAACCCTAAGAGTCTTTCTGTATGATCCCTTGATAAAGCAGGTTGATTAATTGTTATTCCATCTTTTGATCTAAGACCTGCTAAAATTAGAGCACTTTTCAATTGAGCGCTTGCTACAGGCATCTCATAATTAATATTCTTTAATTCTCCACCAATGAATTCAATTGGTGCATTTTCGTTATTGTTTTTGGCTTTAATTATTGCACCCATCATGCTTAAAGGTTTAACTACTCTCCCCATAGGTCTTCTTCTTATAGATTTATCACCATCTAAAACTGATCTAAATTTTCTTCCTGCTAATACTCCTGACATCAATCTAATTGTAGTCCCTGAATTACCTACATTTAATATTTGATTTGGTTCTTCCAAAGAATTCATTCCTTGTCCGTTAGTGATAACATTTCCTTTACCATCAATGTGTATTTTTGAACCCAATTTCTTTAATACTGATATTGTTGAGAGACAATCATCTCCCATTAGAAAATTTGATATTTTAGCTTTACCTGCTGCCAGAGAGTTAAACATAACTGCTCTGTGAGACATTGATTTGTCAGGTGGAATCATTATCTCACCTCTAAGTGAATTTGATTTATTTAAATTAAATTCCATCTGATTTAAACTCTCTTTTTAAAACCATATTTATCTGTTTCAACTGCTGGTTTTGTTTTTGTGAAAAACTTTGCTGCTCTTGATCCCACAAAAAGAGATAAAATATTTTCTGAAGCAGAAGGTATATAATCTGTAGATGATTCATTTATATTAGGATCAATATTATTCATTATTTTCAATTTGTTTTCCCAATTTTTTTGTATGTAATCAGCGATATCATTTTCAGAGTTATTTTCTAACATCTTTTCGAGTTTGAGTAGTTCAGAAATATATATTCTTACCCATTCAAGTAGCATGTCGCTATTAGTTAGGATTGATGAGAAAGAATTGATTGGTTCGTTATCCAATGTATCGGTAAATGTATTAAAATTTTTTCCTATAAATCTATATATTTCTTTCCAGCTTTTGCTATCAGTGGATAGATTCATTAATGCAGTACTTAAAATAATAGGCATTGTTTCGACAAGTCCTGAAAAGCTATCATGTTCCATTATGTCTATATTGATAGATTGTCCACTTAAGTCATCTATTAATTGTGAAACAATATCATATACATTTTTATTTGAATTTTCATAACTCACTACTCCCCAAAAAATGTTTTCAAAACTTTTGTGTTTTTTAAATGGATTGATACCTATAATTTCAGTTTCTGGTAGGATTTCTTTAGACCATTGATTAACGGCCCTTTTTGTATCCGAAGTATCTATAATCACAGCACTTTTAGATAAATATGGCTTTATGTTTTCAAAAATTTCATATATAGAGGATGTAGGGGTCGCAAGAATTATTATGTTAGAATCTTTCACACATTCTTCATAATTGTTAGTTAGTTTGGTGATTGAATTTGTATTTAAGGCTATCTCAGATATTTCTTTATGCTTATCGAACCCTTTAACTATCATGTTTTCATTTAGTTTTATAAGACTTGCTCCTATGCCAGAGCCAGTTTCTCCATTTCCAATTATTGATATTATTTGATTGTCTAACTTACCCATCTTTTTTTTCTTTTGCTTCTTTTAGATTGTTAATATGTTTTATTAAGTTTGAAAATTCCTTAATATTAATTGTATCTAAATCTACTACTATTCCGGAAACATCTATATCTAAAATTAATTCTAAATAATCTAAATTAAAATTAGATTTATCGATATTTATAAAACAATTGGTGTCAATGTTTGATAACAATTCTTTAATATCTAAAATGTCATCAAAATTATGAGAAAGAACTCTATCATAAATCATGAAGTCAAAATTGATAGATTCTATAGCATTCATACGTAACAAACTAAGTTTTTCTTTTATTTTTATTCCTATGGGTTTTTTATACCTGTAAATATTAAAATTTACATCGGCAGGGTTGTCAATTAATATAAAATCTGTTTTTTTTAAAGTTGATAAATTATCCGATTTTGCTATTTGAACTCCTGAACAAAAATTCATTTCTGATCTAATTGATGTTCCAAATATATAAGCATCGCACTCTAATTTTTTTTTAACAAATATATTTTTTGAATATCCTAATATTAATAATTTCTTTAACAATTGTTTCCCTGTATCAGATTTAAATCCCAAATTAGGAGAATTGTTAGAAATGATTTTTGTTAAATCTTTCAAAGTTATTTCCCTAAATCATCACTTTGTTTTCTTTTATCTTTAAGAAAATTTTCAACGTCCTTCAGAATCATTTGTGGTTCAGGATCAATTTTTGACATTTCTTCTGTATCATAAGATTCTTCAAGTTTTTCAACATATTTAGTAATTTCATTATGATCTTCAAGTGCATTATTTAATGATGATTTAAAATCTTCAGAAACTTTAGTTATTTTTTCAAAATTAATTTCTATAGATAATAATTCCGATAATTCCTTCAAAATAGCCGCGGATAGGATTGGATTATGAGTAATTTGTAAATAATGAGGAGCATGACCCCATAAAGAAATAGTGGGGATCCCTAACTTATCTAATTTTTCTCCTATAGCTGAGGTAATGCCTGCGGGTCCCTCATAAGTAGGTTTGGAAAAATTTAAATTTTTGAACATTTTTTGATTTTGTTTACCAGTTGATGTGAATGTTATTCTTGGTTTTCTAGTATGTGGAACTGAATCTAATAATGCTCCTATCATAATTACCGTTTTAATTTCATATAAAGTAACAATTTTCATAAAATCTTTAATGTATTTTTTCCAATTGAGATCAGGTTCTATGCCTTGAAAAATTATAATGTCATTATCTTTAGATTTAGGCTTAATAAATGAAAATTTATTATTTAGCCAATCTATTTGGCGCTTATTATTAATGTTAGTTACAGAAGGCCTTTTATCGGAGTATATATAATAAGATTCAGAATTTAAATCAATAGTATGTTTTACTTCAGATTGAGATAATAACTCTTTTATGGACTTGGTAGCAGCTTCTGCTGCATCAGGCCAACCTTCCCAAGTACAAATAAGTATTGGTTCATTTAAATCAGATTTGGTAATTTGTTCCATATTTTTTCCTACTTATCTAATCTACTACAGTTATTTATAATTAGCATAACGTAAATATGAATTAAATGAAAACTTATAATAAACTAATTTGTGTAGATATAAATTACCATTCAATGATTCAATTAAAATAACTAAATGAAATGTAATAATAATCAAAATTATTTGATACTTTTGGGTACGGGAGGTGGACCGAAAATTTGGTCTACAAGATCTCAACCGGCAAGTGCATTGATAATAAAAAATAATGTTTATGTTATAGATACTGGTGATGGGGTTGCAACTCAAATTGCAAAATCGAAAATAGATCCTAAATCTATTAAAGCCATTTTTATAACTCATAATCATTCAGATCATGTAGCAGATTTTGGTACATTACTTCTCAGAACATGGCAAAGTGGACATAATGGTCTTATCCAATGTTTTGGACCTCCTCCTGCTAAGCAAATGATTAAATCGTATATGGATTATATGCAATGGGATATAAAATTGCGAATAAAAGAAGAAAATCGTCCAAAATTTGATTCAATATTTAATATTAATGAAATAAATTCTAATACTTTAGTTTATAAAGACAATAATTTATCAGTAGATTGCTTAAAAGTTCCCCATGGTGGAGCTAATCCTAGTTATGCATATAGATTTAAAATAGGTGATAAAAAAATTGTTTTTTCTGGTGATACATCAAAAAGTGAGGAACTAATAAAATTTGCAAAAAACTCTGATTATCTTATTCATGAAGTTTTAAATATCGAAGGTGTAGATGCAATTATTAAGGCTACCTATCCAGGGAACAATGCATTTCGTCGTCATATTATAGAAGCACATACTTCAATGAAAGAAGTTGGTGAAATTGCAACTAAAGCAAAAGTAAAAAATTTGATACTTAATCATTTGGTCCCAACAGCCTCTTCAACTTTCGATAAACCTCAAAAATGGAGAGCGGGGGTTTCTGAAAATTTTAATGGGAAAATAATAGTTGGAAGAGATCTTCTGAAAATCAATTTATAATAATTTATAAGAAAATATATTTTTAAACTACAACAAAAAATGGAGGGAGTAAAACATGAACAATAAGCAATGGATATTATCTAAAAGACCCTTAGGTGTTCCTAATTTAGAAACTGATTTAACTTTAAAACACACAAAAACAAGAGATTTAAATTATGGAGAAATACTCATTGAAGCTCAATATTTGTCTCTGGATCCATATATGAGGGGTCGTATGAATGCAGGAGCTTCGTATGTAGCTCCAGTTGAAATTGGAGGTGTAATGGAAGGAGAAGTTATTGCTAAAATTATAAAAACTAAATCAAAGTTATATAAAGAAGGAGAATATATTAATACACGATTGGGGTGGCAAAAATATGGTATTGTAGATGAAAAATCTCAAATTAACAAAATAGATTTACCTCAAGAAATACCTATTACTTATTCTTTAGGTGTTTTGGGAATGCCAGGTAGGACAGCTTATTTGGGTTTTACTGAAGTTTGCAGACCGAAACCAGGAGAAACCATTGTTATTTCTGCAGCATCCGGTGCGGTCGGTTCTATTGTTGGTCAAATTGCAAAAATTATGGGTTGTAAAGTAATCGGTATTGTAGGTAATGATTCAAAAGTGAAATATTGTAAAGAAACATTAAATTTTGACATATGCCTAAATTACAAAAAACAAGATATTGACAAAGAATTAGGTAAAATTGGAGAAAATTTTGTAGATATGTATTTTGACAATGTAGGAGGAGATGTGTCTGATGCAGTTATGAATCATATATCTCTTTACTCTAGAACAGCTATTTGCGGACAAATTGCTGTTTATAATTCTTCATCTATTCCACAAGGACCAAGGGTTGCAAGAACACTACTAACAAAACAATCCACAATGCAAGGTTTTATAGTTTTTAATTATGAGCATAAATATCCTGAAGCAATGAATTCATTATTAAGATGGGTTCAGTCTGGAGAGATTGTTTATAAGGAAGATATACACAAAGGTTTTAATAAAATCCCAGAAAATTTCATGAAACTGTTTGAAGGTGATAATTTTGGTAAATTAATTATGGATTTGAGGTGACATCTATTGATTTTTACGAATATTATTAATCTTCAGATAATAATAAATAAATAAAAAAACAATGAGGAGAAAATGAATTTAACACCCCCAACTGGAAATCTTGATGTGAAAAAAACATATAAAGCAACAATAAAAACTGATAAAGGCGACATAAAAATCCATTTGTACAGTGATCTCACTCCACTAACATGCGAAAACTTTATCAATCTTTCAAAAAATGGATTTTATGACAACACCACATTTCATAGAGTGATTCCGGGATTTATGATCCAAGGAGGGGATCCCACAGGGACGGGTACGGGAGGACCAGGTTATCAGTTTGAAGACGAATTTAATTCTACCTTAAAACATGATTCGGAAGGAATCTTATCTATGGCAAATGCAGGTCCTGGCACTAATGGATCACAATTTTTTATTACTCATGCTCCAACGCCTCATCTTGACGGAGCTCATACGATTTTTGGTAAAGTTGTATCGGGAATGGAAGTAGTTTTGAACATAAGAGAAAGAGATCCAATGTTAGATCCTGATCCAGGAGACAAAATTTTATCCATTGAAATTGAAGAAAAGTAAATTACTATATTATGTTTTTTTGTTGTAGCTTTACTATCTGTTCTTTTTTATAACCTAGTTCAGATAATATCCCATTATTATGTTCACCTAATGTAGACGAAACTCCTAAAACAGAAGGTGTTTCAGAAAACTTCCAAGGAGTACCATGAATTTTAATCTTCCCTCCTAATCTAGGATGATGAATTTCTGACACATAATTGTTTGCAACTATATCTGGGTCATTCGATGCTTCTACCATACTATTAACGGGAGCAGCTACCATTCTGGCTTTTCTTAATTTATTTATCCAGTAAGATCTTTTTTTCTTAGCAAACATTTGTGATAGTAATGATAATATTTGATCTTTTTTGACATCACTTTCAAAAGCTAATCCCAGATCTTCTAAATTATTTTCTTTTAATGTTGTATAAAATCCTAAAAGTTCTAAGGCTGGTTTCCAGTGATTCGGATCTAACTGAATAGCTAGAGCTTTTCCTTCAATATCATTAAAACAAGCAGCTATTCCAGCCCTTTCTCTTGACCCATTTATACGAGCTCCTGTTATTGGTGATTTATTCCTCCACATCGCTGTAGTCATTGTCCAGCCCATTAAGCGAAAAGCACTTCCAACCAATGATGTTTCAATTTTTTGTCCTATGCCAGTATTTTTGGAATGGATGTAAGCTGCCAAAATTCCACTTAAAGTGAGCATTGCGCATGTTTCATCCGCAACGGAAGCTACCCCTGTTCTCATTTGTTGACCTGGCACTGCAAAGGCTTCTGTCACACCTCCAAGGGCTTGGCCAACAGCATCTGTGCCAGGCAAATTAGCACTTGGTCCATCTGGTCCATAAGCTGAAATCGAAGCATAAACTAAAGCTGGGTTTATTTTTCTCAATTCTTCATATCCGAATCCATTTCTTTCCGCAGCACCTGGACTAAAATTCTGACCAAATATATCAGCCGTTTTTATCAATTTGTGTAAAATTTCTTTGCCTTCATCACTTTTGAGATTTAAAGTAAGACTTTTAACACCTCTATTATTAGTTTCAAAAAATGAACTCTCTCCATCTTTCATTTCACCTGCATTTCTACTTCCGTCTCCTTTACCGGGAACTTCTATTTTGATAATTTCAGCCCCTAGATCTGCCATAAACATATACGGAACAGTGCCAGCTTGTGCTGTGGAACAAGTCACTGCTCTTATTCCTTGTAATGGTCCTGTTGATTTTCCCATGTTAGTTCTCCAATTAATTTAACATAATTTTTATTAATTAATTTATTTTAATTTAGGCATATTATATCGATCTTCTGGTTTATTCCATCCTTTAAAGTTTGCCTTTCGCTTCTCTGCAAAAGCTCGTCTAGATTCCATTCGATCATCTTTATAACCATGACCATGCAAAGCTTCAGCTAATTCCTCCAGGTTTTTACCAACTTTAGGAGCCATATGTTTCATCATGTAAAAAGTGTTTACTCTAGCAGCTGGAGGCAAAGCAAGTATATGTTCAGCCATACTTAAAGCTGTTGAAATCAATTCTTCCTTTTCAACTAGTCTATTTATAAATCCTAATTGATATAATCTTTCAGCTGAAAATCTAAATCCTAGTGCCATTTCTGTTGAAATTGGATGGGGAATGTTGGCATAATGTCCATGATTATAACCGCCTAATAACCATCTTTTAGCTTCACTCATTTCAAAAATAGCTTCTTTTACAGCTACTCTTAAATCAGTTCGTTCTACTAACATAAATCCTCCTCCCATCGCATAACCATTAATAGCTCCAATTACAGGTTTATCTAAAGTCCCATTTATAAAAGGATCATCTAAATCCGGACCTTTCCCAGGTGTATCAACTATACTTCCAGCTTCTACTGATTCTTTCATGTCTTCACCTGCACAAAAACCTCGTCCTTCTCCAGTTAATATTGATACTTCTAGGTTTTTATCATTTTTAAATTGATTAAAAGCATCAGCCATGCCTTCACGTATTCCTTTTCCAAGAGCATTAAGTCTTTCTGGACGATTAAGTTTTACTATCATGATTTGATCCTGTATATCTATTTCTACAAAAGACATTGTTAACCTCCATTTATAAATTTTTAGTTAATAATAATACATTTAGGAACGAATTGATTTATCTATAGAAAATTATAAGAGAGTTTTCTATTTAAAGGGCTATAAAGAAAGCTCCCGTAATTATGAATATAATACCAATTATTTTGTTTTTCGAGACTAATTCCTTTAAAATAATTATCCCAAGAATTGAAGCATGGACTGTAGCTATCTCTCTTAGTGGTGCCACTAAAGAAACAGATGATAATTTGTAGGCATATAAAATCATTGGGTAAGTTAATGCGCTCATCAATGAAATATAGAAAATAAACTTATAGTGTAATCTAATTATATGTTTAAAGTGATTGATTCTTCTGTCAATTATCATAATTGGTATAAATCCACCAATAAATGAACTAATAGAAAAAACAAATATGGGGTTGATTAAAGAAACTGCTAGTTTATCTATTATTGTGTAAAAGGTAATTGTTAGACCTACGAAAAGTGCAAGAATAGTCTCATTTTTTTTGTTAGTCAGAACAAATAAAGATTTCCCACCAAGGACTATGATTCCAATAAAGACAATTATGATACCAAAAATTGAGATTAATCCAACATCTTCTCCAATAAGTAAAATACCGATAATGGGCACCAATGCAACAGCTGTACCCCTTGCAATTGGGTACACAATTGAGAGTTCTCCTTTTTCATATGCTCTTCCTAATGCATAGAAATAAAATACATGAATCAATCCAGAAAGAATGGCTAATAAAAGACCATATAAAGAAAATTTTTCAATGATTAAAAAATAAATTGCAACAGGGAAAGCAATCAATCCACTTCCAACGCCTAATAATTGCAAAAATTCAAAAGGATATTTAGATTTTTTTATAGAAAAATTCCATAGTGCATGAATAAAGGTTGATATTAATACTATTACTATGATTACTGTTGACATTTCGTAAGTATAATCGGTAATAATAATGATTACTATATGGAGAGATATATGAAAATATCTAAAATAGAACATTGGATTGTTGACAAATGGATGATAATTAGACTAACCGATGAAAATGGTGTTTCTGGATTAGGTGAGGGTAATTTTTGGAGTTACGGAAATGTAATGACCACTATATTAGACCAATTGAGTGAAGACTTATCAAATCCAATATATTCTCCTGATTATCTATTCAATCAACTTTACAGGAAATATAGTTTTCGATCTCCAGCACTTACAGCTGTTTTGTCCGCCATAGATATGGCTATTTGGGACATCAGAGCAAAAGAAGCCAACTTACCATTATGGGATTTACTTGGAGGGAAAGTGAGAACAAAAATAAAAGCAATGTTATTACTTGGAGGATATGGAAAATTAGAAACAAAAGAGGATTTTGTATCACAAGCAAGAAAAGCTTTTGATGATGGGTATAGAGCAATTAAATTTACTCCTTTTCCAAAAAATTGGGCTAAATTAAGTTATGGAAAGCTTATCTCAGAATGTACTGACATAGTTGGTTCTGTTAGAGAAGAGGTTGGATTGGATATGGATTTAGGCATTGAAATTCATCGAAATATGCAACCTTCTGAATCTATAGTTTTTGCTCAAAATATTGAAGAATTTTTACCCTATTTCTATGAAGATCCCATTGCACCAGACAGTGTTTTTTCAATGAAAGAAATCGGTGAATCAATAAATATACCGTTAGCAGTTGGTGAAAGAAATAATACCATTTGGGAATTTAGAGAATACGCAATGATTCACAATGTGTTGTTTTTAAGACCTGATGTTGGATTAGCTGGAGGAATAACTAACATAAAAAAAATAGCAGCTGTAGCAGAATCATTCCATCAACGTATTATTCCTCATAATTTCCTAGGTCCAATCTCAAATTTAATTACAATACATTTAGCAGCAAGTTTAATTAATTGGGATGTAAATGAAGCTATACTTCCAGGTAGACCTTCAAGAGAAAATATAGTTACTTACAATCCCACAATAAAGGATGGATATATAGAAATTCCTGAACATATAGGTATCGGAACAGATTTGATCGACTCAGAATTGGGAAAATATCCGTTCAATCCAGGAGATGGAGAAACAGAAATTAGAGATGATTGGTCAATAGCTTTAAGATAAGCGAGGTATATATGTTTTTAGTTAGAAGAATATGTAAGGTGGAAAGAAAAGAGATATGGAAAGTAGCTTCAATGCTTCATCAAATATGTAATGAATATGAAGAGCAGGGCAGAACTGAAGCTACAATATATGTAATGGGATTTTCAACTCCATCAGAAACATTTGGTGTTTGTGCAGAATGGAAACAGGAATCACTCGAAGCAATAAAATTTACCAAGGTCCCTGATAAGATTAAATCAACATTGTCTGCGGAACTTATGGATATTGTTGACTCTTACGAAATTGAATTTCATGAAATTGTTACTAAAGAAAAATTAGAAGATAGAGACTTAATTTAAAAAGCCCTAATTGAATAGGGCTTTTTATCTGGTTGCTCAGACCTCTGGGGGTTGATATTTTTATATTACTTAGATTTAAATTTTTACACATGTATCATTTAATACAGAGTTAAATTATTATGACTACTTTAGGAATAACAGGAAATATAGGAAGCGGAAAATCTTCAGTCTTAAATGTACTCAAAAATATGGGTGTCGAGACTTATGATTTAGATAATGTAGCTAAAGATTTTTATGCCACTGACGATAAAATTAAAGAACAAGTTTTAGCAACTTTTCCTAGTGTATTATCTGATGATAATCATATAGATATTAAAAAATTAGGTAAATTAGTTTTTAAAAATTTAGATAAACTTGATGCTCTTCAAAGAATAATATGGCCTGAAGTTAAGAAATTTATAAATAATAAGATTGAAAAAAATTCAAATATAATTGCCTTCGAAGGTGCCGTGATAATTGAAGCTGAGTGGCATAAACTTTTCGATTTTATTTGGGTGATTGAATCTAGTTATAAATTATCAAAAAAAAGAGTAGAAAAACAACGAAATTTATCCGAATCAAACTTTGAAATTATACTTAATAATCAACTCAAAACAGATCAGGTCAAAAACATATTAAATCAGGATAAAATTAATTATTCAATAATTAATAATAATTCTGATTTGAATAGTCTAAAAAAATTGATAGAAAAAGAATCAAAAAACTTTATCTAGATGTAATTAATTGAGTTGGTCATAAACATATTTAGCAGCTGCAATATCTTGAATAGCTATACCTAATGATTCATACAAAGTAATATCCTGTGATTTTGTTCTACCTTTTATTTTTCTATCAATTACTGAAGATATTTCATGTACATTGTTCCATGAAATAATACCTTTTTCGCTTGCTTCCATTAGTTCCTTGCACTCTATTTTGGCTTGTTCAAGATCATCGCAAGAAACAAAATCAAACTTATTTATTGCATTTGAGGATATTTCAGAACGAAGCCAACTATTACCACCAGCTGCATTGATATGTATTCCTTCATTAATTTGATTATCTGAAATCACAGGAGTGCTTGAATTTGTTATCAATGAAATAATATCGCAACCATTAGTAGCTTCTTCAGATGAATTACTGGGTATAATATTTATACCCAGTTTATTAGACATTTTATTTGCAAAACTTTCTCTTTTATCTTTAGTTCTTGAATAAACCCTTATTTCATCTAAATCTAATTGAGAAACAATTGCTTCAAGTTGAGTTTCTGCTTGAAATCCAGAACCTATAATAGCTAATTTCTTGGAATTATTATTAGCTAAATATTTTGAAGCAAGACCTGAAGCAGCACCTGTTCTGATTTGACCTAAAAGATTGGCTTCTATGATAGCTAATAATCCTTCACCTTCAGTTGAATAGAGAATTACTACAAAAGTAGCAATCCCTTTTGTTACAACATAGCTTTTATGACCAGCTATTCCTTTTTCTGGCCATGATGCGGCCATAAAGTGTAGATTCCCACCCGAGTAACTTGTAGGTAATCGTTTTCTGGGGCTATTGAATCCTTTACCTGTAGATAAAGACTTCATAGCTTCTTCTAAAAGATCTACTGTTGTTTTTACATCTAATATTTCTTGTACAGTTTTTTCTTTGATATAAATGCTCATTATTCACCTAAGGATTTTAGATAAAGCAATTACAAATTTATCGACATCGGCATGATCATTCCAAATATGTGGAGTTACTCTAAGTGCTCTTTTACCTCTAGAGCTTATATATATATTTTCAGTCATTAATTTATCAATAAATTTATCTGGAATTTCATTTTCAAATCTTAAACCTAAATAATGTTTAGCTCTATATTTATCATTAATATGTGTAAAGCCTATTTCTGATGTTTTTTTAATAATTTCTTCATTTAATTTACCTACATATTCACATATATATTTTGGAGATAATCTATTAATTAAACTTAATGATTCTTCAAATACCGGCATTAGATGAAAATTTCCTCTTTGTCCAAAATCAAATCTCCTTGCATTTTCTATAGTAAAATCTTCATACTTGGTCATATTAGGGACATAATTATCTTCTGGTAAAGGGTATTTTGCCATCCAGTTGTGTTCTATTGGAGTTCCATCATGGTATTTTTTATCTATATATGCAGCCCCTAAACTGTAAGGACCTAAACACCATTTGTAGCCTGAAACCACTAGTAAATCTGGCATTATTTTTTTTATGTCAATTGGCATTGCACCCACTGATTGGGTTCCGTCTATAGTTAAAGCTATATCTCTATTTTTACATTCCTTAGATAACTTTAATAAATCAATTAATCCTCCATCAGTCCAATGGCAATTAGGAACTGAAATCAATGCAGTTTGATCGTTTATATCTTCTAAGATAGCAGATGTCCAGTCATCATTTTTGGGCCTTTTGACAAATTTTATATTACCATTGTTTCTCTCTGCTAAATCTTTCCATACCCAAACATTAGAAGGGAATTCTTCTTCTAATAAAAGAATCGTTTTTCTACTTGTCAGATTGAAGTTTTTAGCAAATGTAGCAAATCCGTAACTTGCTGAAGGTATAAAAAAGATAGAATTAGTATCCGAATTAATTATGTTTGAAAACAATTTTCTAGTATTTTCTGGTGCAGCGTAAAAATCTTTCCATTCAATTTCCCATGCTTTGGATTTAAATTCTAACCCCTCTACCCCTTTTGCTACGGAGTCCTTTGGTAAAAGGCCCATGTATGCACTATTCAGATAAACTATTTTTTTATCAAGATTAAACAGATCTTTATGGTTCGTTTTATTATCATTCATATTTTAATTTTATATGTAAAATGAGAATTAATCGTTAGGTCCAATAACAAATTTTATTCCTTCAGCATTAGCAGACTTTTCTATAGCTTCAGGCAATCCTTCTAAAGGATAACGGCCAGAAACAATGTTTCCTAATGGCATATTTGGTAAATGATTAAGTGCTCTTTTAAAAGAATTACCTGCGCCAAAAGCACCAAATATAGATATTTCTTTGAAATGTAAATCATGGAGATCAAAAGGTAAATAAGAGCCCTTTGGATGAACTCCAACTAGTAACATTTGTCCTCTTGGTCTTATAAGCTCAAAACAATTTTTAATAACATTTGGATTGCCAACAGCCTCTGCAACAATGTCTGCTCCATAGCCATTAGTCTCAGTTTTTACTACTTCAGCTAGATCAGTTTTAGTCGGATCAATAGTAATATCAGATCCAAATAGTTTTGCTAGATTTCTTCTTGATTCAGCTATTTCAGAAGATATAATTTTATCTATACCAATTTCTTTTAGAAAATAGATCGTTGATAAGCCTAACAAACCATTTCCTATAACAACAGCTGTGCTTTTTGCTAGTGGTTTTTTCAACATTTCTACACATGATAAACTACATGCAGCTGGTTCTGTTAGTGCAGCATTTTGAATAGATAAATTATCTGGAATTACAGAAATTCCTTTTTCATCGACTAATACGTATTGACTAAATGCACCAGCTCTTCTTTCATTTATTTCACAGTGGGACAATGACCATTTTTTACAACTTTCGCATTCTTCACATCCACCAACAGTTTGAGCTGTAATAGATTGTCCTAATAAGTTTGTATCTGCTCCTTTACCTACCTCAACTACTTTACCAGAAAACTCGTGACCCAAAACAACATCTTTAGGTGAAGGAAACAACCCTTGAGTTATATGGATATCTGTTCCACATATTCCTGCAGTGTCTATCTCTATAAGGCATGTATTATCAATTACTTCAGGTATTTGTACTTGGTCAGATGTAAAATTTTTGCCACCTCTCCAAGTCATTGCATTCATAGAATAAGTTTTTGTCATTTTTATCACCTTTTAGCTTATTATTAGTTTGGTCTATAATGTATATAAATATACTTTTTATATCAAATGGATTTACTACTAATATTAGGTTTTTCTTTAACAATAATTCTTCTTGTAATAATTTTTCTACTTTTTAAGTTTTCTCAAAATAATTCTGAAAAATCCTTCATAAATCTATTAGACTCAATTAAACAAGATCAAATATTTAATAATGATCTCATCAAGAATGATGTTTCAGAAATAATAAAAAACAAATTAGATCAAGAACAAAATATTTTTGATTTGAAATTAACAAATACATCTAAAAATATTGATAAAAATATTCAAGAAATGAAAGATTTGGTTAATAAGAAAACAGATGACCAGAAAATTAATATAACACAGCTGAAAACAGTAACAGAATTACTTGGGAAACAACATAAAAATACTGAAGATGCTTTAGTTGAAAGTAAAAAAGAATTAGGAAAACTTACTGGAGTTCTTTCAAGCAATCAAATCAGAGGACAACTTGGTGAATATCTAGCAGAAGATATATTGAAACAGGGTGGCTTTATAAAAAATGTTAATTATAAAAAAAGCGAAATGATTGTAAGTAGTGGTGAGATTCCTGATTTTACATTTATGCTTCCTCAAAATAAAAAATTACATATGGATGTAAAATTTCCTTTTAGTAAATTCCAGGACCTTATGAATGCTACGGATACTGAAAAAGATAGATTGACAAGAGAATTTTTAAGAGATTTCAAAGATAGGATTAAGGAAATAACAGACTCAAGAAACTATATAAATACTGAAGATAATACATTAGATAACGCATTGATTTTTATTCCTAGTGATAATGTTTTACAGTTTATATATGATAATGACTATTCAATTATAGAATATGCACATAACAAGAAAGTAATCGTTATATCTCCGATGAACCTTTTAGCTATATTAGGTGTTATAAGAGAATTTATTGAAACAGTTTCAATTTCTGAAAAAAACCAAGAATTTCGACTGATGCTTGATTCTATACAAAAACAATGGGCATTATATAAAAATGAACATCAGAAATTATTAAGGCAATATCAAACACTTGGTAATACTATGAGAAATTTATCTGAGACACGTATAAATGCAATTGACAGACAGTTTTTAAAAATGGAATCATTGAAAATCAATACATCAAATGAATTACCAGTCATTTCTGAAGAGTCTGAAAGTATAAATATTATTGACGAATTACAAGAAGAAGACCCGGTAGAAAGTGATTATCAGAATTTAAACTAATTTCAATCTTGAATTATTAATTACTTCAGGATTTATGAAATTTTCTGGTTGTTTTGAATTTATTACTCTTACTACTTCTTGAGCTGTTCTTTTTTGAAGTTCTTCATTTGAAGATTTAGAAAAAAAAGCTGTGTGCGGTGTAATAATAACATTGTTAGATTCAAATAATGGACTAGATGGCTTATCTGACATTTCCTCTATTACATCTAAGCCTATTCCGCCGATTTCATTGTTTTCTAAAGCTAAAAATGCTTCCTTTTCATTAATTAATCCTCCTCTAGCACAATTGATTAATATTGCATTATTCTTCATTTTGGAAAATTCTGGTTTTGAAAACAAATGATGTGTATTTTCCATAAGGGGAACATGTACAGTTATAAAATCTGATTCTTCCAACAATTGATCAAAAGTAACAATTTTTACCTCATCAATAGTATCTCCAGATTTCAAAATTGGATCAGAAGCAATTATTTTTAATCCAAAAGATGACATTCTTTTAGCTATAGTTTTGCCAATTCTTCCAAATCCTACTATGCCTAAAGTAGCTTCACTTAATCTAAGAACAGGAATATCAAGATTTAATTCATGCCATCCTCCATTTCTTACTAAATCCCAGTGTTCTCCAATTCGACGATTTAAATTTAAAATCATACCAATAGCATGGTCTGCAACTTCTTCTAAGCAGTAATCTGGAATATTTGTTACGACTATACCCAGTTCAGTGCATTTTTTTATGTCAATATTATCAACACCAATTCCATATCGAGAAGCAACTTTACATTTTTTTGCTTTTTCTAACAATTCTGCATCTACTTCTGCAAAGCAGAAAATTATTGCATCAGCATCAGCTGATTCACTTAAAATATCCTCGCGGCTCATAGATTTACAATCAACAAGATCTATCCCATTTTCACTTAATATAGATCTCTCAATATCCAAATTAGGCCATACATAATCGGTTACAATTGCTTTATATTTCATATTGCTCCTTTATAAATTGATTTTTTTAAATTGGCATCCTTCAACAAAATAATCAAAAAATTCAGTTTTGGTTTCTAATTCTAAATGGTTTATTTGTTTAACATATTCTACCAATTTATTTCTAGCTTGATTGGATAGCAACAAATGGGTTGCACCATTTAATGCTGAGTTACCTATTTTTACAATTTTATCTTCAGGAAAATTCAAGATAAAACCAATCTCTTTTGCATTATCTACATCTATATAATTAGCGAATCCACCTGCTAAATATACAGTATCTAAATCGTTTATAGAGACACCATAATCTTTTATAGTTAAAGCTTGACCACAGACATTCGCTGCTTTGGCTTGAGCTAATGCTGAAACGTCTTTGCGAGATATAAGAATATTATTTTCTTTATCAATTATCAATTCATTTTCTTGGTTTTTAAATTGTCCTAAGTTGTTCATATATTTTTTCTTTTTCATTTCAGAAAGTAAATCTATTAAGCCTGAGCCACATATACCCAAAGGTTCAGAATTACCTATTGTTTGAAAAGTTATACCTCCATCATTCCATTTGACTTTTTCAATGGCTCCATCATATCCAGGCATTCCAAAAGTGACTTCTCCTCCTTCAAATGCTGGACCAGCTGGACAAGAGGCTGCACTCATTTTTTTTGAGTTTCCTATTACAACTTCAGTATTTGTGCCAATATCTATAAATAATTTATTCGAATCATCATCAAAAAAACTAGAGGAAATTAAACCAGCAGATACATCAGAACCAATATGAGACGCTATAAGTGGAGGACTATATATAAGACCGTTTGGGTTAATCCTTATCCCCATTTCTTTAGCAGTTCTTTTAAGTTCTGTAGAGTCTACTTTATTATTTATATAATCGAATTCTATTGAAGATTTATATGGTTTGAGTCCAATTGTTTCAACGTTTAAATCAAAAAATATGTCTCTCATTGTAGTATTCCCTACAATAGTTATTTCTAGAATTTGTCTTCTTCTAATTTTTAATGGTTTAATCATTTCACCTATTTCAAAATTAACCGAAGAAATAATTGCTTTGTGTAATTCACCTTTAAATTTGGTTGAATCGTACGATATACGGTTGATAACATCTGATCCTCCAAAAACTTGAGGGTTTTCATATGAAGAAGTAAGTAAAATTTCTCCTGTAAGTAAATTTACTAAATTAATAGCAACTGTGGTGGTTCCCACATCAATTGCTAAACCATAAATATCAGACTCCTTATCAAGAAGTTTTACAAATATATCATTTTCTTTTTTTTCAACACCGTTGTTAGATATTATAAAGTTATTAGAAAGTTCAAATGTTTTGGGTAAAAAAGAATCTGTTAAAATTTTCCTGTCCCGGTTTCTTGGTCTGAATGATAATTTTTCTTTTGTTGAAACAATTTTAGCTTGACATGCTAATCTAAATGGATCTTTAAGAAACATTTCCTCTTCAGTTCTATTAGATAAGTTCGATTTTCCATGTAAGATTTCTACTATACATTCATGGCATTCACCCAAGCGCCCACAAGAAGTTGGTATTCTTAATTTTATATTATCTGCACATTGAAATATTGTAGTATTAGGTCTTAGTGATGAAGAGTCTTCTTCATATTTATAATTATTACTCTTCATTACTTTTAATTGGTTGATCAGTAATCCAAGCTGGCCTATAATCTAATTTCTCAGAACCTGTACATATTGGTTCTTTTGAATTATTCTCTATAAAATGTTGATTTAAGCATTTAAAAGTAGCGGTGCAAATGTTTTTTGCGTTTTTATAAGGACATCGATATTGATTAACTTCGTCAGCTTTTATCGAAATATCCTTATAAATTTTGAACAATTTATCGAGGCTTTTTTCCAATCTTTTTTTTTCAGAAGGCATTTTAAAATTAAATCAATCCCTTAAATCTTTTAATAATACAATTAACTCTTTTGCTTTCTCAACTGCATCAACAGCACTCTCTCCATAAGCATCAGCTCCCATTTCATCAGCAAATTCTTGAGTTACGGGAGCTCCTCCGACCATCAATCTTACATCATCTCGTAATCCAACATCTTCAAAATATTGAATAGTTCTACCCATATTGGGCATTGTTGTAGTAAGTAATGCTGACATTCCAATTACATCGGGTTGATATTCTTCGAACCCATCTGCAAAATCTTCAGGCGACGTATCAACACCCAAGTCATACACTGTAAAACCTGCTCCTCTTAACATCATGATGCATAAATTTTTTCCTATGTCATGTAGATCTCCCTTTACTGTTCCCATTAGAACCTTACCTTGAGGTTCTATTCCTGATTCAGATAAAATAGGTTCAATATGTGCCATTCCTGCTTTCATGGCTCTTGCTGATATAAGAACTTCGGGAACAAAAATAATATTATCTCTAAATTTAACTCCTACGATTGCCATTCCATTTAGAAGTCCATCGTCAAGTATTTCATTTGCAGTTATTCCGTCTTCCAAACATTTTTTGGTAAGTTCACCTACCGTTTCTTGGTCCCCTTGTATAAGAGCGAAGGCTATTGTTTGCATAGTTATAGAGGTATTTTGTATTGAATTACCTATATGTTTAATTTCGCTTTCTTTAGTTACGAATTCGAATTCTTTTGATAGCCCTTCATGCTCAAACAACAACTCCTCCTTGGTAAAAATTTATAACTTTATTTTATCATCACTCAATTTTTATTGTGTTCAGAAAGCCAATCCGAAACTCCTTCGGTTATAGCTATAAGATTTTCAGATTTAGTTTTTAAAGGTATAGCACATTCTGGCGCGATTATTTGTACTCCAGCATTTAAGCAATCAAAAACTTCTTTTTTTACTTCTGTAGTATTTTTAGAGTATAAAGTTTCTGGGTTATTAATATTACCAACTAATGCAATTTTGTTTTGTACTGCATTCATTGCTTCATCTGGTTTATTCTTAGAATCAAAATGAAATGCATGCATACCAGTTTCTGATATTGCGGGCATTCTGTCTACTGTTCGTCCGCAAATGTGTAAAATTAGAGGTACTTTAAAATTTTCTGCCATCTCTGTATGTAATTCTTGGAGAAATGTTTTGTAATATTGACCAGAAACCAAATCTCCAGTCGCATGGTCGGGAACCGTAAGTATATCGGCACCAGCATCAATTTGTGCTTCTCCAAATAAATAAGTAAATTCTTTTAATTTTTCTAAGGCCAATATTGTTTCAGATGGATTGTCAATTGTACCAAGTAGAAATTTTTCTACACCAAAAACATGATATGCTAAGGTCCATGGGCCCATAGTTTTACCGATTATAGGAATATCGTTACCAAATTCCTTTCTTAAAATCTTAATTGAATCAATAATAACTTTTGTATCTTTATGTATTAAAAAATCTTTAGGAACCTTAACATCTGATGAATTTTTCCATATGGGATTAGTCATTCTAACAGTAGGCCAATTATCTTTTTGTTCCCATTGCATTTCACATCCTATAGCACTAGACTCTTGAATTATTGAAAAGTAAGGAGCAATAGCATCAAAGTCAAATTCAGTTATTTCAGTAGCTGCTAATTTTGCATTTAATTCTGCTGATCGACATGCTTCAGGAAATGGCGCATCGACTAAATCCATCATTTCGACTGTTGCTACTGAAGTTGGATTAGCAACAGGAGGTCTGTCAACCTCCTGTCTATTCAGAGCATTAAATACTCTTTCTTTTTTAGTCATAGCTTTCATAAAAACTCCTTGTTATTGCGAAAACCCCAATGTCTGTGTATTCATTTGTCCAGTTTGTTCAGAAGCCGTAATCATATTTTCAACAGCACTTACATTACGTGCATAAGGCAGTAGAATTCTAACATATTCATCATGTTGTTTCTTATCTTTAAAACAGAAACTTTCATCACTGAGTTTTATACATTCACCATATTTGACAAAACCACCAATTACCGCTCTAATTCGAATAATGGGTCGTTCGTGTTCACCTTGAGTTGAAACAATATAAGTATAAACACCATTTTGGCTTTTCCCTTGAATAATGAAACTTAGTTTTGTTTTATTATCTGATGCTGAAATTGGGCCATTGTCAAATTTGAAATCAGGATCTTTTTCAACTGATTGTGTAAACAAAAATCTTAAAGGTCTTTCAATATAATATCCTTTTGGAACTTTTAGCTTAAAATCTTCGTCAACAGATTCCAAGCCTCCTAATTCAACCATTTTATCTCTTATAATATTCAATCTTGAATTTATACCTTCTTTTTTACTATATGACCAAACTGTCAATATATCATTTTTAATGAATAAACCGACTGTAACATTATGAAAATTAGGGTCCATTGACACCAATTCTAAACAATTACCGAATTGTTCTATTACTTCAAATACTCTCATTATGTTTCCTTGTCAATTCGTGAAAAAAGCGTATGTGTTCAGAGTCTGTTCCACAACACCCACCAATGAAATTTATTTCATTTACAATTAACTCTTTATATCTTTCCTGCATAAATTCAGGTGATTCTGGATAAATTATATCCTGTTTTTTGATTTTAGGTATTCCCGCATTTGCTTGAACTAATAATGGATTGTTTGTAAATGATCTTAATTGTTTAGATATTTCGACAATATTTTCAGAACCATTCCCACAATTTGTCCCTACAACATGTGCTCCTGATTCGAAGAATATTTCTAAACTTTCTTTTGGAGTCAAGCCAAACATTGTAAAATAACCTTTTGGTCCTTTATCATAAACTGCAGAAGCTAGTATTAAAATATTAAAATTTTCTTTAGCTACCTTTATGGCGAGTTTTGTCTCTTCTGTTGCAATTTGAGTTTCAATCAGAAAGCCATCAACACCTCCCTCAAATAAACCATTCATTTGATTTGCAAACGCATCGTACATTTCTCTTTCTGTAACTGATCCTAGAGGTTCTAAAAATTCACCAGTTGGACCAATTGAACCAAAAACGAATTTTTCGCTGTATTTTTCCGCTTCCTCTTTTGCCAATATTGCACTTAATTTATTTAATTCATAGACCTCATTTTCTAATTTATAGTGACTAAGTCTATATTTATTTCCTCCAAAAGAATTTGTTAGAACAATATCACTTCCATTTTTAAAATAATTATCTGCCATAGATGATATTACCTTGGAATTTTCTTTATTCATTAGTTCAGGACAACCTCCTGGTTCAAGACCATTATTTTGAAGGTAAGTACCTGTTGCACCATCAAGTAAAAAAATTTTTTTGTTTTTTATATCATTTAATATTTTTTGTGCATTTGGTTTTAATTTTTGAACCATGAATCAATTGCTCCTGGGTTAGGATTCCTGTTTCCGTTTTCATGTAATGCTTTTATTTTGTTTAAGAATTTTTTTGGAATATTTTCATTATAATTATCAATAATTTCTTGAGGTTTTAAATTAGTTTCGGTTTCTTCTCCCCAACTCCATGCATTCAAATATTCATCAGAATTTATAGATCCATCAAACATAGCAATTGAATCAACTGCTTGTTGAAAAAAATCATCTAATTTATAAGATTTTGTTGAATTAAAATCATCATTGTACTTGATTTGAATTGGTATTTCTTTCCAAAATAGTATTCTGTAAGTCGCCATGATTTCTTGTTAACTATTATAATAAAATTTGAACTGACTTAACATTTGATTGTAAATGATATAAATATGGAAAAGATAGTTATTATTGATGATGAAACAGAGATATTTTCTCTAAAAACAGAAATCTCTAAAGCTCTAAATTCTTTAAATAGAAAAATTGATTTGTATTATTCAAGACCAGAAGATACTACCGAAATTATTTCAAGATTGAAGGACACTCATACTGTAATTGTTACAAAAGCAACGACAGAAATAAACAATGATGTTATAGAAAACTTACCTTCCCTAAAACATATTGCAGTATTTGGGACAGCCTTAGACCACATTGATGAAAACGCGGCAAAACGAAATGAGGTTGTTATAAGCTCAATACCAAATAGCTTTACCATTTCTGTTGCTGAACATACAATGGCTCTAATGTTTTCTCTAATGAAAAAAATCCCTGAAATAAACAATAGAATCAAAAATAATAATGAATGGCCTTCAGAAGAAGTTGATTTAATAAGTGGAAAAACAATTGGTATAATAGGTTCTGGATTGATTGGAGAACAAGTTGCAAAAATGGCTTCAGGTTTTGGCATGCATGTTATTATGAGTCCTGTAATCCGACTTGATAACTCCAGAATTCGAACTATAGAAGAATTCGCAGAAGTTTCAGATATAAATTTATTACTTGAAAATTCAGATGTAATATCCATTCACACAAAATTAACTACAGAAACAAGACATTTGATCGATAATGAGGAAATTTCAAAAATTAAAAGCAATGCAATAATAATTAATACAGCCAGGGGATCTTTGATAAATCAATCAGTGCTCTATGATGCTCTAATTACAGGAAAAATAGCAGGTGCTGCATTAGATGTCTTTGAGAAAGAACCAATTGAAGAAAATAATCCTCTAAAAGGATTAAAAAATGTCCTTTTGACTTCACATAATGGTGCAAACTCTAAAGAATTAATTCTCGAAAGTATAAATAATCTTTTGGAAAACGTTAAACAAAATTTATAAAATGAGGAAGATATGAAAATAGGTTTTATAGGTCTAGGTAATATGGGTCAAGGAATGGCAGACAATTTATTAGAAAAAGGTGCAGATTTAATGGTTTTTACGCGTTCTGTTGAAAAAATTTCTTCCATGAAAAAAAAAGGAGCAAAAGGGGCAACTTCTCTAGAAGAAATATCTAAAGAAACAGAAATAATTTTTATATGTCTTCCTGATATTGAAACTTCTATTCAAATAGTTAAAGGAATAAAAAGTTATTCAAATAATTTAAAAATTGTGTCTGACCATTCAACAGTAAGCTTGGATACCAGTCTCGAAT
This sequence comes from uncultured Dehalococcoidales bacterium, assembly GCA_964590915.1. Lineage (GTDB taxonomy): Bacteria > Chloroflexota > Dehalococcoidia > Lucifugimonadales > Lucifugimonadaceae > TMED-70. Next base: position 162,709 of record CAZPYN010000001.1, read on the forward strand.
GTCAAAGATTACTTAAGGAAAAGCATGTGGCATTTTTAGATGCTCCTATTTCCGGAGGTCCCATTGGTGCAAAAGATGGCACTTTATCAATTATGGTTGGAGGCGAATTGGAAAATTATAAAATGGCTCTACCTTATTACAAAATGATGGGAACTAAAGTTAAGCATATGGGAAAAAATGGTACAGGAACTGCTATGAAATTAATAAATCAACTATTAACTGCTGTTAATACAACAGCAGCAGCAGAAGCTATGTCATTAGCAAATTCTGTCGGAATATCGATTGACGATGCAATGGAAATATTGTCAGTAAGTTTCGGGAATTCTAAAATGCTAGAAAGATCAGCGCCTATCATTAAAGATGAAACGTATTCTGAATCATCGGCTCCTGCTAGAAATTTAATCAAAGATATCAATATTATTACAGAATTAGCAAATAATTTTAATTTAAATTTACCCTTAATAGAATCAACAAAAACATTGTACGATCAATATAAAAAAACTGGTAAAGAAATGGAAGACATAGCTGGAATCATTCAGTTATTTGAAAAGAATAAGGATTAAAAAATGAAAGAGTATAAAATAGCCGTAATTCCAGGAGATGGAATAGGTATTGAAGTAGTTGAAAGCGCTATAGAAGTTATAACAAAACAAAGTAAAAATAAAAACTACAAATTCTCTTTAAAATATTTTGATTGGAGTTCGGAATATTATTTTAAACATAACGTCATGATGCCAAAAGATGGCATTACAAAACTTAAAAACTTCGATGCGATTTTTTTAGGTGCAGTTGGGCATCCCGATATACAAGATCATATTACTTTAAATGGATTATTACTTCCAATAAGAAGAGCTTTTGATCAATTTGCTTGTGTTAGACCTAGTATTTTGTATCCTGGAGTAGAATCACCATTAAAAAATATAGATCCATACGATATAGATCTAGTAGTTGTAAGGGAAAATACTGAAGGAGAGTATGCAAATGTTGGAGGATTTCAATACAAAGATTTTCCTGAAGAAATAGCAGTTCAAAGTGCTGTGTTTACCCGAAAAGGATGTGAAAGAGTAATAAGATATGCTTTTGAATTGGCTAAAACTAGAAACAAAAAAAACCATGTAACTTCTATTACTAAATCTAATGCTCAAGGATACTCTATGACATTATGGGATAGAGTTTTTAATGAAGTTAAGGATGATTATCCTTCAATAGAAACAAATACACTTTTAATAGATGCTGCATGTATGGATTTTTTGCGAAGGCCTAAAGAATTTGATGTAGTCGTAGCAAGTAATTTATTTGGTGATATATTAACAGATATTGGTGCAATTATCACTGGATCTATGGGGTTAGCATCAAGTGGAAATATTGACCCCACAAATAATAGTCCTTCTATGTTTGAACCAACACATGGATCAGCTCCAGATATAGCAGGAAAGAACATTGCGAATCCTATGGCACAAATATTAACTGCAGCCATTATGTTAGATCATCTTGGAGAAAAAGGTTCAGCCAAAGAACTAGAATCATCTGTTAAAAAAGTTTTAGAGAAAGGAGAAACATTAACTCCTGATCTTGGTGGAAAATCTCTAACAAATGATGTCACTAATGCGATTTTATCTTTGCTTTAATAATTTATAATTCCTTATCTTATGTTCAAAGGAGTTTGATTAGATTTAAATGATACTTTAACAATTCATGAATATTTATATAAATTATTTAGCCTTTAGGAAATCGAAATCACATCCTTGGTTAGCTTGTAAAATATGTTCTTTATAAAGCCAACCATACCCACGATCGTACTCAGAATTATGTTTAGTAGCCTTAAGAGAAGATTTACGTTCAGACAGTATTTTATTATCAACTAATAAATCTAGTGATTTGTTTTCTAAAGATAATTTTATTTTATCTCCAGTGTTTACTAATGAAAGAGGCCCTCCAATATATGATTCTGGAGCAACATGTAGAATTATAGTTCCATATGCAGTACCACTCATCCTAGCATCAGATATTCTTATAATATCCCGAATGCCTTTGTCTAGTAGTTTTTTTGGAATAGGTAAGAAACCGCTTTCAGGCATTCCTTGTCCACCTATAGGTCCTTGGTTACGTAATACTATTATAGAATTTTCGTCTACATTTAAATTTGGATCATCAATATTATCTGACAATTCTTTTGCATTATTAAAAACTATTGCTTTACCAACGTGATTAAGAAATTTTTTACTAGCTGCAGCGACTTTTATAACAGCTCCATCTGGTGCTAAGGATCCTTTTATGATTGCAATGCTGCCTTTGTCATTTACCGGATTTGATGGATACCTAATTACTTGTTTATCAAAATTTTCAGCTTGATCTAAGATATCTTTTAAGTTTTGACCTGATACACTCTTTGTTTCAATATTTAAAAGGTGCTTTATATTTTTTAATAATGCTGAAACTCCTCCAGCATAATGAAAATCTTCCATCAATTTTGATCCAGCAGGTTTTAAATTGGCTAAAACAGGAGTATTTTCTGAAATTTGGTTAAAATCTTCAAGTGAAATCTTTGTTTTAGTTCGGCCGGCAATTGCAAGAAGATGTATTATTGCGTTAGTAGATCCACCCAAAGCCATAAGAGTTACAATTCCATTAAGGAAATTTTTTCTATGTAAAAAATTTTCAAATTTGACATTGTTTTTCACTAAGTTTACAATTCGTTGCCCAGATCTATTTGCTAATGCCATTCTTCTTGAATCAACAGCGGGTAAAGTTGCAGCACCAACCAAAGTCATGCCCATGGATTCGGCAATACAAGCCATTGTAGAGGCAGTTCCTGAAACCATGCAAAATCCGGGAGAACGATAAATAGATTCTTCCATAGAATCATAATCTTCTTGAGATATATTACCTGCTCTTAACTCGTTCCAATATCTTCTACAGTCAGTACAAGAACCCAACTCTTCTCCTCTCCAATTACCTTTTAAAGATGGTCCTCCAGGTAGAATTATAGTTGGGATATTTGCAGAAGCAGCTCCCATGATAGCTGCTGGAGTAGTTTTATCGCAACCTGTCAAAATAATAACTCCATCAATAGGTAGTCCTTTTATCATTTCTTCTATATCTATCGACATTTGATTTCTCAAATACATAGAAGTTGGAGATAAAAAAAACTCTCCTAATGATATAACAGGGAATTCAATAGGAGTTGCTCCTGCGGCTATGACACCTTTTTTAACATGATCAGCTAAGATTCTTAAGTGAGAATTACAATGAACTGCCTCGGAAAACGTATTGGCTATACCAATCATCGGTTTATCATTGATCATGTTTTCTGGCCAACCTTGGGCTTTCATTCCTGATCTATGAAGAAAGCCTTCAAGATTTTTCTCACCAAACCATTTTTTACTTTTCAGTTCTTTTGTCAATTTTTTTTATATATTTATCTAAATTTATAATACATAAAAAAAAATTAACTTTATAAAATAAAATTACTAAATTCATATATTATTTGTTTAAAACGTAAGGTACATGAAAATAAATATTATAAATTCAGTAGAGGATTTTAATTTAGTTGAAAAAAGTTTATTAAAATCCAAAAAAATATGTATAGATACAGAATTTGTTAGAGAAAATACATATTACCCAATTCTTTCATTAGTGCAATTAAACATAAATAATGAAATATTTATTTTAGATTGTTATAACAAACAAAATTTATTAGAGAAATTAAAAAAAATTCTAATTGATAATGATGTTTTAAAAATTTTTCATGATTGTGAGCAAGATATTGAAATCTTACAATCAAATTTAAATATTCATATGAAGAATATATTTGACACACAAATTGCAAATGCATTTGTGTCTCTTGAACACCACATAAGTTACAAAAATCTAGTAAAAAAATTATTAAATAAAGAAGTTAAAAAAGACCAACAACATTCAAATTGGATAAGAAGACCTTTAACCAAAAAGCAAATCAATTATGCAGGAAAGGATGTTATATATTTGGAAGAATTATTTGTTAAATTATATAAATCACTTTTGAATGATAATAAAATAAATTGGTTTAAAGAAGAAATGGAAAATATCCTCGACCATATAAATTCAAAAAATAACATTGGAAATTTGTGGAAAAAAATGCGATTAGATCAAAACAATTCATTGAATATAGAACTAATAAAAGAATTATCCAAATTCAGAGAAGTCATTGCTCAAAATAGAAATAAACCTAAATCTTGGATTCTTAAGGATAAAGATATTATATTTATATCAAAAAAAAACAAACTTGAATTATATCCATTATCTAAATTGAATTTCCATAAAAATAACAAATGTTTTTATATAGAAGATTATAAAAAAATAAAAATTATGATTGATAAACATAGTGAATTCTTCAATAAACAAAATAAATCTAAAACAAAGGATTTCAAAGATTTAAATAACCTAAAGAAAGAACTTGACAAAGTGTCATTAGAAAAAAATATTTCTAAATCTTTAATTGCAAACAAACGAGATCTTCAAAATTTATTAGATAATAATGATTCTGAAAAACTTCAAAAAGGGTGGAGATACACAATATTCGGCAAAAAAAATACCAAAAAGAAAAACTTAAATTAATATAAAATAAATTTAGGAAAAGAAACATATTTACTAAATATAATGAAAATACCAAAAACAGCAGATGATTTAAGAGATTCTTTTTTAAAATTTTTCGAATCAAAAGACCATCTAATATTACCTTCTTCATCTTTGATACCTTCAGAAGACCCAAGTTTATTATTAACAAATTCTGGCATGGCTCAATTTAAATCATATTTCTCTGGTGAAAAAGAACCTCCCAACAAACGAATAACAACAGCACAAAAATGTTTCCGTACTACAGACATTGAAGAGGTCGGAGATGATACTCATTTGACATTCTTTGAAATGCTAGGAAATTTTAGTTTTGGTGATTACTTCAAAAATGAAGCTTGTGCTTGGGCATTAGAATACATGACAGAAGTACTAAACTTTGATATCAACAGATTGTTTTTTACAATTTATAACAATGATGATGAAGCAAAACAGATTTGGCTCGATCTAGGAATCTCTGAAAAATATATCTATAAATTTGGAGATGAAGATAACTGGTGGGGACCAGCTGGAGAGGAAGGTCCTTGTGGTCCTTGTTCAGAAATACATTATTATCAAGGTGATCTAAATAATCTTAATTTTAACGATCCTAATTGGGGTCCTAATTTACATGAAGATTTTATAGAACTATACAATTTAGTTTTTACTCAGTTTTATAGAGACATCGATTCTAAAGACACGCCTCTACCTTTTAATAACATAGATACAGGGATGGGGCTGGAAAGAACCTTAGCGGTACTAACAAACAACAAAACTGTATACAAAACTGACGTGTTTACTGAACATTTATCAGAGATTAAATATGACATTTCATCTAAAAGCTTATCAACAAAAAATATTGAAACAGTTAAAAGAATAATTGCTGAACATGGACGTTCTGCAAGTTTCCTTATAGCCGATGGAGTTATACCAGAAAATACTGGAAGAGGATATGTGCTAAGAAGGTTAATTAGAAGAGCAATTATTAATGGAATAAAAATTGATGCATCATTTCCAATTCTATCTCCCATAGCTAACATATCATCTGAAAAATTGAGTCACATATACCCTGAACTTCATGAAAAGTTAGATTTTATTAAATCAATTTTAGATACTGAAGAAGAAAAATTCTCTAAAACTCTAAATTTTGGAACTCAAGTCTTATATTCATTATTTGAACTAAGAAGTATTAAAGTCAAAGAATCTATGGAAATATCAGTTGATGCAAAAGACGTTGCTAAAGAAATTTATAAAAATATTGACAATCTAAATAAGAAAGATATAAAAAATACCTTATCGGGACTAGAAGCATTCAGTTTATATGATACATACGGCTTCCCTATAGAAATTACTGAAGAAATTTGTACAAATTCTGGATTAGATATAGATAAAGAATCATTTATTGAAGTTATGAATCAACAAAAAAACAAATCTAAACAATCATCTGTTTTCATAAAAGCTAACAGTATGAAAATATTTTCAGAATTAAATATAAAACCTACAGAATTTGTCGGTTATGACAGTCTAAAGTCTTCTTCAAAAGTTCTCTCTATAATAAAAGACGAAAAAGATATGCAATCTATCAAATCTGAAGAGGACTTTGATTTAATAATAAATAAAACACCTTTTTACGCTGAAAGAGGTGGACAGATAGGAGATTCAGGTATCGCAGAAAATGACTATTGTAAGATTGAAATAATTGACACTCTTTCTGCATATGGAGAAATATACATTCACAAAGCAAAAATTACAGAAGGGTCATTATCGGTTGGTAATAATTTAAATCTTACAGTAGATAGAATTCGCAGAGAAAGGATTAGAAGGAATCATACAGCAACACATTTAATACATGCAGCACTGAGAGAAATAGTAGGTCTTCATGTTAGACAATCAGGATCATTAGTTCACCCTGATTACTTAAGGTTTGATTTTACAAATATGCATGCACTTGACAATAAAACCTTACAAATTGTTGAAGATAGAGTAAATGATGTTATAAGAAACAATCTTCCTGTTGAAGTTAGTTACACGACATATGATAAAGCGATTAAAGCCGGAGCATTAGCATTCTTCGGAGAAAAATATGACCATGAAGTAAGAACTATTAAAATTGATGCTCCCTGGAGTTATGAATTATGTGGAGGAACTCATATGGATCACACAGGAGGAATTGGGTTGTTCAAAATTATTTCAGAAAATGGGATAGGTTCTGGAAACAGAAGAATCTTTGCATTAACGGGAATTGGAACGGAAAAAATGGTGAGAAATAATTTATTCAACTTAAATGAAATTATGATCAAAATGAATGCTTCTGAAGAAAATATTTTAGAGAAATTCAATCTTCAAAATGAAATAGTGAAAAAACAACAAAAGACAATAGAAAAATTACAAGGAGAGTTGACTGAATTATCACTTGGAAATAAAAGAAAATCTAATAATCAAGAATTTATACTTTCCAAGACAAAATTTTCAATATCTAAAGTAAAAGTTCCTAACGTAGGAGCATTACGTAAAGCAGGAGATACCTTAAGAAACAATTTATCTGAAGGAGTCGCTATAGTAGGATCAGTCATTGATAATAAGCCTCTAATTGTCATAATGACTACAGTAAACGTAAATATTGCTGCAAACGATATTGCCTCTATTCTTTCAAAAGAAATAGAAGGTGGTGGTGGTGGTAATAAATTTACGGCTCAAGTAGGTGGTAAAGATCCATCTAAATTAGATTCAATAATCTCAAATTTACGAAAAATACTATCAAAGCATTATAAATAATGAAAATTCTAGGCTTAGATTTAGGAGAGAAGAGAACAGGTGTAGCAATATCAAATGAAATTAATAATCAATGCAGTTCATTAAATGAAATATATGCATCAAATTCTGAAATCTTGGTAAAGAAAATCAATATTATTATTAAAGAAAATGAAATCGAGAAACTAATTATAGGTTTGCCAAAATTACTAAATGGAACAGAAGGTGACAGGGCAATATTTTCTAGATTAATTGCTAAAAAGCTAAAAACTAGCAATAAAGAATTAAGAATCGTACTATGGGATGAAAGATTAACAACAGAACAAGCGTTTAAGTCAATGAAAAGTACTGGTATGAAAATTAAAAATATAAAAAGTAAATTAAATTCGGTATCAGCTATTATAATATTGGAAAGTTATTTACAGAATCAAAATGCAAAATAATATGAAAGCTGGAATTATAGGATACCCTCTTGGACATACTTTATCTCCAACTATTCATAATTCAGCATTTAAGAAACTAGGTTATAATATAGATTTCCAAATTTGGGAAACTGAAGAAAAGTTACTAAAAGATAGGATACAATCTCTAAGAAGTGAAAATGTTTTAGGATGTTGTATAACTTTACCTTATAAGAAAAAAGTAATGCAATACCTTGATAATATAGACAGTTCAGCAAAAGAAATTGATGCGATAAATTGGATAATAAATAAGAATGGAATATTAAATGGTTATAATACAGATTGGCTTGGTTTTATTAATAGTCTAGATTTTTACAAAAAATCAATCAAAAATAAAACAGCTTTGATAATAGGTGCAGGAGGTTCAGCAAAAGCTATCTGCCAGGGTCTTATAAAAGGGAAAGTAAAATCAATTATAATTTCTAATCGTACTCTAAAAAAAGCGAAGGAAATCAAAGAATTATTTGCTAATAACCAAACTGGGATTCAAATTATGGATTTTAAAGAATTAAATAATTTAAGTACCTTAAATGAAATAAATTTAATTATAAATGCAACCTCACTAGGTATGACTGGTGGTCCAGATCCAAAAAAATCTCCCATAGATACGAGTTTGCTCAATACAAAAGCATTATGTTATGATTTGGTTTATTCACCTCAAATCACTCCTTTTTTAAGAGAAGCCAAAAATAATAAAATAGACACTATGGGAGGCTTATCTATGTTAGTATTCCAAGCTGCTTCGGGATTTGAACTTTTAACAAATAAAAAAGCTCCTATAAATACAATGCTTGATTCTGTTGGTATAAAATTATAAATACAGAGGAATTATTATGACAAAGTTTAGATTTTTAACAGCTGGAGAATCCCATGGAATGGGCTTAACCGTTATTTTGGAAGGAATCCCTTCAAATTTATCATTAAGTGAAGAATATATTCGAATTGATATGTCAAGAAGACAAAAAGGATATGGTTCAGGCGGAAGAATGAAAATTGAAAAAGATAGTGCAAATATAAAATCAGGGGTTAGACATGGGAAAACACTTGGGTCTCCAATATCATTGTGGATTGAAAATAAAGACTGGGAGAATTGGACAACAGCAATGGCGATAGAGCCAGTGAATGAAAAAGATGATATTAAGCGCCAAACAAAAATAGTACCAGGCCATGCTGATTTCCCAGGAACACTAAAATATAACCATAAAGACGTTCGTAATGTCTTAGAACGAGCCAGTGCTAGAGAAACAGCTGCTAGGGTTGCGGTAGGTTCAATATGTAAAAAATTTTTATCAGAGATTGGAATTGATATAAAATCTCGAGTTATATCCATTGGCTGGGAAAAAACATCAGTAACTAATGTTGATCAAATAAATTGGGAACATGTTGAAAATTCTATAGTTAGATCGACAAATACGAAAGAAGAGAAGTTGTTCACAAATGTTATTGATCAAGCAAAGAAAGAAAGAACTACAATCGGTGGTGTGTTTCAAGTTATAGGCTTCGGAATACCATTGGGCCTAGGTGATTATATACAATGGGATAATAAATTAGATGGTAAAATAGCTCAATCAATGATGTCCATCAATGCAGTAAAGGGTGTTGAAATAGGTAACGGATTTAATAATACAGAAAAATATGGAAATTTAGTTCAAGATATTATAGAGCCAAATTCACAAGATGAAAGAAAATTTTCCCAAAAAACAAATAATGCTGGCGGTATAGAAGGTGGAATGTCAAATGGTAATAACATAATTGTGAACGTGGCAGTAAAGCCAATAGCAACAATGACTAAACCACTTCCTTCAGTTGATATTATCTCAGGAGACATTGTTGAAGCTGCTTATAATAGATCAGATATATGTCAAGTAGCAAGAGCATGTCCTATAGGAGAAGCAATGTTAGCTATAACCTTAGCCGAGGTTGTACTTGAAAAATTTGGTGGTGATAGTATCCAAGAAATAAAAAGAAATTACAAAGCCTACATTTCATCTTTTAAAGAATATGGAAAATAAAAATAGATACAATAACTTATTCTTGATAGGATTTTCTGGTTCAGGAAAGAGTTCAGTAGGAAAATTATTAGCAAAAAAATTAAAATTTAATTTTCTAGATACTGATAAAAAAATAGAAGCTAATCTAAATATGAAAATCAGTGAAATAATTACTCATAAAGGAGAAGATTATTTTAGAAAGATCGAAACCGAATGTTTGAATGAAATTAATTATGATTCAAAAATGGTTATTTCTACAGGAGGAGGGATTCCTACAATAAAAGAAAACCTGAAGATTATGAACCATTTTGGGGTTATGATTTGGCTAAATTCTACAATAAAAACAATTATTAGACGTTTAGAGGAATCTAAAGAGATTAGACCTTTACTTGGAGAAAATATTAACATTAATGAACTCTCATCTCTATACGAACAAAGAGAAAAATACTATCAATTGGCAAAGTTTTCTATTAAAACAGATAATAAGAGCTTAAATACTCTTGCAGAAGAAATAAAAAATAAATTATTTGAAATCAAGAGTTGAGTTTTACGAGAATCTTATGAAAAATAAATATTTAGCAGCTGAAATAAACACATCTCAGGGTAATTATCGAGTAATAGTAGGCAAAAGTATTCTTAATTTTTTAGCTAAAGAATTGGAATATGCAGGAATTGAGAAAAAAAATTGCTTCATAATTGCTGATAAATCAATGTTTCCCAAAAAAGTAAAGCTTCTTCACGAAACCATGGAATCTTTTGGATATAAGACAAACACTTTTTCCCTAGAATTAAATGAAGAAAATAAAAACTATAATTCTGTTTCTAAAATATATGATTGGCTTTCAACTATGAAAGCTGAACGAAAAGACTTTATAGTATCTTTTGGAGGTGGAGTAGCTGGTGATATCATTGGATTTGCTGCCTCAAGTTATCTTAGAGGTATTCCTTACATACAAGTACCAACAACTCTAGCGGCAATGACTGATGCTGCTATAGGAGGAAAAACGGGATATAACTTAGATGCCGGTAAAAATTTAGTAGGATCTTTTAATCAACCGAAACTTGTTTTTGAAGATTTAGACTTTTTAAATACTTTGCCAATACGTGAGAAAAATAGTGGATGGGCAGAAGCAATTAAACATGCTTTGATAAGTGATGAAAAGTTATTTGAAGAATTTGAAAATAACAAAAAAGTTATTATTAATCTAGATACTGAATATGCCGCAGAAATTTTAAAAAAATCTGTCGGTATAAAAGCACAAGTCGTTTCCAAAGATGAATTTGAAAGAGGAGAAGATAGAATAAAACTTAACTATGGTCATACAATAGGGCATGCTATAGAAAAAGTAACAAAATTTAAGAAATATTTGCATGGCGAGGCTGTTAGTATCGGTATGATGGTATCAATCTACATTTCCTTAAATTTAGGATTAGTTAATATTGATTCTGTTAAGAGACAAAAAAATATACTAAATAGTTATGGACTACCAACTAATGACAAAAACTTAAATGCAGAAGAATTAATAGAAGCTATTCAGATGGATAAAAAAAATGTGGATGGGAATGTTAGATGGATTTTACTGAGAAATATTGGTGAAGCCATTATCGAAGAAAATGTATCGCTTGAAATAGTAAAAAGTTCTATTTCAAAAATTGTCTATTAAATTTATCCTCCTGCCACTGCAGGAACAATAGAAATTTCATCATTATTATCGATACTTGTTTCTAGTGAATGAATATATCTTATGTCTTCGCCGTTTACATAAACATTAACAAAATGTTTCAATTTCCCATTTTCTAAAATCTTGTCTTTAATTCCGATGTATCTAGAGTCCAAATTATCAATTACTTCAATTATCGTTTTACCATTAATTTGAATCTCAGTTTTGTTTTCTGTTAAAGTTCTCAAAGGAGTTGGAATTTTTACAATGGCCATATTTATTCGTCTTGTATTTATTTTACTGTTATTATTATAGAAAAAATAAATAGTGAAAACAGATAATAATGCGGTTAAATACAAATAAATATTCCATAAATGTTTTAGGAGCATTAAATATGGACCTGATTATGAATATAGATACCCCAGCAAAACCAGGAGAAACGAGTGTAGGATCTAAATTTTATACAGCACCTGGAGGGAAAGGAGGAAATCAAGCAGTTGCCGCTGCAAGGATAACCAAAGAGAACAGTGTGTCATTCTTTGGAATTATAGGAGACGACAATTACGGAGATCAATTAAAACAATTTTTAGCGGAAGAAAAAATAAATACTTCCAACATATTAATAGATGATGAGATGCACTCAGGAATAGCAATAATATTTAATGATAAAAATGATCAAAATTATGTGAATGCAGTTTATGGTGCTAATGCAAAATATGATGAATCATTGATCAAAAAATTCAATGAAAATATTTCTCAAACTAAAGTTTTAATTACTCAAAATGAATTAGATACAGAAATAACACTAGAATGTATGAAAATTGCAAAACATAATAATGTAAAAATAATTTTAGATCCTGCACCATTTAGAAAAAATTTACCTAAGGATTATTTTTTATATCCAGAAATTATAACTCCAAATGAAACAGAAGCTGAATATATGACAGGGATTAAAATAGAATCAATAAATGATGCAAAAAAAGCATCAGAAATAATAATTGATTCTGGAATAAAAGCTGTAGCTATTACTTTGGGAGAAAATGGTGTTTACTATAAAGATTCAAATAATGACAAGTATTTCAAACCATTTAAAGTTAAAGATGTAAAGGCAAGTGTTGCTGCAGGAGATTGTTTCACTGGAATTTTAGGTAGCTGTATATCTCTTTCAATGGATATATATACTTCAATTGAAATGGCAGTTATTGGATCTGCTATTAGTGTAACTAGAGATGGGGCACAAGAATCTATGCCTTTTTATGATGAAATAAAGAAAATATTATAAGAAATGATTTTGTTTATAAATTCATCTCTTTATGATTGATTGACCTTGTATTTTTTCTAAAGACTCTATATTTCTATCATTCATTAAAGCGGAAAGTTTTTTATTAATATTATAAGCAAATGAAGGACCATTATATATAAATGCAGTATACGCTTGACAAAGATTTGCACCTGCAGCAATACAATTCCACACATCAATCTCGTCAGATATTCCTCCACAAGCTATAACTATTGGTTTAGATCCAATTTTATTACGCACTTCTGAAACCATATTTATTGTATCATTTCTTAGTGGTTCACCAGATAATCCCCCTTTACCAATAGCCAATTTATCATAAGAATATGGTCTTGAATTTGCTACAATTAAGCCATGAGCACCTGACTTTATGCTTGTATGGGCTAAAGAAAGACAATCAGCACGCTCCTTAGTATTTTTAACCCACGGCGGAAGTTTAATAAAAATTGGGTTTGTGGTAATTTTTTTTGCTTCTAATATTAATTTGGATAATTTTTCCTCATTATGAAAAATTTTTAAACCTTCAGTATTAGGACTTGAAATGTTTATTTCAAACGCCTTGCAATCATTTTTGAGAGTTTTTATACAATCAATAATTTCTTTTTCAATAGTACCAGAAACAGATAAAAAAATATTTTCAGATTTAGAATTGTAAGCCTTTAACCTATTTGAGATTTTTTTTAATCCTTCTCCAGGGAATCCCATGGAATTAATCAAAGCTCTTGATTTTTTTATGTGAAACAATCTTGGTTTGGGGTTCCCTTCTCTTTTTGAAAAAGTTATTGTGCCACCTGTCACGAATCCAAAACCGAAGGATAATAAAGAGTACAAATTTTTACAATTTTTATCAAATCCAGCAGCTAATCCAATAGGTGAATTGAATTGTATTCCTAATATTTTTATTGATAAATTAGTGGGTTTATTTATATAGTAAATAGGATTTAAATTTCTAAAAAAGGGACTTTGAAGTATCATTTCAACAATGAAATGTGACACTTCAGGGTTGATACGTTGTAAAATTGGAAGTATAAAAAACTTATAGAACAAAAATTACTCCTTATAATATATATTTTATTCTATATCGAATTAATTTTAACATTTATATTTATAACTATAGAAACATATGACAGATTTAAAATTTATAATAGGAGATCCTTCTAGTCCAAGTGGACATGCGATGGTATATTTCGATTTAGATGAAATCATATATGCTGCTTATATTATAGATTTGCCTATCAAAATGACAGCTGAAGATATATCTAAATATGTTCCTCCTATTTATTCAGAACAAATAGACCAATTGGAAATTGACAAAATGATGAGCAAAAAAAATTTGGCTTATCCTCCAGGTCCTGAAAAGTATAACGGAGACTTAATCTCACTTAAAAAATTATGCAAAATAAGAAAAGATGATCTTATATATGGTGGAACGATAGAAGTCAGTAATGCTATTAATAGCATGTCAAAATTAAATCAAATTGCAGATGAATATTCAGAACTTTGTAAAGTATTTTTTGATGAAAATTTAATAATGAAAGAAATTTTCAATGAATCTAATAATGATAATGATAAAAATAGTAAATCAATAAAAGATGAGAATACTTATTCAACGATGAATGAGGGCAATCTTTTGACAGAACTTACCAAAATTATTGGTGAGATCGATTATGCTGAAACTAATAATGAAAAAGAGACAATCAGAATACAGATAGAAAAAATAAAGACTATAAAAGATTTACTACCTACAAATAGAAAAATTGATGAAATAATATTTCATGTCAAAGAAAGTAATGAAAAATCGAAAGAAATAATATCAATATTATTATTAAGAGCCTTTAGCCTATTAAACGAAGACTATATAAAAGTACAAGAGTTAGAAAACATGCTCAATAGCCTAAACTCAGAGAATTAAGTGAAAATTTTTGAAAGTCTAAAATTTAGAGATTTTCGATATCTTTTATTCAGTCTGTTTTTTGCCATGTTTGGTTTTCATATACAAATGACTGTTAGGGGCATATTAGTTTATGACTTAACTAACAACTCGCTCTTAACGGGAATTGTTAGTGCTGGGTTTGCTCCTTCACTATTACTTTTTGCAATGTTTGGAGGAGTTATTGGAGAAAAATTTGAAAAAAGAAAAATTATTCAAATTACTCAAACTTTTAATTTTTTAACATCTCTTGTAGTTGCATTACTAATTTTCACAAACTTATTACATTGGAGTCAATTATTAGTCATTTCTATTTTACAGGGAGCAATGTTTGCAATACAAGTTCCAGCAAGACAAGCATTAATTCCAGATTTAGTTGGTAAAAAACTTGTAACAAATGCTATAGGTTTAAACGCTATGGGAATGGGAGTTACAACTTTAGTTGGACCAGCAATTGGAGGTTATTTTTATCAATATTTTGGTCCTGTTGTGTCTTATCTTTCTGTTTCTATATTTGCCGTTATCGGGTTGTTATTAGCAACACAAATACCTAAATTTTTTCCAAAAGAATCTAATACTAACACATCCACAATTAGAGAAGTTTTAAACGGATTCAAATATTTAAAAACAAATAAAATTGTTAGGATAATATGGATTCATGCAGTAGTTTTAGCTTTATGCTCTGGCCCCTTCAGAATGCTTATTCCTGTTTATGCAAAGGATGTTTTTACATCAAATCCAGGTGAGGTAGGAACGTTATTAGCAGCTGCAGGAATTGGAGGATTAATAAGTTCCTTTATTATTGCAGGCTTAGGACCAGATGATAAAAGGGGATTGATCTTAATAATAATAGGAATTCTTACTGGAATTGGGCTATTGATGATTAGCGCGATTCCAATATATATAATTGGATTTATTGCTATGATAATTATGGGATTGACTGAAACCGGAAGGTGGTCATTAGGACAAGCATTGATGATGGATAATGCTGACGATGAATATCGAGCTAGGGTTGTAAGCTTATTAATGTTGTCTTGGGGATTAATGCCATTAAGTATGATCCCTATGGCCTGGGCATTTGGATACTTTGGCCCAGAAATTACTACTTTATTTACATCAATAGTTACTATATTATTTGCTCTATCTAGTGTTGTCTGGGGTAAGGAATTATTAAAAAAATAAATAATGCCAAATAGTATAAAAAAGCTAAGTAAAGAAATATCGTTACTAATTGCAGCTGGAGAAGTGATAGAAAGACCAGTTTCTGTTATCAAAGAATTGGTAGAGAATTCTATAGATGCTAACTCAAGCATCATCATTATTGAAATAGAAAAAGGTGGATTTGATTTCATTTCAGTTTCGGATAATGGTATAGGTATAGAATCCACAGAAATGAAATTAGCTTTTGAAAGACACGCTACTTCAAAGATTGAGGATAAAGAAGATATTTATGAAGTTAAAAGTCTTGGATTTAGAGGAGAAGCACTAGCGGCAATCAATTCCGTATCTGAAATAGAGTGCATAAGTAGAAAGAGAAATTCTAAGGATGCTACAAAAGTATCTTTTTCTTTCGGTAAATTTATTAAGCATGAAGTTTTAGGATCAAATTATGGAACAAAGATATTTGTTAGAAATTTATTTAAAAATATGCCTGCTAGATACAAGTTTTTGAGTTCAGAGAAATCAGAAATGTCAAAAATTGTTCAATTTTTAAATGAAATAACTTTAACACATAACAACATATCATTTGAATTAATCATTGATGGAAAACGTAAATATAAGACAGATGGAGATAATAGCATAATTTCTATAATGAATACAATTTACAATTTAAAACAAAATGATTTCATAACATTAAATGAACAAAACGATAATTTTGAAATAACCGGTATTTTATCAAATCCAAATAATTGTTTCGGGAATAGAAGTAGAATGAAAGTAAGTATAAACGGAAGAGTTGTAAAGAATAATTCTATTTATTACACAATAGAAAACTCTTATAAGCCATTTATAGAACATCGAAGGTTTCCGATAATATCTATTGATATAAAGGTCCCACATAACATTGTTGATGTAAATGTTCATCCTCAAAAATATGAAGTGAAGTTTTCAGCAGAACATAATATATTATCTTTTATCTACACATCAATAAATAACATTTTAAATAATAATGTTCCACCTAAAAATATTCCTATTAAAACGAATGAAGAAACTATATATCAAAACTATAATAATATAGTCCACGAACAAATGAGTTTTGGAAACGAAGAAAACTTATCTCTAAAAAAAACATTACCTATTCTTAGATTTATTGGACAGATAAAACAATTATTCATTATCTGTGAAGGTCCAGATGGAATTTATCTTGTTGATCAACATGCTGCTCATGAAAGAATATTATTTGAACAATTTCAAAAACAAAAAAATGAAAAAGCATTCCAGATGCTAACAATAAATAATTATTATGACTTAGGAGTTACTTCAAACAATCAAATCATTGAAAACATCAAGAAATTTCATGAACTTGGTTGGGATATAGAAGAATCTCCCACAGGAGGAATCATAGTAAGGAATATACCTTATCAAAAATTGTACAAAACCAAAAGTGTAGACATTACTGAATTACTAGAAATGATTTCAAAGGATTTAGAAAAAAAACATGCCGATACTCCAAAGGAAATTATTTCAAAACGGCTGGCTTGTCATAATGCAGTCAGAGCAGGACAGAAGTTGTCAGAAAATGAATGTAAAGAATTGTTAATAGACCTAGAAAAAACTGAGGTACCATGGGATCCTCATGGTAGGCCTGCAGTAATTAAAATCAAATACGATTACCTTTTAAAAGAATTTGGAAGATAAAACGGTTTTTCTAGTATATAATAATACATGACTGTTTACTGACTGGCCGGTCGGTTATGAAAGATTTAACTAAAAATAAAATTTTAGATGTAGCTGAAAATCATTTTTCAAAAAATGGTTATTATAAAACTCCTCTTGATGAAATTGTTAAAAAAAGTAATGTTTCTAAGGGAGGGATATATTTTCATTTTCCTTCTAAGGAAGATCTCTTTCTATCAGTCATGGATAGATTGGCTGAGAAACTACTTAGTAAAATTGAAAAAGGAAATTTTTCTATTGATAACCCTAATGATAGATTAGTTTCTTCTCTCAAAAATTTACTAAATATTTTATCTTCTCAAAAAAAACTATCAAAATTACTTATTACTCAAACAAATAATATAAAATCTTTTGAAAAAAAACGAAGCGAAATTTTTCAAAAATTCAGTGATGTTATAGAAAAAAATATAAATGAGTCAATAAAAATAAATGAGTATCCAAAAGTTAATGCAAATTTGTTGTCAACAATATGGATAGGAACAATTAACGAAATAGTCTTTAATTGGATTTTTTCAAATGGTAAGCCTCCAAGAGATTATTTTGAAGAACTTAAAATCATTTTAATAACCCTACCAACTACTAATTCAAGAGAATATAAAAATGAATAATCTCATTAGATTGATTTTAGAGAAAAATCCAACAAGATTAATTGTTCATCCATATGAAAAAAAAATCATAGCAAGTTTCAATATTAGAAAAACAATATCGTTGGATAATTATAAAAATATTAAAGATTTCAATAATAAAATCAAGAAAGAAATTGGTAGACAAAATCTCCTAATAGGAGGCTTTTCATTTGATTCAATTAATTATTTAAGCAATGAAGAGTGGAACGATTTTCCAATTGCTGAATTTATAATACCCGAATATGCTATTAAATTTGAGGATAACAAACTTTATCATTATGGCAGTAATGATATTTTGAAAAATTATTTTTCGTCTGCTACAAAAAATAAAAACATAAAAGATTGTATTAAAAATCTTCCTATACAAGAACAAAATTTAGATGAATGGACAAAGCTTATACAAAAAGCAAAACAATCAATTAAAAACAGTTCTTTAGAAAAGATAGTTGTTGCTAACAGACAAAAAATACATTTGTCTAAGATTGATATAGGAGAAACTATACAGAATTTAATAGGTAGGTATCCCAACTGCACAACTTTTATGTATAAAAAAGGCAAATCAATTTTTTTTGGATCAACTCCAGAAAAGATTTTTGACTATAATGGTGAAGTTTTGAGAATTCAAGCTTTAGCAAGCTCAATCCCTAATGACGGACAAAAAATCAATGAAATTAAATCCTCTTTTAAAAATTCCACATTAAGAAAGGAACACGACATTGTAGTAAATCATTTTATACAGAAACTAAAATCTATCTCAAAAGAGGAGATATCTATTTCAGATCCTATGATCATAGAACTTGAAAATATTTACCATTTACTAACAGAGTTGCAGATTAAGATAAAGAATTTAAATCCTCTTAATATCTTACAATCTCTTCATCCTTCACCTGCTCTATCAGGATATCCCGTTGAAGAAGCAATTGAGTGGATCAGAAAATATGAAACATTTCATCGTGGATGGTACTCTGGCACGATAGGTTATATTGATAATAATAAATCTCATTTTTATGCTGCACTAAGATGCGCAAATTTCATTTCTAATAAGCAAACAATTATGACTTATGCAGGAAATGGAATAGTAGAAAATTCCATTGCTGATTTTGAAATCAAAGAATTAAAATCAAAGTTTAAAGTCATAGAAAATTCTGTAGGGATTGAAAATGTTACTGCATGACAAACATGTAAATGTATTTATAAAAAAAATTATTAGTTATGGAATTAAGGATATAGTAATTAGCCCTGGGTCACGTTCTACTCCATTAGTAGCTAACTTACTACATAATAAGGATTGTTTAAATTTGAAAATGATCCTTGATGAAAGATCTGCTGCATTTTTTTCCATTGGAATCTCTAAAATAACAAAAATACCCACAATTATTATTTGTACTTCAGGGACTGCTCCATTAAATTATTTACCTGCTATAGCAGAAGCCTATCATAGTAGGATACCACTTATTGTAATAACTGCAGATAGACCAATGATTTACCGAAACTCAGGTTCAAATCAAACATTAAACCAAACAAATATATACAATTCTACTGTTAAGTGGTTTTATGATATTCCAGTTATGGATGACTCTGAGAATTCTGTACATATAGAAAATATATTTGATAAAGCAATAATTCAATCCGTTTCAAATCCCCCTGGTCCTGTTCATATAAATTGGCAATTTAAGGAACCTTTAAGTGATGGAGAAAACAAAAAAATAGCAAAAACATTAAAGCAAAAGAAGCTAAAGAATCCAATTATTTTAGAAAATAATTCAAAAATAAATGAATTCTTAAATTTAGTAATAAACAAACAAGGAATATTACTTGCTGGTCCTGAAATCGAAAACCCCGATGAAGTTATAAAATTAGCTAAATTATTAAATTGGCCTATAATTGCAGACCCTCTTTCAAATGTTAGAAATTATAAGTTTCACGACAAAGCAACAATAATTGATACAGGTGACATTTTATCTAGATCACCAAAATTATTAAAAGAAAAAATAGAAACAATAATACACGTAGGGGCCCCTCCTGTATCAAAATTTATAATAAATAAATTACGAAATATAGAAAATCATATATTTTTTGAAAAATCTAATGATGTATTACAAGAATTTTTTCCAATAACTTTACATATTCAGACAAACATCGAACAATTTATCAAAGTTGTTAAAAAATCAGAATTATATAAATCAACAGAATTTGATGACAAGTGGAGGTTATCTTTACAGAATCTAAATTCCATAGCAAGAATAGAAATAAATAATTATTTTATCAAGAATTTAGAGGAATTGGAGATCAAGAAAAATTTAATCAATATGTTAACTGATGAAAATATTTTAGTCGTTGGAAATTCTTTAACTGTAAGATTACTAGATGTTATACTAACAGATTCAAAGATAGGTTTTATTTATGGTAATAGAGGTTTATCAGGTATCGACGGCAATATCGCAATTGCTAGTGGTATAAGTTCTGTAAGTGACTTAAGAGTAGTTTTAGACATCGGAGATTTAGCTTTTTTACATGATTCAAATAGTATTTTGACTGCAAGGAATCATGCGAAAAATCTCACCATTATAGTAAATAATAATCAAGGAGGTCAAGTTTTTTCATTATTACCTCAAGCAAAGAATTTAAAAAATATATATGATGAATGGTTTATAAGTGAACAAAAAAACATTTCTGTAGAAAATTTAGCTAAAAGTTATGGATGTGTTTATTATCTATCGAAAAACTCAGAGGATTTCAAAAAAATTATTGATGATTCAAAAAATATAAAAGGAGTCAAAATAATAGAAGTTAAATATCCTAAAAATCAATATTCTAACCTTTCTAATGTATATATGAATTTAGTAAAAAAAATAGAGGCAAAAATTTATGAATAAAAAATTGTTCTATAGAGAAGATGGAAGCGGTATACCATTATTACTTATTCACGGATTTACAGGAAGTAATGAATCATTTGAAACTTCCATCAGATACCTTAGACAATATTTCAAAGTAATAACTATAGATATGATAGGCCATGGCAAATCATTTGATAAAAATCCCAATAATTATTCTTTTGAAAGATCTGTGGAATTAATTAAAGATATTTTAATTGAATTAAATTTAAAAAAAACAAACTTACTTGGTTATTCTCTTGGAGGAAGATTGGCACTACACCTTGCCATAAATTCTACTCAATTAATTAATAAACTAATTTTATGTAGTACATCTCCAGGGATAAAAGATAAATCTGACAGAAAGGCTAGGCAAAATTCTGATTCATATTTAGCAGATTTATTATTAGACCAAGGTATTGGAGGATTTGTTGATTATTGGGAGTCGTTATCACTATGGAGGTCAGAAAAAAGACTATCTTATAAAATCAAAAACACCATGAGAAAAATACGCCTAAGTCAAGAACCTTTAGGATTGATAAACAGTCTTAATTCTCAAGGACAAGGTATACAAAAATACATATTGAAAAATTTAAAAAAAATACAAAATAAGACCTTGATATTTGCTGGAGAAAAAGATGAAAAATATATTAAATACAGTTATGAAATTCAAAAAAATATTGAAGATTCAAAAGTAAAAATAGTCCCAAATTCAGGACATAATTTAATACTTGAAAATCCAATATATATTGCCAAAAAAACAAAAGATTTTATATTAAAGGAGTAATCATGAAAATCAAATGGAAATCTTTAGCTAACTTTGAGGATATTTTATATGAATATCATAAAGGAATAGCAAAAATAACTATAAACAGACCAGAGGTTAGGAATGCATTTCGACCCAAAACAATTAAAGAATTACAAGAAGCATTTAAATCTTGCGCAGAAGATCCCAATGTAGGAGTAGTTTTATTCAGAGGAGCAGGGGATAAAGCTTTTTGTTCTGGAGGAGACCAAAAGGTAAGAGGACATGGTGGATATAATGACTCAGAAGGGAACCCTTCTCTAAATGTTTTACCATTACAGCGGTTTATAAGATATATGCCTAAACCAGTAATAGCTCTTGTAGGAGGATATGCTATCGGAGGGGGGCATGTATTACATGTTATATGTGATTTGACAATTGCATCTGACAATGCAGTTTTTGGACAAACTGGCCCAAGAGTAGGATCTTTTGATGCAGGTTTTGGATCCTCAGAGTTAACTCGTTTAGTGGGTGTAAAAAAGGCAAAAGAATTATGGTTTTTGTGCGAACAATATAATGCTAAAGAAGCGTTATCTATGGGTTTGATAAACAAAATAGTTAATTATAAAGATTTAGAAAATGAAGGTGTGAAATGGGCAAAAAAAATTCTTCAACATAGTCCTACCGCGATAAGATTTTTAAAAAATAGTTTTATTGCAGAGTCTGATGGTCTTGCAGGGTTACAAAACCTTGCGGGTGATATAACTATGATGTATTACATGACTGAAGAAGCTAAGGAGGGCAAAAATGCCTTCTTAGAAAAAAGAAACCCTGATTTTGATAAATTTCAAAGAGCTCCCTTTCATGGATAAAAGTTCTAAAATAGAAGTGTACATTCAAACAATACGCATGAGAACTTTACCTGCTGTTTTGGGTCCTATATTAATTGCTATTTCTATTGCAATTAATACTAATAGATTTGACTTGGTAACTTCTATTTTAATTCTACTTATTGGAATTAGCTTACAGATTTTAGTTAATTTATTTAATGATTTGGGTGATTATGAAAAAGGTGTTGACAATGAAAAACGGTTAGGTCCTGAAAGATCTATGCAATCAGGTAAAATTTCAAAAAAAGAAATGAAAAAATTGATTGGATTAGTGATTCTTATAACATTAATTTTAGGATTTATAGCATTTTTGAATTCAGGAATTACAGTTATATTTTTAGGGATTTCTTTAATTCTAATAGCTTATCTTTATACTTCAGGGCCTTTCCCTTATGGATATAAAGGATTAGGTGAAATCATGGTTATTTTGATTTTTGGACCCGTAACAATATTAGGTGCGCTATTTTTATTTGAGATTAAATATAATTTGATTATTTTATTAATTTCACTAATTTGTGGTTTGTCTACCAGCACTATTATTTTAACAAATAATATCAGAGATTTAAAAAATGATTACACTAATAATAAAATAACATTAGCAGTAAAATTAGGTGAAAAAAAATCACGTATTTTATATATTCTAATTATATCTTTAATAAGTCTTTTGCTATTAATCTTATCTCTTGAAAATCTTAACAACTTAATTCTTTCATTTTTAGTCTGGTTCACATTTCCTATTAGTGACTTTGGAATAAAAAAGTTTTCTTTTAAATTAAATTTCTCTAAATTTGGTAAAGATTTAAATAATACACTTTATCGAACAGCTTTGAGTCATCTATTACTTTGCATATCATTAGCTATATCTCTAGCATATCCTAGTGTTGCAATAGCTTCTTACTCTATAGTTATTATAAATTTATCTTACATTACTATAAATAAATTAAGACAATGGAAAAATTAGAAATATCAAAATACAAAATACCTCTAGAAAATGATTTTATAAATTCATCGCATTCATATAAATATATAGAAGCAATAATTGTAAGAAATAATAAAGGAAAGAATGTTGATTATTTTGAAATCAGCCCTCTAATTGGATTTAGTATTGAAACTATTGAAATGATTTATGCTTATTTAAGTAACAAAAAAAACAAAGATATAATTAATTTCCCTTCAATAAGTTATGGTCTTGAATCTTTAAAGGTAACTAAAAGAAAATTAATAAGTGCAAAAACTGCAATTTCTATACCGATAACATCTAATTTGTCAGAAAAAATTTCAAAATACTATTTAAAAGGATTTAGAAATTTCAAAATTAAAATTTCAAAAAATAATAATAAAATCGCATTAGAAATAATTAAAGATTTATCAAACAAATATAAAAAAATATTGTTCAGATTGGATTGTAATGGAGATTTCAACTTTAATGAATCGATGATTCTACTGAAAAAATTAAAAAGTAATAAAATAGAATTCATTGAAGATTTGAACAAAACAATTACTGAAAAGAACTTATCAATTATCAAGAAACACAATCATAAAACCTGCATTGATCTTAACAAATCCAACATAAATATTACAAAGAAACTAATTAGAAAAAAGTTAGTCGATTATGTCGCTATAAAACCTAAATTAATTGGTAAAGAAAATGAAATATTTAAATTTATTGATATAGCAAAAAAATACCAAACGAAAGTTTACATAAGCTCTTCTTTTGAAACTTCCATTGGATTATACAGAAACATTCTTTTGTCAAAAAAAGTGGATAAAATTTATAACAGCCAAATTGTACATGGATTAAGCACTTCTCTTTATCTCAAAAAATCTATTACTAAATCCATGGAATTAGATTCAGGTAAAATAAAGCTTCGTTACGATCTTTTTTCAATAGATGACCTAAAACCTTACATGACTAAAAGGTGGGAAGAAATAAAAAATACTAAAGTTATATAATTATGAATTCTTGGATAGAAAAAAACAAACTAATTGCTAATGATCGTATAGCCATAAAAACATTTAACAAATCATATACTTTCAACGATTTACATAAACTGATTTTTTCGTTCATTGATAATTTGAAAACAATAATCAAGCCTAAGGAACCAATAGGTTTTTTATCTGAAGAAATTAGTGAATATGCTATTTTTGCAAATGCTGTGCCCATGGCTAATGGAATATTTGTCCCATTGAATCCAAATACAACAAAAAATGAAATTTCTAAACGATTATCTCAAATAAACTGTAAAAAAATCATCTATACAAAAAAAACTACTTTGATAAATGAATTAAATAATACAAAGTTTGAACTTATTCAAGTAAAGAAATCTAGTTCTAAGAAAAAAATTATACCTTTTTGGCCTGAAAAAAATGACATCCATAGTATTCTATTTACTTCTGGAACTACACAAATTCCTAAACCTGTTGAACTAAGCATTAACAATATTGAAGCAAATTGCTATATGTCTCAAAAAAATCTAAAAGTTAGTAGTGAAGATGTATGGTTACTGTGTATGCCTCCATTTCATGCTGGAGGTTTATCAATAATATTTAGAAGCATGATATTAGGGACTTCTTTTTATGTTGAAAATAATTTCGATAGCCAAAGGGTTGCTGAACTTATTCAAAAAGGCGAAATTTCAATAATTTCACTTGTTCCAACAATGTTACTCAAAGTATTAGACAATATCGCATTATCAAAGCAAATAATTCCGGATAAATTTAAATTTATTTTATGTGGAGGAGCTGCAGTATCTGAAAAATTAATATCTAGAGCTGAAAAATTAGGAGTTAAAGTATTACCTACATATGGGATGACTGAGACTTGTTCTCAAATAGCAACAACTTCACCAAAAGATCATGATAGACCAAAGGGATCTGTTGGAAAAAAGTTAAGTAATATTGATATAAAATTTGATAAAACCAACCAAATATTAGTAAGCGGACCTACTGTGGCAAGATATTTTGGGACAAACGAAGGAAAAAAATGGCTAGAAACAGGTGATTTGGGTTATATAGATAAATCAGGATATTTATATTTAACAGGTCGATTTGACGATCAAATTATTTCTGGTGGTGAGAATATAAATCCAAGTGAAATAGAAAGTGAAATAATTAAAATATCATATATAGATGAAGCAGCAATCATTGGGATTAATGATAATTATTGGGGTGAAAAAATTATATTAGCGATTTCTTCTAAGAAAAAAAATATTACTCTACAACATATAAACAAAAATCTGAAAAAATTGGATAGCTATAAATATCCTAAAAAAGTAATAGTTTTTAGTACTCCTTTACCAAAAAATAATATAGGAAAAATTGATAAAAATAAATTAAAAACAAAGATTAGGAAATGCAAAGATTAAATACTAAATCTACATTTAAAACATATCCCATAACTTGGATTTTTATATTCATTAATTTATTTATGTTCATTCTAGAAACTGTTTTTGGAGGGTCCAATTCAAAAAGTACTCTTTGTTCACTAGGAGCCAATTGTGATATTGAAATTTCTCAAGGTGAAATATGGCGATTATTAACTGCAAATTTTATTCATATTGGTTTTATACATTTGATTTTGAATTTAGCAGGCCTTTATATTTTCGGAACTATCACAGAAAGAGAATTTGTAAGATATAAATATATATTTATATATCTTTTTGGAGGTATTTGTGCCAACTTATTTTCTTATTGGTCTGGATCTGGATTTTCTTCTGAACCAACCCTTATAAATTGTTTTGATGGTGGAATAGGATCAATTAGTGCAGGAGCAAGCGGTTCTATATTCACTTTATTAGGTGCCTATGCATCATATCTTATGGTAAATAAAAAGGTTTTAGGAAATCATGGAAAAGAATCTCTTATATCAATTGGGATAATTGTATTTATAAATGTTGTTTATGGAGCAACTGCAGGGAATATAGATCATGTAGCACATATTTCAGGATTAATAATTGGTTTCTTATTAGGCTGGATGTTATCTCCTGTTCGTCAATTAATAGTTTTACCTGAATCTTTAAATAACGAGTCAATATTAGTTTCAGTATCAACAAAACTACCTTTAAAATATATTATTGTAGTACTTCTGCTATTGATTATTTTGTTAAAAATGACCTATGATCAAAGAACAGATTATTTGGAAAGTCTAATTAATATTTGTAGGATTAACTAATGGTTTATGATCAAATAGAAGTAGCAAATACTATTGTAGACAAAATGAATTCTTCAGGTTACAGTGTGACCAATTCTAGAAGACGAATCATAGCAGAGATCTTGCGTAATCAAAAAATTTTTACTTCAGAAGAATTAACTAAGGCTTTACCGAACTTAGGACGAGCGACGATTTACAGAACTTTAAAAATATTAAATGAAATTGGAAGTATTTGTAAATTAAATATATCAGAAGAAAACAATTTCTATACCATATCATTTTCAGATCACCACCACCATACAATATGTAAAAAATGTAATGAAATTAAAGAAATAAATTTAATCAGTGTTGAAAAATCAATAAGACAATTAGGTAAAAAAATTGATGGAGATATTATTTCTCACAATTTAGATATATTCATAGTTTGTACAAAATGTTCTTAATTAAAAAAGGTTTTTTCCATATTTATTCATAAAAATCTTTGAAGCATATAATAATGAAATGGAAAATAATATGAATAAAATCAAAGTATAGTCGATATTATTTACTGATAAACCAATTGAAGTTCCTGCCGCAGGGATGTGTTCTGTATCAGTAATACTCATTATTAAAATACACAGAGTAAAAGAGAGTCCTGAAAACAAATGAAAATCTCTTTCATATATTGTAATAAATAAATCTTGATTAAAAGCTAAAAATAAAAAATGCAAAAACAAAAAAGTAATTATAGCAACAATATTACCTCCAAATAAACTTCTAAATCTATTTTGTTTGTTCCCAGGATGTAGAAAAACCAAAGCCACGCTGGAACCAATAGCCGCATTTATTACATTGTTAGAAAAGGTTTCTCCTAAAAGAATTATTAGAGTTATAGTTATACCCGCAAATAAAGTCTGTAGGAAATGATATCTCGTTATCGACAATTTTATTTTTAAATTAAATGGCATAAAATTAATGTTTCTGGTGGAGACGGGGAGGAGTTGAACCCCCCGTCCAAGAAATTTACTCTCTAAGCATCTACAGGCTTAGTCGATAAATGATTTTCGTCAACAAAGGCGTCATCGACAAACCAACTATAATTGCTTAGCTAGAAACTTATTTGCAAAACTATACTAGCAATAATCTTGCTCAGCTTAGGTTTAACGTCGCTCCTTAATACCACCCTAAGCAAAGATATTAAGGAACGTCACTAACTTATATTAAGCAGCGAGAGCGTATTCTTGATCGCCAATCATTATTTTGCCATTTCATACGTGGTATGGCAACACGACCTGCAACCTAAAGATCAATTCCCTGTCGAACCCACTCGTCCCCATTCATGTTATTAAGATTATCTTATATTAATAAATTTTCAAAATTAAACCATCTACAATAATTATCATAAATTGTCATTATTAATTTTTCTGTCTTAATCTTCTAGCAATTTCTCTATTAGAATCTCGTTCCTTAATAGTGGCTCTTTTATCATATCTCTTTTTACCTCTAGCTAATGCAATTTCTACTTTGATTAAGTTTCTCTTTAAATATATTGAAAGAGGAATAATTGTTAAACCTTGTTGATTTTTAGCACCCCTTAATTTATCTATTTGGTTTTTATGAAGTAATAGCTTTCTATCTCGTATTGGATCGTATTGATCAGGTGAAGAGTCGAATTTATATTCTGCAATGTGGCAACCTATTAGCCAAGCTTCTCCTTTGTTGATTAAAACTCTTGATTCTGCAATTGATAAATTACTATTACGGATAGATTTGATTTCAGGACCGTGTAAAACTATCCCCGCTTCAAATTTATCAATAATTTCATAATTATAAAAAGCTTTTCTATTACTAGCGAATTTCATATCAGTATGTCAACTCAAAATCTAACTGTTTGATAGCCGCCTCCACTTGTGTATCGTAGAATTCTCCAGATTTACTTGTATTTTCAGGTAATTCTATTTCAACATCTGGAGTTATTCCTATGTCATGTATTACTCTACCATTTGGTGTATACCAGTGAGCATTAGTTAAAAGTAATCCTCCACCATTTGACAGATCTCTCACTAAACTCACACTACCTTTACCATATGTAGTTTCTCCTATTATCACGCTTCTGTCATAATCTTGTAAAGCTCCTGCCATTACTTCAGAACCACTAGCAGAATTACCATTTACCAACGTAACTATTGGTATATTAGAAAATTTTCCTACTTCACCATTTGTGTTCCACAATGTTTTCTTGCCTTTAGAATCAAGTTCAAAAGTTACAACTCCGTCATCTAAAAATAGACTGGTCGAATTAACAGCTGAAGCTAATAGTCCTCCAGGATTATTTCGTAGATCTATAACTAATCCTTTAGATCCATCATTTTTGATAGTATCAGAAATTATTTCAGATAATTCCGAGGGAGTATTTTCGGTATATTGATTTATCCTGATTTTGGTATATTCAGTGTCTTTTATTAAATCTTTAGTTACACTTGGTTGTTTGATTTCAGCTCTTATTATATCCACTTCAACTAGGTTTATTTGACCTAATCTTTCTATAGTTAGAGAAACTTTACTCCCTTCAGGTCCTCTAATTAATTTTATGGCTGCAGTTAAAGACATCCCTGCTATACTTTCACCATTAACTTTAATTATTTTATCCCCACCTTTGATTCCAGCCATTTTTGCAGGGCCACCATCTATAGGAGCTACAATCATGACTCCTGAGTTATCTTTTGACATATCAACAAAAGCTCCTATACCTTGAAAAGAACCGAATAAGTCAGTACTTTTAATGGCCCATTCTTCAGGTGTAATATATGTTGAGTGTTTGTCATCAAGACTTTTGACTAATGCTTTTATTGTTTCATTTGTAATTTTCGAGTCATCTATTTTTGTTTGATCAAAATAGACATCATTTACAAAATTATATGCTTCCCAAAGTGTTGATAGATTAGCGGGTACAGAATTAGGTCTGATTATATTTTCAAAAACAATTTCTTTTGAATCCGATATTGAATTATTACTAAGCCTGATGCTTAAAAAGAACCCTAATATAAAAAACAAAAGAGATAATACTAAAGGAATAATGATATTTTTATTATTTACAATTAAATTTTTCATGATTAAAAAAATTATTATGGTTATTGTTTAATTATATTCGTATAGGAAAAAAATTAATTGATAAATTAAGTACACTTTGAATGATAAAATTTCACTTAATATATAAAGATATTGGAGGATCTGAATGGAAATTAGTATTGCAAGTATTGCACAGATAATTACGGGATTTGCAACATTGACTGTTGCATTAGTTCTTGTTTATCAACTAAGACAGCAACATAGAGACGCAGAAATTCTTTTAACCATGGAATCGTGGTCACTAAATCAGGAAGTTATCTTATCTGAAATTCAAAGTGAAAAATTATCTAATATTATTTCCAAATCAGAAAAAGGGTTACATAATTTGGATAATAACGAGAAAGATGTATTTCTAAAGTGGGTTTCATTAAAATTTGGAAGATTAATTACTGAATGGAGATTAGGAAGAATGTCAAATGATCCTATATATTATAAAATTCATCTTTCGAATTTTATGAACAATAACGCCGTTTTAGAACATTATAAAAAAACAGCTAGGGAACTAGTTATCGAAGGCTCAATTTGGAAAACTGGAATAATAGAAATAGTTGATGAAATATATGAAAGATTTTCGGGAGAAAAAATAACTTAACGAACTGTTTATCCTATTACTAATTTTATATGATTGATCCAGATTTTATAGTTAAAACCGGTTCCCACAATTTTCCTAATCGCTTATCTCCATTTACATCTATTAGTTCTGAATTTTTTGTATTTTGTTCAATAACTACGATATCAGCAACCGATCCAATAGATAAAGTTCCTATTTGATCTTCTTGTCCAAGTATTTTTGCTGGGGAAAAAGTAGCTCTTTTGAATGCATCATTTTGATTCATCCCTGATGCAATTAATTTGGATATTGTATGTGGAACATCATGAACAGGAAGAGTATTTGTGTGTCTATAATAAAAATCCGTAGATATAGAATCTGGTAAAAAACCCTCTCGAATAGCGGTTTCTGCTACTTCAAAGTTAAAAGAATTCATTCCATGACCAATATCAAATTTAATCCCTTTTTCCTTTGCTTCCCACACAGAATCTTCAACCTGTCCTTTTGGTGCTAATCCTCCAGGGCCGATATGAAAACAGTATGTAACAACATCATTTGCTCTCAGTAAAGCAAGTTGATCTTTTATTTCCCAGTCAAAAGGTTCCCATCTCATACCATATAGTATAGGCTTGCTAGATTTTTCAGCCATTTCTAATACTTTAGACATAATATTTTGAGGTTTATGTATATAAGTACAAGTTTCAGATAAATTTGCTGATATACCCCAAATAAGTTTAGGATCATTTTTTATAGTTTCTACTGCTTGATTTATATCAATATCTTCAAAAGACTCAAACACAGGATGATCATATTCCTCACCATTACTAGCAGCACTTAATGCCATATATATATCTATTTTTGATTTTTGTATTATAGCTTTCTTATATTTATCCCAATTATTTGAACCAGCATCTCCTTGAGACATTGTCGTAGTAGTACCACGAGACAATAAAAATCTATCAGCTTCCATACCATATTTCCAATGTGATGGAGCAGGATGAGTATGGAGATCTATAAAACCAGGTAGAAGTGTTCCGTTTGGGTAATTTAAAGTTTTTATGGATTTAGTTTTTATATTTGCATTAAATTCAACTATCTTTCCATCTTTAATTCCAATAGCACCAGGAGTATTTAATTTAGTATCAGAACAAAACACTTTACCTGCATTAATAATTAGATCATATGTATTGATTTTCATATTTTTTACAAATTAATTTTTTTTTATAGTATCCAAATTTTTTGGATTATCACTTTAATTTTTTCCAGATACTAAAACTATATCTATAAAAATATTATAATGGTTTAAAAAAATAATATTATAGGAGACAAATGTGGTTGTAGAAGATGAAAAATCTCAAAAAACCTTATTACAAAATATTAATTCTCATCCACTGGATCCACTTAGCCTAGATGAAATTACCAAAAGTATTTCAATAGTTAAAAGTAAAGAGAATCTAGGAAAAGAGCTCTTATTTGAAACCATTATGTTAAAAGAACCTTCAAAGAAAACAGTTTTCTCTTTTAAACCTGGAGATACATTCCAAAGGAACGTGTTTGTAGTAGTTCTAAATTATAAAGAGGAGAAACTCTACGAACTTGATATTTCTCTTGATTCTGAAGAAGTAACCAGATGTGAACACATTCCAAATGTACAGCCAGCATTTATGTGTGGTGATTTAGATATGGACTTCAATGATTGGGAAAATAAAATCAAACATGACCCCAAACTTATCGAACCTTTAAAAAAACGAAGAATAAACAATCCAGATCTTTTAATGATAGATCCTTGGCCTATCTCAAATTTCGGAAATAAAGAAGAAGAGGGGAAAAGACTTGCTATAGGACGATGTTGGATACGAAGAGAACCAGGAGATAACGCTTATGCTAGACCAATTGAAGGTCTTTCACTGATTTTGGATCTAAACAAGAATGAAATCGTTGAAGTACAAGATTTTGGAGTTGTACCTATACCACCAGATGATGGTAATTATTCAGTTAAATATCAAAAAGAAGTCAGAACCGATCTCAAGCCTATTGAAATTACTCAACCTGAAGGACCAAGTTTTATAGTTAAGGGAAACGAAGTTAAATGGCAGAAGTGGAGTCTTAGAATCGGCTACACTAAAAGGGAAGGACTTGTTCTTCACACTATTGGATACGAAGATGGTGGAAGTATAAGACCGATCATTTATAGGGCAGCACTGTCTGAAATGGTCGTACCTTATGGTGACCCAACTAATGATCATTATAAGAAACAGGTTTTTGATGCAGGTGAAGTTGGAATAGGAAGGTGTGCGAATTCTCTTGAGCTTGGATGTGACTGTCTAGGTGAAATACATTATTTTGATGTCGCTTTATTTGATATGAGAGGTGAAGCAACTGAACTTAAAAACGCGATATGCATGCACGAGGAAGATTTTGGAATCCTCTGGAAACACACAGATACTAGAAGTGGAGAAACTGAAACTAGAAGATCCAGACGACTTGTAATATCTTTTATTGCAACAGTAGGAAATTATGAATATGGGTTTTATTGGTATTTCTATCAGGATGGTGGGATTGAATACGAAGTAAAGCTCACAGGTATAATGAATTCTTCAGGTATAGCTCCTGGAGTTAAACCAAAGAATGGCACTCTTGTAGCTCCACAGGTTGTAGCTCATAATCACCAGCATCATTTCAACGTACGTTTAGATATGATGGTGGATGGATTACAGAACTCAGTATATGAGGTAGATACAATTACTGATCCTATTAGTGATGAAAATATCCATGGAAATGCTTTTTCCACTAAACGAACCTTGATAGGGAAAGAAGAAGATGCAGTCAGACTTGTTGATCCTTTTGCTGCAAGATATTGGGCAGTAACCAATAATTCAAGCAAAAATTACTTAGGTGAGCCAGTAAGTTACAAAATAGCGCCGGGAGAAAACGTTTTACCTTTCCATCACAAAGAGGCAGTGATAATGAAAAGAGCTTCATTTATGAATGGTCATATGTGGGTGACACCATTCAAAGAAAATGAGATGTATGCAGCAGGAGATTACCCACAACAACATCCTGGCGGGGCGGGTTTACCAAAATGGATGTCAGCTAACAGAGATTTAACAGATAAAGATATAGTTGTTTGGTATACTTTTGGGCACAATCACATTCCTAGGCTGGAGGATTGGCCAGTTATGCCTGTTGCCTACACAGGATTTTCAATTAAACCATCTGGTTTTTTTGATAGAAATCCAGCACTAGATGTTCCTTCTTCAACTAAAAATTGTTGTTCTAAAGATACTCATTCATGCAATTGTTAAGGTAGATTGAACAAATAAATAATTTACTTTTAAAATCATATATGGTAATTTGAATAGAGATATTCCACTATACTAAAATTTACGAAATAATAAATGGATTTAGGAGCTCACCATGTTATCTGCAAATCAAGAACAAATATTTAATGATTTTGGATTTATTGTGTTACGAAAAATATTTGATCAAAAAGAAATTTCCATTATAAATTCTGAGTTTAATTCTGGTTTAAATATAGCCGAAAAAAGCATGAGTCGCGCCCACATTCGTAAACAACTAAATTGGAGTAATTTAAAACCAGAGTATCCATTTTTAAGCGGATTACTTGAAGATGATAGATTTACCTCAATTGCAAAACAAATATTAGGGGATGATTATATTGGTTCATATTCAAATTCAAATTCGTTTAGTAGTAAAGTGACAGAATGGCACCCAGATATAAGTGTAAGAGATTATGACTGGAAAGGAATAAAGTTTGGTTTTTATCTGCAAAATACTTCTAGTTCAACAGGCGCCTTAAGATTGATCCCTGGATCTCATAAATCTCCTTTCCATGAACAAATAGGGAAACTAAAATTTAAGGAAAATATAGTAGATGCAAAACATGAAGGATTTACTGTTCCAGATATTCCTGCATTTTACGCTGAATCTGAACCTGGAGATGTGGTGTTATTTGATAATCATACTTGGCATGCAAGTTGGGGAGGCGGAGAAAATAGAAAACTCTGCAGTGTAGGCTATTTTGCGAATCCAAAAAATAAAACTCAAGAGATTTCAGCAAGTAAAATTTCAGAAGAATTATCAGGAATAGCTGAAAAATTCCCCCTAACCATCATCAGTGATAATTGGATTGACGGAGGCAAAGATAATCCAGAAAGAAAACGTTGGGTAGAATCATTAATAAAATATGGTTTCATAAAAAATAAATAAATTCTAGACATTCAAAATTATGTACAGATTTTAATGAAAAAAATATTATTTATATCAATATTTACGGCTCTATTTATTACTGCTTCTTGCGAATCTAATGAAAACAATAATAGCATTATCAATGATAATGAAAAAGTTTCTTCTAACAGAGAATTAAATGTTCCTCCCACAGTTGCTATAAAAGAAATTCCAACTAAGGCTCCTCTTAAAGAAAGCTTAGTAAAAAAAGCTGAAAAAATAACAGAAAAGGTTCAAATAGAAAAACCTATTATTCCTACTCCAGGAAGGTCTTTTAAAATAATTTCAACACCTATTAGTAAAGCTATTCTACCACCTCAAACTTCAAATAATTCAACTGCAACTGCTACCCCTACTAAAACACCAACATTAGTAGTAACTGCTACTCCAACACCTACACCAACACCAACTCCATTACCAATTCAAGATAAAATGACACATACAGAAAGTCTTTGTGAAGATAGAAAAGATTATGTTTATTGCACTTCTTCTGAATCTATAGTAGCTCCTTTTACACAACTTGATTGGGAGTCGGGATGGGGAGTTGAAAAAGGATATTCTCCTGAAGTATTTTGTGCTTCAGATTTACAAGAAACTGTATGTCCTGCAGTAACTTCATCATTATTGGCAGCTATGATTGAATGGGGAAGTTATGAGCCTGTTGAATATTGGGTTTTAGGTTCCGAAAAAGAAGCCGCTAGTAAATTAACTAATATAAATTGTGAAAGAAGAGAAAATCGTGGTCAACAGAGTATGGATGACTGTTTAGGCAGACACGGTTCTGATAGTGGTGGACTTGATTTCTATAGACGAATAGGAGAAGAAGGTATAGAGAACAATTTTGGAAGTGCGTCTGCAGCTCACATGGGACATGATGAGTGGGGATTTCACTTTTTTGGATCATCAATACCATTTGGATTTACAGATTTATTTCAACCAATTGAAGCTGGAACGGATCAAAGAATAGTATTCCATGAATATTTCCATGCAATCCAGAGCTCCCATATGGGATTAGGTGAAAAAAGAACAAGTTTAAAGGGCCCTGATTGGTTCTATGAAGGTGGAGCTGAATATATGGCTGAAATCAAGTTAAAAAAAGCAATCGATACTAAATTATTACTACCTATAGACAGATCAAAACCATATGTATTAAGAGATAATATGGAAGATCACATGCTGAGAGCTATTGATAATCTTTCCAATAATTGTCCTGGAAATAAATTACAGGACTTAAATTATGGAAATCAATGTGATATTCTCTATTCTCTTGGGATTTGGGCCATGGCTTATTTAGCTCATGTGTACGGAGAAGATTTGTTGCTTGAATCTTTTTACAAGAATTTGACTGAAAAACCAAACTGGGAGGTAGCATTTAATGACACCTATGGAATATCTTTAGAAGAATTTTACGTAGATTTTGATAAATTTTTAAAACTTCAGGGATCAGATTATGATTTGTTTCATGAAATATTAGGAAACATGTAATACAGGATATTGAAATAATTCAAGTATATTTTTTACATAACTAATATAGTGCGCAATAACAAATGTTATTATATAACCTCTTCCCTAAATACTAGACGTATATATAATCTCTCTCATTTATAATAATTTCTGAAGCTTTTATCAATAATAATCTCAGATCATCTAATCCATCTCCTAATTTGGCTGAAGTTTCGATTTGAGATATATAACTTTCATCAAGTAGGATTTCTTCAGATGTAAAATTTGAAATGTCTATTTTATTTTTTATTAATATCTTAGGTACTTTACTAAGTCCTAAATCGTCTAAAATTTTGTCAACAGTATTAATTTTTTCTTTAAAATCTTCATTTGAATAATCAATTACATGTAACAAGATATCAGCGTTAATCGCTTCTTCTAAAGTTGATTTAAACGATTCTACTAAAATAGTAGGTAATTTATTTATAAACCCAACTGTATCAGAAATGGTAGAAGAAATGTTATGGTTCAAAAAAAGCTTTCGCGTAGTTGTATCTAAAGTAGAAAAAAGTTGATCTTTGGACAAAATTTTGGTTTTAACCAATTTATTAAACAATAGACTCTTGCCAGAATTTGTGTACCCAACTAATGAAAAATTAATTATGTTATTGTTCATTCTTTTTCTTCTTTGAGAAGTTCTGTTTCTTTCAATTTTTTTAAGATTACTTTTTACTCTTTTAATTTTTTCTCTGACTAATCTCCTATCAGTCTCAATTTGTGTTTCACCTGGACCTCTGGTTCCTACACCACCACCCAATCTTTCTAAATGACTCCATTGACCCGCCAATCTGGGCATTAAATATTCTGATTGAGCAAGTTGAACCTGTAATTTACCTTCGTGAGTTTGTGCTCGATCAGAAAATATATCAAGAATGAGAGCAGTCCTATCAATTACTTTAACTTCCAATATGTTTTCTAGTTCCTTTTGAGTATTGGGATTTAATTCATCATCAAATATACAAACATTTATTTTTAATTTTTTTATGTGATTTTTTATTTCTAATAATTTACCTGATCCTACATAAGTTTTAACAGGTTTATTTAGCATTTGATAGAATTTCTTTAATGGCATTACTCCTGCAGAAACTGCCAAGTTTTCAAGTTCAGTTAATGATTCTTCAGTGTTTTTTAAAGAGCTTGCTTTTTTTATTTGTGATGAAATTAATAAAGCTCTTTCTTTTTTAGATTCTGTCTTGTATGTATTCAAATTATTTTAATGTAAATTGCGATAACCTCTTTAGGCCTTCGTCTATTTCTTCATCAGGTATTGTTAATGATAACCTAATAAAACCTTCACCTGCTGTACCATACCCACTTCCTGGAGTAACAACAACATTTACATCCTCTAGTAATTTCTCTGTAAATGAGGCTGAAGTATATCCATCAGGAACCCTTGTCCAAATATAAAGAGTTGCCTTAGGTGCACTAGCATCTAACCCAATTTCTTTCAATGTAGCAACAACTTTATCTCTTCTTTTCTTATATGTTTCATTATTTGCATTTAACCAATCTTTTGATAATGATAATGCTTCTATACCCATTTCTTGTATGGCTTGAGAAAGTCCTGAATCAATATTAGACTTTACCCTCATTAAAGCATTAATCATATCTGGGTTTCCAACTGCAGTTCCTACTCTCCAACCTGTCATGTTTGCTGTTTTAGATAATGAATGGAATTCAATTGATATATCTTTTGCTTCAGGAACTTGTAACAAACTTGGAGCAACATAGCCATCATAAGTAACTTCTGTGTAACAAGCATCGTGCATTAAAGCAATATCAAATTCTTTACAAAATTCTACAGCTTCTTTGAAAAAATCTAAATGAGCAATTGCTCCTGTAGGATTATTGGGATAATTGATCCATAACATTTTGGCTTCTTTAGCTAATTTCGTATCTATAGAAGTGAAGTCAATTAAAAAATTGTTTTCTTCTAATAGATCTACAAATACTGTTTCTCCTCCAGCAAACATTGTCCCTATTTCGTAAACTGGATAAGCAGGATTTGGAACTAGTGCTTTATCACCTGGATCAATAAAACATAGAGGAGCATGAGCTATCCCTTCTTTAGCACCAATTAAATTTATAATTTCATTGTTAAAATCAAGATCTACGCCAAATCTATTTTTATAAAAATCAGCAACCGCCTTCCTAAATTCAGGTAACCCTTCGGATTCTGGATATCTGTGATGTGCAGGTATATCTGACGCTACCTTTAATCTATCTAAAACTTTTTTTGGAGTTGGAATATCTGGATCACCTATACCAAAAGAAATAACGTCTATGCCTTGTTCTTTCTTTTTAGCAATTGCTTTTGAAATACCCACAAATAGGTATGGTGGTAAATCTTGTACTCTTTTGGCAAATTTCATATTTTACTCCTAATTTAATCTGGCCAAACACCTTGAAAAACTTCTACAGAAGGACCTTCAAGCATTGCCATTTCATTTTCATCCCAAGAAATGTCTAGATTTCCTCCATCTAGAACAACTTCTACCCTATCATCAACTAATCCATTATATCGACAAGCACTAGCTGAGGCAGTACTTCCAGTTCCAGAAGATAAAGTTTCACCAGCTCCTCTTTCAAAAATTCTTGCTCTAATTTTAGATCTTGAAATTACGTTTACTATTTCAAAATTAATTCTATTTGGAAAAAACTTATGTTTTTCAACAATTTTTCCAACTTCAACTAATGGGAATTCATCTACATTACTATTTAAAATACAAACTGCATGAGGATTCCCAATTGATAAACAAGTAATAACAAGATTATGCCCTAGTATATCCATATCAAATTTAGGACTATCAGAATCATTTATATCAGGAACTAAAATTGGAATCTTACTAGCTATAAAATTAGGGACTCCCATTTCAACCTTTGATGATACAACTTTTCCTTGTTCTAAACTAGGATATACTGTTTTTATCCCATCACCAGTTTCAATTTTTATGGTATTTTTTTTTGGTACAAAAATTTTTTTATCAATAACAAACTTTGTAAATAACCTAATCCCATTACCACTTATTTCAGCTTCCGACCCATCTGGATTATATATTCTCATCCTTATGTCAGCTATTTTACTATCAAAGACAACTACAATCCCATCAGAACCTACTCCAAAAGCTGGTTTGCTCATAGCTAGAGATAGTTTATTCCAATCATAATTTTCTCCTCTACCATCAATAGCAATATAATCGTTTCCTGCACCTTGTAATTTCATAAAAGGTAACATCAAGTCTCCTTAATTTTTTAACCACCCTGATATTATAATATCTGCTTCTTCAAATGAGTTTTCAAAATTTATCCATTTAATTCTTTTATCTGTTTTCTTAAACCAATTATCTTGATGTCTCATAAGCTTTCGTGTTGAAATGTAAATTTTTTCTTCAAGTTCTGCTTCGTCTATTTTTTTATTGATAAAATCTAAAATTTCTCTATATCCTATAGAAAGCATCGCTGGTGAATTGAGTTTAATACCCTGATTAATATTACTTTCTACTTCTTCAACCCATCCAGATTTGAGCATTCGTTTAATTCTTTTTTTTAGAAGTTTATCATTACTTGTACGATCTATTTTAATGCCCAAGATAAGAGAATCTAAATTGTGATCTTTTAATTTTTTATCACTAATTCCATCAAATCCTGCTTTTAATCTCTCAATAATTCTTATTAATCTTCTAGGGTTTTCTAAATCTTGATTTTCATTTAATTTATAAATTCTTGAGTAAGATTGAATGACTTTTTTAATTCCTTTGTCACGAATTTGTTTTTCTATATTGAATCTTAATTTTTCATTAGGTTTTATTAAAGGAGGATCCCAACCTTCTAATATGCCCCACATATATTGACCGGTTCCTCCTACAAGTAAAGGGATTGTATTTGATTCATTAAGTTGATCAATTATTTTTCTAGATTTTTCCAAAAACCAACGTAGATTACTCCTCTTATTGTGATCTAACACATCTATCATAAAATGCTTTACTTTTTTCTGATCTTCAATAGATGGTTTGGCAGTCCCAATATTAAATCCTTTATATAAAAGTTTGGAGTCACAATTTACTATTGAAAGTTGATATTTAGATGCAATTCTTATAGCTAGATCTGATTTCCCAGAAGCAGTAGGTCCGACTATAGAGATAATTTTATTTGTTTTATTAATTTCTATTTAATCCCAACGTTTCTTCAAAAAATGTGCTGACATCTTTGGCTTACGATCTCTAGTAAAAGCTCCTTTTTGATTTAGTCCTCCTATTCTTTTTAGAGAGTGAGTAGTCCTAAAATCAGCAAATACCCATGCATGTAGACCTATTAAGAAATCTTTTTGATCAGCTAAATCTAAATATCTCTTCCAAAATTCTAATTGATATTCCTCAGTATAAAGTTCTTGTGATACTGAATGCGATCCAGTTATGGTATCCGCACCAAATTCTGAAATAATTATAGGCTTTTTAGTTTTTCCGTAAATATAATCTAATTCTGTTGATAATTTTAGAATTGCTTCATCAAGCTTTAATCCGTCAAAATACCATCCATAATATCTATTAAGCATGATTACATCTACATTATCTAACCACTCTATCGGGGTACCATGTATTGCCGCAAAAGTTACGGGTCTAGTATTATCAAGTTTTTTTGCATCAGCTAAAAGTGTATTCATAAATTTTGTAGCACTTGGGTCAACAGGCTCACTTAAAATATTAAAACTATCACCTGAAGTCTCTTTTGATTGCATTCTATTTAATAGGTCAGGTGGAAAAGGTTCATTAGCTATACTCCACATGATTACAGATGGATGATTTTTATCACGATTTATCAATTCGGATATTTGTTTCCTGCAAATATCTAATCTAGTCTCAACATCTTTTCCGTTCCCATCAAAGAATAACCCTACAGCAGGAATCTCATCTACTACTAAAAATCCATGTTTATCTGCCAAAAAAAGATCTTCTTCTGAATAGGGATAATGAGCAGTTCTATATGAATTTGCCCCTATCCATTTGAGCAAATTATGATCTTTTATAGTTTGTGGTAAATTTTGTCCTCTACCAGTAATAAATGAATCTTCATGCCTTCCAAAACCTTTTAATTCTATAGGTTCCCCGTTTAACAAGACCTTGTGCCCTTTTATTTCAATAGTTCTAATCCCTATTTCTAATTTATATGAATCAAGAATTTCTCCATTTTTTGTAATAAAAACATTAAGTTCATATAAAAATGGTTCACTACAAGACCATAATTTTGGATTGTCGAGTTTTAATCTAATTTTATTCTGTTTTTTTAAAGATATTGAACTGCTTTTTATTGAATCTGTTTCAGATGTAATCAAAGCATAACAATTTGTCTCATCATTATTGCTTTTTACAATAATATCAATTAATCCACTATCATTAATTACAGATGTATTTACAGTAACGTCAGTTAAATGAGATTCTGGCAAATGATACAGATGTACACTTCGATCTATACCCGCATATGGAAAAAAATCATAATTGGTACTGGGTGTGTTATCCATAAATATACTTAGACTTCCTGATTCCACATTTCCAGGTGGAACCCTATCAGGTTTTAATTCATTTTCAACTCGTATTACTAATTTATTTGACTTGTTATCATTACCAAAAGTGTCCAATTTAAATTCGAATGGCAAGTGTCCTCCTTCATGTGTTCCAATTAAATTCCCATTGATCCAAACAGTAGCTTTATAAGTAACTGATGAAAATCTTAATATTGTATTATCTGAGTTCCACAATGCAGGAACAAAAAAATCACATTCATACCAACCAACACCTATATAATCTATTGTATCTGTATAGAGTTCATTCCAACTAGAAGGAACAACTATAGGTCTGGAATTATTTATACCATTCTGCCAATTGGCATTTATTCCAATATTTTCAAGATCTAATTTGAATTTCCATATCCCATCTAATACACTAATGTCTCTATACTGGTTTTGTTGGGGATACAACATAATCAAAACTCCTTAATAATTAGATAAAATAAGATTTATTATATTATTTTTGAAAATATTATGTCTGTAGTCCAGATAAGACTTGGAAAGTTTATGAATTGTTAATTATTTTTGAAAATGTGATTGGATCCAAACATGCACTTCCAATAAGCAAACCATTGATTCCTTCTTCTTTTTGAAAATCTAAATGGTTTTCTTCATTAACGCTTCCCCCATATAATATAGGAACATCAATCCCTCCAGATATTTCTTTTATTATTTCATGGATTAAACTAATCACTTCAGATGCTTGTTCTGGAGATGCTGAAAGTCCAGTTCCAATAGCCCAAATTGGTTCATATGCAACTAATAGATTTTCCCAGTCACTATTTTCAAATAAAGATTCTTTTAATTGTTTGTTAATATGTTTTTTAACGACTTCAAAACCTTTATCACGGACTTCTTGATTCTCACCAATACAAAATATAGGAGTCATATTGTTTTTCCAAAGAATTTTAAGTTTTTCAGAAAGTGTTTTGTTATTTTCAAAAAAGGTTTCTCTTCTCTCTGAATGCCCAACTATTGCAAATTCACAAATGTCTTTAACTTGGGAAGCAGAAATAGAGCCTGTTCCCTGTCCTTGTTCTCGATGATCAATGTCTTGAATACCTAAACTCATACCTTGAATTTCATTAGCAAAATGAAAAAGAGATATGTTTGACGGACAAATGACTATTTTATTATTAAAATTTCTTATATTTTCATTTAATAAATTTAAATAGGACTTACTCTCAGCTATAGTTTTATTCATTTTCAAATTTGCAATTATATAGAAATCATTCATGTTTTCAAGACCTCAATTCCTTCCAAAAATTTACCTTCTAATAAACGTAAAAAAGCTCCTCCACCAGTGGATATATGAGTGAAATTCTTACTAGAATTGAAATGATTAATAGCAGCGATTGTTGATCCTCCTCCAGCAACTTTGATTTTTGATTCAGATTGATTTATCGACATAATCAGTGTTTTTGTACCTAATTGAAAATCCTTATTTTCAAAAACTCCAGGTGGACCATTCCAGATAATCTTATCCGAGATCAAAATTTTTTCAGCTATTTCCATCATTGAGTTAGGACCTATGTCATAAATGTTATCTTGTGCTCTTATTTGGCTACAATGTAATAAAGTGGGTTCAGAATTCAGATTTTTAGAACATACTAATTGTTCTGGTATATAAATTTTGTGGTTAGTTTTCAAAATTTTTTCAGCAATTCTAACTTCATCTGTATAATTTGATACGTCATCTGAAACAATTTTTCCTGAGGCGATTAGAAATGGTCTAATCATACCACCAGTGATTACTATTTCATTAAATGATTTTGACAAATTTTCTATTATAGGAATTTTATCACTTATTTTAGCTCCACCAAGAATAGCAACTGAATTATTAGATGAATATCTTAAACATTCAGTAATATCTTTTATCTCTTTTTCTAATAAAATACCTCCGTAAGATGGTAATATTTTAGCTATTCCTGTAATAGATGAATGGTTTCTGTGTATTGTTCCAAATCCATCATTTATAAAAACATCAGAAAAACTAGATAAAAATTCTATAAATTTACTGTTTGATTCTTCTTCTCCTCTATTGAACCTCAAATTATCAAGTAAATAGATTTCCCCTGGGATGGCTTTTGAAAGGATTTTATTTATATTATTTTGTTCTTCAAATGGAATGAAATGTATTATTTTATTCATTAATTTTTCGATTTTTTTATATATATTTGAAAATGATAAATCTTTAACAAATTTTCCTTTTGGTCTACCAATATGAGAGATTATTATAATTATTGCACTTTGACTTTGTAGATAATCGATTGTAGGAATACTTTCAATAATTCGTGTGTCATCTAATATTTCTCCAGTATCCGAAAGAGGAATATTTAAATCCAATCGCAATAAACATTTTTTTGTATCAAAATTATTCCCTTTTATAGTATTGATTTTAATCATATTTATATGGATTTTATTTTTTCATATATAAAATTGATCAATTCGTCCGAAAATTTTAATGAATGCATCATTTCAATACTTTGAAGCTTAAACTCATTAGACTTTTCTTGAGCTAGGTTAAATGTATCCAATTCTTTACATATTGATTTAATAGATTCAATTTTCTTTGGATCTATAATCCGATCCAAATAGATCTCTCCCAACATACGTTTATGGGTTGCATCCCCTCTTTCAAAACAATAAATCACAGACAAAGGTTTATTTTTTGAAAGCAATGAACCTAACTTAGGAGAATCTACTATCTCTTGTTGATCCAAAAGTGATATTTCTTGACTTATTTTTTCAGAAAGAATTATTGAATTACTAATATCTCTTAATTTATTTAAATCTTCATCAATATAGTTAGAAAGAACCCCTGAGGAAACTATAGAACAACTTAACAATGCCCCATATTTTGAAACGAGAACCGAAAAGTAATCTTTTTCAGAAGTTATTGGTGATTCTTGTAATGTTAGTTCTTTATTCTCGGCTTCACAAATTTCAATAATTGCATTATCAAAATTTGTTAATAAGGATAAAAATTTATTATAGTCTCCAGATTTCTTACCGAGTTCTAGTAAATGAATTCGTGATAATGCTTGAAACCCATCACCAACATTAATTGCTTGGGCAGGTCCATATTTCCACCATAAGGATTCTCTAGAAAAT
Source organism: uncultured Dehalococcoidales bacterium (assembly GCA_964590915.1). Taxonomy (GTDB): domain Bacteria; phylum Chloroflexota; class Dehalococcoidia; order Lucifugimonadales; family Lucifugimonadaceae; genus TMED-70. The sequence goes on from CAZPYN010000001.1 coordinate 207,655, forward strand.
CTTTCTGTGTTTCCATTTCTAACATCTTCATGAACATTAAAAGAAGCATTCAGTAATTCTACAGATGCTGCAATATTGAGTGAAAGGGTATCATCAACTTTTAAAAAATTTGAAATTCTTTTAGTTATCTCTCCTAAAGGATAATCATAAGGAATTTGTTCAGAGTCTAAACCAAAATGGTATTTCATCATGGTATACAATCCCAAATCATTTTTATTTAAGATATTTTCTATTTTTTCTCTAATTTCATTCATTATGTTATTTATTTATAACCTTGAAAATGTCATCTCCAGAAATTGGACCTTCCCTTAATACAGTTAATTCTTCATTATTATCAATCTTTATAACCGTAGATGAAAGTTCTTCAGAACCACATTTTATATCAATTATTCTTTCTACCTCATTTTGAAATAAAGCTTTTATAACATTTACATCTTTAGAAGGGGGTGATCCACTAATATTAGCTGAAGTTCCTGTTAATGGTTTATTTAATTTCTTGATAAGTTCAAGAGTAAACTTATGATTTGGAACTCTTACTCCTATATATCCTGTATCATTATTTAAACTTTTGGGGAGAGTACCTGTTAAAGGTAGAACTATTGTCAATGGTCCTGGCCAAAAATAATTAGATAGCTTATGCAATAATTCGTTATTGATATTACAAAAACTCTCAATATTCTTTAAAGAAGAGATCAATAAAGGAATTGGTTTGTCTGTATCCCTATTTTTAATTGAGAACAACTTACTAACTGCATGTTCGCTATCAGCAATTACAGACAGAGCAAAGTATGTATCGGTAGGGATAATACATACTTTTTCATCTAATAAATCTGAAATTGTTTCTTCTATTAATATTTTTTTATTTTTTTTAGTCTTCAAATTAAATCAAAAATCAATATTATTATTTTATATACATTTAATATGTTCTGGAAAGATATTGAAGCAAGACACAATAATTATTTTGGATTACGGTTCACAATACACAAGATTAATATCTAGAAGATTGAGAGAAATGAACATCTTTTGTGATCTTGTTTCTCCTGATATAGATAAAGCCTTTTTTGAAAACAGAAATATAAAAGGCTTTATTTTATCAGGGGGTCCAAATAGTGTTTTTGATGTTGAAGCTCCAAAAATACCTGATTGGATTTTAGATACAAAATTACCGATACTTGGTATATGCTATGGAATGCAGCTGATAGCTGAAAGGTTTTACGGTTCAGTGGAAAAAAGCGATAAGCGAGAATACGGTAATGCTGAATTGATAATTTTGAATGAAGATCCTCTCTTTTCTAATGTCCCCAAAAATAACAACGTATGGATGAGTCATGGGGACAAGGTTATTAAACTTCCTGAAAAGTTCAATGTAATAGCTAACACTTCTAATTCTTTTTGTGCAGCATTTAATTATGAAAACATTTGGGGAGTACAATTTCATCCTGAAGTAGATAATACAGATTACGGGGTAAATATTTTAAGCAATTTTTCAAGCAAAATTTGTAATGTAAACAATAATTGGAATGCTAAAAATTTTATAAATAATACAATCTCAAGCATAAAAAACACTGTTGGAAAATCAAATGTTATTTGTGGTATTTCTGGGGGCGTAGATTCCAGTATAGCAGCAACTCTAATTCACATGGCAATTGGCAAACAATTAACTTCAATCTTTGTAGATAATGGACTTCTCAGAAAAAACGAACCAGAAAATGTGATGAATTTTCTTAAAAAGGATCTAGGATTAAATGTCGTAAAAATTGATGCAAAAAACAGGTTCATAAAAAAATTAAAAGGAATAACTGATCCGGAACAAAAAAGGAAAATTATTGGGAAAGAGTTTATCAAAGTTTTTGAACTTGAGGCAAGAAAACTTATAGATGTTAAGTATCTTGCACAAGGGACACTCTATTCTGATGTTGTTGAATCAGCAGTAACAAAAAGTGGTCACACGAGTGTTATAAAAAGCCATCATAATGTTGGAGGTTTACCTGAAAAAATGAATTTAGAACTTTTAGAGCCATTAAGGATGCTATTTAAAGACGAAGTTAGAAAAATAGGGAAAGAAATGAAAATAAACAATCAAATATTGGACAGACACCCTTTCCCAGGCCCAGGATTAGCAATAAGAATTATGGGAGAAGTTACGGAAGAGAAATTAACTATCCTAAGAGATGCAGATGAAATATTTATAAGTGAGATAAAAAAAGCAAACTTATATAATAAGATTTGGCAAGCTTTCGCTGTACTAACAAACATTCAAAGTGTGGGAGTAATGGGAGATAATAGGACTTACGAAAATTGTATAGCTTTACGAGCAGTAAATTCTAATGATGCTATGACCGCTGATTGGTCAAATATTTCAAAGGATACATTATCAACTATTTCTTCAAGGATTATTAATGAAGTTAGTGGAGTAAACAGAATTGTATATGATATAACTTCTAAACCTCCTAGTACAATAGAGTGGGAGTAAAATGAGAGTTGTAGTTGTAGGTTCAGGAGGTAGAGAACATTCTATAATTTGGAAATTAAATCAAGATAAGAATGTAAGGAAAATATTTTGTATCGGAGAAAATTATGGCATATCTAAAGTATGTGAAACAATAAAACCTATTAATGAAGATATTGACAATTTAGTTACACAAATTATTTGCTTAGATCCTGACCTTGTTGTTGTAGGCCCAGAGGCACCATTAAATCAGGGAATTACTGATAAATTACAAAAGAATAACATAAAAGTATTTGGACCTACCAAAAATGCTTCAAAAATAGAGTCTTCTAAGGTTTTTTCAAAAAACCTTATGATTAAAAATAATATTCCTACATCAAATGCTATGAGTTTTGAGAATCATGGTAAATCTTTGGAATATGCAAATATCAAAGGATATGAAAACATAGTGATAAAAGCAGATGGTCTCGCTGCAGGTAAAGGAGTTTTTATACCAGAATCACAGTATGAAATGGAAACTGTTTTAGAAGATTTATTAGTAAACAAAACATTAGGAAAGTCAGGAGAGTCTTTATTAATTGAGGATAAAATTTTTGGACCGGAGGTTAGTGTTTTCTGTTTCACTGATGGAGTTAATTATTCTGACCTTATAGCAATTTGTGATTACAAAAGAATTTTTGACAATAATACAGGTCCTAACACAGGAGGTATGGGTTGTTATTCCCCTCCTGAATTTTGGAACAAAAAACTAAAAGAAGAAATAAAAAAAACAATAATAGAACCAACGCTATTAGCAATGAATAAAAACATGTCTCCTTTCAAAGGAATGTTGTACACAGGGATTATGATTACTCAAAACGGACCCAAAGTCATTGAGTATAATTGTAGATTTGGAGATCCTGAATGTGAGTTAATTATGCCAATGATGAACAACAATGTCTCTGAAATATTCAATGAAATAGCAAGTGGCAATCTCAAATCAGAAGTTTCTTGGAAAAAAAAATCTTCGGTTTGTGTTGTACTGTGTTCAGGTGGTTATCCAGAGAAATACAATATAGGATATAAAATCTCAGGAATAGACAAATTGTCAGAAAGAGTAATTTGTTTCCACTCTGGAACCAAAGAAGAAAAAAAACAATTGGTTTCTAATGGTGGAAGGGTTCTTGTTCTAACTTCTCTAGATACATCAATCAAAAAAGCAAGAGAGAATATTTATGAAGAAATTGATAAAATTAAATTTTCAAATTCATTTTATAGGAAAGACATTGCATTGAGGGCCATAGAATAATGGAGAAAGAAAATATAAGTTTGATTATTGATTTTGATGATACTTTGGTGGATGTAAATGCAGCAAAAGTGTTACTTGAAAACTATGAAAAAGAATTCTATTCTGAAAAATCTAATTTATATCAAAAAAAACAAATTTATTTTAGAGAATACCAAGAAAAGTCATTTATAAAAGTTCTAGAAAAAAATTCTATTGAATCATTACAATTGTTTTCCAAAAAGAATATAAAAATTAGAAATGGCTTTGATCAATTAATAAAATATACTTACTTAAACAATATTAAAGTTACGATTTTAAGTTCTGGTTTAAAATTGTACATAGAACCCGTAATTGAGGATTATATGGGTAAAGTAAATTTAATAGCAACTGATATCTCTATAGAAAACAATATAATAAAATTTTCATATAACGATGCTTTTGATAAAGAATGTTCCCCTAAATGGGGTATATGTAAGTGTAAAATAGTAGAGTCAATGAAAAAAACTAATTACTTAATATATGTTGGTGATGGGGTGACAACCGATTTCAGTGCGTCATCTAAATGTGACACAATCTATGCATTAGAGCCTTTATATTCAAAATGTATAAGTGAAAATATCGAAGTACATAAATTTATTAATTTTGATAATTTAATAAAAGGCATCATGAATTTGAAGGGACAATAAGATTGATACCAAGATATAGTAGAAAAAAAATTTCCCAAATTTGGTCTGAAAAGCAAGCCTACGATTATTGGTTAAAAGTAGAATTAGCGGCATGTGAAGCTTGGCATGAATTAGGAGTAATCCCTAAAGATGATTTAGACAAAATTAAAAAAATTAAATTCAATCAAAAAATATACAATAAATATTTTGAAGAAACCAAACATGACATTGTCTCATTCTTAAAAGCTATTTCAGAAAATTTAGGAGATGAATCAAGATGGATTCATCACGGTCTAACATCAAATGATGTAAAAGATACTGGACTTAGTCTTCAATTAAGAGATTCAATTAATCATATAGAATTACAAATATCAGATCTAATGGATTCTCTAAAAAAAAGAGCTATTGAAGAAATTGACACTCCATGTATGGGGAGATCACATGGTATGCACGCTGAGCCGATGAGTTTCGGTTTAAAACTTGCTATTTTTTGGGAAGAACTAAAAAGGCACAAAGACCGCTTGAAAGAAACAAAAAAAAGAGTTTCTATTTGTATGATTTCGGGACCAGTAGGTTCTTATGCAACAGTTTCCCCTTCTTTAGAAAAAATTGTATCTCGAAAACTTAAATTGGACTCGGCAAATGTAACTAATCAAATAATACAAAGAGATATTCATGCAGAATACTGTCAGAATCTAGCACTTCTAGGTACTACTTTAGAAAAAATATCTATTGAGATTAGGCATCTTCAAAGAAGCGAAGTAAATGAAGTAAGAGAACCTTTTGGAACAAAAGGATTTGTAACTAAAGGTTCTTCATCAATGCCACATAAAAGAAACCCTGAACTTTCGGAAAGAATTTCTGGAATTGCAAGAATCATAAGATCAAACAGTATAGCTGCTTTAGAAAACATTCCTCTTTGGCACGAAAGAGATATATCTCATTCTTCTGCAGAAAGAATAATTTTACCAGATTCATCAATTGCAATAGATTATATACTCTTCCTAAGTAATGAAATAATTTCAGGAATGACAATAGATAGAGATAGAATGTTAGAAAATTTAAATCAATCACAAGGTTTAATTTTTTCACCTAGAGTAATGTTAAAACTTATTGAATGTGGAATGAATAGAAACGATGCTTATGATTTAGTTCAGAATTTATCTATTAGAACTTTCGAATCAAAAGAAAACTTTAAACAAATGTGTACCAATAATGAAAAAATTAAATCAAAAATAAATAATAAAGATCTTGATGAAATCTTTAATTACGATTACTACTTAAGATTTACTAAAGAACAATTCAATTCAATTGGATGGAAAACTTAACATGTATATTGATCCTGTCCTAACAACCAATTTTGACAGAAAATTACATTCAGGAAAAGTACGAGACATATATGATCTCGATGATGATAAACTTCTGATGATTTCTACAGATAGAATATCTGCTTTTGATGTAATTATGTCTGAAGCAGTTCCAGGAAAAGGTATTATCCTTAACAATCTTAGTAAGTTTTGGTTTGATTTTTTTGATAAAACTGAAAATCATTTTATCAGTAGTGGAATTGATTATGACTTTTCACAAAAAAGTCAGTTCGGGTCTATAGACATTAAATACTTAAATAGATCTTGTATAGTGAAAAAGGCTCAACGGATAGATATGGAATGTGTTGTGAGGGGGTATATAACTGGAAGTGCTTGGGAAGAATACAAACTAACAGGAACAATCAATTCAAGAAATATACAGTCAAATTTAAGAGAAGGTGAAAAATTTTCTGAACCCATTTTTACGCCTTCTACAAAAGCAACTGAAGGACATGATCAACCATTATCTAAATCAGATGGAGAAAATCTGATTGGTAAAGAACTATATTCAACACTTGAAAATATATCAATAGATCTTTTCAGTCGTGCTCATAGTCATTGTTTAACAAAAGGGATCTTATTGGCTGATACTAAATTCGAGTTTGGCTATATAGATGGAAAAATCAGTTTGATAGATGAAGTATTAACACCTGATTCAAGTAGATTCTGGAAAAAAGAAAATCATACGGCGGGTAAATCTCCTGAGCCTTTCGATAAACAATTTCTAAGAAATTGGCTAAATGATCAAGAATGGGACAAAGCTCCTCCTCCTCCAAAAGTTCCAGATAAAATTCTAAAAAATACCTTAAAGAGGTATATAAATATATATGAAATACTTACTGAAGATAAAATAAAATTATAAAATTGTATTATAAAAGACGAGGATATAAACAATAGCAACACAGAATAGACCTACACATAGAAAAGGGATGAGTAAATCCCGCATAACATTAGAACGAAGAGAAAAAAATAAAGAGAAAAAGAGAAGGAAGAGATTTTTCATTTATTTTTTTGGAGGTCTTTTAGCTTTAATTTTCATTATCGGCCTAACCATCACTCCTGCTTTAGGTGGACAAAGTAATAATACAAAAATTAAAGGGAAAGGGGTAAATTTAGAGGGCCCTGTAAGTACTGATCCAGAAGATCCAAGAAATGAAGTAGGAATAGGAGAACCTCATCCAGGCTACTCATTAGCACCTCCTACTTCAGGAGCATTTTGGTACGATATAGACAGACCCGTACCTGGAGTTGGAGTTACTTCTCCTGCACCATGGGGAGAGTATGACTCACAATTACCAAATGAAGTACTTGTTGCTAATTTATTACATGGTGGCATAGGATTACACTATGATTGTGCCAGATATGGTTTAGAAGCTACCGTTACAGAATGGGAAGCTTCTTGCAAAGAATTGACAGAGTTTTTATCTTCATTGATTCCACCAAGTGCTAGTCAATATTTAATGTCCCCCTATAGTAGTCAGGATGAATTCCCTATAATGATTACAGGCTGGAGACATCATTTAAAATTAAAGGAAATAGATGAAGAAAAAATAACTGAATTTATTAGAGCTTATCAGGATAGAGCGCCTTTAACAACTGTAAGAGGAAATTAAAATAAAATGCCTGAAATTAAAATACTAGCAATTTTAAGTCTTATATATATTTCTTTATTCTCATTAGTTACAATAATAAATATCTTAAAACCAGATAACATAATTCAAAATTCACTACACAATAAATTTAACTTGAATTTAAAAAACACCTTATTATTTTGTTTTATATTATCTTTTATAGGAACAATAGGTAGTCTATATTTATCGGAGATAAGAAACTTAGAACCATGTAAATTATGTTGGTTTGAACGAATATTTTTATTTCCTCTAGTTTTGATATTTTTTATCACTTGGTTGAAAAAAGATCAAAACGGTATTATTATTTCTATCCCTTTTATTTTGATAGGTTCTTTAATTTCTTTGTATCACTATTTGCAACAAGTTTTTCCATCAGGTGAATCCTGTGAAGTAGTTAACTGTTCTAGCCCTTATATTTGGGAATTAGGTTTTATTTCTATACCATTATTGGCGTTCTTTAACTTTTTTGGATTATCATTAATATTGATTAATCATAAGATTGTTTCAATGAAAGAAAAAAATGAAGATTAAATTTATTTTTGGCCTAATATTACTATTAATAGCATGTAGCGAACCATATGTATTTTCTGAAGTAACAATAAAAGGGGGTAGTTTGCCTTCTTTTGATAAAAACGTAAAAGATCCTGCTATTGGTGCATTTGCTCCCGTTCCTACAGGTATAGATCTGGAAGGAAATTCAGTCACAATTGCAACAAGAAAAAGTACCGATCAAAAGAAACCAACTATGATAGTATTTCTTGCACATTGGTGTTCCCATTGTCAAAGAGAAGTCCCTATGATTCAGAAATGGATTAATGAAAACGGTTACCCAGAAAATATTAACATATATTCGGTAGCTTCACATATTGATAAAACAATGCCCAATTATCCACCAAATGAATGGTTATCAAGGGAAGAATGGTCAGTTCCTGTAATTTTTGATGACGAAAGCAATTCTGTAGCTGATTCTTTCGGTTTACCGGGATTCCCTTTTTGGGTTTTCATTAACGAAGATGGCACAGTGAATTTACGTCATACTGGATCATTAGGTTCAGAGACTTTTGAAAAAATTATTACTTCAGGAATGCAGTAACAAATACAAGAATAATTATATGAATTTTATATATGAAATAAAAATAACCTATAAAGATAGCGTAAATGATCCAGAAGGATTAACTATTACTGAATCGAGTCAAAGAATAGGATTTAAAGAAATTACAAAGATTAGATCTGGGAAATTGTTTATAATCAACATAGAAGCCTCAAATGAAAATGAAGCTAATATTAGAATTGATGAGATTTGTGATAAGCTTCTTCATAATCCAATTATAGAGAAATATAGCTTCAACAAAATTTAATTATAGATTCCCTTTGGTAGAAGGGATAGAATCCATTCTTCTAGGATCAATATCGATAGCTTCTTTTAAAGCTCTTGCAAAAGTTTTGAATGATGATTCTAGTATATGATGATGATTGGTTCCAGATAACATTTTTAAATGAATCCCAAACCTACCATTTGCAGATAAAGACTCATAAAAATGCCTACACATATCAATAGAAAATTCACCTTCATTATCTATCTGTCCCATATCTATTATGGAGTAACCTCTCCCTGATAAATCTATGGCAATTCTGCATAGTGCTTCGTCCAACAAACATGTCTTATCACCCATTCGATTTATGCCTTCTCTACTTCCTAGGGCTTCATCTATACACATTCCAAGAACAATAGCTGTATCTTCAATAATATGATGAGTACCAGTTTCTAAATCACCTTCAATATCAGCATAAATGTCCACAAGGCCATGTCTTGCTAACTGATCAAGCATATGATTAAGCATTCCAATAGGAGATTCTATTTTAGATTCTCCCCTACCATCTAAATTTATTTCTATTTTAATTTTTGTTTCGCCTGTTATTCTTTCTTTAACAGACTTTCTAACATTTTTCATAATAATCCTATATTTTTTATATCACTTAATAAATTTATCAAGCACTTGTAATAAAATACGTATTTGATCAGGAGTTCCCGATGAAATTCTTAGAGAATTACTTATCATTGGGTGAGAAAATTTTCTAACGAAAATTCCATTTTTAGCTAAAGTTTCAAAAACCATATTTGCATCTATTGCACCAAAATCTACTAGTAAAAAATTAGCATAAGAAGGATAAATTTTTATACCTTTTTTCTTTTGTAAAAATTCAAATATTTTATCTCTTTGTTCTAATAAGATCTTTACTTTTTCTAATAGAAAATCTTTTTTAGATATAGCTTCTAGTGCAACGGTTTCTGCAGCAGAATTAATATTATACGGTTGTTTGATTAATATTAATTTTTCTATAACTTTCGGATTAGATATAGCATATCCTATTCTCAAACCAGCAAGCCCAGACCATTTAGAAAAGGATCTCAAAATAATTAAGTTTTCATATTTATCTATAAGATGAGAAAAACTTATATTACAAAATTCATAATAAGTCTCATCAATTACGACAATTAGTTCACTTTGAAGTAATTTAACTAAATCTGACTCACTTAATATATTACCAGTGGGATTATTAGGGGATGCCAAAAATATCATTTTTGTTTTATTTGAAACTGAATGTAAAATTTTATCCAAATCTATCTCAAAATCATCTCTTCTCGAAACTGAGCAAACTTTTGCTCCTTGAATCTGTGCTGAGAATTCATACATTCCAAAAGTTGGTTGAACATCTATTAAAATATCACCCTTCTCTAAAAAAATTCTAATAAGTAAATCAATTAATTCATCACTTCCTGATCCAGCTACAATTTCTTCATATTTTCTTCCAGTATAAGAAGCCAAGGTTGTTCTAAGGTTCTTTTGAAGAGGATCTGGATATTCATGTATATTTATCTCTGATAATTTTTTACCCAAACCCAATTCTTTACCAAAGGGATTTTCATTAGCATTTAACTTTATAATTTTGTCTTTTTGTATACCAGATTCTGAAGCAAGCTTATATGAAGGATCTACACCTTCATACGAGGGAATATTTTTTATGTGTTTTCTAAAATAATTTTCTAAATTCATGTTTTTATTCCGAATTGAATTTATTTCTTCTAATATTTATAGCCGATTCATGGGCATCTAAAGTTTCTAATTTAGCCAAAATTCTTGCATTATTAGAAATATCAAGAAATTTTTCTTTATCTATACTCAGCACTGGAATAGATTTCAAAAACATTCTAGCCGACAAAGAAGAAGAAAATTTTGATGTTCCATTTGTTGGCATTACGTGGCTAGGACCTGCCACATAATCAGCCAAAACTTCAGGTGAGTTTTCACCCAAAAATAGCGACCCTGAGGAATCAATTTTTTCTGCAAGTGGGATTAATGCTTCTGAAGCTATGGATGTATGTTCAGCGGCAATTTCATTTGCCAGTTGAACAATTTGATCTACATTGTCAACTATAGAAATAAAACCACGATTCATTGATTTTAAAATTATATTTTTTTTTGAGAGTTTATTTGTGTTTTTTTCATATAGCTCATTGATGCAATTAGCTAAATCATGATCCAGAGTTAATAACATTGGAAGGGCCAAAACATCATGTTCAGCTTGAGCCAACAAATCAGCAACTATAAAATCCAAATCGCAAGAATTATCAGCAATAATAAGAGTTTCAGTTGGTCCAAACATACCATCCAATCCTACTTCTCCATATACTGCTTTCTTTGCAGAGGTTACAAATATATTGCCTGGACCACAGATCATATCTACTTTAGGAACAATGCTAGTACCAACAGCCATACTAACAATAGCTTGTGGTCCTCCATAGGTAAAAAAAGCATCAACTCCCGATAAATACGCTGAAGCCATAAGGTATTTATTTGGTAAAGAATCACCTTTGGTAGGTGAAGAAACTATAATTTTCTTAACACCAGCAACTTTAGCCGGAACAACTGTCATTAAAATAGTTGAAATCAAGGGAGCCACTCCACCTGGAATGTAGCATCCAACTTTTTTTATCGGTTTAATAGATTCACCATATCCATTTGATTCGTCAAACCAACTATCATGTAGTGTCATTTTTTGAAATTCTGTTATACGATCAATTGTCTCCCTAATAATCGTTATGTCATCCGAAGAAATTTCGTTAAGGGAGTTTTCAAGGTCAGTTTTAGAAATTTCAACATTTAAAAATTCCTGCTCATCAACACAAGTACTTAATTCTTTGAGAAAAACATCTCCCCTTTTTTTGGTATCTTTGATTATTTGTCTCGCATAATCGCTTGGATTCATTAAGGTCTTGTAATAACCATTTCCATTTGTTAAAACAGAATTTTCTTGATCTTCTCTTAATTCTGATAAATACTTAACAGTTTCATCTATTCCATTCAGTATTTTCATATAACTAATCCTCTATATCATCCAAATATTGAATAAGCTTTGAAAAACCAGCAGAATCTCTAAAGAATAACATTCCAACATCAGATGTTGTTATAGAAACTCCACCAAGCTTTCTTAACTCATCTACAGCTTCCATAACTTCTTCTTGTCGTATCGTAAGTTCAAAATTATACCATAAGCCAGGTTCAACATTTATAACTTGGGAATAATGTGGACCTTTTAAGCCTTGAAGAATTGGATTAGATTTTATCATTTCTTCAACATTTTGATCTTGCTGTACGGATAAATTAACACTTATTTTTTTAAAATCCTTAGCGTTGATAAGTGCCTCAATTTGTTCAATTACATTTCTTGATCTGATTATTTTTTCTTCACTTCCATTAAAGCAATCTATATTTGCTATCAATGCAGCTTGAGATGAAAACACAACGCCATCTTCTATGATCTTAAGTCTATTTTGCCTCAATGTATTTCCGGTCGCTGTTATATCACAAATTAAATCTGCATATCCTATAAATGGCGCTGCTTCAATACCTCCACTAGCATCTACTATTTGAAAATAAAAAATAGAATTGTTGTTCAAAAATCTAGATAAAAGTCGTGGATATTTAGTAGCTATTCTCAAATCTTTCCCTTTATCTCGCATTTCATAAGACAAATTAGCTAAATCATTCAAATTGCTTATATCTAACCATGCATCTGGTACAGCTAAAACCAGATCAGATTTTCCAAAACCTAGGTCCTCTATTAAAGTTATTGTATTCCCATTATCAACTTTAAACTCATAAAAGCTATCTAATCCTACTATCCCCATGTCAGCTACTTTAGCATCAAGTCTAGAAGGAATGTCAGATTGTCTCTGAAAAATAACATTTAGTCCTTCTATAGATGGTATTGTTGCTGTATAAACCCTATCGTTAGACCGCGAAACTCCCAATCCACAATCATTAAATAATTTCATACTTCCTTCGTATAAAGCTCCTGAAACAGGTAAAGCTAAGTGTAATTCATCCAATTTATATCTTTCTCCTATCTATTTCTTCTCCATTTAAAATGATAAGTTCATCTATTTTGTTTTCTTTGCCCCAATGATTTAAATTTTCTTGGTTATTAAACTTTGTTTCCACATATGAAATATTCCCTTTATTTCTCTCTGAAAAACAGATGTCTAATGCTTGTTTTAAGTTCTTTGAATTATCCAATAAAATAACTATTTTTTTTGTATTTATTTTAGGTAATGTAATTTTAGAAAAAGAAAGTAATTTTTCAGAATCTATAGCAAATCCTAAAGCAGGTAAATCTTTTTCTAAACCTAAAGATTGACCAAGATTATCATATCGTCCTCCACCTCCAAATAAATTGTGGCTGTCATATGAATTAACATACAAATTGAAAACTAAGCTACTATAATAACCCCAATCTCTAACAAGGCCATAATCTAATTTAACTGTAGATAAATCGATACCATATTGCTCTAGATTTTTTACAATGTTATATAGACTAGTCAAACTTTTTTTATCAGATATATCTTTTATAATTTCACCAACTTCACTTATAGATTCTTCTATATTTTTATCAATATTTACAACTTTAGATAAAATTTCAGCACACTCAAAAAATTGAGCTTCTGTAGTGTTGACTGAAGCTTTTCGAACTAAATTATTTAGAATTGATTCCTTATCGCGAGTCTGTGAAAATTTTTTGTTATTATCTATTTCGAAATCTAAAAGTTTGTTAATTTCATTAACAGAAAATTTATTAACTAAAGCAATTTCTGCATCATTTTCAAAAAACAAACCAAATTCAGTTGCTAATGTTTTTAAATGATTTTGATCGAAATTAGAACCTAACTGGTCAATATTTTTTAGCATAAATAAAGATTCGCGTTCTGAAACATTAAAATATTTCATAATATCAAATAAGATACCAATATTTCCAACTGAAATTAGTGGGTTTTGACCTAAGATTTCCTTAGAAAATAAATAGGATAAAGCAATGATTTCAGTATCTGTTACGGGATTGTTATCACCTATTATTTCTATGCCATTTTGCATAATATAATTTTTTTTACTTTTTCTATCGTACCTGTATATCTCACCTGAATATGAAAACCTCATATCCTGATCTAAATCATACATATCCTCTTCAATAACCATGCGCATTATTGAAGATGTATATTCAGGTCTTAGTGAAACATTCATGCCCGAAGGATCACTAAATTGATATAAATCACTTATAAAAGTTTCTCCTGATTTTCGTTTGAAAAGATCTGAATTTTCAATAATAGGAGGTGAGATTTCCATATATCCCCATTTTTCAGAAAAATCTAAAAATCTTTCTCGCATATATGAAAACTTACTTAAGTCTTCTGAGAACTTGTCATTAAATCCATATATTTTTTCAATGTTATTTTTTTTAACCAATAATTTATTCTCAAATAGATATTTATTTAGCCCATATCTATATCATACAAATTTTGATTATATATTTCTCTATTCAGTTTATTCTGATTTTATTCAATTCCAAATCGTTTAATAACAGTTCAAAAAGATTAGAAAGTAAAGTAAATTAAATCCAAGAACAAAAAATATTTAAACAGGCATTTTTCTTCCTGTTTTATTTCGTCCATACTCAACAAGTTCTTTTTGTTCAGACTCGGTAAGCATTGCAGGTATACCAACCATCTTGCATCCGAGTTCATCAATTATATAATCAAGTCTTTCCTTTTGACTCATACTTTCATCCAGCCAACTAGAATAAAACACTTTACCATTTTTTTCTAAAGCAGATTTGATTTTATTCCTTGCATCATTCATAACGTCTGGATAAGGTGGGTCATGAGCATCCGGTTGCATATAACTCATTCCCATATCTCCAGGGCCCCATTCAGCAAAAGCAATACCTGGAACTTTAGCAATATCATCGGCATTTGCAACACAGTGCCTATCTTCAATTTTTAATCCTAAAATTAATTCCCCCTTAGGATTTAAAGGCCATGGATCAGCAACATCTGTATATTCAGATCCATCTAATCCCCAAAGTTCTGCTGGTTTTTTTTGACCCCCTGCACCTCTTAATCCTTCTCCTATAATATCTCTTCCAATTTCTTGATATGGATATCTAGAAATTTGTACAAATGCTTTTACTGATTCAGCACTTCTTGTATGAGTATGTAAAATACCATGAACACCAGCAGTCAAAACATGTCTGGCTTGCCATGCATTATATCTAACCTCTTCAGGAGTAATAGCATTTGATGGCAATGTACACACAACAGTTGGAGTTAAATGCCCACTAGCAGTAGGGCCTCCATCTTTTAGGCCTTGCATAAATTTTGTTAAACCCACCGTGTCAAAAGGGTTATGTTCAAAATCAATCAAAAACATATCTGCAAATGTTTTTGCTCCTTCTAAACCAGCTCCATAACTAAGCTCTTCTGGATGATTATGATAAATAGGCTGCCCTTGTTCCCACAAATCTATAACTTTATTTACTCTTTTAGACATATTCACCTCTTTTCATATATTTTTTTAACTTAATTTCCAATCTATACCTAACTCTGCGCATATTCCTTTGAACCATTCTAGAACTTCAGGATGATAAGGAATTCCATTTGATTCTCTATCTAGCTTCTCTTCAAATTCGGGGAGTCCTGCATAGACTACTCTATCGTTACCAGGTGATGGCTTTGTTTCTTTTATAGATTTCATATAATCATCCATATCCAACTTAAATTGATCCACGTCAGTGAAAGAATCAATATCATAAGCAATAAAATGATGAGCAGCTTGGGACCTCCTATTTAATCCAGCACCAGAACCACCTAAAACTCCAGCTAAAATTTCAACCAACATTGCCATTGAAAACCCTTTATGTGAACCAATCTCTCTTGTTCCACCTGCAGGTAACATTAAATATTTCTCTGGCACTTCGGTTTCTTCCATTATTGGAGTCCCGTCTTCTTTTGCAATCCAACCAGGCATTACTTTTACTCCTAGTCGTTGAGCTAAAGATATTTTATTTCCTGCTACTGATGACATTGAGGCATCAAAAATAAAAGGTGGTTCATTTTTGGTAGGTACAGCAACTCCAATTGGATTAAGGCCCACTCTAGCTTCTGCACCATTCACAGGAGCTACCATCAATCCTCCTGTTGTCATAGCAATTCCTATCATATTATGATTCAATGCCATTTCAGCATGATAAGCACATGCTCCAAAATGTCGTCCATTGATTACTGTCACTGAACCAATGCCGTAATCTTTAGCTTTTTCTATTGCCATATTCATGGCATATGGACCTACAACTAATCCGTGTCCAGCATCTGAATCAAGAGTAGCAACAGCACCTTTCCCTCTAATAACTTTTGGAGTAGGCGTAGGATTAATCCCACCTTCAGAGAATGATTCTACATATCTACGTAACATATTAGAAACTCCATGAGATTCTATCCCTCTGACATCTGCATAAATTAGAACATCTGCAGATAGCTTAGCATCCACTTGAGACATTCCCATTTTTATAAATATTTCTTCAACCACACTGAATATTTCCTCATGGTTTATCTTAACTGCAATATCATGTGGGACATGAAATCTTTCTAACATTAGTCACCTCAATTTAATCATTTGGATTGTCATTCATTTTATGTTTCATTATAAGTATTTTCAAACATTTTATTAGTTATCTTGTAGATATTTAATGAATCATCAATAGTTGCACCTTTAAAATCTTTTTCTTTATTTGATATAAAATCCAAAAAATTTTTCATCTGTATCTCAGTACTTGATAGATTTTCTTCTATTTTTAAATCATAAGTTTTTGATTTATAAAAAATTTTTCCACTATTTATACCATCCAAATAAATTGAAATATTTCTCCCATGAATTACATATCTTTCCATTCTTCCTGATGAAATATAACTAGAGTTAATTGATCCTACACATCCATTTTCATATTCCATCATTGCTGCAAATGAAGTCCTGTATTTCGATTGGAATCTTCTAGAAAACGCACTTACTTTCATCAATTTAGAAGAAGTAATGAAATTGATCAAATCTATAGAGTGTATTGGAGATTCAAGTACCATTTTGTCTAAGATATTATCATCAAAACCCCGCTTACCTATCCACTCTGATATATCTTTATTAAATTCTCCACAAACATTAAATATATCTCCTTCTTGTCTTATAATTTCTAATGCTTTTGTTACAAATGGATTAAATCTTCTGTCAAATCCAACATAACAAAAAACTTTATTCTTTATTGAAGCTTCATGTAAAAGCTGAACGTCTCCGATTTCTAAACCAGGTGGTTTTTCTACCAAAACATTAACACCCGATTCTAGTAACTTTAGAGCTACTTTATTATTATTTACCACATCAACAGATACAATTGCAAAATGACTTAGATTATTTTCAATTTTCTTTGTCAAATCATTTAAATCTTTAAAAAACATACTGCTTTTGTGTTTATTTTTTAATTGAGATAAAGATGTTTCATTGAAATCACAAAACATTCTTGGAACTGTCCCAAATTTTTGCATAGCATCAAGATGGTGCAATCCTCTATTGCCACATCCTACAAGTATCAAATTATCCATTTCAGTGTTAGTCAAGAAATTATAAATATAAAAAATTTATTCACATCATATTGTTATAAAATTAATAGTAAAGAAAAAACTGTTGTTTATTGAATGATTTAATGCTGGGAAATAAAACAACACTATATATTTTTGGGTATTTTATATTGGAAATCATAAGTAATTCTTATTTTGGGAAAAAGGGGGGTTGAAAAAAAAATAATTTATTATATTATCTATATTAATCTTTGGTGGAGAGAAGAGAAGAGATAGAAGAAGATCTATTATTTTGGAATTATTGGAAACAATAATATCAAAATTACCGAAAGGAAAGCTAATCGGATTGATGAAGCTAAAGAAAAAAAGCCCGCTTCTAGCGAAGCTCTGGTTGATTGCTCAGGCAGGGAACTCTGGAGGTGGGTTTTTTATTTTAACTAATATTAAAAACCGATTTGTAAAAAAATTACAACAACATCATGTTTGATTTAACAATTAACAATGGTAAAGTTTTTACCGGCAAATCTTCAGAGTCTATAAAAGCAAATATTGGTATTAAAAATGACAAAATACAATATATAGGATCAGAAAAATTACAATCAAAAAAAAGTATAGATGCAAAAGATTATTTAGTATCTCCAGGATTTATAGATTTACATACACATAGCGATATTTCATTCTTAGTTGATCCTGATGCGGACAGTAAACTTACGCAAGGAGTAACTTTTGAATTGATGGGAAATTGCGGAATGAGTTTCTGTGCTCCACTAAGCCCTAGTTCTTCTCAAACTCTAAAAGATCGTATTGCAAAATATAATATTGAGCTGGATATAGACTGGAATGATTTTGAAGGATGGTTAAATAAAATATCTGAAAATGTACCCAGTTTGAATGTCGCAGCACAATTAGGGCATGGGATTTTAAGAGCACATGTAATGGGAATGAAATCTGTTTCTGCAACCCCAGACGATATAAATAAAATGGGGAACATTATTCGTTCATCCATAGATCAAGGAATTTTGGGGTTTTCAACAGGATTATGGTACGCCCCTGGGTCTTATTCACATACTGAGGAAATAGTTGAATTGTCAAAAATAGTTGCTGAACATGATATGTTATATTCTTCACATATAAGGTCAGAAAGTGATGATGCATCAGGCTTATTTCCTGCCCATGCTGAAGCGATAGAAATTGCTAGACGAACTGGATGCAGAGTTCAAATAAGTCATGTCAAAGCAGTAGGCCCAAAATTTTGGGGTAGAGGACGAGAATTACTTGAAGGAATTCAAAGAGCTAATGATGAAGGACTTGATGTTGCAGGTGACCAATATCCGTATGTCTGGTCCAGTACCCCCATTAGTGGGTGTATGTTCCCTCGGTGGAGTTTAGAAGGAGGAAGAAAGAAAACCCTTGAAAGATTAAAAGATGAGAAGATGAGAGAAGAGATAAAAAAGGAAACCAGAAACTATATAAATCGATTCCATGGAGCAGAGGGTTGTGTATTAGCTGAATTTTCTAAAAATACAGAATTAGAAGGATCAAATCTACTTGAAATATCAAAAAAGTTTTCATGTACACCTGAAGAAGCTGCCGTTAGGCTATATGAAACTTCAGAAGGATCTTTTGTTCTACATTCAATGGAAGAACAAGATTTGGAAGAAATTGCAAAAAGTGATTATATTTCTATAGCATCAGATGGAAATTCTTTAAGGTCAACGGGACCCTTAAGTTCTGGCAAACCCCATCCAAGAAGTTACGCAACAAATACAAGATTTTTAGAAAATATAGTAAGAGATAAAAAATTAGTTTCTATAGGAAAAGCTATTTGGAGAATGACAGGGTTACCAGCTCAAAGGCTAGGGTTGAAAAATAGAGGCATTATAGAAATTGGGAATTATGCAGACCTAAATATTTTCAAAATTAATGAAATAAAAGAACATGCAAGCTATATAGACCCACACAAATATTCTACAGGCATGAAAAATGTAATAATAAACGGGAAAATCGCGGTTGAAAATGGTATAAAAACTAAAGGAAGGTATGGTCGAGTAATTAGATCTTTTCAAGAATAAAAACCTGATTCCCTATTTAAACAGAATGATTTCTAATAGTATTTTGATTTGGCTCCAAATCTAAACCAGGTTTATCGAATGGTTTCCATTGACCTTTTATTACTTCAGGGGTTTCCTTAAATAGAAACGGCCAGGATTTCATATCATTACCTATGATTTCTACTGCTTTCAAATTTGGTGTAGCCATACAACAATGTAAATGAAGAAGAGAATATGCGTGAGGAGCAACTGGTAAGTTATATGAATGAGCCAAATGTGCTACTTTCATCCACTCAGTTACTCCGCCAACTCTTCCGATATCTGGCTGAACTATATCAGCTCCACGTTGAGATATCAAATCTTTGAACCCATATTTTGTATACTCATGCTCGCCCGTAGCAACCGGAATAACAGTAGATCTGGAAACCTCCGCTAATCCTTGTATATCATCTGCAAGTACTGGTTCTTCAAACCAACCGATATTGAATTCTTCAAAAATTTTAGACATTTTTATAGCTTGTTTAGCATAATATCCATTGTTTGCATCGATAAAAATAGTTACATCTTTTCCCACAGCTTTCCTCACAGCAGCAACTCTTTCTATGTCTTCTTCTTCTGATTGCCCAAAATCTTTTCCTACCTTCATTTTTATTCTTGGAAATCCTTGTTCGACATAGGAGGTTTGTTCTTCTACAAGTTCTTCAATAGTATAATTAGTCCACCCTCCACTCCCATAACATGGTACAGAATCTTGATAAGAACCTAGGATTTTATATAAAGGAGCATCTAAAATTTTCCCTTTCAGGTCCCATAAGGCTGTATCTAAAGCTGAAATCGCTTGGAAAGCCAAGCCTTTTCTTCCATACCCTCTTACTTGCCAAAACATTTTGTCCCATAATTTTTCTGTATCCTGAGGATCTTCACCAATGATTATGTGTTTTAAATTATCGTGTATTAGTGTCTCAATAGCTCTTCCAGTATTATGATCAGAAGTATAACTAAACCCAGATAAACCTTTGTCCGTTTCTATATGTAGAAATAATGTATACCTTCCAACTTTTTCATCAGAGTTGCCGGAACTTATATTTATTGTAGCGTCTTGAGTTACTTCCGGAGTTGGATCTAATATTAAATTAGTTTTTACATCTTTTACTTGAACCATTATCTACAACCATTTCTTATAAAATATTAAATTAAACAAATTTTACAGAAAAAAGAAATTTATTCTAGAGTTTTTATAATTTTGTTGAATGCTCAGGCAGGGAATTCTAGAGATGTTTTTTATTTGCTCAGGCCCCTCTGGGGGTCTAATTTAATTTAACTATTTCCCAACAATTAAAGAAAATTACCATTTATATTGTTCTCAAATATAATTTAATCAATTGAATTTTGAATAATTTTTTAATTTCCCACTAAGTGCATGCTAGAATATTTTAATAAAACTTACGCCAATAATGAAATATAATAAACTCGGAAAAAATGGACCCATGGTTTCAAATATTTGCCTTGGTACATGGCCTATAGGGGGAGGAATGGGAACAGTCTCGGAGAAAGATTGTATTAACACTATTGAGTCTTCATTGGATCAAGGAATAAATTTTTTAGATACTGCTCAAATGTACCTAGAAAGTGAAAATATATTAGGGAAAGCTCTTGAAGGTAAAAGGGATAAAATAATTCTTGCTTCTAAACTATCTAGTTGGAATTCTATTGAAGATATAGATCTTGCAATTGAGAATTCATTAAGAGAACTAAAAACAGATTATATTGATCTTTATCAGATTCATTCTTGGAAAACCGAAATTCCTATGGAAGAAACCATAGCACGTTTAATCAATTTATCTGATAAAGGTTATTTTAAATACCTAGGTGTTTCAAACTTTAATTCTGAACAAATAGAAGAAATGAATAGTCATTCGGGAAATAGAATAATATCTAATCAACCTCACTATTCCTTACTATTTAGAAATGCTGAAATAGATCCTATTCCTCAGTCTCATAAGTTAGGAATAGGTTCAATTGTATATTCACCAATTGGTAGAGGTTTACTAACAGGAAAATATAAACCTGGTCACAATTTTGAAAAGAATGATGCACGATTTGGACATACTGCTTTCTCCAAAGAAAATTTTGAAAGAGGATATAAGATTTATGAAGTATTATACGAATGGAGTAAGGACAAAAACTATAATGTAAGTCAATTAGTAATTGCTTGGACACTTCATACAACGGGCGTAGTTTCCGCTATTTGTGGATCAAAAAATCCTGAGCAAGCAATCTCCAATGCTCAAGCAGGAGATATAAACTTAACTCAGGATGATTTAGATGAAATAAATAAAATAACAAAAGAATTATCTATATTTGATAAAACTTAATCCCACCAATCTACGCCATATTCTTCTCTGATGTCTTGGAATATTTTAGATAATCCCATAGTTCCATATCCTAAAACAGAGCCTATATTCATCATAGTATATCCTTCTTTTATCCATCTTTTAGCATGTTCTACATCACCCATTGTTGTAGCTAGAGCTTTTCCAGTTCCTTTGACTTTTTGGGCCATATCAATCATAACATTTTCAGTTTTTGGATGAGTTGCATCAGCACCTGGATGGCCTAAAGATGCAGACAAATCTGCGGGACCAACTAAAATAACTTCAAAGTTATCTATTGCCAAAATATCATCTATTTGCTCATATGCTTCTACAGATTCCATCTGAAGAATTAAAAGGGTTTCATTATTTGCGTGATCTACAACGTCTTGTTGACTTAAGTTATCCATTTGTGAAGCAAACCATGGAGCAATTCCTCTTTCTCCAATAGGAGGATATTTTGCATCATGAACTGCTTGTTTAACTTCTTCAACATTGTCAACTTGTGGAATCATTACTCCAACTGCACCAACATCGTAGGATTTTTTAATATATGAGGGATCATTCCAAGGAATTCTGATTACAGGAGCGACTCCTTTTTTTCTTCCATCAGTACATATGCTACCCAATGACTCTACTCCCCATGGACTGTGTTCCGTATCTATCCAAACCCAATCAGGCTTTAAATTATATGTAGGGGTGGCGATATGAGTACAACTTAAACTTGTTGATAATACTGGCTTCCCTGTCTTTAAGTGGTCACGTATTTTACTTGGATACATTTGTTTCTCCTAATTAAACATTAAATTATGTCTTAAACTTTATTTGTTTTGAGTATACCTTTAAGAGATATTAATGCAAAGCTCGAAAGGTAAAAAATAAATGAAACTTAAAAACTTTGCCTTTTTACCACCGTTAGATGAAGTTAAAAAGGCATTTATTAAAAGAATGAAATCAGATTATCCTGACATTGAAATATTAGCTTTTGATGATGAAAGTGAAGTACTTGAAAACATACACATTGTGGAAGCAGGTTATGGATGGGTAAGCCCTGAAGCTATAAAAAATGCTAAACAATTGAAATGGTTAGCAAATCCGGATTCTGGTAGCTTCGTTAATGAATCTGGAAAAGATGGATGGTTTTACAAAGAACTTATAGAACATCCGGTTGTAGTAACTAATCCAAGAGGTATATATTTTGATTATATTGGAAATCATGTGATGGCATATCTATTATCACTATCTAAAAGATTACCCGATTATTTTGATGCTCAAAGAAGAAGAACTTGGGATAAAGAAGCTAGAAGACATAAAGCCATCCACTTGAATGAAGCAACAGTTATGATAGTTGGTGCCGGAGGGATAGGACAAGAAGTAGCAAGATTATGTAAAGCTTTCCGTATGAAAGTTATAGGTGTTGATCCTCAGTTTAATGAATTAAAAAATTTTGACAATGTAATAGCACCCCAACAGATGGAACCAACAATTGATCAAATTGATGTGCTTGTAACTACGGTAATGCATACCCCTGAAACTGAAAAAATATTCAATCTAAAGTTATTCAAAAAAATGAAACCAACATCCATCTTTATAAATGTAGGAAGAGGTAAAACAACAAGTTTAGATGATTTGGTATATGCCATTGAAAATAATATTATTTCAGGAGCAGGACTAGACGTTTTTGAAGAGGAGCCAGTTCCTAAAAACCACAAATTATGGCATACCCCAGGTGTAATTATGACACCACACGTAGCATTAATGGATGCTGTAGAAATTGTTAATAATAGAAGGTATGAAATACTCAAAAAAAACATTAAGCTCTATAATGCAGGTGAGCAGCTTCACAATTTAGTTGATAAAGAAAAATGGTACTAAGTTTTTAAGCCAAAGAAATACTTATTGCACCAAAAAAAATCAAAATTATAGCAAATAATCGATGTCTAGTTATTGTCTCTTTTAAGAGAAAATAGCTCCATATAAGTCCAACAACAATAGTTAATTCTCTTGCCGTACCTGCGTAACTCATTTTAGATATTTTCAATGCATATAACATTAAAGAATATGAAACATACATTACTAAAGATCCTATAATTACAGCAGGGTAATTAATGTAAAAGAAATTTCTCAAATCTCTAAATTTATTTTCTGTACTCATAAAAAATATTGCACCAATTGAACCTCCTATAGTAATCAAAATTGTATATATAAAAGGAGAAACTAGATCAACTGCACGTTTGTCAATAATAGTATAGAAACTTATATTTAATCCAACCAAAATAGATAATAAGATCCCCATTAATACATTGTTGGAAACAGAAAATTTAGAATTAAATAATGGATATAAAGAAATAGTAAAAGTTCCCAATATTATCAAAATTATTCCAATTATAGCTATATTGGAAAGAGATTCACCCATAAAAAGGATTCCCCATATGGGGATAAAAAAAACTGCAGTTCCTCTCGCTAAAGGATAAACAATACTCATATCTGCTCTTTTATATGCCCTACCCAATAATGCATAATAAAAAACTTGTAAAATACCATTTATTAAAATGTAAAACCATACCTCAGTTGGAGGAAATGATAAGGAGACGTAGTATACTGCGATTGGGAAAGGTATAATCCATGACCCTAATGCAATTAGGACTATCATTATTGAAGGATTTTCAGATTTTTTAACCAAAAAATTCCAATAAGAGTGGCCTATGCAATATAAAATTAATAAAGATATTGCTAATGAAGACATGGTTTAGATGCTATGCTAAAAAAAAATATTTTTCAGTAGTTTTACATATTAAAGTATATGTTTATGAATAAATCATCTTCATCTAAAAGTCTTCAATACTGATCATACTATTAACAAACATTTATCAAAGTAAAATTATTTGATTAGTACACTCAAAAATTATACTTTAGTAAATCCAGGTACAATCCGATCAGTGAAATGATATTCCTGAGGAGTACAGTCTCCATGATGTATACCTTCACAAAGGATATTATGCTGAACATCTTCTTTATAACTTACTGAATCGAAATAATTATGCTTTTTAAATAATTTTTTATAAATGTTTATATTTTTTTCCTTATAAATTTTATACATTGAATCAAAACTATGATGCTTTACTGATGATTTCATTATTATTCCTTACTGATTTCGTAATATTTAATTAAATTGTACCAAATATATATGAAAATAATAGTGATATTTGTTAAATAATTGTTACGATATACGTAATTTTTATTCAAATTTATCTAATTCTTTTATCTAATTAATATTATTTTATACTTACACTCTTACGTTTTCTTTATATTTATAAAAATAATTAATACATATGCATTAGGATATTCGAATATCGTAACAATTACAAAAAGATAGATAATTCTTATAGATGGTTATAAAATAAATATATATTTAGTTTAAGGTGATTTATGCAATATAGAAAATTAGGTAATTCGGGTATCTTAGTATCAGAAATAGGTTTAGGAACAAATAATTTCGGTAGGCGTTTAGATTATAAAGAATCAGAAAAAATCACTCACCATTGCTTAGATTTGGGAATTAACCTTCTTGACACTGCTGATATGTATTCAGCTGGTGTTTCAGAGGAATATATTGGTAAGGCAACTAAAGAAAATAGAGATAAATATATAATAGCAACCAAGGTAGGAATGAAATGGGAAGAAGGAGTGAATAAAGGCGGACTTTCTTCTGTGCATATAAAAAGATCAGTTGAACAAAGTCTTAAAAGGTTGCAAAGTGATTATATTGATCTTTACCAAACTCATATTTTTGATCCACAAACAAATCAAGAGGAAACACTTAAAGCACTTAATGATTTAGTTTCTGAGGGAAAAGTAAGATATATTGGATGTTCAAATTATATGTCTTGGGAAGTTGTTGAAGGAATTCATATTTCAAAAAACAATGCTTGGTCTGAATTTATGACAATACAACCAGAATTTTCCATGTTTGAAAGAGATGTTGAATCAGAATTGATATTTGCTTGTGATAAATACAACATCGGTATACTTCCCTATTTCCCATTAGCTTCCGGGTTCTTAACAGGAAAATACAAAAGAGATTCTATGCCGAAAGGAGCAAGGCTTTCTTCAAATCAACATTCTTCATGGAGTGAAAAATGGCTTACAGAAAAGAATTTTAATATTATTGAAGAATTAGAAAAATGGGTACAAAAAAGAGGGATCACAATGGTCCAATTAGCATTTGCATGGTTGTTAGCAAAAAAATCAGTTTCTTCAATTATTGCAGGAGCTACAAGTATAGAGCAATTACAAACTAACGCAAACGCTTCTGAGGTTGTTTTATCAGAATCAGATATAGATGATATAGATAAAATTCTCCCTAAAAGGAATAAGGTAGGCATAGGAAATATTCCTAGAAGAGTTATGAATAAAGCTTAGAAGTTCATTTGGTCTTTAAATAATTCATAGCTGCAGTAACTCCTCCAGCATGGTGGTCTATTTCAGAGAGTGATAAGCCCATCTCAACCGCAGATAAAGTACCAATGAGCATAGGATCGTTAAAATCACCTAAATGGCCAATTCTTATGATTTTCCCCGCCCATTTGCCTAATCCTGTCCCTAGAGATGTATTAAATTTCTCTAATATTATTTTTCTAAGATGGTCGGCATTAACATTTTTTTCAAATAGTATTCCTGTCAATGAATTAGAATATTCATTCTCATTTATCGCTAATATTTCTAGACCCCAAGAGTTAATGGCAGCTTGAGTTGCCTTTGCATGTCTTTCATGTCTAATAAATACATTTTCTAGCCCTTCTTTTGTCAAAATTTTTAGAGCTTCATCTAATCCAAATAAAATATTAGTTGAGGGGGTGTACGGAAAGAATCCATTAGCACTATTTTTAGCAATTTCTCCCCAATCCCAATATGATCGATTATAAGCATTAGATTTCGAACACTCTAGAGCTTTTTTGCTTATGAAATTGAAAGCTATACCTGGTGGAAGCATAAGTCCTTTCTGTGATCCTGCAACAGTAACATCTATATCCCAATTGTCATGTTGATAATCTATAGAACCTAAGGATGAAATAGTATCAACCATAATTATAGCTGGATGTTGTATAGTTTTTATTTTTTTTGTAATTTCAGAAATATTTGAAGTTACTCCAGTTGAAGTTTCATTATGCACTAAACAAACAGCCTTAATTTCGTTAGAACTATCTTCAGATAGTATTTCTAGTATCCTGTCAGAATCTACTCCACTTCTCCAATCTCCCATAATGTAATCAACGTTAAATCCTAATTTATTAGCCATATTTTTCCAAAGTGTAGAAAAATGACCTGTTTCAAACATTAAAACCTTATCTCCGGGAGAAAGAATATTGACTAAAGCTGCCTCCCAGGCACCTGTTCCAGATGATGGAAAAATAATTGGAATTGAAGTAGGACCTTTAACAACTTTTTTTAAAAGATCTGTAATTCTAATAGTCATATCAGAAAATTCTGGTCCGCGATGATCGATAGTAGGATTACTTATAGCCCGTAAAACAGAATCTGGAACATTCGTAGGTCCAGGGATTTGTAAAAAGTGTTTACCTGTTTGCATAATTGAATTTTCTATATAAATAAATTATCCCCTAACTACGTTATTATAAAGGAATAAAAAAATATTAATTAATATTAAAGAGGTATAATTCTTGACTACATTTCTTTGGATACAGTTGATAATAACTTGTTCCCTAGGAGCAGTTTCTCCAGGTCCAAGCTTATTGTTAGTAGTAAAGAATTCTGTTTCATATGGTAAAACTAACGGTATTATAACTGGAATAGCCCATGGATTAGGAATATTTATTTACGCGATTCTAACTATATTAGGAGTTGCTTTTTTATACACAAAATATCCAATTTTAATCAACATAATAAGCTTCATTTTAGTTTTATATTTGATTTATATTTCCTATAAGCTTTTCTATTCCGAAGATGAAATAGATCTAAAGGGAAATAATAAGAAAAAATATAATCAAAATTTTACTGACGGTTTCATGATTGCATTTCTAAACCCTAAAATAACTATATTTTTTGGAGCTTTGTTCAGTCAATTTGTAAATGATAATTTAACAAATGTAGAAAAATTTCAAATGGCTTTTGCGGCTTCATTTATAGATATGATTTGGTATACATTTGTATCATTGATAGTTGGGAATTCTTTGATTAGAAAAAATTTCAAAAACACTAAAGTATTAAATAAAATAAGTACTACTATTTTAGTATTTATTTCTATTTATATTTTGTTAAAAATATTTACATAAAAAATTCTGGGATATTTTTCCCCCCTAAAATTTCACTATAAAAACAATGTTATTTTAGTTTTCTGGGAAAAAGGGGTTGCATTTAAAAAAAATTAAATATATTATTACTTTATCTTAGCTGGAGAAACAAAAGAATTACTAAGAAAAGTAGTAATCTGAGATAATTATCGGCGACGAGAAATTATAGGAGTTTTTCGAAGGAAAAAATGCTATTGTAACTGTGAAGGTTAAGATAATGAAAGCCCGCTTCTGATGAAGCTCTGGTTGATTGCTCAGGCAGGGAACTCTGGAGGTGGGTTTTTTATTTTAAGTTTTTTCTGTTTTGATATTTCATTATTTATATCTATAGAGTTTTATGTCAATTAGGTAGTTAAGAATTATAAAAATATATATTATTTTAAAGATGATAATATCAATTTTTAGACTAATTTGAACTTCAAAAAAAATATAAGCGCATATTCAATACTTGATTACTCACAATGCAAGTATAAAACTTGGCTTGATTTTATACAAAAGCCAAATTCCTATCCTAAAAATATCGACCCTTGGTTGGAAATTATCAGAAAAATCGGAATTGAACATGAAGAATCTTTTTTATCAGACTTCAAAAAAGAAGAAATTGTTTATGAAATTGACAAAAACTTAGACTTTTCAGATAAAGAAAAAAAAACTGATGAGGCTATAAAAAAGGGAGAAAAAATAATTTATCAACCTTTTTTAAAATATGAGAAAAATACAGGCTCACCTGATTTCCTAGTTAAGAGTGGAGATTTTTACGAACCTTGGGACATAAAATCATCTTTTAAGTTAAAACCAGAAAATATTCTTCAGATTTGTCATTATTCTTATATTTTAGATAAAAAGTATAACTTATTGCCTAAAATAGGAAAAATAATTTTAAGAGACAGATCTGTTCAAACAATAAACATTAATAAATTCTATGATTACTTCTTGAGTGTAAATAAAGGAATGAAAAGTTTTATTGAAAAACCAAATAAAACCCCTTATCCGTCAAAATGTAACTTATGTAATGTATGCGAATATAAATTATTTTGTGAAGAAAAATGGAAAAACGATGATCACTTAAATCAAGTAGCAAATATCACAAAAAAACAAATCAACATACTTGAAGAAAATAATATCAAAACACTAAAAAAACTTTCAGAAACAGATGAAAAATCAACCTTTAAAGGTATCAACCAATACACTCTTGACATACTAATTGACCAAGCAAAATTACAACAGGATTATAAAAAAAATAATCAGTTGAAGTATCAATTGATTTACGAGAAGAAAAAAAGTTTAAAAGACCCAATGAAAATGATTGGATTTGAAATATTACCAAAATCTAATGAGAATGATCTTTTCTTTGATATTGAAGGATACCCTATGTATTATGACCCTTCAAATAAATCTTCTGGATTAGAATATCTATTTGGAGTTTATTACAGATCTTTTGGAACAGAAACTTTCAAAAAATTTATAGCGAAAAATACTGAGGAAGAAAAAGTGGCATTTGAGCAATTGATTGATTTTCTTTTTAGCCACCTCAAAAAAAATAAATATGCACACGTTTATCATTATAATTCATATGAAGAAACAGCAATAAAAAAATTATCTCAAAAATTTGAAACTAAAATAAGTGAAGTAGATTATATATTAAGAGAAAAAAAGTTCATTGACCTATATAAAGTACTCAAAGATTCTGTAATTTTGTCTGCAGAAAATTATAGATTGAAAACTATAGAAAAGTTTTATAAATTAGACCGTGAAGATGACATAGCATCTGGACTAGACAGTCTTGTTGCTTTTGAAAAATACCTTGAATCAGGGCATGAAGATATCTTAAATCAAATTGTAAAATACAACAAACAAGATTGTAAATCATTAATATATCTTCAGGAATGGATTGAAAAACTAAGACCCAAATATTTAGAACCAAGCCTCAAAATAGAAAACAAAGAATTATCTGAAAATGCTATTGAACAAATAAAAAAAGAAAATGAAGTTGAAAAGAAAATAAATGATATAGATACTGAAGATGAAAATATAATTTCTATCTTAAAACAACTAAATTTTTATAATCGTAAGGAACAAAGACCGGATTGGTGGAATCATTTCTCAAACATTGAAAAAAATACTGAAGAGTTTATTGAAGATAACAATTGCGTAGGAGGATTGACAAAAATCAATGAAACCATAAATGGCTCAAATCGTATTGCAAATTTTATTTTTCCAGAGCAAATTACTAAGATGAAAACTGGTGATTATGTATTAGATCAAAATGGTTTAAATAGAGTTTTTATATCTAATATAGATTACGGTAATAACAAATTATCTATAAGGATTGGAAACGACAAACCAATTCCTACTTCTCTAACTCCATCAACCCCAATAACTACAAGAAGCATTGATAATGCTGTATCTGATTTCATAATAAACTTTGATTACAAAAATTCATATCCTGCCATAAAGGAATTTCTAAAACGAGAAGATTCAAAGTACAAACAAAATTTAGATGTTATGGAAAATTCAATAGATTCAATAACAAAAAGAATTAAAAATTTGAATAATTCTTACTTAGTTATTCAAGGGCCTCCCGGAACAGGAAAAACTTTTACAATTTCTAGAGTAATCGTAGATTTAATAAAAAATAAATATAAAATTGCTATTGTATGCCATTCTCATAAAGCAATAATAAATTTGATTGAAGCCATAGATGATTATTCGTCAGAAATAAATCTTAATTTTGAAGGTATATATAATTCAGGTTCAAGAAAGTTAGATAAGAATTTTTCAAACATAGAAATAAAAAATACAAATAAAATCACAACTAAAAATTATGATTTAATAGCAGGTACAGCCTGGGCTCTTTCGAACCCAATTCATAGAGAACATAGTGAAAAAAATAAAAATTTTGATTATATTTTTTTTGATGAAGCTGGCCAAATAAGTATTTCAAAATTAATAGCATCATCAATGTCTTCAAAAAACATAATTATGATTGGAGACCATATGCAACTACCACAACCAAGTGTTTCTACAATTGATGGTGATTCCTCATTATCCCCAATTGAGTATCTGTTAAAAGAAAAAAATACCATAAGTGATGAAAAAGGGATTTTTCTTGATAAAACTTTTAGAATGCATTCAAATATATGTACATTTATTTCAGAGAGCTTTTATGAAAACAGATTAATTAGTGACATAAGCAATGCGAATCAAATTGTAAAAACCACAAAGGAAAAATCTGTCCCAAATGGAATTTATTTACTTGATTTAAAGCATGAAGGTTCTTCTGTTCAAAATAATAGGGAAGCTGAAGCAATAAGGCAAATATATAATAAATTAATTAATAAAACTTGGATAAATAGAGAAAAAAAGAGAAATAAAATTAATTACGAGGATATTTTAGTAGTAAGTCCTTTCAATGCCCAAGTCAATCTTATAAAGGAAAAATTAGGTTCCAATGCGTTGGTTGGTACAATAGATAATTTCCAAGGACAAGAAGCACCAATAGTCATAATATCGTATTCAGCATCTGATCCTGAAAACATCCCCAGAGGAACGGATTTTTTCTTTGATTTTAGAAGATTGAATGTATCTTTATCAAGAGCAAAGTGTCTTGCAATTATATTAATAAATCAAGAACTTTTTGATTATCATTGCCATACAGTAGAAGATATGGAAAGATTAAATTTTTTCTGTAAATTATCATCTTATGAGCATAATCAAAAAGATTTCCTAGACTTAATAAATTAAAAAGGTTTGGCACGCCCGGGAGGACTCGAACCCCCGACCCTCTGGTTCGAAGCCAGATGCTCTATCCAGCTGAGCTACGGGCGCATAAATGGGGTGGGCGGAGGGGCTCGAACCCTCGATCTACCGGGTCACAGCCGGTCGTGTTAACCACTACACCACGCCCACCATGTATATAAGAATTAATAATGAATTGATCTTTATTCAAAACTTCCATCCATTAATTTTGTAAGATATAAGCTAATTCTATCAATAATCTAGTCGGTATCCCAGTCGCACCTTTGGTATACCAACCATCATTTGAAGAACTCATCATATTAGCAGCAATATCAAGATGTACCCAAGGAGTCCCTTTGACAAAATGGTTAATAAAATGAGCTGCAGTTATTGTACCAGCCAATCTTCCTCCAGTATTTTTTAGATCAGCAATATCAGAATGATTTTGTTTTTTTGAAACAGGATCTAAGGGTAGTTGCCAAACAAAATCACCTGTACTAATTCCTGCATCTTTTACATATCCCATAAGTTTATCATTATTAGAAAATCCTGAAATATTTCCTTTACCCAAACCTATACCTGCAGCGCCTGTCAAAGTCGCAATATCCACTATATATTTAGGGTTAAAGGTTTTAGCATATGTAATTGCATCAGCCAATGTTAAGCGACCCTCAGCATCTGTATTTTCGACTTCAATGAATGTACCATCCATAGCTTTCACCACATCACTTGGTCTTTGCGCTGATCCACTTGGCATATTTTCTGTCGCTAGACAAAGCGCTTCAATGTTAATATTTAATCCTAATTTGGAAATTGCATAAATAGCTGATATGACAGATGCAGCTCCCCCCATATCCCCTTTCATAGAAACCATACCCCCGGAAGGCTTTAAAGATAATCCTCCACTATCAAAAGTTATCGCCTTTCCAATATACCATATAGAAGAATCTTCACTGTTAGGTTTATAAGAAAGATGAATTAATTTAGGTTCTTCTACAGAACCTTGAGATACTCCAATAAATGCATTCATTCCTAACTGTTTACATTCTTCTCCACTTAAAACATTACACTTTAAATGATCCCCTGATAATTCCATCGCAATGTCAGATAATTTGGTAGGAGACAGAATATTAGCAGGTTCATTAACTAAATTTCTAGCTCTTTTTTCAGCATCAGCTATAATAAGAGCTCTACGAATAAGTTCTTCGACTTGAACTTTAGGGTTATCAGAAGAAACCATTATAGAGATTTCTTTTTTTTCATTTTTCTTTTTTGATTTATAATTATTGAATGTATACGATCCTAATAGAAAGCCTTCTATTAAAGATTTCGACAAAACTCCAAAATTATCATCTTTATTTACAAAAGAATCTAAAAACAAATTAACACCTTGAGAATTAGATTTGTTGAAAAAAGCACCCAGATTTCCAGCTGCCCTTCTTAAAGCATTATTATCTAAATTTTTAGACTCTCCTAAACCTAAAACAAAAATTTTAGAATAATTGAATTCTTTATATATTTTTTTTGGTGTGTGAAGAACAACTATTTCACCCAATTCGTTCGGCAAATCTTTTGATTTTATAGTCTCGTTAATTAGAGAACCACTAATTTCATTAACTTTAGTAAGATTGGTAGGCTTATCCGGGAAATAGCCTATTACTAAAGTGTCAGAGTTTTTATTTATATTTATTTCGTTTAAATTATTTATTGTAATATTCGGCATAATTTTTTACTTTTTTTTCAATTCTAATACTAAAAAAGAAGTATGACAAAAGTTTAGAAAGAAAATAATTTTTTACTTTTAAATTTGAATTTGTTCAAAACTTTAACAAAAAAAGTTCTAAAATAAGTACATTTGTACCTTGTTTATTTATGAATTAGGCTTTAAAGTTTTTTGTATATTCACTTTTATTACTGTGGGGGTAATTAATGCAAAATGTTCATTCTGTAAAAGTTGTAAGCGATGGATCTTACTTACTAGATGGAGGTCCTTTTTTTGGTCCTGTACCAAAAGTTTTGTGGGAGAAACAAGCAAAACCTGATAGAAAAAATAGAGTTAGGCTTGGTTTGAATTCACTTTTAATTAGAAATGGTGATTCAAATATATTGGTTAATACAGGAATCGGTTCCAAGGAACCAGAGATAAATAGAGACATATATGGTCATGCCTCTTCAAGATTGATAAGGAATCTTAAATTAAGCGGGGTTTCTGCAAAAGAGATAGATACAGTTATTTTAACCCAATTACATTTTGATCACTCTGGAGGATCAACATCTTTTGATAGAGAAGGGAAATTAATCCCTACATTTCCTAAAGCAAAGTATTTGATTCAACAAAGCGCTTGGGATGAAGCATTCAATCAAGATGAAAGATTATTGCCAGCTTATGGGCACCCTGTGGAACATTTGAATGTTCTGAAAGATAGGGAGATGATAGAGTTCATTGATGGAAATACAGAAATACAACCAGGTATTCATTGCGAGGTGATTGATGGATATTCTAAAGGTCATCAAATAGTTAAAGTAAATGCTGGATCTGAGAGAATAGTTTATTTATCAGAATTAATACCTGCTCCTTCTCATTTGCCATTAGCTTATATTACTGCTTATGACAGATACCCAGATCAAACTTTAGAAAATAAGAGAAGAATGATAGCCCAATGTGAGAAAGAGGGATGGTTGATGGTATTTGCTCATGGTTATAAGGAATACGCAGGGTATTTAAAAAGAAATAACCATCAAATGATTCTTGAACCTATAGAGATATAAAAATAAATTTATTTATTATCCAATTATTTTTCCAGTAAGATTTAAGTTTTTATCAACTGATTTGATTATTACTTTTGATATTTCATTTTTAGTGTTATTAGTGTTTTTTTCAGAATTTACAAAGTATGAATAATTAGTTGTGTAGCCACTTAAAGGTTTATTTTTTTCCCATAGAACTTCTTGTTCAGTATTAATCATTTCTTTTAATCGTTGTAATTTCAACTTTTCGGAGATTTTTCTCAATTCTTTTGCTCTTTTAGTAATTAAGGCTGAATGAATTTGATCATTGAGGTAATAAGCTGTTGTCCCAGGTCTTTTTGAATAAGGAAATACATGAATCTCTTTAATTGAAGAATTCAACATTAGCATTTTAGTTACATTATGATCTTCAGAATCTTCTCCTGGAAATCCAACAATTATATCAGTAGTTATTGTTGAATTATTAATATATTTTTTGATCTTTTCTACAACTGACAAAAAAGTTTCTGTGGTGTATTTTCTTCTCATGGATTTCAGAATTTTATCTGAACCACTTTGTAATGGGATATGAAAATGAGGACAAAGTCTTAAGCGATATTTCTTATGGTTCCAAAGTTCAAATAATTGATTAGTAAATTCATGAGGTTGTACGGATGAAAGTCTTATTCTATCGACATTGGTTTCGTCTAAAATTTGCTTTAATAAACTATGCAAAGAATGATCTTCAAGATCATATCCATAAGTCCCTAATTGAGTTCCGGTAAGAACTACTTCTTTACATCCAAATTTTTCCAGTTTATTTATTCTATTCACAATTACAGTTTTGCTTATAGATTTTTCCCTGCCTCTAACCTTTGGGACTATACAATAACTGCAAATCTGATTACATCCCTTTTGTATGGCTATTGATGCTCTTGTTCTGCCAAGCAATAAATTGTTTAATGAAACCTCTTGTTTATCTATAATTTTATTTGAAAATCCATTATTAATGATTTCAAATAAACTATCTTTGGAAAAATTACCAACCACAGTATCTGCTATGGCCAAATCGTTAACTTCTTTTATATTTCTTTCAACATAGCAACCTGTTGCAACAATATGGACGTCAGGGTTTTTTTTTCTGATATTTCTTAGTTTGTTTCTAGCTTTTTTATCTGCTGATTTAGTAACCGTACAAGTCTTCAATAAATAAACGTCTGAATCTAAGACGTTGTTAGAAATTTTCATTCCTTGTTCTAGTAGCTGGTCTGCAATTCTTTGAGAATCTGCTATATTTAATTTACAGCCATGAGTTTCAATATAAACTTTCATGAATAAAATATTTATCGAATATAAAATATAAGTTATATTTTTAATAGTATATAATGCTAGATCCAACTAGTATCAATGAACTGAATCTAATTTAAGATTTAGAGGTAAGTTATGAAAAACAAAATAGTAGTCACTGGAATCGGATTGATTACCCCATTAGGATTAGATCGACAATCTACCTGGAAATCAATAACATTGGGGAAAAATGGCATTAGAAAAATAAAATCTTTTGATCCAGAACCATACCAAACTCAAATAGCTGCAGAAATTGATAATTTCAACCCAGAAGAAATTTTAGGAAGGAAATTTGCTAGAAGATTGGACAGGTTTGCACAATTTGCATGTGTTGCAGCAAAAGAAGCTATAAAAGATTCTGGCCTTTTCTTAGAATCTTTAGATTTAGATAGATTTGCAGTTTTAATTGGTAGTGGAATAGGTGGGATCAGTACTTTAAGTGATCAAATAAGTATTCTAGATGAAAAGGGTCCATCAAGAATTAGTCCTTTCCTAGTCCCCATGATGTTAAGTGATATGGCCTCTGGACAAGTTTCAATGATGCTTGGAACCAAAGGTCCAAATTTTGCGACTGTATCTGCGTGTGCATCTGGTGCAGATTCTATTGGAATGGGTCTCAATATGATTAGAAGAGGTGAAGCTGATATAGTAATGGCAGGTGGAACAGAAGCAGCTGTTTGTCCAATAGGTATTGCAGGATTTAACGCTTGTCATGCACTTTCGAAAAATAATGAACACCCTGAAATGGCATCTCGACCATTCGATGCCAAAAGAGATGGATTCGTTTTAGGAGAAGGTGCAGGATTAATGATATTAGAAGAAGAGAAACATGCAATTAAAAGAGGAGCTACCATTATTTGTGAATTGGCAGGCTATGGAGCTACTTCAGATGCTCATCATGTTACTCAACCGCATCCTGAAGGAGAAGGTGCCGCAAAAGCAATGATATTAGCAATGAACGACGCTAAAATTAAAAGAGAAGAAGTAGCGTATATAAATGCTCATGGAACATCTACGCCTTTAAATGATAAATATGAAACCATTGCAATAAAAAAAGCTTTCAAAGATCATTCAAAAAAATTAAAAATATCCTCTACAAAATCTATGACAGGCCACCTACTGGGTGCTGCAGGTGGTATTGAAGCCGCATTTACTGCATTGGCTATAAATGAAATGGTGGTACCTCCAACAATAAATTTACTTAATCCTGATCCTGATTGTGATCTTGATTATGTTCCTAATCATGCACTAAAAGGAAACGTGCCAGTTGCAATGTCAAATTCTTTGGGTTTTGGTGGTCACAATAGTTCGTTATTATTCAGGGATTATGAAAAATAAATGATTTCTCCTAAAAAAAAATATCGAGTTATTCTAAAGGATGAAAACAAATTAGATCAAAATAGTTCGTACAGTAATAGAGAGATACTAGAAAAAATACTTAAAAACAGGTCAATTGATGAAAATTCTGTGGATAATTTCTTGGAAAATTCTGACATAGATTCCGTAAATCCATATGAGTTAAAAGATATGGATAAAGTAATAAAATTATTAAGCGATTTTATTGTTTCCAAAAAAACCATAGGTATATATGGTGACTTTGATGCAGATGGCTTAACAGGTACTGCTATTTTAATAGAAACATTTAAGGATTTGGGAGCTAATCCAAAGCCCTTTATTCCACACAGAGAAGACGAAGGTCACGGAATATCAAAGAATGGATTAAAATCATTGATTGACTTAGGCTGCGAATTAATAATAACAGTTGATACAGGTACTAACGCTCAAAATCTAATAAAGGAATCTGTTGATAATAAGGTAAAGATAATAATTACAGATCATCATATCCCTGAATCGAATTCTATGGAATATTTAACTTTAAATCCAATGATTCAAGATAACATTACAGAATACTCAGGAGCAGGAGTTGCCTGGTTACTTTCTAAAGCTTTATATAAACATTTTAAAAAACCCATCAAGGATGGTATCACATCTTTAGCAGCGATAGGAACTGTTGCCGATGTTGCTCCTCTAACAAATTCAAACAGAATTATAGTTAAAAGTGGCCTAAAGGAAATATCTGAAACTAAACATTTTGGTATTAATGCACTAAATAAAATCTCTAATAAAAGATTTTTTCATGAAACTCCTGAAAGCGAATATATTTCATTTTATTTAGCTCCAAGGATCAATACTCCCGGTAGAATCGGTGATGCATACATAGCATTGAATTTATTGACAGCTCAAAATGAAAAAGAAGCAAATAATTTATCAGAAAATATAGAAAAATTAAACTTTAAAAGAAGAGAATTATCTCAGATGTTATGGGATAAAATTCAAAGTGAAATAGAAAAACAAAATTCTGAATCATTAATTAGAGTTGATTGCACAGGTTATCCTCTAGGATTATTAGGACCATTAGCAGGTAGGTTAGTAGAAAGTTTATCTAAACCTGTTTTCTGTTTTTTAGAGAAAGATAATATTCTGAGATTTTCTTCTCGATCAACAGAAAATTTTAATCTATTTGAAAACCTTAAATCTTTTGATCAGTATTTTTTAAATTTTGGAGGTCATTCAAAAGCTGCTGGATTTTCAATCAAAAAAGGTGATTATAATGTCTTGTTTGATGGACTTCTAAACGAAAGTTTTAATAATAAAAAGAAACAAGAATCCATAAAAGAGTACAAAATTGATATTGAATTATCTATCAATCAACTAAATTATAATCTGTGGAAAGATTTGAAAAAATTATCTCCATATGGTGAAAAAAATCCGAACCCAATTTTTTTATGTAAAAATATTGAGCTTCAAAATATAAAAAAAATTGGGAAAAATAAAAATCATATATCTGGACGGTTGGTATCAAAAAATCAATATTTTGATTTCATAGGATTTAATAATAATTTTATTCCTGATTACAATAAAAAAATAGATTGTATTTTCCAATTAAGAACTGATTTATGGAACGGGGTAATTCAAAAAAAATTACAATTGTTAGAGATAGAAAACTCAAGGATTTAATTGTTCGTAGTCTTTCGAGTTTTTAAACCTATTATGATAACGGATAAAACAAAACAAACCAAAGAGATGAAATGAGCTTCTTGAAATCCTAGGAAATATACACGATCCAGCCTTATCCACTGAATAATAAATCTACCAAAACTGTACCAAGCAAGATAAACAAACCACAAACTACCTAATGGCTTTAGTTTTCCCCGTAGCACAACTAGAAGAACCAGTCCCAAAATATCCCATATAAACTCATATAATGCCGCTGGGTGAACTGGAGTATATATATCAGTACCTCTGGGGAAATGTCCA
Organism: uncultured Dehalococcoidales bacterium; assembly: GCA_964590915.1. Lineage (GTDB taxonomy): Bacteria > Chloroflexota > Dehalococcoidia > Lucifugimonadales > Lucifugimonadaceae > TMED-70. The sequence continues at coordinate 246,853 of CAZPYN010000001.1, forward strand.
TTACTCCAAACTTCACTATTTCCTATACACTGTAATCCAGGAGAATCTGGATGGGTAAAATACCATCCAAAAAAAAGATCAGTTGCTCTAGAACAGTGTTCACCGTTTATAATATCTCCTATTCTCCCAATTGCTTGGGCAGAAAGGATTGCTGGTGCAGCAAAATCCATTAATTGTCCAATAAAATCATAAGAAAATTTACGATAAAGAGCGTAGCTTACTCCACCAAGCCAACCACCCAATATACCACCCCAAAGTGCTATTCCACCCTTCCATATATATAAAAAATATATAGGATTACTTAGGTAATAATCTAGGTTATCTGCTATATGTACAAATCTTGCTCCAATGATTCCTCCAATGATCCCCCAAGATGCGGTGTTATAAATTATATCTTCGTCTATATTTAATTTTTTAGCTTGCTTTACAACAATATATATAGCTACAACAACTCCGATAAAAGAAAGAAACCCATGCCAAGACAACATAAATGGGCCTATAGAAAAAATCATTGGATCAAATGGAATATTAATCATAGTTTAACGACAAATAACCTGTTTAGTTTTTTTCTTGAACTTATAAAGTCTAGTATTTATCATAAATACAAAAGATTCAAGTTAAACATGTTTCATTTAAATAAGATTTATGAATTTTGATGACCATTTAGAAAAATTTTATTATTATTTATCTTCTGAAAGGAGATATAGTAATAACACGCTTGAATCTTATTCAAATGATTTAAAATTACTCACTAATTATCTAGAATCTAAAAAGAAAAAAAACTGGGAAAGCATAACAGAATCAGATATAACACAATATTTCAAAGAGATAAATAAAAATCTATCTAAGAATAGTGCTAAAAGGAAATATGCATCCATAAAATCATTTTTTAAATTTATGTTTCAAGAAGGATATATCCTTGAAAATATATTATTAGACATAAAATCACCAAAATCTTCCTCTACAATTCCTAAACCTCTATCTATTAAAGAAATGGATATGATTTTAATGAAATCCAATACTTCAAAAAAATTTTCTCGTGACACGACCATCTTTACTACTATGTATGCTGCTGGACTTAGAGTGAGTGAGGTATTAAGTATAAATTTAGGTGGAATAAAGATTAATGACAAGACATTAAAAGTATCTGGAAAAGGAAGTAAAGAAAGGATTTTGCCTATATATCAAGAGGCATGCAAAGACTTAGAAAATTACATAAAAAATATTAGACCTTTTTTCTCTAAAGATAAGAGCTTCTATTCTTTATTATTTACTAATAAAAACTCCAAACCTCTAACTAGACAATATGTATGGCGTACATTAAAGATCAGAGCATTAAAAGCTGGTATCAATAAAAATGTTTCGCCCCACATGATAAGACATAGTTATGCAACTCATCTACTTCAGGGAGGAGCCAGCATACGACATGTTCAAGAATTCTTGGGTCATAATTCAGTTGAATCTACTCAAATATATACTAAGATACCAAATCAAAGATTGATTAAAGATTATAATCTTGCACATCCTAGAGGAAATCAATAAAATAAGTACTAGGAGATTATAATGCCAGTAATTACATTAGAAGGATATTTGGGATCAGGTTATCAAAATATTGGTAGAAAAGTTGCAAGAAAATTAAATATAGACTTTGTTGATAGGATATTACTTTCTCAAGTTGCTGAGTTAACTAAAACCTCAGTGTCAAATGTTTTAAAATTAGAAAAACCTCCCGATACTCTAATGGAAAAACTTTCAAAAAAAATTCTAACGATGTTAGAACGATCAGCATTAACTGGAGGAGGTTCAGATCCCTTCTTTGGCCATGGTGTAGAAAACCTTCTTTCTCAACCTTATAAAGATTTTCCTCACACAGACTCAATGAATGAAAACATAGATTTTAATAAATCAATTACAAAAGTCGTAAATTCACTTGCAAAACAAGGAAGTGTTTTGATTTTAGGTAGAGGAGCTTCCGGAATATTAAGAAATAATAAAAATGCTCTAAGAATAGGAATATTTTGTGATCTTGAACTTAGAATAAAAAAATATGCCAAGAGAAATAAAATAAGTATGGAAAAATCACGTAATAAAATTAATTCATATGATACGGCAAAAAAAAATTATTATTTAAATGTATTTCAAAAAGAACCGTTAGATCCATCAATGTTCAGTTTAATGTTTAATTCCGAAACATTATCAGATTCTGAAATCGTAGATGATATATGTGCTGCTGCTAAAAAATATATAGTAAAATCATAGGATAATGGCAAAAAAAGTTAGAAAAAACAAAAAGAATAGAAAACCCAATGTATTTGTGCAAGATCCATCTACTACACCGATAGAAACAAAAAAGATTGATCCTATAACAAATGAACAAACTTCTTTAAATAAATCTCAAAGTAACTCAACTGTTACCAATGAATTTTCATATGGCGAATTAATCAAAATGGGATATATTACCTCTTCTATTTTTGTTATACTAATTATCCTTACTTTCCTACTTGGGTAAATTTTGACTCAATCTAAAAATATAATAAAAAATCGAATAAGTGAAATTCCAAAAAAGCCTGGTGTATATCTTCACATAAATAAAAAAGGTGAGGTTATTTATGTGGGTAAATCAAATTCTTTATATGAAAGAATAAAATTTTACTTTACTAAACAAGAAGAAATTTCAGAAAAGGTAAAAGAACTAATCTATAACATTAATGATTTTGATTATATTGTTACAGAAACAGAACAGGAAGCATTGCTATTAGAAAATCAGCTGATAAAACGGTACAAACCAAAGTACAATGCAAGGTTGAAAGATGATAAATCATACCCATTCATAAAAATCACCAAAAGCGAAGATTTTCCTCAGGTTATAATAACTAGAAATCCTAAAAGAAAAGATAAAAATAAGTATTTTGGACCTTACTCATCAGTAAGTAGTGTTAGAAAAACTTTAAATCTGTTAAGTAAAATTTTTCCATATAGAAGTTGCAATAAATTGATTACAGGTAATGATAAAAATGCTTGTATAGAATTTGAAATTTCTAGGTGTAATGCACCCTGTATAGGTAATGCAGGTAAATCAGAATACTCAGAAGTGATAAATAGCGTAGAATCATTTTTGAATGGTAATACACATCCTATAGTAAAAGATTTAAAAAAAGACATGAAGCAAGCTTCTATTGAACAAAAATATGAGAAAGCTGCAATTTTTAGGGACAGAATACAATCTATAGAAAAATTACTAGAAAAACAAAAAGTGTCAGGACTTAGAAATGAAAGTTTTGATTTAGTAGCTCTACATAAATCTGAGCAAGAATCAATGATTGTAATATTTAAGATCCGTAAAGGCAATATGATAGGTCATGAAAAAATCAATGTGGAAAAAACTAAAGATATATTGCCAGAAGAAATCATTCGTTTATTTTTAATTGATTTTTATTCAAAAGCTATACATATTCCAAATAATATATTGGTATCACATATACCAAATGAATCCAATGTTATAAAAAATCTTCTAGAAATGCAAATAAATAATAAAATTAAAATTTTGAAACCCTTAAGGGGAATTAAAAAAGATTTATTGGAAATGGCTACATCAAATGCAAAAGAAGCTTTATTACAATGGCAAATAAAGTGGATAAATGATTCAAAAAAAACACAAAAGGCTTTGAGTGAATTACAAATGGAATTAGGATTGACAAATATCCCAAAAAGGATTGAATGTTTTGATATATCTCATATCCAAGGTACAAATGTAGTTGGATCAATGTCTGTATTTGAAAATGGTTTCCCAAAAAAAAGTGATTATAGAAGATTTAAATTATCTGAAGATAAAAATGACGACTTTGCAGCAATTAGAGAAATTATTGAAAGAAGATATTCTAAATTGAAAGAAAAAAATACAAATATTTCAAAAAAATTAGATTCTTTCAGTAAATATCCTGATTTGATTCTCATTGATGGTGGAAAAGGACAATTAAGTTCGGCTCTACAAGTTCTACTTGAATTAGGAATGTCTAATATTCCAATAGCTGCCATAGCAAAAAAAGAAGAAGAATTATTCTTACCCTTTTCTGATGAATCTATAATTTTAAATAAATATTCACAGGGTTTGTATCTTATACAAAGAATTAGAGATGAAGCTCACAGATTCGCGATAACCTATCATAGAAATGCAAGAAAAAAACAATATACTGAATCAAGATTAGATTCCATAAAAGGAGTAGGTATTATTACAAAAAAATTATTGATGGAAAAGTTTAAATCTATCGATAGCATGAAAAATTCTAGTATTGAAGAATTAGCTTCGATTAAAAATGTTAATCATAAATTAGCTACTAAGATTCTAGATAGGTTAAATTCCATATAAATCCAACCTAGCCTCTAATAGCTTTATAGCTGCCATTATAGACTCTTTAGACTCTTCTACTTCAAGATTCACACCTGATAATTGTAATTTTAAATCTTTATAGGCAATTAGATCTTTGTTTTCATTAGAAACATTTGATCGATGCAAACGTATATCAATAATAAGATTTCTTAGTCTTCTTAGAGATTTTATTTCAATTTTTTGATTTAATATGTTTTTAACATCATCTAGAGTAGGGTTAGAAGGTAAATCGCGAGTAAATCGATTTAAAATAGAAAAAGTTTTAGAAGTTGAATATAAATCATTAGAAATATTAGATAAATATGAAGTATCAGTTAGTGTGTTTCCTAATGAGGTTAACTGAAATGGGTTTCCAATTGTAATAAGACCCCACAGTCTAGCAGAAGATAAACGAAGATTAAAAGCTCCACCGGTATCACTTAAACCAATAATACGAGCAAAATAGTCTTTTTTAATTAAATTAATATTTGTGTACAACATTGGTTTGATAAATTTAATGCTTTCCGTAAGTGTAAAATCCGGAATTTTCGTTTTATTTATAATCACAATCTTCCTTCTTTCTATAGGAATATTGGAGGCATTTAGTAGGAAGTATAAATAATTGAATAATTTACCACCATGTAAAACTTAAACAGGTTTAGAAATATATTGTAAATTAATAATCCTGGCAAAAAACCTTGGTAATAAGTTATGTAAGGCATAAATACACAACTTTTCATCAGTTTATTGTTTTGTGAAAAAAAATAGCATATATAAAAAATGTAACACTTTTTTTATCATAAAAAATTTTTCATTACCAACACATTTATTTTCATTTAAACTATCTTATTTATAAAAATATTTTTTTTTGCTTTTGTTGTTAAAATAATTTTCTTTAAAATGTTTAATTGAAATTTTTAATAATATTACCTCTGCTCGAGAAAGATGAAAAATATATTTTTGATTTTATTCGTAGGTGGCAAAATGACAGCAAATTTATTTAAAATTATAAATCATCCTGGAAATGGTGAAAAATAAAAATATATACACTATACTTATCCATCAGTATGATCCCAAATATATCTCGCGAAAAAATCAAATCTATTTTCCCATATGATGCTTTTGAATATTTCGATTATAGACTTTTATGGCTCTCTGGAGTAGCTGCAACATTAACAATGAGTCTACGGATGATCATAACTGGAGTTTGGTTATACGAGGAAACTGGATTAGGATCTACTTTAGCATATTTAGGATTAGTAGAACTTGCAGTTAGGATCCCATCTAATCTGTACGGAGGTGTATTTGCTGATAGGTTAGATAGAAAAAAAATGATTGGTATAACACAGTTTTTTAGCTTCTTTCTTATTGGGATCATGGCATTATTTGAAACTATAGAAATACTAAAAATATGGCATGTATATGCAATAACAGGTATTTTGTCAGCTACGAGTATTTTTGGTGGGCCTGCTAGATCCGCCCTAACTGCCAGGGTTGTACCAAGAAAGATCTTAGGGCAAGCGGTTGCAATGAATACGATTACTTGGCAAGTAGGATCTATATTGACTCCTTTCATATTCTTAGTAACTTCTTTTGGAGAGAGTTTGGCAATCGCATTATGGATTACAACTGCAATAGCAATAGTTAGTGTTTTAGCTCCATTTTTTATAAGACAAGCAGGAGCTCCAGAAAATATAACCAAAACATCAGGTGTAAATAAAAATCTCATTGAAGGTTTTAAATACGTAATTGCTCATCCTATATTACCAGGATTATATTTACTGGATATAGGGGTCACAGTGGTTTCTTATTATCGTGAACTTTTTCCTATTTTTGCAAAACAGTTATATTCAAGAGGGCGTGATGCAGTTTCACTTATGACTGCATTTAATTCAATTGGTGCCATTTTAGGTAGCTTACTAGTAATTTATACACATAAAGTAAAAAGAAAAGGTGTAGTTGTTCTTTATGCTACTTTATTTTACGCTTTCATATTAATTCTCTTTGGTTGGTCAACTTCACTATGGATAGGGCTTTTCTCTTTGGTTGCATTAGGAGCAGCTGATGCGGTAGGAATGACTATGAGGCAAACAATTGTTCAGCTCACAACTCCAGACCATTTGAGAGGCAGGGCTACAGCTGCTCATTCTTTAGCTGCGATGAGTGCCAATGGTATTGGGAAATGGGAAGTTGGTTACGTTTCTGACGTCATTGGAGCTGGAAATACTTTAATTATAGGTGGGTTTGTTTCCATAATTGTTGTATTGATAATTTGGTATGGATTATCAGGAATTAGAAACTACAGTTATGTAGAAGAAAATGAATAAAATTTATTATTTATTTTCTTTTTCAGCTACTAAGGCTCCTTCTCTAACATTAATTGTTGATAAATAAATTGTACCGATGACGATTAAGGCCCAAATTATCAATACTCCCAATTTTTGACTACTTGCATTTACTGCGATTACATATATCAAAGGGCCCATTACAGTAGAGGCTTTCATTGTGAAAGCATAAAACCCAAAAAATTCTGCAGATTTTTTGATTGGTGTCATCATTGAAAAACATGCCCTTGCTAAAGCTTGGCTGCCTCCCAATACCATTCCACTTAGTAAACCCAAAATCATCCATTGAAACCCAATATCTATACCAAGAGGTTGCCATAAATTTGACCTGAGAAATTTAGGCCAATTATCGATCCATTTATCACTCAATTCAGTCGGATGCTTTGAGCTTACAGCTCTTATGGAATCCAGGTCGCCTCCTTTTACTACAATTGAAAACAAACTACTATTTTCATTCTTAACAATGTCGATGAAACTTGTCAGATCAGCTTTATTAAAAGAATGACCAGTTTCTTTGTGAAAATTATTTTTCCAATAAATAACATCCGAATTTTCTTCGGTTGTTGAAAATTCAGGCGCAACTAGAATTTTATAGTTGTCTTTAGATTTAACATACTCAATTTGATAATCATAATCTTCATCTTTTTCTAAGCTAAGTGGAGCAAATCCTAGAACAAACATAATAATTATTATCCAACCTGATAGTGCAACAACTAAGGCTTCTTTAGTTCCAAATTTATCAGCAAGCCAACCAAAAAAAATAGATCCTGGAGCGGCAACAAATTGAATAATCAGAATTGTGATCATATTAAAAATAAGCTGTACACCTAACACATCTGCTCCATATGCCCCAGCAACAGAGATTACAGTTTGAACACCATCGTTAAAGATGTAATAAGCTATTAAAAAGGTAAAAAGGTATTTAAATTTCCTTATTTCAGAAAAAGTTTGTCTTAATCTAGAAAAAGCTGTGAGGATTATAGTAGATAGATTATCGTTTTTTGAATTAGATTCTACAGGTGGCTCTGGAACAGTTTTTAAAGTCCAGATTGACCAACCAAACCACCAAATACCCACTGAAACTATACAGAGTCTAGTTACTAAATCAACCATTTCACTACTGAAATATATACTCGCCCCCTGAATAAGTATCAAATGAAAAAGCAATAACAAACCACCGCCAATATACCCATATGCATAGCCTTTAGTTGAAATTTCATTAACGTATTTACTTGGAGCTAAACTAGGCAAAAGAGAATTATAGAATACATTGGCACCTGCAGCTCCAATATTTGCTATAAAATAGCATCCAATTAACCAAGCCCATGAGTTAGCAACATAGGCAGAAAAAAAACTAATTATAGTAAATACAGATCCAATAATCATATAATATTTCAAAAAAGTTTTTTTCAGAGGTTTTGTATCAGCAATAGCCCCAAGTATGGGACTGGATAGTGCAACAAAAAGAGCAGATAAAGAAACTCCCAAAGCCCAAAGTGACGATCCTGTAAACGTTATTCCAAAAATTTCGGTTTGACTTCCAAATGCTGCCTGAAAAGCAACAACAAAATAAATAGGGAAGATCGCAGTTCCAGCAGAGGTGAAAAAAGCAGAATTTGCCCAATCATATATACACCATCCTCTTATTGCACTTTTGGTTTTCTTATCTAAATTCCCAATAGAATCGTGAGTATCGTTCATTTTTAAAGATTATTAAAGAATGTCACAATAGATCTGTATGTGTCTGAAATCAAAAATCATTCCTTAAATTATTATTTAATTTATAAATTGACCATCAAATGGATTTTCTTAGATTTCGAGCAAAAAACCAAGCGAACCATGCTTCAAAAAACAACGTCAATCCCCAAGCTAGTCCACCAACCATAGGCCCCGAACTCTTATATAACAATATACCAGTATAAAGACATATAATTAATACTCCAAAACGACAAATATTTATGTAAATAATAGAAGTTGTTAATTTTGAATCCATTATTAATCCAACATAAAGTTGTTCCATGACCAAAAAGGGAGGCAAAACGGATAATATCCTAAACACTAATAGAGAGTTAGATGCCAATTGTTCATTCAATCCTAAAATTTTTTCAAAGATTAGAGAAGAAATAGGATTAACCCATCCCGCAATTAAGCATATAAACAATGTGATAAATCCAATAATATATGAAAAGTTTCTTATTTTTATATAGTTATATCCATTTGTCAACAAAGATAAAATTGTTGATTGACAACCATTTATGGCAAAACCTAGTGCCCCAAAAATACCAAATCCCACACTTACTGAAGCAATAGATAATTCAGGGTTTTCAAACCTTGATAGAGTAGCATTTACTAGTGGAAAGGTTATTCCTGGCAAAAATGCTGCAAAAAGTAATGGATAAAAAAAGTTGAACAAAGATCTCATTTTCAAGTCTTTATGAAAAATTTTACTTTTATAATCCCAAAGTTGTTTTCTAACTAAATATGCTATAAAAAATGTTTCAAGAAAGGTTGCTATCGTAAAGGATAAAACTCCAATTAAATAACCGTCGTATCTCATAAAAAAAATAAATATGGCTATTAACATAGTCATAAAAAAACTAAATACTGTCCCCTTCCAAATATTTTTTGATTCTTTTGAAACTATGGCAATTCCATAAAAATGCATTTTCAAAACTAATATAAAAGGAATGAAGAAAGAAAGTTTCAAAGAATGGTTCACTTGAAATAACAAGTCTCCTGATAAACCAAAAATTAATTTTAACAAATAAATATTTAATGGTGTAAAAATAATCAAAACAGATAGGATTGTACATAACAATCCGACTAAAAAAACAAAATAATGAATAGTCATTTTGTTAAAGTTTTTATAATAAACTATGGTCAATTGTTGAATTCTTAAATGTGGTAATCCTATAAAAAATAAAATAGACATAGAGATGGCATAAACACTTATAGATAATTCTGGATTTTCCGTTCTTCCCATTAAGGAATTCAAAATTGGGGAAAGAAACAAATTTGCTGATAAATTTATAGCTGTTGGAATTAGTATAGACAATCCTAATATAAAAAAATTATCAAATTCTAAATATTTTTTTAACAAATTATGCTTTCAATACTGAAAATTTATTATCCCCAGTTTTAATAACTTTATTTGAAAGACTTCCACTAAATTGATCTGAAGAAATTGTTATCTTATCATCAGAATCATATTTCCATTTCCTAGTGGAAAAAGACAATTGACTAGTCCCAAAAAAATGTAGATGTATATCTCCAGGTATTCTATGGAGGTCATACTTAAAGTGATGATACTCCATATTTGCTAGACTATGGGACATAAATTCTTCACCGGATTTCAAGTTGCCACTATCGTAAATTATTGAACCTTGTCTTTTAACATTACATTGCAAAGTTATATCGTCAAAAATCAATTCAGTATCCAGCTCTGGACCTATAGAACAGTTTCTCAACTTTGAGTGTGCTAAATATAAATAATTTATTTTTTCTGTTTCATGGTCAGAAAACTCATTGCCCAACGTAAATCCAACGCGAATGGGATTTTTATCTTTACTAATAAAATAACATCCTACTACTTCTGGTTCTTCTCCTCCATCAAGAGAAAAATCAGGCAATTCTATTACATCATTTGGCCCCTTTAAATTGTGACCATTTCCTTTGTAAAACCATTCAGGAGCTACTCCTATTTTTCCTTGTTCTGGCTTCCCTCCTTCAAGTCCCATTTGAAACATTTTTGCAGAATCTGTTTGATTTTTATTTTTATCATCTTCATTATGCATCATATCTCTTGATTTTACTGAACCAGTATGAGTCAATCCGGTCCCAGATATAAATGTTCTATATGGATCTGGATGATCAATGGGCACTAATAATCGGGGGATCCTTTTATCATTTTTATCATTAAGGATATCTTGATAAGTAAAGTTTAGTAATTTAGATTTTTCAGATAAATCATTGATAAAAGTATTTAGATCTTTCCCATTATTTAAAGAGTCATATATTAATTCATATGTAGAGTTATATTGATTTTCCCCATAACTTAGGTTAAAGATTTGGTCTCCTGACAATAAAGCAACAATTCTTTTCCCATTGTTTAGAGTTAATTGAATTAATTTCATCTTGTACCTCTAATAATTTTAATAATAGTGAAAACCAGTAATTATTTTTTATATATTATTTTATTCTAATAATAATAAAATAATATATATAACAAATTTCAAAATAATATTACAAAATGAAAAAAATATTGGTTATTAATGGACCAAACTTAAATATGCTTGGCAAAAGAGAAAAAAAAATCTATGGTGATAAATCACTAGAAAAAATCAATGCTTCTTTAGATGAATTATCAAAATCAAAAAATATTGATTTAGAATTTTTTCAAAGTAATCATGAAGGTGAAATAATTGATAAAATCCATAATTTAAATAACAAAATTGATGGCTGTATTATAAATGCAGGGGCCTTGACTCATTCTTCAACTGCACTTCACGATGCTATTAAATCCGTAGAATTCCCGTTCATAGAAGTACATATGTCTAATATTTATTCTAGAAAAGAATCTTGGAGACATACATCTCTTATATCTCCGGTAGTTGTAGGCACAATTCAAGGATTTGGTGAAGACAGTTATAGGGTTGCTCTAGACCTGATTTAAAAACTAATTAGAAATTTTCTCCCCATTTTTCAAGAGAAAAATGATCTTCCACTTTATCTCTAGTTCTTTCTTTAGGAGTTTCAGAAGAATTGGCCTTGTGTCCGACAACTAATAAAAAAGCAACTTTACTTTTATCAGGAATTGAAATAGCTTGTTTGACTAATTCTTCATCCCAGCCACCAATGGGATGAGTTTCTAAGTTCAATTCTGTGGCTTTAAGCATTGCATTTTGTCCTGAAAATCCTATGTCTAAAAATATTTTAGGATTAAAATCATCATCAATTATGTTTGTGGCAAAAATCAAAATCAGGCCAGAATTTTTTGCCCATATTTGATTACCAGCAGATAATCCAGAGATAATTTTATTGAAGTTTTCAGTTCCATTTTGTACTCCAATAATTCTCCACGGTTGAGCATTTCTTGATGATGGAGCCCACATACTTGCATCTATTATTTCTTTTATCATTTTAGATGAAAGTTTCTGAGGTGAAAATGATACTGAACTTTTTCTTTTATAAATAAAATCATTAGAAGACATATTAACCTTAGTGTTTAATTGTGATATTGAATTAACTATAATTATTTCTAATAAAAAAAATATAATAAAAATAACATTTTGAAAAGGATATATAGTGATATACGAGTTTAGAACTTATCAAATATCTACAGGAAGTTTAAATAATGTCCTGGATAAATTCAGGGAAAAAATAAATGAAAGAAATAAAATATCAAAAATTGGAGCTTTTTGGTATACAGAGATTGGTCCGCTGAATGAAATAATTCATGTCTGGCCTTACAATGATATGGAACATCGGAATAGATCTAGAGAACAAGCAATTAAAGAAAAGGTATGGCCTCCAGATTCAGCTAAATATATGGTTTCAATGAATACAGAGTTTTGGAAACCAGTTTCATTTAGTCCAAAATGGAAAGAAAGAGATATTGGTCCTTTTTTTGAAATTAGAATATATACTTTCCCTTTCAATGAAATTGACAAAATGCTTTTAGCTTGGGGAGAAAAAATAGATGATAGAAATAAACTAGCTCCTTTGGTGGGCGCATTTGTTTCAGAGGTGGGAGATGTGAACAAATTTATGCATATATGGGCATATAAAAGCCTTCAGCATAGAACAGAAGCAAGAGAAAAATTTTCATCTATTGGATGGCCCCCAAAGTCAGAAGGGAAAGCTCCTGTTAAAATGGAAAATAAAATAGTCTTGCCTAGTGATTTTTCGCCCATTCAATAAATTCTATGAACCAATAAAATTTGATTGCCTCCAACACTCGTAAGCTACTATAGAAACAGAATTGCATATATTGAGTGATCTTATAGAAGGAGCCATGGGTATCTTTATAATATTATTAGGATTGTGTGCTTTCAAAATTTTAGTATCTAGACCTTTACTTTCTGGGCCAAAAATAAATGTGTCATTTATAGTAAAATCACAATCTGAATAATATTTTTCAGCCGAAGTATCTGTAAGGTAAATGTTTGAGTTATCAATATAACTAATACATTCTGATAAATTCTTACAAATTCTTACATCACACAAATCAAAATAATCAAGAGCAGCTCTCCTTAGATTACTATTGTTTAAATCAAATCCTAGAGGTTTTATAAGAAAAAGATTTGCATTTAAATTGGCACATAATCTTATTATATTTCCAGTATTATGAGGTATCTCAGGATTATAAAGAACTATATTTATCTTCCCACTCCTATTTCATCATTAATTTGTTTTTCAAGTGATTCAATATCATCTGCAGGAAGATTACATACATTATTTTTACACAAATAAACAGTCGTGTTTATATTATTTGTTCTTCCTTCAAAAAGAGGAGAATCAAAACTATTCCCTCCTGAATCATTTGCAACAATTATAGAATTTGGGATATAAGTTGATAAAATCAACTTTTTTGCTTCAACGAAGTAATTACTCTCTCTATCCCCTGTAAAAACTATATCTATATTATCTTCGTGTAATTCTGAATATAATAAAAACCAATTCGGCGTGTCTAATGGCGAATTAGTTAATATTGGAGAAACTTTTTCTATTGATTTGTTAACAATAGAAAAATATTTTTGTTCACCATTCATCCTATATAATTTGTAACAATTTGAAGCAGCTATCGCAGCTGCGTTAGGTATCATAGGATCAAAAAATGACCTCGGCCTTAAAAACAAATCAGATATTTCAGTAGTATCAAAAAAAACCTGATCTTTTTCATCCCAAAAATTTTCAATTGTTTCATCACAGAAACTCTTAGCAAGGTGATACCATTTTGTTGATAATGTTGAAGTATATAAATCGAGTAGAGCTCTAGTAAAATAAGAATAATCTTCAAGGAATGATTGTGTATAACCAATGGTATGAAATAAGGTTTTTTCTTTAGTTAGATTTTTCGTTATTGAATGTGTAGTATGTTCTGCTTGATCAAGATACATTTGATTTCCAGTTGCATCATACGATTTGCATAATCCGGAAATTACTAAAGAATTCCAAGATAATATAATTTTTTTATCGATATTAGGTTTGATTTCTTTTTCTTTATATGAAATCATTTTTGATTTTACCAACTCTATTGATTCATTTATTGAAGCCTCATCTTTATTAAATTTCTCAGAAAGATCTTTAATTGAACTTTTTATACGCAATATATTTTTACCATCTAAATCACCTTCAAGAGTAATATCCCATAATTTCTTAACCATTGTAAATTCATCTTTGGATAAAATTTTTTCTAACTGATGATAATCCCATAAATAAAATTTACCTTCTTCACCATCTGAATCTGCGTCTTGACTTGAAAAAAACAAATTTTTATCATTTTTCATTTCTTTAAGTAAAAAGGAGATACTTTGCTTCATGTTAATTAATATTTCTTTATTTTTTGTTATTTGATATGAAATAGATAATAACCTTATCAAAAGGCCATTATCATATAGCATTTTTTCAAAATGAGGTATTTTCCATGCTTTATCAGTAGAATATCTCGAAAATCCACCTCTTAGTTGATCAAACAAGCCTCCTGTGATCATTGAGCCTAATGATAATTGAGCCATATCTAAATAATCATGGTTATTATATCTTTTATTTAATTTAAATAAAATTTCTAGTTTAGAGACCTCTGGAAACTTAGGGGTAGTACCAAAACCTCCATTTTCATAATCAAAAATGTTTTTTATTTCATCTGACATTTTGTCATATAGATTATAAACATTTGCTTTATGAGTACTATTTTGTTCAAAATATTTCTTTAGGTTTTCGTATACTAATTCTGTGTGCTTATATATGCTATCTTTATCTTTTGAGTATATTTCTGTAACTTTTGCTAAAACTTCAGTAAATGATGGATAATGACTATTTGCTTTTGAAGGGAAATAAGTCCCAGCAAAAAATGGAATCCCCTTTTCATTTAGAAACAATGTCGCTGGCCATCCTCCGGTACCTGAAATCATTTGAACTGCAGCCATGTATAAAGAATCTATATCTGGCCTTTCCTCTCTATCAACTTTTACAGAAATAAAATTTTTGTTTAATATATCAGCAGTGAATTTATCCTGAAAAGACTCTTTTTCCATTACATGACACCAATGGCAACTTGAGTATCCTATAGATAAAAAAATCGGGAGGTTCAGTTTTTTTGATAATTGAAATACTTCTTCTGACCATGGATACCAATTTACAGGATTCGTTGAGTGTTGTAAAAGATATTCTGATTTCTCAAAAGCTAGTTTATTTTTATTTTTCAAAGGATCATCCTTAAAAATCTATATCAATAGCAATTGGACAATGATCTGAGCCCATAATCTCCGAATATATAAATGCGTCATTCAGGTTTTTTCTTAAACTTTTTGAAATACAAAAATAATCGATTCTCCATCCGATATTTCTTTCTCTCGCTTTTCTCATATAACTCCACCATGTATAATTATCTCCCTCGGAATTAAAAAATCTAAAAGTATCTATAAATTCATGAGAGATAATATTATCAAATCCTATTCTTTCTTCTTTAGTGAAGCCAGCATTTCTGGTATTTGATTGAGGATTTTTCAAATCAATTTCTTTATGGGCTACATTTAGGTCTCCACAAAATATAACAGGTTTATCTAGTTGTAATTCATTAACATAAGATAAAAAATCCACATCCCACTCATATTGTCTATATTCTAATCTAGAAAGATCACGTTTGGAATTGGGAGTATAGACGTTGACAAGATAAAAATCTTTATATTCCAATGTGATTACTCTTCCTTCATCGTCATGTTTAGGGATGCCTAAATCATAAACTTCATTTATTGGAAGATCTTTTGATAAAACAAGAGTTCCTGAATAACCCTTTTTTTCAGCACTATTCCAATATTGAGTATAACCAGGAGTAATCAAGTCAACTTGATCGGTCGATGCTTTAGTTTCTTGAATACAAAAAATATCAGCGTCGATGTTTTGAAAGAAAGTCATGAAATCTTTTTTTAAACATGCCCTGATACCGTTTACATTCCAAGATACAATTTTCATGCTTACTCCTATAGATATTTATTTGAATGACCAAAAATCTATTAGCCATAGGATTAATTATCAATTTAATAACAAATGATGTCAATTTTGACCAATTTCTAAATTCCAAATGTAAAAATTCTTTGTATTTTTTTCAATTTTCTCGACCAAACTTGTAATAAAAATTATATTTTTTTGACCAATAAATAGTATATATTTATATTGGAAAAGATAAAAATAATCAGTTTTAAAAAACTAAATGGACAAATTTAAATCAATTTTTAACTATAAAAAAAGTAGCTTAGGTCTCGGAAATTCTCGAGAAAAAAAGGAGTATTTGCAAGCAATGGCATTTATGTACATCGCTTCCCGTGGGGGTGAAGCAAGGTATCGGGACGTTATAGAGGCCATAGAGATAAAGATAGACTCCAAAATAGCAAGAAGAAACATTAGAGGGGCGATCACAGACTTAAAAGACCGATACCCTGTCGAATATCGTCAAAATAAACAAATTGAATATCTTAAGATAAACAAAAATAAACTAAAAAAAGAAATTTTATCCAAATCTCAATCAAACATAATCAAGCATTTATATAAATCTTCAAGTGATATCAGAAATTTTTTCCTTAATGATTTTTATATTAATGAACGTCAGTTTTATAGATATATGAATGGAGAAAGAGTAATAATAAACGAAGAGAAGATTCTGACTTTAGCAGCTTATATTTCAACCAAATTAGCAGATGATAAAAGATTTAAGTACTACCCCACTTTTAGTTTGGAATTATTGGAATCCCAAATAGGATATATTTTTTGCAAAACTACCCCCCTGATAGTCGTAAATGCAAAATTAGAAGAGATTTTAGCTCTAAGCTTTATGATGAATTCAAAATTATTGTTTTTTTATCTTACAAAATTATCTAAAGAATTGAACTTTTCATCTGAAGAAGCATTTGAAATCATAACTACTCTATCTAAAGACGAAACAAGAAATATTTCATTTGATTTAAATAATTACAAAGATTTTTATAATATGATGGATGAAAACGGAGACTTTATAGACATACAAACTATAGAACGCTCCGGACAGTTAGGCATAAAAGAAAAAATTAAATTAATCCCACAGATTGAAAAGGATATTTTTTCTTCGATGCCTTTATTGTTTATAGAATGTTGGGAACTTTCAAAATCTCTTCTTGAAAAACTTCGGATTGAAATTAACAGACAACATAATAACAAGACAATTAGGAAAAGAGATTTGTTAAACGATAAACTTGCTAGTTATTTTCAATAAAATATACAAAATTACAAAAAATTTATAATATCATAAATTAAATTGATTAAACAAAAAGGTGGGGAATCATAAATCAAAAAATTAAAGAAAAAAACGAAAAACTTATACTTAGTGTAAACAGATCGATATTAATAAAGCTATCTATATCACTTTCTTTAATACTTCTTACGGTAGTTTTTGCTCAACTTAGGTTCTTCATCCCAGGAAACCCTGTACCAATAACCTTTCAAACTTTAGGAATATTACTTATGGGAGGCTTGCTCGGTCCATTTTGGGGGCTAGGAACCTCAACAGTGTATGTTTTACTAGGTATGATGGGCTTGCCGGTCTTTCAAGGTGGAAATGGTGGATTTGATTATACATTGGGAGTTACCGGAGGTTATATTATTGGTTTTATACTTTCTACATTTACTGTTGGTTGGCTATTTAGGATTGGGTTAGATCGATCAAAGTCATTATGGGCTTATATCATAGGAACAATGATAATTTATGTACCTGCAATAATCTGGCTTTCAGTATTTGATTTTGGATGGCCTAAAGAAGGTGAAATGCTATCGCAAGCTGTATATCCATTCGTAATTGGAGATTTGCTGAAAGCTGTTATAGCTTCTTTGTTTACAATTTCTTTTTCTATGATTAGTAAGAATTTATCGGAAAAATAAACTGATTATTTTCTTGGGACCTTATATTTATTTAGTAGAATATCAAGCTCTTTATATCTTTCCTTTGAAGGCCTCCTAGATGGAGGTCTGGGGGGGCCAGCTTTTAATCCAATAAGTTCCATAGCAGCCTTGATGAACGGTCCTTCTCCGCCAGTTTCTTTAACTACTTTACCTACCCATTCTTTCCACTCATGCTTGAATCCAGCTAAAAGATTCTTGGCAGTTTCATAATCTTTTACAAGCAACGCATCCCAAATTTTTTCGGGATATTCTGGCCAAAAACTACTTAAATGTGTTATAAATCCTTTCCCTCCATAAATTTTACTCATAATATGGTTTCCTGAATTATCTATCATGCTTACTTTATCAGAGTATCTATTCAAGCCATCTTTAAATAGCTCGATGTTACTATGGCTCCATTTTATTGAAATTACATTAGGTATATCAACAAGTTTATCTAGAAGATCAAAATCCATGATAAAACCATCCCACCAAGTGTGATAAATCATTAGTTTTGAATCACTTTCTTTTGAAACAAGATTAAATAAATCCATGACGTCTTGGGAAGTTGGCATATAGTAATAAGTTGGACCCAGTTGGCATCCGTATATACCAGATTTCTCGGCATGTATAGCAAGTTTAATAATTTCTCGAATGTCAGTATGTTGAATCGATGTTAGTACGGGGACTTCATTATTAGCTGATTCTACCGCTTTATCCATTAATTTTTTTCTTTCTTCTATATTCAGAAGAGGATGCTCCCCTCCTGCTCCACCAATTAGAAGTGTTGCTCTATTATTTATTACTCCTCTTTCAATCATATAACGTATGTTTTTTTCAAAAGCATTATAATCAATTGAAAAATCTTCTTTAAAAGGAGTAGCAACCGCTACCATTGGACCAACTATTTTATCATTCATAAATTCCTTCTTTTTTTTATATTTTACCTAGCATTTAACTCTAATATAAAAAAAACTAATTAGAAATAATGTTTATTGATCGAAAAAATTATTTTTCATTATAAAATCTTATTATGACAAAAAAAGTAGATTTACCTGATTCGTGGCTGAATTTGATTATTGATGAATTCCACAAACAATATATGGATGAAATCAAAAAAATAATAATTGAAAATAAAAAAAAGGGTATCACTATATATCCTCCAAGTTCTAAAATATTTAATGCCTTTAAATTGACTGAATTCAATGCAATTAAGGTAGTGATTTTAGGTCAAGATCCTTATCATCAAGAAGGACAAGCTCATGGTCTTAGTTTTTCTGTACCAAGAAATATTCCTCCTCCTCCATCTTTGATAAACATTTATAAAGAATTATCTGTAGATATTAATCCTGATTTTGATAATAGCAATGGAAATTTAGATTCTTGGGCGAAACAAGGAGTATTTTTGTTAAACACAACTCTTACAGTACAAAAAGGGAAGCCTCTTTCACATAATAAAATAGGTTGGAGCATATTCACAGATAAAGTTATTGAAGTCATAAGTAATAATAAAGAAAAAGTAGTATTTATATTATGGGGCATGCACGCTCAATCTAAAAAACATCTAATAAACGAAAGTAAACATCTCATTTTACAATCTGCTCATCCTTCTCCTCTATCAGCCCATAGAGGCTTTTTTCGAAGCAAACCATTTTCAAGAGCAAACCATTATTTGGAATCAAATGATTTGAAAATGATTGAATGGACAAATTTTGACTTGTAATTATATTTTTTATTATTAATTATTTATAATTCGAATATATAAAGGGAACAGAAAACATCGTCAGTTTTTTCAAAAGGTATTCAGTTCCCTTTATATATCCAAAAAATGTACTCTTATTTATGTATTTTTTGAATAAAAAATGTTCTAATAGTTAGGTGTTAAAAAAAACTACACACATCAAACAGTTTGAATAAGGATAATCAATTGGATATTTATGTTGGTAACATACCCTGGAAAGTTAATGATAACGATCTAAAAGAGTTGTTTTCAAAGTACGGGGATGTTGAAAGTGCAAAAATTATAAAATACAGAGATTCAAACCGATCTAAGGGTTTTGGTTTTGTAGAAATGGATGACGAAGGTGCAGCAAAAGCAATAGAAGCTCTTGAAGGATTTGAGATGGAAGGAAGACCTTTAAAGGTAAATCAATCTAAAGGCAAAAGTCCTGAATAATTCTTTCAAAATATGATTATCAATTATAGATATTTGATATCTATAATTGATAATCCAAATCATAAAGATCAATAGCCGGCTGACCTTAGGAGAAAAAGAAAAAATCCAAAACCAATAGGTGTTTATTATTGGCCATACTTTTCTAATCCTTAGTATCAAATTGTCCTGTTCTATTATAGGAAGGAATCATATATAACGTAGCTACATTATTTATTGTTATGCATAGATTTCATCGTAAAGGAAAAGACAACCTAATTGCACATTTTAAACTCATTGTTATATCATGTAGTTCCTAAATAAATTTTATGAAGAATGAAATCAAAAAGAAAATCATTAATAATCAAGAATTCCAACATTATCTATAAAGATCAAAATGGAAAAATAGTAGATAAGAAAACCTGGTTAAATATAAGTGAAAATAAACCTTATTTAATTTATGATATTAAAGATTTAAGGACAGTAAATTAGATGTTTACAAAATTTGACTTAGAAAAAGCTTAGTTCTTTCTTCTTGAGGGTTATTAAAAAAGTGATCGGGTGTCCCTTCTTCAACAATCAGTCCCTCATCAAAAAATAAGAAGCGATCAGCAACTTCTCTAGCAAAACCCATTTCATGAGTAACGCATATCATTGTCATTCCTGATTGAGCCAATTCAATCATAACGTCCAAAACTTCTTTTATCATTTCAGGATCTAAAGCAGATGTAGGTTCATCAAATAACATTATTTTTGGTTGCATAGCTAAAGCTCTTGCTATAGCTACTCTTTGTTGCTGCCCTCCGGATAATTGAGCTGGATATTTTTCTGCTTGTTCTGGAATCCCAACTCTTTCCAAGAGGCTCATAGCCAACTTTTCAGAGTCACTTTTTGATAATTTTTTTACTTTTTGGGGTGCCAAAGTTATATTTCTCAGAACAGAAAGATGGGGAAAAAGATTAAATTGTTGAAAAACCATACCAACTTGACCCCTTATTACATCACGATTTTTGACATCATCATTTAATGGGATACCATTAACGGTAATTTCACCTGAATTATGTTCTTCAAGTCCATTTATTGTTCTAATAAAAGTAGATTTACCCGAACCAGAGGGGCCTAATACCACCACAACTTCTCCTTCATAAATATTTGCAGTAATTCCTTTCAAAGCTTGAAAATCACCAAATGATTTTGTAACACCTTTAGCTTCAACAGAAATTTTCTTTTTAGATTCATTTTTTTTCATTTAACATCTCCTTATTTCCTAATATTTAAATATTTAGTTTTTTCTCTATATTTCTACTTATTTGTGAAAGTACTAGTGAGACTACCCAAAATAACAATGCAACCACAGCTAATGATTCTATACTTTTACCAAAAAATGCTTGTTGCTGTTCAGGGATCAGTCTACCAATTCTTAGAAGATCAGTTATAGCCAAAATAAATACTAAAGAAGTATCTTTAAAAATAGCTATGAAAGTACTTACTACTGTAGGAATTACAATTCTTATGGCTTGTGGTAAAACTATAAAAATAGTAGTTGATATTGAATTGATTCCCAGTGCAAAAGATGCTTCTTCTTGTCCCTTAGGAATTGATTGTAACCCTCCCCTAATAACCTCAGCAATATAAGCACTTGCAAAAAGAGACAAAACTATCATTGCTCTAATAACAATGTTTATGTCATTGAGTCCAAATAGGTTTGGTAAAAATTTCGGCAATACAAACCAGGCCAACAGTAACCAGGCAACTAAAGGAGCTCCCCTAATCACTTCAATATATACAGTTGATACTAATTTAATTAATTTGTAAGAGCTCGCTCTGCCTAAGGCCAATAAAATACCTAAAGGGAATCCTGCAAAAATTGCTATGGCTGCTAGAATTAGATTAATCATAAATCCACCCCAAAGAGTCATTTTAGGACCATCCAGAATATTTAATATCAAAAAACAAATAGGCAATAATATAATCCAAGAAATCGTAATTATTTTTGATACGATATTCTTTAATTTTGAATTCTTAGACTTGCGTCCTAAATAAAAGAAAACAAGGGAAATCAACATAATTAATAACACATATAATACGGTATTTTTTGTAGTAAAGATTAAAAATGGTATAACAAGTAGCAAAATATAAAAAATTGAACCTTTTATATTAATGTTGAACCAATAAGAAATGGATGTTGCCATCAATATAGATGTTAGAGAAAATATAGTCCAAACCCTCCAAATTTCTTCTTGAGGCATTAATCCTGTCAGCATTAATTGTCTGTTAACTATGATAAGAGTCCAGTCAGAATTTAATATAAAAGATATAACTGTCGATAAAATAAAATAAATAAATAACACACCAGTTATAGTCAAAAAAACATCCAACTTAGTTCCAAATAAATTTTCTCTTATCCAGTTTAATAAAATCATCATGCACCTATCCTAGTCACTCGACGGTTGATTATGTTCATTATTAAAGAAATTACCAAACTCAGAGTTAGATAAGTAATTAATATTAATACGAACATTGGTAAAGCATGGCCTGCGTTATTCATAATCGTACGAGATACCATAAATAAATCAGGATATGCTATGGCAACAGACAAACTAGAATTTTTTGTCAGGTTGAGATACTGATTAGTTAGTGGAGGAATAATGGAACGTAGAGCCTGTGGCAAAATAATTAATGTTATCCTTTGATAAGTATTCAACCCTAGAGCCATTGCTGCTTCAGTCTGGCCTTTAGGCAAACTTTGAATACTTCCCCTTACAATTTCTGTAATAAAAGTACCTGTGTACAAAACTAATGCAAATAAAATTGCTGCAAATTGTGGAGTTAATGCGAATCCTCCACTTTGAATATAGGTTCCATATTGATTTATATTTACTTCTGGAACGTTAAAAGAGAGCTGCATAGATAAAGCAAAAAAAGAAATTATTGCAATCGCAACAAAAGTAAATAAGGATATTAAATTAGGAGAAAAAAGATCAACATGTTCTTCTTTATATTTGAACAATCTAGATCTAAGAATTAATGAAATGATTAACCCTAAAAATAGAATTAAAGCCCATAATGAACCATTTTCATTGCTAGAAATAATTGGTAAATAAATTCCTCTATTTGACCAAACAGAAAGGCCTCCAAATGTTAATGCTTTAGAAATATGAGGCAATTGCAATAAAAGAAGTTGCCAAAAAATTATTTGAACAAGCAAGGGTGTGTTTCGAATAAATTCTACATAACCTGTTGAGATTTTATTGATCAAAAAGTTAGGAGAGAGTCGCGCCAAGCCCATAAAAATACCTAGGATTGTAGCTAAAACTATACCTACTAGACTAACTCTTATAGTATTGATAACTCCTGCAAAATATGCCATCCATCGGCTATCATTACTATTATAATCAATAATGAAAGTGTGACTTAACCCAAATCCAGCTCTACTTGTCAAATGCCCAAATCCTAACTCTAGATTTAATGCTTTATCGACAACATAAAAAAACAATAGTAATAAAAATACTCCAAAAACAAATTGAACAAAAAACCTTCTAAAGTTTCTGTTTCTAATTAATAAACTTAGTTTCTTCTTTATTGAATCTTCAGATTTAAATTGAGTAAATAAACTAGAGGGCATAGTTACAACATACAGGGTCGCATAACTTAATGCGACCCTGTATTTTATAATGCAGAATTATTTTTATCTAAATGGAGGTGCGTAAATCAAACCACCATCTGTCCATTGAGCATTTAGACTGCCTTCTCTAGTTAAACCTAGTGGCACTAGATGTCTGTCATATACTTCACCGTAGTTACCTACTTGGTAAAGTACATTTTGCATGAAATCAGCAGAAATGCCAAATCCGAAATCTTGTACTTCTCCACCTTCAAAGCCCACACCAAGTAATCTTGCCATACCTGGATCTGTAGGGTTTGCAGCCATAGAAGTTACATTAGCACTTGTTATTCCACTTTCTTCTGCTTGCATCATTCCAAATACTACCCACTGAACAACGTCATACAATTCACTATCGTTATCTCTTGTCAAAGGACCAAGTGGTTCTTTAGACAAAGTCTCAGCAAGCACTACTAAAGCATCAGGACCACCCGAAGCAGCTGGGAAACCAGCTCTCTTAGAAGCTAAACCTGATTTATCAGTAGTCCAACCTTCACATTGTTTTGCTTCAAATGCAGCCTGTAAAGGATCATTTGTTTCAAAAGTCAGTGGAGTATAAGGAATACCAGAACCTGTAAATCTATCATCTAGATTAAGTTCAGTGGTTGTTCCTTGTAAAACACAGACAGTAGCTCCAGACATAGACTCAATTGAATCATATCCACTGTCAGCATATACCATCATTCCTTGTCCATCATAGAAAGTAGGTGCTGTAAAATCATTACCTAAATCTCTATCTCTACTCGCAGTCCAAGTAGTGTTTCTAATCAAAACGTCAACTTCACCTGAACCAAGAGCTTCAAATCTTGCAGATGCGGTTAACGGTGTATATTCTACTTTGCTTGCATCTCCAAGTATAGCTGCAGCTATAGCTTTACAGAAATCTATATCAAAACCTTCAAATGCACCATCCGGAGTAACAACTCCAAAACCAGTAAGATTATCATTAACTCCACAATTTAACATGCCTCGGTCTTTGATCACCTCAAGAGTATTAGAAGATGCTTCGGAAGATCCACTAGATGTAGATTCTTCGGAACAAGCAGCAAGTACGAATAAAACAGCAAATAGACTTATTATACCTATCAACCTAAATTTAAACATATCTTTCTCCTTTTAATGTTTATAAACCACCAGGAGTGACACCAGCTGCCGTAAATTGGTACGGGATTCACCGATAGGTTCTCGAGTAATTATAATACAAAAAAAAAAAAAAATAAACAATTGTAATAATCTACTTTATTTATAAGAAGATTGGTTGTCCCCACGCTTTAGTTCCATCAGAAGAAATGACAACTAATCTATAATAATTTTTTGCACCATTGATTTCCATATCGATTTGATCAGTTTCATCTTCAAAAAAGGTTAATCCATTATTATGGATGATTTTAATTGTATATTTTGATTTTTTTGCAGGGTCCTGTGTTTCTATTTTTAAATTTATCCTATTCTTAGATAATTCTAAATCTGAAAATTTTACTCCACTACTAGAGTAAAATTGACCGGATTTCATAGCACTAATAATATTTTCTTGACTCAATTTATTTGCATTTACCATCAACCAACCCCTACCTGGGTTAGATCTATTAGCTGAAAACTCTTCATTAAAATGATGTGAATCATCAGTTGCTACGCCATAAATTAATTTACCATGGCTTAATACATCATCCCATATCTCTTCAGTAGACATGGAATAAAGGGATCCTTCATTATTGGCTGACATATGGCCATTAAACACCTCAAAAGCCCACGCATCTTCAGAATACTTAATATCTTCTGACGTTAACCACCATTGATAATTAGGGTGATTGATACTAGATAAACCATTTTGTTCCTTTATTTTATTAACAATATCATTTATTGCATCTATGTTATTTTCATATGCACCTGGCATTATTAGATTATTAATACCGATCCCATTAATATGTAATGCTGCTGGCTTTGAGCCTATTTCCCTTATAGTAATTTCTTCCCCAGGAATTAATAAAGGCCATTCCTTAGGGTTTTTTTTATCTTCATCTAGAATAGTCAGATGATTGTGATCAGTTAATACTAAAAAGTCATAATTATTCTGTTTGTACCATTTAGAAACGTGATCAGGAGAACTATCTCCATCGCTATTTGTAGTGTGAGTGTGAATATTCCCTTTAAACCAAGGCATAATTCTATCCAATCTTTTGTTTTAGTAATTAAATATGATTTTTTTCAGAATAACATTAAGATAATATGGTTACGTTATGATGAGAGCAATATTACGTCCATTAGTAAGATTCCCTATATTATCTGGGGGGGTTCTTAGTTCTTTAATATTATTAGGCATTTTTGCTCCAATAATCGCACCTTATGATCCCTATGTAGGAGATGTCAGAGCCAGATTACAAAAACCTGGAGTAGTTAGTTCAATTATGAATCAGAACAACTACGATTTGATCGAAAGCCAAGATCAAGTTGATGAAATCCCAGAATGGATAAGAGCATATTCAATGGGAGATACGAATGAATCAAAAATGACAATTCGTAAAGGACAGAAAGGAATCATTGAATTTTATATGGGTCCTGGTCTTTCTTTTGTGGATAAAAATAGGAACGGAAGTCATACTGACGACGTAAGTTTTGATATTTTTTCTGAAAATTGTTTGGGACAATCAAAAAATTATTGCCCGAAACCCGATATTAAATTCACTAAAGTTTATAAAAAGGAATCTGTTGGATATATAGAATATGTTGCTAATGAAGATATAGTGGATGATTTAAATGATATTATTTCTATTGATATCAACGCTTTAAGGGGAGACACAAAAAAATGGCCTTGGTGGCCTTCTGGATTGCATTTGTTAGGAACAGATCAAATAGGTAGAGATTACTTTTCAAGATTAATTTATGGAGGCAGATGGAATTTAAGTCTAATGTTAATTACTGGAGTTGTTGGAAGTATAGTCGGAGCATCTTTAGGCATGATAAGTGGGTGGAACGCCTTTCGACCAAATGGTAGATGGGTAATCGATGAAATAATTTTGCGTATAGTCGACATTACAAGTGTAGTGCCTATATTATTGATAGCTATAATGACCACCTTAGTTTTGGGAAATAACATATGGGTTTTTGTAATTATATTAACTCTTTTTACTTGGCAAAATTTCGTCAGAATTATAAGAGCTAAAACTCTTAGTTTGAGAACACTCGAATATGTTAATATGGCTAAAATATCTGGTGCTAGCACTTTTAGAATATTAAGAAAGCACATTTTACCTTCTCACCTAAATGATATTATGGTTATTGCAACTTATAATTGTGCGTTGATTATTACCTTAGAGGCAGTTATGTGTTTTTTTGAAATAGCAATCCCAAGACATTGGACTGCTTGGGGTAATATGATGAAATTAGCGTCTGAATATTGGAATTATGGAGAGTTTTCTGGAACATATCCATATAGATATCAAATGTTGATCCCGAGTGGTTTAGTAATTATAACGGTCTTATCTTTGAATTTTCTAGGAGATTGGGCAAGAGATAAGTTAGATCCGAAATTGAGGGAGTTTGAATAGAATTAATTTAATAACATTAATGATTTTACCTTCATTATCTGTCTTTTAGTTTTAACATAGATTTTATATAACCTATAATTAGCATGATTAAAATAAAGACACTTACTAGATATCCCATTAAATCTTTATCAGGAGAGAATAAAAATAAATTATCCGTAAATAGGCTAGGTAAAATAGAACTGGATCGAATAGCTGCATTTAGACTTGGAAACAATTCTGATTATGATGGAAAGTGGAAATCTAAAATCAATTACCTATCTTTAATGCATGTCCCCTATTTATCTTTAATTCAACTGACATTCGATGATAAAAGAAAAATTATAAGTATCAAAATAGAAGAAGAAAAAAAAGAAAAATTCCAATTTAATGAAATGAATCTTATTGAAGAAAAAATAAATGAATTCTTAATGACTAAGGGGTTTAATAAAAAATTTAGACTCATTTTTCCTAAAGATAATTCTTCATTTCATGACTCAGAATCAGGCTTGATAAGCTTGCATTCTGAAGCAAGTGAAAATGAATTAAAATCTTTTTTTAATGATGTTGAAGGTACTAGGTTTAGAACAAATATTGTAGTTAAAAATTGTCTACCATTTGAAGAATTGGATTGGGTTGGTAAAAAATTAATAATTGGTAATTTAACATTTAAGGTTACTAAGTCGATTACTAGATGTATGGCTGTAAATTGCAATCCAAAAAAAGGTATCTATGATTTGAATGTTTTAAAAATCCTTCCTAATTTAAATCAAATAAAAGAACCAACTTTTGGAGTTAAGCTGGAACTTGTTTCTGGACCGGGACTAATAAAAATAAAAGATAAAGTATCCATACTTTAAAATCTTAAAATTTCTTCACAATGAAAATCAATCCAATCCTCATCTAAATCCAAACCAATACCTTTTTTATTCGGAATTTTTATAGTTCCATCTTCGTTTGAAATTATTAAGTCTTTTGTACCCCATTCGTGAATAACTTTAGGAAACCAATTTTCATAAAAGGAACAATTATTTATAGAAGAAATTACATGTAAATTAGCAGCATTAGAAAAATTATTCCCCGCTAGACCTACTTCACATTTGGCATTATACTTATTACAGATTTTGGATAGTTCTATTAGTCCTGTAATTCCATATTTTCGACTTGAAGCTTTAATTGATTTTCCACTGTATTTTTCCATAAAAAGTATAGACTCTTCTTGAAAAAAATCTATATCATCAGAAATTGTTATCGGTGTTTTCAAAATCCTATTTAGGTTTTTAAGATCATTCCAATTTTTCCAATACATTGGGTCTTCAAACCAAAAGAAATCAAGCTCATCTAATTTGTTACCTATTTCCAAAGATGCTTGATAATCATATCTTGAGTTGGGATCAAGCATGAGATAAAAATCTTCACCTAACGTTAGTCTGATTTTATCCAAGGTTAAAAACAATTCATTTTTGTTTAGTGCACCGGGATGAATTTTGTAAGCATGAAAGTTAGTTTCTTTTACTTGTTTAGCCTCTTCAGTATATGAAGAAACATTACTAGATAATGGAGGAAATGTAATATAACATTCTACTGATTCATTTGAATTCCCTAACATTTCAGACACTGAAACATTTTCCATTTTGGCGTATAAATCCCATAAGGCAATGTCTATCGGAGCATAATCAGAAATTTTACATTTAGTTGATTTACTATATTCTTTAATTTCATTCCAAACCAATTCAGGGTGTATCGTTTTTTTGTTGAACAAATAATCAATAAAATTACGTTTTATACTGATTATTTGTTCATCCATATTTTGATTTTGAATCCCTATTAAACTATTCCCTTCAACACCCTCAGAATTAATAATCCTTAATACTCCTTGAGTAATTTCTCCTCCCAAAAATTTTCTTTCATCATTAACATAGAATCTAGGGATATTTCTCTTCAATATATCAATTTGTATATTTTGTATTTTCATAACATTAAAATATTTCTTAGATGTTATAAATTATAATAAAATAATTACCTTAAATATGTGATAAAGTTTTTTGAAAATAATATAAATATGGAGCAAAGATGACGAAAAGATTAGAAAACAAAGTCAGTATTGTTACAGGAGGAGCCTCTGGAATAGGAGAAGCTACTGTTAAAACATTTTTGGAGGAAGGTTCAAAAGTTTGTGTTATTGATAATAACAAGGAAAAACTCGAGACATTTTCTTCTTACTCAAAAGATATAATGACTTGTTTATTTGATGTAACGGATGAAAATGGATGGAAAGAAAATGTAACTCGCATATTGAGTAAGTGGAACAAAATTGATGTTTTAGTTAACAATGCAGGCATATCTTTGAGATCGAGTTTTGAAGAAATGAATAGAAAAGAGTGGGATAATGTTTTTGCAGTTAATTCTACAGCTGTTATGTTAGGTACCCAAAGTGTAATTGAAATAATGAAGAAAAATAAATCTGGTTCCATTATAAATATTTCCTCTATTTTTGGTCTCGTAGGAAGCCATAGAAGTTCAACAGCTTATCATGCTTCCAAAGGGGCAACTAGAATCTTTTCCAAAACTATTGCTGCTCAATATGGAAAATACAATATCCGTTCAAATTCTATACATCCTGGTTTTACAGATACTCCTATGACAAAGGATCTACATTCAATAGAAGAAAGATACAATGAAAGACTTTCAATGACACCGATGGGCA
The DNA here is from genome assembly GCA_964590915.1 of uncultured Dehalococcoidales bacterium. Classification (GTDB taxonomy): domain Bacteria; phylum Chloroflexota; class Dehalococcoidia; order Lucifugimonadales; family Lucifugimonadaceae; genus TMED-70. The sequence continues at coordinate 276,735 of CAZPYN010000001.1, forward strand.
GATTAGGGACTCCACAAGATATTGCATATGGGGCACTCTATCTAGCCTCGGAAGAATCATCTTGGGTGACAGGATCAGAACTAGTTATTGATGGAGGAGAAACTTGTTGGTAACAATTAATTAACTTGTTTTTCCCAGTCAGATTTTAGAATTGAATAATAAACAACATCTCTTCTTGTATTTTGAGATATAATATGTTTTTTTAAAAGGGCTTCTTGTTGCATATTCATTTTTTTCATAACTGATTGAGAAGGTAGATTCAACAAGTCTGTTTGTGCAAAAATCTTTTCTAATTTCATATCCATAAACCCATATCGAAAAACAGCTCTAACAGCTTCAGGAATTATTCCTTGCCCCCAATATTTTTTTGATAACGAATAACCTATCTCAGCTATTTTTTCCTTTTGGTTAATATACAAGCCTACACTACCGATTGTTTTTGATTTTAATGTAATGACAAATCTTGCATTATCATTCCAATCTGAGATTACTGCTAATTCAACAAATTCTTTGACACTTTCTTTCGTATGAAAATCCAAAAATCTGAAAAAATCATCTTCCAAAGAATATTTTTGTACAATTGATAAATCCCTTAGCTTTATGGGCCTTAGGACTAATCGTTCGGTTTTCAACAACGGCTCATTATATATATTCATAATATTTATAGTTTATAGAAAATCTAAACAAGTACAAAAAAAAAGATGGTGTTATTATTATGGTAATTTATTTTTAAATAAACTTGTTTAATAAATATAAAAAATTTTACCTTATAATAATTTCCGCTATAACTATAATATTAGTTATCTATATCGTGTTATCTATATACATCACAACTCTTGCAATCAAGGCCACAAGGAAAGCCGTAGAAGAAAATCCCAGTAATCATGGGATGAATTTTAAAGAAGTCAAATATATGACTTCAGATAATATAAATATACATGGTTGGTTTATAGAAAACAAAAACAATGAAACCATTGTCTTTGTTCATGGAGTAGATTCTAATAAAGCTGATGGCTATAAACTTGAATTAATGAGAGACATTTATGATATGGGATATTCAATGCTAGCTTTTGATCTAAGGGCACATGGAGATTCTGGAGGTAAAAACTTAGGGTTAACATACCACGAAAGAGCCGATTTAATAGCCTCTCTTAAGTATTTGAGAGAAATTCAAAATATTGAGGAAGTAATATTATATGGTTCTAGTTATGGGGGTACCCTTGTTTTATCTAATTCCGATTTAACTAATGGTATTCAAATAAAAGGCATTGTGGCAGATAGCCCATTTTATGATTTACCACAACTTGTAGCTGGAGAAGTATCTAGCAGAACTTTCCTTCCAGAGTCAGTGGCTTCAATGCTTAAATTTGGAATAATTCAAAGTATAAACCAAATGTATGGTATTAGTGCATCAAAAATTATTGACAGGATAGAAAGTATCAATAATTTTAAAAATCCTGTATTGCTATTTCATTGCATCCCCGATGATAGAATACCTATAAAGCACTCCCAAGATATAAGTAAGTTTTTACCGGCAAATAGTCAATATCTTGAATTCGATTACTGTGATCATTCAAACGCTTACGAAATTGAAAAAAAAGAATTTACACAAATGTTAAAAACTTATTTTGAATCCTCATTTAACTAGCAATACAGGTTTTTGTTGATCAGAAGATAATCTAGCAGCTTTACAATAATTATAAACTTTCATACCTTCTGTAGGTGATAATTTGGAATTAAAATCTTCCCAAATCGAATCTACAAAATTTTTCATCCCAATATTGAAAGAACTTCCCCAGTCTAATTCTTCATTAGGGAAATTTATTTCATTGATTTTTCCTTTTGAAAAACAGATTAAAGGAGGACCATCCAAGATTTTACCTGAACATCTATTTATCCAAATAAATCCTTCAGTTCCTGTTATTTCAAACCATTCATCTTCATTAAAGTAATCTGAATTGATTTTTATTTTATGTGCTCTGACAATATCCCAAGATCCATGATTTTGATTTTTATAATTCCACATTATAATTCCAGGACAGTCTAAAAAAGAACCATCCGACATTTCAGTATTTTCAACAAAAGACGAAATCTTTACAATATCACCCATCAAGTCGTAAGCAACTGAGAATATATGATACCCATAGTCAAAGAGTACTTTGCCTCCTCCATTAATTTTTTCATTGAATCTCCAATTGTTTACTATATTTTGGTTATCTGTTGAATATCCAAGAATACTTTTCAATCGGACGGATTTTATTTCTCCAATCACCCCATCTTTAATGAGAGACTTAGCTTTAATGTAGGGAGGATAATAAAGGAAGTTATCAAAAACTCTTGATTTTTTATCTGATTTAATACTTTCATCTATCATAGCTTGACACTCTTTATCTGAAATCGCCATGGGTTTTTGAACAGACACATGTTTCCCACTTTTTAATGCTTCAATGAATATTTTTGAATGTAAATTATGAGGTGTTAAAATATCAATCACATCGATTTTATTATCCTCAAGTAAGTCACGATAGTCTAAAGTTGTTTTTTCAACTCCCCAAAATTTAGCTTTTTGTTTAAGAGTTTTTTGATTTATATCCGCTATTCCCGCCACTTCTACATTATCCATATTCTTATAGCCTTTTATATGCAGATCTGAGATTTTACCAACTCCTATTATTCCTATGTTAATTTTTTTTTTCATTTTTCTATTCTAAATATTTCTTTTTTACTTTTAACAAATAAGTGTAAGTAGGATTAACAAATTGAGTTACTCTTGCTTCTAATATCTGTGCTAACAACATAAATCCTTCTTTTTTATCAATTCCATAATCATTTTCAAGCCATATAAGCATTTCAGATAAAGCTATTCTAAAAGCATCTTCAGCTGGTTTCCCTTGTGCAGTAGTCATTATGTATTCGTCATTAATAATTCTTGGCCATTTCATTAATGTAGGGACTTTTTCTGATTTACACTTTAGCATCACGGTGCCACCTGTCTCAATTCCACCTCCTCCACAAATTTCTCCATCTCCTTGTATCGCATGCATATCGCCTATATGAAGTAAAGCACCATCATGATTTATTGGAATTTGAACAGTAGCTCCAGTTGTTATTTCTTGTATATCAAAATTGCCTCCCCACTCACCTGCCCATGCATTTGATCGTGATTCAAATTCTGGTGCTAATCCTACGACTCCAATCATTGGTTTTATAGGAATTGACAATGTATCATTCCAAATAACTTTATCCTCTATAATTTTTACAACCTTAAATACTTCGCCTATTGCAGAAGGCTCTAAATAAGAGGGAAATGCTCCAGTTGATCCTCTATATTTCGTGTACCCAATATTATGAGTTCTTATTGCACCTATTTCTATATTCAGCATTTCTCCTTTTTTGGACCCATTTATCCAAATACAACCCGATGCAGGATTTCCTCGGTCATCGGGCATAGAATCATCTCTATATTTATTAAAAATTTCCACTAGATCCTTATCTACATCCTTTGAATCAGGGCCTCTATTCATTTGAGTTTCTACTTCAAACCAAGCTCCTTGATCTACTTTATCTGTAACTTTATTATTTACTGAATGTTCACGATATAAAATTTTTTTTGTAATTTTTTTCATTTTAGATTTAAATTAGTTTTTGAAGATATCTTACTTTAAAAAAAAATCAAATAACAAAAAAAATTACATAATTTAAGATAATTTTTTCTACTTACTGCTAAACTAATCAAAAATAGCTTAGTTAATTTTTTATTGATTATGAAAAAATATGAACAAAAAGCCATAGATACTGCACTTTATTGGAACAAAGAGGGTTTCAATAAAAGAAATCAAGAAGTATCTGTTAAGCACATGCATTTCCCTCACATTAGATTATGGGAAAATAAATTTTCAATTTTCAAAAATAAAGAAGAATTCTTAGAAGGTTTTGATCAACAATCAAAAAATCTAGTTTCAGAAGGATGGAATCATACAGTAACAAGATCAATCAAGGTGATCCAATCAGATCCTGAAAAAGTACACTTGATTTTGCATCAATCTCGTCGAGACAAAAATGCAAAAGAATACCACAATTTTCATACACTTTGGATTATGACTAAGATTAACGAAAAATGGGGAATTCAGTTTCGTTCATCTTTTCTTGAAGGCGCGTCAATGACTTCTTATTAGGTATATAGATATGAAAAAAGACAAATTATATATTTTAGGAGCAGGGACTCCAACTCCTACTGAATCCAGATTTGGCTCAGCTTACGTACTAGATATAGATGGAGAAAAAATTATGTTTGATTGTGGTCCTGCTGCAACACATAAATTAGTGAAAAGTGGATTGTGGCCAACAGAAATTGATTATTTATTTTTTACTCATCATCACTTCGATCATGATATAGATTATCCTTGTTTCTTGTTATGTCGTTGGGATCAAAGTATCGGAAAAGAAAATATGCTTAATGTTTTTGGTCCAAACTTAACAGAAAAGATAACTAATGAAGTTGTAGGAGAAGACGGAGCTTTTTCTCATGATTGGAAAGCTAGAGTTTACCATCCTGTAAGTCAGAAAGTCTATGTAAATAGAGGTGGAACTCTACCAAGGAAACCACCCAAAGTAAACGCTAATGATATTGCCCCTGGGACAGTAAAGGTTTCAAAGAAATGGGAGGTAATAGCCGACGTTGCAGAGCACGTACAACCCTATCTTGATTCTCTAGCATACAGACTAGAAACTAACAAAAATAAATCCATAGTTTTTACCGGTGATACTCAACCATGTAAGTCCGTTATAAATTTGGCCCAAAACGCAGACATTCTTGTGTGCATGTGTTGGGATGATCAAGAAACTATGAATGAAAATGGAGAATTTTTTGGTCAATGTGGAACTCTAGGAGCAGCACAAATGGCAGAAGATGCCAACGTAAAAACTCTAGTGCTTGTACATATGGGTCCAAATATTAGCTTAGAACAAAATAAGATTTCAGCTAGAAAAGAAATAGGTAAAATTTTCAGTGGAAATATAATATTTTCTGAAGAAATTCAAAGTATTGATATATGGAATAAATAATCTTGATTAGGTAAATATTTTCTAGTTATTTTATATATTTAATTATTTGAACTAATACCACAAAAATTCAGTAAAATGAGTACCCAATGTGAGATCAGAACCTAAAGATAATCCCAAAATAATACTCAACATTCCAAAAACCGAAATCAAAGAATTTCCTATCAAAGATGATTTTAAGTATTTAAAAGGCAACGAAAGCACTATTGTCATTATAGCCATAGCAACTACAGTGCCAACTGCGAAAAAGATCAAAAAAATAATACCAGAAAAAAAATTTGGTGTGTTCGGTAAAATAGCTATTAAAACTGCCGCGCTACCAGCTAATCCATGAACAAATCCAATAAAAAATGATTTTGTACTTAAAAATGGAATAAAGTTCATAAAAAAGCTGTGATTTTGGCCATGATGAAAATCTGTTGCTTCTATATTATGCGCATGCGATCCATGGATATGAGTATGAGACAGTCCATCATGTTGATGACTGTGAAAATGGAATGATCCTTTATAAAGTTTCCAAAAAACTTGTACCCCTAAAATTATCAACATAATTGATACTGCAAATTCAAAATATATGGCAATGTGCATATAAAGATCTAAAAAATTTTCTTTCAGTAAAAGAATTATTGTTCCCAATATCATTAGTGGTATCGTATGCCCTATCCCCCATGATATGCCTACCCAAACAGCATTAATAATCTTTTTATAATCTCTAACAATAGTAGAAATTGCAACTATATGATCACCATCAGTTGAATGTTTAAGTCCGATTAATAATCCTATAAATAAGGCAGATAAGATTCCCGAAAATTGTATTATTTCTTGTTCCATTATTTTTATGAATAATAAAGGTATTCCTTTAAATTATAAATCAATTATAATCCGATTTAATGACTAACGAAGAGTTATCAAAATTCAAAAGGAGTCGAATAATGGGAATAATGAATGCTGAAGAAAATAAAAAAATATCCTCTGGTCCAGATATCTGGTTAGCCGGAGATCCAGAAGATCTAAAATCAATGATGAATAAGGGTATAAAAGGGATTGTGACAAATACTGTAGTTCTTAAAGATATGACTGACAAATATGGTTCTATAATAGATTTGACTAAACGCTACTTAGATATAACAGATAAAAAAATAGCTATTGAAATTGATGGACATTCCACTAACGAATTATTGGATGTGGGAGAAACTTTTACCAAAATGTCTGATCAAATTATTCTAAAAATCCCGATGACTAGTTATGCATTGGATGCATTTTCAGAATTGAAAAAAACTAATATAGAAACTTTTTGTACAACAATTTTTTCCCTTAATCAAGCAGTAATAGCTGGTAACGCTGGAGCAACACATGTGTTGCCATTTTGTGAGCCATTCTTAGAAGTAAATCAAGATTCTACAAAATTAGTCAGGGATATAAAGGCTACTTTTGATTCATGGGAGAATAGACCTTTTATAACTGCAGCTTTAGTACGTTCAACAACAACTGCACATAAAGCTATACAAGATGGTGCTGATGGAATAATAGTCTTCTGGCCAGTTTTTGAGGAAATGATTAAATCTAAATTGACAGATGAATGGAATCAAACTTTTCTCGACAACTGGAATGGGATTTATAAATCAGGCAATCTCTCAGATCTAAATTACAAGCCTTAAAAAAATCAATATTTCATGTGACAGAAAAGATGACAGTAATGAGAAGGTCAGATAATATAGTTATCCCATACCCCTCAAAGTGAATGTTGATAGCTTGCTCCTAAAGAGTGAGCTGTCAACCATTTTCAAATGATTCCTATTCCAAAAATCAAAATTAGTATTACTGCAATAAGTACAGCAGATATCAATATGTAAAATTTTATATCTTGCATTTATTAATTATAAATAAGTTAAAAAAATAATTATTAGAAGGTTTAATTACGCTTATAAATCAACTTTTAATTTATATTAATTAGATGATTAGATACAAAATATTAGTTTTTATATTAGTAATGATAGGAGTTTTTTTTATTCTTGATAGAATGATAGGTAATAAATTAGACTCACATATTAAAATAAAATTCTTTACTTATGCAAGTATAGTGAGTTTGGCTGGTTTTGTTCTAGGATTTGTTTTATTTTATTTGCTTAGTTAAATTTCAATTAAATTTATGTTAGAATTCTAAATTATGAGTAATATTGATATGAGAAAATGTTGTTGCTGTTGTTGTAGAACTGAGAGGTTTCTTTAGTAAGTACTTGCATTTTTATTTTATAGAGAAACCCCTTGAAGGGGTTTTTTTTATGAATTATTTTAGGATGAACGAATGAATGAACATATAAATAAATTTTTTTCTTTTCCAGAATTGGTAAATGAGATTTCAGCTCGGTTTGTTGCGCTTGGAGTTGTTTTACTGTCTATTCCAACACTATTATTACTATTGAACAATAGTAATTACGTCTATATCTTCCTTTCCTGTCTAGTATATGGATTTTTTGCTAGAGTATCATCTGGTCCCAAAATTAGTCCGTTGGCTCTTTTCGTAACAAAATTTCTTGTGCCAAAGTTGAATAGACCTGAAAATCTAGTTCCAGGACCTCCAAAAAGGTTTGCTCAAGCAATTGGATTGATTTTTTCAATCTTTACAACTGTTTTTTTCTTATTAGGTTTTAATGTCATAGCAATAAGCCTTATATCTATTCTAATTGTATTCGCATCTTTAGAATCATTTTTAGGATTTTGCGCTGGCTGTAAAGTGTTTAAATTTCTAATGTATATTGGATTGATTCCTAACAACATATGTGAGAAATGTGCCAATTATAAATTTTAATTGTGCACATTTATGGATTTCTCAATATAGATTTTTAATTATAATGTATTTATGAAGAAAACAATTGGAATATTTTTTTTAATTACTTTATTTATAGTTTCGTTATCAGCATGTGCTGAATCAGAGCCTGCTCCTGCACCAATGAGTTCGCCTCCTATCATGCAACAAGTTGTTCCGAGCCCAACTGTAAAACCTGTTAACAATGTAAATACTAAAGTTGTTTCAAAACCAAAATCAACAAAACCTAAAAAGACTGTAATTCCAACTCCTGAGCCTACAATTACTAAGAAGGCTACAACCAGTGCAAATGAAACCTCTCAAGCTTTAGAAAAGAAGGAAAAAGCAGAGAACATTACAAGTAATACCTACAGTGGAAGTACAAAACAAGTAATAAAATCCACAGAAGAAGAGGTTATACGTCAACAAAATAAAATAGCTCAAGATGCAACAGTCTGTTATGGTGCTGACGGTTTACTTGGATCTATTTGTGAATCAGGAATGAAGACTTTAAAATCTAATCCCATGACTTGTATGAACCCAGGAGAAGAATGGTTAGCAGCTCTCTGTGCAAGAGAATCCAAAAATCCATCTGTACAAGCTATGGCAGGATCAATGATGCAATCAATGAAAAGTGGAAATATGGATACTTCCTCAAGCGCTGGGGCTATGATGGCTGACATGATGCAATCAGGATCTCAGGAGGAAGCAAAAGCACAAATGCCTGATTATATGAGTGCTATGATGAGTTCTATGATGGGCGGTCAGAGTGGAGGTATGAGTTCTATGATGGGTGCAGGAATGATGGGTGGAAATATGCCTGATATGGGAGGTGGTGGAGGGGTCACTAACGCCTCAGAGCCAAGCGGCCCACCAGTTGATTTATCAAATTTACCAAAGTTCGTTACAAATAATTTTATAGATTTGGATACTTTTAAATCAATAACAAAATTTAGAGGAGCATATGGTCATGATTACTCCGCAAGTGATGAAGAATATGACCCTACAGGAAAATCATGTAGAAGTATGAAACATTACTTTGAAGCATATACACTTGATCAACGTTGGTCGGGTCAATTCGGATCCTACGATACAAAAGGGAATGTAAATTATTATGCACCTACAAGTGGCAAAATTATTGACATTGTTCATGGTTCATTTAGTAGAGATAATGGTAGCGAAGGAGAAGAATGGCAATTTACAATTGAATCTTCTGAATATCCGAGTGTAAATATTAAATTTCATCATGTTAATTTAGAGCCTCATTTACGAGGTGGAGGGAATGTTAAAGCTGGTGATGTATTAGGCACAATTGCTAGAGACAATGGACAAGGAGAGATAGCTTCCTATGTTTTATTAGGAAAAGGAACTTTAAAATATGTTTCATTTTTTGAATTAATAACTGATGATGTATTTGCACTATATGAATCTAGAGGATTAAAAAATAGATCAGATGTAATCATTTCACGTGAGGATAGAGAAAGCAATCCCATACCTTGCACTATAGGAGATGGAGAAGGAGGAAAGTTTTATTTCGCCGGAGGTAACGAACTACAATTTGCACAATGGCAGCAAGGTTCAGAAAATTGGGTTTCTTTAACCCCAAAATAAATAAGGAAATCTTATATTGGATTACGTAAAATCAGATTGCTTGGATTATATTAAAACCTTAAAAGGGAACTCTGTCGATCTTATAATTACGGATCCTCCATACTATATAGGCTTCGATCGGGGAAAAGGGTGGGATTCACAGTGGGAAAACGAAAAAGAATATTTAAGTTGGTGTTCTAAATGGGTAAAAGAATGCGTTCGAGTTTTAAAACCAAATAGAATGCTTATTGTATGGGGCACTCTAAAAACTGAAACATTTCTAAAATTCAAACTTGAAACTTCTAAATTAGTTAGCCTATTCCCTCAAAATGAAATTATATGGTCTTACAATTGGGGTGGAAGAGACAAAAGTAATTTTGCAAGAAAACATGAATATGCATGGTGTTGGAGTAAAGGTGAAAAATTCCTTTTCAATTCAGAAGATGTTTTACAACCAAGAAAATTAAAAAAAAATTTGAGGACTGGAGAAAAATATTCTAAAGGTTCTATTCCGACATCAGTTTGGGAAAAAAATAACCATACAACTTCTAAAGATTATATTGGATGGCATCCAACAACAAAAAATCTTGATGTACTAACTAGAATTATTAGAGCTTATAGTAATAAAAAAGACACAATATTGGACATATTTATGGGATCAGGTTCAACTGCCATTGCAGCTATTAGAAATGAAAGAAATATAATTGGATGCGAATCAGATGAAGAATTTTATAAATTATCATCTGAAAGGATTCAAAAAGAAAAGAGACATAAGAAAAAATAATATAAATATTTCACTTTGTTTGAAGCTAGATGTTAAAGTTATATTGAAAATTCAAACAATTTCAACTTCATTTTGTACATACCCGACCCCTTCAAGACTAATGTAAACACTGTCTCCTGACTCAAGAGGAACTATTTCCTCATCTTTTCTAGCTATAGCAAAACCACCTGAATATTGAATTACTAAATCTGGAGGTATATCGTGTGCAACTGTTGATGCTACTATATCAACTGGTGACCTTTTAAATACTGTCACTACAGATCCTGATCCTACTAATTTTTTATTTCTATATTGATTTATTTCAAGTTTAAGTTCAAGAGGTTTATTATTTTCTTCTTCATCCTCCATAGATAAAATACAAGGTCCAATAGAAGCGCATCCTTTAAAAACTTTTGCAGGCACTGTCCAAACTGTAGCTAAAGAACCTAAATTACCTGCAACTTCGTTTCCAGTCGAAATCCCTACAAATTTTCCTTTGTAAATAATAAAGATAATTTCACCTTCTGCAATAGTTTTCTCAGTATCAGAACGAATACCTACTTTATCAAAAGGACCTACAAGTCTATGATTTGTACCTTTATATAAAGTTGTTGATATTTTTGGAGTGTTATAAGCTAACTTAGTTTCTTCTGTAGCATTTTTCAAATCTGAATCCTTGATAATCATGTTCCCGAAACCACCTGCCCACATTTCTTCGGGTTCTATTGGCTTAATTATCCTAGCAGGACCCTCTTTTTTAATCGACCAAGTGATAAGATCAGATAATTTAAATTTTTTCCCATTCCCCTGCTTCAGAATGCCATTTGTTATTGAATCAACTTTAGCTTCTGTTATATGGGCAGTATTTAATAAATCTTTATAATCGACTATCAAATCATTAATGGTAGTTAGAGAAGTCAATTCATCATTTTCAGTTTGAACACACAAATGGTTAGTTCCAAATCCTTCTGAGATCCTGTAATACTTCAAAATATTTCTCCTAATTCATGTTTATTTAAATTTATATTATTATGAAAAAAAAACAAAGTAATATGAGTAATTATTCCTCATCATTAAATGTCTATAAAATTAATTAATTTTTTTATTATAAACGTGATATTATTATGCTGAAGTGAACTGAAATTATAATTGATGAGCTAATAAAATGATTAATGAAGAATCAAAAAAACAATTAGAAGCTAGAAAAACACTAAATCAAAAGCCCTTAAATACCTTATCACCAATTGATGCTAGAAAGCAGTTTAATGAAGCTAAGGAAAATGTGGTTTTTTTAAATATAGAAATTTTAAATGTAGAAAATAGAAAAATAGAAGTTAATGGAACAAAAATAAATATCCGTATTTTTTCAGACTCAAATGAAAATAATTTACCCTTATTGGTAAACTTTCATGGAGGAGGTTGGGTTCTTGGAGATTTAGACTCAGATGAATCAATGTGTAAATTTCTTTCAAAAAAATCTGGATACAAAGTGATTTCTGTTGATTACAGATTAGCCCCTGAAAATAAATTTCCTATACCACTTCAAGATTGCTATGAATCCTTGCTTTACTTTTATGAAAATAGTAATGAATTTGGAATAAACCCTGAAAAAATTTCAATATGTGGTACTTCGGCTGGAGGAAATCTTTCTGCAGCTGTCTCTTTACTTTTAAGAGACAATAATAAAAATATAGTTAAATCTCAAATTTTATTCTGTCCTGTAACTGACAATGATTTTAACACAAAAACTTATATTGAGTATGTTGAAGGATATGGTTTAGACAAGGCAGTTATGTTATGGTTTTGGAATCATTATGTAGACGGTGAAATTACTAGGTATGCGGCTCCTAACAAAGATACGAAAAATAGTAATTTACCAAAAACTTATATAATTACGGCCGAGTGCGATATTTTGAGATCTGAAGCAGAAAAATATCATGAAAATATTAGAAAAAATGTAGATTCAAAAATTGAAATGTTTGAAGGAGCTCTACATGGATTTAATGTTAATATTGGTGAAATAACAAATGCTGAAATATGTTTAGATAAAGTTTCTAGATTCTTAAATGATTAGGAAATTTTAAAACCCTCGTAATTTGTTTTAGCTATTTCATCACATTTTTCTCTGTAAGTTTGATACCCTCCTGCATATGGCATAAATACTCTTTTCTTACCAGGTACATTTGCACCTACGTACCATGAATTACAAGTGTCTCTTAGTGTACTACTAGCAATTATTTCAACTAGATCCATCCATTCATTTTCCGCTGTAAGCTCAGCTTCTATTTCTTTTTTATCATTTGTATTCATGTGTTTAATACAATCAATAATCCATTCAACATGTTGTTCAATAGCAACCATCATATTACCCAAAACTGATGGACTACCTGGGCCAGTTATAGTGAACATATTAGGGAATCCTTCTATGCATAAACCTAGGTATGACCTAGGACCTTCTTCCCATTTGTCAGCTAAGGTGACTCCATTTTTCCCAATAATATCAATAGAAGTTAACGCTCCGGTCATTGCATCAAATCCCGTTGCAAAAATTATTATGTCAAAAGTAAATTGATCCTTGGATGTTTTTAATCCATTGGTAGTTAATGATTCAATCGGAGTCTTGTTTATATCTATTAAATCTACATTGGATTTGTTATAAGTTTCAAAATAATTAGTATCAGCACACAATCTTTTACATGCAATAGTGGTTTTTGGAGACAATAATTCTGCTGTTGCTGGATCTTTTACTATTTCTTTAATTTTTGACCTTACAAAGCTTGCCGCTGCATCGTTGGCTCTCTCATCAAACCCTATATCCATAAAAACCGAATTGAAATCTGTACCACCATAATCCCATTTTTTTTGAAATTCTCTATTTCTTTCTTCATCAGAAACATCAAAAACATTCTTTGTGCCATATACTGTTGATGCTATACCTGCTCTAGCATTCTTTGCTTTATCTCGTATGGACGAATAATTTGATTTTAATTCTTTTACTTCTTGATCAGTTAGTTTTCTATTTTTTGCTGGTATTGAATAATTGGCAGTTCGTTGAAAAACTGTTAAATGTTTTGCGTCTTCTGATATTACTGGTATAGCTTGAACTGCTGAAGAACCAGTTCCAATAATCCCCACCTTTTTGCCAGCAAAATCTATCTTCTGATGAGGCCAATTACCAGTAACATACCAATCCCCGTTATATGAATCTAATCCCTTAAACGAAATCTCTTTTACAGAAGATAAGGTTCCCGTAGCCATTATGCAATATTGCGCTAAATAATTGTCACCCGAACTAGTTGATATATTCCATTTGTTTAGATCTTCTTTAAAAACAGATGAAATAACCCTTTGATTAAATTTAATGTCTTTCCTTAAATCAAATCTGTCTGCAACATGGTTTGCGTACTTAAGAATTTCACCTTGAGTGGAATATCTACTTGACCAATTCCATTCTTGTTGTAATTCTTCTGAGAAAGAATAAGAATATTCAATACTTTCGACATCACATCTGGCCCCAGGATAGCGGTTCCAATACCATGTCCCTCCTACACCTTTTCCTGCTTCAACTATGAGAGCTTCTAAACCTAATTCCCTCAACTTAAAGAGCATATACATCCCGCCAAAACCAGCTCCAACGATAAGAACATCTAAATTTATTTCATTATTTTTTTTTCTCATGTTCAAAAAACACTAATTAACTTTTGGTACAACATTATTGTCATTTATTATATAGTAGTAAATCTTGATTAATTGTTAATTTCTTTAAAAATAAGTACAATAAAAGAACAATGGGGAAATATGTGTGAAAACTCAGAATGCAAAAACGAAAGTTGCACTTGCGATCCGTGTAATTGTAATGCAAACGAACAGTGTTAATTCTTATATCTAATCCTATTTAAGTCTATAACTCTATTTTTAAAAGTTATAGTTTATTGTTTGTTTCGCTATAATTTCTTGTCTATCAATTAATGAACTTTGTTTCATTCCTCATTTTTCTAAATATTTTTTTATAATATATAGTAAATTTATTTAACAGAACAATTATTTTAGGAGAAAAAGTTGGCTGGAAAAAAAGTGTCAGTTGAATTCGAAATTCAACAAGATTTAATAAAAATGCTAGAAAAAGCTAAAGAAGAATATGATTTAAAAAGCGTTGATAAAGCCCTTAGATGTATTTTAGATTACGTAGCCTTAGATGGTGATTGGGAAGAGATATTTGGAGAAACTAGATGTATTCGTTGTGGCGGTAAAAGTGGTTGGGAAGAAAATTAATTTTAAAATTTGTAACAAGTTTGAAATAAAAACACTTCTTTTATTTTCATTTGTGAGCCTTATTATAATAATGTTCTCTTGTTCGAAAGACACATATGAAGAAATAGATCAAGAAACATATACTAATGTTGCAATTCAAACTGGCCCCTCAAATCCTCAGTCAATTACAACTAATACATCATCAAATATAAAACCAATAACAAATCCTAATAAAAGAACACCTTTTGTAACATCAAATAACCAGTCTAATAAAACTACAGTAATACGTATTCCTACTGTTGAAATAACACCTACTCCTACTGTTGAAATAAAACCTACTCCTACTGTTGAAATAAAACCTACTCCTACTGTTGAAATAAAACCTACT
>CAZPYN010000002.1:0-217370 GCA_964590915.1 uncultured Dehalococcoidales bacterium
GAGAAAGCCGAGAGAATAATTTTATTTATTGACTCTTTTTCTATTTTTTCAGCATGTCTTATTTCCATATAAAAATTATGAATCAATCAGACTAATTATTCAAATACATCTAAGGTTAATGGTAGATATCTATATTTTGATAAAATCTAATTCTAATGTTTATATCTATTAAAAAGTTCTTTAGCCTTTGCAGTTACTTTATCCTTATAATCTAAATCTTTATTTCCACTATATCCAAAAATACGATTAATCAAAAAATGTAGAATGATTGCAACAAGTAAACTTATACCTAGAAAACTCCCAATAATAACAACTATACTACCCAGAGTTGTCCAATTAATTATTAATAAAAATTTTCTTATAACTTTTAAAAGTCTATCCATATAATTCTAATCTTTTTATATAAATCTCCTATTTAGTAATGCTTACAGAAATTATGACTCAATCAGACTAATTATTCAAATATTTCATAGATTATTTCACAACTTTAGGGAAAAAAAATTCGGTAGCATTCCATGAAACAAAATCCATATCGATTTGGTCGGTTGGGAAGCCATTTTTAATAAAGTCTACTACACATGTATTTGGCTTAGCACAAGAATAAGATTCTATATCATATGAATCGCCTCCTCCCTTTTTTTTATCTCCGGGCCCACCACCACCACCAACAATAGCCGGTGAAATAAGAAGAGCAGAAGGATTTGAGATTCCACAATTGTATTCTTCAGAGACAGTGCAATTAATGGTTCCATCCGGTTTGATATGCATAAGATTATGTGGTGCTTTTTCATGGTATATTATTAAGTCCATCCATCCACTGCCGCTGTAATGATACTCTATAACGGTACCAACTTTTACAAATGGCTTTCTATTTTCAATATCTATAATTCCTCTATAGTCGTCAGCTATCTTAGAATCTGTAATTTCTATAAAAATTTGTCCAATGAAAGGATTTTCTTTACATTCTCCAAAGTCACATAATTCTCCAGACTCCATTTTTTCGGTTAGATAAAATTTATTTTCTAAAGAAGACTTTACTTCTTCCAATGTTTCAGTATTTTTTTTGATTTGAGTTTGCAAAATTTTTATTTCTTTTTCCAAATCCTTAAAATCAACAGGTGGTGCTGAAGGTGTAGCTGAAACAGATTGAGTATTATCTCTCTCATTTACAAAAGACTCAGCTTGTGAACATGAAAGCAAAAAGATTAGAGTAAAGATTAGTATTTTTTTCATATAGTCTATTATCAATCAATCAGACTAATTATTCAAATACTTGATGTCAGAGCTAGCAATCTAGTCTTTATTTTCAAAGTATTTTTCTGTTTCTTTTATCACGAACAGTAAAGTAACTAATCGCGTATCCTTTCGAGTGTGGAGGTTATCAACTTCCAGCAGAACAACATGATAGGAATTTCAAATATTACAATAAGTAAAATATGATATTTCTAAGTAATTATGGTTGGAAAAATGAAACTATTTGAATAATTAGTCTGAAAATAATTGAGAGTAGCACTTCGTTTAGAAGACTCTCTTTACTATACAAATATATCTCAAAATAAAGAAAGTTCAGAAAAGATTATGGAGTGTAACGAACCGGTGTTTTGTAAAACAACTAGGCTAAATACAATAAGAATAGATAGCCGGAAGCCATTGAACCAACCGCTGCAATAATCAGATAGAGTGCAACAAGTCGAGCTTTTGCAAGTGAATAAATTGCAATCACTGCTGGAATACTTGTAACACTACCTGCCAGCATAAAAGTCAATCCAACTGCGGGAGACATACCCAACTCTATTAAACCACTTATAAGAGGAATTGCAGCGTAGCCGTTTAGATAAGCTGGAATGCCTAAGATAACTGCAAGAGGGAGAGCATAAATATTTTCCGAACCTAGCCAGCTAACTATTAAATCGCTAGGCACATAAACAAGTAATAAACTTTCAAGTAAAAAAGAGAACGTGAGCCAACGTGTTAGAAAAATAGCTATTGACAACGTTTCATTGACGAATGTCTGGCGTCCTTTGGAATTCTGCCAAAACTTGTATAAAATTACGGTTTTATCTTCGCTGGAACACAAGGTGGAGCAGCTGGGTTTAGCGATGTTTTTCAAAGCATCATTAAGATAACCAGCTTTGCTAAGAAGTAAACCACTGCAACCTGCTAGTAAGCCCATTGCAACTGCTGATAGAGTTTTTATAAAGGCAAACTCAATGCCAAGCTCAGCCGTAGTTAAGATGAACATTTCTGGGTCCATAATTGGTGAAGCTATACAAAAAGCCAGCACTGGTGCGATAGGGACGCCTACTGCTAAAAGACCTGCCACAAGTGGTATCACCCCACAAGAACAAAAAGGTGATAATGCACCAAAAACAGAAGCTACTGTAATTGCCTTAATTGGGTTACCTTGAAAAGTACTGGCAACAATTTGGTCAGCACCGCTTGCTTTTAGATACGCAGCCACTACCACCGATAGAATAATAAAAGGCGAAATACGAATCAAAGCACTAAGCGTTGAAAAAAAACTATCAATTGCCTGCGAAGGTGATATGAAACCCAGAGTTATTATAATTGCTAAAGATATACCTACTGGAAAACCTAGAAATGAAACTACTTTATTGACGAAAAGAATAGAATGTTTTTGACTTGTTTCAATAACCATTTTCATTGCTTTCTGAGCAACATTCAGAAGTCAATAGGTCAATTGCTGAATCTAATCTTTTAAAATTTACAGAGCAATAAACCTCTCTACCATTTTTTGTTTGAACAATTAATCCTGCATCCACTAATCTATTAAGATGAAAAAATAATGTTGATGGAGCGATAGATAATTGTTTACCGACTTCTCCAATAATAATTCCCGAACTGTCATATTTCATAATCAATTTATATATAGAAAGTCTAGTTTTATGACCTAGTTCGGCTAATATTTTTACTAAATTAGTTTCATTCATATGAATTGATTATACAGCAAAAAAAACTATATAACTAGAAATATAGATATATAATGAAAAATATGAAGTTACTTTTTTATAACATCAGACTAATTATTCAAATACATGATGTCAGAATTAGTTATCTAAAGAGTTATCCAACATTTTATCCACCATTATTCTTGGATTCGTTGATTATTTTGCTCCCTCTACTAACTTCAAAACTGAATTAACCGTATCATTTTCTGAATGATTTGAGGTGTCTATCTTAATAAAATCATCAAAAAAGCTATCCATTGAAAAGTATTCGTGATGTTGAACTACTGCTTTTTCACCCATTTTTACATCTTCTTGTCTGCCAGCATCTCTTTTTATCACGGTATCCAACTCAGGCAAGAGCAGTATCTTATGTGTAATGGTCAGATGTTTTTCTATGTTAGTCCAAGCAGGTTCATCAATATAGCCGTTTATCACTACTCTGTAACCCTCTTTATGGAAGTTGGCAACCAAAATTCCTATACTATCACCGACAAGACCCCATTCACTAAAACTCCATCCACCTGCTTTCTTATCGTCCTTGAAAAAGCCACTCACAATCATATGTTTGATGTGGTCTGCATCTATATTTACGCATCTGTCAACTTGTTTAGCTAGCTTTTCAGATATCGTGCTTTTACCAGAGCCAGCAGGACCAGTTAACGCAAGAACAAAGTTCATTAAAGTTTTTCCTCCCGAAATAGTTTTAGTGCATCCAAATCTCTTTTTATATTTCCTTTATTTTTTTATACAGAAATTATGTATCAATCAGACTAATTATTCAAATATATGATGTCAGAGTTAGCAGTTTAGCTTTCAATTATTTAATCTATTGTACGACTGTATTTAGACAATTTTTTTTCAGTAAATAATTTTTCTAGATTCGTGTAAAGTTTATCCTGAACATGTTTACCTTTTATATCAAGTAGAACAGGACCATTTTCCAGTGGTTTGGGTTTACCATCAAGTATAATCTTTTTAGCATTTTTATATTTTTTGTTTGGATTATCATCTGGCACTATAGATTGTATTTTTCCATAATGAGTTATTTTTTGAACAGGCCGACTTATATATATAGCTAGATATTCTAGTCCAGATTCTTTTTCATCATTTATTTTAATTCCGTTATTACTCCACCATTGACCTTGTTTCATAAAGACTCTATCAAAGCCCTCTTGTTGTGCTGACACAACAATAACGTTTTCCATATCTTTTGTCTGTTCTTTGGTTTCTTTGAATTCAAAAGATTGATTTTCTTTTTGCGAATCTCTTACGTATTCTTTTCCTCCCATTATCTCTACAATGCTGACTATTTTTGCTAAATTGTCGTGTTCAAGTTGAAACCATTCAGTATTTCCTGAACGTTTAAGCAAGTGCTTAAGTCCACCCTTTATAACATTTTCTATATCTCTTGCTGTTTTCTCATCTTTTACCTCAACTGCATAAAAAATTTCATGTTTTTCTGGTAGCTTTGTTCCTCCAGTATTCAAAGACTTTTCCCTAGAAGGAATATCTTTAGCAATCCCTATTTTTACATATTTAGGCATTGAATTATTTTTAGCTACGTATATGTAATGTCCCATAAATATAATATATATTTTTTTTATGATGATTCTATCATATATGAAGACTGGTGGATAAAATGGTGGAACTTTCTCATACTCCAATTATGAATCAGTCACACTAATTATTCAAATCTGTAATTAATACCAACCAGTATAATTTAAATAAAAAAAAATCCCCTCTTTCAAAATTGAGGGGACCTCTTATATGTAGCTATCAAATCAGTACTAATAAAAATAACTACTCTTTAATTAAAACAGACGGCTACGAATAATGTAACAATCTTATATGTGACTTTTCTAGAAATTACAAAAATCTTCAGCAGTCTAAACAATTAATCCAACAATTAATCCAACAAATCCAACAATCATTCAACATTTTTTATAACAAAAATAATAGATTCATTTATAATTGATTTGGTATCATTACAAATACACAATCTGTGAAAGTGGTCCCGTGGTGTAGCGGTTTAACACGCCTCCCTGTCAAGGAGGAGATCGGCAGTTCGAATCTGCTCGGGATCGCCAAATATAATTTTATAATATTTTTTTCAATTTTGAATTTATATAGAAAGAACCTACTGTCTCATAATGAGACATTCGGCCTTGAATTTGTTGAGATATTGCCAGCATATCTTGAAAACATCTTTGAATATCATTAAATTTAAAGATTGAAGAAGATCCTAATAGACTATATGCTTTTTTTACAATATTTTCTGAACTTCTAATCGCGTGAGTAGATGCTAGTCTCAGTTCGGCGATACATTCATCATCCAAACTATCTCCATCAGAAACTTTTGACCAAACTTTCCTAACTGATGAATTTAAAAATGATTTTGATGAACCATATATTGCTTTCATTATGCCAATTTCTCTTATAAAAACTTGTTCTTTTGATAATTGAGAAGATGAAATACTACTTTTATTTTTTGAGAATTCTATAGTGAAATTTATTGTAGAATTTGCCAAAGAATGGGCTATTGTAGAAAATCCAGCAGAAAATTTTAAATCCCTTGGAATTTTATATATAGGTCCTTTTTCGTGAAGATGTTTCCTATCATAAAAAATATTTTCTTTAGGAACCAATTTGTTTTTAACAGAAAAACTATAACTCCCCGTGCCTCTCAATCCATTTACATTCCAATCATCGCCAATGTTGACGTCAGTTATTGGGAACATTATGTTTTTGTTTTCCTTATTATTATCTGTATAAATTCCTAAAACCCAATTTGCATTTTTTATTCCGCTACTAAAAGACCATTTACCAGAAACAATTACTCCTTCTTTTGTTTCTTTAACGTTTGATTTTATTGGAGGGCCGTTCGAAATGATACTTTTAGGGTTATCGAAAATTTTTTTTGCTAATTTACTATCCATAAAAGCTGCATTTGTTGCTAGAACATTACTTTGATTAATACACCACGCTACACTAGCATCATATGAAGCTATTTCAAAAATAATTTCTAAGTAATCAATAAAATTCATTTCCAAACCACCATAACTTCTAGGAAGTAATAATCTGAAAAAATTCTCATTTAATAATTCACCAATTAGATCTTTAGGAATTTCTTTTGATTCATCAATTTTTTCAATGTTTGCTTTTATTAAACTACTAATATTTTCAGGAATCATAATTTTTTATTTATAGAGTATTTTTAAATATATATATATATAATTATAAAAAAATCTAGGAAGAAATGGATAAATGGGAAATTATAAAACTATAAAATATGAATGTGACGATGGTATCGCTATATTATCCCTTAACCGACCAAAGAAGTTAAATGCTATTAATTTTGAAATGATTTTGGAATTAAAAGAGCTTACAAATAGAATCTCAGAAAATGATACCATCAAGTGTTTAATCATAAGAGGAGAAGGAAAAGCATTTTGCTCTGGGGCAGATCTTACTTCGGGCGAAAAAAAATGGAAAGATACAGAAGATAGTCTTAATAATGGATATTTACCGATTTTTCAAAATATAATTTCTATGCCTAAACCTGTAATTTCTTCAGTAAGGGGACCAGCCGCAGGTATAGGAAGTGCATATTCGATGTCTTGTGATTTAACAATAATGTCTGAAAATTCTTATCTACTTCAACCTTTTAGTAATATTGGGCTTATACCAGATGGAGGATCTCATTGGTTACTATATAAAATACTTGGATATAAAAGGGCATTCCAAATAGCTATTGAGAGTGAAAAGATTTTTGCTGAAGAATGTTTAAGATTAGGATTAGCTAACAAAGTTGTAAAAGATGAAATTTTAGATTCAGAAACCATTAATTGGGCAAAAAAAATTATAAAACAATCTTCACAATCTATGATGTATACAAAAAAAATAATGAGAGATATTGATAATAAAAACTTTCTGGAAATATATAAAATTGAATCAGAAATTCAAAAAAAACTCTCTGGAACTCCCGATAATATTGAAGGAGTTAAGGCTTTTCGAGAAAAAAGATCTCCAAAATTTAAATGATTCCTCATGAAAAAAACAATGCTTGCTGGATTGATTTCCAAAAAAAACAAATATGAAATAAAAAAAATTGATGTACCTAAAATGTTTGAAGGATCGTCTTTAGTTAAGGTAAAAGTTTGTGGAATATGTGGAACTGATACTCACAATTTTTTTGATTCATCTAATAATGAACATTCTCATGTAAAGCCGGTTGGACATGAACTTGCAGGTCAAATTGAAGAGCTACCAAAAAAATATAACGGATCATTAAAGATTGGAGATAGAGTTGCAGTAAATATGAGTGCAGGAAAATCTTGTGGAAATTGCTATTATTGCCATTTTGGCTACACTAGACATTGTTTGAGACAATCAATTGATACTGGCGGAGGATTCGCTCAATACGTTACAAGAAATCCTTTAGGACTTTATCGTATATCAGATGATATGAGTTGGAATGATGGTGCATTGGTTGAACCTTTAGCTATTGCTGTTCATGGCCTAAGATACAGTAACTTTAAGTCTGGGATGAACATCGCAATAGTTGGTTCTGGAACAATTGGATTATCTACTATTGTTGCAGCTAAATTTTTTGGTGCATCTAAAATTATTGCATCAGCTAAATATCCGCATCAAGCAGATGCTGCAAAAAAAATGGGAGCCGATATAGTTGTAAACACTTCTGTCGGTGAACTAGAAAATGCATGTATGGACCAAACCAAAGGAATGGGAGTAGATATTGCAGTTGAAACAGTTGGAGGTGTGCAAAACAACACTATTGTTCAAGCTTCTAATTGTGTAAAACCTGTAAGTAATGTTCTTATTTTAGGTATTTTTAGCAAACCAATTTTGATTGAACTGATGGATCAAATGCTGAAAGAAATAAACTATATTAATACAACAAGTTATGCAATTATAGATGGAATTTCTGATTTTCAATTAGCGATAGATATTTTATCTTCAGGCAAACATCCCTTTAGTTCTATAGTTAGTCATAAATTTCCTCTCAAAGATATCCATATTGCTTTTGAAAAAGCATACTATAAGAAAAACAATTCCTTAAAAGTACATATAGAAATTTAATATATATACTATAATTCATAACTAATTTAAGTATCAGATTCTATTATAAATACAGGAGTATTAAATGTCAGAAAAAAGACCTAATTTCATCGTTTTTCTTACCGACGACCAAGGATATGGAGATCTTTCATGTATGGGTGCAACAGATTTCAAAACTCCTTCTTTAGATAAACTAGCGTCTGAAGGAATAAGATTTACAGATTGGTACACTAACTGTCCAGTTTGCAGTCCTGCTAGAGCTGCTCTGCTAACAGGCAGATATCCTGGGAACACGGGTATAAGAGGGATTTTAACAGGCCACAGAAAAACTAAAGGACTACCAGAATCAACACCCACTTTAGCTACAATTTTAAAATCAGAAGGTTATAGTACATCTATGGTTGGGAAATGGCATCTTGGACTTGAAGAAAATTCTAGACCTCATAGTCATGGTTTCGAAAACTGGTTTGGATTCTTAGCTGGAAATGTTGATTACTATTCACATATTTATTACTACGGTGCTAATATGCAAGACAAGACTGTGGGCTTAGTTAATCCCACCCATGATCTATGGGAGAATAACAAAGAAGTTTGGATGGATGGAGAATACTTCACAGAAATTATAGCAGACAAGTGTATAGAATATTTACGAAAAATGAATAAGGATGATAAACCTTTCTTTCTATATGTCCCATTCAATGCCCCTCACTATCCCATGCATGCTCCTAAAAAATATATGGATAGATTTGCTCATTTGCCTTGGGATCGTCAAGTAATGGCCGCTATGATTAGCGCTGTAGATGATGCTGTTAAAGATATTATGGATGAGGTTGATAGATTAGGTCATTCTGAAAATACCTTGACTTTTTTCACATCAGATAATGGTCCCTCTAGAGAATCAAGAAATTGGCTAGATAATAATTTAGATCCTTATTATGGAGGAACTGCAGGAAAATTTAAAGGACATAAAGTGAGTCTTTTTGAAGGTGGAATTAGGGAACCTGGGATAATGCACTGGCCAGGAAAAATTCAAAGTGGTGTTATATCTAGTGAACCATGCGCCTCAATGGATATAGCACCTACTGTTTTAGATGCTGCAGGAGTCGATTTGAGTAACCATTATCTTGATGGGACAAGTCTATTAGAATTAGCAAAAGGAAAATCGAATAATAATGAACGGACCATATTTTGGGAATATTTAGAACAAACTGCAGTTAGGAAAGGGAAGTGGAAATTAGTATTAAAAGGGAAATTGATAGATGCTTATGGTCCCGTTCCAGATATACATCTTTCAAACTTAGAAGAGGACATAAGCGAATCAAATAATCTTGCTGATAAAGAACCAGAGATTACTGAAGAACTAAAAAATTTAGCAGAAAATTGGAGGAGTAAAATTGAAGAAAAATGGGAAAAAGATTATGGTGCACCTAATGAAGAACAAAGGTTAAATAACTTTCAATTGAAATTTAGGTAAAAAAACACTAAATAATGGCGAATTTTAGTCAATGAGTAATTTAACCTTTTTTTAAGAAAAAATCTCCATTCCATTTATATCCATCAAAACTAAACTTTTTGAATTCTTCAAAATCTTGGATATTGTTTTGAGCTAAAAACCTTATGAATTTTCCTTTGATTACTTTTCCAGCATGAGCAGATTGGATGAGTTTTCCATCTTTATTAATTAGGAAGTTAATTTTAAAGACATTTTGTTTTAAATTAAAAGCTTTTCTGTGTACAGCAGGCAATAAATCCAAAATCAAATCTTCTTTATTCAGTTGATTTGAAATATGTATCTTCCAGAAATTTGTTAAAGCTAGGACATTCATTTTTAATTTGTAGTTAGGTATCAAATCATTCGGTTTTAAAATACCAAACATCCCACTAAAAATTCTTAAATTTTTGTTCAAGTATGCTTTTGCATTGTTATCTAGAGATTTCCAATCAAGATTACTAAATACAACTCCAGTATATCTTTCTATTGCCATTGAACATTCATTATCCAAAACTTTTAAATTGTTTTGATGTAAATCTTTTGCCTTTTCCAAATTTGTACCATAAGTTGAAACTATTTTATTTTCATCGAGACGTTTAAGTATATTTAAAATTTCTTTAACCTGTTTTTCAAATACAAAATTCGTCTCAGAAAATTTTTTTCTTACTGTATTTTGAATTGATTTTCCCTCACTTGGAGGGGTTAGTATCAACATTTATTTTCCTTTAGGTATAAATCTATAACTTAAGAAATTTTACTATTTAGATTATATAATTCATTTTAATGTAATTTTATAAATCATAATTTTGGAGGTCAATAATGAAGAAAGTTACTTTAAAAGATGTAGAAAAAATAAAAAGAGATGCCTCCCTTTTTACTGGAAGCGTGTATGCACAAACAATAATTGAACATCAAGAAAGTGATAATTTTAACTTTGCGATTATAAATTTTCCAAAGGGAGTAAGAACAAAGTTTCATACTCATTCTGGTGACCAGATTTTAATCATAACTAAAGGTTATGGAAAAGTTTGTAATGAAGCAGAAGAACTAGATGTTCTGGAAGGAGATATGGTCCTGATAAATGCAGGAGAAAATCATTGGCATGGAGCAACAGAAGAAACCACTATGTCGCATATAACCATTACTGTACAAGGAAGCGAAACTATTCAGACGGAAGATTGATTTGAATAATAAGTATATAAGGTAATGCTAAAAGTAGAAAAGGTTTACAAATATTTTGGAGGAGTGAAAGCCGTAGATGGGCTAAGCTTTGAGATTTCTTCCAAAAAAATAACTGGTCTAATTGGACCAAATGGTGCTGGGAAATCAACAGTCTTTAACCTTATTACTGGATTTTCCAGAGTTGATGAGGGAAGTATTAAGTTTGAAAATAAAGAAATCTCTCAATTTTCTACTGAAAAAACAGTGAATATGGGATTAATAAGAACTTTTCAACTTCCAGGAGAATTGAAAAATATGTCAGTCTTGGACAATTTATTAGTTTCTCCAATGCATCACCCAGGTGAATCTCTTTTATTTGGTTGGATAAATAGACGAAAATCTAACAAGTTTGAACAAAAAAATATAGTCGATGCCAAAAAAAATTTAGAAATAGTAGGTTTAACACATCTTATAAATGAAAAGGCAGGGAATCTTTCAACCGGTCAGAAAAAACTTCTTGAATTGGCAAGAATATTAATGATGAAACCAAAGTTGATTTTACTAGATGAACCTGCTGCAGGTATTAATCCTACATTAATCAACAGCTTATCTGAAGTCATTATTGATATAAACAAAAAACAAAAAATAGATTTTGTAATAATTGAACATAACATGGATTTCATAATGTCTCTTTCAGATGAAATTATAGTTATG
The DNA here is from genome assembly GCA_964590915.1 of uncultured Dehalococcoidales bacterium. Lineage (GTDB taxonomy): Bacteria > Chloroflexota > Dehalococcoidia > Lucifugimonadales > Lucifugimonadaceae > TMED-70. Next base: position 11,416 of record CAZPYN010000002.1, read on the forward strand.
GCAGAAGGAAAAACTTTGATTAAAGGTTCTCCAGAAGAAGTAAGAAAAAACGATAAGGTTTTAAATTCATATTTAGGATATAGTGAAAAATGAAAACGAACATTCCGATTTTTATTGCAAAGGAAATTACTGCTGGCTATGGAGAACAAGTAATCATCAGAAACATTAATTTAGAATTATATGAATCAACTATCACTACAATAATTGGTCCCAATGGATGCGGGAAATCCACATTTTTAAAGAGTATTTCTGGAATTATAAAACCATTCGAAGGGAATGTTATTATAAATGATATTGAAGTAACTAGTCTTAACACCTTTGAATTATCTAAAATAGGACTTGGATATGTTCCACAGTCAGAAAATATTTTTTCTTCTCTATCGGTCATAGATAATTTAAAAATGGGGGGTTATATATTAGATAATAAAAAATATAAAATTAATTTGAACAAAGTTTTGGAAATGTTCCCAGATTTAAAGACTAGGTTGTTTGATTCTGCATCAAATTTATCGGGTGGTCAAAGGCAAATGTTGGCTTTATCTAGAGCTTTGATGCTTGATCCCAAGATTATAATGCTTGATGAACCTACAGCCGGGTTATCACCAGTAATTGTCGATGAAGTTTTGGATAATATAATTTCTTTAAGAAAATCCAACATTACGGTTCTTCTTGTTGAACAAAATGCTAAAAAAGCATTATCTATTTCTGATAATGGTGTTGTCTTTTCTTTTGGTGAAAAAGTTATTGAAGATAATGCAAAAAACATTTTACAAAATAAACAAATTTCTAAGCTTTATCTAGGAGGTAAATAGTTTGAAAAAACTATATATATTATTGGATAATAAAATTCTCTTCTTGATCATTATTGCAATTTGTTTGGCCTCATTGTTAAAACCATGGTTGTTAATTAATGGCATATTAATTGGTTCATTATATTCTTTAGGAGCCATAGGTTTATCCTTAATTTATGGGAACCTAAAATTTGCCAATATGGCCCATGGAGATTTTATGACATTGTCTGCTTATGTAGCCCTTACATTAATGATGTTTTTATTCCCCAATAGTGAAAATTCTGCTTCAGTAGGACCTTTTACATTCAAATATGAATTGTTATTGGTTATACCTTTGGCAGTAATTATCATTGGCTTGATGGCTACAGTATTTGACAAACTTATTTTCAAGAAATTACGTACATTAAATGCAACATCTGCTGCAATAGCATTGTGTTCATTAGGTTTGGCAGTTGGTCTTAGAGGGTTAATACAATTTATTTGGGGTACAGATTCAAGGAGTTTTCCAAGAGAATCTAAATTGTTTTGGGATTTGCCATTTAGGATAAAAATTCCTCCTGATATGTTTTTTTGTGCTGTGGTTGCAGTAATTATTGCTACTATTTTTTACTTAGTTCTTTTTAAAACAACATTGGGGAAGGCAATTCGTGCCACTTCAGATAACCCTGATTTAGCACGAATTACAGGAATAAATACCGATCGAATAATTTTGTATATATGGTTTATAGGAGGTATATTAGCAGCAACCGCAGGAATCTTAATTAGTGTTCAGCAGGCATTGATAACTCCTGTTATGGGATGGAAGATTTTAATACCCCTTTTTGCATCAGTAATAGTTGGAGGAATAGGAAATCCTATAGGAGCTTTGATGGGAGGAATCTTGATTGGAATTACTGGAGAATTAGCCACTGGATGGATTAATCCATCATATAAACCAGCAGTTTATTTTTTTGTTTTACTGATTGTTTTATTACTAAGACCGAATGGTATTTTAGGTAACAAAGGAAGGCAATTTTAATGGATTCTATTCTTTATTTTTTTATTGGATTTTTAATAATGAGCGGAATTTATTCTGTTTTCACTGTTGGGTTAAATATTCACTGGGGACAGACAGGTTTATTTAATATTGGGATTGCATCATTTTTTTTATTAGGAGCATATACGGCTGCAATTTTTTCTAGCCCATCACCTAGCTTAGCTAAATATGAAGAATATTTGTGGGGAGGGAATTTATCTCAATTGACCTTTTTTGGAATTGATATATGGTTTCCAATTATATTGTTATTATCAGCTTTTATATGTGTCTTGGTAGCAATCCCTCTTTCAATGATAACGATTCGTTTAAAGGAAGATTATTTGGCGTTGGTTACATTAGGTTTGGCTGAAACATTAAGAATTGTATTTGTAAATGAAACCTGGTTGGCAAATGGGACAAGAGGCATGTATTCAATACCTAGACCATTTGATTATATAAATATTGGTAATTATGATTATATTTATTTTGTTGTTGTGGCTGTAACTTTACTTTTAGTATATTTAATTGCTCAAAGAGCGACTAATTCTCCATGGGGTAGAGTTTTAAGAGGGATAAAAGACAATGAAAACACCATGATTTCAAGTGGTAAAAATGTACTAAAGTTTAAAGTTGAAGCTTTTGCATTTGGGGCAGGTATTATGGGTGTAGGAGGAGCCTTATTTACTCATGGGAAACGATTTGTAGATCCAATAACCTTTGAACCAATGCTAGCAACTTTCATTATTTGGAGCATGTTGATGGTAGGAGGAAGTGGAAACAATAAAGGAGCCATTTTTGGCTCTTTCCTAATGTGGGGGATATGGACATTCACCCAATTTTTACCTGGATTTTTAAGTGATGCAAACCTTAGGTTTGTTTTTGTAGGATTAATTATTGTAATTTTTCAACTATACAAACCACAAGGTATAATTCCTGCGAAATAGATTTAAACTTTTTCACAGGAATTAAGATTCTCTACATTAGATCTATGGAGATTCAAATCTTCCTGAGGAAGTAATTTTTCCTCCTTCAATAGACCAAATTTCTATGGTGTTGCTAACATCACCATTTGCATCAATTTCTTGATCACCGGCTACACCAACATAATCGATGTCTTTACCATCAGCAAGCAAATCTAAAGCCTTTTTCATATCTCCTGGGCCAACTTGCTCTCCTGGAGCGTTTGCCACAAACCTTAGTGAATTACCATCGATGGTATATCCATTGCCATCAGCGGCTGCTTTAGCCATAGCTAATGACAATAAAATTGCTCCATCAAATCCTTCTCCAATGAATGGATTACTTGGCAATTCTCCAAATTTTGCTTCATACAATGATGAAAATGTTGATTTTGCATCTGAATCTGTTGCACCAGGTGCAGTTCCGTGCATACCTTCGAATTGAGCTGCGCCTAGTTCGTCAAACATTTCCTGATTTTTTGTTCCGTCTACGAACATAAAGTCACCTGAATATCCACCTTCGATTAATTCTCTAAGATATACAGCTGCTGATTTTGGATAGCTCATAGCTACGACAACGTCTGGTTCATGATCAGTTATCGCTTTATCTATTTCTGACTTGTAAGAAGGCATTTCTTGCTCATGAGGAACTTGAGCCTCACAATGTCCTCCTAAGCTTTCAAAAGTTGTATTGAAAATTTCAGACAATCCTGATCCATATGGATTATTCACATACAAAGTTGAACAATGTGAATACCCTTTCTCAATAGCTAATCTGGCTAAAACTGCTCCTTGAGCTGCATCAGATACAGTTGTTCTAAATACTGTATCATTATCTTCCAAAACTGAAATAGCTGGACTAGTAGAAGCAGGGGAAATAAGAACTGTTCCCGCTGGGATCGTTTTAGCTTCAGCTACTGCCATTGTAACTCCACTAGATAAAGAACCAACAATCCCCTCTACCTTATCAATTTCGATAAGTTTTCCTGCAGCTTCCGTTGCAATGTTTGGACTTGTTCCACTATCTGCATGTATTACTGTAACATCTGTACCATTTATTCCACCAGCATCATTAATTAGACCAACGGCAAGGTCAACACCATTTTGAATTGGGGGCCCATAAGCACCCAAATCACCCGTTTCATCCATTAACGTACCAATCTTTGCTCCTCCACCAGAACAAGCTGAAAGGACAAATAATGCACTTGTTACAAATATTAAAATCTTTTTCATAATATCTCCTTCACAATTTACCCGTCTTGTGTGATTTTGAACACAAGATCAAAACCATTCTATATTAATTGTTATGAAATGTCTAAATTTAACCTAGTTTAGATCTCCAAGTATCTTGATCAAAAACATTTCTAATTATTTCATGAAATTTAACTTCAGAATCATCTTTTGGAGAATAATTAAGATATTGCTTAGCTGTATCAAGAGACCAGAATCGTCTAGTATTGTCACTTACACCGTATACTACTAAAAATGGGACATTCTCAATATTACCTTTTACTTTGCTTACAGAAATAGATTTATCGAAAAGTTGGGTAAGGTCTCTTGAACTGATATAAGCTCCTAGATGTCTTTTTAGATTTATTACACCTGTGCCGTTTTTACCCTTTATAAATTGATTTTGAAAAGAACTAGAAAACTTTAAATCCTCAGTTATTTCTCTTGGATATCCTATCCTTACATGAATAAATTCCAATTTTTTCCCAAATTTTCCAGATGCGTATGGGATGGACAAAAGTTCATAAGATGCTTTGGACCATCCATAAAAATTATCAGAATAAGGTAATAAATCTGAACTAACCATATCTCTTTTCTTATTGTGGACTTCATAATGTTCATACCAATCTGCTGCGTGGTTAGAAGAAGCTGTTACAACTCTCTTTATATTGGCTTCATGAGCGGCTCGATATATTTTGTTAGCCATTATGATATTTGAATTTTCCAATTCGAATGCATTTATTTCATTTTCAATATTTGTTGCATTTCGCATTTCATTTGGTCTTATGTAAGCTAGATGAATTATTGCATCATGACCTTTAAAGATAGGTACTATTTTTTCTAAATTTTCATTAAATAAATCTAGATTTACAATTTTTACATTTGAAAGCTGTATATTATTTGAATCTAAATCAATTAACGTTAACTTATATTTTTTGTGTAATCCTGCCATGATTCTTGAAGCTACATATCCGTTTGCTCCTGTAATTATTACTTTTTTCAAATTTACTTCCTTTTATATGAATGGTTTTATTTTTTATTTATATTTTTATGTATTTGGCCCGAAATCAAGAATTTTTAATATTGGATTGTTAGCTAGATTATAAATACTATGATCTCCATTCATTTCAATTTCTTTCCAATATAATTTCATCATAAGTTCTTTTTGTTTAATATAATTCTTGTCATTAATTAAATTGTTCATTTCCTCGACATCATTTGATAAATCGTATAATTCATCATAATCAAAGCCATTAAAAACATATTTGAAATCCTTGTACCATAAAACTCTTTGCGTAAGCTGAATTCTAGTACCATCATATTCTGCAAAGCATTTGTCTATTGTATTAACTTGTTCAGTACACAAAATAGGTTTGAAAGATTTTCCGTCTATATTATCAATTGATTTACACTCTAAAATATCAAGAATTGTTGGACATAAATCCATACTAGAAACAAGATCTTCAGAGATTTTATTTTCTTTTATGCTAGGTCCAGAGATTATCATTGGTATTCTATATATTTCTTCAAATGCACATAGATTTTTAGCATATACACCATGTGATGCTAGTGCTTCGCCATGATCGGAAGTGAAAATTATTATAGTGTTTTCTAATTCACCTTTTTCTTTGAGTAAATCAATGATTTTTCCGTATTCATAGTCTATTTCTGTAACCATTGCATAGTAGTTTCTAATACTTTCAATATGATCTCCTTTGGTCATATTTTCAAAAACCTTTTGACCTCTTTTATATATATTTGGTTTGTCAGACAAATCATCTTCAAATGATTTTGGTAATTTAATATCTATATCGTCATACATATCATAGAATTTCTTACTTGAAATAAATGGATCATGGGGTTCTATCACTGAAATAAAACATGCCCAAGGATCCTTTTTGCTAATATTTGAAAGATAATTTTTTGCTTTTTTGACCACATTTTTTAACGGTCTGCCTTCTGTTCCTTTCTCTGAAATTCCATAAAAAGGAGTTGGTGTATATCCTGGAGGATTATCTATAAACAAATTTGGTTCATTCAAATCAATGCTATTTCTATGACCGATATTTATTTTTCTATAATCTTCGGATTTATCAGTAGAATATTCATCCCATCCAAAATTTTCAAGTTTATCGGTTCTTTCAACATGCCATTTTCCAAAATATGCAGTTTTATATCCTTCGCTTTGAACTACCTGAGCCCAATGTTCTTTTTCAGTTCTTAGATTTGATTGATCCTCATCTACGCAATGAGTTACAGTAGTTACACCATGATTGTGAGGGAGTAATCCGGTCATAATACTTGCCCTGGCTGGAGAACAAACAGGATTTGAAGTATGTGCTCTATTAAATTTTACTCCACTCTTAGCGAGTTTATCTAAGTTAGGAGTAATGCATTGGTTATCATCATCTAACACCTGTCCATGCATTTGATCGACCATTAAGAATAAAAGATTTTTCTTCATTTTAGGAAAGGAGATAATTTTTCGAAATTTCCACCCACAATATCCTTTGCTTCAACTGATAACCAATCCTCGAGTATATCAGAATATAATCCCCTAAAATCAAAATTAAATTTTAAATCTCCTTCTACGTGTTTATCTGGGTCTAATGATGGATAATCATTATATTGTCCACCTTTAACACTATTACCTAATAGAAAGGACACACCACCTGATCCATGATCAGTACCTGTACCATTGTCTATTACTCTTCTGCCAAATTCTGAGAACATAAAAACTATTATTTCCTCTCCTGTATCGTGCTCTTTTAAATCTTCAAAAAATGCACTTAATGCGTCAGATAATTGTTGCCATAGAGTTTGTTGTAATACCATTTCATTAGTATGAGTATCAAAACCTCCGTGATTTGCATAAAAGATTCTCGTCCCAAAATTTGCGAAATGAACCTGAGCAATCCCTTTTAATTGTTTACCAATGCTTGTATTAGGGTATTCCACATTTGAATTATATAAACCAGGCGCCTTGCTAATTATTTCAGCACCTTTTACAGCATCTAGTCCTGTTTTGCCCAAATAATCCATAACATAATCATTACCCATACTAGGTGTATAGAAACGCCTAAAGGTATTTAAAGCCTCATTTTTTTTTGTCTCATCTTCAATAGAAGTAAACAAACCATAATTGTCTATATCACCTACTGAAGCAACTGGAACGCCCTGATTTACAAGTGCTCTTGGTAATGCTTCACTGAAATTAACTGCAGTAACAACATTTTCAGCATTTGGATCAATCTCTTTTATAGCTTGCCCCAACCAACCTTTTGAACCTACTTTGGTTGGTTCTGCCGTGTGCCATATATCCATTGATCTAAAATGAGATCTGTTGGGTTCGGGATATCCAATCCCATGTATAATTGCTAAATTACCCTCATTATAGAAATCTTTAATTGCATTCATACCTGGATTTAGTCCTAATTTATTATCCAGAGGAATAATTTCTTCATCTGTTATTTTGATATGCTTTCTGAAATCTCTATATAAAGGATTCTCCCACGGTACGATACAATTTAAATAATCGTTTCCTCCAGAAAGTTGAATTGTAACCAAAACTTTTTCTTTTTTCATTTTATTTCTCCAATCAAACCTTTTGATAAATTTGAATTCTATTCCTATTTGAATCCAAAACTAATAGATGCCCATTTTTATCAATAACTACAGATGTAGGATCCCAGAAATATGATTCTATACGTGCAGATTCTTCATGTGGTTCTACATTGTCGATATTTATTACTGGACTGAAGGATTCTCTTGCTCTTTTTTCATCTGGATTTGCATTTAGATACTCTTTTGCCCATTTTGATAGTTTAGCTTGTCCTCTCAATTTCCCAATAAAGTTGAATTTTTCGTCAAATATTTGAACTCTTTGATTACCCCAATCTGCAACGTAAAAAAATCCATCCTTATCAACACATACCCCAGACGGTCGTGATAAATCTCCATCATCTGTACCTGAGCGACCAAATTTATCTATAAATAATCCATTTTTATCAAAAATTTGTATTCTATCATTTCTCCAATCTGCTACCAAAATCTCATTATTATTCCCTAATGCTATACCCCAAGGTTTGTTAAATTCGCCATCTTGATTCCCTTTTTTACCCCACTCGCGGAGAAATTTTCCTGAGGTTGTCATTACTTGAATTCTATCATTATGAATATCAACTATAAAAAGTTCATTATTTTGATCACATACAATACCTGAAGGGGAATTTACTTCTCCTTGTTTATTCCCCTTGGTACCCCATCTTTCTAAAAAATTTCCATCTTTTTCAAAAACTGAAATTGAGTGTGTATATTCATCAGTAATATATACATTATCTTTAGTATCAAAAGTTATTGAACTAGGCCAGTACAATTCTCCTGGGTTTTTTCCAAATTTAGAAAATTCTCCATAATAATTATGGTTTACATCCATTATTGATACCCGTAGTCCCAATGTATGTATTGCACCACTTCTGTTTATAACAAATACCTTTTCTTCACTATTAATAGCCAAATCTCTAGGAAGGTGAAATCCTCTGCCTCCAACATCAGCTGTAAATCCAACAGTGTCAATATATTTAAATTTCGTTTTTGATATAGTATTTTTCATATTTAATTCATTTGAAATTCTCTAGTTGATACTATTAATTTAATAATTAATGAAACTTCTTCAGAATCAATTGACTCAGATAATGAGTTTTCAATGTATTCTTCAATTGGTATTTTCGTGCTAAGTTCAAGTTTAATATAACCTAATTCCTTTAAACATAAATTTAAAACATTTTTTTTATCAGGGTTTTGTTTAACAATACTAGTAACAACATCTTTATTAACATCACCAAGAATTTCAGAACAAAAATTAATTCTTTCTATAACTGATCCCGTATTTATCCATTCTTCTCCACCTTGCCAACCTTCAACTGAAGTTGGATCCATTAAAGGTTGACCCATTAATCGAGAACTACCAGTTGCCTTGTATACTTCCTGAGAATTTATGTCTAAGCCACCTGATAACCTGACGGAATTAACGACAAGTTCAGTAGGGCTTTTAATTCTTTTATTATAAATTGCTTCAGACTTAAAATATTCAGACTTAAATAAATCCCTCAAAACTTCTTTTATGTTATATTTATTTCTGAAATATGATCCGATTATAAACTCTATAGCATTAGGATCTATTGGATCTTCGTGAGGCCACTGAGGAACTGGTAGCTCATCTTTTATAAAAAAATGATAAAGGTGTCTAGCTAAAAATTGTGCAGTTGCTTTCTGTTTGCAAATAATTCTAACTATATCTTCTCCATTGAAATCACCTTTTTCTCCAAGAAATTCTTTTTTACCATAATCATGATCATTTTCATCAAACTTGAATTGCCAAGCTATATATCCGAAAGGTCTTGCTGTATTATTTCTCATTTTGGTTGCGTTATATGGCATATTTTCAATAGTCCAACCTGTGAAAGCTCTTGAGCATTCTTTAATATCTTTTTCAGTATAATTTCCAACACCCATTGAAAATAATTCTAAAATTTCTCTTCCATAATTTTCATTGATATTATCTTTATGATTATCTTGGTTGTCTAGCCACATTATCATTGCAGGATTTTTTGATAGTTCAATAAGTAACTTCTCAAAACTTCCCTCTCCAAATTTCCTAAGCATTTCAATTTGAGTAGTCATTACCTTTCCCTGAATAAGTTTATTTTGACCAGTAGCGAATACTCTGTGCCAAAACAAAGCAATTTTTTCTTCAAAAGGAAATTTAGAATTAGCCATTCTATACATCCAATATGAACCTGAAGTTGGAACTGTTCGTACGTCAGAAAACTCCATTTGATACCTTCTAAGTAGGTCAATAGGAACAGGATCTTCGTGCTTATTATCTAGTAAATAATCTACTATATGATCATATTCGAATGAATCTAGAGCATCAATTTCTTCTTTTGTTCCTCCAAATACTGCCCTTCTAAGCAAATGAGTGGTTAATGATTTATTTGTTGTTATCGTCGCCATTCTTTCCTTCTGTCCCGTTATCTTTTTTTTCTAAATTTCTTTCGTTTAAATTAGTATTTTTTGAACGAATTTTTTTTCTTATTCTAAAACGAACCGTGTAAACAATCAATATGGCTCCTAGAATTGGAGCAAATCGCAAGAAATTGCTATCTTCATTAAAGAATCCAGAAAGTATAATTCTTAAAGTAATTGTAATAAGTAATAAAGCTCCTATTTCTAAAATCATAAACTGTAATCTTGGCATTACTTCCTCTTTTCTAAATCAATATTTTTTTTCCTTTTTCAGCTGACAAATGTGCTGAATAAATAATCTTTTGAATCTCTAAACCTCTTTCATAGGAAATATTTGGTGATTTTGATTTAATTACATTATTTATAAAATTACGTAATTCATCAACATACATTTCATTGGTATCAGGTGTTAATTTGTATGTTTCATTCATTGCATCGCTTGATATCTTTACTCCTTCTAAAAAATCCCAAGTTATAGTGCCATTTTCTCCTATGATTTTAGAATTCCTTGCATAACCTTTCTCTACAGCATTTAAATGTATTTCAATTAATTTATTTGATACGGTTTCTAGAAGGATTATCGCAGTATCTTCTGTTTCTATTTCTAAATCGGATACCTTACTTTTAATTGAAGTTATACTTGAAGGGGATCCAAGTAACCAAGTTGCAATATCAATTTCATGACATCCATCTGAAATGATTCCTCCTCCAGTTTCTTTTTTTGCAAAATACCCTTTACGATAATCTGTTGTAGGGCGCCAATTTGCAAGATATTGCCCACTTTCGAAGATCCCTATTAGAGGCTTGCCTATATGTCCATTGTTTAACAATTCCTTTACTTTGATCATAGATTCATGAAACCTCCAATTAAAACCAATAGTTATAAATTTTGGATAGTTTTTTATTCTCTTATATAATTTTTTTGCTTGTTCATAACTATGTGATAGAGGTTTTTCAATAAAAACGTTGGTGTTAAATGACATTAATTTATCTAAATAAGTCAAATGTAAATATGGCGGTGTACATATTAGGGCTATATCAATAATTTCATTTCTAAGATCTTCAAATTTAGTAACAAAATTAAAACCTAATTCTTCAACAAAGGGTTTTCGTTTTTTGTCTGGATCAAAAACTGAAATTTTAGTAGCACCCAAATGTTTTAAATTTTTTGTATGCCTTAAACCTATTGAACCTGATCCTACAACAGCAAAATTTAGATTTTTAATATTCATTATTTTTTTTTTCATCTAAAAATCCGTATTACACCAAGGCTTTTGCAAAACATTAAACATATTAGAAAATAAATTTAATTTATCAAAATTTTTCGCATGGATATTTTTTGAATTTACTAATTCAAAAGGAGTAATTGCTCCAAAAAAGCAACTACTTAAATCTGAAGGTCTCATAGAAATATCTGGAGCTGAGTTTACTTTCTTCACTATAGATGTTTCTCCATTAGTATCTATTTGATATATACCTTCAATATCTGATTGATTTTGACCTGTTATTTCTAAATTGATTCTTCCTTCATGATTATATTTTCGGGCTTCTAAGAACTTAATTGGATCAATAATTCTTACCCACAAGCCATCAATAGTCATTCTTTCAAGTTGTCGCGGATTTTCTAATAAGAAATATAGAGGGTCATGTGGAGATCTTCGGTTAATTGTAACTTTTTCAACTAACTCAATACCAAAAATGAAGTTCCAAAGAGAAATATTAGTTTCTTTATCTACTGCAATCAACTCGTGAACAATAAGTTCCCCTTTATCATCTTCGTGTGCTATGCCGGATTCTTTATTAAAGTTATAAAAGGCATACCCAGAGGGGCGTTTATTTTTATATGCAACAACGAAGAACAAGCCGCTCATTCCTGATTTATTGTGTTTAGAATTTTCATTTTCATAGAGAATGTAATTCCAATATTCTTCTGTCCTATCCGTTGAACCATTTTGTTTTTTTCTAAATTCATCATAAATTTTGAATAATTCTTTTTTTGCAATCTCTTTTTCTACGAACTCTAGTTGTATATTCGTTTCATTTTCTTGAATTAGATTTGTAGAATGAGTTTCTATGGACCAATCTTCTCTCAATGTTCCTAAACCATAACCAAATCGAGAATATAGCACTGATTGAGAGGCCCATAAGCCTGCTAAAACATCTCCTCTGTCTTTAGCCTGTTCATGTAACTTATTCATCATTGATGTAAATATTCCTCTTCTTTTATGAGTAGGGGCTGTCCCCATATAAGCAATCCCAGCCATATTAAGATTCTTTCCTCCGGGAGCAGTAATTTTAAATTCATCTGCTCCTCCTGTCCCAACAATTTTGTTGGTTTCATCATCTAAAGCAGCTATTAATCTTTTCTCCCAGCTGGTATTTTTAGCAAATCTTCCAGCTAACATCCTTTCGATATCTGACTTACTTGGGATATCTCCAAAAACCCTTCTTACGGATTTTCTCCATTCAATAACATTATTTTCATTAACAGAAATTATTTTAATTGCCATTTACTTTTTCTTTAGAGCTTCTTTACCAGCATTTAGGGTTTCAACAATTTTATCCACATCATAAACACAACCTCCCCAGGTACCACCACTAACATCTTGAAGAGCTGCCCATAATCTAGTGTCATCTGGTAAATTTTCATTTGGTTTTATTTCAAGAGATGCATTACGTGATAAAAATTCTTTATCTCCCCATTCTTTTCCATAATTATTTTGATTTTCACCTACCAAATTTATAGATCCTGATAATTTTTTTGTATCTATGATTATTTCTATTAGATCAGAATCCTTTAGTAGTCCTATTGGTCCTCCAGCTAAGGCTTCAGGACCGATATGTCCTATACAAGCTCCAGTTGAAACACCAGAAAATCTTGCATCTGTTAATAGAGCAATATACTTGCCATAGGATAAATGCCTGAGTGCAGCAGTAATTTGATATGTTTCTTCCATTCCTGTACCACTTGGCCCCCCACACATTATTACAAGAATTTCTCCTTTTTTTAATTTATCTGTGCCTTTTGATTTTATTGATTGCATTGCTTCTTTTTCAGAGTTGAAAACTCTTGCCTTGCCAGTATTTCTATATACACCATCTTTATCAATTACTTCTGGGTCTATTGCAGTAGACTTTATGACTGAACCTTCAGGTGCGATATTTCCAACAGGAAAAGTAACTGTAGATGTTAATCCCTTTAAGGTAGCATTAGATTTACTCATGATTACATTTTCCGGATTTATTTTGTCGTTATCTGATAAAAACTCTCGAACATATTTTCTTCTTTCTGATTCTTCCCACCACTCCAAATTTTCTCTCATAGTTTTTCCAGAAACTGTTAGTTCATCAAGATTTAGAAGACCAAGTTTTTTTAAATTCAACATAACTTCTGGGACGCCTCCTGCAGCATAAAATTGTGAAGTTGGGTGTCCAACTGGTCCATTTGGTAAAACATCCACAAGTCTTGGAACAAAACTATTAATCCTTGACCAATCTTCAACACTCATTCTTTTTCTACCAACTGAATGTGCTATTGCTGGTAAATGTAACAACAAATTGGTTGAACCCCCACAGGCAGCGTGAACTACCATTGCGTTTTCAAATGCCTTGTCAGTTAATATTTTGTCTATTGTTATATTATTTTTTTCAAGATTGAATAATGCTTTAGCGGATCTTTCTGCGTTAAAATACCAAGCTGGAGTTCCGCTAGGCGTGCATGCCGAATGTGTCAATGAAAAACCTAAAGATTCCGCTATTACTTGAGAAGTACCAGCGGTTCCTAAAAATTGGCACCCTCCACCTGGTGATGCACAAGCTTTACATCCCATATCTTGAGCGTATTCTAAAGAAATTTCACCTTGAGCAAATCTTGCTCCTATTGACTGAATTTTTCCTGCATCCTCTCCATTAAATGGTGCTAAAGTTGATCCTCCAGGAACAATTATAGATGGCACCTTTTTCATGCCTGCTAGAGCCATCATCATCGCGGGTAAGCCTTTATCGCATGAAGCTATTCCAACAATCGCTTTTGCTGTCGGTAAAGATCTTGCTATTCTTCTAAAAACTTTAGCTGCGTCATTTCTGTATGGAAGAGAATCAAACATCCCAGGGGTTCCCATACTTCTACCATCACATGGATCGGAACAGTATGCTGAGAAAGGCAGTCCTCCTAAACTATTGATTATATTTGCAGTTTTTTCAACCAAAGATGAAAGTTCCCAATGACCAGTGTGGAATCCCAATGCTACTGGTTCTCCATCTTTGTCTTTTAAACCACCACTAGTTGATAAAATTAGAAATTGTTTTCTTAGTAATTCTGTAGGATTCCATCCCATTCCCGCATTTTGAGTTAATCCAAAGTGATTGCCACTAGGTTCATTTATTAAAATATCTTCTGTGAATGGGATTTTCCCTTTTGGTCCTTCAGCATGAGTTTTAATTCTAAAATCTTCTTTAGATTTACTATCAATTATTTCCTCAAATGATAAATCTTTATTTGATGTAGCCACGAGATCTCCTGATTTTTATATGTTTATTTTTTTATATTTTTTGTAATGTTATTCAATCAAAACAAGCTTTTCAAATAAATTTTCAGCAAGAAATATATTTAGCTCCAAGTTCTATCATGAGAATCTAATCCATCCCAATCTGAAGTTTCCTCAAACATCCCTTTTGGGTAAACCGAAAAATCATTGGATTCTATAGATAAATGTTCCTTGATTTTATCTTCATTAATTTCTAATCCTAGACCAGGAGCATTTGGGACATTTACAAAACCTTTTTTGATCATGGGTCCTTTGTCATCAATTAGTGTAACAATATCGTTCCACCAGGGATTATCAACTGAATGCATTTCTAGGGCAATAAAATTATCAATTGTTGCAGCACAATGGACATTGGCCATTGCAACTATAGGTGATCCTGCTTGGTGAAGTGCAACTGGAATTCCCGCATCTCTACAGTAATCAGCTATTCTTTTAGTTTCCAATATTCCTCCAGAAGTAGCTAAATCTGGATGAGCTACTGATATAGCTCTAGCTTCTACTAGAGGCTCAAAGCCATCTTTACAATATATATCTTCACCAGTTCCAACTGGAGTATCAACTCTGCTTTTTAAACTTTTCCATTGATCGACTAGTTGCCAAGGGATCATATCTTCATACCATGCAAGAGTAAACTGATCTAGGTTTTTTCCTATTCGTATAGCATTTTCTACTCCCATATGACCAAAATGATCTGAAGCAAGAGGAATCTCATACCCTATGATATCCCTAACAGTTTTTACGTATTCTTTCATTTTGGCTATTCCGTAATCAGTCACCTGAATACCAGTGAAAGGATGCATAATATTGCTAGATTCATTTATCAATTTTTTATTCACCACACCTCCCTGAAATTCAGATGCAATCCATAGTCCAATATCCATTTTTAGAAATTCAAATCCTTTATTAATTCGACCCAAAAGAGCTTTGCCCATTTCTTCAGGATCTTTTTTTAAAGGAGTATCAGCGTAAACTTTAATTTTATCCCTATATTTACCACCTGCTAGCATGTATGCTGGAACCCCAAAAGCTTTTCCTGCTAGATCACATAAAGCAATTTCTATTCCGCAAACACCACCTCCTAATCTTCCGTGGCCTCCAAATTGTTTGATTTTTTGAAAAATTCTATCTATATCACATGGATTTTCACCAAGAATTTTACTTTTAAGCATTAAAGCATATTTTGCAGAGGCACCATCTCTTACTTCTCCATATCCAACTATATCTTGATTTGTATATAATTTGATTATTGGCCATCTCCAACCTTTTTCACCTATAACCGCTATTCTCATATCGGTTATTTTTAAGCTTGATGGATTGGAAAGTTTAAAGTTTTTTTTGGATTCTTTTTTCAATCTTTTCTCCCTATTATTTTTTTTTCTTCCAATTTTCAAAATCCTTGTTCATTTCTTTGGAAAATTCTCTATCAATTTCCCCCGGAGTATAAATACCTTCACGAATTCTTTGTTGCCCAAATTCATCTTTTAATCGAATGCTTTCTGAATTAATAACAACTTCTTCAGCTAGATGAGGTGGGATAAAAATTACTCCCGATCTTGTTCCAAGGACTACATCTCCTGGCATACATGTTGCTTCACCAATTCTAGTTATCCCGTTAATTTCTACCATACTTACATTGTTTATTGCACTTGGATCATAACCTCTTATAAAAGCATTAAAATCTTCCATTTCAAAGATTCTCTGTGTATCCCTTATACCTCCATCTATAATCATTCCTGTGCCTGTTTTTGATTTAATTGCGGTAGTTAAATTATCACCAGCAAAAGTCCCATCAAAAATTTTACCAAATAGATCAACTACAATTAAATCATTTTCTTTCAATTCATCGATTACCCATGAGTTTTGAAAACCAATGCGGGAATCTTTTTCTCCTTGAGAATCAATTGCTTCGTGTAAATCTGGTCTTCTTGGTACCCACCTACAAGTAACAGCTCTTCCGACGACTACTCGTTCAGGATGAAGGTTTTTCCAATTCCCAACGAATTGAAAATTATATCCATGTTTTCTACAAGTGCCCCATGCTTCTTCAGTAGTTACTAGACTCATTCGTTTCAAAATATTATCAGGGACCAAAGGTCTTTGGTGCTTATCCCTTTTCCCACTCCATTTATTTGTTATTGATTGAATAATCGCTGGGTTCGTTAATTTCATATATTTTCTCCATCAGTATATTTTATAATATTTATCTTTATTGTTAGATTGGTTTTGAAAGTTCTCTAAATTTTTCTATCATTTCTTCTTTTATTACAGATAGTTCTCTAAGAAAAATCTCAATCTCTAAAAGAAATTCTTTCTTATTTTCAGGTATAAAAATAATTTGTTTAAATCCAATTGAAAAATTACCTTTAACTTTTTTATTTATATAACCCTTCATGTCAGATAATGAATAATCAAAAGTAATTATTATTTTTTCTTCATTTCCTTTAATACTAGTTATGGTATTTAAATAGCTAATTATTTTTAACCTTGTTATTTGAATTAAAAGCTGTAATTCAATAGGGATTTTCCCGAATCTATCTACAATTTCTTCATCAAACTTTTTCAACTCTTCTAAAGTTCTAATTTTTGCAATTTGAAGATATATTTGTAACTTTAAGTTTAAATCTCCAATATAAGAATCGGGTATTCTAGCATTGATTTTAATATCAATTATATTTTGTAAAAAAAATCCTAAATCTAGATCATTTCCTTTTTTTAATGTATCAACAGCGGATTTTAATAATGAATTATATAAATCATAACCTATGTTATTTATATGCCCACTTTGTTCTTTACCTAAAACATTACCTGCACCTCTTAGTTCCAGATCGCGCAATGCTAAATTATAGCCAGTCCCATATTCTGAAGAACTAATCAAAGCACTTAATCTATCTTCTGAATTTTTATTTAAAATAGCATTTTTTGGTACCATAAAATAGGCGAATGAACTTTTTTCACTTCTTCCTATTCTTCCTCTAATTTGGTAAAGTTGTGACAATCCAAATTTGTGCGAATTATTAACAATTAAAGTATTAACATTTGGCATATCTATCCCAGATTCTATAATAGTTGTACATATCAAAACGTTAAATTTTTTATCAATAAAATCATTGATCACTTTTTCTAGATGATTTTTTTCCATTTGTCCATGGGCAAAATTTACAATTGCTTCAGGTACTAGTTTTTTTATTCTTTGAGTAATAATTTCGATATTGAAAATTTCATTGTGAATAAAAAAAATTTGTCCCTTGCGATCAATTTCTCTCATAATTGCTTCACGTATTAACTTTTCTGAGTATTCAGAAACATATGTATTTACAGGAAGTCGATTCTCAGGAGGAGATGAAATCATACTAAGGTCTCGTATTCCATTAAGTGCCATGTTTAAAGTTCTTGGGATTGGAGTTGCGCTCAAGCTAAGTACATCGACATTTATTTGTTTATGTTTAATGTATTCCTTTTGATTTACACCAAATTTATGTTCTTCATCAATAATTAATAACCCTAAATTGTTAAATATAATGTCATTTTGTATTAATTTATGAGTTCCGATGATTATATCTACTTTCCCTTTAAATAACTCTTCTTTGATTTTCGTTACATTTTTATCAGTAACAAATCTTGATAAATATTGAATATTTATTGGGAAAGGATTAAGTCTTTCTTTAAAAGTTTGAAAGTGTTGTAATGCCAAAACAGTTGTAGGTACTAAAATTGCAACTTGATAGCCATTTTCAACAGATTTAAATGCCGCTCTTATTGCGACTTCTGTCTTACCATATCCAACATCTCCACATAACAAACGATCCATTGGATTTTTTGATTCTAAATCGTTTTTTATTTCTTCTATCGCACTTATTTGATCTTTGGTTTCTTTAAACTCAAAAGATTCCTCTAATATTTTTTGCCAATCTGAATCTTTGGAATATTTGTTTCCTTTAATTTTTTCTCTAGCTGCATAAATTTTTAATAATTCCGCTGCGAGGATTTCAATAGATTGTTTCGCTTTATTTTTAGTTTTTATCCATTTAGTTGAGCCCAAGCTCTCTAACTGAGGATTATCTTTTTGATAAGATTTATATGGTTGAATCCTGTCTATTTGATCAGCAGGAACATATAATTTGTCATTATTTTTATAAAATATTTCAATAAATTCTCTACCTGTTTCATCCAATATAGTTGTGCCATTATATCTTCCGATACCGTGATCTATATGTACAACAAAATCATTTTTTTCAAAAAGATCTATAGATGTTGTTGATTGAGGTAGATTTGATAGAGAATTATACCTGTGTTTTTTTCTTATACCAAAAATTTCTTTATCTGTAAGAATCAAAATTGACATATTATTGTTAGTTTTTAAACTAAATCCTTCTCCTAAATTCTTAGATATTATTGACATTTTTGATTTAGGGGTAATTTCTATTCCATCAAATATGTTTAAATTATCCATATTTAGAATTTCTTTTACTCTTTTCGGATAATCAGTAGTAATAATAATTTTTTGATTTGGTATGTTTTTGTCAATATATTTTGATAATATATTTTCACTTGAGCTATAAACAGTTGGCAATGAGAAATTGAATTTAAATTTTTTGTTTGTCTCTACTCGGTCTATCTGATCAATATTTATACAATTTGAAAATGAATGGTATATTTTTTCCATTTCTTTTTTTGATATGTACGGAACTGGGAATGATGTTGGGATCTCTTTTTTTTCAACCTTGATATCGTAAGATTCTTCCCTATATTTTGTAATAGCATCTAGTTCAGAAAATATTTTATTTTGATCCAAATTGATGATTAAATAATCCTTTTTTATATAATCAAAAATGGTTCCATAATCAAAGAACCCAGAGAATAAATTTTTTGAATCGTCATTATCTGTTTCAATTATTTCTTTTAATTCTTTATACAAATTGGGATAGATTTCTTTATTGTCAAAACAATTTTTATTTTGCAATTTTATTTTTTTAGGATTCCTATTGATTACCAACGTTTCTTCAATTGGAGTTATTTCTATTTTTTTTAATTCATCATAAGATTGTTGATTATTAGGATTAAATATTCTTATATTTTCAATTACATCATAAAAAAAATCGACTCTTATAGGATTTTTATTTGATAGGGAAAAAATATCTAAAATATCACCCCTAACTGCGAATTCTCCTGGATTTTCAACCAAGGATGTTTTTTTATATCCGTTATTAATCAAATTATTTACTGCTTCTTCTAGTTTTTTCTCCATTCCAATTTCTAACTTGAAACTTAGTTCACTAAATAAATCAAAAGGCATTGTTTTTGTACTTATGGATTGGATAGAAGTAGCGATTATGGGAGTTTTTCCATAATAACTTTTCTTGAAAAGAGAGTTTAAACATCTAAGCCTTTCAATTGTATTTATTTTATTTGGCTTATATTTTTCAAGAAAAATTTCATTTCTTTCATTGAAGTTCATATGAATTGTTTTGGTACTCCAAAAATTAAGATCTTCTATTAAATTTCTAGACTCTTCTGTGTTGGATGTAACCACAATAGTAGGTTTATTTATGTACTTAACTAATGAAATTATTAAATAAGCATTAACTTGTCTAGGAGCTATTATAGTCGGTTTATTTTTAGAGTAAGCAGAATTAACCACATCAGAAAATGTGGGGTCATTATTTAAAATATCCGTTATTTCCATCAAACTATTAGAATACATAATCCGATATCATATATTGTATGTGATTTTTTTTTATTATTTAATTATTTAGAGCTAGTTATGGTAAACAAAAGACAATTAAGAATTGTATTGAAATTTGGTAGTAATCTTATTACAACCAATAATACTGTTTTAAATTATAAAGTAATCGATAGTTTGGTATCTCAAATAGCTAAAATATTTGAAGAACATGAAATACTTTTAGTAACATCTGGTGCGGTAGCTGCAGGTCTTCAATATATTTCTTCAGAACGTACAACAAAAATATTAAAAAAAAACTCACTGGTTCAAAAACAAATTCTTGCTTCAGTTGGGCAACCAATATTAATGAAAGCTTATGAAGAATCATTTGATAAACATTCTATTTCCATATCACAAGCATTACTTGCTAAGGGAGATTTTGAAAATCGAAATGGATACTTAAATATAAGAAATACACTACTTGAACTATTACAAATTGGTATCTTACCAATAATAAATGAAAATGATGTTGTTGCAACTGAAGAGTTAAATAGATACGGAGATAACGATAGACTTTCTGCAATGGTTGCGAATGCTGTTGATGCAGATATTTTAATTCTTCTTGGTACAATTGATGGATTATATACTGAAGATCCAAATATAAATAACGATGCAAAAAAAATAGAAATAGTTGAAAAGATAGATCCTAAGATCATCAGTTATGCTAAAGGACCTTTAGATAAAGTTGGGACTGGCGGAATGATTTCTAAAATCCAAGCAGCAAACATAGCAACCAAATCCGGAATCGCAATGTATATAGCTTCTGGTTTGCAAAATCAAGTTATTCAAAGAATAATAAATGATGAAACAGTTGGAACAAAATTTTTGCCAAAAGAATCTAATTTAGAATCAAGAAAACGTTGGTTAGTAACTGGATATGCTTCTTCTAAAGGTGAAATAATTTTGGACAAAGGTGCTGTGAAAGCAGTAAATAAGAATGCGAGTGTTCTTCCTGCAGGAGTGACGTCCGTTATGGGGAACTTTGATAGAGGAGATATTATTGCAATAAAAGATGATAAATCAGCCACAATTGGTTTGGGAATATCTAATTACTCTTCAGATGAAATAAGTAAAATTAAAGGTATAAAAAGCTCTGGAATAAATGAATTGGTTGACAATAACTATGGAGATGAAGTAGTCCATAGAAACAATTTTATTTTTATCTAACTGCCGGGATTCGAAATATGAAAAATGAATTAGACAAATTAGTTGATCAAATTTCTAAAGTAAAATTTGCTTCCAATAATCTAGTGTTATTAGAGCCATCTGATAGAGAAAAATGCTTAAAGATTATTTCTGAAGAACTAAAAAATAAGTCTTCAGAAATAATGGATGTTAATTCAAAAGAAATAATTGATGCTAATAAAAATGGCTTACCTAAACATGTAATAAATAGAATGAAATTATCAGAGAATTCTATTTTACAAATGGCTAAATCAGTTGATAGTGTAATCAAATTATCAGACCCAGTAAATAAAGTTATAGAAACGAATAATCGTGACAATGGTTTGATAATAAAAAAAATAAGAGTTCCTTTAGGAGTTTTAGCGGTAATTTTTGAAAGTAGACCGAATGTAGTTGTAGAAATTGCTTCTTTAGCAATAAAATCTGGAAATGCCTTGGTTTTGAGGGGAGGAAAAGATTCATATAATACAAACAAATTTCTCTTTAATATTATTCAAAAAGCTTTGTTGGATTCTAATTTCCCTAAAGATTCTATGTATTTTGTTGAATCAACTGATAGAAAAATGGTAAATCGAATTATGGAATTAGATAAATATATTGATTTGTTAATTCCTAGAGGTTCTGCAAGTTTGGTTAATTTGGTAAATGAAAAAGCTAGAATGCCTGCAATAACTGGAGGGATAGGGGTATGTCACACTTATGTTGATAAATCTTATGAATTAACCAAAGCCTTAGATATAATAGCTAATGCCAAAATTCAAAATCCTTCAGTATGTAATGCATTAGATACAATCTTAATCCACAAGGATATATTGAAAGAATTTGTAGATCCAATGTTTGACTTCCTTGCTGATAAAAATGTTGAGATTAGAGCTGATCAAAAATCTTTTGATAGCTACTCAAAATCACCACAAAATTTAGTTAAATTAGCAAAAAATAGTGATTTTGGAGAAGAATTTTTAGACTTGATACTAAGTGTAAAGACAGTAAAAAACATAGATGATGCTATTGCACACATATCTAAATATGGATCAGGTCATTCAGAAGCGATAATAACTAATAGTGAATATGAGGCAAAATATTTTTTACAAAAAGTAGATGCAGGTGCAGTTTTTCATAACACTTCTACACGATTTAATGATGGGTTTGAATTTGGCTTAGGGGCTGAGGTTGCAGTTTCTACAGATAAAATGCATGCTAGAGGACCAATGGGAATAATAGAAATCATGACTTATAAATGGCAAGTATTTGGTAATGGGCAATTAAGAAGTTAGAAAAAATATGAAAAAAATAATGGTGCCAGCTTCATCTGCAAATTTAGGATCAGGATTTGATTCAATAGGTTTGTGCTTAGATTTATGGAATGAAATTGAATTTCATCAATCAAAATTTAAAATCAGTATTTCTGGTGAAGGTAAAGAAACTATTAATAAAGATAAAAACAATTTAATCTATCAGAGTTATTTGAAAACTAGTGAAATTTTAAATACACAATTAATTGATTTATCAATTAATTGTGTTAATTCTATTCCTATTTCTGGAGGACTAGGTAGTAGTTCATCTGCGGTGATAGCAGGTATAATGATTGCTTTTTCAATTAATCAAATAGAAATAGATAAAAATAAAATATATCAAATTGCTTCACAAATCGAAGGACATCCAGATAATGTAGGTCCTGCTATTTTTGGAGGAATAACCATTGGATTTCAAGAAAAAAATAATTGGCATATAAATCAAATACCATTTCCAAAAGATTTAAAAATAGTATCTTTTGTTTCTAATCAAAAGATACTAACTGAAGATTCAAGAAAAAAATTACCCGATAATATTTCTCGAAAAGATGCTGTATATAATATTTCAAGAGTCGCGACTTTAGTAAATTCTCTCAACAATTCACAATATAATGATTTGAAATATTCAGTTCAGGATGCTATTCATGAGAGATATAGAATTGATTCAATTAAAGGATTCAAATTAATTTCGGATGCAGCTATGAATGCAGGAGCATTAGCTACTTATCTGTCTGGTTCTGGGCCTACCATTTCAGCGATAACTAATAATAAAGAAGTAACAATAAATTATGAAATGCTTGAAGCAGCAGCAAGATTAGATATTGATGGTAAAGGGTTCATCAATAATGTTTCTTATAAAGGAGCACACATAATTGCATAATGTAATAGTACAAAAATATGGTGGAACCTCTGTTGGAGATGAAGAAAAAATTAAACAGATTGCAAAAAATATTTGTAAGAAATTTGATGATGGATATAAACCGATCATAGTAGTTTCTGCAATGGGAAGTACTACAGATGAATTAATAAAAATGTCTAAAAAAGTTACTTTTTCTGATAAAAATCCTGATTTAAGAGAAAGGGATATTTTGTTATCGACTGGAGAATTAGTTTCATCTACCTTATTAGCAATTTCTATAAGTTCATTAGGTAAGAATGTTATAAGTTTGTCTGGTTCTCAGGCTGGGATACTTACTAATGATATTCATGGATCGGCAAGAATATCGGACATAAAAATTAACAGACTTAAAGATGAAATTGCTAAAAACAACATTATAATAATTGCAGGATTTCAAGGAATAAATTCTAACGGAGATATAACTACTTTAGGAAGAGGAGGATCTGATACTACTGCAGTGGCAATAGCAGCAGCGATTAAGGCAGATCTTTGTGAGATTTATACAGATGTTGAAGGTATTTATACAACTGATCCTAGAGTTGTTTCTAAAGCTAGAAAATTAGATAAAATTAACTATGAAGATATGTTAGAGATGTCAGTTTTAGGTGCAAAGATGCATCCTAGATCCATTGAATTGGCTTCTCAATATAAAGTCCCCATATACGTTTGTGGAACATTTTCTTCAAAATCGGGGACCTTAATCACTGGAGGAGATAATATGGAAAATAATAAAAAAATTACTGGAATTGCGATAGATAAGAATGTTGCAAAAATTTCCATAAAAAAAATTAAAGATCAACCTGGTATAGTTGCTAAAATATTAGAACCTTTATCTGAGAAATCAATAAGTGTTGATGTTATCGTCCAAAATACTCCAGATAAGGGATATATTGATTTTTCTTTTTCTTTATCTGAAGATGATCTAGAATTTGCTCATGAAATTTTAATAAATGAAAAAAAAATAAATTATGATTCGATAGTAAAAGCGAAAGGTTTGTCAAAAATCAGCCTTGTAGGAAGTGGTATGCAAAATGAATCAGGGTATGCTTCTACAATGTTTAAAGTACTTGGAGATCAACAAGTATCAATAGATATGATAACTACTTCTGAAATTCGTATAACTTGTCTTATAAATCAGAAAGATACTTCTGTAGCGGTCAATGCATTACATTCAGTATTTGAATTAGATAAATAAATTATTTTGCTATTTCTTTTTCCAAGATCTCGAGAAATCTTTTTGCATTAATTTTCAAATTAAGAGTAGAGATATCTTTAAGATTTGTTTCGTTGGGATTAATATCTATAATTTTTTTTCCTTCTTTTTGCGCTATCCAAAACAATCCTGAAATGGGTCTAACAGTAGCAGAAGTCCCAATAGCGAGAATAACTTTTGATTGATTAAATAATTGTTTCGCTTTATCTAATTTTGTTTTGGGAATTGGTTCTCCGAACATAACGGTATCAAACTTTACAGTACCGTTACATTGGGGGCAATTTTTTGGAGGTTTTTTTATTATTATTTCATTCCTATCAAACGTTTTTTCACACTCAATACATCTAAATTTTGTCCTATTGCCATGTATTTCAATTAAATTTTTTATTCCTGCTTTATGATCAAGATTGTCTATATTTTGTGTGATAACTCCGTTGATCATTCCTAATTTTTCTAATTTTGAAATTATGTAATGTCCATTATGAGGTTTTGCAATATTTATTTTATGTCTTAATTCATATATATATTTATCCATCTTCATATTGATTTCATTATTCCACCATTCGTCTGGATTATTTAGAAATTTTTTATAAGAATCCATTTTTGGGACACCGTATTTAGTCCAAAGTCCATTTTTTCCTCTGAAAGTAGGTATTCCACTTTCTACTGACATCCCGGCTCCAAGAACTATAATATTATTGACACTCGATTTCAATAATTCAATAATTTTTGTTAGATTATTCTTTTGAAACTTTTCCATTTTTAATCGAGTAAATATTTGATTCTGCTATAGATTTTTTGTCAATTAAATTCATATCTGCTGTAGATATAAGAACTTGTTCAAATTTTTTTATTTTTTTTATAATATTATTTCTAATTTTTTGATCAAGTTCTGAGAAAATATCATCTAAAATAAGTATAGGTTTTTTATTTGTTAAGTTTATAATTTCTTCGGCCTCAGATAACTTAAGAGCTAGCGACATTATTCTAGCTTGTCCTCTTGACGCACTACTTGAAGCAATAGTTTCATTAAAATTTATAATAAAATCATCCCTGTGAGGCCCTAGTAAAGTAGTTCGTTGCTCAATATCTCTTTTATAATTTTTTTCTATCGCTTTAGTATATAAATCTTTTATATCTTGGATAGTTGGATTTTCATTAAATATTTCTGTTGATTCATTAGAACCTATACGTGGAGTATAATAAATTTCCATTTCTATACTTTGGTTTAATTCATTAGCAAATTCTTTGGAATTTTTCATTAATTTTTTTAAAATTGAATTTCTCTCAAAAAAAATACTCGATCCTTCTTCTGATAACCTAGAGTCCCAAAATTCTAATTCAATTTTATTACTTTTCCCATCTTTGATATTTTTTATTAGTTTATTTCGCTGCATTAGGACTTTTTGAAACCTTTGAAGGTTTTTGACATGATTATTATTGATTTGACTTAGTAAAATATTTAAATATTTACGTCTTCCACTTGGGGGGCCTGTAATTATTCGAATGTCATCTGTGTCAAAAAAGACAGAATTTACATTCCCAACAAATTCTTGTGTAGAGACAATAACTCCGTTGATTCTGAAAGTTTTAGTAATATCCATATTCTGAAAAACCTCATAGTCTATTTGAGCCTTAATATTGTTAGTTTTTTCTTCAGCTATTCCTAAAATTTGTGCATGCCCTGAACTATCTAATAAACTGTGGTTTATTAGATATTTATCGTGAGAAACTCTCGATGACTTGGCTATAGAAAGCATATAAATACTTTCCAGAAGGTTACTTTTTCCATGGCCATTATCACCAAAGAAAACATTAAAACCTTCATAAAGATCTAATGAAGATTTTTTGTGATTTCTATAATTATCTAATACTAAACTTTTTAATTTTATTTCTAAACTCTCTATTCATCTTTTTCTTATATGATAAATTTTTATAAAGACTTAGTAACATTAATTTTGAGGTTTTTTTGAAAATCAATTTAAAAGACTATGTAAATTCTATTGAGGACTTTCCAAAAAAAGGAATTATTTTCAGAGACATTTCTCCAATTTTTCAAAATATAGATGTGTTGAACCATGTGGTTAAAGAGATGTACAAATTGATCAAAGATTATGACGCTGACTATTTGTGTGGAATTGACTCTAGGGGCTTTCTTATCGCGTCACCATTAGCCATTCATTCCAAAATTCCATTATTATTGATTAGAAAAAAAGGGAAATTACCTCCTCCTACTATTAGAGAAGCCTATGATTTAGAATATGGGGATTCATTTTTAGAGATGTCAAAATCTGTAGACCTTATAAATAAAAAAGTAATTATAATCGATGATGTTCTGGCTACTGGCGGCACCGCAGTCGCTTCAATTAAATTATTAGAAAAATTAAGGGCTAATATAGTAAATCTCAGTTTTTTAATTAATTTAACTAATATCCCTAAAAAAAATAAATTAATTACAAAAAAAATAAAATTTCTTATTTCTTACTAAAATGAGTTATTTAATCACATTAGACTTATGGGGAACAATAATGGGAGAAAAAGATTATTCTTCTGTATCACCTAAAAGAAGTATGAAAAAATCTGAATTAGTTTTTGATTATCTTAAAGATTTTTCAAATACTATAACCTTAAATGATGTTATTGAGGCTCTTGAATTTACAGTCAATAAAATATCTCTCTATTCTAGGTTTTTTTGTGATAAGCTTTTTTTTGATTGGTTACTCATTTTTATTTGTAGAATTGATCATAATTTAGATAAAAAATTAACCAAAGCTCAAATAATTTATATTGGAGAATTAATTGATAGAGCATTTTTGGAATTTCCTCCGATTATTTTTGATGGTAGTTTAAAACTAATAGAATTTTGTAAAAAAAATCAAATAAAAATAGGAATTATTTCTAATACTGGATTTAATTCCCCAATGGTTTATAGGAATTGGCTAGTAAATGAAAAAATTTTTTATGATGAAATTGTACTTTCGAATGAATTAGGAATGGCAAAACCTGATAAAAAAATTTTTCATTATACTTTAGATAAACTAAGCATCTCTCCTGTCAATTCTATCCATTTTGGAGACAATCCTGTAGCTGATATCATGGGAGCCAATGCTATAGGTATTACAAGTGTTCTAATTTCAAAAAACAATTCAAAAAACTCAATTGACTCGAAAAATTTTATGATAATAGATAATATAAATGAATCAGTTAAAGTAATGAAAAAATGGCTAGATTTATTTTGAAAAATTTGTAAAAAATTTTATTGAACTAATAAATGCATAACAAAAAAAATGAATACTTAAAAATCCTAGAACTATAAATAAAGTTATTTCCATAAAGAATCTTTCGGGGAAGATAATTATCAAATAATCATTCATAGGATCTAGAATCCATAAGTCATTTGTAAAAACTAATTGATGAAATAATAAAAAAGTTTTATTGAAATTGACACCTATTGAAATCAAAATAATTAACAGTAATGCACCCCAAATAAGTGATGATTTCAATAAAATGTTTCTTAAAATATTTGTTTTACTTTCTTTGAATTTTCCAAATAAGATTATAGCTAAGATTAGTATCAAAATTAAAGCACTTATTCTTTGAAAACCCATTACAAGTTTAATCAAATGTTTAACATCAGTCATATGGTCTATTTCCTTCTGTTTAAATACAGAAAGACTTTGATTATCTCTTAAAATTGATACATTTAGATATTCTTCATTATCTTTGAAATAAACTTTTATTTCATCTGCAGATTTATCAAGTTCTTCAATTGTTAAATTTGTAATTTCAGAAATATTATTTCTATCCCAATTATATTCATATATCCAATCTGAGAATGTTATAATTTCAAAACTAGTAGATAATAGAAATGGGATCCATAAAAACGATGCTGTTAGTTTACTAAAATTAATAATCATATTATTAATATATCTTCTTTTATGAGTAAAAAAAATAAATTATTAGAATTAGAAAATATAATAAAAAAATTGAGAAGTGATAAAGGTTGTCCTTGGGATAGAGAATTAGATTTTGAATCTCTAAAAACTTTGACATTAGAAGAAGCTTATGAACTCATTGATGCATTGGAAAAAAATGATAAACATTTAATTTTAGATGAATTGTCAGATTTATTAGTTCATATTATGTTCTATTCTGAAATTGCTAATGCTTCAAATCTATTTAATCTTGATGACATATTGGATCACGCAAGAAAAAAATTAATAAAAAGACATCCACATGTTTTTGATACAGAGAATTTTGGTAATTTAAAAACACCAGAAGAAGTCGAAAAAAATTGGATAAAACTCAAAGGTGAAAATACAAATACCAAAAATAGTTTTTTAGATGAGTTTAATTTTTTTTCTCATTCAAGTGTATTAATGAAAAGGTTAATTAAGAAACTAATATCTTTAAATATTCAAATAAACAAAAAAGAAGTACCAAAGAGGATTTTAGGTTTCGAAGAAATTCCAAATCAATTATTCAAACTATATTTCTATTTAATTCAAAACAATATTGACCCAGAAATTGAAATAAGAAAGAAAATAAATTCTATTAAGCAAAAAATCATCAACTTTGAAAATAGTAGCAATAAAAAATTTACAGACCTAGAAGATGAAATAATTTATAATTTATTATTTGTTGATAAAGACGAAAATGAGGAAGGACCTAGACAATGAAAGCGCTCTTATATTATGGGAATAATGACATAAGATTAGAGGAAATAGAAAAGCCCAAACCAAAATCAAATGAAGTATTGGTAAAAGTAAAATATACATCATTATGCGCTACTGATATTGAAGAATGGCAATTCGGACCCCTGTGGATCCAAACTAATACCTCAAATCCAATAAGTGGTAAGAAAGCTCCATTAGTTATGGGACATGAAATATCAGGAGTTGTAGATTCTGTAGGAGATATTAACCAACAAAAATTAATTGGATCAAGAGTTGTAATAAATAACGTACTTACCTGTGGTGATTGTTACTGGTGCCAATCAGGTCATCATGCTGTATGTCCATCTATGGCTGTAGCAGGATTATCCGCTGATGGAGGGCTACAAGAGTATATGGTTTGGCCCGTCAAAAATATTATTCCAGTGCCTGATAGTATATCTGATGAAGAAATTTCTTTACTAGAACCGGCTACAATAGCAGTACATGCAGTTCGAAAATCAGGAATTAAACCAGGAGATATTGCCGTTGTGGTTGGGTGTGGTACAGTGGGACTTTTAACACTTCAAACTTTATTAGCTGCTGGAGCTATGGTGATAGCTGTTGATATTAACGAAAAAAAATTAAATTTAGCTAAAAAATTTGGAGCTACAAATAGTTTTAAGGTTCAAAAAAATATTTCTCATTTATATAAACAAATCTTATCCATTACCAATAATATTGGCCCTGATTATGTATTTGAAACAGCAGGCGCTGAGGAATCTCCTGAAATATCAATAAATCTAGCTCGAAGGGGAGGAACAATAATTTTAGTGGGGATATATTCACATAAACCGGTGTTTGATTTTAATCAAATAGTTAGTCTAGAAAAAAAAGTTATTGGTTCTGTTGCGGCTGAAAATGATGATATGAAACACGCAGTTAATTTGGTTTCAAAAGGAAGAATTAAACTTAAGCCATTGATAACAGAAACTATAAATTTATCCAATGTAATTGAAGAAGGTTTTAAGAAAATGTTGGATGCTGATAAAGAAATCTTTAGAATAATAGTGGAACCAGACTAGTTATGATGAATTCTGATAATTTTCTATTTAAATTTTAATAAATAAAGATAACTTTATTCAAGATTTGTGAATTTAATGAAATGAAATATATTATGAAAACTTTATTTTTTATACCTATGTTTACTTTTCAATTGATTAGTTGTTATACGCCTAATCAGAATTATGAAATAATTAGTAATTTTCAAGATTATGAAATGATAAATCAAGATGAAATAAGACTTGAAAAAATTGATCTTACAAAAACTTTTGATAATCCATGGGCAATCGAAATTCTTGATTCTAATGATTTTCTAGTAAGTGAAAAATATGGAGAAATAACTTTTGTAAATCATATTACAAAAGAACACCATTTAATTTCTCATAATATTCCATCACTCAAAGTAGGTCAGGGAGGGTTGCTTGATTTATTAGTACACGAAAACTATCTATATGTTTCATTTACTAAAGATAATGGAGATGGACATTACACTACAGCTATTGGACGGGGAGAATTTACCTTTCCCTACCGAAAGGTTAATAATTTTAAGATTATCTTTGAAGCTATTCCTTACTTTTCAGATACAAAACATTTTGGATCAATATTACTCATCAAAGATGATTACTTATACGCTTCTATAGGGGAACGAGGACAGGGTATCACCGCTCAAGAATTAGATTCTCATGCTGGAAGTATCATAAGAATAAATCTCGATGGTTCTATTGTAGATAATCCAAAAAATGTTAGCACTATTCTTCCAGAATTATTTATGGTTGGTGTGAGGAACCCTCAAGGAATGTCAATTTCACCTAATGGTGGAATTTTCATTTCAAATCATGGTGCTAAAGGAGGTGATTTTATAGGAGAAGTTGTTGGTGGAGAAAATTATGGATGGAATAAAATTGGTTGGGGAGGAACAAACTATACAGGAACTAAAATTGGCGATGGTGATAGTTTCTCTGATGAATTTATGCTTCCCATAATTTCTTGGGTCCCATCTATAGCTCCTGGAGATATTACATTTTACAGTGGAGATGAGTTCTTAAATTGGGATCAAAACCTTCTTGTGACATCCCTAAAATATAAACTTCTAGTCAAGCTTGAGATGCGTAAAGGAAAGATAGTTAATAAACAAATAATTTTCAGAGATAAAATAGGAAGATTAAGGGATATTGAAGTAAATAATAATGGCGAAATTTACTTGATAACTGACGAAAAAAAATCTTCTATATGGCGTTTGACTAGTGTACAAAATAATCGCTGAAAAAAGTTTAATTATTAGGGATTTTAATTTTTTATATCCTGTATAGTAAATTGAAATAAGGGAAAATGATTAATGAGCACAAACTATCAAGATGAAAGAGCTTTTGGAGCTAGAATTTCTGACTCTTGGCATTATCGAGGGTTGAAAACTGTAATTTTGGAAAATAAATTTATCCGAATTCAAATTATTGCAGATAAAGGCGCTGATATTTCAAGTTTTATTTATAAACCTACTGATACAGAAATCATGTTCAAAACCCCCTGGGGTATAAGGAATCCATCAATTAATGTTCCTTCTTCTGGGGATGCTTCTTCAGTTTGGTTAGATTACTATGAAGGAGGATGGCAAACAGTGATTCCACATGGTGGATATCCAAGTACATATTATGGAGCAGATTTTGGAATTCATGGTGATGTAAATAATATTCCGTGGGATACTAAAATTATTGAAGATACTCCAGAGCTATGTAAGGTAGAATTTACAGGTAGAAGTATACGAAGTCCATTTGAAATTAAAAGATTAGTATGTTTGAAATCTGATGAAAGTTTTATAGAAATCCATCAAGAAGTAACAAATTTTGGAGAAGAAGATTTAAATATAGTTTGGTTAGAACATATTGCTGTTGGAGGAACTTTTTTATCTGAAGATTGTACTTTAACGATTCCAGATTGTACTATACTGTCTCACCCAGAAGATGTCGATAAATCCTCAAAATTAAAACCTGATTTTTCCGGTCCTTGGCCCTTTGTAGAAATGAAAGATGGAAGTTTATCCGATTTTAGATTAATTCCTGGGAAATCAGATAGGTCTTTAGATATGGCGTATTTTACCGATTTATCTGATGGCTGGTATGTCGTGACAAATAATAAAATAAATTTATCATGGGGTGTAGAATTCCCAAAAGAATTATTCAAATATATTTGGTATTGGAGAAATTATGGTGGAGGTTATGGTTATCCATGGTATGGAAGAAGCTATAATGCAGGACTTGAACCCTGTACAAGTTGGGGCAATGGCGGAGTTGATAATGCAAAAAATAATGGTTCTGCATTTCCTGTAAAAGCTGGACAAACAATTTCGGCAAATATGAAAGCTGGTATAATCTCACAATATTCGATTGATGAAAGAAAAGGTCCTTTTGACAAATAAAGGATTTAATTACTTATAAGAATATTATTATCCCTGTAGTTCTGTATCCCATCCTCCCTTAGCCATAATTCCTCCATCTACAATAATATATTCTCCAGATATAAAAGATGCTTTTTCACTACATAAAAATGAGGCCACTTGTCCTATTTCTTTGGGCTCTCCGATCCTTCCCATAGGAATATCTTCCCCAAACAATTTTAAAGATTCATTTATGTTTCCAGAAATTGAGCTTGTTACCATAGGGGTGTTAATTGTACCAGGGCATATAGCATTTATTCTTATGTTTTCTTTAATATAGTCTAGCGACATTTGTCTTGTTAAAGACAAAACAGCACCCTTACTTGCAGCATAGGGTGGAACAAGTTTTTGTGATTGTAAACCCTGTACACTCGCTATATTCACAATTGCACCTTGTCCATTTTTCCTCATAAAAGGGATTGAGTATTTAGACATCAAAAAATAGCTTTTTAGGTTTATATTTATAATAGCATCCCAAACTTCCTCAGAAGTTTCTTCTACATTTTTATAAGATGTAGATGGCTGTATTCCTACGTTATTTACCAATATACTTATGTTTCCTAGTCTGCTTACGCACTCTTCGATTACCTTTTTAGGTTCTGCAGAATTTTCAAAATTTGCTTGAATGTAAATTGCTTTTCTACCCAATTTCTCTAATTCATTAACTGTTTTAATTCCATGTTCTTCTGAAATGTCCGCTATACATACTTGAGCCCCCTCTGAAGAAAGAACATCAACAATCCCCTTTCCAATACCTTGCGCTCCACCTGTTACTAAAGCTATTTTGTTATCATGATCACCCATATATCCCCTTTCTAATAATATTCTTCAAAAAGTATACATGATGTGAATATTTACTGATATTATAAAAATCAAATTGTAAACGAGGAGACGAATGAAATATCATATTGAAAAAGTTGCTTCACCTGAAGCCATAGTTGGAGAAGGCCCTGTATGGAACCAAGAAGAAGCGAAATTATATTGGACTGATATTCAGGGAGGTAAATTATTTAAATATAACCCGATAGATAACTCAAATGAAATAATACATGAAGGAATTGAAGTTGGAGGTTTCAGGTTTAATGATGGAGGAGGATTGATTTTAGGAACTTGGAAAGGAATAATGCTCTGGAATTCGGATGATGATTTTAGTTGGATTAAAATTGGAAATTTTGAAGGAAAAGATACTGCTATTAGAATTAATGATGTTATTTCTGGACCAGATGGTAGCTTTTATTGTGGAACCGACACTTCAAAATGGAAAAATGATATTCTCTTTAGATTAAATAGTGATAGAACAATCGATATTATTGATGAAGGAATAACTTTATGTAATGGTATGGGATTTTCCCCTGACGAAACAAAGTTCTATAATACCGATACTTTGGCAAAAACCATTTATCAATGGGACTATAATGCTACCAAAAAGTCTTTATCAAACAAAAAAATTTTAGTTAAAATTGAAGATGATTTTGAAGGTATATCAGATGGAATGACCGTCGATTCAGAAGGATTTATTTGGTCGGCTATTTGGTTTGGTTCCAAAGTTAAGCGATTTGATCCTGATGGGAAACTAGAAAGGGAAATACATTTTCCTGCTACTCAAACTTCTTGTCCAATGTTTGGAGGGAAAGATTTAAATGAATTATATGTTACTACAGCGAGTTCAGGTACCGGAGATCCTCCAATAGGGTTTGAACCACAAGATTATGATTATAAAGCATATAGAGGAGGAGATCTTTTTAGAGTGAAGTTAGATATTCAAGGGAAGCCAGAATACAAAACAAAATTTTAATGTTTTTACAATTCAAATAATGTAATGTATTTTCTTTCTCTGTGATCTTCTATTTTATCTATCTACCCAAATCTGTTGGTTAGATAGTTTAATAGTTTCTCCTATTTTTTTTGCGAAAAATGTTTCTATAGAGTTAATTTCATCGATAAGCTTTTTTGATTTACTTTTCTCAACTGATAATAATAATCCCCCTGATGTTTGTGAATCAAACAAAATCATTTTTTCATTATTTGAAATTGTTTCGTCCCAAGTAATATTTTTATCCAAAATCCTTTTATTGTTTTTCGTTCCTGTTGGCCAAAATTCTTTTTTTGATAATTTTAAACTTCCTTCAAGAATTGGTATTTCATCAAAATTTAGTTTTGCAGAAATCTTACTTCCTTCTAAAATATTTTTTAAATGTCCTATAAGTCCATACCCACTTACATCTGTGCCCGCTTTTACTTTCAAAGCACTAGCTTTTTCAGAAGGAACATTATTAAGTTGTTTCATATAATAAATTGCCTTATCAATTATTTGTTTTTCTAATAGGGTAGATTTTGCTGCTGTAGTTATTATTCCATTCCCAATTGGTTTAGTTATAATTAGATCTTGATTTGGCTTTGCATTTGTTACTTTCATTACATTTTTTGGATTAATGTTCCCTATAACGGCAAGACCATATTTGGGTTCTGCATCATTAATTGTATGACCCCCAGCAATAATAACATTTGCTTTTTGAGCAATATTATTCCCTCCAGAAAGGATTCTTTCAATATATTTATTAGGTAAATTATCTCCAAAACATGATATATTCAATGCGAGAAAGGGATTTCCTCCCATTGCATATACATCAGAAATTGCATTTGCAGCAGCAATTTGACCAAATACATATGGATCATCTACTACTGGTGAAAAAAAATCAGTAGTAAAAACAATAGCATTATTTTCTGAAACTTTATAAATAGCTGCATCATCTTTCGTGGTATGATCAACCAGTAAATTTTCAGAAATCATATTTATATTGAGCTGGCCCAGAACCCTGTCCAGTTCCTCTAATGAGGCTTTGCCAGCTCAACCTCCACTTTTCGAAAGGCTTGTTAACCTGAATTCTTTGTTCATAAAGTTAAATACTTTTAAATTTTAAATTAAAGTATAGAATTTAGAATAGAATAATAAAGTAAATAGTTATATAAAATTATATAAATTTATCAATATAAGTAGGTATATATGAATTTTAATAATCAATTCATAGGTAAAGAGCTATTCCCAAATAAAACTGACGTGAATTCTGCCAATAATTTATCTATAAATGGTTTTGATTTAACAAAATTAGCTGAGAAATATCAAACACCGTTATATGTATATGATGAAGATACAATTATTTCAACAATTAAAGATTTTCAAAATTCTTTCAAATCGGAAATAGATAGTTCAATAATATCGTATTCAACAAAAGCCTTTTCGAATCCTTATCTACTAAAACTACTAAATGAAAACGACATGAATATTGATGTCGTAACAGGAGGAGAATTGGCAATAGCTCAATTTGTTGAGTTTCCTTCAAAAAGAATCAATTTTCATGGAAACAATAAATCTGTTGATGAATTGAAAGAAGCACTAGATTATGGCATCGAGCATATAACGATTGACTCATTCAATGAAATTCAAAATTTGAAAAAAATAACACAAGAATTGAATATTATTCAAGATGTGATGATAAGAGTCTCTCCATCTGTAGACCCAAAAACTCATTTGTTAACAACCACAGGTATTTTGGATTCAAAGTTTGGGTTCTCTATAGAAACAGGAGATGCTGAAAAAGCAATATTTGAATTATCTAAAATAAAAAATCTTAATTTGCTTGGTTTACATTTTCATTTAGGCTCTCCTATTTTTGAAGTACAGCCATACACAGAAGCTATTGAATATGTATATAGTTTTGCTTCTGAAATGAAGAATAAATATAATTTTCAAATGAAAAAATTTAGTCCTGGGGGTGGCTTTGCCATAGGATATACCACTGAAAAAAAACCTTTATTGATACGTGAATATGCAAAATCAATTTGTGATTCTATAAAAAAATCGGCTAAAAAATATAAATTCCCAATACCAATGGTCATACTTGAACCAGGACGTGCTCTTATAGGACGCTCTGGCGTTAGCATTTATAAAATAGGTTCTATTAAATCTATTCCTAATGTGAGAAATTATATTTCTGTAGATGGTGGAATGGGTGATAATATTAGACCTGCATTGTATGGATCGGAATACTCTGTTTTTTCCGTATCTAAAATTAACAGTAATGAAAAATCTATTAAGGCTACGATTGCTGGAAAATTTTGCGAATCAGGAGATATACTGGCTAAAGATGTTCATATTCCAAATCCTGAAATAAATGATTTATTGGTATTACCATCATCGGGAGCATATAATCTTGCTATGTCAAGTAATTATAATATGCAAGTAAGACCAGCTGTAATAATGATTACAAAAGGAGAAACTAAAATTATAAAAAGACGAGAAACATATAAAGATTTATTGTCAACTTCACTTTTATGAGAACCATTGGGCATGATAATGCAATTAATTATTTAAAAAATGCATTTCTTCAAAATTCATTTGCGCATTTTTATATTTTTTATGGTCCGAAACATGTCGGGAAAACTACATTAGCATACGATTTTGTTAAACTTTTGAATTGTACTTCAAAACAAAATGAATTTGGGTGTGAGTCTTGTGAAAATTGTAAAAAAATCAATCTTAATAATTATTATGATTTAATATGTGTTAACAGTAACACACCTATAGAATCAACTTCTACGAACTCTTCTGATCAAATAAGAATAGGACACATTCACCAAATCAATCATTCTGCAAATCTTGGACCTTTTATAGGAAAATATAAGATATTTTTAATTGAAAATGCTCAAAACTTGAATAACGAGGCATCAAATGCATTTTTGAAACTATTAGAAGAACCTCCAAAAGGGTCAATCTTTATTTTTTTGGTTTCAGATCTTTCAAAATTATATTCAACGATATTATCTAGAGCCCAAAAAATTGCATTATCAGAATTAAAAGATGAGCAAATTGAAGATTGGATACAACAAAGGTATGATTACGATCATGATACAACAAAAAAAATCGTTCAATTTTCACAAGGGTTACTAGGTAAAGCTTTTTTAGTTTCAGAAAACATTTCTTTATTGGAAGAATATAAAGAATCATATAATAGATTTTATGAGTTTTGTAACTCGGCATTGTCGAATCGA
This sequence comes from uncultured Dehalococcoidales bacterium, assembly GCA_964590915.1. Classification (GTDB taxonomy): domain Bacteria; phylum Chloroflexota; class Dehalococcoidia; order Lucifugimonadales; family Lucifugimonadaceae; genus TMED-70. The sequence goes on from CAZPYN010000002.1 coordinate 49,489, forward strand.
CTAAATATCTCTCAAAAATTATCTACTAGATTTAGAACTGATCGAAATGGTATATATCAAGAACTAAATAATTGGATGAACTTTTGTGATTTGATAATCAAAAAAAATTTTGATACAGATTTAAATTTTATATTTGATTTTGATATGAAAAAAACATATAACATAAAGGAAATAAATAAAATAATAATAATATTATTAAGATCAATTAATAATCTTCAGATTAATGTAAACTCTAGACTTGTTTTTGATGTTATGAGTTTGGATATTCCAGAGAAACAAAATAGTGTTCGGTAAAACAAAATATAAATCTATCTCAATAGATGGACCTGCTGCATCTGGAAAGTCTGCGGTAGGTAAAATGCTTTCTATGCAACTTAAATATAATTTTTTAGATACAGGAATAATGTATAGAGCCGTAACTTACATATCTTTATTAGAAAAAATCACTCCTGAAATAGCTTCAACATTTTTTCAACATACAAAGTTGAAATTAACAACAAAAAATTATCAAAACTCTTTATTTTATGAAAATAAGGAAATCACAGCTTCACTTTATTCAAAGAGAATAGATTCTAAAGTATCACAGGTGTCTCAAAAACCAATTGTTAGAAATAATTTGGTAGATTTCCAAAGAAATTTGGCAATTGAAGGAAATATAGTTATGGTTGGGAGAGACATAAGTACAGTAGTACTTCCTAATTCAGATTTAAAAATTTTTTTAAGGGCTAGTTTGGATATAAGAGCTAAAAGAAGAGCTAAAGAAATCAATTCAGAAGATATAAATATAATTAGGGAAAGTATTCTTGTAAGGGATCAAATAGATTCGAAAAGAGAACTTTCACCTTTGAAAATTGCAAAAGAATCGTTTGTCATACATACTGATGAATTAGATATAGTTGAAGTTGTTTCAGAAATAAAAAAATTGTATGAAAAAATAAATGACTAAGTTATATAACATATGTGATGTAGCGCTAATGTGTACGTTTAAAGCATTCGGAGATTTTAAAGTCTCAGGTAGAGAAAATGTACCAAAGGATAAATCAATTATACTTGTTTCAAATCATCTTTCTATTATCGATCCTCCATTGTGCGCAAATGCAGTTGGTAAAGAACCAAGATTTTTGGCCAAAAAGGAATTATTTAAGTTCCCAAGCAATATTTTATTAAAATATTATGGAGCATTTTCAATTAACAGAGGATTTACAGACATTAAAGCATTTAACTGGTCAAAGCAGCAACTTAAAGGTAATAAATCTTTATTAGTTTTTCCAGAAGGTACACGTAGTAATGATGGAAAACTAAAACAAGGATATAATGGGGCAATAATCTTAGCACTAGCTACTGAATCAATACTCTTGCCCGTTTCTGTAACTGGTACTGAAAATTGTAAGAACATTTTACAATTTTTGTATCCAAAAATGAAAGTCAGAATAACAATTGGTAACCCGTTTACTCTGCATAATGTTCCGAAGGATCGGAATAAAAGTTTTATAAAAAGTGCAACCAGTGAAATGATGATGAGAATAGCGAATATTTTACCGCAGAAATATAAATTCAATAAAGAAATATACAAGGAAAAAAATTTTATTTATACTAAAAAGATTTAAAAAATGGAACTTAATGAAATTTCAAATATATTTCAAAAAAAAATTGATAATAATGAATCTTTATTATCTAAGTATGCCATAAAACAAATTAACTCTAAGAGAAAAAATAAAGAATGTGAAGCAAAGAAATCTTATAGAAGTGCTTATCAAATTGATAGAGATAGAATAATTCACACTAATTCATTTCGAAGGCTCAAGCATAAAAGTCAAGTTTTTGTAGCACCTAAAGGTGACCACTATACTACAAGATTGACTCATGTGATAGAAGTCTCACAAATAGGACGAACAATAGCTAGGGCACTAAATTTAAATGAAGATATGGTTGAGGCAGCATCTTTGGGTCATGACTTAGGACATACGCCGTTTGGCCATATAGGGGAGTCTGCTTTAAACGATTTACTACAAAATGGTTTTCATCATTCAAAACATTCCGTAAGAATTATTGAAGTCCTTGAAAAAGACGGAGTTGGACTTAATCTTACTTTAGATGTTATTGAAGCAATTAGGAAACATTCTAAACCTCAGGGGAACTTTTTGAATAGAGAAGCTGTTATAGGAATGTCTTTAGAAGCACAAATAGTCCGAATCTCAGATGCTTTAGCTTATCTAAGCCATGATATAGAGGATGCTTTCAGATCAAATTTCCTGTCAAAGAAAAAAATACCTAATCATATTGCAGAATTTATAAATTTACCACTTTCAAAAAGGATTAATATTTTAGTAAGCGATCTTGTCAAAAATTCTTGGGCTTGTACTGGACTTCACAATACTAAACAGATCCCTATAATTAAAATGTCTAATGATATTTCTACCCTTGTCACTGAACTTAGAAATTATTTGTTTGAAAACTTTTATTTGCCTGTTAGTAATTCTGAACAGGGAGAAACAGCTTATAGAATTGTTAGACTTTTGTTTGAATTTTATTTGGAGAATCAACAATTTATACCAAAAACTTACTATAAAACAGGACAGAATATTGAAATTGCTGTTGCAGATTATATTTGTGGAATGACTGATAATTTTGCTATTGAGGAAGCAAAAAAAATTTCTCCAGGAATAACAAAAAAAATTACGAATATTTGATTTAATAAAATCAAAAAGAGTAACAAAAAATAAACAAAAATTTATTTATTTTTTATAAGATAACTATACAATTATTTTTACTTTAAATTCAAAAATATACTATGCCTCAAGATTTGAAAGAAATTATAAAAGAAAGACTCGATTTAGAAGATTTTTTACAACATAAAGGATTCAATTGGTCAAAAAGCGGATCGATATCAAAAACTCTTTGTATGTTTCATGATGAAAAAACACCCTCCTTCACTTTGAGTAGAGACAAAAAAAGATTTAAGTGTTTTGGATGTAATCAAAGTGGAGATGTTTTTGATTTTTTAATGTCCTATGAGAAATTAACTTTTACAGATTCCATAAAACAACTTTCTTCTTATCTTTCTATCGACTATGACGAAAGCTCTTTTATAAATATGAAAGAAAAAAATAAAAAAAATGACTTGATAAAAAAAGAGGTTTATGAAGTAAATAAGATTGCAAACAGTTATTTTCAAAAGCAACTGACCAATAATACTTCTGAGAATTCTAAGGAGATATTGTCCTATTTGAAAAATAGAGGAATTACTCCAGACGCAATTAAAAAACATCATATTGGTTATTGTCCAGATGGTAATTTAGGTAGCCTTTTTGAGTATTTTCGATCAAATAAGACAAATAAAAGAGGCGTAAAAAATTCAAATCTACTAGTTAAAAAAGAAAATTCAGAAGAATGGATAGATTTTTTTAGAAATCGTACAACTATAGCAATTTTAGATGAAAATTCTAATATTGTTGGTTTTGGAGGACGATCAACTAATGAAATTCAAAAAAGTAAATATATAAATTCTAAAGATAGTGAAATTTTTAATAAATCTAAAATATTGTATGGCATAGATCGAGCTTCTGAAAAAATAAAATTAAAATCACAGGTAGTCATTGTAGAAGGTTATTTTGATTGTATATCTGCTTACGAAAAAGGTTATGATAATGTTGTCGCTGCTATGGGGACACAGCTATCAATAGAAAATTTTGAAAAATTAAAAAACCTTGTTACCTATAGTTCAGATTCAGGAGAAATGATTTTTTGTTTTGATAATGATGTAGCTGGACATAAGGCAGCAGTAGATTCAATTAATAAATTGAGAGCAAACATAGCAATAAATGTTAGAAAAGCTAATAAAAAAATAAAAGTAAAAATATGCTTTCCTAAATCAGGGAAAGATCCTGATGAGATCATCAGGAGTAATCCACTTGAATGGGAAGAAATGATATTAAATTCTCAAAATTTCATTGATTTTATGATTGATCATTATACAGATGAATTATTAGGTGAAAAAAATAAAGATACATTTAAATTTTTAGAAATAATAATGCCTTTTATAGTTGAGTGTTCAGATGAACTGCAACAAGGTAATTATTTAAAACATATTTCACAAATAACAGCTATAGATACTGATTTACTTAAAATAGAAGTGACAAACAATTTGAAATCTAAATTTAGGAAATCAGGGAAAATATTATCAGATAATAAGAGAATAAAAGAAGTTATTTATAACGATGAAATGACAAGTGAAAAGCATTTCTTAGCTTTATTATTAGAATTCCCTTATTTATTTGAAAACGTTAAAGATATTGAAGAGTTCTATTTTTCAGACCTTCATTATAGATCTATTTTTAATTTATGGAAAGAAAAAAATAAAGTTATTGAAAAAGACCAAATAAAAGTTGATTTGAAATTTATTTATGATGATATAAATAAATACATAATAAAAAATTTAATCAACAATCCCGATTTAAGTAACGATATTGAATTAGAAAAGGTGAAAAATAGAATAGCTATTGATTATCATAAAAGAAAAATTCAAGAAACAGAAAGTAGATTAAATGAAGAAGAAACTTTAGATTCTAAAGATAAGCAAGTTATATCTTCTTTGATGAAAGAATTGACAGATATAACAGAAAAATTGAAATTACTTGAAAGGGCACAATATTAATGAAAACTAACCCATCTCAAAATGAAAATGAAAATTTGTTTGTTAATATTGATAATCTTGATGCCCCTTCAAATCTGAATGAAGTATATGTTCCAAAATCTAACACCGTTGAAGATGAAGAGGATCTTCCATCATTAAACACCTCTTTAAATTCTGATGATTTAATGAATATTATTTCTCGAGAAAAAAAAATACATAAAGATAATTATGAAGATCCTATAAGAATGTATTTAAAAGAGATTGGAGATGTAAAACTTTTATCAAGAAAAGATGAAGAAATATTGGCAAGAACAATAGATCTTAAGTACCAATACCAGAATTTGACTACAGAATTAGAAGAAACCGAACCAGGAATTGTTACTTCTGTAGATTTGGTAATTGAAGTTATCAATAGAATAAATACCTTCTATTCTATTATGAAAAGCATAAGTGAATATTATGGAGGCCCAAAGCAAATCACACTAAATGATTTAATTCAAACTGATTCACATGTTAATAAAATTCATGGAGTTTATGAAGATGCTTTGATTGCGTATCTTTCTGATAAAAACAATATTTCAAAAGAAAAAGTAGTAAATCAAATAAAACAGATATCTGATTTATTAGGATTAATCCCTGTGGATATTTCAGATTTTGTTGATGAGAAATTTTTATCTTTAGAATTAAAGAAATTTATGTCTGACAAAGATTTCTATGATCAATTGAAAGTTTATAGAATGATAATAGACAGTAATTATGATCAAATATTATCAAGAGCAGAATTAGCCCAAAATCACTTGGCTGAAGCAAATTTACGATTGGTTGTATCCATAGCGAAGAAATATATTGGTAGAGGATTGTCTTTGTTGGATTTGGTACAAGAAGGAAATATAGGTTTAATTAGAGCTGTTGAGAAATTTGACTATAGAAAAGGATTTAAATTTTCTACTTATGCAACTTGGTGGATTAGACAGTCAATTACAAGGGCAGTTGCAGATCAATCAAGAACTATAAGAATCCCTGTACATATGGTAGAACAAATCAATAAAATTTTGAGAGTGTCTAGAAGATTGGTACAGGAAAAAGGAGTTGAACCTACATCGGAGGATATAGGGAAAGAATTAGACATGGATGCTGATAAAGTGAATGAAATATTAAAAGCATCTCAAGATCCGATATCTTTAGAAGCTCCAATAGGGGAAGAGCAAGATTTGAATTTATCTGATTTAATAGAAGATCAGAATGCAGAATCTCCGCAAAATTCTGCTTCTAAAAGTTTACTGAAGTCTCAAATTGTTGAAGTTTTAGATACTCTTTCTCCAAGAGAGAGACAGGTAATAGAATTAAGATTTGGCATTAACGACAGTAGGCCCAGAACGCTTGAAGAAGTAGGATCTACATTTGGAGTTACCAGAGAAAGAATAAGGCAAATTGAAGCCAAGGCCTTGAGAAAATTACGACATCCAACAAGGTCATTTAGTCTTAAAGACTACCTCTCGCTATAAAGCATATAGTTAATAACTAAATGCTAGCTAATTTTGATTAAATTCTATTTATTAGCTATATTTGTATATATATATTAAAAAAATAAGTATATTTTGGTAATAACATTAGATAATTTAAAAGATGTTTTGATGATAAGTTTTTTTGTGATATTTATCATTGTTGGTTTGCTTTGGACATTTATTTTTATTGTGGTTTACAGACGTTTAGCGAGTGTAAAAAATCAATTAGATAAGGCAAATGAAAAAGTAGAAGACTTTCGTGAATCCTTAAATACTATAAATAAAGCTATTTCTGTTGTTAAATCAATATTCAGAACTTCTAATAAAGAAAAAAAAGATAAAAAGAAAAAATAGGTAGGTATATATGTCTAAAGAAGATGCTTTTTATAAAGGTTTTTTTTATGGTTCAACATTAGGTTTTTTAGCGGGTATTATTTTTGCACCTAAACCAGGAGATGAAACTAGAGATATTCTTTCACATAACATTAATGATTGGAAAGAAAAGGCTAATGATCTAGTAGACTCTGCTAAAGACAGATTGATTGATGCAGTTGAAGAAGGGGTTGAAGCTTCAAAAAGATCAAAGTATGATTTATACGACGATTAACTAACTTCTAGGATAAGATCCCAGAACTTTAAGAAGAGTTGTAATTTTTGAAAGTTCATTTAATGCATCAATTACTAATTTATCCTCTATGTGACCATTGAAATCGACAATGAATGTATATTCACCCATTTGAGTTCCTTTGGGTCTACTTTCTATCTTTTGTAAGTTTATATTCCTTTTTGAAAAACATTCTAGAGCAGCTAATAATAACCCTGATTTGTCTTTGGTTTTAAAATCAAATGCAATAGAAGTTTTATCTTTACCACTTCTTCTTGATGGATTATTAGATATAACAATAAATCTGGTAATGTTATTTTTAAAATCCTGAATTCCTTTTTCAAAAATATGATACTCATTAATTATTGCAGCTCTTTCAGGTCCTATCGCAGCAACAGTAGAATCGTGATTATTTAAAGAACTAACAGCTTCGGCTGTTGACGGAGATTCTGTTAAAATAACATCTTTGTTGAGATTCTTTCTAATCCACTCATTACATTGATTCATTGCTTCGGGTTTACTAATAATTTCAGTAATATAATCTAAACTGTCTATTTTATTTTTTGTTATTAAGCAAATATTTATAGGAATTAAGATTTCTTCATTTAAGAATAGATTTTTTGATTTTATGAGATAATCTATAACCTCAATTATTGTTCCAACTCTAGAATTTTCAATTGGGATTATTCCCTCTGAATTTGTCTTTTTTTCAACACTTTCTAAAACTTCGAAAAGATTTTTTTTAGGAACAATTAAATTTTCTTTTTGATTTTTATGTATTAATGCAGCTTGTTCAGAATATGTTCCTTTGGGACCTAAATAACTTATTCGATTATCAATTTCTTTTTTCATTCAAAATTTTAATTCAGTTTTTTCATTTTTTAATGGAATTTGTATTAATATTTTATCAAGAACTCTCAAATCTGTTGAATAATCGTAATTTATATTTCCCGATGAATTTATTACAGCAATTATTTTTGAATTGTTAGGTAAAGATATTTCATTAATATTTTTGCCTATATAATTTGAATTTTCTAAAATGTTTATAATTAAAATTTCTGTATGACTGTCAGTATTAGTAAATAAATGTAATACAGTATTATTTTCAACAACTGAGGAAATTGTGTCTGCAGTGATTTGATTAGATTTTATAATAAAATCAAATTCATCACCTTTAAAAATATCAATGTTGCTTTGATCATTGATTACAACTATATTGAAAATTTTGGAATTGATATTTTTCGCTATTTGAGAAGAGACAAAGTTGATTTTATCATCTGTGTTCGCTGCTATAAAAAAATTTGCTCTTTCTATTCCTGCATCTATCAGAGTCTCTTTTGAATAAGAGTTCCCATGCTGATTAACAAATCCGAAAATCCCTTCATTTTTTTTAATTTTCTTTTCACTGTTATCAATAAATATAAATTCATCACCATGTTCTAATAGATTTATAGCCAAATTTTTTGACATTTCATTTATTCCAGAAATTATTATATACAATTAGATTCCTTTCTAAACATTCAACTTTGTCAGTAAATTTTCTTTTTCTAAATTAATTTGATTAATAACGTTAATTTGTTTTTCTAAATAAATTTCGTATAAACTAAAATCATTGATAAGAACAAGTGATTTCAAATCATTATTATAATTTCTGATCTTGTAGTAAAAAAATATGTTTTTTACATCATCTTTACTAAGGATTAATAATCTTTCTACTTTTTCACTAATGGAAAATAGATCCTTTTCAATATCGATATGTTCGATAATTGTAATATTATTTTTACTTTTATATCTGTTTTTTAAGTCTGCTGATATCTGTGTATCATAAATTGCAATATTTTCACAAATACCTTCAATGTATCGTAGTATATGATCTGTAATTTCATTAAACCCTATTATTGCTATATTCATAAATTATTTAATTCTAAAATAGTTGTGTTTGCGTACTTTTTTATGTAGTTATGTTCATTTAATTCAAGATTTACTTTTTTTGAATATGCAATGATATCTACATCCAATCTTTTTGCTTCTTTTACTATTCCTACACCAATACTTCTTGATTGTATTAATATAAAATTCTCTCCATTTATATCATAATCTATTTTAAAATCTAACAATTTTTCATGGACGTTTTTTAGAGCAGATTGACCTATAAGAATTAAATTTTTTTCTTCATGATCAATTGGATATTTTGGAGGTATTTCTATTACATATACAAAATAAACTATGGATTTACTTTGTTTTATAAAAGAACAAATCAACTCAATTAGTAATTCATTAATTTCATGATTAAGTAGAACTAAATATCTTTTAGATTTCATTATTATATGATTAGTTTATTAATATTCGAATTATTTCCAATTATTGATATTTCATCGCCTTCATTTAGTATCTCTTCATTTGATGGATATAGGATAATATTGCTTCCTCTTTTGATTGATATGATAGTCAATCTTTGATTACCAGGTTGATTTATAAATCCCGCTTCTGATAAAGACATACCAACAATTCTTTTAGGAATAGATAATTTACTTATTCCCATATTTGGTGTTAATTCTAAATATTCTGTTACATTTGGAGAAAAAATTGTATTTGCAAGTTGCTCTCCCATCTCATCTTCGGCAAACACAACTCGATCGCAACCCAATCTAATTAAAGTATCTTTATGTAGATCTGAAGATGCTCTAGCAATTATGTTGTTTATGTTTAGAGTTTTGAAAAGTACAGAGACCATGATGGATACTTCTACATCTGCTAAGGCTACAACTCCTACATCGAAATCTTGCACTCCTAATTCACGTAATGATATTTCAGATGAAGCATCTGTGGTTACCGGGTAGGTTACTTGTCCTACCATTGATTGGACTTTCTCAGGATCTATATCAATGGCCATAACATCATGACCCAAATTATACATTTTTGAAGCAAAACTTTTTCCGAATCTGCCTAGACCTACAACAACAACTTGAGGTTTTAATTTCATAATTATCCTATTCTTACTGATTCGTAGGGTTGTCTTATTTTGCCCTGTTCTCTATTACCTAATAATAACGTTGCTAATAGTAATGGTCCAAATCTTCCAATTACCATTAAAATTGAAAGTATAATTTTAGAAAGATGATTTAAATCTTTTGTTATACCTGTAGATAAACCAACGTTTCCAAACGCGCTTACACTTTCAAAAAGTAATTCTTTAAATAAATTATCTGGTTCAAATGAAGCCATTATTATAAAACCTACACTTAGTAAAATTATACTAAAAACAAAAATTACAAAAGACCTTCTAACAACTTGTGCTGAAATTGTTCTTTTGAAGATGGTGACTTCTTCTTCTCCTCTTATATTCGATATCAGGGCTATTATAATAACTGTCAAGGTCCCAACTTTTATCCCTCCTGCAACTGAAAGGCTACTTCCTCCAATAAGCATCAAAACAATTGTAGTAAATGTTGTACTATTATGTACAAGGTCATAGTCTATTAGTGAGAATCCAGCTGTTCGAGTAATAACATGAAAAAAAGATTGGGTTAATTTATCATTAATAGAACTTCCGTAAATTGTATATATATTATTCCATTCCCCAAATAAAAATTGCAGAGATCCAAGCAATAGAATTATAAAAGTAGAAAAAATTACAATTTTAGAATTTAGAGACAAATGTAATTCTTTAAATTTAGATAGAGATATCATTTTTATATTTCTCAACATCTCAAAAACTATTGGATAGCCAATACTTCCAAAAAAAATAAGAATCATGGTTACAATTAAAAAATTATGATCATTTGTTAATGATCCTATACTTCCACCATTTTCATCCTTGATCATATCAAAGCCAGATCCATTGAAAGATGCAACAGAATGAAAAATAGAATTAAATATTCTGCCGTGATCATTAGATTGTATTTTTTCTCCAAAAACAAAATATAAAATAATTATTCCTATTATTTGAAAAACAATTGCTAGATAAACGACGTTAAATAAAAAGTTTGGTGTATTCCCAGTTTCCAGTTTGGTTGGACTACTATCGGAGAGTCCTTCCCTGATTAGCAATCTTTGTTTTAAGTTTATTTTACTTCCAGTTATGATCAGTAACAAAAAACCAGCACCTACCATAAACCCAATTCCACCTATAAAACTTAGAAAAATAATAATTGATTTACCAATTAGACTCCAACCTAATTCTGTATCAAAAGGAACTAACCCTGTAACCGTAACTGCTGAAGTAGAAACAAAAATGTAATCTACAAAAGAATATTCTACTAAACCTGATTTAGAAAAAGGTAAAGACAAACCTATTGTTCCCAAAATAATTAAGAAAATAAGACCATAGAAAATTAATAGAGGAGAATATATTCCTCTTGTAGAATTTTTTCTTACTTGAACACTTAATATTTCGGGAGATAATTCTTGTGATCTTTTTACTCGATGTATTTTTTCTCCAGAATAAAGATTATCATCTTCAATTGCCATTTTTTTTATTTTTTTTATCTAATACATAGATTATACTTATTTAGGTTATATTAAGCTTATTAGTTAATTTGTGAATGCAAAAATATTCCATAGAAATAGTTCCAAAACAAATTGAACGTTTGAAATTTTTACCCAGAGATGTTTTTACTGAAGTATATATTGCATATATACCTGGAGAAAAATATGAAAATATTGTGGAAGCATCTAAAAATTTAATAAAAGATGGATTTAATGTCATACCTCATTGTCCAGCAAGAACATTCCCATCTAAGAAAGAACTTGAATCTTATCTTTTTCAATTGTCATCTATTGGAGTGAAAAAGATTTTAACTCTTGCTGGAAGTGGTAATAATCATTTTGAAATCATAGAAAACCCTAATAATCTATTTTCGAATACATTAGAAATGTTAGAAACTGGATTATTTGAAAAATATCAATTTGAACAAATAAATATAGCCGGACACCCAGAAGGAAACCCAATGGATCCAGAATCAGATAAAAATCTTCAATTAAAATGCCATTGGTTGAACCAACATAATTTTAATTCTTCAATTGTTACACAGTGGACCACCAATTTAGAATCAACAAATAAATGGATTCTTGATACAAAAGAAATGATTAAAAGTAAATTTGACAATAAAATTTCCATTACTATAGGTATTGCAGGACCTGCAAAGCTAACAACTTTGATAAATTATGCAAAGATATGTGGAGTAAATGCAACTTCATTAATAATAAAAAATAAAAAATTAGGACTTAGAAATTTGATCAAATATAATCCTACACAAACAATTAAAGAATTGAAAAATTATGATAATTTACATTTTTTTCCTTTTGGAGGGATTAGAGAAATATGTGATTGGATAAATGAAAAGATGAAATCATAATGTCAGATTTTATAATAATAGGTGAAAATATTCATACAACCAGGTCAGTTAAACGAGGAGGTATTCGTACAAGTTTAGTTGATAATAAAGAAGTACTTATATTTAACAAAAAAAAAGACACTTTTGATTATATGGAGATACCAGAAGTTTTTGTAAATACACAACCTTACCAACAAGGTCAACTTAAGCACTTTATGATTGCTATATGGCAGGGGATCAATGGTGATCAAGAAAGAAAGAACCAAGGAATAAGTTATATAAAATCTGAAATAAAAAGACAAATAAATAACGGAGCAGCTTTTTTAGATATCAATGTAGATGAGTATAGCTATAAACTTGATCAGCAAATTACTGCAATGAAATGGGTTGTAGGTATTGTTAAAGAATTTTCTGATGTTCCTCTTTCGGTCGATTCTTCAAATATAGATATTATTAAGGAAGGGCTTATTGAATATAACAATATAAAAAGGCCTTTGGTTAATTCATTGTCTTTGGAAAGAGTTGATTTATTAGATATTATTTTAGAGCAGAATTGTAAAGTAGTTGTGAGTGCTGCAAGTGAAAGTAGCATGCCTGAATCTTCAGATGAAAGAATTATAAATTTGTCAAAAATTATGGATATTTCTTTATCAAAAGGGATGAAAGAAGAAGATATATTTATTGATCCATTGATTTTTCCTATTTCAGTGGCTTCGAACTATGGAAAAGATGCACTGGAAGCGATAAAAAAAATTAGAAATATTTGGCCCAAAGTGAACATTACAGGAGGTATGAGTAATATATCTTTTGGGTTACCGAAAAGAAGATTGATAAATGATGTCTTCATACACTTGGCAATTAAAAATGGAGCTAATTCTGGAATTATAAACCCAATAGAATCAAAATTGGATAGAATAATCAATATGGACCAAAATTTAAATCAGTATAAAATAACAAAAAATATGTTAGAAGGTAATGACGAATTTTGTACAGAATATCTGACAGCTTATAGAGAAAATAAACTTTAAAAAATGTTTTTTATTAGATATATAATATGGTTATTGGGTTTCATCGGCAATATAACAAATGAATTCCTTGATAAAAATGTCCCTTTCATGGCTGCAGGAATTTCTTTTTATGCTTTTTTTTCATTGTTTCCTTTATTGTTAGCATTGATTATTATTTTTTCTTTATTTGTTGGTATAAAAGGTTTTGAACAAATATTAATTGACTTGGTAAAAGACTTTGTTCCAATTCTAGATGAACAAGATGATGCTTTTATTAAAACATTTTTTGATAGCTTGACTTCACAAAGATTTATAACAAGTGCAATTGCAGCATTGGGTCTTTTGCTTGCTTCTACCGCCGTATTCAGTAGTGTTAGAAAAAGTATAAATGTTATATGGGGGATAGAAAAGAAACGAACATTTATTCAAGAAAGAGCTATTGATTTCACTCTAATTTTTTTTGCATCATCATTACTTTTAATTTCATTTATTCTCACCACTGGCTTAAGTTTTTTGAGTGAATTAATATCAATAACCTTTCCTGATTCACCACTGAGAGATCCAAATATTTGGAGTAGATTAGCGTTATTGATTCCACTTTTTTTGACTTTTTTAGTATTTTTTATTTGTTTATGGTGGTTACCAAACATAAAATTAAGATTCATAGAGATTTTTCCTGCAGCTTTTCTTGCTGCAATTGCTGAAGAAATAAACAAAATGATTTTCATATTGTATTTGAGAAATTTTAGCGGATTTTCAGGTTCGATTTACGGAGGAGTAAGTGCAATTATAGTATTAATGGCTTTTATTTATATATCAGCAATTATTTTGTTGATAGCAGCACAAGTTTCTGCAAGATTTACAGTTTATCTTTCTGTCAGAAATTTAAATCATCAAAACAAAACATTAAAATTGAGTTTAAATAGGTTGAATTAATTTTTTTCGATGAATAGCCTTATTTTATTTTCTTCCGAAATATTAATTTCTTCAGTTTCTATCGCTTCTTGAATTTTTATCGATTTAGCAAGCGCATTGGTTGATATGTAATCATTAAACTGCTTGATAGAATTTTGAACTTCTTTATCTCCCCAAATAACTACATTTATTTCATCAGAAATATCAAAATTTAGATCTTTTCTTTTATTTTGAATAGTTCGAAGTACATCTCTTGCTATTCCTTCTTCTTTTAATTCTTGATTTAATTCAAGCTTTAGGGATGCTACAATTTCTCCCTTGTTTATTTCTTCAGACTGTGTACCTGGGATTGATTCTTTTTCTATAGAATATTCATCCTCTAATAAAATATATTTTCTTATTTTGGCTGTTCCATCTTTGTTGATTTTCCATTCATAATTATTAGCACCTTCTAAACAATCTTTAATGTTCTTACCTAATTTAGGTCCTAATTTTCTAAGATCAATAGTTAATTTTTCCTTATATAAAGAATCAGAATCTTTCTGGATAATGATGTTTTTTATATTTATTTCTTCTAAAATATAATCTTTAAATCCCAAAATCCATTCTAGATCTTCTCCTACTAGAATAATTTCTTCTAATGGTTGCCTGACTCGAATATTATTAGATTTTCTTATAGATAGACCTGCTGAACATATTTCCCTAATGGTGTCCATTTTATTTAAAAAATCATCATCCTTAGGGAAAAAATTAGTAGTTGGCCAATTTAACAGATGAACACTTTTTCCTCCTGTTAATTTGGTATAAATTTCTTCAGAAATCAATGGCATTAATGGCGATAACACTTTGGTTATATTTAACAATACGGTGAATAAAGTGTCGTAGGCATTTCTTGAGTCTTTATTATCTGCATGTTTCCAAAATCTTGGTCTACTCCTACGTATATACCAATTGTTTATCGCATCTATGAAATTTGGGACTGCTTGGCATGCACCTGCGATATCATAATTTGAAAGATTATTTTCAATAGAATTTATGAGTTCTTTAGTTTTAAGCAAAGCATATATATCTAAAGGATTTTCAGATGTATAATTTTCCTTAGCCTTTACCCCTTCAGCATTTGCATACAAACAGAAGAAATAAAAAGCATTCCATAATGGTGTTATTATTAATCTTTGTGTATCGGAAATCCCCTTCCCTTCCATATCTATTTGTAGATTTTGACCCTTAAGAATTGGAGATGCCGCAAAAAACCATCTTAAAGAATCTGAACCAAATTTTTTCCAAATTAATTCAGGTTCAGGATAATTTCTAAGTTTTTTTGATAACTTTACTCCATTTGTATCTAAAACAATGCCATGACATATACAATTCTTGAAAGGGGGTTTATCAAAAATCGCAGTACTTAATACCATCATAGTATAAAACCATCCTCGTGTTTGACCTATGTATTCGACTATAAAATCTGCAGGAAAATGTGATTCGAACCAATTTTTATTTTCAAAAGGATAATGTACTTGTGCAAAAGGCATAGAACCAGATTCAAACCAGCAATCAAATACTTCAGGGACTCTCTTCATTGTACTTTTCCCAGTTGGATCATCAGGATTTGGCCTTGTTAGTTTATCTATAAAAGGTCTATGAAGATTTGTTGGCCTAATTCCAAAATCTTTTTCAAGATCATCTAAACTTCCATAAACATCAACTCGTGGATATTTGGGATCATCTGATTTCCAAACTGGGATAGGCGAACCCCAAAACCTGTTTCTACTTATCGACCAGTCTTTTGCACCTTCAAGCCATTTTCCAAAAGTGCCATCTTTTATATGATTTGGGACCCAATTAATCCCTTGGTTCAATTCAACCATCCTGTCTTTAAATGAAGAAACATTTACATACCAAGAATTTACAGATTTATATATTAAAGGTTCGTCAGTTCTCCAACTATGAGGATAATTATGTGTGTATTTTTCTTTTTTAAAAAGTATATTTCTTTCTTTTAAATACAAAATTATTTTTTCATTTGCATCAAAAACATTGATTCCTTTATAATCAGTTACTTCATTGGTAAATCTACCCTGATCATCAACAGGACATACTAATTGTATATTATTTTCTTCACAAACTATTTGATCATCTTCACCAAAGCCTGGTGCCATGTGCACAATTCCTGTTCCTTCTTCAGTATTAACAAAATCCGCTGATAATACGCGAAATGAATTTTTATTGGTTTTAAAATAAGAGAAAATAGGTTTATATTTTGTTCCTAAGATCTTTTCACCTTTGATTTTTTTAATAATTTTTATATCTTTAAGTTCTTCAGAGAAATTTTCTAAAACATTTGAAGCAATGACAAAATTTTGATTGTTTTTAGTGATTAGTGAATAATCTATATTTTTCCCAACAGCACATGCTAGGTTCGAAGGTAGAGTCCAGGGTGTAGTAGTCCAAGCTAATAAGTAGGATTTATGATTATTGTTAAAATCTAAATTTGTTTCTGTGATTTCAAATTTAACAGTTACCGCAGGATCATTTCTCTCTCTGTATGAATCATCTAATCTTGTTTCGAAATTTGACAGTGGAGTTTCTGCTTTCCAAGAATATGGCATAACCCTATCTTTTTCATAAATTAATCCTTTATCCCACAGTTGTTTAAATGCCCATAGTACGGATTCCATATAATTCAAATCCATAGTTTTATAATCATCGTCAAAATCTACCCATCTGGCCTGTCTTCCTACTGTTATTTCCCATTCTTTTGTATATTTCATAACAGATTCTTTGCAATGATTATTGAAATTTTCCACTCCAAATTCTTGTATCTGTTTTCGACCAGAAATACCTAATTCTTTCTCTGATTCCATCTCAGCAGGTAATCCATGACAATCCCAACCAAATCTTCTATCAACTTTACTACCCATCATAGTTTGAAATCTAGGGATTATATCTTTTACAAATCCTGTCAGTAAATGACCATAATGAGGAAGTCCATTTGCAAAAGGTGGGCCATCATAAAATACATACTCTTTAGAATCCTTTCTATTTGATAAGGATTCCATAAAAGTTTTTTCTTTATTCCATTTAATAAGAATTTCTTCCTCAATTTCAGGGAAAGAAACGGAAGATTCAATTTCTGGATAATATTTTTTGTTTTCTAAAGATTTCATATGTATTTTATAATTTTACAATTGAATGGTATGAAAATACTATAAATTAAATACTGATATTGGATTGTAAGAAAAAATATGTTTTTTTTCTATGTCAGTTAAATAATCAGTTTGTTTCAAACATTTATTCAAATCGATTAATGGAAAATCAGAAGCAAATAAGATTTTGTTAATAGATGAACTTAGGATTGATGTTCTATATATACTTTCATCATAAAGAAAAGGCTGAGCAGCACTATCATAATATACATTGGAGGATATTTTTTTTATTTCAGGCATTTGCTCATAAAAAACTAAACCACCACCAAAATGAGAAAATATGAAAATATTATCTTGATTTTTTTCTACCAATTTAAACAAAAATTTAGGATATGACCTTCCTTTTCCCCTATATTTGTGACCGAGAGGTTCAGAACCATGAATAATTATTGGCAAATTATAATGTAAAGCTATTTTTAAAATATTAGTAAAAATTTTGTTATCCAAAATATTTTCTAAATTATTAATGTGTAATTCTCCTATCCCTTTTACACCTTTGGATATACATCTTAAAAGTTCTTCTTCAGATTTTTTTGAATTTATATCTACACTACAAAAAGGAATTATTTCATCGGGGAATTGTTTTTTTGAAAGTAGGATATAATCATTAACCATTATTGCTAATTCGTGATTAGTCCAACCAAAACCAGCAGTTACTGATTTATTTATACCATTTTTTTTCATTTGATTAATTAATTGTTCTGCTTGAACAATTTTGGTATTTTTATCAAAAAAATCATTAAAAATAGAATCTAATGTTTTAAATTGATTTAAATTTTTTGAAATTTCTTCAGGGAGTATGTGAGTAAGTGAATCAATTATCATTTTATTATTCTTTTTTTTATTTATAATTTAATAATTATGACAAAAAATATAATTGATACTAGCAATTTTGGTGAAGTTTTTATCACAAAAACTTCATCTGAAAATGTTATTAATGATTATCATGAATTGCTCTCTAAAACTAAAATACATAAGAAATTTAACCTTAATACCCATACTTTCCTTAAAGCTAATATTTCTTGGCAACATTATTTTCCTGCTTGTTCAACCGCTCCTTGGCAATTAGATGGAGTTATACGAGGACTTAGGTCTCTTAATTTCAAGAAATTAGAAGTTGCGCATAATGGAACAGTAGTTGTTAATGCAATAGAAGGAAAAATAAACAATGGTTTTAATGCAATTGAAAATGATTTGTCTATTCCCAGTACCATTCTTGATCAACCAGATCAAGAATGGATACAGTATAGACCAAAAGAGAAAATGATTGTGTTGGATAAAATATATAAAGATGGAATATTAATACCTAAGAAACTAATCGGAACCAATATAATTCACCTTCCAACAGTAAAGACACATGTTTTTACGACAATAACAGGTGCTATGAAGAATGCATTTGGAGGATTATTACATCAAAATAGACACTGGGCACATAGAGATATACATAATACTTTGGTTGATCTTTTAAAAATTCAGTATGAAATTCATGAGAATATATTTGCTGTAATGGATGGTACATTTGCTGGAGATGGACCAGGTCCTAGAGCAATGAATTTTAAGGAGAAAAACATACTTTTGGCCTCTTATGACCAAGTAGCTATTGATGCAATTGCTGCCAAATTAATGGGGTTTGATCCAATGAGTATTCCGAAAATCAGAATTGCACATGAAAATAAATTGGGAATTGGAAATCCAAGGGATATAAAAATTATAGGAAATTCTATAGAAAAAATAAATTGGGGATTTACTAATACGAAGAACACATTTGCAAGTCGAATTCAAAAATTAATTTATTGGGGACCACTGAGACCCTTGGAAAAAATTTTATTACGAACATTTTTGGTTAACATTTCATTTATGGCTTCAAATTTATATCATAATGTTTATTGGTTAAAATTTATAGGAAAACGAAGAATACGAGATGCTTTTGATACTCAGTGGGGAAAATTATTAAAAAACTATAAAATCATAAAACCGTAATTAGATCAATATGATTATGAAGTTTCCATTAAGAAATTATACGAACTTAATGCTGCTATCGCCCCTTGAGATGCAGCAGTAATAGTTTGTTTTAAATTAGAACTGTTTGTAATGTCTCCTGCTGCATAGATGCCTGCAATATTTGTTCTTTGATCTTTATCAACTATGATTTCATTAGTTTGTGAATCTAATTTTATATTTAATTTTTTCGGTATTTCAATTCTAGGATCAGCCCCTGCTTCGATCATCAACCCATCTGTAGCAAAAATTTTTTCACCCTTAAATTGATTTTCTAGTTTTACTTTCTCTAATCCTTTTATTTCATCTCCAATCAATTCAACAACAGTATTATTTAGGATTAATTTAATATTATTAGTACTTTTCAAAGTATCGATTAATATTGGTTCTGGTCTCCATAGTTTTTCTCCTCTATATACTAAGAAAACAGTTTTAGCATATTTCGAAAGTAAAATTGAACCTTCTACTGCAGCATTTCCTCCACCGATAACTATTGCCATATCTTTGTTTTTATATAAAGGTGCATCACAAGTTGAACAATAAGAAATTCCTTTTCCTATCCATTCTTCTTCATTTTTTAGACCTAATTTTCTTCGTTCTCTTCCTATAGCTAAGAGAACTGATTTGGCATATATTATTTCGTCATTTTCAAGATAACAAGTAAATGACCCTGCATTTTTTTCAATGGAACTTACATTTGATTCTATAATTGGAACATCTAAATTTATTACCTGATTTTTAAATTCAAGCATTAGATCAAATCCATCAATTTCTGCGTTCCCAGGGTAATTTTCTATGATGCCTCCTATTGCAGTTTCACCTCCAAATTCTTGACCTACAATTACTGTTTTCATTTGATATCTTGCAGCATAAAGTCCTGCAGCGTAGCCTGCAGCTCCTTGACCAGCAATTAACAAGTCTATAGATTTATTATTTGAATTTTTCATAAAACTTTTCTTATTTTAGATAATAAAAGAGAATTTTTGAATATGTATTTTGTAAGTTTAGAATACTAATTATATTATAATTACTATAAATTGTAGTAGAGGAGCAGATTTAACATGGGTGAACTGAGTGGTAAAGTTGCTATAGTTACTGGAGCCGGCAGATTGAGAGGTATCGGAAGAGCTGCTGCCGTAGCATTAGCTAAACTAGGTGCGGACATAGTGCTTACTGGAACAGGTAGAAATCCTGAAACATTTCCAGATGATGAAAAAGCTATAGACTGGAAAGACATCGAGAGTGTTGCTGAACAGATTCGGGCATTAGGGGTCAAGGCCCTTCCATTGGTGTCTGATGTAACAAAACAAAGCGATGTACTAAACATGGTAGATGACACTATAAAAGAATTTGGAAGAATTGATATTTTAATAAATAATGCTGCTTACGCGAGAGCAGAGGATAGAGTTCCAATCTTAGAATTAAGTGAAGAATCTTTTGCTAAAGTAATGGACATTAAGGTTACTGGCACATTCTTTTGCACAAAAGCTGTAATTAGACACATGATAGATCAAGGAGAAGGAGGCAAAATAGTTAACATTTCTTCTACTGCTGGAAAAAAAGGATCAGCAAATACTTTGGCATACAATGGTGCTAATTTTGCAATAGTAGGAATGACTCAATCAATGGCTAGAGAGTTAGGACCATACAATATAAATGTAAATGCTGTTTGCCCAGGTGCTGTTGATACCCACAGAATGGATATACTCGGTAGAGGTGAAACATGGACAAATATGGCTCAAGTGACTCCCATAGGTAGAAACGGAACAGATGATGAAGTTGGAGAGTTCTGTGCATATCTATGTACTGAAGCAGCTTCATGGATTCACGGACAATCAATTAATCAAAATGGAGGATCAGTTATGGAACACTAAATCTTTTTATTAAGATTTAGTAACGGTTTTCTAATTAATTTTTTTATATTGGAGTAAATATGATGAATAATAAAATAAAAGTTATAGATAATGGGAATGTTTGTTCTCCTAAGGGATTTACTTCGGGATCAATTTTCTCTGGTATCAAATCACCAGGTCAAGATAAAAAAGATATAGGAATTATTTTTTCAGAAAAACCATGTGTCTCAGCTGGTACTTTTACTCAAAATTCAATTGTTTCTCCATCAGTTAGTTGGACAAGAAATATTATAAATTCTGGTAATATTCAAGCTATTGTTGCAAATTCTGGGTGTGCTAATACCGCAGTAGGAATTCAAGGGTTAAAAGATGCAGAAGAGATGGCCAACATTACATGTAAAAAACTAAATATTAATATCAATTCTGTTGCAGTAGCATCTACAGGAATAATTGGAGTAGAATTGCCAATGGCCTTGATGAGAAAATATATACCAAAAATAGAATTATCTTCCAATGGAGGGAATGGTTTTGCAAATTCTATTTTAACAACTGATAAAAGGACAAAAGAAATAGCTTTGTCTATCAAAATACATAATAAAGAAGTGAAAGTAGGAGGAGTTGCAAAAGGTTCAGGAATGATTCATCCTAATATGGCAACTATGTTATCTTTCATTACAACAGATGTCGATATAGATAAAATAGCTCTTCAAAAAATTATAAAATCTGCAGTTAAAAAATCTTTCAATCAAATAAGTGTTGATGGAGACCAATCTACAAATGATACTGTATTAATTATTGCTAATGGACTTGCGAATAATAATACATTAAAAGATTTAAGTAGTGAAGAAACTAAATTATTTTCAGATACAGTTCAAGAAGTATGTACTTTTTTAGCAAAAGAAATAGCTAGAGATGGAGAAGGTAATAATAGATTAATAGAAACCGAAATTGTAGGTGCAAAAACAACAAATGATGCACTTTTAGCCTCAAGGTATGTAGTATCATCTAATTTAGTTAAAACAGCCGTATATGGAAGAGATCCTAATTGGGGTAGAATTATTATGGCTATTGGAGCCTCTCAAATTGATCTGAATGAATCTAAAATAGACATTTTTGTCAATGACATTCAGATAGTATCTGAAGGAGTTGCTATATCATATAATCATCAAAGTATTGTAATTGCTATGGGAGAGGAAGTTATTAGATTTAAAATTAACCTTAATATCGGGGACAAATCTGCTAAAGCATGGGGTAGTGAGCTTACAGAAGAATATGTAATATTTAATTCTGCTTATACGACATAAATTAAATAATGAAAACTTCAAAAAATAATATTTCAGTCATTAAAATAGGTGGTTCAACACTGGGTGAAAATGATAGCACCTTTGAAGATATAGTAAAACTTTACAAAAAAGGCTGGAACATTGTACTTGTTCATGGTGGAGGTAGAGAGATTACAAATTGGTTGAATAAGCAGGGTATTGAGCCAGAATTTGTAGATGGATTAAGAAGAACAGATAAAAGTACTCTTGACGTGGTTATTTCAGTTCTTTCAGGGAAAATCAATTCGGAAATAGTAATTGAATTGCAAAATTTAAACGTAAACGCTGTTGGTATTTCAGGTTCTTCGGGTCTTATTTCTGCTAAACAACTCAGCAAAAAACTTGGGTTCGTTGGAGAAATTGTTTCTTGCAATCCTGAGATTTTATTTTCTTTATTTGAAAATGGTTTTTTACCAGTAGTTTCTCCTTTAGCATTAGCTTGTGATAAGAAGAAACAAATTTATAATATTAATGCTGATACAGCAGCTGGAGTATTGGCAAAAAATTTAAATGCAAATAATATTATATTTCAGACAGATGTATCAGGAGTACTAGATTCAAATAGAAGAACGATTCCACAAATGACAAGATTACAAGCATTAGACTTGATTAACTCTGGAATAGTTCAAGGAGGCATGATACCTAAAATCAGAGCTTGTGTTGATGCGTTAGAGACAGTTTCAACAGGTAAAATTATTGATGGAACTATACATGGAAACTTATTAAGTGCATTCACTAATGATAATATTGGTACTAGAATAGTATAAAGTTGAAATAAATTTGGAGTGTTAAATGCTTTCTTCCCAAGAATATAAAGATTTAGAAAAAAAATACTACATGCAAGTTGTTAATAGGATGCCTCCTGTTTTGATCAAAGGGAAGGGGACTATTGTTACAGATATCGATGGAAATGATTATCTTGATTTTACTGCAGGATGGGCGGTTTTAAATTTAGGACATTCTCATGAATCAGTAACTAAAGCAGTGAGTGAACAAGCTGGGAAGATAATGCAAATGAGTAACCTTTTCTATACCACTCCCCAATTATCATTAGCTAAAACAATTGTAGATAATTCAGATGTAGATAAAGTGTTCTTTTGTAATTCTGGTGCTGAAGCAAATGAAGGAGCAGCCAAATTAGCAAGAAAATGGGGAAAATTAAAATTAAATGGAGCATATGAAATTATTACTACATTAAATTCCTTTCATGGAAGAACTCAAGCAATGATGGCAGCTACCGGTCAACCTCATTATCAAAATAATTGGAAACCCTTAATGCCTGGATTTGTTAATGTTGAATATAATAATCTAGATGAAATAAAAAATGCATACAACAAAAATACTTGTGCAGTATTAATAGAACCAGTTCAAGGAGAAGGCGGAGTGAATATCCCTGATGAGGGATATTTAAAATCTGTTCAGGAGTTTTGCAAATCAAAGAATATATTATTTATGTTGGATGAAGTTCAAACGGGTATGGGAAGATTGGGGACTTTATTTGGTTATCAGAGCTTTGAGGGAGTTGAACCAGATGTGATGACATTAGCAAAGGCTTTAGGATCAGGTGCCCCATTGGGAGCATTTTGTACGAAAGACTTTTGTTCAGTATTAGAACCAGGAGACCATGGTTCTACATTCGGAGGAAATGCTTTAACAACCTCAGCAGGTGCAGCCGCCGCAGATTATATGGTAAACAACAATATTCCAACAATGGCTCTCAAATCAGGAATTTATATGAGAGAAAAACTAACTAATTTAAAGGAAACAGTTGGTCAGATTACAGAAATAAGGGGAATGGGACTATTGATAGGTGTAGAAATGCAAGAAGAAATTTCAGCACAAATAGTTGGAGAAGCAGTAAATAAAGGATTATTAATTAACGCAGTAAGACCTAATATGATTAGATTTATGCCTCCATTAAACGTTTCAAAAGAAGAAATTGATCAAGCCGTTTCCATATTAGAATCAATATATAAAACTTTATAAGAGAAATTATGTCTAAAGGGAAATGTATATTAGCTTATAGTGGGGGGATGGATTCAACTATTTCTGTTGTTTGGATAAAAGAAAAGTACGATCTAGATGTAATTACATTAACTGTCGACCTTGGCGCAGGTCCTGAAATAGAAGGAGTAAAGGAAAAAGCGAAACAAGCAGGTGCTGTTGAGTCTATTATTCTAGATGTAAAAGAAGAATTTGTGACAGACTATATTTTCCCCGCTCTAAAAGCCGGTGCTATGTATGAAAATGTGTATGCTTTATCCACTGCATTAGCTAGACCTTTGATGGCAAAAAAATTAGTAGAAACCGCCAGGAAATTTGGCGCAGGATATGTATCACATGGATGCACAGGAAAAGGAAATGATCAAGTTAGGTTTGACACATCAATCAAAACTTTGTCTGGTGATGGAGAATCTATAGAAATTATTGCTCCTGCAAGAGAATGGGGTATGACAAGAGATGAAGAAAAAGAATACGCAAAAAAAGCTGGTCTAGAGCTTAGAGAAATAGGTAGTAACCAAAGAGTATATTCAATAGATAGAAATTTATGGGGATTAGCAATTGAAGGAGAAGATTTAGAGGACACTTGGGCTGAGCCTCCTGAAGATGCCTTCTCTTGGACAAATAGTTTAGAAAAAACGCCTGATAAACCCGAAATAATAGATATTCAATTTAGAGAAGGGATCCCTATTTCTATTAATCAAAAAAATATGTCAGGAGTCAAGCTAATTGAATTATTAAATAACTTAGCAGGGAAGCATGGTATAGGTAGGGTAGATCATTTAGAAAATAGGCTAGTAGGGATAAAAAGTAGGGAAGTCTATGAAACTCCAGCCGCGGTGGTTTTATATGATTCTATTATTGCATTGGAAACAGCTACCCTATCAAGAGAACAACAAAGAATAAAATCTTTTTTGTCACAAAATTATTCTGATTTAGTTTATGATGGAAGATGGTTTACTATGTTGAGAGAAAATATTCAATCTTTTATGAATAGTGTTCAACAATTTTCAACCGGAGATATTAAATTAAAGCTTTATAAAGGATCATGTAATGTTATAGGAAGAAAATCTAAATTTTCTCTTTATGATTATGATATGTCTACTTATTCTTCAACGGATAGTTTTAATCATAATTCCGCTGTAGGATTTATAGATATCTATTCATTACCATCAAGAATACAAGCTAAAAAACAAAAATTTAACGATTTATAAGAATTTGACTCATAATAAAAAGAAAAATAATTTTACCTATTCTGTCCAAGGGGAAGAGATCTTTGGTGAGTTTACCAGTTCATTTGAAACAGATATCCATTTGTATGAAGAAGATATTGAAGTATCAATAGCATACTCCAAAATGCTTAAAAAAATTGGGATTTTAAATCAATCTGAAAATATGAAGATTATAAATGGATTAAATGAAATAAAGTCGGAGATTTTAAACGAAACATTTAAATGGGATTATTCTTTGGAAGATATTCATATGAATATCGAAAGTTCCCTCTATGCTAAGATCGGTAATGTAGCTGGTAAATTACATACTGGAAGATCTAGGAATGACCAAATTGTAACAGATTCAAGATTATATTTTAAGAAAAAAACCAAAATCATAATTCAGGAATTATTGGACTTACTAAAAGTATTAATTGATATAGCAGATAAGAATAAAGAAATAATTATGCCTGGTTATACTCATTTGCAAAAAGGCCAACCAGTTTTATTATCACATTCCATTTTAGCGTATTTTTCTATTCTTTACCGTGATTATGAAAGATTTAAAAAAGCACTAGTAAATATTGATTTTATGCCTCTAGGTTCGGGAGCTTTTGCAGGTGTTAATATCCCCATTGATCAAGATTTTCTTCAAAATGAACTAGGCTTTAGCCAAAAAACATCTAATTCGATTGATGCTGTATCTTCTAGAGATTTTATTTTAGATTTACTTTATGCTTCTAGTTCCTTAATGATAAATTTTTCAAGGATTTGTGAAGAGTTTATAATTTGGAATACCTATGAATTTAATTTTATAACTTTACCTGAAAAATTTACTACTGGCTCAAGTATTATGCCTCAAAAAAAGAACCCTGACTTTTTAGAATTGATAAGAGCTAAAGCAGGAACGAATTTAGGCACACTCCTATCACTATTTACTACTTTAAAAGGACTTCCTTTTACTTATAACAGAGACTTACAAGAAGATAGAAAAGGAGCAATTCAAACAACAAAAACAGTAATTGAATCTATAAAAATTATCAAAGAAATTTTAAGCGAAATGAAGTTCAATTCTGAACAAATGTTTCAATCAGCAGAAAATTCAAATATTTTAGCTACCGATTTTGCAGATTATTTAGCATCTAAAAATATTCCATTTAGGGAAGCCTACAACTTAATGAAAGAAATTTCCAATACCTTGAAAAAAACGAATAGGAATATTAATGATCTAAGTCTTGAAGATTTTCAAAAGATTTCTCCTATATTTACAAAAGATGTGATGAAAATAACAATAAAAAGCTCCATAGAAAACAGAAATTCATTTGGTGGTACTTCAACTAAGTCCATAAATAATCAGATAAAAGATTCAAAAAATCTTTTGAATAAAATAAGTAATGAAATCAAATAACTTAGTAATTTCTAATAAATTTAATAATTTAGAAATAAAAAATTTAGATCAAATTTACGATGTTTTATGGCAAGGTTATAGCATATATGTAAATTTGCAAAAAAAAGATGATGAATTTGTTTTTACTCCAAGAAGTAATAGTGAGATTGTTTTAAGTTCTATAGAAGATTTTTTTGAAAAATTGGTTAAATTATTTGATAATGTTGAGACAAAATTATTAATTTCAATTAATGAGTTAAATCCAGGAATTTTTGAAGTTATTTCTGAAAATTTAGGAAAATATAATCTTTACAAGAATACTATTTTATTGGGACTGGTTTCTAAATTTTGGGATGTAAGAAGAAGAGTGATAGATACTTCTTCAAAATTAGAAATGGCAGTTGATTATATTCCAAATGAACATATAAAAATTTTAAACGATCAATATGCTAAATGGATTTATTTGGATAAAGAATATGATGAAATTATAATCAATGAAATAAAATCTAAGGAGAAAAAGATAATAGCAGATACAAAAATCAACAAAATAGATTTGCAATTAATAAAATGAAAAATCAATGTATTATAAGTACTTCAATACTTTCATCTAATTTCAAGCATTTACATAGTGAAATAAAAGATATAGAGATTTGCGGAACTGATGAAATTCACATAGATGTTATGGATGGAGAATTTGTTGAAAATTTGTCCTTTGGACTTCCTATAATAAAAACAGTAAGATCAAGTACCAGATTGCCCTTAGAAGCTCATATGATGGTTAATCATCCAATTAAATATGTCAAATCTTTTGCAGATGTAGGTATTGATATATTTACTTTTCATATCGAATCAAAATCACCAATTATGAAAACGATTGAATTAATAAAAGAACAAAACCTTAAAGTTGGGATTGCTATTAATCCTGATTCTTCAATTTCACTACTTCAAAAATATATTGATTACATAGATAGAATAATTTTTATGTCAGTTTACCCTGGTAAAGGAGGACAAAAATATATTCAGTCAACTGAGGATAAAATGATAGAATTTTTATCTTTAAATAAAAATAAAAATATACTCTTGGGTGTTGATGGTGGGATAAAATCTGAAACAATCAGAGGAGCCTATAACGCAGGGGCTAGATTATTTATTTCTGGAACTGGTATTCTTGATAATGAATTGGGATATTATGGAGCAATAGATCAACTGAGAAGAGCTACTTTAAACTAACACCTTTTTTATCTAGTGTTCTAATTTCTCTAGCGGTTAATTTAACGACATAAACCTTATCATTTATTGTAATTTTTCTCTTTTGTATATTTGGTTTTGAAATTTTTTGTGTTGCATTCAATGCGTGCGATCGGTTATGTCCGAACAGGGGTTTTTTTAGTGGGCCCAGCCCCAAATGTTTTCTAGGATTTATAGCCATTATTTGTTCTCTTTTTAAAATTTTATATAATCTATTAAAATATCTTTTTTGTATATCTTTAGTTTATCACCAAAATTATAATCTAAAATATAAAAATTATGAAATTAAATAAAGAAATAGAACCAAATGAACTAGCAAGAGCTATAAAAAATTTTATTTTCTATTTAAATTTATTCAAAGAAAGAATTAATGACCTAAATGTATTCCCGGTGCCAGATGGTGATACGGGAACAAACATGCATTTAACTTTGAAAGATCTAGATAAAATAATAGAAACTCCAACAAGACTTCCAGATTTTTTAAAAGATATTGCTCATACAACACTTATGGGAGCCAGAGGAAACTCTGGTGTGATTTTATCTCAGTTTTTTAAGGCTTTATTAAATTCTTACGAAAAAAATGGTTCATTGACTATAAATTCTTTTTCCGAAACCTTTTTAATAGCAGCTCAGATAACCAGAGAATCATTACCTAATCCGGTAGAGGGGACAATGTTAACAATTTATGACGATATAGGTAAAGTGATAAAAGAAAAAAAAGAAAAAGTTAATAATTTTTCTGAATTACTAAAAATTATTGCTGATACGTCAATCGAATCAGTCAAAGAAACACCTAATAAACTTCAAATATTAAAAGACGCTGGAGTTGTAGATTCTGGAGCATTAGGATTAGCTATAATGCTTAATTCATGGTATTTTTCAATTGATAAAGATGTTTCCATAGAGATTCAGTTAGAAAAAGCTTATGAAAAAATGATAGAAGGGATGTCTCGAAAAGTTTCTGAATCTTTTCTTTCAAATAACGAGGAATTAGAATGGGGGAATTGTACAGTTTTCACTATAAAAGGGTCTGACTTAGACATAAATAAGGAAAGAAAAAAAATACCTAATTTTGGAGAATCTGCTGTTATAACTGGGGATAGAAATTTACTTAAAATTCATATTCATGTTGAAGAAACAGAAAGTATTCTGAATTATGCAAAATCCCTTGGAGAGGTTGAAAATCTATTTATTCAAAATATGGATGAACAAACTAGGAATATTCAAAATAATCAATTAGATAATGATGAATCCGATAATTTAGATGTAGAAACAGCATTAATAAGCGTATGTGAAGGGAATGGAATAGTTAATTCATTTTTAGACGCTGGAATGGGTGGAGTAAAGATTGTAATAGGAGGAGGAACAAACAACCCTAGTGTTAAAGAAATTCTAGATGTTGTATCTAAAATCAAATCATATAACATAATAGTTTTACCAAATGATTCTAATGTAATCCCAGTAGTAAAAGAAGTAATTAATATGAACTTGGATAAAAATCTTTCTATGTTAGAGACTACATCAATTCAAGAAGGAATTGTTGCAACCTTTAATTATGACTCAGATCTTAATTACGATATAAACATAAAAAACATGGAAGAATCAGTTGAATCTTCAGAATACGCCTCTATAACTAAGGCAACAAGAGATGTAACAATAAAAGGTATTAGAATAAATAAAAATGATTATATGGTTTTTAAGAATTCAAAAATAAATGGTTCTTACAAAAATTTGGATCATGCACTTCATGAAATCATCGCAGATCTATATTCAAGAAAAGATCTTATAACTTTGTTTGTTGGTGATCAATCTATTAAAGACAACTATAATGATATTGAAGAAAAACTTAATAATGATTTTGAAAATAAAGAAATTGTGATTTTAGATGGGAATCAAAAATATTATAATTATCTTTTATTAGCTGAATGATAGGAGAGAAAAATGCCAAAAATAGCAATAGTTACTGATAGTACCTCAGATTTACCTAAAGAAATAACAAAAAAATATAATATAACGATTGTTCCATTAAATGTACATTTTGGAGAAGAAACACTTTTAGATGGAATAGATATTAATTCTAAACAGTTTTTTCATAAATTAGTTGAATCAGAATATCATCCACAAACTTCTCAGCCATCAGTTGGAACTTTTTTAAAAACTTATGAAACTCTGTTGAAGAATTATGATAGTATTCTTTCAATTCATATTTCAAGTAAACTTAGTGCAACTTATACTTCTGCCTTACAAGCAAGTAATGAATTGTCTTCAGCTAATAAAAATATTACAGTTTTGGACAGTTTAACTGGGACTGTAGCGCTAGGAGCTGTCGTTACAAAAATAGCTAAAATGAATACAGAAAATGTATCTATGGAAGATTTAATTAAAGAATCTAATAGTTTATTTATTAAAAATGAATTTTTTGGATTTGTTCCAACTTTAGAATATTTAGCTAAAGGCGGTAGAATTGGAAAAGCTCGTGCATTTATGGGTTCTTTATTAAAAGTAAAACCGATGCTATCGTGTGTTGATGGTTTGATTGAAGCAGTAGGTAAGGTTAGGACATTGGATAAAGGTGTGGAATTTCTAATTGATAAAATAAATGATCACAAAATAGAATCCCTTTTTATTGTTCATGCAAATTCTGAAGATAGAGCAAAAATACTTTTTGATAAAGCAAAAGAATCTATAGATCCTGAAAAAATAGAAATTGCTGAATTTGGACCTGTTGTAGGGACTCACGTTGGGCCAGGAGCTTTTGGAATAGGTTTTATCATCGAATAATTATTTTAGATGTCTAATACTATAGTTGAATTGAAAAAATTTCATTCAATTCTTGTGAATGAATATGAAAATGGATTGAATGATGAATCTGTTGAGCAAGGACTTGATGCTTATCTTAATAATTTGGATGATAATTTTTATTGGGTAAAATCTATTTATCCTCTTTCTAACAAAAAATATAAAAATTTAGGGATAGGCGAACGTCATATTTGGATAAAAAATAGTTTAGCAAAAATACAATATGAAACACGTAAGATATTATTTGAAGAAGAAGAAAAAGAAAAACTAGAAAATCTTTCTCTTGAAACACCAGTTGATGAAATACCTTTTATACCCAAAAAATTTATAAATAAATTTCCAAATATCAACATATTTAATTTGCTTGATCTTATATATCATTTTCCTTATAGATATGAAGACTATACAAATATAAGAAAAATTGTACATCTAAAAGAAAACGACTCAGTATCCATAATAGGTGAAGTGAAAAAGTCTATTTTATTACCAAATAAAAAAGGTCCAAGAGCTACTAGAATTAGTATTTCAGATGGTAGTGGGTTTATATCTGCTACTTGGTTTAGGCAACCCTATCTAATAAAAAACTTTAAAATAGGCTCCAAAGTAGCATTAGCAGGGAGAGTAACAAAATGGAAGAACTATTTACAATTTGACAACCCATATTTTGAAAATATCAATGATTTTGATAACAATGGAAATATAAAATATGCAAAATATTTACTACCTTATTACCATTCCACAGAAAGATTGCCTCAATTATCTATAAGAAAAGCTATTTCAATGTCATTAAAAACAGGTTTGTCCCAATTAGATGATTTTTTGCCTATTGAAATACTTAAAAGAAATGATCTATTTACGTTGAAAAAATCTGTTTTAAACGCTCATTTTCCTAAAAATAATGAACAAAAAGAAAAAGCATTAAAGAGCTTTGCTTTTCATGAGTTTTTTTTGTCTCACCTGTCAGTCAAACTACGAAAAAAAATAAGAGAGGAAAATTTAAATTCAAAGCCGATTTTAAATTTTGAATCCAATTTAAAAAAGATAATTAATTTTTTCCCTTATGAATTAACTATTGATCAAAAGAAATCTTTAAAAGAAATAGGCAAAGATTTATCATCAAATATTCCAATGGCAAGATTATTACAAGGTGAGGTTGGTTCTGGGAAAACAATAATTGCTTTATTAGCTCTTATTTGTACTTCCATGGAAAATTATCAAGGTATTTTACTTGCTCCAACTGAAGTTTTATCTGAACAACACTTCATAAATATTTGCAACTTGCTTGGAGCCAAAAATAATTTTGGTACTCAAGAAAATATTAAAATTGCCACAATTAAATCTGAAAAACAATTAAAAATAGGACTGTTGTCAGGTTCTTTAAATGAAAAGTTGAAATATCAAACTAGAAAATTGATTGAAGATCATCAAATTGACATTATTATAGGAACTCATGCTTTATTAAATGAAGATTTATCAATAAATCACTCAGGATTAGTTGTAATAGATGAACAGCAGAGATTTGGAGTACAACAAAGAACTGCTTTATTGGATTATGATCCAATACCAAACATGTTAGCAATGTCTGCTACACCAATCCCTCGTACTTTAGCATTGACAGTATATGGGGATTTATCTTTATCTACCATAAAAACTCTACCAATTCAATCTAGAGCTTCAGTGGATACTATATGGTTAAAAGGTAATGAAGAAAACCTAATTTTTGAACTTATTGAAAAAGAAGTTGAAAAAAAATCACAGGTATTTTATGTGTGTCCTTTTATTGAAAATTCTAATGTTTTAAATGTAGCCTCCGTTATAGAAGAATTTGAAAAAATAACAAAAAGTTATTTGTCTAAATATAGGATTGGATTATTGCATGGAAAAATGAAAATGGAAGAAAAGCAAAGAATAATGGAAAAACTAAGAAATGGGGACATAGATATTTTAGTGACAACACCAATAATTGAAGTAGGAGTGGATATACATAATGCTACGCTCATGGTTATTTATTCAGCAGATAGATTTGGAATTTCTCAATTACATCAACTAAGAGGTAGAATTGGTAGAGGTGAAAAACAAGGAAAATGTATTCTTTATACTAATGAAGAATTAAATGAATTTTCAGAAATGAGACTTAATGCGATCGTTAACTCTAATGATGGATTTCAATTATCTGAACAAGATTTGAAAATACGCGGTCCAGGAGAAATAGAGAGAACAAAGCAAAGTGGTTGGCCTGAATTTAAAATAGCAGATCCAAGTGACATAAATTTAATTGAATCGGTAAATAAAGAATCAGAAATTATTATAAAAAATGATCCAGATTTGATTTCAAAAGATAATGCATTAATAAACAAATTAATAAATAAATCTCTTTCTAATAAAATTAATTTGAGTTAGAGATATATAAGTATGAATATAAGAAACAAAAACTATAAATCAATAGGACTTTGGGCTAAAATTCCTCATGGTATATGGCTTAGAGAAGCCACTAGTGTTTCAGTAGACAGTATGGATAATGTATATATTTTTAATAGAGGAAATATTCCTATATTAAAGTTTGATACTTATGGAAACCTTATTGATACATGGGGAACCGAAGATCCTTACAGTGAAATAACAACAAAAGAATTAAGGCCTGGAGTCAAACTCCAATCTTGGAGTGGTTCTAATTTTACTAGGCCTCATTCGATTCGGATAGATCATAATGATAACATGTGGCTTGTGGATGACAGTGGAAACATGATATCCAAATATGATTTATCATTCAATTTGAAGTTACAAATTGGTGATGGGAATCCTTCAAAAAGAGAGAGTGGAATCCCTTTCAATCGACCAACTGATGTGACAATCAGGGAATCTACAGGAGAAATTTTCATCAGTGATGGTTATGGAAATTCAAGAGTTCATCATTTCGATCCAGAAGGAAAATTAATTAAAAGTTGGGGGGAATCAGGTACCAGTCCTGGAAAATTTTCTTTACCACACAATTTGGTAATGATAAACGATCAGGAATTACTTGTTTGTGATAGAGAAAATCATAGAGTACAAATTTTTCATATTAACGGAGAATTTATTAGAGAATGGCATGTACATAAAGCTGTTGCAGTTACAGTCGATATTGAAGGAAAAATTTACATAGCTGAACAAGGTCCTCCACCTGTTCAAAAAGGGGTGAAAAACTTAGGCCATAGTGTTGGTATATGGAATGATAAAGGAGAACTGATTGAGAGATTAGGATCGGAATTCCCAGGTGAAAAACATTATCAGTTTTTATGGCCACATTCTATAGCTGTTGATTCTAAGGGTACAATTTACGTTGCAGAAGTATCTTTTGTAGAAGTAGGTAGAACGTTAGATCCACCTAGAGAAATGGCGAGTTTTAGGGTTTGGGAAAAATTATCTAACAACCAAGTTTAACAATTTATTTTCAATGTAAATTTTCTTTATTATTTCTTTATCTGATAAATATTTAGATATTTTTTTTGAGGCAATAATATTTTCCATAATTTCTTCAATAGAAGTGTTAACTTGTAATTTCATTTGGTCTCTTAATTTGCCATTGATTTGTACTATTAGAGTATAATCATTTTTTTCTATCAATTTTTCATTGAATGTTGGATTATTTTGTAAATGTATTGATCCTTTTTCTCCTAATCTATTCCATAATTCTTCAGTTATATGAGGGCATATAGGTGAAAGATGTATTAATAATCTTTTACATGCATCGATCCAGCTAGAATAGGAAATCGTTCTTTTTTGTTTTATTTTTTGTAAGGTATTTGTATATTCCATTAAATAGGAAATAGACGTGTTAAATTTGAAATTAGACATATCATTTATAATATTCTTTGTTGTTAAATTTGATATTTGTTCCAAATTTTTTATTTCAGACTCTTCTATATGTTTAAATTCGTATTTTTCTATAATTAAATTCCATAACCTCTTTAACCATCTATGAATACCGTTGATTCCAGAATCCGACCAATCTCCACCCTTATCCCAAGGTCCTAAAAACATCAAATAAGCTCTTACTGAATCAGTTCCATATTTTTCTATAAGAGGTTGCGGATTTAATGGATTGTTTCTTTTTGAAATTTTCATATGTCTTGCAAGCATGACTCCTTGATTAAAGAGTCTCTTATAAGGTTCGTCAAAATTCAAATACCCTAAGTCTCTTAATACTTTATTGAAAAATCTTGCATATAAAAGATGCATTACAGCGTGTTCAGCACCTCCCATATATTGATCTACTGGGGACCATTTGTCAATCTTTTCTTTTTCAAATGCAGATTGAACATCAGGACTTGCAAATTTCAAATGATACCAAGATGAATCCATAAAGGTATCCATCGTATCTGTCTCTCTTCTTAATTTTCCATATTCTGGATGATCAAAATAAAGGAACTTTTCATCAAGAGTTAGAGGTGATTGTCCAGTAGGCATAAATTCTTTTGCTTCGGGTAGTATTACAGGTAAATCACTTTCATCTAAAGGGATAATATTTTCATTTTTATCATAACAAATTGGAATGGGCGTCCCCCAATATCTTTGTCTTGATATAAGCCAGTCTCTAAGATGATAAGTAATGGTTTTTTCACCAAATTTTTTACTTTCAATCAAGTTTGTTATTCTTTTTTGTCCTTCTATATTATTAATCCCATTAAATTCTCCAGAATTTATTTGTATTCCATTGCCTGTATATGCTTTATCTAAATTGTTAACCTCTGATCCATCTTCAGAAATAACTACTCTAATAGGTAAATTGTATTTTTTTGCAAAAGCAAAATCTCTTTCATCATGAGCTGGCACACCCATCACTGCTCCTGTGCCGTAAGTTGATAAAACATAATCCCCCACAAATACAGGAACCTTTTCACCATTTATAGGATTAATACAATTGACGCCTAAAAGAACTCCTGTTTTATCTCTAGTTGTTGAAGTTCTATCAATTTCAGATAATTTGTTTGCATTTTTTATGTATTGTTGAAGATTATTGTTTTTTTTGGTTAAATCTAGTTGATTTATAATAGGATGTTCGGGAGATATAACTAAAAATGTCACTCCAAAAAGTGTATCTATTCGTGTTGTAAATGTATTTATTTTAAAGTTCGTATTTTCAATTTGAAAATTTATAGTCACTCCTTCAGACTTTCCGATCCAATTTGTTTGCATTTGTTTAATTTTTGATGGCCATTCCAAGCTATCCATGTCTAACAATTCTTCAGCATAGTCAGTTATTTTAAAATACCATTGGGGCATCATTTTTCTTATCACCTCACCCCCTGATCTTTCTGATTTCCCATCTCTGACTTGCTCATTTGCTAAAGTAGTTTGATCAATTGGATCCCACCAGACGGGACCATTTTTCCTATAAGCTATTCCATTCTTATACATATCTAGAAAAAACTTTTGATTCCATTGATAATATTCAGGAGTACAAGTTACCAGTTTTCTATCCCAATCGTAAGAATTTCCCATTATGTCGAATTGGCTTTGCATGTTTCTAACGTTATTAAAAGTCCATTTTTTAGGATTGATATTTCTCTCTATTGCTGCATTCTCAGCAGGTAAACCGAAGGCATCAAAACCTTGAGGATGTAGGACATTATATCCTTTTAATCTCATGAATCGTGCATGTGCATCTGCTGGTGTAAAGGCGAACCAATGCCCTATATGAAGATCTCCTGATGGGTATGGGAACATTGATAATGCATACCAATTTTTTTTGGTTTCAACATAATCTTCAGTTTTATATAGCTTTGTTTCTTTCCAAACATTTTGCCATTTTTTTTCTATATTTTTAGGTAAATACTCTTTATCTTTTTCTATAACCATTAAAATTCTAACTTTTATTATATTTTATATTAAGATTTATACTCAAAAACTATAATTATGAATTAATCAGACTAATTTTTCAATCTTTTGTTGCTTGATAAGAAGAACCTATTATGTTTCCATCTTCATCTCTTGCAAAGTCATACAGTTCATATAGAAGAACCTTAGTTGTGAAGAAGTACATAACAAATAATGCAGCTATTATCCATGCAATATTTGTTTTATTTAAAGTAATAATATTGATTTCAACATATTCTTTTATCGATTGAAGCTTTTTAATCAATTTTTATATTATTAATGCTGGGTTAATTTAAAATTATAGTGAACTTAAATTAATTATATGTTATTTGTTACTACTATTGATTTTTTAAAAAGAAGAAATTTTATAAATTACTTCAATATTTCAGTTTTAGCGAAAAAGTTTACTCAAATCAGTATTCAATTAATAAATAAACTCTCTAAAACTCCACTATTGAACTGGTAATTGCTTATTTGAGTAAATAAATTATAATTATCTCAAAATAACTGATAGTAGTAATTAGGATTTTAAAATGTTTGATTTAATAATAAAGAATGCCCTTATGGTTGATGGAACAGGTTCATCACCAACAAATAAAGATATTGGAATTACTAAAGATAAAATATCATCTATTGGAAATTTGTCTAATGCTGAATCTAAAAAAATAATAGATGCGAAAGGGCAAATAGTCTCACCTGGTTTTATAGATACTCATTCACATGCTGATTTTGAAATATTGAGAAACCCACAGCATGAATATGGAATTTCTCAGGGTGTTACTACTGAGATCATGTCACCAGATGGGATTGGTTTAGTACCGTTGACTAAGAGTAAATCTAAAGATTACATGGATTATTTGTCTGGAATATTAGGATATCCAACTGATGATTTTGATGGAACTACATTTGAAACTGCAAAAGTTTCTTATGATAAAAAATGTAAAATAAATGTTGCCATGTTTGCAGGTCACGGACCTTTAAGGATTGATATATGTGGAATGGAAGATATCCCTTTAAGAGGGGATTTACTAACTCAAGCGAAATATAATCTAGAATTAGCATTAGAACAAGGAGCTTCAGGTTTTGCAACAGGTTTGGATTATTATCCCCAATCCTTTTCTGATACAGATGAATTGATTGAATTATGTAAAGTGGTAGCTAAAAAAGATTCTATATATTCTGTTCATCTTCGAAGTCACGAGAAAGATAGAGCATTTGCTAATGGGGGCATACTGGAAGCTATAGAAATAGCTAGGAAATCTGGAGTGTCTTTGCATGTAGAGCATTACAGAACAGCTGAAGAGACTGCAGGAGAGATAGATAAGATACTGGAACCTATAGATAAAGCAAAAAATGAAGGATTAAATATAACAATGGAAACCTATTCATATCCAGTAGGTTGTACAGTTCCTATTATTTTTTTCCCTGGTTCTTTTCACATTGGCGGAACAAAAAAAATAATTTCTAATTTATCTAACCAACAAACAAGAGATTTTTGGGAGAAAGAACTTTTAGAAGATCCGCAAAGAGCTGGAATTGAAGAAATTATGTGGACTTCAATAGGTTTGAAAGAATGGAAAGATTATGCTGGTTTAACTGTAAAAGATGCTGCAAAAAAAGATGGATTGTCTCCAATTCAACATATTTTAGATATGATGTATAGAACCAATTTAAATTGTGGATTTAGAGGAGTACCCCCTTCCAGCGTATCTATTTGGAGACAAGTTGAAGAAGATATCATCGAACTTATGAAAAGACCTGACTATATGGTAGGATCTGACGCTGTGCCTACAGGACAAATGATTCATCCTAGATCATATGGATGTTTTACAAGATTTTTGGGCAGACTGAGAAGAAGATTTAATATTCCTATTGAACTGATGATTAATCGAATGACAAAATTACCTGCTGAAACCTTTGGCCTGAAAAATAGAGGAATATTGAAAGAAGGTTATTTCGCTGATTTAGTTATTTTTGATCCCAATATTATAAATGATTTAGCAACCTTTGAAGATCCTGAAATTCTTTCAGTAGGAATAAGTCAAGTTTTAGTGAATGGAAAAATTTCATTTGAAAGTGGGAAAAATAATTTGGAGTTAAACGGTAGATTTGTTTAGTTCTACGGCTTTACCATAGATCCATCAGATCTTCTAACAGTATCCCAAGCCCCACCATATTCTCTTTCCTTAAATGGAAATTTTTTGGCTATTTTTTCATCAATATCAATTCCTAATCCTGGTTTTGAATTAGGCCACATCATTCCATCTTTTATTTGCGGGCAACCTGGGAAAACTTCTTTTGTTTTTTCACCAAAAATAGAATATTCTTGAATTCCAAAGTTATAACAATTAATATCTAGAGCTAAATTTGCAGCATGACCTATTGGAGATGTATCTCCTGGGCCATGCCAAGCAGTTCTTATAGAAAACAATTCTCCCATTGCTGCTAATTTTTTTGCAGGAGTTATCCCTCCTATGTCAGAAATATGTATCCTAATAAAATCTATAAGCCTATCTTTTATCATTGGAATTATTTCATGAGGAGAACTGTAGAGTTCTCCCATAGCAATCGGGGTAGATGTTTGGGCCCTGACCATTCTAAAATATTCATTATCCTCAGGGCTAAATAGATCTTCCAAAAAGAATAGTTGATATTTTTCAACTTCTTTAGCGAACCATAATCCTAAAATTGGAGGGATTCTTTCATGTACATCATGTAAAATTTCAACTCCGTATCCAAATCTGTTTCTAATATAATCGAAAAGAGAGATTGCTGATCGCATATAAGGTTTAGGTTCGAATATTCCACCTGGATGAGCGTAATTTTTTTTTGTGTCATAATCTTTAATCCATGAAGTTATGGGTATGGGACCTTTACTTACATCTTCATTTTTTGCTGTGCTCCTTCCAGTTTGAGCAGATTTGTTACCGTAGGTAGAGTAACCAGGTGTCGAAACTTGTACTCTTATATGATGAAATCCTTGTTCCATATAATCTTGCATTTTATCACCAACTTCTTCATTTGAATCTCCTGATGTGTGGACATAAACTGCTGCAGCTTCTCTTGATTTGCCTCCTAAAAGTTCATACACAGGCATATTTGCCATCTTCCCTTTTATATCCCATAGAGCTTGATCTATTCCTGATAAAGCATTGTTAAGAACTGGGCCATTTCTCCAGTAAGAAGAGACATAAGATGATTGCCAGATATCTTCTATGTTAGAAACATCTCTCCCAATTAAAAATGGTTTTAGATAATCTTCTATGGCTGATTTTACTGGAATTGGTCTTTGAGTGAAAGTGGCACACCCCACTCCATATAAACCATCTTGATTAGTTAAAACTTTTACTATAACTAGCCTTATATTGTCTGGTTCTGTAAATATTACTTTTATATCCTTGATTTTTGGTATTTTCATTATTATCTCCACTAATGCACATTTTGTTTTCTTATAATTTTGATATATATCAGAGAAAATATAACAAAAAAGAGGAAAATGAAAGCATCTATTTGGTTGGGTGAAGATAAATTTGAAATCATAAATGTAGAAATTCCGAAACTAAATGAAGACGAAGTGTTAGTTAGGGTAGAAAAAGTGGGATTATGTGGAACAGATGTTCATATAACACAAGGATTATTTCCAGCTACCCCACCAAAAATATTAGGTCATGAATTTAGTGGTGTAATAGTAGACGTAGGATCAAAGGTTGATACATCAAACCTAGATAAAAGAGTTACTTGTAATACAACTTCAAGTTGTGGAATATGTGAAAATTGCCTAAATTGGAATATTTCAAGATGTTTAAATTCAGTAGATTCTTCTGGTGGATTTGCTGAATTTTCAGTGATGCCACTTTCATCTACTATAGAGATACCAAAAAAAATGTCGTTTGAAGTTGCTGCGATGACAGAACCAGCATCTTGTTGTTTTTCTGGTACAGAAATGATTGATTATAAGAATAAACCGAAAATTTTAATAATTGGTTCAGGAATTATGGGAATATTATGTATGTTATTTATAAAACAAAAAGATATAGATTTTGTTGTAGTTTCTGAGCCAAATCCTTTACGAAGAAAAATGGCAATGAAATTAGGAGCAGATTTCGTCGTAGATCCTAATAATAAAATGTCTAATAAACAATTGGAAGAATTAACAAATTCAAAGGGTTTTGATATATGTGTTGAAGCGGTTGGATTTCCTACGCTACTTGATTATGGAATTTCTAAATTAAGACCTAGGGGTCAAGCTTTAATGATTGGTGTTCATCCTGAAAAATCTCATTTGCCAAGTGATCTATATGATTTTCATTATCGAGAAATAAAACTTTTTGGGGCTTTTGGAAGAGGAGACTATTTTAATGAAACGCCTGAACGAATTTCTAACTTTGGCTTGGATAAACTAGTGTCCAAAATTTTTTCACTAGATGAAATAAATGAAGCTTTAGTCGCTACATCTAAAGGAGAAGGGATGAAATACATGATTTCTCCTCACCAATGATTTGGTATTATTTTGTTTCATTATTATCTTTCAAATATTCTTCTACTGTTGTTATTTCCAACAATTCTACATAGAAGTATAAATTACTATTCCCAGGAATTCTTGGCGGTGCTCCTTGAGAACCATAGCCTAGACTATAAGGTATTTTTATAAAGATTTTTCCATTTTCTCCTATTTTGGATATTCCTTTTTGCCATCCTTTTATAACACCTCCCAATGGGAAAACTCCTGGTTCTGCTCTAATATAAGAGGAATCAAAAACACATCCATTTTCTAACCATCCCGTGTAATTTGTTACAACTAGACTATTCAAATCTGGTTTTTCTGCTTCACCATCTTCAAGAATAAAATATTCCAATCCATCTAAGTCTATTTCTCTTGGTTCGCTTGCTAACTCTTCAAGTTGAGGAGATGCATTGGAATAATACATATTTTGACAATACATTTCTGAAGGAGTTGGTTCGATAATGGGAATTTGAATATTTTTTGAAGGATCTGCTCCTCCACCTCTACATCCAAAAATTATTATAATTACAAAAAATAATGGTATTTTTAAATAATGCAATCCTATCCTTCTCCAGCATCAACAAATTGTTTTGCTCCATTAGCCATCCATTCTCCTGTACCAGCGAATAAAAATTGAACACCCATTTTTGCAAACTTATTGGTATTTGATAAATTACACATTGTTCCAGCAGTTTTGCCTGAATCTATTATTTTTTTCAAAGCATTATCAATTGTAGATGTAACTTCTTTATTTTGCATGTCATTGATATAACCCATTGATTGTGCAAAATCACCTGGTGCCACAAAGAACACATCGATATCATCTACTTCCAAAATAGAATCAAGGTTTTTATAAGCAACAATATCTTCAATAAGTATCACAAGTAAACTTCTATCGTTAGCAATTTCTAGGAAATTTGGCACTCCGTATCCTTGTCTAGAAGTAGTCATTCCTCTTTGTCCTATTGGAGCGAATTTTCCTCCTGCAACTACATTTTCTGCTTCTTCTTTTGTGTTTACGTGAGGGACTACAATTCCTTGCGCTCCAAGATCTAAAGTCCTATATATTTGGCCTTGTGAATTTTCGTTTATTCTGACTACTGAAGTCAGGCCCCAAAGGTCACATGCTCTTGTCAGATCTCCGATATTGTTTGGACCTACTAGGCCATGCTCTCCTTCTAACCAAATTCCGTCGATTCCGGCTTCAACTGCTGCATTTCCAAAAGCATCAATGTCACTTGCATGCGAATTTCCTGAAGCGATATAAGCTCTTTCACCATTTTTTAGTTTTTCTTTTACTTTATTGTTACGCATTACTATTTCTCCTCTTAGTATTTATTTTATTTTATTTCATTTCATTTTATTAGTATATCCAGGACCTTTTCCTTTTTGCCAAGCATGCTCGGTTAAAACTTTAGTGTCTATATCTACTCCCCAACCTGGAGCAGTAGGAATATCAACTACCCCTTTTTTTATATTTAAAGGTCCACCTATCATTTCATCTTTCCATGGGACATCATCAATATCAATTTCCATAATTCTTACATTAGGTACATTAGCACACAAATTTAATGAGATCATGGTAGATAAATGAGAATAATAATTATGTGGAGCAATATTAATTTGATGACTCGCTGCTAATGCCGCCACATCTCTAGAATTTCCGAATCCTTGCCAAGGGATATCTATCATTGCAACATCCATTGATCTAAGATTAAAATAAGGTCTGTAATCTGTTATTCCGAGTAAATTTTCTCCTGATGTAATAGGAATAGAAGTTGAATCTTTTATTTCTTTTAGTCCCTCTGGTTCATACATGTCAATTTCTACCCACATCATATTATAGTTTTCAAGTGTTGAACAGATTTTCTTTGCAGCTTGAGGTTTAAAATTGAAATTTAAGTCTAAACCAATAGTTACTTTCCCTTTGGAACCTTCTTGCAAAGCACTTATATGATCTTCTATAACATCTAAAAGTTCATAGTTAACAAAAGTTTGGTTTTCTGTTGTATATTCCAAACCCTGATCTGTAGACCCATTTCCCCCACCAAACCCTCCAAAAAATACGTATGTATTTTTTGGAGGATGACTTAGTGGAGAATCAGGTCTAACTATAATATTAGTTTTTAGCGAAGTATATCCTTTATCTGCAACTTCTTTCCCAAGGTTAACAATATCCTGCCGTGAATTTAAAGGGCTTACTCCTAACAACTCATAACTTCTTGCCCTAGAAGTTCCACAATGAGACCAATAAATTTTTTGCGTATCCCTTAACTTACCTCCGAATAGCTCGTAGACGGGTATCCCATGATGTTTACCCTTAATATCCCATAATGCCAGTTCAATACCAGCGATAGCTTTTGAGGCTATCCCACCCTTTGATTGAATTGCCATTCTTTGTAAATCCCAATAAATTGACTGAATATTTAATGGATCTTTTCCTAACAGTAAAGGCTTGAAATCTTCCACTGCTCCTACTATTCCCCAAGGATTTCTTCCATCAGACATTTCTCCAAACCCTGTTATTCCTGAATCAGTCTTTATTTCCGTGAATTGCCATGGTCTCCATCCGGCATCTACAACATAAGTTTCAATAGATTCTATTTTCATATCTTTACTCCAAGTAGCTAATATATGTAATATAGACATAAATTATTTTTAAGTAAATAGAGAATAATCACTATGAATCAAAAGAAATGTTGCTCTCCTCAAAGGAAAGAAGCTGGAGATCAAGTAAAATTTACGCATAATATAGAATTAAATAAATCTTATAATCAGAAAAACAATTCGATGGTTCTTGTAAAAGGTGGTGTTTTTTCTATGGGTACAGATGATCCAACTACTTTTATGTCTGATGGTGAAGGCCCAGCTAGATTGGTAGAAGTAGATCAATTCTATTTTGACAAATTCCCTGTCACTAATCTTGAATTCGACGAATTTTGTCAAAATTCTGGATATATAACTGAAGCTGAAAGATTTCAATGGTCATTTGTATTTCATCTATTAGTATCGGAAAAAATAAAAAAAAATGTTTCTGAATCAGTTTCTGGTGCTCCTTGGTGGTGGAAAGTTGAAAAAGCTTACTGGAGGGCTCCCTTTGGTCCAGATTCTAATATTAATGAACTTGAAAATCATCCCGTTGTACACATATCATGGAATGATGCTTTTGCTTATTCAAGTTGGGCTGGAAAAGAATTGCCCACAGAAGCTGAATGGGAAATGGCTGCAAGAGGAGGTTTAGACAACAAATTGTTTTCCTGGGGTGATAACGATAAAAACCTAAATGAAAAGTGTAATACTTGGCAAGGACAATTCCCCAAAAAAAACACCATGGAAGATGGATGGTTAGGTACATCTCCAGTATCTAATT
Organism: uncultured Dehalococcoidales bacterium; assembly: GCA_964590915.1. Lineage (GTDB taxonomy): Bacteria > Chloroflexota > Dehalococcoidia > Lucifugimonadales > Lucifugimonadaceae > TMED-70. The sequence goes on from CAZPYN010000002.1 coordinate 94,244, forward strand.
TTGCTCCCAACGATTATGGCATTCATGATACATTAGGGAATGTATGGGAATGGTGTTCTGATTGGTTTTCTTCCTCATTTCATCAAATAAAAAGAGATGCTACAAGGATTAATCCAAAAGGACCAGATATTGGGGACACAAAAGTTATGAAAGGTGGATCTTATTTATGTCATGATTCTTACTGTAATCGATATAGAGTTGCAGCAAGATCACAAAACACACCTGATTCTTCTACGGGGAATCTAGGATTTAGAACAATATATAGAAAATAAGGAGAGAAAAATGTTAGATAGATTTAAAGTACCAGAACGAGACAAAATTTATGTACCTGTTGAGAGGATTACAGCAGTTACTGAGAATATACTAAAAGCATCTGGAGTATCGGAAGAAGGTGCAAAAAATTCTACAGCTGTACTTATAGGCAATGATCTAAGAGGTGTAGAAACACACGGTGTTTCTAATGGATTAAGGTTATATGTAGAGAATTATGCTTCAGGAAATTATAATGCCAAACCAAACATAAAAATAATAAAAGAATCTGCCACTACTGCTACCATAGATGGAGATGACGGTTTGGGTGCAGAAATTGGACCTATGGCTATGGACTTAGCGATAGAAAAAGCTGAAAAATATGGGATGGGGGCAGTTACTGTTAGCAATACAGGGCATTTAGCAGGGTGTGGCTATTATCCACTGCAGGCAGTAGAAAAGGATATGATAGGTCAGGCAATGACTTCTGGAGGAGCTGGACTAACAGTTCCAACTTGGGGAGCAGAACCAATTTTGGGTACGAATCCCATCGCATGGGCTGTACCTGCTAAAGAAATGCCACCATTTTTATTTGACGTTGCTACCACTCAAATTGCTGCAAATAAAATAAGTCTTGCCAGAAGAACAGGTGCTAAATTGTTACCAGGTTGGATTACTGATAACAATGGAGATCCTATTCTTGAAGAAGTGGATGCTCCTGAAAGAACAGGGAGACACGGTGAATCAAATTATCATTTATTACCATTTGGAGGAACAAGAGAAAATGGTTCCCACAAAGGTTTTGGATTAGGCATGGTGGTAGAAATCATGACAAATGAACTTTCTGGAATGGGACCTGCACCAATATTAAAACATGAAGGGTCGGATTTTTTTGCTGCATATTCCATTGATGCTTTTACTGATGTAAATAAATTCAAGGAAGATATGGATTCTTTATTAAGAAGAATTGTAGAATCTAAACCAGCTACAGGATATGAAAGAGTAGTATATGCTGGCTATTTGGAGAATGAAGAATATATTAAAAGATCAAAAGAAGGAATCCCTTATCACAAAGAAGTAATTGAGTGGTTTGAAGGCCACTGTAACGAAATAGGGATAGATTGTGAGTTAAGATAATGTTGGATAGATTTAAAGTCCCTGATAAAGATAAAATTTATGTCTCTGAACATAAAATAACAGAAGTTACACAAAAGATATTTGAGGCTTCAGGAGTATCGAAAGAAGGTGCTGCAAATTCTACTGCAGTATTAATAGGTAATGATATGAGAGGTGTTGAAAGTCATGGAGTATCAAATGGATTAAGACGATATGTAGAACAATATGCCAAAGGAAACTATAATTCAAAACCAACAATCAAGACATTAAGAGAATCACCTACAACTGTTTCCCTAGATGGAGATGGAGCATTGGGTGCAGAAATTGGACCTATGGCTATGGACTTAGCGATAGAAAAAGCCGAAAAATTTGGTATGGGAGCAGTTTCTGTGAGAAATACCGGGCATTTAGCAGGGTGTGGTTATTATCCTTTGCAGGCAACAGAAAAAGATATGATAGGGCATGCTTTTACAGGCAGTCCTGGTCAACAAACTCTTCCTACTTGGGGGTCAGAACCAATTTTGGGAACTAATCCTGTTGCTTGGGCAGCTCCAGCAGATAAAATGCCACCTTTCTTATTTGACATTGCAACTACTCAAGTTGCAGGTAATAAAATAGAATTAACTCGTAGAACAGGAGCTAAGTTACTACCAGGTTGGATAGCTAAAAATGATGGAACTCCAATATTAGAAGAAGTAAATACTCCTAAACAAGGAGAATATTTCCTTTTACCATTTGGAGGAACAAGAGAAAATGGTTCCCACAAGGGTTTCGGATTAGGGATGGTTGCAGAAATTATGTCAAATATAATTTCAGGTGCAGGTCCTGGAATAATAACTAATCATCAAGGTTCAGATTTTTTTCTAGCATATTCGATTGATGCTTTTACTGATGTAAAAAAATTTAAACAAGATATGGACGATCTGTTATCAAGGATTGTAGAATCAAAACCTGCAACTGGATTTGAAAGAGTAGTATATGCTGGCTATTTGGAGAACGAAGAATATATCAAAAGATCAGAAGAAGGAATCCCTTATCACAAAGAAGTAATTGAGTGGTTTGAGAATCATTGTAATGAAATGGGAATTGATTGCGATTTAAGATAAGCGATTATATTTTCATTGTTCTTTTTGAGTAGGCTCTTCCTATTTCCGCAACTTTAGGATTTTGACCAGCTATAACTCTTGCTCCTGAATCAATCACTTCTTTTATATTTTTTTCTGACCCATTTTCTAAAAATTTCACTCCGTTTTTATCACAAGCTGCTTTAACCCTTTTTGAAGCCTCAATTAATCGTGGATCTATAGGTTCTCCAGGAGTTCTTTTGATCTTCATAGACATAGACATATCCCCTGGTCCCATTTCGGCAAAACCAATTCCTGGTGTACTTAGAATTTGTTCGCAGTTATTTAAACCCTCCATAGTCTCAATTTTTAATCCCAATAATAATTCTCCCTCTGGATTTAGTGGCCAAGGGTCCGCCTTTTCTCTATAATCATCATCGTTATCTAGACCCCATTTTAATCTAGCTTGGAATTCAGATCCTACTCCCCTAGTTCCATCCTTCAGACCGTAACCGACTCCTATGTCATTGATTTTGTACCTACATGATTCTACAAAAGCTTTTACTGCTTCTGCAGTTGTAGCTTCACATAATAATATTCCATGAACTCCCCTAGCTAAAATTTGTCTTATTTGCCAAGCGTTATATCGTATTATTTCCTCAGTTTCTCCTTGAACGGGTAATTCTACAATTACTGCAGGAGTAGTATGACCTGAATTAGTTGGACCTCCGTCAACTAATCCATCCATATAAGATTCTAATCCGCCCATATCGAATGATCCGTGCTCCATTCCAATATTTATATAATCAGCCCATATTTTGGCATCTTTTTTCCCTTGTTCATAGGTAAGAAAGGATCTAGAGAAACTATGCACCCCTATGTAATATATAGCTTGATCTTGATCAAGTAATTCTATTGCTCTATTAATACGATTTGCCAAAATAATCCTCTTTGTTTTTTTGTATATGTGTAAAATATTATTATAATTTTTTTTTTTATCAATATGTTTAAAAAAACCATAGTATTCTTTATGATAATTTTTATATTCCAGTGTAGTATACCTCCATCAAGAGAATCTCAAAATTTGATTTATAAAACTGTTACAGATCTAAATAATTCTTCAGATAGGATTATAGAAATAAAATATATAGGACATAATGTAGATTATAAAATCGATGAAGAAGATTTTACGAGTTTCAAATTTGTAGTTTTGAAAAGTTTTAAAGGAACATCAGACGAAGGTGATGAAATTTTTCTAACTATGAAAAAAAATAATTATTTAAGTTTAATTAACTTTGCAACCAATTCAGAATTTATGTTTAACAAAGATGATACGTTTATTGTGTTTCTTATGGGTAGAGCTAAAGACAATAGATATCCAAAAGAATTAAAAGGAACTTTATGGATAAATAATGGAGATCCGTCAATATTCAAAATAAATGAACATTTTTTGGATGTAATTGTTAATAGAAATAGAATCTCATTTTTAAGTGACGATTTTAGAAGATTACTAAATTTGGAAATCAATATTTTTATTGATGAATTAGAAAGAATGCAGAATTAAATGTTTTTTTTACATGGAGCAATGGGAAGTTGGGACGAAATAATTATTATAATTGTATTTATTGCAACTATAATAATTCTCTTTTTTTTATCTTGGTTGAGAGGAAGAAATATCCGAAAGAAGAAGAATAATTAACTAATAACCTTATTTTTTATAAATTGATTTATTTCTGTTTTAGAGTATCCATGTTCTAACAAAATTTTTTTTGAGTGTTCTCCTAAAAGAGGTGATGGGGTTCGTAATGAACTAGGTTTTTCAGAAAATTTAGCAATAACTCCTATATTATCTGTTTCTCCAACTTTTTCATGCTTCAATTTAACTCTCATATTTCTGAATTTAACTTGAGGGTCATTCCATACTTCTTTCATATCGTATATAGGACCACTTGGAACTCCATTTTTATCTAAAATATCAATCCATTCGGATCTTGTTTTTTTTGATAGAGTTTTTTCCAGTTCCTTTTCAAGTTCATGTCTGTTTAATAACCTGGAAGGATTATCAATATATTTTTTATTATTTAGTAAATCTTGCCTATCCATAGCATTACAAAGTCTTTCCCAATTGCTTTGATTTGGAGCAGCAACATTTAGAAATCCATCTGAAGTTTTTAGCGCTTGGTATGGGGCAGATATTCTATGAGAAGATCCTAATGGAATAGGAGTTTCTCCAGTTTCAAAGAAACCTGTTGATTCCCAAACAGTATATGCTATTGCAGATTCCAATAAAGATACTTCTATATGCTGACCTTCATTATTTTTGAGACGATTTACATAAGCAGCAAGAATAGATGATAAAGCATACATACCAGTGTTTAAATCAGCTATTGGGACTCCCACCTTGGCAGGAGCAGTATCCGGGTGTCCTGTTATACTCATTAATCCACTCATACCTTGAGCTACCAAGTCAAAACCAGCTCTTTCTGCATATGGACCACTTCTACCAAATCCAGAAATAGAGCAATAGATTAGGTTTTTATTAACTTTTTTTAAGTCTTCATATCCTAAGCCTAGCCTTTCCATTGTACCCGTTCGATAATTTTCAATTAACACGTCAGCTTTATTTACTAATTTTTTCATTATTTGAATACCTTGAGGATCCTTAAAGTTAATAACAATAGATTCTTTGTTTCTATTTAAATTCATGAAACCTATAGATTGATTATTTTTAAATGGAGGCCCCCAACTTCTTGTATCATCTCCACCATTAGGCTTTTCAACCTTAATAACTTTTGCTCCCATATCGGCAAGATTCATTGAACAAAAAGGGCCAGCTAAGATTTGACTACAATCTACAACTTTTAAACCTTCTAATATCCCTTTATCTTTTTTTGACATATTTTTTAGTATTTTTTATAACTGATTTTTTTTATTATATAAATAACAAATTGAATAAGGAGCATAAATTTGAAGGAATTTCTTTTAGATAAAAAAATTGCATTAATAACTGGCGGGAATGGAGGCATAGGTCTTGGGATTTCAGAAGGACTATCAAAAAATGGAGCTACTGTTATAATCGCTGGAAGAAATAAGGACAAAAATGATTCAGCTCTAGAAGAACTAAGAAAAATCAATAAAAAAAATGATTCTGTAAAACTAAATGTTAATAATCAAACTTCTATTAATGAATGTGTTAATTATGTATTAGAAAAATTTGGAAGAATAGATATTTTGGTTAATAACGCAGGAATTAACAGACGAAGCGAAGAACCACATTTACTTTCAAAAATAGATTGGAAAGAAGTCATGGATACTAATTTAAACTCTATACATGATATCACTTCAAAAGTATTTCCTATAATGAAAAAAAATAAATCAGGAAAAATTATAAACATTGGTTCTATGATGTCAATTTTTGGAACTGCATATGCTGCTGCTTATGCAGCCAGTAAAGGAGGCGTTGTACAATACACCAAAAGTTGTGCAGTGGCTTGGGCTAAATATAACGTTCAGGTCAATTCTATTTTACCTGGATGGATTGTTACAGAAATGACAAACGATTTTAAAGATAAATTTCCAGAAAGATATGCAATGATAGTTGAAAGGACCCCAGCAGATAGGTGGGGCATACCAAAAGATCTAGCTGGGACAGCAATATTTTTATCCAGTAATTTATCTGATTTCGTAACTGGTATTTCTATTCCTGTTGATGGTGGTTATAGTGTATGGTGAGTTTTTAAATAAATTATTTATCTTTCTTAACTTTCTTAAGTTATAATGTTTAAACAGAATATTAAATAAAAATTTTTAAAACAGAATAGAAAATTAAATAAAGTAACCGGAGGTCATTATGAGTATGATCTTAATGGTTATCATCAGTATAGTGATTTCAGGATTTATTTTTGGAATTTTTGGATTTCTATCCAGAATGCTTATTGTTAGAGGAGAACTTAGAAGGGCACAAGATGCAGCTGAAGGGCAATTAAGAAGAGCAGAAGCTCGAAATAGAGAAATTTTGGTAGAAGCTAAAGAAAACGCTTTACAGATTAAAAGTCAAGCTCAATCTGAAATAAATAATGATCGAATAGGAATTCAAAAACTAGAAAGTAGCTTAGAGGCTCGAGAGGAAAATTTAAAGAAACAAAATAATGAACTTCAAAAAAAATTTAATGAAGTTAATAAAAAAGACCAAGATCTAGAATCAGAAAGAAAAACAGTTCAAGCTCTTGAGTCAGAACAAGTTTCTATTTTAGAAGAGTTATCTAAATTTTCTGCCGCTGAGGCTAAAGAATTACTGATAGATAAGACCAATAAGAAAATTGAATTTGATTTAGCGAAAGTATATAAAGACGCTGAAAGTCAAATGTATTCTGAAGCAGATGATAAAGCCAAAGAGATTTTAGCTTCTTCCATGCAAAGATATGCTTCAGAAGTTGTTAGAGATTCTTCTGTATCTTCTATAAACTTACCTAATGAAGAAATGAAAGGAAGAATTATAGGAAGGGAAGGAAGGAATATTAGAGCTATTGAAAACTCTACAGGAGTAGACCTAATTGTTGATGAAGAACCAGAATCAATTTCTGTATCATGTTTTGATCCAATACGAAAACAAGTAGCTATTGTAGCAATCAATTCTCTCATTAAGGATGGAAGGATTCATCCAGCAAGAATAGAGGAACTTGTTGAAAAGGCAAAAAATGAAGTGATGATTGAAATTAATAAGGCAGGACAAAAGGCTATATTTGACATAAATGTTAAAGGGTTAAGTAAAGAAATAGTTGACCTGATGGGACGTTTAAAATTCAGATACTCTTATGGAGAAAATGTTTTACAGCATTCAATTGAGGTAGGTAGATTTGCTGGAATACTAGGAGGACAAATAGGATTGGATGTAGAAGTTTGTAAGACCGCAGGATTTTTACATGATTTGGGGAAAGCATTATCACATGAGATAGAAGGTTCACATGCAGAAATAGGAGCTGATATAGCTAGAAGAAATAGTTTGGATGATAAAATTGTTACAGCTATTAAAGAACACCATGATAGAGATATGACTTCTCCTGAAAGTTATGTTGTTGCTGCTGCAGATGCGATTAGTGCAGCCAGGCCAGGTGCAAGAAATGATTCATTGGAGAGATATATAGAAAGATTAACTTCATTAGAGGATATTGCTTTAAGATTTGAAGGAGTAGAAAGATGTTTTGCGATCCAAGCAGGTAGAGAAGTTAGAGTAATGGTAAATCCTGAAGAAATAGATGATGCTAAAGCATCCACTTTAGCAAGAGATATATCTAGCGAAATTAAACAGGAACTTAATTTTCCTGGTCAAATAAAAGTTATTGTCATACGTGAAACTAGAGCTATCCAAACAACAGGAGACTTTAATTAGGTGCTAAATTGAAAGTTTTGATGATAGGAGATATAGTTGGTAAAGGTGGAAGGAATACTTTAAAAATCTTATTGCCCAAAATAATTTCAGAACATAAAATAGATTATGTTATAGCACAAGGAGAAAATTCAGCCGGTGGATTTGGGTTAACAAAGAAAACATCAAGAGAAATATTTAACTCTGGAGTTAATGTCATAACATCAGGGAATCATATTTGGGATAAAGCTGACATTTTTGAGGATTTAGAAAAATTTAATTCAAAGATATTAAGACCGATGAATTATCCGAAAGAAAAACCTGGGACAGGCCTATATGTTGATGAAAATATAGCAGTGATTAATTTAATTGGATCAGTTTGGATGGGTAAGATTGATTCTCCATTTAATCAAATTGAATCAATTCTTTCACAAATCCCATCAATTCCTATTTTTTTGGATTTTCATGCAGAAGCGACCTCAGAAAAAGCCGCTTTAGCTTGGCATTTAGATGGTCGAATAACAGCATTGGTGGGAACTCACACTCATGTGGCTACTTTAGATAATAAGATTTTACCTAATGGTACAGCATTTGTTTCAGATCTAGGAATGGTTGGAGCTAAGGATAGTATTTTAGGCATGGATAAAGATGCTTCAATTGCAAGATTTTTCAATGGTGATAGAAGAAGAATGAAGCCAGTAGAAGAAGGGAACATGATTTTTAATTCCGTTGCAATTGAATATGATAAAACTGCTACAACGGCTTCAAAAACATATCGAATTGATCAAGAAATATATATTTGATGTATGCTGATTTACATATTCACTCATGCTTTTCTGATGGAATTTTATCACCTAAAGAAATTTTGGATGAAGTCATAAATACATCCCTAGAGAGTATAGCTATAACTGATCATGACAATATTAAAGGATCAATGGAAGCAAAAAACATTTCCCAAAGAAATGGCTATGATTTAGAAATAATTCCAGGAATAGAATTTTCTTGTTTAGAATATGGGCAAGATTTTCATATAATTGGTTTATTTATAGATTATGATTCTAATTATTTAAATGAAACTATTGATGATATGCAAAAAAAAAGAATTGAGTCAATAAAAAAAATTGTCATATTTCTAAATAGAGAAAACATAAATATTTCTTTTAAAGATATTTTAAGTTTGGCTAAAGGTTCTATAGGAAGACCTCATGTGGCATTAGATTTAATAAATAAAAAGTATGCTGATAGTGTAAACGAAGCTTTTGATAAATATTTGTCCAATAAAATATTAACTAATATAAGAGAGCCTCGTATGAAGGTTTCTCAGGCTATAACAACTATAAAAAAATGTGGTGGAATACCTATTTGGGCTCATCCTAATATTAAAGATATGAATTTTGAAAAAAATCTTAGAGAATTTATTGAAATGGGATTAGCAGGGATTGAAGTTTGTTCACCAAGATATGGATTGAACAGACAAGAAATAATAATTAAACTATGTTCCAAATATAATTTATTATTATCTGGAGGTAGTGATTTCCACGGTTTTCATAAGGGGATTCATATAAGTAACGATTATGGAATTAAACATAAAGAATTTATTGATATAAAAAAATATGCAAATATAAAAAAATAAAATGCTAGATGAAATATTGATAGCTATTATATGCTCATTGTTTTTTTATATATTAGGCAGTTTCCCAACTTCATATTTTCTTGGTAAAAAATTTTTCAAAATCAATATTTTAGATAAAGATTCACATCATTCTGGGCTATCTAATATTTATAATTTAATATCAAAAAAACACATACTTTTAATTCTTTTTATTGATGTTATTATTAAAGGTTTTATGCCGACTTTATTCATTCAACTCTTCGATTCAAAATTATTGTTTATTTTAATATTTTTGTTGATTGGTCACAATTGGTCTATTTTTATAGGTTTAAGAGGTGGGAAAGGAATAACCGTAGCTCTTGGGATTATTTTAGGTATGTCTTATATGTTATTTGTATATCTTTTAATGTTATTTATCTTACTATGGATTATTAATAGATTTAGAGATAGTGCCTTACCATGGATTTTAAGTTTCTTAAGTTTGACTTTTATTGTAAATATGAATTTCTTGGGGGATGATTATAAGACTTATGGTTTAATACTATTGTTATTATGTTTTTTAATACTTATAAGACGTAGTTTAGGAATAACAAACTATAATAAAGTTAATTACAAAATAATAATCAACAGAATATTATTTGATAGAGAAAATAACTAATGGAAAAGAATTGTTTTTATCATAAAGAAATTCCTACAGGGCTGTCTTGTTCAAGGTGCAATAAGCCAGTTTGTAGTAAATGCACAATAGATTCACTCGTAGGTATAAAATGTAAAGAATGTGGTTTAATAGGTACACCACATATATTAGTAGTAAATGTTTTTGATTATTTTAAAATATTTTGTGTAAGTCTACCTTTTTCCTTATTGCTAGCTTTTTTGTATACTTTAGCTTTAATTATGGCCCTGAACAATGAATTTTTAGGTAAATATCAAGAGATAAGTGAAACATTTTTTAAAATTTTAACATTAATTTTTTTAGTTGCTTCTGGAGCTTCTGTGGGAGAAGTTGTAAAAAGAGTAAGTTATAAAAAAATAAATAAATTTTTTCCAGTTATTTCCGCGTTATCGACACTATTTTTGTGGATTTGTATATATATGTTTTTTAAAGTGATTTATCCTCAATATTTATTATGGTGGCAGCAATTTTTTTATGGTCCTGTACCAGTAGTTGGACTTGGAATAGCAATTTATTTATCATATAAAAGATTAAAATAAGGAGTTTTAAATGAAAAAAACCAAAATTGAAAAGATAGAAACAATATTATGGAATAGATGGTTATTAATTAAAATTTATTGTGAAGATGGAACCATAGGCATTGGAGAAGGTGGAGTGCATGGCTGGCAAAGGCCAACAAAAACAATGATTGAAACTATGGAACCATATCTTATAGGTAAGGATCCTTCTCTTATTGAACATCATTATCAATGGTTATATAGATCTAGTCATTTTATGGGTTCTGTTGTCCAAGGTGCTCTTTCTGCTATTGATATTGCACTTTGGGACATAAAAGGTAAAAGATTTGGAGTTCCTATATATGAACTTTTATCTGGTAAAACAAGAGATAAAGTTAGGTGCTATATGCATGTTGGTATGTATAATTCCAATTCAAAATCAAAACACGGAACAACTGATGCTTTAGTTGAAGATGCTTTATCAGCTGTAAAAAAAGGATTTACTGCTGTTAGATTTTCACCTTATAGTGATGATTTTTTTATGCATAAATCCTTTACAGAATGGGCTTCAGAATCAGTTAATAATGTTGGAGCATTGAGAGAAGCTGTAGGAGATTCAGTAGATGTTTGTGTAGAAATTCATAGACAAATGAGTCCTGCTGAAGGCATTAGTTTAGGCAAACAATTAGAACAGTTTTCTCCTTTTTTTTACGAAGACCCAATGCTTCCAGATTCTCCAAATTTGATGGCTGATATTCAAAAAAATTGTAATATACCAATTGCTACAGGGGAGAGATTTACAAGCATATATGAATTCCAACAATTACTAGAAGCAAAAGCCACAAGTTATATTAGACCGGACTTATGCTTGGCTGCAGGAATTAGTGGATGCAAGAAAATATCTGCAATGGCAGAATCTCATCATGTTAAAGTAATTCCTCACAATCCTCTTTCTCCTGTATCTACAGCTGCTTGTGTACAACTTGATGCATCTATTCCAAATTTTGCTTTGCAGGAATATACAGGAGAGGATGAACCTCCAAAAAGTGATCTTATTGAAAATCCAATAACACTTGATAATGGATACTTGATTGTTCCAGAAGGCCCTGGCTTGGGGATTACACTTAATGAAAAAACTTTAACTCAAGGCGAGACTCCAAAAATATTGGATACTCCAATTGGATTTGATGGTTCAGTTCAGGATAGATGATTGATTTTTACAAAAATGATTTTGTTAAGCCCCAATCAGTGTTTCTAAGTCATTAATTGCTTTAGGTATCTTTTTAGTCATGTTCTTTGGTCCTGATTCAGTTACTAAAATATCGTCTTCAATTCGGATCCCAATATTTTTATATTTTTCAGTTATATTTTGAGCCATATCTCCAAAGTACAAACCTGGTTCAATTGTCAATATCATACCTTCCTCAAACTGTGTAAAGTTATTATCTGTATCCTTATATTTTCCAGCATCATGTACATCCAATCCAAGCCAATGAGAAGTAGAATGCATATAAAACGGAGCATATAATTTTTTTTCAATTATTTCTTCTACAGATTCTGAAAGAATATTTAGATGTATAAGCCCATCAATCATAGTATTTAATGCCTTCATGTGAGGATCATTTATAGAATTACCGATCTTACATTCTTCAATGGCATTTATATTTGCTTCAAGAACTATTTGATAAATATCTTTTTCTTCACTTGAGAACTTTCCATTAACTGGCCATGTTCTTGTAACATCTGCAGAATAATAATCCCACTCTGAACCAGCATCAATTAATAATAATGAATCTTTTTTCAATTTTGCATTGTTACTGATGTAGTGAAGAATACATGAATTCTTTCCAGATGCTATTATTGAAGGATAACCATTGCGTTTTGCACCAGATAATCTAAATTCTTTTTCCAACATTACTTGAATTTCAAATTCATACTTTCCTGAAGTAGTATACTTAATGGCTTCACTAAATCCATTTGAAGTTATATCTATAGCTTTTCTAATCATACTGATTTCATTTTTACTTTTTATTAATCTCATGGAATCAATTAAAATAGTAGGATCCATAATTAATGGATTAGATATTCCTGTCCTAGATTTTGTTTTTCTTAAATTTCCTATTCCTTCAAAAATTATTTCATCAATTTTCTTTGAAGAACCTAAATTGTAGTAAATTTTTTCACAAGATAAAATTAATTCTGAAAGTTTATCCAGCTGATTGTTTTCATAAGATTCATCTGCTAAAAAATATGATTTAGCTTTTTCAGTTCCTATTTTGTAACCATTCCAAACCTCTTCTTCAACTTTTTTTTGTTGTAGAAATAGAATATATTTTGTGGAGTCTTTTTTAAGCATTATCATTATTGCATCTGGTTCTTCCAAACCAGTTAAATACCAAAAATTAGAATCTTGTCGAAATTCATAATGTACATCATTATTTCGTACTTTTTCAGTTGCTCCACTTACAATAAGCAAGGAATTTTCATCCATATGATTAAATAGATTTTGTCTTCGTAGCTTATATTCCTTTTGATCTATTTTGTTCATAATTTAAAATAGTTTTCTTTATACCACCTTAGCTCTTCAATGCTTTCCTTGATATCATCCAAAGCTAAATGGGTATTTTGTTTTTGAGGTTCATTTTTTATGGGTTTAAACCATCTTTTAATAACTTCTTTGAAAGACGATACATCTATCATTCTATAATGTAGATAATCATCTAGAACAGGCATTTCTTTTCTTATGTATTTCCTATCAATATGAATAGAATTCCCACACAATAATCCTTCCTTTTTTTCTACCCACTTTGAAATAAAATCTATATTTATTTTTTCGGCTTCAGAAATTTTTATTTTAGATTTTTTGACCTTTTCTAATAAACCAGATTCAGTGTGAACTTTTAATGGCCAAGCTTCTATTCTATCTAATTCTTTTTGAGATCTATGAATTATTAAATTAGGACCTTCTTCCAAAATATCTAGATTTTTGTCAGTAATTATACACGCAGTTTCAATTATCACTTGATCATCTGATAGACCTGTAAACTCTAAATCCATCCAGACCAAATTATCTTTTTTGTTCATTATAGAAGATTTATTTTAGTATAAAAATATATATTATTATATTTACAATTTTATCAATAAATGAAAAAAAATTATATTATACCAATTGCAGATGAAAAGATTAATGGTTTGTACGACCTATGGTTTAATAACGGATTTGATAATGAAGATAATGTAGATGTTGATAAAATACTACTTGGTGGATCTGAAAAAACCATAAATCAAATCAATCTTTATTCTATTGAAAAAGATTCTGATTTTTTATCGTCAGTTATTTTGATTTTCCCAAAAGATAACCCCACAATTTCTGGATTAGGTGAAGTCTGTACTAGAATAGATTCTCGAGGAAGAAACTATGCATCAAACCTATGTAAATTAGCGAGAGATGATTTTTTTTCTAAATCTAATGCACAGGGCAATTTTCTGGGGACTACTAATCCTATAGCTGCAAAAATTTATGAAAGATTAGGATGGAAAAAAATCACTAATTCTTTAGTTATGTTTAATTCTGTCAATAATATAAGTTTTGAAAATTTTGTGGAAGAAAATTATATATCTTCAGAAAAACTTAATATCTCTGAAGGGAGTCCTTATTTTAGGTTACCTCTTATTCCCTTCGTTTTATCAAACAAAAAGTTTATATACAGTGACATAAATGTTGGAATTTTGGGTGAACTAGAAAGATCATATTGTTTAAGCCTTTATGAGAAATTTGATTCATTATTAAAGAAAAATGGAAATTGGTATTGTATGCATAATGTCAATAATCAAATTTATGGCATCACTACTTATCAAGAGGAAAAGCCAAAAATATATAGAATAGATGGTTTTTATAATCATTTTTATAAAAATGACTTTCATAATTTGCTTGAGAAAACAATTGAATCTATATTAGAAAAAAATCCCTTGAAAATTTATGTTGACGTGTTATTAGATGATAAAAATAAATATGAAATTTTTTCTGAATTAAATTTTTTTCAAGATATAAAAATTACTCATAAAATTGAAAATAATTTTGAAAAAGAGTTTTATAGGATGACTTTGAACTTTAAATAAACATCTATTTTATTTCGAACCCTAAATTTATTTCACTAATTATTTCATTTTCACCTGCAAAAACACTAGAAGAAGGGAATGGTTCAGCTGCCATCCTCATCATTCCAATATTCTTGTTATTTTCTAAATAGTTCGAACTATGTATCTCTTCAAAAAAAACTAATTTTCCTAGTTCGATTCCTAAGCTTTTTTCAAAAAGTTCACTTCTGTTTAGTGCATCTTCAACAGCTTTATTTCTTGCGAGATTTAAAGAATCTTCTAGATCTTTTACCATAAATTCAACATTGAACAATCTGAAAAAATCTTGAGTTTCTATAGCAGATTTATCTATTAAGTCCGGAATAATAGTTTCTTTGTCTTCTCCCTCTATAGTAATCCTAATTTGGTTTGAAACTTCGTAGGCTATGATTTCAGGACTATTGTAAGTGCCACCATATTCATCTTTCTTTTCTATCCATCTTTCAACTGGTCTTATAGAAAATTTATCAGTAATAATATTATTTTGTTGAACACCTAAATTATCTGCTATTTCAATTATTTTTTTTACGTTTAAATTTACATTTTCTAAAGCAGACTTGATATTTGTTTCTCTGCTTTCAACTCCTAAGTGTACTATAGCAAAATCTGCTTTTTGTTTTACAGATCCTATTCCACGTATTGTAAAAACATTTGACTTAGATATATTATTGCTAGATAAATTTCTTTCTGATAAGACTTCGTATGTTAGTTGGTTTCTAATTTCTGGATTTGATTTATTGTCATTTGTTTCGCTAGTACAAGAAAACAGCAATATGGCTATTATAGGAATGATCAAATATTTTTTTTTCAATGGAATCTTCTCTCAGTATGGGTATCATTTAAGAATACTATGGTTTGATCCTATTATTCAATGACCTAAATATTATCCAAACAAAAAAAACAAGTATAAGACCAGTTATTGAAAATACTTTCATTGAATCTATTATTCCTATTTTGTTCCCAATAAATGCTAGAGTTAAACTACCAATCGGGAACATACTTATTCCTAATTGTTGAAATCCCTGAACTCTCCCTCTTAGTTGATTTGGAGTTTGTGACATAAGAATCATCGTATGCATGTTCGTAAATAATGGCATTATTACCCCTAAAGCAAACAGAACAAAACATGCCAATAAAAAAATATCTACTGTTGTGAATATTATAGATCCTAACAATAGCATTATAGTTCCCACAACAAAAACTATTCCTGGGTAATTCATTCTGCCTACTAAAGGTAGAAGTATTAAAGATCCAACCAATGCCCCTAATCCTTGTAAAGATAACATAAAATTAAATTGTTTAGGAGATGCATTGAAAATAAATTTTGCAAAATAAGGTGTCATGGATTCGAAAGTAAATGCCGTAAAATTTCCAATTCCTAAAATTAATAATGTACCTAAAATAATCTTATTTTTGGAAGCGAATTTAATTCCTTCAGTAATTCCAGATAAATGTACGGTTTTTTTCAAGTCTAATTTAGGAATTTTTAATAATAGAAGTAAATTAAATATATTTATTATTGCTAATAACATATAAATATTAGCGTATGAAAGATATTCAAATAAAAGTGAAGCAATATTTGGCCCTATAAACCAAGATAAATTTGTTGCAAAAACATCTAAAGCTAGAACGTTTCTCAGATATTTTTTATTGACTATATTAGACAAATAAGATGTCCTAGAAGCCCTATCTATAGAAATTATAACCCCAGATACAAATACCAAAAGTAAAATTATATTTTCTGTAGGTGAAAAATATGACAAATATAAGTACCAAACTAATAGATAAATTGATGTTAGAATAATTGAGATTTTTATTATTCTTGATCTTAAATATTTGTCTGCTAACCATCCTGTAAACAGTCCAACAAAAAGCATAGGAATAAATTTGAAAAAAATTAATAATCCCACACTTGCAGGATTTTCAATAACATTCGTTAATAACCAAGCAATTATTGCAAAGTCCAAGAATCTGATTGTATATATAAAAAAACTTGAAGCCCAAAAACTCACGTAATTCTTATCATTGTGAGGTATAAAAGAACTTATAATACTTAGCATATAATTATTACGGAGTTTTAACTTTCATTTATCGAATTGTACTTTTATTTCTGTAAAATTTTAATCAGTAAAATATATTAAAGAAGGATAGTTTGGGAAGATTTGAAAAATATTTATCAATTTGGGTATTGTTGTCAATCATTATAGGAACAATAGGTGGAAACATATTCCCAAATATTTTTATAGAAATTTCTAAATTTGAATACTCGAGCGTTAATTTCTTAATAGCTTTTTTTATTTGGGTTATGATTTTTCCAATGATGGTCAATGTAGATTTTTCTTCACTAAAACAAATAACTAGACAACCTAAAGGGCTAGTGTTGACACTTATTGTCAATTGGTTAATAAAGCCTTTTTCAATGGCTGGATTAGGGATCATTTTTTTTGAAATTATATTTTCAAATTTTGTTACAGATATTGAAGCATCTCAATATATTGCAGGTATGATACTACTTGGTGTTGCCCCATGCACAGCCATGGTTTTTGTATGGAGCAATCTAACAGATGGCGATCCAAATTATACCTTATTACAAGTGTCTATTAATGATTTAATTATGATTTTTGCATTTGCCCCTTTGGCAGCTTTATTATTGGGAATAACTAATATATTCGTTCCTTGGGGGACATTAATATTGTCTATTTTTTTATATGTAATTATTCCTTTGCTAATGGGTTATATAACTAGACAATTAATTTTCAAAAATAAATTGGAAAAAATAAATATGTTTAATGCTCGCATGAAGCCCTTAACCATTATAGGGTTACTGTTTACTGTGATTATTCTATTTGGGTTTCAAGGAGAAATAATTATTGCAAAACCTTTGATAATTGTTCTAATATCTATCCCACTACTAATACAAACATATGGAATATTTTTTATCACTTATTTTGCTTCTTATATTTTAAAATTACCAAATAAGATAGCTGCTCCTGCATGTTTAATAGGGACCTCTAATTTTTTTGAATTAGCTGTCGCAGTAGCTATTGGAATATTTGGTATCAATTCTGGAGCAGCTTTGGCAACAGTAGTAGGTGTATTGGTGGAAGTTCCAGTTATGTTGTCATTAGTTTATTTTATAAATCGCAATAAAAAAACATTTAATTTCTAGATAAAAAATCTTATTCTTACTTGTTATGATGTATAATTTTTTATCACACTAACGAATTTATCATGAAAACAAATTACGATGTGATAATTATTGGTGGAGGAGTGGTTGGTTCAGCTTCAGCCTTTTATTTATCAAACTCAGGAGCATCTGTAGCGATAATAGAAAAAGATTCTATAGCTAGTCATGCTTCAGGATTCGCTTATGGTGGAATAACTCCCACAATAGGACTTGATCCTAATTCTTCTTATCACAAAATAAGTAGATATTCATATAAACTTCATACTTTGCTGGCTGATGCTCTCCCAGATGTTTCAGGTATTGATTATGGCTTTAGAATATATCCAAATATTGATTTAGCTATAAATGATATGGAAAAAGATAGGCTGTATGGAATATATACAAAATTCTCTAATGAATACGAATGGTGTGATAGAAAAGATTTGGAGAAAATAGATTCTCGACTGGGCCCCAGCGTTATTTATGGCCTAATATCGAAATCATCTAGTGGATTAGATCCTTATAAATTTTCTCTTTCATTGTTAACTGCTGCTGAAAAAAAAGGAGCAAAATTTATCAATTCTAAAATAAATGAATTGATTGTAAAAAACAATAAAGTTAAAAACATTGTTTTGACAAATGGAACAGAAGTATTTGCAAAAAATTTCATAATAGCTGCAGGTCCTTGGTCGAATGAATTCTCAAAGTGGTTTGGTAATAATATTCCTATTAGACCATTAAAAGGACAAATTATAAGACTTAAAAGTGATCAGAAGATAAATTTAGGGTTTCATTGGGGTTCTAATTATGTAACTTCCAAACAAGATGGATTAATTTGGGCTGGAACAACTGAAGAAGATGTTGGATTTGATGAAATTCCCACTTTAGAAGCTAGAAATGAAATATTATCTTCTGTTGTTGAAATTTTTCCTTTTTTGGAAGATGCTCAATTGATACACCAAACTGCTTGTCTTAGACCTCTAACTATTGATAAATTACCTATTATTTCTCAATCGAATATCTATAACAATCTTTTTATTGGATCTGGAGCAGGAAGACAAGGAATTTTGTTAGGCCCAGGGATGGGTAAAATATTATCTGACCTAATAACATCCGAAACATCAGAAATAGATATAAAAGATTTTTCGCATCTTAGATTCAGTTAATTAGAAAAATACTGAATTCACAACTTCTACAAATAATAGTAGAATTATGTCAAACAAAATAAAGTATCACAAAATAAGATTTAGAATGAAGGATTAGATATGAAAGAATCACCAATTATCACAAAAGTAGATGCAATTCACTTTTCTTATATACTTGAAGATTTAGGTAAAGACTACAATACCTTTAATACTGTATATGAACCAGGAGCTAAACAGAACGCTTCAGGTACAATCCTGAGGATACATACTAATAAAGGGATAGTAGGAGAACATGCTTTTGATGGAGGTCCTTCTTTAGCAGAAATCAAAATTGTAGCACCATATTTAATAGGAAAAGATGCACTTGCAAGAGAACCTATATATAACGATTTAAAAAGAGGATCCCGTCATTGGGCTATGCTTGGAATGGGTATTATAGACATATGTCTTTGGGATATAGCTGGAAAATTTTATGATGAACCATTGTATCGGCTTCTTGGAGGAGAAAGACGACCATTAAAAGCTTATGCTTCTACTCTTCACGGAGATGAAAATGGAGGTTTAACAACCCCAAAAGATTTTGAAAATTTTGCTCAAAGATGTCTCGAAATGGGATATAAGGCTTTTAAGGTCCACGGTTGGGGGTTGGCGAGAAATAATATAGAACGTGAAGTAGAAAATGTACTAAATCTAGGTGAAAAATTTGCAGGTAAGTTGGATTTATTAATTGATCCCGCATGCGAAATAAAGAATTTTGGAGACGCATTAAAACTTGGTAAAGCTTGTGATGAAGCAAATTTTTTTTGGTGGGAAGATCCTTTTCAGGATAATGGAGTGTCTCAATTTGCACACAGAAAATTGAGACAAATGGTAAAAACACCTCTTCTACAAACGGAACACATTCGGCTCTTAGAACAACATGTGGATTTCATTGTAGCTGATGCAACGGATTATGTTCGATGTGGAGCACATGAGGACGGAGGTATTACAGGTGCGATTAAAATTGCTAATGCTTCAGAAGGATTTGGACTTGATATGGAGCTTCATGGACCTGGACCTGTTCATAGACATGTAATGTCTGCAATAAGGAACACTAATTTTTATGAATTAGGTTTGGTTCATCCTAATGTGAAAACTACAAAATCTAAAGTATATTTAGATTACAATGATGATCTTGACGCGATTGACAAAAATGGAGATGTATTTGCTCCTGAAGGCCCCGGTATTGGAGTCGAGCTAGACTGGGATTGGATCAATTCTAATAAAACAGGAGAAGAAATTATTGCAGAATAGGATTTGATACTGAATTTTTAAATCATGCAGTTGCGGTAGAAACTCTATAAGCAGTTCTAAGATCTTGTTGCTCAAATTCTAATGGTTTTTCTCCCATCGCAAATTCATATAATGCAGCTTTATATATACCTTCAAGTGTGTAAATAATAGATATTGAAGTCGTAGCACAAAGTACACCAACAATCATCCCTAGATTTGCACTCATTAGTCCAAAAAACCATCCTAGTGCCGCACTAGCTAATAATGCTAAAATTTGAAAAATTCCAAATCCAAAATTTGCAGTTACCTGATTTCCCCAAGTTTGTTTAAACAAACCTGATGATCTTTTTATAGCTGCAAAAGGACTTAAATTTTCCGAAACAATAATTGGTACAACAAAGAATGTCATCATTGCCCATCCTGCTTGAAGTAAACTAGCGAATATAGAAGTCATAATCTGTCCAACAGCTCCTCTATTTCTAGCACTTGCTCTTATTGCTGCAAAAATCAAAGCCATAATAGTGACAATAATAGACCATATAAAAATGTGGTGTATATGTTTGCTTGCATGTGACAATCCTGAACGTATGTTAGGATCCCCTCCTCTCAATCGATCAAGAGCAGCAGAAACAAGCGCAGAGTTAAAAAATACTACAATAAAATTTGCACCAAATAAAAGGATAAGTAGGGGTATTACAGGCATCTCTTCTGCTTGATTATCTTCAGCTGTCAATGCAGACATATCTAACCCGACAAAAGTGAAAATTATCCAAACAAAGAGTATTACAAATATAGCGGCGAGGATTGGGAAAAGGATTAATTCTTTATCTTTTTTTAATACTCTGATACAAGATTTCATTAAATCAATCGTATTAGATATACTCCCAAAAAAACCAGAACTATTTCTCAATTTTTACTCCTCTTGGTAACAATTTAACTAAATTATAATTAAAATTATAATATTAAACATTTTATTTTACTCTAAAGTCCCTAACGTTTTTTTTCTTAATTGGTACCAATCTATTTCATATCCTAATCCTGGTTTTGTTGGTGCCTGAACATAACCATTATCAAATTTTATATCCTCTATCAATCCAAATTTATTTTCTCCTGTGCAGGGGAAAAATTCAAAAAACTCACAATTAGCAACAGCCATTATTGCGTGTAGATTAGCAACGTTATCTAAAGAATTACCTGATCCTGAGTGTATTTCACATTTCATATTAAATGCTTCTGCTAAATTAGCTAATTTAATCAAAGGCGTAATCCCTCCACATGCGACAACATCACCTCTTAAAATATCTGTAGCCGTTTCTGTTATCCATTCCGCCATTCCATAGAACCTTCCAGGGATATATTCAGTAGCAATAATTGGAATATCTAGTTTTCGATTTAATTTTTTATAACTATAAATATCTTCTTCAACCAATGGATCCTCATACCAATAAAAGTTTAAATCTTCAATCGCTCTACCAACTCTTATTGCATCTTCGTATTGATATGCCCACATAGAATCTAACATTAACTTCATTTCATCACCAACAGCTTCTCTTATAGATTTGGATATTTCAATATCATACTGAGGATTTCCATGGGGATGGATCTTATGAGCAGTCCAACCCATTTCTTTAAATTTCAATGCTTCTTCAGCATATTCTTCTTTTGTCTTATGATATGCAGTAGATGAATATACAGGAACAGTCTCTTTACAAGTTCCTAATAAACGATGGATTGGTTGATTGGTGATTTTTCCATTAATGTCCCATAAACAAATATCAATCGATGCAATTACATTGATCGAAACAGATCTATTCATTTTCCATAAATCTTTCCAAATAGATCCAATGTCTTGAGGATTTCTTCCCATAATAATAGGCTTTATAAATTCAATAAGTCCAGATACATGATGATCTGCTCCCACTTTTGATGATCCTAAAAAGGAATTACCGCTTACTCCTTCATCAGTTTCAATAGTTACGACCCCAAGTTGTACAGTTTGCCCAAATATATTTCTATAATTAGTTTTCCAAGGTTTGCTTTTCCATTCAAACATTTCTACTTTTACGTTGGTTATTTTCATCTTTTAGAAATTTAAATAGATATTTAATCTTATTCTAGAGTAGCTGTATGACCTTTTTTCAAGAGTTCCCAATCTATTTCATATCCTAATCCAGGTTTTGTTGGTGCCTGAACATAACCATTATCAAATTTTATATCTTCAATTAAACCAAACATATTCGCACCAGTGCATGGGAAAAATTCAAAAAATTCACAATTAGGAACAGCCATTGTTATATGTAAATTTGCTACGTTATTTAATGAATTACCACCGTGATGTATTTCACATTTCATATTAAATGCTTCTGCTAAATTAGCTAATTTAATCATTGGAGTAATGCCTCCTGTAACTGCAACATCACCTCTTAGGAAATCTGTAGCATATTCTGTTATCCATTCCGCCATTCCATAGAACCTTCCAGGAGCATACTCTGTTGACATGATTGGAATATCCAGTTTTTGATGTAATTTTTTATAACTATAAATGTCTTCTTCAACTAATGGATCCTCATACCAATAAAAGTTTAAATCTTCAATCGCTCTACCAACTCTTATTGCATCTTCATATTGATATGACCACATAGAATCTAACATTAATTTCATATCTCCCCCTACAGCTTCTCTTACTGCCTTAGATATTTCAATATCATATTGAGGATTCCCATGAGGATGGATCTTATGAGCAGTCCATCCTTTGTTTTTAAAAATCAAAGCTTCTTCAGCATATTCTTCTTTTGTCTCATGATATGCAGTAGATGAATATACAGGAACAATTTCTTTACAAGTTCCTAATAAACGATGGATTGGTTGATTGGTGATTTTTCCATTTATATCCCATAAACAGATATCAATTGCTCCAATCACATAGGTAGAAACAGATCTATTCATTTTCCATAAATCTTTCCAAATAGATCCAATGTCCTGAGGATTTCTTCCCATAATAATAGGCTTTATAAATTCAATAAGTCCTGGAGCATGGTGATTCGCACCTACCCTTGAAGATCCCAAAAAGGAATTACCGCTTACTCCTTCATCAGTTTCAACAGTTACGACTCCTAGTTGAACAGTATTCCCAAATTGTGTCCAATTGTTTGTTTTCCAAGACTCACTTTGCCAATCAAACATTTCTACTTTAACATTGGTTATTTTCATCTCACCACCTAGATTAATCTTTTTATGAAATAATAATAACAGATACCTTATGCCATTATTTAAGGATATTTAATATGCTAATGGTAATGGTCATACTAATAAAAATGAAACCTATGATCCAACTAATTTTATTAATCATCTTGTTTTTAATTAATTCCTTGAACTACGAAACTTTCACTTTCTGAAGCTTTCAATCTTATTTCTGCTACGGGCTTATAATCTTCAGAATCTCTAAAGTTATTCATATCCTGAATTGTTGGGAATTCTAATATTACAACTCTTTTGGGTTTCCAAGAAGTTGAATCGGATAGAATATCTCCTCCACGAACTAGATATTTTCCTCCAAATTTTTTTATTACAGATGGAACTAATTTCATATATTTTTGATATGCTTCCCAATCTTTAACATCAATACTACTTATAGAATAAACTGGCATACTTTCCTCTCTGTTTTAGATTAAAGATTTATGGATCAGAGCAATCTCTAGTAAATCCACAATTATTACAAATAATTTTACAATGAAGTTTCAAAGTGATTACACCACATATTTCACATTTTTCTGATTCTTCTTCAAACTTCATGTTCAAATTATATACATGGTTATTTAGTATTCACTCATATATGTTATTTTATTAATATGTTATGTAGTTATTGTGGAAAAGAATTTAAACTTAAGGATTACTCATCAATCGGTAATATTTTTCATATATTCCCTTTGAATTCTCATAGATATAATAAATCAAATTTATGTCCTAATTGCAATAAAAAAAGTCAATTTTTGGATCCTTTAGCGGGAGTATCTAGAATAATAAAGTTTTACTTTTTTATCACAGTTATAATTGTAGTAATCTGGTTAGTATTTTTTTATTTAAGATAAAATTTTTTTTCAATTAAGTTTTCTTTTAAGAAAATTTCTTATGCTAATATACAAGTGTATGAATTATAAATGGATAGCGTTTTCCACAATAGCATTAGCCCTTTTTGTACAAGTAATGAGTGCTGGTGCAATTATTATTTCACTAAAAGATATTGCACAATATTTCAACATTTCAATTTCACTAGTTTCTTGGTTGGTGATAATTCAGTTGTTAACTATTACAGCTGTACTGATCCCCGCTGGGAAAATATCCGATAGAGTGGGCAAAAAAAAATTTCATATCGTTGGTATCATAATTTTCATGTTAGGAACATTGGGTGGATACTTTTCAACTAGTTTTACTTTATTATTAATTTTCAGAGTTGTAATGGCAATAGGTTCAGGCATGGGGCAGGCTGTTGGGGGAGCCATTGTTGCAAGTTTATTTTCAGAAAACGAAAGAGGCAAAAGTTTAGGGGCTATGAGTACAACAGTTGGACTTGGAGCAACAGCAGGTCCTGTATTTGGTGGCTTTTTAGTACAAAACTTTGGTTGGCAAAGTGTATATCTAGCTTTATTTATTCCGATGTTTATAGCGTTGTTTGCAGGTTATTTTTTACTGAAGAATGATTCTCCTAGTAAAAACATTAAATTTGAGAATTTTGATTTCATAGGTACTATTACAGGAATTTTGTTCGTAGTTTTAATTATTTTTGGAATTAAAAATATTGATATTTCTAATTTCATAAATTCATTTTCTATGTATTGTTTGTTTTTAGGATTAATTTTTGGAATTTTGTTTATAATAAACGAAAAAATAATTTCTAACCCTTTGATAAACTTTAATTTGTTAAATAATCTTACTTTTAGTATTGCTGTGAGTACGAGGTTTTTTGCTTTTTTGGCCATATCCGGGAACATGATAATGATGCCAATTTTTCTAACCGGAATTATGAATATTAATGAATCTAGTGTTGGTTTGATGTTATTGTTTCAATCTTTAGGAATGGCATTAGCAGCTAGTATAGGTGGTAGACTATCTGATAAATTTGGAAGAAAAATGTTTGTGATTTTAGGGCTATCAAGTATGATTACCTCATACTTTTTCATTAGCCAATTAAATCTTAATTCTACAAATTCTTATATTGTAATACTTTTATTGATTACTGGACTTGGAATGGGACTATGGGGTTCACCTAACATGGCACAAACTTACAGCACATTACATAAAAATGAATACGGTTTTGTATCTTCTCTAATTGCTTTTTTAAGAAATATAGGTAACACATTGGGACAAACATATGCATCAACAATATTAGCTATATTTTTATTAAGTGCAGGGTATTTAGGAGATATAAGTGGCCTAGGCTCATTAGATCAAGAAACTTATGGAGTTTATTTTAGAGCTTGGCAATTTATTTATCTCTCATCCATAGTATTTCTTTTGATTGCTCTCATTCCAAATATTTTTCTAAAAGGTAAAAAAACATTATAATTTTAACCATGTTTTATAAGAAATTTATTTTATTGATTCTATTGATTTTTTTATTTATATGTTGTGACAATCAAAATCTGAATCAAAATGAAGAAATTACTGTTAACAGAAACACTAAATCAACAGAAGAGATTTTAATATCTAAACCTGAATCTGAATCACAAAAAGTAATTCCTCAGGTTGAAAAAAAACTAATAAGAAAATTTGAAAATGATTTTAGCGAATGGGAATTACCAAATGGTCAAAAAATATATAAAGATTTACGTTATAACCTGGAAGGAGACTTTAAAACTTTCGGAGAATTGCGTACTACGCAATATAGGACTAGAGGAATAATCACAGATTTTAATGAAGTTCAAAAAATAGTAAATTCAGGGAAACCAACTGTTCTTGAAGGTTGGAGTGAGACTTGTATCTATTGCAAAATGAGTGAAGTTGTTTTGAATGATTTGAAAACTGAATACAAGGAAAAAGTAAACTTTGTAACTATAGATGTTGCAAACAGGTACCTAGAAGATGTAACCCAAACTGTAAAGTTTTACAATATCATTGCGACACCTACATATATTATTCTTGATAAAAATGGCGAGGAAGTTTATAGATCAGTTGGCTATAGTGCGAATAAAGATATTTTATCTGATATGTTGTCAGATTTAAACTAACTTTTAATGAAATATTATTATGAAAAACTTATTAGAAAAAAATAAAATTCGTTTGGCTCCAATGGCTAGTATTACTAACGCTCCTTTTAGACAAATTTGCATTGAATGTGGTTCAGGATATGTAACTACTGAGGAAATTGATGCAGTGTCATTAGTGAATAATAAATCGGAAAAAACAAAAAAAATTATTGAATATTATCCTGAAGAAAAGCCTATAGCAATGCAATTATTAGGTAATGATGAAAAATATTTAGCTGAAGCATCTAAAATTCTTGAAGATATAGGAGCAGACATTATTGATATTAATATGGGCTGTCCCGTTCCAAAAATTACCAAAAAAGGTAAAGGTGTTGCACTAATGAAAGATATAAACAAAACTGCAAAATTGATAAATCACGTTAGAAAAAACACAACTTTACCTCTTACAGTCAAGATAAGAAGTGGATGGGATCAAAACAACTTAAATGCTTTGGAATTTTCTAAGATGTTGGAACAAGAAGGAGTAGACGCTATTACGATCCATCCAAGAAGTAGATTACAGCAATTTACTGGGATGTCTAAATGGGAAATCATTAGTGAAATTGTCAGTTCTGTAAGAATTCCAGTCACAGGAAGTGGAGATGTTAAATCACTTTCATCAGCAAAATCTATGATGAAAAAAACTTTATGTAATTCAGTAATGATTGGTCGTGGATCTATTGGTAATCCATGGATATTTAATCAACAATATCTAAATTTAAATGACATGCAAAGAGAAACTTACAAAAAAAATATTATTATCAAACACATAGATTTAATTAGAAATTTTTTTTATGGGAATCAATTAGATATGCAGATAAAAAAACAATTATCTTTCTATGCAAAAGGATTTAAGCATGCTAGAGAATTTAGAAAAAATTTATTTAACTCCAAAGAAGAAATAAATGACTTAATTTCTTCCTTCTTTGTTGAATGGGAGAAAAATTCTAAAATAATGATTCAAATATGATAAGAAAATATAAATCAAAAAATAAACTTAGACCAACAACTTCAAAGGTACAGTTAGCAATTTTTTCTATGATTGGACATGATAATTTGATTGGTAAAAAATTTCTAGATTTATATGCTGGAACAGGAAATATAGGAATGATGGCAATAAATTATGGAGTTAAATTATCCTGTTTTGTAGACAGTAATCCAAGTTTTATCAGTAAAATTAAAAATAAAGCTAAAGAAAATAATTTACTTGACAAAAGTAAATTTCTAATTGCAAATTGTGAAACACAATTACATAAATTATCCGATAAATTTGATTATGTTTTTGCCGATCCTCCATATAATGAAGAGCCTTTTGAAAAAATAATGTACCAGCTTTCAAAGAATCAACTTGTCCACAAAAAATCTAAGATATTTTTGGAACATTCAAATAAAATTGGATTAAAAGAGTATTATGAAGATAAAATGAGAATACAAACTAAGAATTATGGAGATACTGTAATATCAGTGTTTCAAAGAGCTAATAATTAAAGGTAATGCAATGGTAAAAAGTATATATCCTGGAACATTTGATCCAGTTACAAATGGGCATTTTGATATTATTCAAAGAGCTTCTTATTTATTTGAAAAACTCTCAGTCTGTGTTTATTCAGGATCTATAAAGAGATCTATTTTTAGTGCTGAAGAACGAGTAGAAATGATTGAAAATACAGTTTCAAATTTAAAAAATGTCAATGTAATTCAATTTAATAGTTTAACTGTAGATATTGCAAAAAAACTTAATGCTGCTGTAATTATTAGAGGATTACGAATAGGTGCTGATTTTGAATATGAAAGAGAAATGGCTCTAACAAATAGAGAAATGAACTCTGAAATAGATACGATTTGTCTTATTTCTTCCCTTAAATTCCAATATGTTAGTTCCAGTAGAATAAAAGAAATAGCCACATTAGGTGGCGATGTTAAATCTCTTATTCCTGAACATGTATATAAACCTTTTATGGAAAGAATAAATAAATCCGTTTAAAAAAGTACAGTATTATGTACCAACAATAGTTTAACATTTATTTGTCGGAGGAGGAAAATATGAATATTATGGAAGCTTTAAAGAATATAGAAAATATTATTAATGAATCAAAATCTCTACCTGGCACGTCAAAAGTAATGGTAGATAAAGCGAAAACTATCGCAATTATTAAGGAAGTTGTAGATAATCTTCCAAATGAATTAGATGAAGCTGGGATGGTTTCTAGACAGAAAGAAGCAATTCTAGATCAAGCTGACAAAGAGGCTGCGAGAATAAGAAATTATGCGGACGAAGAAGCTTCAACAATGCGTGAAATAGCACAAAGAGATGCTGCTGGAATCATAAAAGAAGCTGAAGAAAAAGCTTCAAACATGATTGAAGAAACGTCAATTGTAGAAGGAGCAAATCTACGAGCTGAAGAATTGATTTCTGAAGCTCAAAGGGAGTCAGAGAGAATAGTGGTTGAAGCCCAACAAAAATCTAGTAAATTATTAGAAGAATCTGAAAGCCTTGCTAAAGATCGTAGGGACGGTGCTGATAACTATGCTCGAGAAATTTTATTTGCTTTAGAAGAGAGAATTTCAACTATATTGGGGCAAGTACGAAGTGGTTTAGATCTACTAGATGAAGAGTCAGAAAATATTAGTGTAGAAGAAAACAAATAACGATTATCTTCCGTAGTCATCTTCCAATCTAATAATGTCTTCTTCATCTATGTAGTCACCTATTTGAACTTCTATAATTTCAAGTGAGTCTATATCTGAAATATTTTCAATTCTATGTTGTATAGTTCTTGGGACTTCCGTAGATTGGCCCTTACCAAGTGTTATGATTTTATCTCCTATTGTAACTTTTGCTGTTCCTTTCGCAATTACCCACTGTTCATCCCTATGTTTGTGAGTCTGCAGTGAAAGTCTTTGTCCAGAATTTATAGTCAATCTTTTTGATTGGTAACCTGTTCCTTTGCATAGAATTTCATAACTACCCCAAGGACGCTCTGTTTTGGATTGCTTAGTATTTATATTAAGGGCTAAGATTTTTTTATTTTCCATAATATATAGAAATTCAAATTGATTTTCTGATCAAATGATATCTGAAAAAAGTAGATAATTATATATTTGTTGAATTTAGTTTTTGAAATTAACAAATAATTTCTTCAATGGTAACCTATACTTATTTTGCACTAATAAATGAATTCATAATGTCTATATTTGTAAAAAATGTTAGAATTTGAAACGATTATTCCAATGTGGTTATATAACAAAAAGTTATAAAATTATAATTTAACGGATATAAATAAAAGATAATTCGATGGAAAATTTTTCAGAAGATAGAATAATAAAAGATCGATTGGATAAACTTAATAGATTAAATGAACTTAATATTAATCCATATCCAAATAGATGGATTGCTAAAAGAGAAAAAATTAGTGACCTAATCTCTTCTTTTATTGATAATGAAACAAAAAAAATATCTGCTTCTGAAAAAATATTGTCTGTTTCAGGTAGGATTTTAGCTATTAGAGGAATGGGAAAAGTTATATTTTTTGATCTTAAAGATCAGTCTGGCAAAATACAATTACATTTTAAAGAAGACGAAACAGAGATATCAAAAGATTTTATTGATCTACTTGATATTGGAGATATTATTGGAGTTGAAGGTATAATTTTTCGAACAAGAAGAGGAGAAATTACATTACGAATAAAAAACATTGTTTTGTTAACTAAATCCATTCGTCCTTTACCCGATAAATGGGCTGGATTAAAAGATAATGAAATAAGATATAGACAGAGATATCTTGATCTTATTTCTAATGAAGAATCTTTAGAAATAGCCATTAAAAGATCCAAAATTATAACTGCTGTAAGAAATTTTATGAATAACAGAGATTTTTTAGAAGTTGAAACTCCTGTTCTTGTGGATATTCCAGCTGGAGGTAGGGCAATTCCATTTGAAACATATCATCAATCTTTAGATAAGAAATTATTTCTAAGAATAGCCACAGAGCTCCATTTAAAAAAATTAATTGTAGGTGGAATTGAAAAAGTTTATGAAATTGGAAGACTTTTTAGAAACGAAGGAATTGATCATGATCACAACCCTGAATTTACTACTATGGAGTCCTATGAATCATACGAAGATTATAATACTGTAATGAAAATGGTCGAAGATTTGGTTTCCACTGTAGCAAAGGATGTAAATGGATCAACAAAAATTAAAACTAAAGATGATAAATATATAGACCTTTCACCTCCTTGGAAACGATTGGATTTAAGACAAGCGATAATAGAAAATACAGGAATTGATTTCCTTAAATTTAAGACAAGTGAATTACTATCAGTTGAAATGGTCAAAAAAGGTTATATAGCAGATTCTAAAGAGGCTTGGGGAATATTGCTTGACAGGTTGATTTCTCAGGGGGTAGAAAATAAACTAAAAACCCCCACATTTTTGATAGATTATCCGATAGAGATGTCACCTTTGGCGAAGCTAAAACCTGGTTCTAAAAATATAGTAGAAAGGTTTGAGGCATTTGTACTTGGACATGAATTGGCTAATGCTTTTACAGAATTAAATGATCCAATTGATCAAAGGAAAAGATTCGTTGAACAAGAGAATCAGAGAAAAAATCTTGGAGATGAAGAAGCAGATAGATTAGATGAAGATTTTTTAATATCAATAGAACATGGTATGCCTCCCACGGGCGGATTAGGTATTGGAATTGATAGATTGGTAATGCTTATAACTGGTCAAGATCAAATAAGAGAAGTATTATTGTTTCCACAATTAAGAACAAAGAAATAATGTTAGACATAAAAAAAATAATTGAAAATAAAGAATTTTTTTCCATAGGGTTATCAAATAGAGGTTATGATATTTCAAATTTAGATACAATCATAGATTTTGATTCAAAAAGAAGAGAGTACATAAAAAAAGGTGATCAAAAAAGATCTAAAAGAAATGAAATATCTAAAAAAATTGGATTGGAAAAAAGAAAACCAACAGACAATGAAACTAAATATATAAAAAAACTTTCAGAAGATCTTAAATCTCTTGATAAAAATCTTTCAATTATTAATAAAAAGATCAAAGAAATTATGCTTGAGATCCCAAATGTTCCTAATGAACAAGTACCTATAGGAAATGATGAAACATCCAACGTAGAAAAAGATACTCGAGGGTATCAGAGAAATGAAGAATTTATAAAACCTCATTGGGACATTGGGCCAGAAAAAGACATTTTAGATTTAGAGGCAGGTGCAAATATTTCTGGATCACGATTTTTTGTTTTGAAAGGTAAAGGGGCTAAATTGCATCGTTCCTTAATGAATTGGATGATGGATGTTCATACGAATGAATTTGGTTACACTGAAATTGATCCTCCTTATTTAGTAAAAAAAGAAACTATGATAGGATCAGGAAATTTACCCAAATTTAAAGATAATTTATATAGAGATGATGAAACAGATTTATGGTTAATTCCTACAGCAGAAGTGTCACTAAATGGATTGCATCAAGGGAAAATAATACCGCCAAATACACTTCCTCTTTCATATGTTGCTATGACCCCAAGCTTTAGAAAAGAACATGCATCTGCAGGTCGAGATATAAGAGGAATAAAAAGAGTTCATCAATTTTATAAAGTTGAAATGTTTAGGTTTGTGTCTCCAGAAACTTCAATGGATTATCTAGAAATAATGATAAAAAATGCAAGAACTCTATGTGAAAGATTAGAATTGAGCTCCAAATTGATTCAGTTATCCACTGGAGATATTGGTTTCCAATCATCTATAACGTTTGATATAGAAGTATGGGCTCCGGGGTCTAAAGAGTGGCTTGAAGTATCTTCAATTTCTAATTGTATGGATTTTCAAACTAGAAGGAATAATACTAGATATAAAGAAAATCAAGCTTCGAGTACGATATTCCCACATACTTTAAATGGTTCGGGATTGGCTTTACCAAGGATTTGGGTAGCAATATTAGAAAATGGACAACAAGAAGATGGAACAATAAAAATTCCCGAAGTTTTGGTTCCATATACTGGATTTAAAACAATATAGTTACTCTCTGACGTATTTAATTTTGTCAAAGCTCTCAAATGATCTTTGATATTGCACTGGCCAAGCTGCAACATTTTCTTGAGAATATAAATTCCAATAAGGATTTCTAAGAAGTTCTCTACCTAGAAAAATTACATCGGCTTCATTTTTTTCAAGGATTTCTTCAGCGTGTTTAGTTTCTGTAATTAGACCAACAGCCCCAGTTAATATACCTGCTTCTGATTTAATTACTTTAGCAAAAGGAACTTGATAACCTGGAGTCAATTCCATAATTTGTTCCGAATAATTACCCCCTGAAGAACAATCTATAAGGTCAATGCCAGCTTTTTTTAACATTTTAGCCAAATTTATTGAGGATTCTATATCCCATCCATTATTATGATATTCTGTTGAAGAAATTCTTGCTAGGATAGGGATTTCTTCACCGATCTTTGCTCTTATTCGCTTAGAGATTTCTACTCCAAAAATAGTTCTATTTTCAAAGCTTCCACCAAAACTGTCTTCTCTAGTATTTGAAATAGGAGAAAAAAATTCATGAGCCAAATATCCATGAGCTAAATGTAATTCTATACATCTAAATCCAGCCTCAATAGATCTTTCTGCGGCCTTAACAAAATTATCAATTATTTCCTCGATTTCTTTTAATGTTAATTCTGAAGGTATTTGTGATTCTTGATCAAAAGGAATGGGACTTGGAGCTTTAGGAATCCATCCTCCATCTTTTTTCTCCATCCTACCTCTACCTTCCCATGGTCTTTTAGTTGAAGCTTTCCTTCCTGCATGAGCAAGTTGAATAGCAGGAGTAGAATTTTGTTCCTTTATAAAATCTGTTATATTTTTTAGTGCATCTATATGTTCATCTTTCCAAATTCCTAGATCCCAAGGACTGATCCTTCCTTCAGGCTCTACAGCTGCTGCTTCAGTCATTACCAGTCCTGATCCTCCAACCGCTCTTGAACCCAAATGCACCATATGCCAATTGTTTGCGTACCCATCATTAGAAGAATATTGACACATTGGAGAAACCCATGATCTATTTTTTATTTTTTCTTCTCTTATTTGAATAGATTTAAAAAGTTTATTCATCTTTTACTCCATTATATTTTTCCATTGAAATATTAAGACCTTTGTCCATGATACTAAGGCATGCCTCTGCAGCTTTTTCACAACTTTTATACATTGTTTTTTTATTTTTTACTTTCGATAAAACATATTTGATTTGATCTTCATTTGATCTTGGTTTACCAATTCCAATTTTAACCCTTATAAAATTTTCTGATCCAATATGATTAATAATAGAATTTAGACCATTATGCCCACCACTACTTCCTTTTCTTCTAATTCTTAGTCTTCCTTCCTCAAGATTAATGTCATCAGAAATAATTATCACATTATCCAAACTGAATTTATTATTATTTAATAAATATTTAAGGGCTAACCCTGAGTTGTTAACATAAGTTGAAGGATAAATTAAATATACGTTCCAATTTTTGTGATCAAATCTATATTCAATATGATTTTTTTCTTTTTTTTCATACTTTTTATATACTGATAGTTCATTAGAAATAATATCTAAAGCCCACCAAGATATATTATGTCTAGTATTTTCAAATTTTTCACCGGGATTCCCAAGGCCTAATATGATCCAATTTATCATGAAAAGTTTCTTTCTTTTGTAGATATTATTTGAAGAAAATCCGAAAGACTAATAATTGGAATACTTTTATTTTTCGCTTCTGATAATTTTGTTCCTGGATTTTCTCCTTGTAATAAATAATCTGTTTTAGAAGATACTCTATTAATTACTTTCCCGCCATTACTTTTAATCATATTCTCTAATGTACTTCTATTGTAATCTTCAAATCTTCCTGTGATCACAAAAGTTTTATTATTTAGTGAATTTGATTGATTTATTACATTTCTATTTTTCGTTCCAATCCCTAGGTTTATAAAATTCTCAATTAGAAAAATATTCCCTTCTTGTTTCATCCATTCAATAATTTTGTTTGTTACTATTGGGCCTATACCTTCTATATCTATTAATAATTCCTCTAAATTATGAAGATCTTTCATTTTTTCATATAATATGTCTAAACTTTGGATTCTTTCAGTTATCAAATCTGCTATCTCTTCACCAACCCCTTCAATACCAAAGGCTGTTAATAAATTATTAAATGATCGATTTTTTGAATCTTCTATATTGATCAATAGCTTATTTATACTTTTTTCTCCAAATCCTTCTAAATTCATCATTTGTTTTCTTTTTTGTTCTAAACTGTATATCTCATCTAGAGTATTAATAAATCCTTCTTTATATAAAATTGAGCAAATTTTTGATCCTAAACCTTCTATATCCATGCATTTTTTGGAAGAAAAATATTGAAGTAATCTCTCAAATTTGTTTGGGCAAGATGAACTGATACATCTGACTGAAACTTCATTTGGATCTGATAATAGTTTACTTTTACAAGGGTCAGGGCAATAGTCGGGGAATTCAAATTTTTTTGATTTATTATTTCTTGAATTTTTATTTGAAACTTTTATTATTTGAGGTATAACTTCCCCTGCTCTTTGCAGTTCTACTAAATCGTTTTCTCTAATATCTTTACGTTCGATTTCATCTCTATTATGAAGAGTTGCTCTGCTAATCTTTACTCCATCTATAATTACTGGTTCTAATTCTGCCCAAGGGGTCAGAACTCCTGTTCTACCAACATTAAAATTAATTTTATTTAACTTTGTTTCTACTATTTCTGGAGGGAATTTATATGATGTGGCCCATCTAGGATTCCTTCCAGATGTTCCTAATTTTTTTTGTATATTTATATCATCTATTTTAATTACAATTCCATCAGTTCCATAGTCTAGTTTTGATCTATTTTTACTCCAAAATAAAATATAATTTTCCAAATCTTCAAAATTATGTACTAGTTTAGAATTTTTTTCAATTCTAAGTCCTAAATTTTCTAAAATTTCTAAAGATTTATAATGGGAGTTAACTATTTTTTTTCCTTCTTCATCAAATAAATTGTAAAAGAAAATATTAATAGGTCTCTTAGAGGTTTCTCTTGGATCTAATTGTCTAACAGATCCTGATGAAGCATTTCGTGGGTTAGAATATGAATTTAATCCTGCCAATTCTCTGCTTTCATTATATTGGTTAAACTTAGATATAGGGAAATATATTTCACCTCTAGCTTCAATATTTTTTGAGTCATTTATTTTCAAAGGTATTGATCTAATTGTTTTTACATTGTTAGTAATGTCCTCGCCTATAGTACCATTTCCTCTAGTTGATGCTTGATTTAGGAGACTGTTTTGAAATTTAACAGAGACTGCTAACCCATCTATCTTTAATTCACATACTAAGGGGAAAATATTTTTATCTGCAGTTTTAGATGTTCTGATAATCCAATCTTTTAGCTCATCAAAATCGAAAATATTGGATAGGCTCAACATTGGTATGTTATGTTCCACCGTATTGAATTCAATAGCTGGATTACTTCCAATTCTTTGGGTTGGAGATTCTCCTACTATAGAATCTGGATACTCGTTTTCTAGAGTTAGAAGTTCCTTAAATTTTTGATCGTATTCAAAATCAGTTAAAGAAGAATTTTCTTTTATATAGTATTCATGATTTGCTTGATTTAATTCTTCTCTAAGATCTTTTATTTTTTTTTGTATTTCAATTGGGATCATTCTTTTATAAAAAATAAAATAATAACTTTATATTTTCTTAACAGTTACTGACCGATGAAAAATTGATCATTAAGCAGTCTGTTACATACATTATATAATTTTCCACTTGATGAGTATCTGATTTGATTTCGAGATAACTATGAACTACATCCTTCTAAGAAATATCAAACAAAATATTATTTCAAACTCAGAAAGACTAGATTAATCAAACAAAATGTAGTTATTTTTTTCTCCTTTTATATAAAATAAGCAGATAATAAAACAAATAATATAGTACAAAATGGCAGAATTACGTCCTTTTAAGGGAATTAGATATAATCAAGAAATATCCGGGGATCTTTCTAAAAATATATGCCCACCTTTTGATAGTATTTCACCTAGTTTACAAAAAAAATTGTATGAAATTTCGAATTTTAATACAGTGAGGCTAGAATTGGGATTAAGAGGTCTCGATTCTGATCCTTATTTTTCTGCTGCAGAAACTCAAAAAACGTGGATGAAAGAAGGAATTCTAACCCAAGATGATTCTCCTTCCATTTATGTAACTGAAGAAGAATTTTCATACAATAATAAAACCATTACACGAAGAGGTTTTATATGTGCTCTTAAAGTTGAAGATTATACAACAAGAATAGTTATTCCTCATGAAAAAACAAGAGATCCATGGGTTGAAGATAGGTACAAGTTAATGGAGGTTGCAAAATCAAATTATAGTCCACTTTTGTGCCTTTATAGAGATGATTCAAGAGAAACTATAGCAAATTTAGTCAAATCAATATCAGGTAAAAAACCATATATAGATATAGAACCGAAAGAATTACAAAAGATAAAAGTTTGGAGAGTTACAGATATTGGTACTATCTCTTTGCTATGTGAAAAATTTAAAGATTCGAAAATTTATATAGCTGATGGCCACCATAGATACGAAGCTGGATTGAGATATATTTCTAATGCGAGATCAACTAGAGAGATAGGATTTAATGAATCCATTAATTATAGGATGATTCAACTCATTTCAATGAGTGAGCCTGGATTGATAACTAGATCTTATCATAGATATATTAAGTTAAATAAACATGAAATCGAAAGTTATTCCCATAAAATATCATCTGATAAAAATACATTTAAGTATGAAGAAGATTTAAGTATCCTAAATTATGAAACTATTGAAAAATATTATAAATTTATATGCAATAATAAAGATTTCAATTCTATTTCTTTCGGAATAATCATTAAAGAAGGAGAAAGCATAAAAACATTAATTTACTCACAAACTAATACGTCAAAAAATAATAATGACTATACGTTTTTACATGAAAGATATTTTCAGGAAAATTTAGAAATAATAAAAGAAGAAAATATTTTATTTGAAACTGATTTAAATGAGTTAGTTCATCTCTTAAATAGAGAAGAAAATTTGATAATTTTATTGATGAGACCGATTCCTATGGAAAACTTTTTATCTGCAGTAGATTCTGGAAATAGATTACCACCAAAGGTTACAAATTTTCTTCCTAAACCTCCCGCTGGGTTGGTTTTTCAGACTTTAGAAGGGGATATCTAATTTTTTTTGTTCAAGGTTTCTTTCAAGGCGTTTATAGCATCTTCAATATCTTTTTTTTCTATCCATCCCATATGCCCTATACGAACAATTTTACCTGCTAATTTTTGCTGCCCACCACCAAGTACAATATTATAATTATCCTTAATGTCATTAACCAATTTTTTACCATCTATGTTCTCAGGAAGTTTAATTGCAGTAACTGTGTCTGAGGCAAATTCTTCTTTAGGTAATATTTGCAACCCTATATCATTTGCTTTTGTTCTGGTAAATTTTGCTATTTCAGAATGTTTTTCAAAGATATTTTCAATCCCATCTTCAATCATTCTATTTAGAGAATTTTGAAGGGCGAACATTGTGGTTAGGGCAGGAGTAAAAGGGGGTTGTCCAATCTCTAGATAATCTTTGTATTGTTTAACATCATAATAATATTTAGGAGAACTTGAAGATTTATATGCCTTCCATGCTTTTTCTGAAAAAGAAATCATTGCAATCCCAGGGGGTGCAATCCAAGATTTTTGAGAAGCTGTAG
Source organism: uncultured Dehalococcoidales bacterium (assembly GCA_964590915.1). Classification (GTDB taxonomy): domain Bacteria; phylum Chloroflexota; class Dehalococcoidia; order Lucifugimonadales; family Lucifugimonadaceae; genus TMED-70. The sequence continues at coordinate 132,625 of CAZPYN010000002.1, forward strand.
CCACTATATCAATTCCCCATGCATCCGTAGAAATTCTTGTACCTGCAGCAGAGGAAACTGCATCAACTAATATTAAGGCATTTGAATTATCTTTAATAACTTCACATATTTCTTTTAAAGGATTCCTCACACCACTTGAACTTTCATTATGTGTAATTAATACAGCTTTATAATTATTGTTTTTCAATAACTCTATTTTAATCTTTTCAGGATCTGCAGGTTCTCCAGATTCAAATTCTAATCTTGTTGTTTTGCATCCATAAGCATCTGAAATATCTCCAAATCTTTGACCAAACCAACCTATTGAAATAGATAATATATTATCTCCAGGGGAAGTTGTATTCACTATGGCTGATTCCATTGCGCCAGTTCCTGATGCAGTAATAAAATAAACGTCGGATTTTGTCATCAAAACTGATTTTAAGTTTGAAGACATTTCTTCTAACATCATTGCATATTCAAGACCTCTATGGTTTATCATCTGTCTTGACATGATTTCCAAAGTATCCTTGGGTAAAGGAACAGGTCCTGGGATTCTTAAATTACTATCTTCCATTTTTACTCCATGTAAGTAATAAAAACTCTAAGTAGAGCTGTCTTCCTCTGTTTCAGTACCTTCTTCACTAGAATCTCCTTCTTGGGTCTCTTCATCACCTTCTTCATCCTCTTCAGACCCTTCAGTAATTGCAGCGGTTGCAGCCATTTCTTCTTCTGTCACCTGTACTCTTGGAGGTTGGATCCATGCTATTTGTGCATCCTCATCAGAAATCAACTCTGCTCCTTCAGGTAAGTTTATATCTTTAGAGTATATATACATTTCCAAGTCTACTAAAATTGAACAATCGACGGTAAGTTCAGATGGAATTTCTAAAGGTTTAGCTAAAACAGTTACTTCATAAACACCTTGGGTAACCACTCCAGCTCCTCCTCTTGTTCCTGGTGCATCCTCTTGATTGATTAAGAGGATTGGAACTTGTGCCTCAATAGGTTTATCTAAATTAACGCGTAGAAAATCAACGTGTATTACTTTATCAGTGACAGGATGAATTGATATATTTCTTACTAACGTATAAGTTTCTTCTTTACCACCGATAGATATTTTTAATGGAGTTGTATACCCCACCTCTTTCAGTGTTTTATATAGAATGTCTTCATTAACTTGTAAACTAATCGAATCTCCTAGACCATACATATTAATAGGAATAATCCCATTTTTTCTCAAAGATTTATTTTGTTTACCAAATGTTGTTCTGGTTTCTGTTTGTAAAATTATTTCAGCCATTTTCTCATTTCTTCATAAATCAATCAATTTATTATCTTTTGTGTAGAATAACCTAAGTAAAGATAAAATTTTCAAATACCAATATACTATTGTATACTTCATATTAAAAGAATTTTATTAGAAAACTAGGTTTTATTAAATATTTATGTTAGTTCCAATGAAGATAGATTATGCTCTTAGATTCCTTGTTTATTTAACCATGAATAAAGAAAAGGGCTTGATTAAGACTACTGAAATTTCTGACATTCAAAAAATTCCTCATAAGTTTTTGTTAAGAATCTCTAATGATCTTCAAAAAGCGGGATATGTGAAATCAACTAGAGGACCTTTAGGTGGACACACTTTGATAAAGAATTCAAAAGAAATTTTAGTTTCTGAAATCATAAAACTATTAGATTATACTTTGTCTCCTGTTGAATGTTTGGATGATGAAGATAAGTGTATGCATTCTGCCTCATGCAGTCAGAGAGAATTGTGGAAAGATGTAGAAAATGTTTTAATTCAACATCTAAGTAGTATTTCAGTACATGATCTTTCTAAGAGACAATTAGATTTGGATACAAGTAAAGTTACTTTTGTGTAATGAGTTTTTTTTTATCATGGATGAAAAATTACCTTAAAAATCCTTTGGAATTAGGAGCAATTTTACCTACTTATAAATTTGCTGCTAATTTAATGACTAAGAGTATTATTGCTAATGAAAAAACAATAGTTGTTGAATTAGGTTCCGGTACTGGAGACATAACCAAATCAATCATAAATAGAGGAATTTCTCAGGAAAATTTAATTTTGGTGGAGATCAATGAAGATTTTTGTAAGATATTAAAGCAAAGATTTCCAAAAGCACAAATTTTCTGTGAGGATGCAAAAACATTTTTTAACAAAACGATTTCTAATGAAAAAAAAATCGATTACATTGTCTCAGGATTACCATTTGTAGCTATGTCAAAAGTACAAAAAATGGAAATTTGCCAACTGAGTTTTGATAATCTATCTAAAAATGGTATTTTTTTTCAAATAACTTATTTTGTAAAATGCTCTTTTCCAGAAGAAATTATAAATAAAAATAAGTTGATGAAAAAATTGATTGGTTTTACATTATTGAATATACCACCTGCTTTTATTTGGTCAATAGCAAGGAGAAATTAATGGAGCGTGTAGGATTTTTACTAAAAGTTAAAGAAAAATTTATCAATGAATATAAGCTACATCATTTAAATGTTTGGCCTGAAATGAAATCTGCTTTAAGTAAACATGGCTGGAAAAATTATTCTTTATTCATGAGGTCTGATGGATTAATGTTTGGATATTTTGAAGCTACAAAATCTTTTTGTGATTCTATTAAAGGGATGTCAGATGAAGAAATCAACAAAGAATGGCAAGATTTAATGGCTCCTTATTTTGAAATACCTGAAGGATCTGCACCTGATAAATCAATGATAGAACTTGAAGAAGTATTTCATTTAGATTGAAAAAATAGAATATTTTAAATGAAGATAAAAAATATATTGAAGGGGTAATATTATGACGCTAAACAAATTTTCTTTTATTGATTCTCACGTTCATTTTTATGATATGAAACATCCAACACTGCATTATGGGCATTGGCAACCAAATGAGGATTTACCTTTGAAAGAACTTGGAAATAGAAATTATTTAGCAACTGATTTTCTTAAGGAAGCTGAACCACTTGGTATGAAAAAAGCTATTCATGTGCAAGCTGCAATTGGGTCAGCAGATCCTGTTGAAGAAACTAAATGGCTTGAAGACGTTTTTATTCAGACAGGAATTCCTAATGCAATAGTTGGGCATGTGGATTTAAGGGCTCCAAATGCCAGAGAAGTTATAGAAAAACACTTAAAATATCAACACTTTAAGGGGATAAGAGATTTTTCATATGGAGATTATCTTGCAAACAAAGATTTTAGAAAAGGATTTGCTTTACAAGAAGAATATAATTTGATTTCAAGTCTTGCTGTTAGATGGGGAGAAATGGATAAACTAGCAGATTTAGCAACTTCCTATCCAAATATAATTATTATCTTAGATCATGCTGGTAATCCTGAATATCGTACTGAAGAATATTTTAATAATTGGAAATCTGGAATGAAAAAAATTTCTAAAATAGACAATATAATATGTAAAATTTCAGGACTTGGGATGGCTGACCATAATTGGACTGTTGAGTCAATAACTCCTTATGTAGAAACATGTTTTGAACTATTTGGAATTTCTAAAACTATATTTGCAACAAATTGGCCAGTTGATGGCTTATATAGTGATTATTCTAAGGTAATAAATGCCTATAAGGAGATCACAAAATTCCTATCATTGTCTGAACAGGAAGCTTTTTTTTATAAAAATTCTGAAAATATTTATGATATTTAAAATTTATCATTTTTTATCAAAAGATCTTCTTTCAGGTCTTTCAATATCGTTTAAATCATCCCACATTGACAGAGGTGAGGCTGCTTGCACTCCAGCATCTACAGGAAGAACTACTCCTGTTACCCATTTTGCTTCGTCACTAGCTAAATAGACAACTGCCCAACCTACATCCCAAGCGGTTCCTTCAGTTCCCAATGGACCCGCTTTTTTTCTTAGATCTCTCCAATCTTCTTCCATTTTTTTAAAACGGTTAGGAAATGCTCCGTAAACATGACCAGGGGCTACACAATTAACTCTTATATTTTGTCTTCCATGATGGACGGCCATTATCCTTGACAGATGAGATATTGCTGCTTTAGAAATCGAATAAGGAACATTTCTTGTTGATCCTGCTTGAGTCCCATCAATTGATGAAACATTTATTATGGATCCTCCACCTGATTTTTCCATTGCAGGAATGGCATATTTTGAACCCATCACAGCACTTTTTATATTTAAATCTATTGATCTATGCCAATCCTCTTCATCTATTTCTGTAACCATCCCTGCTCCAGGACCACCCACATTATTAAAAAGGATATCTAATTTATCGAATTGTTTAATAGATTCATTAATCATTGCTTCACAATCTTTTTCAGAAGTTACGTCTCCAATAAAAATCTTTCCTGTTCCACCTTCTTTTTCTATAACATTTAGCGTTTCTTCTGCTCTATCTATGTCTATATCACAAAGTAAAATCTTGGCACCTTCTCTAGCCATTAATATCGAAGCGGCTTGTCCCGTTCCTGCTATTTCTCCACGAGTCCCGGCTCCGGTCACAATTGCTACTTTATCTTTCAGTCTGTTTCCCAAAGCCATAATTTTCTCCTAATTTACAAATAAATATAATAAATTTATAGAGCAAGAACAAACATAAATGTATCCAATTAATCAATTTTTCAAATATAATAAGTAAATAGTTAACAATAAATTTGGTAGTATTTATAAATCATGAATAATAATAAAAAATCATTTATTTGTTGTCGAACTTAGTTTTCGAACTGTATTTACTTTGTGATTATTGTTCGAGACCCCCCAAAAGAGGGGTTTTTTTTTAGATATTTTTTGATAGGAGAAAATTATGGCATTTACTCAGCTTTCACCATCTCAGGTTGAAAGATATAGTAGGCATTTAATTATGCCGAGTGTGGGAAGTAACGGGCAAAGAGCTCTAATAAATTCTAAAGTATTAATTATAGGTGCGGGTGGATTAGGATCCCCTGTAGCTCTATATTTAGCATTAGCAGGCGTTGGTAATATAGGGATTGTTGATTTTGACACTGTTGATCTTTCTAATTTGCAAAGACAAATTCTCCACTCTGATCAAGATGTCGGAAAAAGAAAAGTGGAATCAGCTAAAGAAACACTTGAAGCTCATAATCCTGAAGTTAAAGTAACACTTCATGAAGAACCAATCAATTCAAGTAATGCATTTGAAATAATGGAAAATTATGATGTGATAATAAATGGGGCTGATAATTTTGCTACAAGATATTTAGCAAATGATGCTGCATATTTATTAAATAAACCTCTGGTTGATGGTGCAATTTTAATTTTTGATGGACAAGCTACAACTTATATTCCTGGGAAGGGGTGTTATAGATGTATTTTTCCAGAACCTCCACCTCCTGGAGAAGTACCCAGTTGTGCTGAAGCAGGTGTTATTGGTGCATTACCAGGTTTAGTTGGATCTATACAGGCACTAGAAACCATAAAGATAATTTTAGGAATTGGAGAAACTTTATCAGGTCGCATGCTTTTAATTGAGGCATTAAATATGGAATTTAGAGAAATAAAAATACGACAAAATCCAAACTGTAAGTTGTGTGGTAATAATCCTGAAGTAACTGAATTAATTGATTATGAAATTTTTTGTGGAATTTCTGTCGGTCACTAAATAATTATGCAAACTGAAAATGAAATAAGCAAATTTAATACAGGCATCTTAAAAGCAATTGGCAATACAAGCATTGTTGATTTATCTTCAATGAGTCCCAATCCAACAGTACAGATATTTGCCAAACTGGAGGCTGAAAATCCTACAGGATCAATTAAAGATAGAGTAGCGAGATGTCTTCTTTATGATGCAGAAATTTCAGGTGAAATTTCTAAAGGCCAGACTATAATTGAACCTACATCAGGGAATACGGGTATTGCGTTAGCGATGATTTCACGTATTAAAGGATATAATATGATTTCAGTTATGCCAGATTCAGTAAGTGAAGAACGGATTTCACTTTTAAAATCATTTGGATCTGAAATTATATTTTCAAAAGGTGATGATGGTACTAATGGTTCTATAAAACTCGCTCAAGAAATAATAAAGAAGCATCCTGAATATTACATGCCATTTCAGTATGGAAACAAAGCTAATATTATGGCTCATTATTACACTACTGGACCAGAAATAATAAAAGATGTTCCAGATATTTCTCATTTTGTTGCAGGTTTAGGAACTGGAGGAACTCTTATGGGTGTTGGGAAAAGAATGAAAGAGTTTAATAAAGATATTCAAATTATTGCAACAGCTCCTCATCCAGATGATGTAGTTCAAGGGTTAAGATCAATAGAACACGGTTATATTCCTCCTATACTTAACCTTGATAAGTTAGATGGAAGAATAATTATTGAAGCTGAAGAATCGTTTTATTGGACAAAAAAACTTTTGGAAGATCAAGGATTATTTGTAGGAGTGTCTTCAGGTGCAACATTTGCTACATGTATAAAAATAGCTAAAAAATTAAATAATGCAAAAATTGTAACAATTTTTGCTGATGGAGGATGGAAATATCTTTCAAGTGGGATATATGAAAAACAATTTTCAGAAATTTCTAATCAAATAAATGGAAAAACATGGTGGTAATTAATGAATTTTTCTAAAAGTGATAAACTAACAATTCTTGAGATGAAAGTTTCAGAAATGAAAAACTTGTTGATAAAAGAGGAGATAAAAGCAGAAGAGTTAATTTCTATACATATAGATCAAGTAGAAAAGTTTAATAAAGTAACAAATGCTATTTGTACATTTATACCAGATCAGGCAATTTCTCAAGCAAAAAAAATTGACCTTAAGAAAGATTTTGAACTTCCTCTCTCTGGAATTCCTACATTCATAAAAGATTTAACTGCTACAAAAGGGATAAGAACAACTTATGGGTCCAGAATATATTCTGAGAATATACCAACTAAGGATGATTTGATAGTTGAAAGAATAAAGAATGCTGGAGCTATAATAATGGGGAAATCAAATACTCCTGAATTTGGTGCAGGCTCACAAACTTTTAATGATGTTTTTGGTACAACAAATAATCCATATGACACTTCTAAAACGTGTGGAGGTTCCAGTGGTGGTGCTGCTGTTGCATTAGCCTGTAGAATGGCACCAATAGCTCAAGGAAGTGATATGGGTGGCTCTCTTAGGAATCCTGCTGCTTGGAATAACGTAGTAGGTTTTAGGACTTCCCAAGGAAGGGTCCCAAATTGGCCATATGACCTACCTTACAATAGTCTTAGTGTAAATGGTCCCATGGCTAGGACTGTTGATGACACGAGTTTATTTCTTTCAGTAATGGCTGGTTATGATTCAAGATTTGCTACAAGTATTAACGAAGATCCCAAAATATTTGAAACAATTATTAAACCATCAGATAAAAACGATTTAAGAGTAGCTTATACTGAGGATTTAAATATATATCCCGTAGATAAAGATATAAAAAAAGTATTTAATCAATCTATTTCTGTTTTATCTAAACTAGGGATAGAAATGGAAAATGCAGCCCCCAATTTACCAAATGTTGATAATGTGTTCCAAATTTATAGAGCTTATTCTTTTGCGCACTCTCATAAAAATCATATAAAAAATTCTAGAGATTTAATGAAAGATACATTGGTTTGGAATGTAGAAAAAGGAATGAATTTGTCTATTCTTGATATGGCTGAAGCTGAATCGCAAAGATCTGTAATAATATCTCATATTTCAGATTTTTTTAAAAAATATGATTATCTTTTATTACCAACAACAAGCGTATTGCCTTTTGATAACAAAATTGAATATGTTGATGAAATAGATGGAATAAAGTTAAATACATATATAGATTGGATGGGCTTATGTTATGCAATTACCGTAACTGGATATCCTAGTATAAATATACCTTGTGGTTTTAGTGATAAAGGCTTACCTGTAGGTATGCAAATTGTAGGAAAAGAAAAAAATGAGCTAGGAGTTTTACAATTTGCTAAATTATTTGAAAATAATACAAATTTTTATAAACAGAAACCAAATATAATTTTATAAGAAGGAGTTTGTATGTTAAATTTTTGTGCCAATTTATCCATGTTATTTAACGAAGTTAAATTCATGGATAAATTCAAATTAGCCTCTGAAAATGGTTTCAAAGGAATAGAATATCTGTTTCCTTATGATTATTCTAAATCAGAGATTAAAGATCAACTTAATGATAATAATTTAAGTCAAATCTTATTTGATTTTCCTGCTGGGAATTTTGCTGAAGGAGAAAGAGGTATTGCTATATTTCCTGAAAGAAAAAATGAATTTCGAGAAGGAGTACATAAAGCTATTGACTATGCTACATTTTTAAATTGTGAAAGATTAACTGTTTTAGTAGGAATTGCAGACGGAAAATATACTACAGAGCAATACAATGATACACTCATAGAAAATTTATTATATGCAGCAGATCAAGTAAAAAATACTGATATAAAGATATTAGTGGAAGCCCTCAATACGATAGATGCTCCAAATTACTTTGTATCTTCAACTTCACATTGCAAGGAAATCATCAAAGCTGTAAATTTACCATCTGTTAAAATTCAATATGATATTTATCATATGCAAATTATGGAAGGGGATATTATTAGAACTTTTGAAAATAACTTTGACAAAATTGGACATATTCAAATTGCGGATAATCCAGGAAGAAATGAACCAGGGACTGGAGAATTAAATTATAAGAAGATTTTTGAATATCTAAATAATAGTGATTATGATGGGTGGATTGGGTGTGAATATGCACCTAAAACTAATACGTTAGAAAGCCTTAAATGGGTTAGAGAATATGGTGTAATAAATGCCTAAATTTGAATCAAATTTAATGTATATGTATAACGAATTTGATTTAATTGATCGATATGAACAAGCTTCTTTATCAGGTTTTTCAGGAGTTGAATTACAATCACCTTATTCAATGACAATAGATAATATACTTGATAAATTAGATAAGTTTAATCTAAAACACGTCATAATTAATTTGCCTGTTATAGACCCTGATACAGGTATTGGGAATCTTGCTTTACGTCCAGATAAAAAAGATCTATTTTTGGAAAGACTAGATTTAGGAACAAAATATGCTAGAGCTCTCGGATGCATAGGAATTAATACTGGTATAGGTGTTTACCCATCTGAATTTGAAAATGATGAAGTTTATCAGACTTTAATTCAAAACCAAAAAATTGCATCAGAAACATTGTCTAAATATGGAATTAAAGCTTTAATAGAACCAATTAACACTGTTGATCAACCTGATTTTTACATTAATACATCAGCTCAGGCTGTAGATTTAATTAATCAAATCGATCATCCTAACACTTTTTTGTTGTATGATATTTATCATATGCAAATTATGGAAGGCAACTTATCACGCAATATTAAAAAATTAATAGATTTAATTGGACATATTCAAATTGCGGATAATCCAGGCAGATATGAACCTGGAACTGGAGAAATCAACTACCCTTATATTTTTAATTTATTGGATGAAATAGGTTATAAAGGGTGGGTTGGATGTGAATACAAGCCCTCTTCAAATACTCTAGATTCATTAGGCTGGATCAAAGAATACTTAAATAATCATCATGAAGAATAATTCGGAGAAAAATTATAGAAAATATAATTTATTTTCACCCAATTGGAATATTTATACAATGATATCTACCGTCATGGGGATTGGATTTTTTCCCTTAAGAGGTGGAGGGAGTTGGGCTGCATTACTTTGTGTTTTATTTTTTATATTGTTTAAACTGTTGATGATTGATTTACTTAACTTAAGTAAAGAATTATTTTTTGTTCTGAATGTTATCTTTTTATTTATGGTCACTTTTATAGGTTTTATTTCTATAAAGAAAACTACTACAATTGAAGATCCAGATCCTCATCATATAGTAATTGATGAATGGGTTGGAATGTGGATTCCTCTTATGTTTATTAATTATAATAACTTGAATTTTGTTTTAATTTTGATAAGTTTTTTAATTTTTAGATTGTTTGATATTTTCAAACCTTGGCCTATTAATAAGTTTGAAAAACTACCTCATGCATATGGAGTTTTAGGAGATGACATAATTGCAGGTATTTTCACTTTATTTTGTATGCTGATTATTATTTTTGTGTATCCATTTATTTAATATTCAAGAAATCTGTCATTTCTTGAATGAATAAATCTTCTTTTTCGACATGAATATTATGCCCAGTATTTGAGAAAAAAGATACCGTTAAATTATTTAATATTTTTTGGATTTTTTTTACTTCTTTTTTAATTAAGACCCCACCTGATTTTTGCTCATCAGCAACAATCAATAAAACTTTTATTTTGTTAATTTTTTGTAGAATTAGATCTGGATCGAATCCTATCAATGCAGATCCATTGATGGTTTCTTCAAGTACCCTTGAATCTAAGTTGAATAAATTTTCTGATATATCTTTATATTTTTTTTTATCATCTTCATTGTTATCCTTAATTAAAGCAAGAAAAATTTCATTTTTATTTGTATTTTTTGATAATTCCAGTTGGGTTTTGAATCTTTCTAATATTTTTTCCCTACCAACTCTTTTAGGATGATAAAATGGAGGATCTTCCAAAATTAAAGATCTAATTAAATTGGGTTCAATTGCAGCTATCTGAGAAGCTATACATGCTCCTAATGAATGTCCTAATATGTCCACAGGCTCTTGGATATATCGACTAATTATACTTACAATATCTTCACTATAATCTACCCATTTATAGGTAGAGAAATGGTCTGATTTACCATGCCCTCTTAAATCCAATGCAATAATAGTTCTATATTTTTCCATAGTTTTAACAATGTGTTTCCAAGTGTTGGAAGAACTGGTGATTCCGTGGAGCATTATTAAAGGCTTACCATTTCCAAATTTTTGGTAATAAATTTTTTTTTTGTTTATGTAAAAATAATTATCCATTAAAGATTTTCAATAAATCTAACTATTTCATGGGCAAATTTTTTTGGGAAATCTCTATGAATATTGTGTCCAGAGCTTTCCCAGTCATTTATTTCTATCAATTTATTTAATTTTTTAATTTCTTTTATTGCATCGGGAGAATTGATGCCTCCTAGTGAAGGATTAGAATTATTTAATATTGTCCTGCAAGGAATGTTTTTGTAAATTTCTTCTATAGAAAAATCATCATCAAATTCTCTAGGAACCTGAAGTAAAAATTTGTCAGTAAATTTCCTAGCAGTTGCAATTTCTATAGGGATATCATTTCTCCAATCAGGCCTTAATTCTCTCAATTCTTTTATTGCTTCATTTAAGGATTTGGAATTATCAATGATTTCTGCTACTAATTTCCCTCTTTGAGCTCTTCCTGTTTTGTCAACTGGTTGAGAACCTAAAAAGGGATCTTCTAATATTACGTTTGAAATTTTGTTTGTTTTTGCAACAGAAGATACTATTGGTCCTCCTAATGAATGTCCTACTAAGATCATTCTTTCTTTATTTAGTATATTCACTAAATTTGATATATCTTTTGCCCAGGTGGATCTTTTATGGTTAGTTAAAGTTTTACCGGATCTTCCAAACCCTCTTAAATCTACCGCAAATAAATTATAATGTTTTGGAAGAAAATCCATTGTTTGTTCCCATGATTGCCATCTTTCAAGGAAACCATGTACGAAAAGAATATTGATATTATTAGATTTTTTTTCATAAGATGCAATGTTTAGTGCAATATCTTCTGTATGTATATAATTTTCTTCGTAAATTTTCATTAAATAATTTTGTTAATGACTTTTGATTAGTATAGATTTTCTTTATTATTTAAAATCAAAGTCAAAAGAAGATAATCTCCATTTATTAGATTCTTTTTTTATATCCCAAGAAACAGGAGTGTAATTTCCCCAACCTTTGTTATCCAAGCTCTCTAACCATGCTTGACCTTTACATTTTAAATTTGAATTACTTCTTTCTATTTCTTCTATATCTTTAATTTTGCTAACAATAGCTTTTGTATAGTTGGCTCTTACGATTATTTCTTCTTCGACAAATATTTTTGCACCAAAGTCACAAGTGATAGTTTTTGGCTGTGTTTTAAATAATGATAAAACATCAAAATTTAATAAAAAAATTACTATTATAATGATTCCTAATGAAACTCCTAATATTTTCCTATAATCTTCCATGATTTTTCCAAAACTTATATTGTTAAAATATCATAAATTGGACTTTTTATTTACTTTGTATTTTTACCGAGTCGGAGATTTATATAAACAATAAAACAAATATTATAATATTTGTTTTATTGTTTCTCCAATTTTCGAAGGATCTTCGGCATGATATGCTCCAGCTTTTTTTAATGCTAGTATTTTTTCACTTGCTAATCCCATTTTTCCGTTTATAACGGCTCCTGCATGTCCCATTCTTTTTCCTGGTGGAGCGGTTGAACCAGCAATTGTAAAAATTACTGGCTTTTCTACATTACTACTGATATATTCTGCTGCACTTTGCTCTTTTGTTCCTCCAATTTCACCGATTAGGACAATTGCTTTAGTTTCTGGGTCTTCTTCGAACATTTTTAATACATCTACATAGCTTATACCATGAATGGGGTCTCCACCTATACCAACACAAGAAGATTGCCCCATTCCAATTTCACTTATTTGAGCTATGGCTTCATAAGTGAGAGTTCCAGATCTAGAAACTATACCAATATTCCCTGGGGAACAAATATTTCCTGGAATGATTCCCATTTTTAACTTTAATTTAGGTGAAATTATTCCTGGACAATTAGGCCCTATTAGCTTAGTTTTTTTATTTTTAATATAATTTTTTATCATCATCATATCATGAATAGGGATGCCTTCTGTGATACAAACGCAAACATCCAAATCTGCATCTATTTGTTCAATTATGGCATCCATAGCAAAAGGGGCAGGAACGTAGATAACCCCCGCATTTGCACCTGTTTTTTCTACTGCTTCTCTTACAGATCCAAAAAATGGGATTTTTTCTTGAAAAAATTGATCTTTTCTATTGGGATGGACGCACGAGACTATATTGGTACCATATTCGATTGATTTTATAGCTTGAAAACTTCCATCTCTACCTACGCCCTGAATTAATACTTTTGTATTTTTGTCTAATAAAATTGTCATTTTGTTTTTTCTAGTTCTAGCAATAATTTTGACACATCTCCCAAATCATTCGCAACATATAAATTCAGATTAGAATTTTTTAATATTTCAAATCCAGATTCAGCATTAGTTCCTCTCATGGATACTATAATCGGAAGAGTATTATTCAATTCATTGTTTGCTTCAACTATACCTTCGGCGATAAGATCTGCTTTGGCGATTCCTGCAAATAAATTTATCAATATATATTTTACCTCTTTATCTGAAACCAAAATTCTAAAAGCTTCTTTTATTTTCTCCTTATCTGTAGAACCTCCTACATCAAGAAAATTTGCAGGATAACAACCTGATTTTGTAGTAATGTCCATAGTAGCCATTGCCAAACCTGCTCCATTGACCATACAACCAACGTTTCCTCCAGATAATTTGACGTAAGCTAAATCATAATCCTTGGCTCTTGTTTCCATTATATTTTCTTGATTTATGTCTCTTAATTTTATAATTTCATTGTTTCTGAATAATGCATCGTCATCGATAGTAATTTTACAATCTAAGGGTACAAGATTATCGTTATCATCTATAACTAAAGGATTTATTTCTATTAAACTACAATCATTATTTATAAAAGCTTTATAAATATTTTTTAGTAAAGAGACTATTTGAGAACTAACTTCTTGTGGTAAATTTAATTTATCTAAAAATTGCTTTAATATATATGGCTTTATCCCTAAAAGAGGATCACACTTCATTTTAACTATATTGGATTGATTTGCTTTAGATGTTTTTTCAATATCCATACCTCCATATAAAGAAGCGATAAAAACTGGGCATTCACTATCAGGATCAATCAATAAAGAAAGATACAATTCTTTTTTAATATTAGTGATTTCTGTTACAAATATTTTTTCTACTAAAGATCCTTCAGGACCCGTTTGATTTGTAATAAGTCTAGTTTTGATAATTTTTTTTGAAAATTCTTCAGCTTCACTAGCGGAATTACAAATTTTTACACCTCCAGCTTTTCCTCTACCACCTGAATGTATTTGAGCTTTCACCACAACTTTACCTCCTAAAGATTTTGCAATGTTATAAATTTCTTTAGGAGTAGACCCTACTTTACCTTTCGGGAATTTTATATTATGTTTTTCAAGCAAATTTCTTGCTTGATATTCGTGTATATTCAATGGTTAATCACAACTTTTAATTTATTCACTACATAATTAAATATCAAAATTATGTTTTTCATAATACTTTTGATATGAATTTATTGTTTTTTCTAACAAATTGAAAATGAAATTATATATATTTAATCGTACTATATTTATAAGGGGAATAATATGGAAGCATTTTGGGCTTTAATAATAGTTTTTGGATCTACGGCTGTATGGTTAATAATTTTACAGTTGATAAATAATTATTTAGCAAAAAAAGAAAAATAAATTCTAATGTATAATTTTGCTTTGTTTTTGCATATAATCTCGGCGTTTTTAATAGGATATGTAGCACTTTATGGTGTTATAAATAGAGTTCATATTACATCCTCTAATCAATTGAGAATAAATTTAAACCTTTTATCTTCTTCTAGCATTCTTTCTTTATTAACATCTGCTTGGATGATTCAAATTGCTGGATTTAGCCATTCTTCTCTATGGATATCGATAGCTTATGCCTTATGGCTGTTATTAATAATTATTAATGAAGTTTTTATTCGAAGGAAATTTGGTATTGCAAAAAGGAATAAAACAAAAGAAATAAACTTTTCGGTAGAATATTCAATAATGACATTGATTGTGGTGTTGTTGACATTGTTGATGATATATAAACCTTAATTAAATTATTATCTTTTTTCTTTAGTATTACCTGTATACCATATTCTTTTTTCGATTATCCCTCGAATATAATTTACTTGCCCCCAATGTTGGAAAGTTCCTGTAACCATTCTCATAAGTTCATGTACTTGAGAATTTCCAGTTTCTGGGATTTTTTTATTTAAATTCTTTGATTTTTCTGAATTGAAAAAATCTATCATTTTTTTGTTTATTGATTCATAATAATTAATTAAATCTGATACATTTGATGGTTTTATTTTTGAAATATCATCTATGGTGTGTCCTATCCCAAGGTCTTTATTAGATGCAGGTAAATTGTATTTTTCATACCATTTTTCTGTCATCCAGACTTGTTCTATTCCGTCTAGTAAAGAAATTCTCCTATCAAAACCCCTTGAGGTATGCCAAACTATCCAAGATATAGAATTGGATATCCTTGATGGTTGAAAGCAAGCCTGTTCTAGACTTAGATCTTTCAAATACTCATGAAGTAAATCTTTAGATCTTTCCATACACATTAATATGTAATCATTTGTATCCATAAATTAATTATATATAAATGGCGGAGGGGACAGGATTCGAACCTGCGGTACCCTTGCGGATACTCCTGTTTTCAAGACAGACGCTTTCAACCACTCAGCCACCCCTCCAGAATAAATCAGACGTTAATAACAAATTCTACTAAAAATTAAAAACGACAATTCGATTATATAATACTAGGATATCTATTTAATATTCAAAAGGTATTTTTTTATCTATGATGGCGTCTTTGCATGGATCATGTTGTTCAGGATGAGAGTCCTTTAACATTTGATTAAATTCATCACTTGTTACGTGACATAATAGATAAATGCTAGACTCTTCTAGAAATTTCATTATTTCATGGTGAATATCTTTTCCATTTGGATTTTTTGCTAATTCAAAAACTCCAAATGTTCCATAATAATTATCTTTTGGAGTTCGCCCTTCCGTAAAAGTTTTATTTTTTATTTTTCTTTTGGTTAATTCGAAAACAAGATCATTCCATTCGTCTTTCTTTAGTTCCTCTATGTTGTACATTAAAGCGTTACGTATTGGGAACATTGTAGCCATAACCTGATGAAAAGCTTTTTCATCATTACTCATGTTTTCCTTAGAGTATTTTATCAATTCATCTCCATCAAAAGAAGGAGTCCCTCTAGCTTCTAATATCTTTCCTGAACTGTTTATTGCTACAGCTTCCCTTAATGAAAACAAATAAGTTCCTTCTTTATCAATAATTTCATTTGATCTAGGTTTTAATCCTGTTTGATGTGGATTTCCTGTAAAGATACAATATCCGGATGCATTAATAACACAAGAATATCTATCCTGAGGTTTGCCACCTTTTTGTTGTACTACTGAATTGTTTGAATTAGATACAGTTATATTTTTTTTTTCTGAATCATTAATTGAGTCATTGTTACAGCTTAAAATTATGATTAAAACTAAAATTATGAATAAATTCTTCACTCCAAACTTCCCCATGTGATACCTGTCTTAATATCTACTAGCACCGGGACATCTAATTTAATTGCATTTGGCATGATGGAATTTATTATCATATTTAACTCCATTAATTCACCTGATGCGACTTCAAAAATCAATTCATCATGAACCTGTATAAGAATTTTTGATTGCATCTTATTTTTTCTTATTTCTTTTCCTAAATCAATCATTGCTACTTTTATTATTTCTGCTGCAGTACCTTGTATGGGCATGTTGATTGCTATTCTTTCAGCAAATGCTTTTTCTCTTGCATATGAAGAATTGATATTCTCAAGATACCTTCTACGGCCAAGTATTGTTTCAGAGTATCCTTTTGATTTTGCAAATTCTATTAAATTTTTCTGATAAGTTTTGATGCCGGGATATTTACCAAAATATAAGTCAATAAATTCTTTTCCTTGTTGTCTTGAAAGATCTGTTTGTTGAGAAACTCCGTGTGGTCCCAAACCATATAAAACACCAAAATTCAATATTTTTGCTATCCTTCTTTGTTCATCACTTACTTCATTAGATGAATACATTAATCTGGCAGTGGAATTGTGAATATCCTCTCCATTTTGAAAAGCTTTTACTAGGTTTTTATCTTTAGAGAAGTGTGCTAGAACTCTTAACTCAATTTGTGAATAATCTACAGATAACATTTGAAAATTTTTATTTTTTTCAACGATAAATGCCGATCTTACTTCTCTACCAATTTTACTTCTGATAGGAATGTTTTGTACATTGGGATTTTGGCTTGATAATCTACCAGTTGAAGTCCCAACTTGATTAAATGTTGTGTGTATTCTTTTAGTTTTAGAATTTACCAAATTTGGCAAAGCATCTACGTACGTAGATTTGATTTTTGCTAATTCTCTAAATCTCAATAATCCTGAAGAAATCTGAATAACCCTTTCATCCAAATTTTTATTTTTTGAGTATCTTTCTAGAACATCTGAATCAACAGAAATACCGGTTTTGGTCTTTTTCAGGAGCGGGGCTTTTAAATCATTGACCAAAATTTCTGATATTTGCTTTCCCGATTTAATATTAAATTCCTTTTCAGGAAATTGCTGATGAATTGCTTGATCTAATTCAAGTAATTCAGTATTTAACTTCTCAGACATCGTTTCTAATTTAGATACATCTAGTAAAAATCCATTGATTTGCATTTCAATTATTTCTTTTATTAAAGGAATTTCTAATTCGTAAAATAGTTTTTCTTGATTGTATTTTTTTAAATCAGTTAGGAAATATTCTCTTAATTTGTAAGTAATATAAGAATCAGCAGCAGCATATTTATATACATCATTAAGAGAAATTTCATTTAATGTTTTTTGATTTTTCCCAGTTCCTATTAAATCAGTGATTTTAGTCATTGTAATATTCAAAATTTCTTCAGATAGTTTTTTTAGACTCAAGCTAGATTTATTACATAAAGCTGCCGCAATCATGGTGTCAAAATTTAGATTCACAACATCAATCCCATAATTTTTCAAAACCATAATGTCAAAATTCGCGTTATGAGCCGATTTAGATATTTTTTCATTTTCAAAAAGTTCTTTTATTTTTTTATAAAGGGAATCATTAAATATTATTTTTTCATTGTCATGTTTTAGGACAACATACCAAGATCTTTTTATTGAATTGCAAAATGAAATACCTATTATTTCATCCTCTAATGTGTTCAATCCTGTTGTTTCAGTATCAAAAGAAAAATGATTTGAGTTTATTAATTCTTCATACATCTTAATAAACGTTTCATTGTCATTTACAAGTATGAATTTATCATGATGTTTCTCAATGTTTGGGATATTGTTTTTTTTCTGATCTTTGGAGGTTTCAATATAGTTTATTGTATTCTTAAAGTTATTTAGACTTGTTTTTAATTCATAACGTTCAAAAGTTTCAGTAATTTTATCAATGTCAAAATTTCCAAATTTACATCTATTTAAGTTCCAATCGATTCCAACATCTCTTACTATGTTAGTTAGATTTAAACCTTGAATTGCAATTTCTTTATTATCAACTAAAAGATTTTGAACTCTTTTGGCTCCTCTCAAATTAGTTATTTTGTCTATATTTGCTGTATTTTCAAATAAATTTTTGAAGTGTCCAAAATTTAATAATAACGTTCGAGCTGCTTTTTTCCCAATTCCTGGAACACCAGGAATATTATCAGACGGATCTCCTTCTAGAGCTTTTATTTCTGCAACAAATTCTGGACCTAATCCATCATACCTTTCTTTAACAGCATTGTTATCATATGTTTTGATTTCTCCAAACCCAGAATACATAAGCACATTCGTATTAGAATTTACCAATTGTAATTGGTCAGCATCTCCAGTTAATATCAAACATTGTAAATTATTTTTATCAGCTATTGAGCTTATAGTACCAACGAGATCATCTGCTTCAAATCCATCTTGTTCAAATACAGGTATATTCATAGATGAAAGAAGATCTTTTGCTATTGGTATTTGTTTATGAAGATTTGGATCTACTGGAGGTCTTTGAGCTTTGTATTCCGGAAAAATTTCATCTCTAAAAGTTGGAGCTTTAGTATCAAAACACACTGATACATGAGAAATATTGCGTTCTCTTATAGTTTTTAATAAAGTATTGATAAAACCATATGCTCCTCTAGTATCAGTTTGATTACTATTAAGTCTTTCAGGAATTGAAAACCAAGCTCGAAAGACCATCGCATGGCCATCAACAATTAATAATTTATTTTCTTCAGATTTAGACATCTTATTTAAGATAATAAACTATTTTTTAGTCTTATTGAACCTTAATTATTTTGTGATTTTTTTTACCTTTAGAAACAATAATCACTTTTCCAGCTTTTAAGTCATTTGTAGTAACTATTTTCTCTTCGTCACTAATCTTAACACCATTAATAGAAATTCCTCCTTGCTGTATGAGCCTTTTGGATTCCCCAATTGATTTACAAATATAATAATCAACAGTTAATTTATTGATATCAATACCTTTTTGCAATAAATTTTTGTTTATATTTGCGGTGGTATCTGAATCCCTATATAAATCATCATAATCAGAATCTATCAATATTTCCCAATCGCCAAAATTCAATCCCTTAGTTTGTCGCCTAGCATCTTCTAGTCCTTTTTCACCATGAATCAACTTGGTTATTTCTTCTGCAAGATATTTTTGGGCATTTCTAGCTGATGCATTTTTACTTGCTTCTAATTCTAACTCAATAAACTCTGAAGTACTAATATTAGTAAAAATTTTAATATAATTTAAAACATCATTATCTGATGTATTGAAAAAATATTGATAAAGCTTATATGGGATCGTTTCATTAGAATCAATTGTGACAGCCCCTTCAATGCTTTTGCCAAATTTTTCTCCGTTAGAAGTTGTTAACAGAGGGTAAGTTATACCATGAGCTTTATGTTTTTGAGATGGATTTTTTTTTCTTATTAGTTCTATCCCAGATAAAATGTTGCCCCATTGATCAGAACCTCCCATTTGAAAATTACAATTATAATGTTGAAAAAGATGCCAAAAATCATACGCTTGAAGTAATTGATAACTAAATTCTGTAAATGAAATACCGTCTTCTCTAGAGATTCTATTTTGAACAGAATCTTTATTTAACATGGTATTAATATTGAAAAATTTTCCTGTTTCTCTAAGGAATTCTATTAAATTGATTTTTGATAACCATTCAGAATTATTTATGATTTGAGCAGGGTTTTTTTTGTTTTCAAAATCTAAAAATAATTCTAATTGTTTCCTAATTCCCAATAAATTTTCCTGAAGCTTTTCTTTTGAAAGTAAGTTTCTTTCGTCAGATCTACCTGAAGGATCACCAATCATCCCTGTGCCACCACCAATTATAATTATTGGTGTATGACCAAAGTTTTGTAATCTTTTTAAACCTAAAATTGGTATTAAATTTCCTATGTGTAAACTTTTCGCAGTAGGATCAAAACCATTGTAACAAGTAATTTTGTCCTTAATTAAAATTTCTTTTGCACCAGGAGTATAATCTTTTAAAGATCCTCTCCATTCCAACTCTTCTATAATATTTCTGAATTTGTTATTCATATTTTTTTGATTTCAAGATTTGAAATATGTTATTAATATCTATTTTAATTTGTTTTTTTAATTTATCTAATGATTCATATCTTACTTGATTTCTAATTTTTTTTACTATTGATATTTCAATTGATTTATCATAGATATTTTCATTGAAATCTATAATATGAACTTCAATTTTATGTTCATGATTATTTTTGAGTGTAGGTCTGTAACCTATAGACAGTGCCCCAAAACAGATTTTATTTTCAATGTTAACGTAACAAGCATAGACTCCATCTCCAGGAGTTAAAATTTCAGGGCAGATTTCCAAATTCGCTGTAGGGAATCCTAATTCACTACCAATTTGATCACCTTTAATTACTTTTCCTATAACTTTGTATTGGTACCCTAAGTATGCATTTGCCTTCTCAATTTCTCCACTTTTAATCAATGAATTAATTGATGACGTAGATATGATTTGTTCATTTACTTTATTCATTTTTACAAAAATTAAACCAAGTTTTAGTTTTTTACAAAGTTTAAACAAATCATCACCAGAGAGTTGATCATAGCCAAGTTTTGTTTTTTCACTAACAATTAAATGATTCATATTAGCCAACTTTTTTAAAAAACCAAGGAATTCTTTAGCGGATAAGTTTTTTATTTCATTATTAAAATCTAAAGGATAAATGTAATCTATTCCTTGTTGAGATATTTTGTTTATTCTGAAATTCAAATTTGAAAGATAGGATCGCTTTTCATTTTTATTAATAAATTCCCTTGGTCTTTTTTTGAAAACTATAGCTAAGGATTTTAAATCATTTTTTTTAGCTATGAAATTTGTTTTTTCTAATAATAGTTTATGACCTGTATGAACACCATCAAATGTTCCTATACATAAAGCAGTTTTGTTTTGATTTATAATTTTTGTAAGATTATTTAACTGATCAACAGCTTTTTTTATCATGCTATTACTATAATTTAATTGCCTAATTGTTCATTTGCTTGCAAAATAATTTCTTCTGTTTTTTCCCATCCAACACATTTATCAGTTATGGATACACCATATTCTAAATCAGTTGTATCTGAATTTAAACTTTGGCTCCCTGGATTTAAATTACTTTCTAACATTATGCCTATAATATTTTTATTTCCAGATGTTATTTGATTTATAACGTTCTCAAAAACAATAGGCTGTCTATTATGATCTTTATTAGAATTCCCATGGGAACAATCGACTACTATATTAGGCTTAAGATTGTTTTTTTCTAATAATTTTTCAGCATTTTTTATCGATTCTTCATCATAATTTGGTCCTGATGCTCCTCCTCGTAAAATTAGATGATTAGCCTTATTTCCATTAGTTACAACCACTGAAGTTTTTCCTTCATGATCTATTCCTAAAAAAGCATGTTCCCCTTCACAGGCAATCATACCATCTATGGCTAATTGAACTGAACCTCCTGTTCCATTTTTAAAACCTATTGGCATTGATAATCCACTTGCCATTTGTCTGTGAGTTTGACTTTCTGCAGTTCTAGCTCCTATTGCTCCCCAAGAAACTAGATCTCCAATATATTGAGGAGTAAAAGGGTCTAGAAATTCAGTTGCAGTTGGAAGTCCGATATCAGTGATTTCTGATAAAATTTGTCTAGCCATATTAATTCCTTTAGGGATATTAAATGTGCCATTTAAGTCTGGATCATTAATCAGGCCTTTCCAACCTATTGTTGTTCTAGGTTTTTCGAAATAAACTCTCATTACGATGAAAATATTTTCTTTTACAGCATCAGAAAGTTTTTTTAATTTTTTTGCATATTCTATTCCAGCTTTTGTATCATGAATTGAACAAGGCCCTACCAACAGTAATAGCCTTTTGTCTTCACCAGAAATGATTTTTTGAATACCTATCCTTGAATTTTCCACAAGCTTTGCTTGATTCTCTTTTAGAGGAATTTTTTCAAAATATGATTCTGGTGATGGAAGTGTTGTTAGTTCATTGATGTTTATATTTTGTATTTTGTTCAATTTTTTCTCCTTAAAAATTTAATGTCAATTAAATAAAAAAAAGACCCTTGTCAGAGTCTTTAGAGTTATTTAAATCTACGAATGAATACTACAAAGACTCCAATCTTTCAAAATAATAATAATATGTATAAAATTCAGTTTTCATCTTTTTTTACTTATTCAGTTCTAGTGTAACTTAATTTTACAGAAATTTCCTACATTTATAGATCGGGCCTTAATGAAGTTGCTCCATTAAGATACACGTGTTTTATTTGAGTTTGAATTTTTATAGTATTCCAATGAATTAAAATTCTAATGCATTTTTGTAATCCCTCAGGATTATCTATTTCATGCATGTTTAATAAAGGGACTTCATTCATGGATAATTTTTTTCTAGCGGCTACTGCTGGGAATTCTGCATTTAAATCTTTGGTTGTAGTAAAAAATATAGAAGCAATGTCATGAATATCGACTTTATTCAAAGTTATCATTTCCCTTAATAGATTGTATGTAGAGTCTATAATATTTTCTTTAGTATTATTTGAAACTGTTGTTGCTCCTCTGATTCCTCGTACAGACATTTTTCCTCTTGCTTACATAACTTAATTAAAATAATTCAGATATAAAATTACTTGCCACTTCAATTATCTTATCATTTTTTGTATCTTTTAATTTATTTATTAACGCTGAACCTACTACTGCAGCATCAGCAAATTTAATTATATTAGTTATATCATTTTTAGTTGATATTCCAAATCCAACCGCAACGGGGATATTGGTATGTTTTTTTACTTGTTCTACGAGATTCTGTACTCTATCAAAAACAATGTTTCTTTCTCCTGTCACTCCTAGTACGGATACACAATATATAAAACCTGTAGCTAATTCGGTTGCTTTTCTAATAATTTCTTTAGAAGAGTTTATTGAAAGAAGTGGTATAAAATCAATTGAATATTGATTAAGTATATTAACTAGAGGTTTTGATTCATTTACAGGTAAGTCCGCAACAATTAATCCATTAACTCCTGATTCCTTTGCTTCTTTGCAGAACTTGTTCAAATCATAAGCAAGAATATTATTATAATAACCCATTAGAACTATAGGAATTTTTAATCCCTTCCTTCTAGCTTGATGAACTGTTTTAATACATTCGTGAGTATTTATACCATTTTTTATTGCTATATTACTAGAATATTGAATAGTTAAACCTTCAGCTAAAGGATCACTGTTTGGTATTCCTATTTCAATTATGGTAGATCCAGATTTCTCCAAAGCAAATAATAAATCAACAAAATTCTTTCTGTTTGGGAAACCACAAGTGATAAAGGGAATAATATTGGATTTTTTGTTATTTGTTATAGTTTCTTTTATAAACATTATTCGATCTTAATTTTATTTTGATAACATTATAACGTTTGCATTGTCACTATCAGGGCAAAAAGATTATGCAAAGAATGAATTATTGTAGAAGGTATCAGGTTATTTGTTTTAAGTCTTATAAGTGATAGAGAAATTCCTAATATCACTGCTGGGATTATTGCAGATAATTCAAAATGTATTATTCCAAAAATAATTGAATTTAATATAATCGCATAGAAATTATTCAATCTAATTTTTAAAATTTTAAATAAATACCCTCTAAATATTATTTCTTCAAATATAGGCCCCAATATGACTGCTAAGAAAAATAATAAAAAATAATTATTATTTAAGGCTTCTACAACCATCTTAGAATAATTTGAATCATTGAAATTATTTAGATTGAAAAATTCTATAATTAATCCCCACAATAAAATTATTGGCCATGCCAAAAAATAATATGATAATGAAATTCCTATTATCTTGGCAATTTTACTTTTAAAGATGTGTTTTATTTCTAACCAATTTGCAACATTGTTATCATATTTAGATATGATGATTAATATAAAAATAACTACTCCACCGTTAAACATCATAAATTCAAATAAAATTTTTATACCTTCATTTGAAAGAATATTTTTTGTCAAAGAAATTAGTAATATTAGAGTTATAAGAAAAAGAACATTTTTTGTATTCAATTTATTTTTTTGAGCCAATGATAAAAATAATTTAATAACAAAAGCCGACAATAAACAGAGTGATAAAAACTTTATTAATTCTGAGAAGTTTGATTCATTTAAGATTAATATGGTAGATAATCTGATACCCAAAAGATTCAATAACAAAGTTTGTATTATAAATAACATAATTAATAAAAAATCCAAAATGAAAGTATCTTTTATTTTGAAATATTTTATTAATTCCAAGTAACATCCCCAAAAATGTGACTTTTAAGCTTAAAATTTTTGAATTCTCTCTTAGATTTACGTATATCAGTGAATCTTCCATGTCCTGGTAGTATTTTT
This sequence comes from uncultured Dehalococcoidales bacterium, assembly GCA_964590915.1. Taxonomy (GTDB): domain Bacteria; phylum Chloroflexota; class Dehalococcoidia; order Lucifugimonadales; family Lucifugimonadaceae; genus TMED-70. The sequence goes on from CAZPYN010000002.1 coordinate 157,500, forward strand.
GTCTCTTCCGGTAATGTATAAATTTTATTTTTGATTGAATTATATATACTTTGAAAATTTAGAGAGCTACTTGTTTTCCCGGGACCTCCAGGGAATAATGTATCCCCAGTGAATAAAAATTTACTATCTTTTTCTGGTTCAAAAAGAAGGCATATTGAGCCTTCAGTATGACCAGGTGTTATTAGGGATTCAACTGTTATATCACCATTTATTATTGATTGATCTCTTAATATTGGCAAAAGATTTTCATTATTAGTTATGTACCTCGCATCTTTTACACCTATTGTGATATATATTTTCCCAATTCTATCAACAAGTAACTCAAGACCTTCTATATGATCATGATGTCCATGTGTAATTATTACATTGATTTTTTTTTGATTTAATGACTTGTCTATTTTGTTTCTCTGTATTTTTGATAACAAGTCTCTAGGATTTTCAGGCACATCAATTATTGTTGAATGTTCAGAATTTTTTGAAGATATTAGATAAGAATTATTTGATAGAAATCCTGAAACAAAATATTCGATTTTATAATTTTCATTTTCAAATATGTTCATGAAGATTGAGGTTCTGGAAATCCTTTGCTTCGCTTAGTTTTGGGAATCTTCTTCTTCTCTGGATTTACTTGGGTTGGATTAGGTTTTTCAATCACTATTTTAACTTCTTTCCCTTCCATAATATCTTTAAATTGATCTGCATCTAAAGTTTCATATCTCAAAAGATATTTGGCTACCAATTCAAGTTTATCTTTGTTTTTTGTTAAAATATTTTTGGCATTTTTCTGACCAACTTTAAGCAAATTGTCAATTTCATTATCTATTTTTACGGCAGTTTCATTTGAATAATCTTGCTCTTCGTTATGCTCTTTACCTAAAAATATAGCTTGTTGTCTTTTACCATATGTTCTATAAGCAAACCCAGTAGCCATTCCATAGCGCATAACAACCTCTCTAGCTATTTTGGTCGCTTGTTCAAAATCATTTGCAGCACCTGTTGTTAAAACACCTTCTATAAGCAATTCCGCTTCTCTACCACCCATAGAGGAAGCTATCATGGCTTCAAGTTCGGGTTTAGTTACCAATGATTGATCTTCTTGTTCATATCGAGTAAATCCACCTGCGTGTCCCCTTGATACTATTGTAACTTTTCCTATACTTTTACCGTCAGGAATAAAATGAGATACTACGGCATGTCCTGCTTCATGATAAGCAACAAGTTTCTTCTCTTTATCATTAATCACTTTAGATTTTCTAGCTGGACCCATTGATACTCTATCAATGGCTTCAGTAAGGTCTGAAAGAACTATAGTTTTTCCATTTCTTCTTGCAGCAAGCAAAGCTGATTCATTAATTAAATTTGCTAAGTCAGCCCCTGAAAATCCTGGAGTTTGTCTAGCAATCGTTCCCATCTCAACCTGTTTTTCTATAGGTTTCCCTTTGGAATGTACGGCTAATATTTCTGTTCTTCCCTGAAGATCTGGATTATCAATAGTTACTCTTCTATCAAATCTTCCTGGTCGTAGAAGAGCAGGGTCTAGAATATCTGGTCTGTTAGTTGCAGCAATAACAATAACATTAGTATTAGTATCAAATCCATCCATTTCTACTAAAATTTGATTTAATGTTTGCTCCCTTTCATCATGGCCTCCTCCGAGACCCGCACCTCTATGTCGTCCGACAGCATCTATTTCATCAACAAAAATTATGCATGGAGAATGTCTTTTTGCCTGACTGAATAGATCTCTTACTCTCGATGCTCCAACTCCAACAAACATTTCAACAAATTCGGATCCAGAAATAGAAAAGAAAGGGACTCCAGCTTCACCAGCAACAGCCCTAGCTAATAATGTTTTCCCTGTACCGGGAGGCCCAACCAATAATACTCCCGAAGGAATTTTTGCTCCAATTGATGTGAATCTATCTGGAAATTTCAAGAATTCAACTACTTCCTGCAATTCTTCTTTTGCTTCAGGAACACCTGCAACATCAAAAAAAGTAACGTTGGCCTTAGTACCAACAAACATTTTTGCTCTACTTTTGCCAAAGTTCATAGCTTGAGAACCTGAACCTTGTGCTTGTCTCATAATAAAGAATAAAAATCCAAACATTAAAATGAATGGCAAGAGACTTAAGATAATTGAAAATATTGTTCCTAGGCCACTGCCAGATTTAACCTCAACAGAATATGCTGAAGAATCTACATTTGAGGCTTCCATGATGTCATAAACACTTGTACCTGGTTCTTTAGTTGCTTTGAAAGTCTCACTGTTTTTTGTGTATACAAGTTTATCTCCGTTTACCTGAATTTTTACAGGGCTGGCCGTACCTTCAGAACTCTTTGATATTCTTACCAAATGTCCAAGATCTTTTTCTGTAGAACCTTCAAAGGATCGATTGAGAAACAGATAAAACACAGCAATTAAAATCAAACCCACAATTACGTATGTAACACTGTTTGAAAATAATTTTTTATTCATAATAAATAAATGGTCCTAAATAATTTTACTTTATATATTAAAAATCCTATCATATCAAACATAAAAATAGTTATTAAAAGTAAAATTTTGCCTTCTTTAAAAGTTAAATAGAGTTATGATATTATAGAATCTGAAAAAAATAAAAAAAAGTTTCTTATTAAAAAAAAGATTTAGGAGTAAAAAATAGCGAAAGATTATAGAGTTAATGAAAGAATCAGAACCCCTTCTGTAAGATTGGTTTCTGGTGATGATCAGTCGAACTCTAGAATATTGAAAATTTCCGAAGCTTTAGAATTGGCTTCAGAAAATGGACTTGATCTAGTAGAAGTATCCCCTAACCAGGATCCGCCTGTATGTAGATTACTTGATTATGGAAAATTCAAATACGATATTTCTAAACGTGAAAAGAAAAACAAGAGCAAAACAGTACAAAGTCAAAGAGAAGTTAGATTAAGACCTGGAACATCTAAACACGATATTCAATTGAAGGTAAAAAAAATAAGAGATCTATTGGATAGTGGATCAAAAGTAAGAATAGCTGTTATGTTAAGGGGTAGGGAACTTGCCCATCCAGACGTTGCAATGAAAGTATTGAGAGCTGTAGCGGAAGGTGTTAAAGATATCGCCAAATTAGATAAGGCTCCAGCTAATGAAGGAAGAAATATAAGTTTAGTGGTTTCTCCAGGATTACCACCTGGGACATTGAAAAAAAATGAAAAAGCAATAAACAAATAATTTAAAATATAATGCCAAAAATTAAAACAAATAAAGCAGCAAAAAAACGTTTTCATATTACTGGATCTGGAAAAGTCATGCGAACCAAAGGACCAAAAAGCCATCTTCGAAGAAAAAAGGCCAAAAGAGTTAAAAGACTTTTTGGAGGTAAGGTTGAATTATCTTCTTCAGTAATATCAGATAAAATAAAGAATCTAATAAAATAATTTTGGGAGCAATATGTCTAGAGTAAAAGGTGGGAAAACTACAAGAAGACGCCATAAGTCTATATTGAGCCAAGTCAAAGGCCATAGAGGGGCTCGAAGAACTAGAATAAAAGCAGCTAAAGAATCATTAACCCATGCTTTGAATTATGCAACAAAACATAGACATCTAAAGAAACGTAACATGAGAAGTCTTTCTATTACTAGAATTAATGCTGCAACTAGGATCCATGGTTTATCCTATTCAAAATTTATAAATCTTTTAAGTATTAACAATATAGAATTGGATCGCAAATCTATAGCTGAGCTAGCTATTAGGGAACCTGAAGGTTTTAAGACCTTGGTTGAATCAATAAAAAAATAATTGTTAAAATTCCATAAATTTTATAGAACTGTCTACAATCACTAAACTCATTATTACAAAAAGATATAAAAGAGAATAAATATAAGTAGATATAGCCTCTTTTTTATTTGCAATCTTAAATAATTTAAAAGATTTGTAAATAAATATTCCTCCAACTAAGATGGAAGATATCATAAAAATCCATCCTAAAGAATTAGCCACCACACCTGTTAATACTGTAATGAAAAGTAAAATGATACTGTACAAAAAAATTTGTAAAGAAGTATTTTTTATACCTTTAACCACCGGAAGCATTGGAATTTTTGCTTTTTCATAATCATCTTTTATCATAATTGCGAGTGCCCAAAAATGCGGAGGGGTCCAGAAAAAAATTATCAAAAATAAATATAATGCTTCTAAAGTTATTGAATTACTTATAGAAGCATAGCCTACCAATGGAGGGATTGCACCTGCTGCTCCTCCAACAACAATATTTTGAACGGTTCTTTGTTTGATATATAAAGTGTAAAAACCTACATACAATAAAGATCCTAGAAGCGCCAAAAGAGCTGCAAGTAAATTATTTATTGTAAATAAAATAAGGAATGAAGATACTATAAGAATAATTCCAAACACCAATGCATTTTGAGGTTGTAACTTCCCTTCAACTATAGGTCTATTCTTTGTTCTTCCCATATTTTTATCTATATCTTTTTCGAAGTACATATTTAGTGCTGATGAACCACCTGCAGCAAAATATCCCCCAAGTAATAATCCAACTAAGCTTATAATATTTGGAACTCCTCGCTCAGCTAAAAACGCTCCACTTAAACTAGAAAAAACAAGTAGTGTTTGCACTCTTGGTTTTGTGAGCAAAAAATAATTATTGATCAGTGAAAAAAATTTATTTGCTAATATCATGTTTGTTTGTCTTGATTATTTATTTTATAGTCTCTAATAGAGATAATTATAGCCACTGATAGCATCCATGTAAGTGTTGCTAAAGACAAATGAAGTGTTCTTGACCAGACAGTAAATTCCGTTAACGGAATTAAAGCTCCACTGAAAAATTGAGATAATCCTATAATTAAAAATAATTTTCCCATTTTACTCGCGAAAGTAGATGGAAAATACTTTATTAAATTATAATTAATGGTGATTAAATAATAAATTAGTCCAATAGAAATGATTCTGTGAATCATATGTATCCATTGGGAAGAATGCTTTGGTAAGAAGTAATCAGAGCAAAGAGGCCATTTATAACATACTGCCCCTGCTTGCTGCCATACCATATAAGCTCCTGACAAAATAGTTATTAATGTGAAGGCAGCTGATGTGATGGCTAAAAATTTTATTTTATTTCCAAAATTATACTCTGGTTTTACGGTTTCTAAGCTTAAACCAGTTGTCATTAGAGCAGCAATTATTAAAGCTCCAGTCAAATGAAGAGTTCTTATAGCAGGATCTAAATCAGATAAAACAACTATTCCACCTATGCCTCCTACAATAACTATTAATACTAGTGCAAAGGTGTAAATAATAGTTATGTTGTTAAATTTTTTATATAACAAAAATGAGAAAATCAAAACACAAATAGAGACTAGCCCAAATAATATTCCAGAAGTTCTATGGCTCCATTCTATAACAGCATTTATATCATTTAGAGGAGGAACCCATGATCCAAAACAAGTTGGCCAATCAGGACACCCATCTCCTGATCCGGTAACTCTAGTGAAAGCTCCACATGTAGGTTGAAAAAAAGAAAAGAAGCAGCCTAGGGCAGCAAAAATTAAGAAAAGTTTTCTTTTTTCTTTGTTTTTAATCGACATATTTTAATTACACTAGATATTAGAAATTTAAGATATATTAAATTTACTGAATTTAATATATCTTAAATTTAATAACAGGAAAATCAAGAAAATATAATATGACTATATTAGGTATAGAAACTTCATGCGATGAAACGGCATGTGGCATAATCAATTTAGATGGGAAAGTTATTAGTAATGTTGTGGCTTCTCAAATAGATACCCATGCTAAATATGGAGGTATTATACCTGAATTAGCTTCAAGAGCACATTTAATAAATATTTATAAGGTATACAAGCAAACACTAGAAGAATCAAAAATCTCATCAAAAGATATAAAGGCGGTTGCAGTTACTTACGGACCAGGATTGGCAGGATCACTATTAGTAGGTATAAATTTCGCAAAAGGATTATCTATGTCTTTAAATGTACCTTTGATAGGAGTTAACCATCTTGAGGGACATATTTTGGCTGCTTTAATTAGAGATAACAAGCTTGATCTAAATCTTGATAATTCATTTTTCCCAAGCCTATGTTTATTGATTTCCGGTGGACACACCGAGCTTATTTTAATGAAATCATATGATGACTTTTCACTAATTGGTCAAACTAGAGATGATGCTGTTGGAGAAGCATATGATAAAGTGTCTAGGCTGTTGGGTCTTGGATATCCAGGAGGACCAATAATTGAAAAAATGGCAAAAAATTTTTCTGATAAAAATAGATATTTCTTACCGAGATCTTGGCTTAATGATACTTATGAATTTAGTTTTAGTGGTCTGAAAACTGCAACAATGAATTTGATTAACAAAGAACTTTATTCAAACAATTTAAAAAAAGAGGAAGTCCAAAATACTATCGCAGATATATCTTATGCCTTTCAAGAATCAGTATTTGATGTTTTATATTCTAAGGCATCAAAAGCTGCGGAAGAATTTAATTGTAAAAACATTTTGATATCAGGAGGGGTAGCTGCCAATGGTTTTTTGAGAGAAAATTTTTTATCTCAGAGTTCTTTTAAAGTTATTTTCCCTGAGAAACAATTGTGTACTGATAACGGAATAATGATAGCTTCTAGAGGTTTGATAGACTATCTAAACAATAAAAAATCAGATGAAAACCTGGAAGTCACACCTCAATTAAATATTTTATGATTTTTTTGATTTAATTTGACAGTAAAATCATAAAAATTACATTTCTTTGGTTGTTTCTTTTATATTGTTTATAAATTTTTTAACCAGCATCATTTTATTTTTAGGAAATTCTATAGAAATCAAATCTCGATTTGTTTTTATAGCCAGTTTCATGTAGTTACTTTTAACAAAATAATCTAAAAAGAAAAATGTTGCGCACAAAAAAGACAATGCAGATAAAAGAGTATTAAAAATACTTTCGAATAAGAAAAACCAAATTATCAAGGATAGCAATAAGCTCAAAAAAGCCCACACTAATTTTACATTTGCTAAATTATTTTTATCAATGTTTAAGGATGTAATTTTACTTAAATGAATTGCCTTATAAGATTCATCAAAATCTTTATATCTTAAATAATTTCCATTAATGATAACTTTTTTCCCACCAAAAGATAAATATTTCAATGTTTTCATCTAGCTATTCTTTTCAACAAATGTACGGGCATTATCTAGCATAAGTGTATGAATATCAGTAGTGTTCATAATATCACTAGCTACAATTTTCTTTTGTTTTCTAGCTTTATCATCGATTTTTTTTGTCAACTGAACTCTTTCTTTATGATCAGGTTCTCCTGGTAAACCCATTGAAGCAGCAAGGTCATTTGGCCCACCAGTTATTCCTGACAAACCTTTTACAGATAATATTTCATCAAGATTTTCCCATCCTTTCACTGACTCTATTTGACCAATTACAAGCATATTTTTATTGGTCCATTTAGCAAATTCTAGTTTTCCTCCGTAAGTTTTCAGTTTTTTGTCATCACCAAACTCTGTTCCTCTACCTCCTCCCCAAGATCTTTTTCCGTGAGGAGGGAACAAGCAAGCATCTGCAAAATTTTGAGCTTGTTCTTTACTTTCTATATGCGGTCCAGTTATACCCTGGATACCCCGATCAAGAAATAAATTAATCCAATAAGGAGTACAGTCTGGGACTCTGGCTGTTACGGACATCCCATAACCATTTGCAACTCTGCATATATCATCTATAGATTCAGGAGTAAAATATCCATGTTCACCATCACAGTTTATTGCATCAAATCCTACATGGTGTGCCATTTCTACTAAATGCAAAGAGGGGAAGGTGAGCCCAAATACGTTGGCTTTTTTATTATTATTAAATTTGTTTATGATCGTATTTTCTATCATTGTTTTTCCTTAATAATCAAATTTTAAATCTTTTTAATAGCCCCACCTTTTGATGAAGGTTTATTTAAAGGGGGATGTTTTTTTAATTCATTTTCATTCATTGTCAATCCCAATCCTGGCTTGTTATTTATAGTAACATAACCATTTTTTTGACGAGGGAATCCAGTAAACACTTTGAAGTAATGAGGTGAGTAAAATTCTGCGTGATATTCCATTATTTCAAAATTCAAAATCGATTTACTCAAGTGCATTTCAGCTATTGCTCCTACTGGAGAGCATGTATTATGGGGTGCTATCGTAACATGCTTAGATTCAGCAAGGATTGATATTTTTTTCAATTCTGTTATTCCTCCAGCATTTGCTATATCGGGTTGTAACACATCGGCTGCATTCTTTTCTAGAATTTCAGAGAAAGGAAACTTTGTATATAATCTTTCACCTGTTGCTATAGGTACCTTAACTTTTTCCTTAACTTGTTTCAATTCATCTATTTTTTCTTCTGAAACGGGTTCTTCGTAAAAAAGAGGATCATATTTTTTTATCATATATCCTATTTTAATAGCATTCATAACATTAAATTTTGCATGGGCTTCTATTAGAATTTCTACATTTTTTCCAACTGTTTCTCTTACTGATTTAATTCGATTTTCCGCTAAATATAATTCTTCTTTTGAAATTTTGTAAAAATTATCTTGTCCAAAAGGATCAAATTTTAATGCTTTATAGCCCATTTGTACAACTTTTTTTGATTCATTGGCATTTTGCTGTGGGGTTCCTGGGTTGGTGTACCAACCATTTGCATAAACTAATAATTTATCTCTTTGAGAACCTCCCAATAGAGTATATATAGGTAAATTTAAAATTTTTCCTTTAATATCCCAAAGGGCTATGTCTAATCCTGAAATAGAAGTAGTCGATATCCTCCCTCCCCTTTGCATCGAGTTATTATACATATTTAACCAAAGCGATTCGGTATTTAGAGGATCCTCTTCTTTAAGAAATTTTTCAAAAAGATATTTTGTTTCTTCTATAATGATTTCATCTTCTCCTAAGGAACTAGCATCTCCTATGCCAAATATTTCAGGATCATTTGTCTTAATAATAGGAATTAACCAGTTTCTAGAAGCATTATGATGTTTAGCAGAAAACCTTCTAAACTCTAAATCAGTAATTTTATGCATTTTATAAATTCCTTAATTTTCCCACTAAATAACAATCTAGCTATTGTTACCTTAGGAACAGTATAATGTGAAAAAACTTCATTTGCTATGAAACTTTTTTAGTACAATTATTTTTTTATTTTTTGTTAGTACATTTATATAGTATTAACGAATATACTATGTATAAATATGTTCAAAAATATAACGAAAATTAGACATTAAAGCTCATTTCAATGTTGACACATAATATTTATATGGATATGCTCAAATGATACTGGCAGTTTGTAACAGTTGCGCTTGAATTTGTTAATAAACAAGTCGAAGTAAAATGAGTTATATAACTGCTAAAACAATAAACTAAAATCCGTTGGTATTCCAGCGGAGAAGGTTTGGAGGAAATTTTTATGAGTATGAATATACTACGTAAATCCGGCTTATTGGTAGGTTTACTTGTTGCTTCAATGCTTATGGTTATGGGAATTGCTTGTGGTGGTTCTGATGCACCTGAACGGTCATCACCAACTACTGGATCAAGTGCAGCCCCAGCACCAGCAGCACCAGCAGCACCTGCACCTGCTGCGAAAGCCGCTGCCCCAGCTGCACCAGCTAAAGCTGCTGCACCTAAAGCTGCCGCTCCAGCAAAAAAAGCTGCGAGTCCTGCAACTAAGGCTGCCGCAAAAACAGCTGCACCAGCCAAAGCCGCAGCGCCAAGTGGTCCTAGTGGAAAGCTTATTAGAGCTCACCACGAGGTAAATCCTGTCTTTGGAACACCATGGTCAGGTCCATATAAATGGTCTGCTGCTGATTTGATCGGTATTGGGGAACACCTTTTCTATTTTGATAAAGGTAATGCTATGACTCCTCAGATGGCAAAATCATGGTCTGTTGACCCTGCTGGAACAAAAGTCACTATTGAACTTAACAAAGGAATGAAGTGGCAATCTCCTAAAGGGTATGAAGATACAGACTTTGGTGAGGCCGATGCTGACAGTATAGTAAGATGGTTTAACACCGTTAACGGTACAGTAAACCCTGATAGTTCTTACCCAGATTCTGGGGACTTAGGAGCTATTTTCACTAAGGCTGAAAAGACCGGTGATTACACGTTCACAGTTGGATTGGTAAGTCCAGTATTTTTCTGTTTACCACTTTCTGAGTTCGGATGTTTGGGTGCTGCCCCTGTAATTGGTTCAACAGAACACGTTGACATTATGGGTGCTGACTGGGCAAGTAAAAACGCTGTTATGACAGGACCATATGTACACGGTGATTGTAACGCTGGAGACAGATGTTCAGTGTACGCTGTTGAAGACCATTGGAGAGCTACACCAAATGTAGCTGAAATTGAAGTAATTCAGGTGCCTGAAGCTCAAACTCAGGTTGCTATGTTGAAGTCTGGTGAAGTTGACATGGCTGTAGTTGACTATAAGCTACTAGCTGATGTTGTTACCGGCTCTGACGACTTACGATTCCTAGAGACTATGCCAGGTGGATATGTTGGACAATCAATCATATTCCCAGGAAACCTTTGGGAAGAAACTCATGCAAGAAGTGGTGAAGCATTGAATGCTTGGGATTCTCCTGCATATGACAAGGATGTTCCTTGGATTGGAGACCCATGGCAAGTTGATTCATACCACGAAGGAAGTACTGATTCATCAGTTGTAAGATACACTGATACAGACAACCCTGCAGGTATGAGTGACATGGAACAAGCTAGACTAGTAAGACTAGCTCTTTCCACAGCTTTGGATAGAGCTGCCATTAATGACTCACTTCTTAATGGAATTGGAACACCTATATATTCAGAATATATGGGACCAGAATATCCAGGATGGGATCCAGATAGAGACACTGGTATATGGGATGCTACTGGAAACAAGACATCTGAAACCGGTGGAGTAATTTACAAGTTGCCTGATGGAGACATTGTGGCTGCTGGTAAACTACTTGATCAAGCTGGTTACCCAGCAGATTCTGATGGTAATAGACCCATTGATGGCTTAGTACTACAAGCTTATGCAGCTGAAGCAGGTCCAGTAGGACTTGAAGTAGCTGACACTGTTATGAGTGACTGGGCTAGATTAGGAATAGAAATCTCAGGATTAGTCGAAGACTATGGTGGAGTTATCTCTCCTAGAATGAAGAGAAGAGAACAATACTTACCTGTATTGAAAAACTGTGATGTTCATTCAAACGTTTGGCCACAAGACTGGCCAATACCTCCAGTTGACACTTCAAGAACACGACCTTCATGGGGTTGTGGATTTGAGTCAAAATTTGGAGCAAAAATGGTTAGTGACGTATTAATGGAAAAAGATGCTGCCGAGAGAAAGAGAATGCATATTGATTCAGTAGATTACTCAATGTACTGGTTACAATACGCAGGTGTTTACCAAGTTCCTAAAGGTATCGTTGTAAACGATAAAATTGAGTCTTGGAATGCTCCTCAGCAACACTATGCTAACGTTTCTAACAACCCAGAATTGATTGTTCTTAAGTAATTATTGATTCAAACAGATTAGATTTTATGCTAATTTAGTGAAAAAAGTGGGAAGAATGCTTTATTTCTTCCCACTTTTTTTGTAGCATCTTTAGATAAATTATTTTATTACCCAAGGAGAGGTTGTGCTTCGTTTTTTAATAGGAAGATTTTTTTCCTCATTTTTGTCAATAGTTGGAGCAACGCTAGCTATATTTACTTTAACAAATTTTCATAATGATCCAAGATTACTTTTTGTTCCAGATAGTGGTAACGGTATAACTCAAGAACAATGGGACAGATTGGGCGAAAGACTTGGAATGAATAAACCTTTTCATACTCGTTATCTTCAATGGATAGGACGTACTTTAAGAGGAGATTTAGGAATGTCCTTGGCTAGAAGTATGGCAGTAACCGATATTCTTGTTGCGAAAATACCAGCTACTCTTGAACTGGCTCTGGGAGGATGGGCTTTTGCTATTGTTCTGGGTATTCCTACGGGAGTTGTAGCAGCGGTGTATAGAGGTTCGATATGGGATTACATAGCTAGATTTATGGCTTTGGTAGGGCAAGCTGCGCCACCTTTCGTTACCGGTCTTATTTTGATATATATATTTAATCAATGGATAACGATTGGAGGAGAACCTCTATTACCTGCAGGAGGCAGATCTCCAGAGTTTGATGTTAAAGATTATATTCTTCCATGTGTAGCTTTAGGATGGGGTGCAGCAGCGGCACTTATGAGACTTACTAGATCATCTATGTTAGAAATTTTGGATTCCGAATATATAAGATTGGCAAGGGCAAAAGGAGTAAACTGGTCAACCGTTATATTTAAGCATGCATTAAGAAATGCGTTGATAGCTCCCGTAACAAGTGCTCTGTTGATTTTTTCAGGGTGGTTAAATGGTGCGTTGGTAGTAGAAATTATATTCTCATGGCCTGGAATTGGTTTTGATGCTCTATACAAAGCAGTAAATGACAATGATTTCCCTCTTTTATTAGGTACTGTTTTTGTATTTATTCTTATTTATTTGATTTTTGCCACTCTAGCTGATATTGCTTATACAATAATAGATCCAAGAGTAAGGTTAAATTAAAGAAAGGTTATAAATGAGTACAGCTTTACAAAGCTCTAGAAATATACTTTCGATATTTCCTTTTTTGTGGTGGTATTTTAGAAGATATCCCATTTTTCCTGCAATTGTATTAATTGTATTGGTAATAGCTGCAATAATAGGTCCCACAGTTGCTCCATATGAAAGAGACATAGGTGATGTAAGACTAAGACATTCTCCTCCTGGTTATGGTGATGTAAAATTTCCAGCTAGAAATGTAGATTTAAATGAAGCATATGGTGCTGATATACCTGCTGGAACGGTTTTTCCGTTACAAATTGAGTTGACAACTGATAATAGAATTTTTGATTCTGATGGAGATGGATTCTTTAATAACAATGTCTCTTGGAATGAAGATTCAGCTAATACTCCAGACATACTTTTCAATCAAGTAACAGGTGATAAAGAGATTGTTACGTTAGAAGTAAAAACAAATGAAGCAATAGTTGATGGTGTAAATGATATAGTTACTCTTGATATTCAAGTAGTTAGAGTTGATACAAAACTACGAGACTATTGGCCAACGGGTTATCATTTTATGGGTAATGACCATGTAGGACGAGACGTTTTTAGTCGTCTTCTTCATGGAGCCCAAATTTCAATGATGGTTGTTGGCATATCATTGGTTGTAGGGATGACGATTGGTGTAGCCTTGGGACTTATAGCAGGCTATGCGATGGGTAAAGGAGAGCCCAATATAGGGTTCTGGATTACTTTTAGAGGTAAAAGAAAAAGGATTGTTTTATTGAGTCCATGGCTTATCGACGAAGTTATTACTAGATTTGTTGATATATGGTATGCATTGCCATTCTTAATGGTAGCTTTGGTTGTAACTCTGATTTTTGGAAGAGGATTAACTGTTTTGATGGGAGTTTTGGCATTGATAGCATGGAGTGGATTTGTGAGGGTTATTAGAGCTCAAACTCTTATCATAAGAGAAATGGATTTTGTTGCTAGTGCTAAAGTAAATGGAGCTACTCCTACTAGAATATTATATAGACACATTCTTCCAGGAGTTTTAAATACTGCCGTTGTAGTTGCCACATTGAACACGAGTGGACTTATTTTATCAGAATCAGTATTAAGTTTCGTTGGAGCTGGTATTCAACCACCAACACCAGCTTGGGGTGTTATGACTAATGAAGGTAGAGATTATTTGGCTATTGCACCTCACCAAGTAATGGTTCCTGGAGGAGCTATATTTTTTGTTGTTTTAGCTCTTAACTTTTTAGGAGACTGGTTACGAGATAGATTAGACCCAAGGTTAAGACAAGTAGATTAAAAGGGATGGGAATATGTTTAATAAAAGGTTATTTGTACTATTAATTGCCATATTTCTTTTTGCTTGTGGTGGGGAAGAATATGTTTCATATACAAATATAGTCCAAACAACAACTGCTCAAAACATGCTTTCAAATGCAACAGCAACAGCTGTTGCAGAAGTTACTGAATGTGCTGGTCAACAAGGTGTAGTTTTTCAAACTTTAAGTGATTCTGACAAAGAAAAATGGGTTAAAGACTGTGAGAGTTCTTTTACAGCAGCAGCTCAGGCAGTTGGAAAAGATGCAGCAGCTTCAGCTCAAGCCGTGGCGATTTCTTTAACTGCTACTGCGGAAGCTGGTGGTGAAGCAGAGTGTTTTGGATCTACTTGTGAAAAAGAAGAAGAAAAAATTGAAGTTGATATGCCTGAAGGACCAGTATTAGAAGGACCTGTAGAAGTTAATATAGGTCAAGGTGGTGTGATGGATCCTCAAACTATAAAGATTAAAGTTGGAACCACAGTTAATTGGCTAAATCCAAAAGGGGCCGCTGGTTCATCATCTGCAGATGAAGGACAAGATGACATGTGGGATTCAGGTGCATTTAACAAAGGTCCATTTGATAAAAAGCCTGAACAATGGACTTATTCAAGAGAATTTACTGTTCCAGGATGTTTCACATATAAATCTTTATTTAGTGGTGATGCAGATACGGGTAATTATGGTGTTGTTTGTGTTATAGAGTAATCTAATTATCCTCCACCCACAGGTCTGACTATCTCTATTCTATCTTCTTTCTGAATGATCCTTTGTTCATAATCTTGCTTTTCTATTATTGATCCATTAATTGCCACTGCAAGCATTTTTTTATCTAGATTTTCTTTAATCAGTAGTTGTTGTACTGATATCAACTTATTAATTTTTATTTCTTTTCCATTTAAAATAATATTAATCATAGAATGAATTTAATTTTTTTATTTTTGAATTTATATTTTTTGCATTTGCAATATCTGTAATAATTGCTGCACCTTTTGCTCCAGCCTTTACTATTAAATTCAAATTAGTTGAATTGATCCCACCAATAGCAATGATTGGTTTATTAGATAAATCTATCATTTTTTTTAAATTATTTATACCTAAAATATTACCATCAGGATGGGAATTAGATTTGAATATAGTTCCTAAAACAAAACAGTCTATGTATTTATCATCATTATATTTAAGTAATTCTGTTTCTGTATGGATTGCTTTAGAAATCCAAGAAGCACCACTAAATTTCTTTGCATTTTTACCATTTAATTCAGAAAATGATGGGATATGGTAACCGAAGGCTTTAATTGTATTACAAGTTTCGTAATCTTCATTCACAATTATTTTTAAATTTTTAGATTTTATTAAATTTGATGTTTTTAGGATCAGGTTTTTTTTTATGGATTGATTAGATCCCTTGAATCTTAATTGCAAGTATTCCAAATTAGTTTTGGATATTTGACTGATATGATCAAAAAACATTTTCTCAGTAGAAAATTTCGATACATCAGTTACATAAATAATCATAAATCAAATTTTCGGGATATTTTCCACTGGACTGCTTGCTATGGCATTATTGCTTATTGGTATCCTACCAGATAAATAAGCTTTTCTTCCAGCTTGAACACCAAGCTTAAATGCTTCTCCCATTAATTTTGGATCCTTCGCTCCTGCTATAGCTGTATTTACTAAAACAGCATCCGCTCCATTCTCCATAACTAATGACGCCTCTGATGGAACTCCTAAACCAGCATCTACAACAACAGGAATATTTGATTGTTCTATTATAATGTTTATCTCTTCTAAAGCTAATACTCCTCTTCCTGAACCTATTGGGGATCCTAATGGCATAACTGTTGCACAACCAATATCTTCTAACCTTTTAGCTAAAACAGGATCAGGAGAAATGTAAGGTAAAACTATAAAGCCTTCATTGACGAGAGTTTCACAAGCATCCAAAGTCCCTATTGGATCTGGTAATAAATATTTTGTATCTGGTATAACTTCAACTTTTATCCAATTGGAAGATGTAACTTCTCTAGCTAATTTAGCTGTGAAGATTGCTTCTTCAGAGGTTTTACTTCCAGCTGTGTTTGGTAGAATATTATAATTATCCCAATTTATATCATCAAGAAGGTTTTTTTCTTTAGGATTATCAAAATTTATTCTTCTAATTGCGACTGTTATCATTTCAGTTCCAGAAGAAACTATTGATTCTTTAAGATCTTGAGAAGAGCGATGCTTGCCTGTTCCTGTAATTAATCTTGATTTAAACTTTTTTCCAGCAATTTCTAATTCATCCATTTTATTAAAGAAAGTATAATTTAATACACTATTAAAATTCTAATTATTAATTCGTTTTATAATATTATAGGATAAAAATTTTGATTATAAAAATAGATAAACATTTACCTTCTCCCGTAATCAAGGCAGCTTTGTTTGATTTAGATGGAACTATATTAGATGTTGAAGAAAATATTACTTCAGATATAAGTGATAGGATTCAATTCATTTCCAATTACATTCCTGTATCTATAGTTTCAGGTAGAATTTATTCTGAAGTTTCTAAATATTCAACTTTATTAAAATTAAAATCTCCACAAATTTCTGAGAATGGAGCTATTATTTTTGATCCTCTGAAAAAGAACAAGATTATATATAAAAAATATATGGACAAGGATATAACTGATTCAATATTTCATGTTCTAGATAATAACAATGTTCAATATTTTTCTAGTTCAAATGGGAAACATATTACTCATAATTCTAGAAATAAAACAAATGAAATTAATATTATTACTTGTTTAGAACTAGATATTAGAAAATTAACAAATATTAAACCCTTTATTGAAAGTGATAAAATTTCTATTGTTTATTCTAGGGGAAGTCAAGATCAAAATTATATAAGTTTTACACCTAAGGGGATTAATAAATCAATTGCCATAGACGAATATAAAAAGATATTGAATTTAAAGAGCTCTGAAATATTTGCTATTGGAGATGGTTTGAATGATATAGAAATGCTTAAATCAGTCGGTATTTCTGTTGCAATGGGAAATTCATATGAGGAAGTTTTTAAAGTTTGCAATTATTTTACAAAAAAATTTAATGAAGCAGGAACAATTATTGCACTTGACTGGATTATTAGAGGAATAAAATAAACACTATTTTCTTAGAGCCTTATAACTTGCTTCCAGTACATTCCTCCAAATTTTAACTTCATTTGTAAGGGTTGATATTAATTTTTTATCATAATAAGTAGGTGCAAATTTATTTAGTCTATTTGAGATAATTTTTTTCTTATTTGTGTAATTTAATACAGAAAATGTATTTATAATATAAATTTTCAAAATTCTAGACATATCCTCTGGACTTTTGCTTGCTCCAAAAGGAGGTTCTGGAATTACAGCATCAACAATTTTTGATTCTAAAGCCTTTTTAGCAGATATTTTTTCTTTATTTGATTTTTTTTCTACAATATCTCCTGCCCAAAAAACCGAATGTTCTAACATAAATAAACTATCAGCAATTGTGTATGGCAATGCTGCTTCTCCTCCAGCTTCTCCAATGATAACGGAGATATGGAAATTATTAAGATTGATAAATTTATCTATTAACTCTGATATATTAGTTCCAATTCCTCCAATTTCATTTTCAAATGATTTATTTATTCCCGTATTATCAATAAAAGAAATTATTGGAAGATTAAATTCATTTGCTAGTTTAATTGCTTTAATTGATTCTAATATATCTTTATTAGACAATTTACCGTCTTGTTTTTTGTTATTCCTATTATAATTTTGTCCAATGATAATGGTGGGCTGTGAGGTAATTTTTGCTAACCCGAAGTCAATGTTTCCTTTTTCTATATTTGAATTACTTAAAGACAAAAAGTCATCAAAAACATTTTTGATGTAATACGAAGAAGTTGGTCTGCTTTTTTCTTTATATAAATTCTTTAAGTTATTTTCTACAGGTCTTGGTAAACTAAGATCTGTTTCTTTTGGGATTTTATTTTTGGAAGTCAGTATTTCAAGAATTGTGTACAATTCTATTTTTAATTTATCTCTTGGGACTATCCTATTTATTAAACCTTTATTATAAAAATTTTCTGCTGTAACATTTATAGAATTTTTATTTTTTGTTACATCAATAATTTCTTGAAGGGGAGACATTCCAATGATACTTCCTGGTTCAGCTAATTTTATATTAGATCTTGAAGCAAATGACCCGTAAACTTGACCCCCAGAAGGATTTGTATACAAAGAAATATGAGGTATATTATTTTTCAATAAATCATTAGTAGCAATAACTGTTTTAACCATTTGTGAAAGAGAATGTAATCCTTCTTGTATTCTTGTCCCACCACTTGAAATTATTGATACTACCGGTAATTTATGTTTATAAGCATACGCAAATGATTTAGAGATTTTATCTCCAACAATAAGACCCATAGAACCTCCTAAGAATCCAAAGTCTAGTATGATTATTAGAGAATTTATTCCTCCGATAGTGCATACACCACTAATAACTGCTTCTTCTAAGCCAGTTCTTTTACGAGTACTCCTAACCTGTTTTTTATAGGATTTATTTAGTTCAAGATCAGCTGGTTTGATAATAGAAATATTTTTATTGATTTCTTTAAATGATCCTTTATCACATACTATTTCAATTCTTTTTTTGAAATTGATAGAATAATGAAAGTTACAGAATGGACAAGTTTTATAACTTTTATAAAAATCAGTGTTAGAAATTTTTTCATTGCAATTAAGACAATTTGATAGGTCTTCACCAAGTTCTATAAAATTATTATCTCTGTCATTCATTTCAATATTTAAGTATTTTTCTAGGTTTTCCTGGTTCTCCATTCCCAACTATGCCGTTTTCTTCTAGCTCATCCATTAATCTTGCAGCTCTTGGATATCCTATTCTCAGTCTTCTTTGCAATAAAGAAGTTGAAAGGGTATTACTTTGAGTTGTTAATTCTAAAGCTTGAGAATATAAAGAATCTTCTGAAGATCCATTATTAATATGCTTTTCTTCTTCTAAAGACAATGTTTCTAATTCGTATTCATCATTACCCGTCCATTGATTAATAATTATAGATATGTCATTTTCATTAAGGAATACACCTTGAATCCTTTTCATCTGAGGACTATCGATAGGACTAAATAACATATCTCCTTTCCCAATGAGTTTTTCAGCACCAATACTATCAAGGACGGTTCTAGAGTCAATTTGTGACATTACAGCAAAAGACACCCTACTTGGAAAATTAGCTTTTATTAAGCCTGTTACTACATCTACTGAAGGTCTTTGAGTTGCAACTACTAAATGTATTCCAGTAGCTCTACCTAATTGTGCCAAACGAACAATCAATCTTTCAATTTCATTTCCAGCTTGAAGCATCAAATCAGCTAATTCATCTATTACAACCAAAATGTTCCACATTTTATGTGAATTATTCATTTTATTATTAAATTCAGTAATATTTTTTACGCCTGCTCTTTCCATGATTTTAAATCTATTCATCATTTCATTAACAGTGCTTGACAATACTTTGACAGCTTTCTCCGTGTCAACTATTACTTCATCGGTATATAAGTGTGGTATTGATGAATAAGGCGTCAATTCTACTCTTTTAGGATCAATTAGTATCATACGAACTTCATTTGGAGATTTATGGCTGATTAAACCCGATATTATTGAATTTATAAAAACTGATTTTCCAGACCCTGTTGATCCTGCTACAAGTAAATGTGGCATTTTTGCTATGTCCACAACGATGGTCTCACCATTCATTCCTTTACCCATTGGGGCTGGTAATGAAAAGAGATCAAATAAATGATCAGTTTTTTTGTCCTCTATAACTTCTTTGAAATCAACTATATTTGGGGCAATGTTAGGAATTTCTATGCCCATTATGTCCTGAATTCCATCTACTACAGGTTCAAATCTTATGTTTGGAGAGCCTAGAGCTAATGCTAAATCTTTTTCCCTTCTGAGAATTTGATCAACTTTTACTCTTTTAGTTTCTTCTCCATCTACCCACCCAGGTTTTAATTGATACATAGTAACGGATGGACCAGATGTATAATTTTCTATTGAAGTTTCTACTCCGTGAGCTGATAATGTATTTTTTATTATCTGTATAGTGTCGTTAATTTCTGCCTTATTTAAATCTTTTTTTGGACTACTTGAAAGATGATTAGTTTTTATTTTTGGCCATTTATTATTTTTTGTTGCATATCTTAATAGTTCAATTTCAACTAAATCGTTTTCTTCAATAATTTCTTTATTTATTGGTAATTCATGATCAAAATTCTTTATATCAATAATATCTTTTTCTATATTTTTATTTGAATTTTCATTATAAGTAATTGGAGTTAAATCATTTGTTTCTGTAATTTCAACATGATCATTAGGTTTATCTAAATTTATTTCTATATTTGATGAATCTACATTTTCATTTTTTTTTAATTTTTTTTTCTTCATTAAATTTCCTGATCGATTTAGGATGAATTTGTTTACTAAGACAAAACCTTTCACTGAATTAATAAATAGTTCTAAAATTTTTTTTGGATTGTAAATAATTAAAATAAATAACAAAGGTGCAATAATTCTAATTGTGACATCGATATAGTTTATAAAACTAGCATTATATGAACTCCAATTAGAAGGAGCCTTAGCTAATTTTTCACCAATTACCCCTGATAAAGAATAATCAAATGAGAAATTTGAGCTTGAGTTATATGATATTGTACCTAAAAGAACAAATATTGAAAAATTTAGTAATACGAACGATGCTAAGAGTTTTTTTGTAATAATTTTTTTTGATTTGGTTAAGGAAAATTTGTATATACTTCCTATTAGCAATATACTTGTTGAGATAATTAATGGAAGTATTCCTAATTTTATTCTTACTTCCATGAATAATAAAGGTAAAAGTAAAATTATAGAAATACCAACCAAAATTGAAAAGAAGTTCTTGTTAGAAATCTGTTCTTCTATTTTTGTTAGTATTGAACTGTTGTTTGATTCAGTGATTTTCATTTTTTAAACCAACAATTATATTTATTTTTCAATTAAGATGAATTTTATACTATAATCTTTATTAAATTCTAATAATACTAATTTATATAATTTTTCATTTAGGGTCCTAGTTTTTTCTTCCCAAGATATTGTTGATTTTATTATTGATAATAGTTCTTTATTTGACTCTAAAATTTTTGAAATAAACTTAGTAATTTGGTTCATTCGACTTGGATTAGAAATAGATATTTGAGTTTCATATTTCTTTGAATAATCGTCTTTATCTATAAAATACAATATAGATATAATATTTTTGTTTTTGGTTTTAATATTTGTATTCTCTTCTGGCTTATAGAAATTGTTATCCCTAAGTACAATTTCATCCGTTAAATTTATGGGTTCAATTTTTTTGATTTTATTTTCATTTATTTCTAATTGATCACCATTATTTAGAACATAAATATTTTTTTCTTTCACTCCTGATTTTTCTGCTATTTTTTTATGAGCATTTAACATTATATTATTACCGTGCATAGGTATAAGAAATTTAGGTTTTAATTTTTTAATTGTTTCTGATAAATCATTACTATAAGAATGGCCTGAAACATGCAGAACACAGTTTGGGTTACTAAAATTAACATTTGCTCCTAAAAAGTGTAGATTATGGATTACATTTGACACCACTTTTTCGTTTCCAGGTATTATAGACGAAGACATTAGTATAATGTCATTATTGTTTAATTGTAAATCTTTATATTTTTTTTGAGATAGTCTGTTTAGAACTGAAAATTCTTCTCCCTGTGATCCAGTAACAAAATAAATTATTTCTTTATTTGAAATTTGTTTTGATTGTTTTAAATTGATTAGTACTGATTCTTCATTATTTAATATATTGAGCTTTCTAGATATTGATAGATTTCTGTTAAATGTGCTACCGAGCACTACGATTTTTTTGTTTAATTTTTTTGCTACATTAATAGCTATTTGTAATCGTGAAATTTGTGAAGCAAAAGTACATACAATTATTCTAGACGAATAACGAAAATATTTTTCAAATCCTCTTTCAATCTCTTTTTCAGATATTTTCTTTGATTTTATTATAGAATTTGTTGAATCTGTCAATAAAACATCACACTTATTATCAATGCTTTTGCTAACTTTGTCAAAGTCTGTATTTTCTCCAAAAATGGGAGTATTATCTATTCTGAAGTCTCCTGTGTGAACTATATTAATACTTTTAGTTTTTATGATAAGTCCACATGAATCAGGTATTGAATGAACTACTGGGAACCAGCTGATGGAAAAAAAATTAAAATCATATTTTTTATTTATTTTTATTTCTTTTATTTGATTTAATTGATTTTTATTAAGTTTTTTCTTTATTATTTCTTTTGTAAGCGCAGAACAAAAAATAGGTACATTTAGAAAGTCTAATTTTGGTAATGCACCAATATGATCTTCATGTCCATGTGTTATAAATATTCCTTTGATTTTTTCTCGTATAGAGTATATATATTCTAAATCTGGGAGAATTATGTCTATATCTTTATCATCGGCAGAAAATTTAATGCCCGCATCTATTATGAATATTTCTTTATTGATTTCTAAAAGTAGAGTATTTTTTCCTACTTCTCCAAAACCTCCAATAGGAGTTATAGTAATTTTATCGTTCATTTATATCTTATATAGTGCAATAATCCTACCGAGAGGATTACAATTATGGAACAAAAGTAGTAGGAAGGAAATTAATCTATTCAATCCCTTTTGATGTTATAAAATCTACCGCATTTTGAACTGTTCTGATATTTTCGGCGTCTTCATCTGATATTTCTATAGTGTTATCATCAGTGCTAAATTCTTCTTCAAGAGCCATAATCAATTCAACTACATCTAGAGAATCTGCTTCCAAGTCTTCTGTAAAAGAAGATTCAGGTTTTATATCTTCAATATCAACACTAAGTTTTTCTGCGGTTATTTCTTGAATTTTTTCTAAAACAGACGCCATTGTTTCCTCCAAATTATCTTATGATATGTGTTCATGCACAAATTATGTTATTTAATAATCTTCCAAAAGTCTATCGTACCATAGAGTGTAAAACTCCGTTTATAAAGTTTTTTGACGAATCTGAACCAAAAATGTTAGCCAATTCAACTGCTTCATTTACGACTACACCTACTGGAGCTTTATTATTGACTTTCATTTCTGAAATTGCCATTCTTAAAATAGACAGATCAACAACAGAAATTCTATTAATATTTTTATCGTCAATATGTTCCAAAATTTTTTCATCAATCATATTTTTATTGTCTATGGCATATTGAAAAATTAATGTTGCCATTGTTTTTCTTTCTTCAGAACAATTTTCATAATAGTCAGATGTTTTAATCAGATCTTTATCTTTAGTTTTTGAAATTTCAGATTCATAAATTGATTGAACTACTGCAGCTCTAAGCATTCTTTGTCCATGTATTTTTTTTGAATTTTGTTCTGAGATGAAACTACCTTCAATCAATTTGTTCAGCTTATCTTCAGAATATTTCATTGAAAATCTATATACTTGATTCTAGATAATCCAATACTCCATCGTAATTTCCAATGTTCTTTACATGTATATCAGAGTTGATTCTTTTTAACATAGAGGAAAGAACATTTCCTGGACCTAATTCGTAAAATGTTTCAACTCCCTCTTTAATCATATATTCAATAGAATCGCTCCACATTACACAGTTTTGTAATTGCGTCTTCAGTTCTGATTTGAGAGTAATTTTATCAGTAATAGGTAATGCATTAGTATTTCCAATTATTGGAACATCTGGGTCTTCAAATTGAGTTTCATCAATAACTTCATCCAAGTTTTTTTGTGCAGAAGACATTAATGCAGAATGAAATGCTCCACTTACTTGTAAAGGAATTGCTTTTTTGGCTCCAAATCTTGACGCCAGGTCCATAGCATTTATAAGATTATTTTTTTCTCCAGCAATTATAATCTGATTTGTAGTATTAACATTAGAAAGATAAGTTCCTGTCTCCATACACACTTCTTTAACAGTGGTTTTGTCTATACCAACTATTGCTGCCATTCCTCCTGGAGCCTCCTGGCATGCTTTTTCCATTAATTCTCCTCTTTTAGAAACTAAATTGATAGTTTCTTTTAGTCCTAGAGCTCCAGCTGTTGCCAAAGAACTGTATTCTCCTAAGCTATGACCGGCTGTATAGTTAGGTAATTGCATTCTTCCTAGTTCTGATTCAATTGATTTCCAAGCTGCTAATGAAACTGTGGCTATCGCAGGTTGAGCATTTTCAGTTCTAGTTAATTCATCTTTATCGCCATTAAAAATAATACTAGATAATTTTTTACCTAATATTTCATCTGCTTCGTCAAAAACATCTCTTGCTGCGCGACTATTTTTATATAGATCAAGTCCCATACCAGGGCTTTGAGAAGCTTGTCCTGGGAATAAAAAAGCTATTTTACTATCTATCATATTTGTAAACTTTCTTACTATCTAAAGTTGGTCATTGTCCTATTGTTTCTTTTTTTTTTTGTTTTTTCAATAAAATCAGATACAAAAAATGATAAAAATAGGGTTTTTTATTTCATTTTACACTTTTCGCATCTTACTGTAATGGGAATTTGAGTATATAGAGATTCAAAGACACAGTGTGAAACATTTATATTATTTTTTTTATCAATAAGGTTAATATTTTCATCTTTAATTTCAGTCATTTTTGATAAAGATTTCTTTGACGAGATCAAATCTTTATTATAAGGGAAATATTCATCATCAAAATTTGAATAGAAATTTAAATTTATTCCTTCTAGACAAATATGACAAATGGTAACAAAATCACCTATCGCAGAACCATTTACCCAAATTGAGCAATCGGTTTTGATTAGTTTGATTTTTCCTATAACCGAATTAAAATATACATCACCTCTCCTAAGTTCTATCTGCTCGAAAGAATCCTCAATAGTGTAGCCAATATTACTTTTTAATAATCCTGATACGTTGTAAATCATTTTTTTCTAAATAAAATTAAATTATAAATAATTTAGAATAGATTTTGTTATAAAAGTCAACAAAGTTGAATCATATAGTTATAAATATATAATTTATATAAAAATTTTAATATCATCATGAAAATTCTAGGAGTTGATCCAAGCTTATCAAATACAGGCTACGGCTTGTTAGATGTAAATGGGAAAAAATTATTTCCTTTAGAAGGAGGTGTTATTAAAACCAAAACAAGAGACTCCTTAGAAGTAAGACTTTCTATAATTTTTGAAAATTTCAATGATTTGTTATTGAAATTCTCCCCTGATTGTTTAGCAGTTGAAGACCTACACTCTAGACCTAGATTTGCAAAAACGTCTATACTTATGGGCCATGCAAGAGGAGTTATTATTATGAGCGCAGGCTTGAACAAAATACCAGTTTATGATTATCAACCTACAAGGGCAAAAAATGTAGTAACGGGATCGGGAAGAGCTGATAAAACACAGGTTATGAATTCTGTGGCTAAGATATTAAATAACAAAAATTTATTAAAAAATGAGCATGTCGCTGATGCCTTTTCAATTGCAATCTGTCATTCTATAATCGCGGATTCAAAAATTTTGTAGGTGAAAAATGATTTCTTTTCTTCGAGGGAATGTAAAAAAATTTTTATTTGATCCCAAAAGGATCATATTACTAGTTAATGATGTTGGTTATGAAATATATATCCCTGAATATCTTAGTGATGTTCTAATTGAAAATGGGATTGAAGAAAATTCATATGTTGGTTTGGAAATATATTATCATGTAACGGAACGACAGCCAAAGCCATTACTAGTGGGATTCCTTAATTCACAAGATAAGGATTTTTTTGAACAATTGATACAAGTTGAAGGGATTGGACCTCTAAAAGCTGCAAATTCTTTAGTATTTCCAATAAATAATATTGCTCACGCCATAGAATCAGAAGATTTCACACTTTTAGAACAGATGCCTGGAATTGGTAGTAGGGCAGCACAAAAAATAGTTGCAACTTTAAAAGGAAAAGTTTTAGATAAAACATTAAATTATGAACTTAATAATAATAAAACTAAAATATCTGATTCAATTTTTGAAGATTCAAAATCAGCATTAGTTGGACTAGGATACAGATCGAACGAAGCAATCAATGAGATAAATACCGCAGTTGCTAATATAGATAATTTAGATAAATTAACCGTTGAAATATTGCTAAGAGAAGTTTTTAGAAAAAACAGAAAACAATAAATATGAGTAAAGACTTAAATAACAATAAAGAAGAATCCAAGGAAATAATTTTTTCACAAACTAATGATTTATTAAATAATAACCAAGATGAAAGCGAATCAATAAATTATAATTTTCTTAGACCCCAAACATTTGATGATTTTATTGGTCAAAGTAAAGTCAAACAATCTATTTCTATAGCTGTTTCAGCAGCGAAAGAAAGGAAAGAATCATTAGATCATGTCCTTTTTTATGGACCTCCTGGATTAGGGAAAACAACCTTATCACAAATTATTGCAAAACAAAGTTTCGCTGATTATACTCATTTAGCAGGACCTACGATTGATAGAGCTGCAGATCTAGTAGGAATTCTAACTCATTTAAAAGAGAACGAAATATTATTCATAGATGAAATACATCGTATACCTAAAAAAGTTGAAGAATATTTATATACAGCTATGGAAGATTATAGAATAGATTTTCCAACCGGGACTGGGTCATTTGCTCAGACAATGAATATGAAACTTGAACCTTTTACATTAATTGGTGCTACAACAAGACCTGGTCTTTTGAGTTCTCCTTTAAGAGATAGATTTGGACTTTCTTATCACTTAGATTTTTATGAATATAATGAACTTACTGAAATAGTACAAAATTCTTCTAAAATATTAAATTTACAAATTGATGAACAATCAGCGTTAGAAATAGCAAAAAGATCAAGAGGTACTCCAAGGATTGCAAATAGATTATTAAGAAGAATTAGAGATTATATACAAGTAAAAAATAAAAAGAAAATCGATTTGAGTTCCATAAATGAATCTTTAGAAATAGAAGGAGTAGATAGTTTAGGCTTAGACAGATTGGATAGATCTTACATAAAAATTTTAGCTGAAAATTTTAGAGGAGGTCCAGTGGGAATTGAAGCAATTACCGCATCATTAAATGAAGACCAATTGACTCTTATTGATGTTGTAGAACCTTTTTTATTAAAAATTGGTTTTTTACTAAGAACTGCTCAGGGAAGAAAATTAACAAATATCGCATACGAACAAATTGGTAAAAACCCACCAATGAATCACCAAAATGAATTAATTTAATTTATTAAACAATATGTAAATGATAATTTTATGAAAATAGATGGAATACACTACATGATGCCTACAGTATTCAAGGATTCTGATTCTATTGATATTGAATCCATGATTAATATAGCAAATTATGCAAAAAAATCTGGATGTGTTGGGTTGGTTTTGTTGGGAGTAATGGGTGAAGCACATAGACTAGATGAAAGTGAGAAGATTTTTTTATTAGAAGAAATATCTAATGTATCCAGAGAAGTAAAGCTTTTATTGACCGTGGGAGTAAGTGCAGAAAGTGGATATTTAGCCTCTTCGTTTGCAGCGAAAGCTTCTGAATTAGGTGCTAATCAAGTAATGCTTGCACCCCCTATAATGAAGAAACCAAATGAACAAATACTGTATAGATATTATAAAGATGTGAATGATTCTATTTCAAAAAATACATCTCTAGTAGTACAAGATTTACCTGATCAATCAGGGGTTTATATGTCTCCAGAATTCATGATACATCTTGATAACAATCTTGAAAAAATAAATTCAATCAAATTAGAAGATCCACCAACTCCAAAAAAAATAACAAAAATAATGAATTTGAAATCTGATAATCTTAAAATTTTTGGTGGTTTAGGAGGATTGTTCTTTTTTGAAGAACTCTTACGAGGGGCATCAGGGACAATGACAGGATTTTCTTTTACTGAAATATTAGTACAGATTTATAATTATTTTGTGCAAAATAAATATAAAGAGGCAAAATCATTATTTTATAAATGGTTGCCATTAATCCGTTACGAAAATTCAGTAGGTATTTCTTTAGCAATCAGAAAAGAAATACTAAGACAGAGGAATATTATTAAATATTCCAATGTTAGATATCCTACACCTTCCATTGATTTAGAAGATATAAATGAGTTGGAACAAATTTTAAAGGATTATATATAATTCTTTTTTGTATAAATTAATTTTTTATAAAAAGTTTTTTGAATTTCGGGACTTTCAAAACAAATGGCATCTTCTCTGGAATTTTTATAAGGATAATAATTTTTTCTTATACTTGTTATTTTAAATAAATATTTTTTATATAAATTTATTGCAGCTATATTAGAGTTCCTACATTCCAATAACATTTTTTTTGAACCATTTTCTATACTGTATTTAACGCACAATAAAAATAATTTCTCTCCTATTCCCTGTTTTCTATAGGTGTCTATTACTCCTATTTGTTCTATATGAATTTCATCTAAAATTGTCCAAATTTTTGCATACCCAATAATTAATTCATAAAAATCAGAGTTTATATTTAAATCATTTTTTGTTTTTGAAAATAAAGTGTAAATTTTTTTTATCAAGGTGTTAAATTTTCCTTGACTTTTTTTTCTTTTTTCAATTGTACAAACAAATATTTTTTTACTTTCTTTTCTAATTTCATCCTTAAAGTTAGTTTTAAGATTATCCATTGTAAAAATATGAGATTCTATTTTAGACAATTCTTTAGCATCACTGCTAACTACATTTCTATATTTTGGTTCTACTTTCATAAATTAGTTTTTTCTGGTAAAGAATTATGTTGTTTTATTTTATTTTATTAAGAGTATAATAATTTTAGTTATTTTGTATTTTACAAAAAATTAAAAAAGATAATTAATTTAATAATTTAAATTTAAACAATAATTTATGAGCATCAGTAGAAATTTAGTTCGCATAATTAAAATTCCACTACGTGATAACAAAAGAGATTTGGCGATATCTATCATTGCTATTATTTTTACTGCAGGCTTGCAAATGTCAATACCTTATTATTTAGGACTTTCTATAGACAAAGCTTTTGAGGGGAATTTACAACAAGATTTAAGCATTACCCCCTTTATCCAAGTAGGGATACTCGTTTTTGTTCTTTCTTTTGCAAGAGGTGTTTTCCATTATTATCATATGTTTACAGGAGAAAAAATTGGACAAGCAATTGCTCTTAAACTCAGGAAATCATATTTTGATAAGCTACAAAATCTATCTTTTTCATTTCATGATACAGTTCATACAGGAGACTTAATAACTAAAGGAATTATTGATATTGAAGGAGTACGGTTATTTGTTAACACAGGTATATTAAGATTTTTTTTGTTAGGAATCTTTATATTGACAGGAGCTGTGTTGGTATTGAGAATAGATTTAATATTGGGAATGTTGGCATTATCTTATATTCCATTCATAGGAATAGTTTCCAGTGTAACCCGATTGAGCTTGAGAAAAAATTGGATAAGACTTCAAGCACAATTGGGGATATTAACCAGAGTAATGGACGAAAATTTATCAGGAGTAAGATTAGTAAGATCGTTCATGAGACAAAAATATGAACTTCAAAAATTCTCTATTGCTTCTTCGGTAGTTAGAAAAACTACATTTAAGCAAATTTTTATAAAAAGTACTTCAGTATCGTTAAATAGTTTTATGTTTTTGATTTCTATGAGCTTGGTCATTTATTTTGGTGCTCTGAGTGTGATAGACCAAACCATTACAATTGGTGAACTTGCAGCATTAATAGCTTTTATGAGTATTTTACAAGGGCCAGTTAGACATATCGGGCAATTAGTTAATTCTATTGCAAGAGCATCAGCAGCATCTGCTAGATTATATGATGTGCTTGACCAAACTATAGATGTAAAAAATAATGAAAAATCGATAAAATTCAATGATCCAGTCAAAGAAATAACAATTGAAAACCTGTGTTTTTCTTATGGTGATAATGAAGTTCTGAAAAATATATCCTTTTCAGCAAATCCTAAACATTCTGTTGGGATAGTTGGTCCCCCTGGAGCTGGTAAGACTACATTATCCCGATTGTTACCAAGATTTTATAATCTTAACTCTGGTCGAATATTATTGAATGGCATAAATATTGAAGATATTAATTTAGAACATTTAAGGAATTCTATAAATTTAGTTGATCAGGATTTATTTTTATTTTCAGATACATTCAGAGAAAATGTAAGATTTGGGAAACCAACAGCAGATCAAGAAGAAATAAAATCATCAACTTTGAAAGCTCATATATATGATCATATAGATAAATTGCCGGAACGATTTGAAACTCTCATAGGAGAAAGAGGTGTACAACTTTCAGGAGGACAGAGACAAAGGCTTTCAGTTTCTAGAACATTTTTATATCACTCAAAAGTAGTGATTTTCGACGACTCCACTTCAGCCATAGATACACAAACTGAAAAAGAAATAAGAGAAGAGATGAATGAATTAGGAGAAAATATATCTTTAATAGTGATAGCTCATAGGATTTCATCAGTAATGAATTTAGATGAAATCTTATATTTGGATAACGGAATTATTTCGGAGAGAGGAAGTCATAAAGAATTGATTAAATTAAATGGGAAGTATGCAAACCTCTATAAAATGCAAATTAATCCAGAATTGAGAGTTAAATAAATGGTCCAACTTTCTGATGAAGATATAAGAGCTCGTTCTTGGGATTATAATGTTGTCACTAGATTTATTCCCTTTGTCAAACCATATAAAAACGATGCTTTTAAGGGATTGTTTTTTGTTCTTTCCCTAACAATTGCTTCACTTTTTATACCTTTAGTAATTAAAGATATGATTGATGATGCTGGTTGTATAATTTCTTCAAGTTGTCAAAATCCTGTTGATGTACAAAATGCCCTTTTGTACGGATTGATAAAATTTTTGGGTTTATCAGCGATTATTGGATTTTCAATTTTTATGTCTGAATCCATTATTGAGAGAATGGGAGAAAAAATTTTATTAGATATGAGAACCTCAATGTTTCTTCATTTACAAAATGTTTCCATTTCATTTATGGACAAAACAGATATAGGGCGACTAATGTCAAGATTACAAGGAGATGTTGCGGCGATGCAGGAAGCACTTCAAATGTCAGTTTTTGCTATCGGAGATTTCGTTTTATTAATTGGAATTATTTCTGTCTTACTAATTATGAATGTTCAATTGGGCATTCTAACAATACTTATTATTCCGATACTAATTTTAATAAGGCTAATTTGGCTCCCCAGAGCTAAAAGAGCTTTTCTAGATGCAAGGATTAAAAGTTCATTAGCTACATCTTATTTAGCAGAAAATATTAATGGAGTTAGGACTGTACAGTCATTCAATCGCCAAAATTATAATGGACAGATTTACGAACAAAAAGCAACTGATTTATTTAAGGCACAAGTAAAAGCAACTAAACTTTCTGCTCTAATGATGCCAACGGTAGAGACCTTAACTGGATTAGCCTTTGCAATAATAATTATTATGGGAGCAAATCTTGTGATTAATGACAAAATAACCGCAGGGGTTATGGTGGCATATATTCTATTAGTTCAGAGATTTTTTGAACCAATAAAAACCATTTCCATGCAATATAATGTCATGCAAAGAGCTATGGCTTCTGGATACAGAATTTTTGAAATACTGGATATTCCAGTATCAATTAAAGATCCAGTTAAACCTTTAAATTGTGATTTAGATGGAACCATAAAGTTTGATAATGTATCATTTGCGTACGTAGATGACAACTACATTTTAAGAAACTTCAATTTAGAGATAAAAAATGGAGAGAGAATAGGAATTGTAGGACCAACTGGAGCAGGTAAATCTACTATTTCTAATTTGATACATAGGTTTTACGATTCAAATAAAGGAAAAATTATTCTTGGTGGTGTTGATATAAAAAAAATGTCCCAAACCCATATTGGGAAAAATGTTGGGATGGTTTTACAGGATCCATTTTTATTTTCTGGATCTATTTTGGATAATGTTAGGTACGGAGAACAAAAAATTTCTTTGGACTTGATTAAGGAAGAAAGCATAAAATTAGGAATTGATGAATTCATTCAAAACCTTCCGAATAAATATGAAACCATCATAGGTCAGCGTGGATCTGATTTATCAATGGGTCAAAGGCAGTTATTAAGTATATTAAGAGCTCTTTTAGCCGATACTAAGTATTTGATTTTAGATGAAGCTACTTCTTCTATTGATTCGTATACAGAAAAAA
This sequence comes from uncultured Dehalococcoidales bacterium, assembly GCA_964590915.1. Taxonomy (GTDB): domain Bacteria; phylum Chloroflexota; class Dehalococcoidia; order Lucifugimonadales; family Lucifugimonadaceae; genus TMED-70. Next base: position 189,834 of record CAZPYN010000002.1, read on the forward strand.
AGATTCAAAGTGCATTAGATGTTCTTTTGCTTAATAGAACATCAATAACAATCGCCCATAGATTAGCGACGGTTCGAAATTGTGATCGAATAATAGTTCTTAATCAGGGAGAGATAATAGAGTCAGGAAATCACGATGAACTTTTAAATAATAAGGGACTGTATAGTAAACTATATAGCTTAAATTATTCTTCTTTCGATGACTAGAATATTACTAAACGTTTTTGCCAGGTTCAGATTCATCATAGTCATAATCATAATTTAACTTAATGAATTCACTCTGATCTTCTGGAACATCTTCTTCGACAAATATTGCATTTTCTGGACAAACGGGTTCACATGCAGCACAGTCAATACATTCATCAGGATTAATGAATAACTGGTTATCTCCAGGTTTTGAATAAATACAATCTACTGGGCAAACATCAACACAAGATCCATCTAATATATCGACACAACCTTTACCAATAATATATGTCATAACGAATTATCCTTACATTTAAAAAATCAAAATTATATTACAAAAAAAAATCAACACGATTAAACAAAGTTTTTATATTATCCTTGACAACATCCCTGACCAGCGTTATTGCCACCACAGCATTGAGTCTGTTCTGTTGGTTCTTGTTGGGCACCTCCGCAACCACAAGCTCCACCTCCACAACCTCCAGTTTGTAGATTAGGATTTGAAATTACAAACCCCGACCTTTGGAATCCTTCTACATAATCTATATTTGATCCTTCAACAAATTTGACACTTTCTGAATCGACTACTGTTTTTATTTCACCATCAATAATCGTATCATCTTTTTCTGTAGTTTCTACAAGCCCGAAAACGTATTCAAACCCACCTTGCTCATTCTCGTTGATAGACACTCTAAGAAAATGATCCTCATTGTTCTGTTCTTTCATTATTTCTTTCAGCTTAGTTGCTGCAGAATCAGTATAACTTACAATTTTTTCTTTTGAGTTAAGCAATTTAGACTCCTGTCCCCAATTAATATATCTAGTGTAATTTTACTCTACAATTATGAAATTAATCAACTTTTATAACTAGAAAAATATCAAGATTTTGTAAAGTTTATGAAGAATTTTGCAGGTATAATAATCTTATATATTTTTTATTATTTATGGATTCTACAGATTTAAAAATTATTAATATCCTCTCAGAAGATGGCCGAATTTCTAATGCTCATATTGCTAGAGAATTAGAACTTAGTGAAGGTACAATTAGAAGAAGAATAAGAAATCTTATTGATACTAAAACTATAAATATAGTTGCTGTTTCTGACCCTAAAAAACTTGGATATTCTTCTGAGGCACTAATTGGAGTTCAATGCGAACCAAATGAATTAGGAGAAGTTTCAAAAAAAATTGCTGCATTAAAACAAACAAAATGGGTAATATCTACAACTGGATCATATGATGTGTTTTGTTTAGTAGCAGTTGAAAACCCTGAACAATTGGGCGAATTTATTAGAGTAGAAATAGGATCAATTCAAGGAATTATCAGAACTGAAACTTTTGTTAATTTATCTGTTTCTAAACGTGAATATGGTTTATTTTAAATTATTAGTAGTGAAATAAATATGTATAGAGATTTAATGTGTGGAGAACCGTCTTTAACCAACCTAGGTGATAAAGTTAAATTGGCAGGATGGGTTAGTAAAAGACGAGATCATGGACAATTGATCTTTATTGATTTGAGGGATAAGTCTGGAATAACACAAGTTGTTTTTAACCCAACAATTTCTAAAGAAACATATGAAAAAGCAAAAAGTCTTAGATCAGAATGGGTAATTTCTGTTGAAGGTGATGTTACTCGAAGAATAGAAGGTGCCGAAAACGAAGACTTAGGTACAGGTTCTATAGAATTGGTTGCAGAAAAAATACAAATTTTATCTAAATCTTTGACCCCTCCTTTTGAAATTGATGACTCTCATTCCATTTCAGAAGAAATAAGATTGAAATATAGATTTTTAGATTTAAGAAGAAATCATATGCAATCCAATTTAAAGATTAGACATGATGTTACAAATAAAATTTGGAATCATCTAACCGAAAAAGGTTTTGTTCATATAGAAACCCCTATTTTGATTAAAAGTACACCTGAAGGTGCTAGAGACTATGTTGTTCCTTCAAGAATTAAGAATGGAGCATTTTATGCATTACCTCAATCACCTCAACAAATGAAGCAAATACTTATGGTTTCTGGTTGTGATAAATATTTTCAAATAGCTAGATGTTTCAGAGATGAAGATTTAAGAGCGGATAGACAACCAGAACACACACAATTAGATTTGGAAATGAGTTTTGTTCACCAACAAGATGTTATGTCAACAGTAGAACAATTATATGTAGATGTTATCAAGGAGATTAAATCTGAAATAGAAATAAATATACCTTTTGAAATATTAACTTACGATGAAAGTATGAATAAATACGGTACAGATAAACCTGATTTAAGGTTCGAGATGCCATTATTTGACTTATCCAAAATAGCTCAAAATATTGAATCAAATGTAATGCAAAATTCTTTAAAAAAAGGAGGTGTTTTAAAAGGTTTGCTAGTTAAAGATTGGTCCGATTTGGGGAGGAAAGATTTTGATAGATTAACAGAGTTAGTTAAATCCCAAGGAGCAGGAGGATTAATTTATATTTCTATCAGTAAAGAAGCAAATATAAACACGATTAAATTAGAAGATACCAATGGACCTTTAAACAAATTTTTCACATTAGATAATATTAAAGATATGATTAAATTATCAAATGCTTCAGCAGGAGACGTAATTTTTATGATTATTGGTGAAGAAAAAATTACTAATGCTTCAATGTCTTTTCTAAGAAATCATATTGCAAAAGAAAAACAACTTTATAATGATAAAGAAATGAAATTTGCTTGGATTGTCGATTTTCCTCTATTTGAGAAAGACGATAATGGTTCATGGCAACCGGCTCATCATGTTTTTTCTTCTCCTCATGAGGAAGACATAGTTTTTCTTAATGATGCCCCAGGTAAAGTAAGGGCAAATTTGTTTGATTTAGTGTGTAATGGAGTTGAATTGGGATCTGGTTCAATAAGAATACATGAAAGAGCTTTACAGGAGAAAGTTTTTGATATTATTGGTTATTCAAAAAATAATGTGGAAGATTTGTTTGGACATTTGTTAACTGCATTTGATTATGGAGTTCCTCCACATGGAGGAATGGGTCTCGGACTAGATAGACTTGTTGCAATGTTATGTAATGAAGAATCTATAAGAGAAGTGATTGCTTTCCCAAAAAGTCAAACAGCTTCTGATTTGTTTTTTGGAGCTCCTGATTACATTTCAGAAGAACAACTAAAAGAATTGAATATTAAAGTAGATAAAATAGAAAAATAGGTTCAACCAAACTATGAATGTAGACGTAAAACCTGAAAAAAATAAACAAATAGATATAGAAATAACAATTGATGATTTCATTTTAAATAAACATTTAAAATCTTCAGCTTCTAGAATATCAAATTCAACAAATATTGCAGGATTTAGAAAAGGAAAAGTCCCATACAACATTATAGAAGCAAAGTTTGGGAGAGATTATATTTTAAATGATAGCTTAGATGGTATTATTCAAGAAGTTGTCCCAAATATATTAAGTGAACAAAAATTAGAATATCCATGTTCTCCAAAAGTGGATATTTTACAAAAGGAACCAAAGTTTATAATAAGTTTGCAAGTTCCTATGATGCCTGAAGTTTCATTAGGAGATTATAAAAGTTTAAATAATAAACAAAAAAAAGAGAAAGTCACAAAGAAAAAAATTGATGAAACTATTCATAGAATTTTAGAATCTCGAGCCACTTGGGAAGAAAAAAATATAAAATTAGATTTTCCAGGATTAGCAAAAATAAATATACTTGGAAAATATAATGAAGAGGAAGTTATAAAGCATGAAAATTATGATTTTTATGCTGTAAAAGATAGTAAATTAATTGTTCCCGGAATGTCAGAAAAATTAAAAGGGTTAAAAAAAGGGGAGAAAAGAAATTTTACATTGACTTTACCAAATGATTGGGACGAGCAAGATTTAAAAGGTAAGAATGTCAATTTTATAGTTGATTGTATTGAAGTTTTGGATAAAAAGTTACCTTCTTTGGATGATGAATTTGTAAAATTATTTAATAAAAATTTAAAAACAGTAAAAGAATTTGAAGCTGAAATAAAAAAAGAATTAAACTCAGAATTAGATTATAAATACCGTGTTGAATTAGAGAATCAGCTTTTATCAGATTTAATTGAAATTTCAAAATATAAAATTTCTTCTATACAAATTGAAACCGCAACTAATCAAGTTATTGAAGAGAGAATGAAGTCAATTTCTCAGTATAAAATGTCTTTGGAAGATTACTTAAAAGCTATAAATATGAAAGAAGAAGAATTTTATAATGAATCAAAGAAATCTGCTGAACAAGAACTAAAAAAAATCATTACATTAGAAGAAATAATAATTAAAGAAGATATTCAAGTTGAAAATAATGAAGTAAAAGAAGAAATCACCTTGATTAAACAAAATTATGCAGATCAAAAATTAGTTGATGATGAAAATTTATATAAAATTGTTGAAAATAATTTAAAAAAGAAACACAGTATGGAATATCTTATTAAATTAGCAAACAAAGCAATCAAAAATCGCAAAAAATAATTTTTTTTAGTAACATTAAATTATGAATATATAAAGGAGTGTATTTTGGAATATAATCCTAACTACCCTGGCTCAACAATGCCCTATGTTGTAGAACAAACATCTAGAGGCGAAAGAACATATGATATTTTTTCTTTATTATTGAAAGAAAGAATAATTTTCCTTGGTACTGATGTGAATCCGATGATATCTAATATCATCGTTGCACAGTTACTTTATTTATCACGAGAAGATCAAGAAAAAGATATTAACTTATATATAAACTCTCCTGGAGGATCAGTTTATGCAGGATTGTCTATATATGACACAATGCAAATGATTCCGAATGATATTTGTACTTATTCAGTTGGTTTATCCGCTAGTATGGGAACTATTTTGTTGACTGCTGGGACAAAAGGGAAACGCTATGCTTTACCTCATTCAACTATGATGATGCATAGTGCTTCAGGAGGAGCAGGAGGAACTGTTTCAGACATACAAATTCAAGCCAAAGAAATATTAAGAGTAAATGATGAATTAACAAAAATCATGGCTAAACATACTGGTCAATCGGAAGCAAGAATCCGAAAAGATGAAGATCGTGATTTTTGGATGGATGCAAAGCAAGCTGTAAAATACGGTTTAGTTGATGAAGTAATTTCTCCAACTAAATTGAAAGATAAAAAATAAATTTATCACTATGAAAGTTTGTACTTTATGTAAGAAATCATATGATGATCCCAATGATATCAGAGGATATCCTGGAGATCATTTTGGTTACCCTGAACTTAAAATATTTTTTTGTTTGAACTGTTCAACTTACATACATAAAGGATTTTTTTCAGAAAATTCTTTAACTATCAATCAAACAGATAGTCAATCAACAAATTTAAGAATTTTATACAATAAACCACCGAAAGAAATTTCTAATAAATTATCTGACTATGTAATTGGGCAAGAACATGCTAAAAAAGTTATTTCAGTAGCCGTTTATAATCACTATAAAAGATTACAACCAAAAGAAACAGAAGATGTCGAGATCCAAAAATCTAACATTTTACTTGTTGGTCCTACTGGATCAGGAAAGACTTATCTTGCGCAAACTCTATCCAAAATTTTAGATGTTCCTTTTTCTATTTCTGATGCTACCTCACTTACTGAAGCAGGTTATGTGGGAGAAGATGTAGAAAACATATTGCTAAGACTATATCAAGCAGCTGATGGAGATATTAATAAAACTCAACAGGGAATTATATATATTGATGAAATAGATAAAATTGCGAAAAAAAATGTAAATCCATCTTTAACCAAAGAGCTTGGAGAAGGAACACAGCAATCCCTACTAAAAATTCTTGAAGGTTCAGTTGTAAATGTCCCTCGTAAAGGAGGGAGAAAGCATCCTGAACAAGATTTTTTACAAATAGATACTTCTGGAATTTTATTTATTTTAGGAGGTGCGTTTGAGGGCTTAGACAAAATTGTTGATAAAAGAATAAATAATAAAACTATCGGATTTGAAAACATTTCTAATGAAAAAGAAAATTTTATTAAAGATGATAAATATATAGAATCAGAAGATATTTTAAAATATGGATTTATACCTGAATTTATAGGTAGAGTTGCATCAATTGTAAGCCTAGAAAATCTTAATCATTCTGACTTGTTATCCATTTTAAAAGAGCCAAAGAATGCACTTGTTAAACAATACCAAAAACTATTTGAATTGGACGGTGTTGAGCTTAAATTTACTAAAGAATCTTTGGAACAAATTGCTAATGAGGCTTTATTAGAAAAAAATGGAGCACGAGCATTAAAATCAATTATAGAAAAAATCTTAATGGATGTTATGTTTGAAATCCCAAGTATAGGTAATGTTTCAACTTCTATCGTACAATATGACAAAATCAATAAAGTACACCATATAGAATTATTAGATGTAAACGGGATATCTATAAAAAATTTTGAATCTAAGAAAGTAGCTTAACTTTCTTATTAACTTCAGCTGAAAGATCTAAGCTAAGAAAATTATTTAGATCTATTTCTTTCATTCCTATTTTTGATATTGTTTCATAAAGCAAAATTTTCTCATAATTGACAATTTTTTTTCTAATCTCTAAAAAAAGTCTTGAATTTTCTATTTCAATATTTTTATTCTTCTTTACTTCTTTCCACTCTGTATTTAATTCTTTAGATTTTATTTTAAATTTACAATAAGAAATATTTGGCCCTTCATCCAATTCTGGAGTCATTAAATGAATTGATATCCCAGATTCATCTTCATTATTAATAATTAATTTTCTAATAACTTGTTTCCAAGTTCCATTTGGACCATTTGGCAGTGCAGGGTGTAAATTTATTATTGTGTAATTTGTACATAATAAGGGAGCAAATAGCATATATCCCGCAGATACTATGAAATCTACTTTGTATTTTGATATTTTTTCTATTACTACTTCATCAAATAAATACCTTAAATCTTTCCATTTTTTTTTGGTATTTTTTTTAAATTTATTTGATGAAAAATTGATTATTTTTATTTTATTTTTATCAACAAAATTTATAAAATTATCAGATCCTGATTTCTCTCCTAATTCCCTATTACAAAAAACATAAGATATACTAACGTTTTTGTTTTTTTTTGTGAGTTCTAGAATTTTTCTTAATAATCCAATGGACCCTTCACCATTTCCAGTTGATAACCATCCTATTTGAATTGTTTTTTTTTTATTATTCATCATTTTTAATTATATTATTCCAATCATCTTCTATTTGTTTAATTCTCAAACTAGACTTTTGTAATAACGTATGACATTCTTTTGCTAACTTTATAGCCTCATCAAATATTTTTACTGATTCTTCTATATTTGAACTTTCTTCTAATTTTCTAACAAGTATTTCTAAAGTTTCAAATTTTTTTTCATAATTGTCTGTTTTTTCTTTCATTTTATTTTTCTTTATTGTTAATATTTTCTACTATTGAACTAAATTTTCCATCAAGTATTTTGCTTGTTATCTTGTCTCCAATTTTGACATTTGAAATTGAAGTTATTTGTTTTCCTGTTTTATCTTGCAAAGCAGCAAAACCTCTTTCAAATATCTTATTGGGTGACATTTGAATTAATTGGTTATTTATATTTTCTAATTTTAAAGCATTTATTTCAGTTATTTGTTTGATATTGTTAAAGATTTTTTCTGAATTTGCAATCAATTCAAGTTTTTTTTCACTTATATTAGGTATCAAATCTGTAAATCTATCAAATGTTATATTTAAATCATTATTATATTTTTCCTTTTTATGATTTATCATTGATAAAGATTTGTTAATTGTAGATAGAAGATCATCTAATAATTCTAGTTGTGAAATAGATACCAATTCTGCTGCAGAACTAGGCGTTGGAGCCCTTAAATCGGATACATAATCTGAAATTGTATAATCTGTTTCATGTCCTATAGCGGAAATAACGGGTATTTTACACGCGTATATACTTCTTACTAGCCTTTCATTATTAAAAGGGGATAAATCTTCTGTTGAACCTCCCCCCCTTGCTAATATTATTACTTCTGGTCTGTATTGAGTAATTTTCTCTAAGGCATTACTAACCGATAAGTGAGCATCATACCCTTGAACATTACAAGGTGAAATAATTAATTCAGCTAAATTATATCTTCTTTCTAAAGTTGTTATAATGTCGTGGATTACTGATCCACTTGGAGAAGTCACTATTCCTATCCTTTGAGGAATTTTTGGAATAGCCCTTTTTCTATCATCACTAAATAACCCTTCTGATTCTAATTTAATGAATAATTTTTCATATTCTTCTCCAAAAAATCCTTGACCTAATTTTTTTAGTGATTTTATTATTATTTGTAGGTCACCTCGTTGTTTATATATAGAAACTTGACCTAATATAATCACTTCTAGATTGTCTTCAGGCACATCTATATCTTTATTCCCTCTGAATAAAACGCATTTTATACTAGAGAATTCATCTATAAGATTAAAATATTTATGTCCAGAATTCGAAACCCTTAAATTTGATATTTCTCCTTTTATAAGAATATTTTCAAATTCTGGGTTATATTCAATAATAAATTGAATTTTGCTAATAAATTCTGATACTGAAATTGGTAGTTCGTTTTGGATCATTTTTTTAATCTGAACGACCTAAGTAAGAACCATCTGATGTAGAAACATTTATTTTTTGACCACTTTCTATAAATAAAGGCACTTGTACAGTTAGTCCAGTATTAGTTTTAGCTGGCTTTGTTGCTCCAGATTGGGTATCACCTTTTAATCCTACTTCAGTTTCATCAATAGTTAAAATCATTGAAGAGGGCAATTGGATTGATAAAGCATTCCCTTTCATTGTTATAATTTCTGCATTACTTCCTTCAGATAAATATTTTGAATTATCTCCTATAAGTTTTGAATCTAACTCATATTGTTCAAAATCTTTATTATCCATAAAAATATATAGATCTTTATCTTGATATAAAAACTGAACTTCTTTTGTTTCAGTTTCAGCCAAAGTTAACTTTTGATTTCCAGGGACCTTCTTCTCATAAACATTCCCAGATTCTATGTGTCTTAATTTTAAAGTTAAAGTTGGAGGAGCTTTCGGAGCTTGTCTATGTTGCCAATTTAAAATCTGGTAAATTTCGTTTTGAAGTAAAATAGTCATGTTCCTCTTTATTTCTCCAGATGAGATGGTCATATTTATTCTCCTTTATTTTATAATTTTATGCTTTTGGATGAGCCTTTGTATATATTTCTCTAGATTTTTCAACTGAAATATGTGTGTATATTTCAGTTGTTTTTGCAGTACTATGTCCTAATAATTCTTGAACTACACGTAAGTCTGCACCACCATCAATCATATGTGTGGCAAAGGAATGTCTCAAAGTATGAGTGTGATATTTAGAATCTAATCCTGCATTATTAATATATTTTTTTATGAGATTTTGTATACTTCTTATTGAAAGTCTTTTCCCTTTAATTGTAAGGAAAAAAGCTTTTTCATTTTCTGTGTTTAATTTTTTCCTTGTTCCTTTTATATATTTTGATAAAAGAACCTTTGCTTTTGCTCCGAAAATTACTGTCCTGTATTTCGCTCCTTTACCAAAGACTATTGCTTGTCCTAAATTTATATCTACGTCATCCAAATTCAAAAAATTAACTTCTGATACTCTCATCCCAGTAGAGTATATTAATTCTATTATTGATTTATCTCTAACTCCTAATTCAGAATCAGTATCTACAATTTCAATTAATTCATTGATTTCTTTGGATGAAGCAATTTTAGGTAAAGATTTAATGTTTTTAGGTTTGGGAATAGACTCAAAATAATTCTTCTCAGATAATCCTCTTTTTGTTAGATAGCTGAAAAAAGATTTCATATGTGAAATCAATCTTTGTACTGATTTCAAACTCGTTAATTTATTTTTTTCACTAATAAATTTTCTTGATAGATCTATATCAAATTTTTCGTTAAGATTCATTGATAAAAAATTAATAAAATTTTCAATGTCTAAATTTTGATTTCTGATTGTATATAAAGATAAAGAGTGGTTTTGATCTAAATAATTTTTTTTATTTTTTTTTAAATCTCTTATTAATTTTTTTGTAACTTTTTGCATAATTTAATAATAAAATTATTTTGATTTATTAAAAACACAAATTATTAACGATTATTATCTATTTTAGAAGTTTTTAATTTATCGTTTTCGTAATCAAGTATACTTTTTCGGTTTCTTCCAGTTGTTGTCCAACATTTTTCAGATAACGAACTTTTGTGATCAGTTTTTGCTCCATCAACATAACCTTTCTCACATGCTAAAAAGGCTCCATCATCTGTGGATTTCTTTCTTTTTATGGGGATCCATTTCATATGTATATTTTCGCAATTTTCTGATTTTTCTCTTAGTCCGTTAGTTTTATCAAACTCTAGTTTTTCACATAATTCTATTGTGCCTGTACATTTTGGACAGTGTATATCTGTGAAATGATGAGAGGAAGAGGGATTAACTAATTTTGAATCGTTTCCTACTTCTCTTAATTTATTTAATCTTTCGTTAAATATTTCATAAAATTCACAGACAACTGATTGCCAATCTAGATTTCCTTGAGCTATATCATCGAGTTGTTGTTCTATATTACTAGTAAATTCTAATGACATGAAATGATCTCCATAAATGGGCTGTAAGGTATTAATCATAGATTTTCCAACATTAGTTCTGTGTAAACTTCTACGCATTGCAACGACAGCACTATGTTGTTGTATTCTATCTAAAATAGATGCGTAAGTACTTGGTCTTCCTATACCACTCGTTTCTAATTCCTTAATAAGACTTGCTTCAGTAAATCTATTTTTAGGTTTAGTAAAGTTTTGAATTTCTTTTATTGAAGAAACATTTAGAATGTCTTCAATAGATAAATTTGGAGGAGCATCAGTTTTATTTTCCCCATCTATAATCTTGAATCCATCAAACAAAATTTTATTATACTCAGAATTCATGAAGTATATTTCTTTATCATTAAACTTTGCTTCAACTAATACTACAGTCTTCTCAGTTAGACTGTTTTTCATTTGTGATGCCACAGTTCTTTCCCATATTAATTTGTACAAGTTGTATTGTTGAGTATTTAACTTATCTTTTATTTTTTCTGGATTATTTAAAATATTTGTTGGTCTAATTGCTTCATGAGCTTCTTGAGCATTGATAGATTTTTTTGAATATTTTCTAAAACCTTCATAAAATTCTTTACCATATTTTTCATTAATATATTTACCTGTACTACTAAGAATTTCGTCTGATAAAAAGGTAGAATCAGTTCTCATATAAGTAATTAGATTCAATACCTCGTTCCCACTTTCAATACCTCTAAATAATTGTTGTGCTAAATCCATAGTTTTTCTAGGGCTTAATCTTAATTCATTTGATGCTGTTTGTTGCAATGTACTTGTTATAAAAGGAGCCCTTGGTTTGGAAATAAATTCTGATTTTTTTATTGAATTTACCTTTAAAATAGATTTTTTTATTTTTTCAGATATTGATTCAGCTATTTTTTCACTTGAGATTATATTATTAGATTTTTTTATATCAAAAACGTAATAATTTGCATCTTCTAAGTTTCCCTTTAAAGAAACGTTAAATTTCTTTTTTGTACTATCAATAAGTTCTGACTCTATAGTCCAGTATTCGGTAGGATTATGTGCTTTGATTTCGTTTTCTCTATTATTGACAATAAGTAAAGCTGGTCCCTGAACTCTACCAGTAGCCCTACCTCCTACCCTAATGGCACTTGATAAAGGACCACTAATTTCAAATCCCACGATCCTATCCATTACTCTGCGTGCTTTATAAGCATCAACTAGATTGAGGTCTAGTTTTTGAGGATTATCAAAAGAATTTTTTATTGCGGACTCGGTTATTTCATGAAAGACTACACGACTAACATTTTTCTTTTCTAACAACTTTAATTCATCACCTAAATGCCAAGCAATTGCTTCACCTTCTCTATCTGGGTCTGAAGCTAAATAGATAAATTCAGGATTAATTTTTTTTATAGATTTTGAGATTTCTAAAATATTTTTTTTACTTTTAGGATCCACTGCCCAATTCAAATCTACGGCTTTTGAATTTAAATCTATTTTATATCCATTGTTAGAATTCTTATCTTTCCATGTTCTTTTTGTTAGATCACGTATATGGCCATATGACGCCAAAACATTGTAACTATTACCCAGATAGTTTTGTAATGCTTTTGCTTTAACAGGTGATTCAACAATTACTAAATTAGACAAATTTTTCCCTTATAATAAATTCCATTTTTTCATTATATTGTTTTACTGAAAAATATAAATTCAAAAAATATACCAAATTTCTTCAATAATACAATTATGGCGGAGAGGACAGGATTCGAACCTGCGGTACGCTTTATACGTACACACGCTTTCCAAGCGTGCTCATTAAGCCGCTCTGACACCTCTCCTTTAAATAATGATTTTTTATATTTTTGCTGTTATTATTATATTTTAATAGTAAAAATGAAAATTTTATTAAAACTAAAAATATTCTTTCAAAACAAACTTTTTATAAATGAGAAAAAAAATTTGAATTTTTCTTTAATATCTCCTACAACACTCTTTTGAATGGCATCTTTTTCGATATTTAATATTTTTAAAAAAATTAGGAATAAAAAAAATTCTGATAGTTCTTATTTAAAAAAGTTTACTGACAACGGCGTTATTATAAAAGACTTAAATTCAACTTATATTCATCCAGACGTTGAAATTTCTTCAGGAACAGTAATATTTCCTTCCACTTTTATATTGGAAAGTTCTAAGATTGGTAAAAACTGTATAATTGGTCCTAATTCTACTCTTTCAGATGTTATTATTGGTTCAAATGTAGAAATAGTATATTCAATAATTTTAAACTCTAGAATAAATGATAATACTCAAGTAGGCCCATTTGCTTATATTAGAGATGGTAGTACAATCGGATCAAATTCTGTTATAGGAAATAATGTTGAAATTAAAGCATCCAATATTGGGAACAATTCTGTTTCAAAACATTTTTCTTATATCGGTGATGCAATAATTGATAATAACGTTAACATTGGGGCAGGTTTTGTAATAGCTAATTATGATGGGATAAAAAAACATAAATCTCAAATACAAGATAATGTTTTTATTGGTTCAAATTCAACTGTAATTTCTCCAGTATTGATAGAAAAAAATTCTATAATTGGTGCTGGATCTGTAGTAATAAACAACGTTTTTGAAAATTCAACTGTTGTAGGAATCCCAGCTAAAGAAATAAAAAAGGGTAAGCAATAATGATAAGTGTTTTCCTTTATTCGTTAATATTTTTCCTTTCGATATTAATATATGTTCTGATTAACTATTCTCTAGGAATTTTAGGATATAGGACATTTGGTATAAGCAACGGCGATAATAATGGTGATGAAAACTCAACAGAGACATTATCTTATGAAGCTTATATTTTAGCTATATTTATAAGGAATTTTATTATATGTCTTGGGGTAGGATCATTCATTTTGCTGGTTATAAATGACAAAAGTATTTTTTCCTTCTCCAATAAATTTAATATCATTATTGCATCTATTTTATATTTTGTAATTTTGGTAATAACAATTATAATAACGAACAAAATTTTTTCTTTATTAAACTCAAAGTTATATTTCATAGCTCAAGTTATGGGGAATATTCTTGAATTTACTGCCCATATTCCTGGGATAAAGAAATTAGTAAGATATGCAGGAGTTCCAACATCTGATCAGTCCAACGATGATGAAAAAGCAACTGCTACTTTGATCGAAACCTTAGATTTACTAGAATCAGAACAGATTCCTGCTCATCAAGAAGATTTAAGAATGATTAGAGGAATTTTGCGAATGGATGATCTAAGAGTAAGTGAAATAATGAAACCAAGACCCGATATAGTTGCAACTTCTATAAATGAATCCATAGATACAATAATTGAAAAAATGACTGTAGGTGGTTATTCTAAAATTCCTGTATATAATTCAGATCTAGATAGTATTGAAGGAGTTTTATTTGCAAGAGATATATTAAAAGTTGATAAGAAGAATTTCAACAGAAACACTTTGAAAAAATTATTAAGGCAACCTTTATATTTACCTGAGTCTCAAAATTTGGAAACTTTACTTAATCAATTTCAAACTCATAGCACATCTATAGGAATAGTATTAGATGAACATGGGAGTGTATCAGGTCTAGTTACAGTAACAGACCTTGTTGAAGAAATAATTGGAGAATTGGCCGATGAGTTTGATACTGAACCTCCTGAAATTCAGGAAATAAGGCAAGATTCATTTTTAATCGATGCTACAGTCTCCTTAGATCAGATAAATAGAAAATTTAATTTGAAGTTTGATAGTGAAGGGATCTCTACAATAGGTGGGTTCATATATTCTCAATTGGGTAAGATACCGATTGTTGGTGATATAGTCGAAACATCAGATTGTGTAATAACCGTAAGGACCATACAAGGTAGAAGAATTAAAAGAGTATCCATTTCATTAAAGTAATAAAACCTTCTTACGGACATATAACTGGATTGACTTCCAACGAATAGACTCAACGGCTAAATGCTATAGCTATCAAAGTTATAATTACAAATAGAAAGAGTAGAATCTTCATAATGTTGTATGACCAACCAACTAAAACATTTTCTTCATGATCGTCCATTGTCTCAACTCTTTGACGTTCAGACTCTTCTAATGATTCTTTAGATTTTTTCCAAGTACTTTTTTTTGCTTTATCAATTGAATCATAATCAATCAGATTTGCAGCTTTTCCACATTCAGAACAGAACTTAGAACTGTCTGCTATTTCTTTTCCACATTCAGAGCAAAACATAATACTTCAATTATATGATTTATTTTTACTATGTTTTTTGTTTTACAAAAACATCTACTATTATTTTCTTAAAATTTAGACTAGGTAAAAACTCATAAAATCTGGTTAAATAATAAAAGGGAACTTTATTAGAGTCCCCTTTTATATTAACAATATCTTGTTATTTAGTAATTTAGTCCCCAGGAATTGCATCAACAATTAAAGCTGAAGCATTAGCTATGTCTCCTCCACCTGAAGCTGAAATTGCTATCGCATGTATGCCATTACCATCTGCATCAACCCAACCAAATGTAGCCGTTGGTAAAGAAATTGATGTTTCAAATGAACCAGAGCCATCAGCCGATAATGCTGATACACCAGTCTTATCAACTCCAACTATATTTACAGTAAATCCAGATGAGTTGACTGCGCTGATTGTTATTTCAGCGTTAGATGAGAAACCTGAACCAATTAGATGAACTGATATATTGTCAGCTCCTCTTTTCCACTCAATAGTGTTAGATCCACCATCTCCTACAGCTGATAAACCTGAAGTTGATCCTGCTGCTCCATCTTTTCCGTCAGCTCCTGCTGCTCCATCAGCTCCATCTAATCCATCAACACCTGCTGGGCCTGGTGCTCCTGCTGGACCTGGTGCTCCTGGCTCACCTGGTGCTCCCGGTTCTCCCGGTAATCCCGGTGCTCCCGCTTCTCCTGCGCTGCCTGGTAGGCCAGGCAATCCAGGAATTCCTGGAATACCATCTTTTCCATCTGACCCGTCAGAACATGCAAATAATATTAACGAAAGCGTTAATAGTGATATTATAAGTAATGATTTAATTACTTTTTGGTAATGACCTTTCATGCGGTTACCCCTTTTATCGTATTAATTAACTAAAGTCCATTGTAGCAACATTATTCACAATATGTAAGGACTTTCTAGTCAAACTTTTTTTAATTCTTCTTAGATTGTTGTATTTAAGCTTGTTCACCGAACAATTACTATACAACAATATCCGATCTTTTTACAATCTTATCATAAATCATATTTGTGTTGATCCAATGATGTCAAGCGAACTTAATACTAATTATGAGTCTTTTCAATGAAAAACAAAAACTCTCATAATTTTATATGAACTATATTCTGATTTCCGTGATATTATAAATTATTAGATTACATAGAAAAATAAATAAGAAAAGAAAGGTAGAAATCCCCTTTAGATTAGAGTGAAGTTTGGGGAATTAAAAATCAAGAGTAAATTGTCAATAAAAGTCGATCCAAAGATAAAAAAATTATTAAAACACGATAAAGATACAGGCTCTTCTGAAGCACAGATAGTTGCTCTCACTAGTAGGATTAATCAGTTAAACGAACATTTCAAAAGTCATAGACATGATCAAACTTCTCGGAGAGGTTTGATTAATATCGTAGGTAAAAGAGCAAAACTACTCAAATACCTTCGTTCAAATGATAATGAAAAATATCTAGAACTCACTAAAGCTTTAAATATACGAAAGTAGTACAATTTCTCTTTTTTTAACCAAAAAAATACATGAGAAAGAATCATTAATCTTTTAATATTTGATGAACTCTATAAGGAATGATTTCAATTTAATTTAAAACAATGGAAGAAATAAAGAATTATACATTAGATTTACATGGTAAAAAATTAGAAGTAGAAATAGGAAGGGTAGCTAACTTAGCGAACGGTTCTTGTGTACTGACTCTAGGAGAAACATTAATTCTTGCAACGGCTTCGGCTTCGAAAGAACCAAGAGAAGGGGTAGATTTTCTACCATTAACTGTAGATGTACAAGAAAAAGCTTATGCTTTAGGAAAATTACCAGGAGGTTTTTTTAAACGTGAAGGTAGACCTACAACGGATGCAACTCTAGTTTGTCGATTGATTGATCGTCCTCTAAGACCATTATTTCCCAAAAGTTATCACAATGAAACTCAAATTATTATCAGTGTCCTATCTTCTGATGAGACGAATCCTTATGATGTATTAGGGATTATTGGGTCTTCTTTATCTTTATCTATTTCAGATATTCCCTTTGATGAACCGGTAGGAGCATGTGTTATTGGATTGATTGATAATAACCTTGTAGTTAACCCTACATATGAGGAATTACAAATAAGTGATTTAGAATTAACAGTTGCAGGAACTGAAGATGCAATAATGATGGTAGAATCTGGATCAAATTTTGTTGATGAATCTAAGTTGTTAGAAGCATTAGAGTTAGCTCAAAAAGTTAATGGTGAGATTGTAAACTTCATAAAAGAAATCAAAAATGATATTGGTAAAGATAAATGGGAATTATCAACTGAAGATAATGATAAAGAAAAAATAATAAAAACAATTTCTGATAAACATTTAGAAGAAATTAAAAATATAGTCAGGTTAGAAGGAACTAAAACAGAAAAGCAAAAAAAGTACGATTTATTAAAACAAAAGATAACAAATGAATTACAAGAAGAATATGATGAAATAATTATTTCTCAATCTTTTAGTGATATAGAAAAGAAGGAAATTAGAGAAGCATTACTTTATGAAAATATCAGACCTGATGGAAGAGAATTTGATGAAATTAGACCTTTGTCATCTTCTGTTAGATATTTACCAAGAGTTCATGGATCGGGACTTTTTACAAGAGGTGAAACCCAAATACTTAATGCAGTTACTCTAGCTCCTTTATCTGAATCTCAAAAATTGGATGGATTTGGTCCAGTAAAAGAAAAAGTTTTCATTCACCATTATAATTTCCCTCCATATTCAGTTGGAGAACCTGGGCGCTTAATGACAGGAAGGAGAGAGTTAGGGCATGGTGCACTAGCAGAGAGAGCTTTGAAACCTGTAATTCCTTCAATTGAAGACTTCCCATATACTATAAGATCCGTTTCTGAGGCTTTATCTTCAAACGGTTCAACCTCTATGGCTTCAGTTTGTTCTTCTTCACTTGCTTTAATGGATGCAGGAGTACCAATTTCTTCTCCAGTTGCAGGCATTGCTATGGGATTAATAACAGATGAAAAAGGAAAATTCATTGTTTTGACAGACATTCAGGGAGCGGAAGATCATATAGGAGATATGGATTTCAAGGTAGCAGGAACTAAAGATGGAGTTACTGCTTTACAAATGGATATAAAAATCAAAGGGATTACATTTGAAATAATGAAAGAAGCATTAGAAAAGGCTAAAGTAGCTAGATTGAAAATTTTGGATCATATGTCTAAAACAATTTCAGAATCAAGTGGAGAAATTTCAAAATATGCTCCTAAAATTACTACAATTACTGTACCTCAAGAGAAAATTGGAGCTGTAATTGGTCCTGGAGGAGCTGTTATAAAAGGATTGCAACAAGAGCATGATGCTTCAATCAATATTGATGAAGAAGGAACCGTTATGATAGGAACTAATAATTCAGAGACTTCAGATAATGTTGTAAAAGCAATAAAAGCTATTATTAAGGACGTGGAAGTAGGAGATGTATATGATGCTAAAGTTGCTAAAATTATGCCATTTGGAGCTTTTGTTGAATTGACTCCAAGTAAGCAAGGACTTCTCCATGTAAGCGAAATATCTAAAGAAAGAGTTGAAGATGTATCATCTGTTTTTTCAGTCGGAGATAAAGTTGAAGTAAAGGTAATCAAAATTGATCGACAGGGTAGAATTGATGTTTCTAAAAAAGCACTGTTGAAAAATAATGATAAGAATGATATAAATGCAAGTACAAAAAAGATGGAAATCAGTGTTGATAATTCAAGGAAACCTATGAGAAAAGGTGGCAGGAAACAGGTTTAAGGAAAAGCCAATAAGATTTTATTGAAATTGAACTAATAAAAGGAAGAATTTATGATAAAAGTTTCTGTAAATGGAGCCTTAGGTAGAATGGGTTCTACAGTTTGTCAAGCAGTTTATGATGATCCTGAATTAGAACTTACAGGTTCGATCGATATTAGTAGTAATCAGGATAAAACTATAAATGGTCAAAATATTTATAAAGATATTTCCACAATGCTTAAAAATTCTGATCCAGATTTGATAGTGGATTTTACAAATAGAGAATCATTTCTAACACTTGTTCGGGCAGCTGTTCCTAAAGGTATTAAGATTGTAAGTGGTTCAACTGGATTACAGAATGAAGATTATGAAGAAATAGAAAAGTTATGTGATAAATATAAATGTGGTGTATTAAGTGCTTCTAATTTCGCTGTTGGAGCAATATTGTTGATGCATTTATCGAGTATCGCAGGTCAATATTTTGATTATGTAGATTTAATTGAAAGTCACCATGAAAATAAAATTGATGCTCCATCTGGAACGGCGATTTCCATTGCAGAAGCAGCATCAAAAAATAGAAAAGAGAAATTTACTCAAAATTTTGTTGAAAAAGAGACAGTTAAAGGTACTAGGGGTGGTGATTTAGGTGGAGTCCAGATACATTCTGCAAGATTGCCGGGAAGAGTTGCTAGACATGAAATTGTTTTTGGAGGATTAGGTCAAACATTCACTATGATTCATGATTCAATAAGTAGAGATTCATTTATGCCTGGAGTAATTATGGGGATAAAAGAAATAAATGCCAAGAATAAATTTGTTAATGGATTAGCTCAATTGATGGGGATCTAAGGTAATAATGAAGCTTGATGAATTGAATATAGGCATTATAGGGGCTACTGGAGCTGTGGGATCACAAGCTTTAAAGTTATTGTCCAAAAGAAAACATCCTATCCAAAAGATTTTTGCTTTTGCATCGAAAAAATCAGTGGGGAAAAAAATAAATTATCTTGGGGATTTTTTGGATGTTTTAGAGACAACTGATGATAATTTAAAAAAAATTGATGTTGCGTTAATATCGGTAAGTACCGAGGTAAGTCAACAACTTGCGCCCAAAATAGTTGATTTTGGCGGTATAGTTATTGATGATGGCTCAGCTTATAGAATGGAAAAAAATGTTCCATTAGTTGTTCCAGAAGTAAATGAAAATTCTTTGGATTTTCATAAGGGAATCGTGTCTATTCCTAATTGTACAACCACTCCTTTGGTTATGACAATTGATGCTTTGAATAAAATCACAAATGTATCTAAAGTAATAGTTTCAACTTATCAAGCTGTTTCTGGTACGGGTCAAGCAGCGGTACAAGAATTAGAAAATCAACAATTGGGTTCAAAAATCAATGAAGTTTATGATTTTAATATCGCTAATAATGTCTTTCCACACGTAGATGATTTTATGGAAGATGGGTTTACAAAAGAAGAACACAAGATGATAAACGAGTCAAAAAAGATTTTGAATGATCAAATGATAGAGATTGTACCGACTTGCGTTAGAGTTCCAGTAAAAATTGGGCATTCTGAATCCATTACCATGCAATTTGAAGATAATATCTCAATTAATAAAATTATAAAAACATTAAAGGAATATTCAGGCATAAAAATTTTAGATAAATCTACTGATTTCCCCTATCCAATGCCCTTATATACTGAAGGCAAAAATGATGTATTTGTCGGAAGAATAAGAAAAAGTCTTAAAAATCCTAAAGAAATAAATTTATGGCTTAGTTGTGATAATTTAGTAAAAGGTGCAGCTTTGAACGCTCTACAAATTTTAGATTCGATGATAAAAAGAGACTTAATTAAATGAAAATTTAATAAAATAAAGGAATTTGATATGAAAGATCTAGGAAGACTTATAACGGCTATGGTGACTCCTTTCAAAGAAAATGGTGAAGTTGATTTTGCTCGAGCCAAAGAATTTGCTACGGCATTAATTGATACTGGTTCTGATGGATTACTTATAGGTGGTACTACAGGAGAATCTCCTTCAATGAATAATGATGAAAAATTAGAATTGTTTAAATCCGTTAAAGAAGCAGTAGGGGATAATGCTAATGTTATTGCTGGAACAACAGATAATAATACTTATGGATCTATTGAATTATCAAAAGAAGCTGAGAAATTAGGTGTGGATGCAATACTTCTAACTGTTCCAGCTTACAATAAGCCGACGCAAGAGGGACTTATTAAACATTTTGAAAAAATTGCTGATTCTGTTTCAATTCCTGGAATTTTATACAACGTTCCAACTAGGACTTCTTTAAATATGGATGCTGAGACTACAATAAAACTTTCCAAAATTCCAAATATTATTGGTGTAAAAGAAGCATCTTCTGATGCTGACCAAATTACAAATATAATATCTAGGACCGATGATGATTTTAAAATTTGGAGTGGTAATGATAATGAGACTTTATCCATTATGACAACTGGTGGTTATGGAGTAGTAAGTGTTGCTTCAAACATTATTGGGAATCAAGTTAAAAGAATGATGGGCTATATTTTAGATGGCCAAATGGCAAATGCTGTAGATGAACACAAACGATTGTTATTGTTTTTTAATGCTATTTTTTGGGTAACTAACCCGATACCAATACGTTATGCTCTGAACAGATCAGGTTTTAATATGGGTCCTCCAAGACTTCCTATGACAGAAGCTCCAGAAGATTTCAAGAATAAATTTGACCCAGTAATGGATATGTATGATATGGATCTACCTGTTTAAAAAAAGAATTACTAACTTTACCTTAAAATCGTAGCTTCTCTATTTGGTCCTGTAGAAATAATATCTATTGGAATTCCCACAATTTTTTCCAGTCGATCTATATATTTTTTTGCTATCGAATTTAAATCGCTATATTTACCTATATCTGTGGTTCTCTCTCTCCAACCATCAAACACTTCATAAATAGGTTCACATTCTTTAAGATCTAATTCATTTGAAGGGAACTCAGATGTAGATTTTCCATTTATTTTATAAGAAGTACAAATTTGAATTGTGTCCCAGTTGTCCAAAATGTCAAGCTTAGTCAGTATCATAGAGTCCATTCCATTTATTGAAGCTGAATATTTTGCAGCGACTGCGTCAAACCATCCAATTCTTCTTGGTCTACCTGTAGTAGTTCCAAACTCGCTTGCTTGTTGTCTTATTTTTTCTGCATGCATTCCATGAATTTCAGTTGGAAAAGGGCCTGCTCCTACTCTTGTGCAAAATGATTTAAAAACTCCAGAAACCTTATTTATTTTTTTTGGATTTAATCCTAGCCCAGATATTGCGCCACCAATGGTAGAATTTGAAGATGTAACATAAGGATAAGTTCCATGATCAATATCTAGTAAAACACCTTGAGCTCCTTCCAATAAAATCTTTTCTTTTGATTTAACAGATTCCATCATGATTTTATCTGTATTTACTATGTATTTATTTAATCTTTTAGCCCAAGACAAAATTTCCTTAACTACAACACTATAATTTAGTGGTTCTGAGTTATATATTTTTTTTATAATTTCATTTTTATCTTGTAAAATTATTTTAAGTTTTTCTATCATTTTTTCTGGTTTAAGTAATTCTTCCATCCTAAATCCGATTCTAGTAATTTTGTCTGAATATGCCGGACCAATTCCTCTTCCAGTTGTTCCTATGGCTTCTATTCCCATTTCATGCATAGCTTGTTGAGATCTTTTCTTTTCTTCTAATGTGTCAATTGTTATGTGATAGGGCATAACAATATGAGCTTTGTTACTAATAAATATTTCTCCTGGCAAATTAGATTCTTCAACTTTGGATATTTCTTCAATCAATATTTTTGGATCTACTACTGTTCCATTCCCAATAATATTTTTGGTTTTTTCCCATCCAACCCCGCAAGGAACTAAATGTAAAGCAAATTTACCAAATTTATTTTCTATTGTATGGCCAGCATTGTTTCCGCCAGAATATCGGGCAATAACATCTGCGTCTTCGGCTAAAAAATCAACAATTTTACCTTTTCCTTCATCTCCCCATTGGCCCCCAATAATAGCACTTATACCCATTTTTTCTCCAGACGTGGAATGTTTATTTTTATTTTTTTATTCAACATTGAGATTATAGCAGTCTTTTTTAACAATTGATTGACTATATTTAAAAAATATCTATTGACTTATACGTACTATAAAAGAGATAATTAAACTCTGACCTTAAAAATTCATGTAATTTATTTTGGTCGGTTACATTTAAAATTAAATAATTTTTGTTTTATCGAGACCATTGAATTAACGATTTGTAAGGTTCAAGTTATTATGAGTTTATGGGGGATGCCTTGGCGTCAAAAGCCGAAGAAGGGCGTAGCAAGTCTGCGATAAGCCTCGGTTTGCTGACTAGCAAGCTTAGCCGGGGATGCCCGAATAGGAAAACCTGATCATATGATCGATCTTTTTTTTAAAGATAGGTAAGCAGGAGAACTGAAACATCTAAGTATCCTGAGGAAAATAAATCAAACGAGATTCTCTAAGTAGCGGCGAGCGAAACGAGAACAGCCTAAACCGTGTGGGATTTATCCTGTGCGGGGTTGTAGGGCACTTTATATGAAAGTTACAAAATGTCATTTTAGTAGAATAGACTGGAAAGTCTAACCATAGAGGGTGAAAGTCCCGTAAATGAAAAAATGACATCTTTCTAAGTGTACCTGAGTACGACGGGACACGTGAAATCTTGTCGGAATCCGGGGGGACCACCCTCCAAGGCTAAATACTTTTGACGACCGATAGTGAACTAGTACCGTGAGGGAAAGGTGAAAAGAACCCCGAGAGGGGAGTGAAATAGAACTGAAACCGTAAACTTACAAACCGTGGGAGCTTGTTTTATACAAGTGACCGCGTGCCTATTGAAGAATGAGCCAACGAGTTACTTGATATGGCAAGATTAAGAAGTTTAGCTTTGAAGTCGAAGCGAAAGCAAGTCTGAATAGGGCGTTTAGTCGTGTCAAGTAGACCCGAAACCGTGTGAGCTACCTATGGCCAGGTTGAAGCGAGAGTAAAATCTCGTGAAGGACCGAACCCGTGTACGCTGCAAAGTGCTGGGATGAGCTGTGGGTAGAGGTAAAATGCCAAACGAACACGGAGATAGCTGGTTCTCCCCGAAATGTATTTAGGTACAGCGTTATGAAATACTTTATGGAGGTAGAGCACTGGATAGACTAGGGGGCGTAAGCTTACCAAACCTAACCAAACTCCGAATACCATAAAGAGTATCATTGCAGTGAGACCGTGGGGGATAAGCTCCATTGTCGAAAGGGAAACAGCCCAGATCGCAGGTTAAGGTCCCAAAGTATATGCTAAGTGTTAAACGAAGTAGGGTCGCCCAGACAGCCAGGAGGTTGGCTTAGAAGCAGCCATCCTTTAAAGAGTGCGTAATAGCCCACTGGTCAAGGGGCCCCGCACGGAAAATAAACGGGGCTAAAGCATATCACCGAGACCGCGGGATCTAATTTATTAGATCGGTAGGGGAGTGTCGTTAAAGCGTTGAAGCTGAGCTGTAAGGCTTGGTGGAGTTTTAACAAGTAAGAATGTTGGCATGAGTAGCAAAAATGCCGGTGAGAATCCGGCAGGCCGGAAGTCTAAGGATTCCTACGCAACGTTGATCGGCGTAGGGTTAGTCGGTCCTAAGGCGTATCCGAAAGGAGAAGTCGATGGATAGCTGGTAAATATTCCAGCACCTTTAAATAATTGTTTGACTCAAAGAGGTGACGCGAACAGATAAGCAGAGCATACGTATCGGACATCGTGTGTTTTTGACCGTAGGAGAGTAGAAAAGGTTAAAATATTTTCTATGTTTGATCTGAGGAGAAAGAAAACCATGAGGTTAGCCTCGTGGAATTCTGCCGATTCTAAGTCGCCTAGAAAAACCTCGTTGATTAGATTTTTTGAAGACCGTACCGCAAACCAACACAGGTAGACAGGGATAAAAGTCCCAAGGCCTTCGAGAGAACCATCGTTAAGGAACTCGGCAAATTGACCCCGTAACTTAGGGAGAAGGGGGACCTTAAGTGTATATGAGCTAGCCTCAAAAAGCATGTAAGGTAGCATAAAATAGGCTGAAGCGACTGTTTACCAAAAACACAGGTCCATGCCAAAGCGAAAGCTGATGTATATGGGCTGACGCCTGCCCAGTGCCGGTAGGTTAAGGAAAGTAGTGCAAGCTATTGACTGAAGCCCCGGTGAACGGCGGCCGTAACTATAACGGTCCTAAGGTAGCGAAGTCCCTTGTCGGGTAAGTTCCGACCCGCACGAATGGCGTAACGACTTCAGCACTGTCTCAACGATGGACTCGGTGAAATTGCAGGACCCGTGAAGATGCGGGTTACGCGCAGCAGGACAAAAAGACCCCGTGGAGCTTTACTGCAACTTGGCATTGGTTCGAGTTTTAAAATGTGTAGGATAGGCGGGAGACTATGAACTTCAGGCGTTAGCCTGGGGGGAGTCGCCCTTGAAATACCGCCCTTTTTATCATTTGAACCTAATCTTTTGAGACAGTGTCTGGTGGGCAGTTTGACTGGGGCGGTCGCCTCCCAAAGAGTAACGGAGGCGTACAAAGGTCACCTCAAGCTGGATGGAAATCAGCTTTTGAGTGCATTGGCATAAGGTGGCTTGACTGCGAGACATACAAGTCGAGCAGGGACGAAAGTCGGTCAAAGTGATCCCACGATTCCGAGTGGAAGGGTCGTGGCTTAACGGATAAAAGCTACCCCGGGGATAACAGGCTTATCTTGCCCAAGAGTCCATATCGACGGCAAGGTTTGGCACCTCGATGTCGGCTCGTCGCATCCTGGGGCTGAAGAAGGTCCCAAGGGTCGGGCTGTTCGCCCGTTAAAGCGGCACGCGAGCTGGGTTCAGAGCGTCGTGAGACAGCTCGGTCTCTATCCGCTGTGCGCGCAGGATATTTGAAGGAATCTGTTCCTAGTACGAGAGGACCGGAATGGGCAAACCTATGGTGTATCGGTTGTGACGCCCGTCGCATTGCCGAGTAGCTAAGTTTGTTAGGGATAAGCGCTGAAAGCATCTAAGTACGAAGCCCCTCCTAAGATAAGATATCCCATCTTGTATGAGAGTAAGATCCCCGGTAGACTACCGGGTTGATAGGCTACATGTGTAAGCATAGCAATATGTTCAGCTAAGTAGTACTAATAGATCGAGGACTTGAACTTATAAATCATAACTCATGGTCTCGATAAAACAAAAATTATTGCGGGGTGGAGCAGTGGCAGCTCGTCGGGCTCATAACCCGAAGGTCGTAGGTTCGAATCCTGCCCCCGCGACCATGACATATCTAATGTAATTTGATAAAATTAAATTTCTGGTGGTTTTAGCACATTGGTTCCACCCGTTCCCATACCGAACACGGAAGTTAAACGATGTAGCGCTGACGATACTTGAATGGCAACGTTCTGGGAAAATAAGTCACTGCCAGTTATAAATTAAAAATAATAATTGAAAATTAAGTAGAGCTTGACTAATTTGACTGAACAACCTAATAGTGATGATTTGATGGATAAATTGCTGTTTGAAAACCCTCCACGAAAACCTCTTCGGAGAGGTGAAATCATAGATGGAACGATAATGGAAATCAATGAAGAAGGGTTGTTATTGAACATAGGACACAAATCTGAAGGTGTCGTACCTCAAAGAGAGATGAGATCAATCCCTAAAATAGATTACGAAAATCTAGACAAAGGATCTGAAATAGTAGCTTTAGTTATAAACCCCGAAGATGATGATGGAACTACTGTTTTATCTGTTGATAAAGCTAGAGGTGAAACTGGTTGGAGAGTTCTAGAGAAAGCTAAAGAAGAAGATAGGCCTGTTGAAGGTGTAATAATAGGTTCTAATAGAGGTGGAGCTGTCGTTCAAGCTGAAGATGTACAAGGGTTTATTCCACTATCTCAACTTGTTGGTCAATCTAGAGAATTGTTTGTCCCGAAAAAGGAGAATGCCAAGGAAGGTTTTATTGGCATGAAAATAACATTTAAGATTTTTGAATTGAATCGGCGTAGAAATAGAGCAATTTTTTCAGAAAAAGCAGTCCTTCAAGAAGAGAGATTAGAAAAGAAAAAGCAACTTATTGAAAAAATTAAAGTTGGTGATATTTTACAAGGCAGAATAGTCGGATTATCTACATTTGGTGCATTTGTTGATATAGGTGGAGCTGATGGTCTTATTCATATTTCAGAACTTTCTTGGGAGCCTGTTTCATCACCAGGTGATATTGTTACAGTTGGGACTGAAATGGATGTTTATGTTGTAAAAGTAGATAAAGAAAATTCAAAGATAGCATTAAGTTTAAAGAGATTATCCCCAGAACCTTGGGAAACTATAAAAGATCAACTTGAAAAAGGGAAAAAAATAAAGGCCATAATAACTAAAATAACAACGTTTGGAGCCTTTGTTCGTACAAAAGAAGGAGTTGAAGGATTGATTCATGTTTCTGAACTCTCTAGAAATACAATCGGATCAATTGAAGAAATTGAAGAAATCGTTACTGTGGGGATAGAATTTGATTTAACTATTGTTAGTATCGATTATGAACGAAAACGCTTAGGCCTCAGTATATTTGAACCAGAGGATTCTAAATCTGAAGAAGATTCACCAGAGGATTCTAAATCTGAAGAA
>CAZPYN010000003.1:0-50434 GCA_964590915.1 uncultured Dehalococcoidales bacterium
TTTACACCGAGGGGGTCGGGGGTTCAAGTCCCTCATCGCCCACCAGTTTTCATATATGATAGAATCATCATAAAAAAATATATATTATAAATTGTTTAATCTACACAGTTAAAAATCTGTTGATTAAATAAAGAGGTCATAAATTGATTATAGATGGACATAATTATTGCGTTCCTGCATTAGATTCAAAAGTTGGATATAACTCTTTAGAACAAAAAATGAAAGTACTTCAAGCTGAACTTGGAGGACATAGGCAACCTGTATGGAATATAAAAAATAGGGTGATGGCAGATAATTCCACTTTGATAAATAGCAATACAGGAGAACTAAGAAATGTTGAATGGACAAGAGTAAATGGTGCATTGGCCTGGAGTATTGATGGAGAAACTTATACTAAACAATATTTACCCCCAATGTTACATAATCTCGAATGCCCTCCCGAGGTTTTAATTAGAGAAATGGATTATACTGGAGTTGATATTGGCGTGTTACACACATACCCAACGTTTGGAACTCCAGATTATCTCAATAATTATTTAAATAATGCAGTACAACAATTTCCAGATAGATTCCGTCGATTAATTCATATTAGGGAATCAGATTTAATTACAAATATGGGTAAAGTAATTAAAACATTGGAAAAAGAAACGAAGTTACAAGGAGTAGCTGGATTACAATTTATACCTGGTTATTATTACCAAGGACGTAATAATAACAGCCCCAATACTTGGAACAGTAAAGAATTTAAACCTTTTTGGGATGCTATTTATAAAATAAATTTGCCAGTTTATTTTACTCTGATTGGAGGAAGAGGTAGTAAACTTGATGAAAGATCATGGATAGATGACTACTTGGATGAGCAAAGAATTTTACTTGAATGGATGAACCAATATCCTGGATTGAATGTAGTAGTAACTCATGGATTACCTTGGACAGTAGGTCTAGAGAATGGAAAAATTAACTTCCCTGAAGAAATTTGGGACATATTCAAATCTCCTAACTGCCATCTTCAACTTGTAATTCCTATACAAATGGGAGGAATGTGGGAATATCCTTGGAAAGAAGCTGAGCCCATTATTAAGCTAGCTGTTGAGCGTATTGGAGCAAATCGCTTAATCTGGGGTACTGATATGCCTATGGTAGCAAGGTTTTGTACTTATAAACAAGCTTTAGACCAGTTCAGAGTACATTGTAATTTTTTGAGTGATTCAGAGCGTGAGGATATTATTGGCAATACTGCTGCAAGAGTAATGAATATTAATAATTAATAAATGGAGGTTTTAAATTGTCCCATAAAAATAAAAATGAATTTATCACTATTGACGCATTAAACGTTAGCAACTGGGAAAGCGAAAATGTTTATCGAGATTTAAATAAAGGGAATGTGAGTGCGATTAATGCAACTGTAGCAACTTGGGAAAACTATCAACAAACTATAGCTAATATATCAACATGGTTTTCTCGATTTAATAGCAGGTCAGACATTTCTTTAATAAAAAACGTAAATGATATTTTTGAAGCTGCTGATAACAATAAAACTGGTATAATTATTGGATTTCAAAATGCATCCCCCATTGAAAATAATTTAGACTATTTCTATACATTCAATGAACTCCATGTAAAAATAATTCAACTTGCCTATCATGAAAGAAACTTACTCGGAAATGGCTGTTATGAGAGATCAGACGAAGGTTTGTCAAATTTTGGAATTGACGCAATAAAGGTAATGAATGATGTTGGGATATTGATTGACTTATCACATGTTGGAATAGTAACAACTATGGAAACTATTGAATATTCCGAAAAGCCTATAGCTATAACCCACGCAAATCCAAAATCGTATCATAATGTTCCAAGAAACAAAACAGATGACGCTTTAAAATTGATGGCTTCTAAAGGCGGAGTTGTAGGTGTTGCTGCTATAGCTCCATTCTTAAAAAAAGGAGATGATTCAACAATTGAAGATTACGTTGATGCTATCAGTTATACTGTTGACCTTGTAGGCTTGGATCATGTAGGAATTGGTACAGATTTTACTCAAGATCAGCCAGCAAGCTTTTGGAAATACATAGGATCTCAACAAGGAACTAAATTCCCTTCTACATTTACTGATACAACAGAAGCAGCTAATTATCCAAAAAACTTTGAAACACCCGATAAGTTCCCTGATTTAATTCATATTATGGAAAATAAAGGTTTTTCGAATAATGAAATTGCTAAAATTCTTGGATTAAATTGGATACGTATTTTTCAAGAAGTTTGGAATTAATATGTAATAAAGGGATTACTGTATTTGAATTAATCGTAAGATGTAACAGTATACAATAAAAACTCATTCAATTATCAAATGGACTGGACAGAAAAATTCAAAAAAAAACATGAAAAAGTAATAATATTAGATAAAAAATTTGGTGAGTTAAATCCTGGAGAAAAAATGTTGATTAGTTCTCCCAAAAGTATTTATAATTTCATAAAGAATATTCCAAAAGGAAAATTTGTCTCAGTAAAAGAATTGAGAAAGGAAATAGCTAAATTATCTAAAGCTAAAAATACTTGCCATTTGACTACTGGTATTTTTTTGAGAATAGCCATTGAGTATTCTATTGAAAATAAAAGTATTTTACCTTTTTGGAGGGTAGTGGATACCAATTCTAATTTGGCAAAAAAATTGTCTTGTGGAATAGAATACATTATACATAAGCAAAAAGAAGAAAAATTAGTACTCCCTTAAAAGTATAATTTAAATTTATAATCATCCAAAAAAAGGAGAAACCATGCATCTCAAATTATTAGATTATCGAGAACATGATAAAAATTTCTGGTATGAAGAACTTGAGGAATGGATCCCTAAAAAAATTTATGACTGTCATATCCATATGTTAAATAATGATTTAATTCATGATGAAAGTGAACATAAAAATATTTTCCCTGATGCAGATCTAAAGGTAATAAATGAATGGCATAATATACTTTTTCCTGGAAGAGAAATAAACAATCTTTTTTTAGGAAGACCAGCTCTAGGAACAAATATTCAAGCTTATAATGACTTTTTGAGTAAAGAAATCAATTCAAATAAATTAACCAGGTCACACAGACTAACTACACCAAGTGATTCTCTTAAAGATATTGAAAATGACATTAAAAATAAAGGATTCCAGGGTCTAAAAGTTTACAGAATGTATTCTGTAACAGGAGATATTGCCAATTGCGTAATTGAAGATTATCTCCCTCATGAACAATTAGAATTAGCGAATGACTTAGGTCTTTGGATCACATTACATATGTCTAGAGAGGATGGGTGTGGAGACGAAGAAAATTTAAAGGATTTAGAAAATTTCACTACAAAAAAATATCCAAATATAAAATGGATTTTGGCACACGTAGCTAGATCTTTCACATATAGACCTATCCAAAGAGGAATAGATACGTTAAAAAACTTACCAAATATTTGGTACGATTTATCTGCTGTAACTGATATAAGGCCTTTTATAACTTTATTTAAAAATGAAAATCATAAAAGATTTTTTTATGGAACTGATGGTATTGAATCTGTATCTTTTCATGGTTCATACACTACTTTTGCTCATGCACATAATCAAATAGAAACAGACAATATAGAATCTCTAAAATTTCTTCATACAACCAATCGTCCTGTTGTATGTCTTTATGAAAATTTGATAGCAATAAAACAAGCTGCTATTTTTTGTGAATTAGATAGGGAACAAATAGAAGACATTTTTTGGAAAAATGCAGTAAGAGAATTTAATGTTCCATGGGATTAAATTTTATCTAGTGAAATAATCCCATCTAGTTCCTGACCTATCCAAAATATTTTCTAAGTCATATTCCAGTAGAAATCTCTCTCGTATCATTTTTTTTGAATATTCTGAAATTTTTTTCAAATATTCTTCTTTAGAATTGTACCTTTCTTCAATAGAAGGTCTCAAGTCCTCGGAGTTATCATTTTCTTTCTTTTTAAAAGGCACAGTTGCACCTCTAGGACCTCCCGTTAATCCAATTATCTGGTATGGAGCTCCAACATCGGGATGCCTTAAATTCCATGGAGTCGAAGTAGCTAAAGGTACAGCAACATCAGGATGCTTAATACCGGCCACTTCATTTCCATCATCATCTACATTCGAAACCATAGAACCATATTGTTTCCCATGATCAGGAGGAATTTTTTCAATTATATCTTCATTATTTCCAAAATTCATTTTTCTAGGATAAGAAAAATGTTCCGGAAATTTTATTGGAATTTTAGAAAATTTTTCTCTTAAGAAATTTGGATCAACCGCTGTTCCATCAGAAATTTTTGGATGTGAACTAGGAGGGGGATCAATATCTTTACTTACCCATTGATCCAAATTTATTAAAAGAGCTCTCATCAAAGGAGTATAATCAATAGAATTAAAATAATATTGGGCTCGCATACCATCACCATCTTGTGTATCGGTGAGAGGCCACGTGCCCGGACCATGCATGCATGATGAAAGATGATATATTCTAGAGTTTTTTGGACAGGAAAGGTCTTTTTTACCATCAGAAGAAATATGGATCAGTGAAGCGTCTCCTCTCCAATATTCTGCTCCAGTATTAACAAAAAAAATTTTGGCTTTAGAATTTCTCTTTTTGAAACGTTCCATTAATCCATCTTTATCATCTCCTTCAATATCTTTTACGGGACTTGCAGCAGATGGATATAGCTGGGCTATAACCGAAGGTAAATCTTTCGAAACTTGCCCAAATCGTTGATTGAATTCACCTCTCATACCCCCAGCTACATGAGGCAATATTCCATCAAAAATTTCTCTTCCTTTGTTATCAAAATTAAAATCTAAATAAATAAATTGTCTTAGAAATCTTCCACTTTGTGATACTCCAAATGCGAAAGCATAATCTATTTCTGCCTTTGTTGGATTATAGTGCGCAGTTGAATATTTTAAGAATGAAATCAAGTCCCTAGTAACTGCTAAACCTAAACCCGTAGCCTTTGGACCCGAGGCTGTATAAGATATTTGATACATAATGCCTGCTTTAAATTTATCTCCCATAAAAATAAAATTAGGGTTGTCTAGTAATTCATTTCCATCATGCCATGCAAATCTCCATTTATCACGTGCAATAATGATTGGGTCATCATCTGGATATTTTTTGTAACTTAAAACAGCTTCTTTTTCATTTGTATCATAAGCCGGAGATGGTATATGCATACGATCACTTAACATTACCTGGGTTACATCTTTTAATGGTTGAAACTGAGTATAAATCTTTCCTTTAATTGGGTGCCCTTGAGTTGCTAATTCAGGGGAAAATAATCTTAATCGTCCATCAATTGGAGGAGCATCATGAGACCATCCACTCCAAACTAATGTGTAACCTTGTTGCATCAAAAAACCATTTCCTAAGTCATCATCAGGAGCAACTCCAGCCACCATTGCACCTCTGGAACCTGAGTTGAATGAAGATAACATCACTTTGGTTCCTCTATTATTCACATCATAAATTATTTTTCTATTTGATTTAGAGATATCATTTGGAATCATGATATGAAAATCGGAAGAATATTCTATCAATCCTTGTTCGTTCAGTGGAATTTTTTCTATATCAGTAATCTTTTTATTGTAGTCTGCATTTGGATCTATCGAAAATTTTGCTATCCCTATGATTTCTCTATATTGACCAGTTTTTCCAAATTCTTTACCATTTGCAATCAAACGATCTTCATTTATTTCTAAAGAACTTACAGACATTAGTACCTCCATTGGCGCGCCTGGCGAGATTCGAACTCACGACTTCAGCCTTCGCAGGGCTGCACTCTATCCGACTGAGCTACAGGCGCAAAATATTGCTTTAATATGATTTTACATAAAAAAAGGATCTACCACTGAATATTTTCGGAATTAACACAATAAGTGGGAATAGTAGAGTTCAGTCCTTCAATAATGTTATCTACTGTCATTTTAGACATTTTCTTTCTAGTTTCTATTGTTGCAGAAGCTATATGTGGAACAATAGTTAAATTTTCTAATTTTAGTATGGGATGTTCCATTTTTATTGGTTCTGGATCAGTAACATCTAAAGCAGCATAAGCTATTTTATTATTGGATAAAGCTTCATAAAGATCGTCTAAATTAACTATTGGACCTCTAGCAGTATTTATTAATGTTGCATTATTTTTCATTATAGACAATTCTTTTTTCGCAATTAAATTTTTAGTTTCAGGTGTATAAGGACAATGTATTGACACTATATCCGATTTTTCTAATAACTGATTTAAAGAATCTACTTTTTTTGCACCATAAGTTTCTACAGGAGTTGATCTATTGTAGTAGATAACTTTCATATTATTGTTCAAAGCAATTTTGCCTAAATATGATCCTATTCGCCCAAATCCTATAATTCCCAAGGTAGACGAAGACAAATCATAGCCCAAAAGATCAAGGGGTTCAAAAAATTTCCATTTCCCGTTTCTTACGTATCGATCACATTCAGCAATACGTCTAGCTGCAGATTGTATCAACGTAAAAGCAAATGAAGCAGTTGTTTCTGTTAAAACACCTGGCGTATTAGCAACTGCAATATTTCTTTCGTTGGCAGCATTCACATCAACATTATCATATCCTACACCAAATTCTGCAATTATTTTTAAAGATTGTCCAGCTGCATCCATAATGTCCGAATTTACATTGTCATTTATGTGAGCAAAAAGAGCAGTTGCTCCTTTAATTTGTTCCTTTAGCTCTTTGTTAGTAGGCGGAGTAGGAGTATCTATAATTACTAAATTAGAAACCTTTGATAAACGTTCCATTTCATCAGTGAATTGTTTTCTTGTAACTACTACTTTTGGTTTTGTCATGATGTTTCCTCCTTCAGTATTTATGGTGGCAACGGGTGGGATCGAACCACCGGCCTAACGCTTATGAAGCGCTCGCTCTAACCCCTGAGCTACGTTGCCAAAACAATAACTTTCATTATAAATCAAAAAAAAAATTAATGATCTTATAACCTTTCAAAATCACCAGATTTGCCACCTTTTTTATTCTTCAAAACAATTTCGGTGATTTCTATAGACTTATCTATAGATTTACACATATCATAAATAGTTAATGCAGCTATAGAAACTGCTACTAAAGCTTCCATTTCAACACCTGTTTTCCAATCGGTTGAAACAAATGAAGAAATCAAAATTGAACAATTTTTATCATCAAAATAATAATTTACATCAACTTTATTTAGTGGAATTTGATGACAAAGGGGTATTAGATCATACGTTTTTTTACTAGCAGAAATGGCAGCTATTTTTGATACATTTATAACATTTCCTTTAGATATACTATTATCTTGAATTTTTTTATAAGCTTCAATAGACAATTTAACTACACAAGAAGCTACTGCTTCACGTTTGCTGTTTATTTTGGAAGATATATCAACCATATTAGGAATGCCTTTTTTGTCTAAATGAGAAAAATCATTTTGTTTTTTATCATTCATGAAACTTCACTTTCTCTTCAAATTTTTTATCAATATTTAAATTATCTGACATTGCAGCATTTTTTGCCAACAAATCACATTCTTCATTTTCTGGATGACCTTGGTGTCCCCTAACCCACAAAAATTTAATGGATATATGAAAGTCAATGATATTTAATAATTCATCCCATAGATCAACATTAAGAGCACTGTTTTTTTTGTCTCTCATCCAATGGTTATTTTTCCATTTTCTAGCCCATCCTTTTTCAATACCATCTATGACATATTTAGAATCAGTAGTTAACAAAATTTCTTGTGGTTTTTTTAGTTTATTTAAAGCAGTTATTGGACCAAGTAATTCCATTCGATTATTTGTTGTATATCTAAATCCTTTTGAAATCTTAACTTTTTTGTTTTTCCATTTCATAATAACCCCGAATCCTCCTGGACCAGGATTTCCTAAAGAAGATCCATCTGAAAAAATATTTATTTTATTAGTATCAATCAATTTATCCGCCCAATTGAAACATCTCAATTTTCTTTTTTTTGTTTGTAGTGTTATTTAAATTATTTCTAATTTCAGAATATCGATCATCTCTTATCATCCAAGCATCAGATATTATTTTTGAAATTTCAGTATCTGTTAAATCATCTCGAATAGGTTTTCGCAGATCAAGTCCTTCATTAGCAAATAAACAAGTAACAAATTTCCCATCCATGGTGATTCTTGAACGAGTACATGAATGACAAAATGGTTTTGATACTGAAGATATTATACCTATCTCACCTGTACCATTTTTAAATCTATATCTATTTGCCACCTCACCTACGTAATTTGGTTCTACTTTAGATAGTTCAAATTTATTTTCGATAATATTAATAATATCCTTCAGAGATAAAACGTCTTCTTTATTCCATCCATTTATATTACCAACATCCATATATTCTATAAATCTGACAATGTTGTCAGTATTTTTGAAATGAGTTATCAGATCTATAATCGCATGTTCATTAGTTCCTTTTTTCACCACAGAATTTATTTTTATCTGCTTAAATCCATTATTATTTGCATAATCTATCGCATCTAGTACTTTATTTACATCAAATTTCTGATCACTCATCTTTTGAAAAGTTGCATTGTCAATCGCATCTAGTGAAACAGTTAATCGATTCAATCCTGAAGATTTTAGAATATTTACTTTTTCTTTCAATAAATATCCATTTGTTGTCATTGCTATATCTTTAATTCCTTTAATTTTAGAAAGTCTAGAAATTAAATTTTCTATATTTTTCCTAACTAAAGGTTCTCCTCCGGTTATTCGTAATTTTGAGACTCCCAAATTTGCAAATAATTTGGTAATTCTTTCTATTTCATCAAAATTCAACAATTCCTCTTTAGGTAAAAATCTATAAGCCTCTCCATAAACTTCTTTTGGCATACAGTATGTACATCTGAAATTACAGCGGTCAGTTACTGAAATTCTCAAATCCCTCATGGGTCTATTAAATTTATCTGTGATTTTATTCATTATTTATTTGTTTTTATAATATTTAAGAATTTTTCTATAGCTAAACGTCTATGTGAAATTTCATTTTTTTGCTCTTCAGTCATCATTGCTAAAGTTTTATTTTTTTTTGGGATAAAAAAAATTGGATCATATCCAAATCCATTCTTTCCTACTGCTTTGTGGTATATTTCTCCTAATAAAATTCCTTTACTTAAAAAAAATTCTTTTTTAAACCCTACGGAACAAATAACTGAGATAAATTTTGCAACTCTTAATTTTTTCTCTACATTTTTCATTTTATCTAAAATCAGCTCTACTCGGTCCTTATCTGTGATATTGATTCCTCCATATCTAGCAGAATATATACCAGGTTCATTGTTAAGTGCTTTAATTTCAAGACCAGAATCTTCAGCTATAGTGGGAATTTTAGCAATTTTATTATAGAAATTAGCTTTCAATATTGAATTTTCTTCAAAAGAATTACCTACTTCTTCAACATCTTCATGGATATTAAAACTATCCAAAGTTAATATCTCTAGATCCTTATGTGAATTTAAAATTTTTTTAAATTCTGTAATTTTGCCTTTATTAGTTGTTGCTAATAAAATTTTCATAATAATATTAAAATGTACATAAGGGATATTATATTTTATCTGCTATTTACTTAATGTTGACTTTTCATTGTAATTGCAATAAATACCAATAAATGCTATGATTTTTTGTGGTTGCAAACCAATAATAATCCTACAATATAAGTTGTGTAGTTTTTGGGTTTTTATTAAATTTTATTAATATAAACAAAATAATTAAAATAAATGACTAAAAAAAAGTTAAAACGAATATTTTTCCCTTTAGTTAATTCATTCTTATTCATTTTTTTTATCTCTTGTGGATTTGGTTTTGATAGCCCTCTTTCTACTTTCGATGCACATGGTCCCGTCGCACAACTACAAAAAGATTTATTCCTTTTTGTCTTTTGGTTAGCAGTTGTTGTTTTCTTTTTAGTAGAAGGAGCAATATTGTACGTTTCATATAGGTATAGACAAAAAGATGAAAAGTTACCAGCACAAATTCACGGAAATACTAAACTTGAATTAATCTGGACAATTTTGCCTTCAATAATTATCGTAATAATTGCGGTACCTACAGTGATGGGTATTTGGAAAACTCAAGTTATGCCAGATGAAGAAAATTCACTAATTGTAGATTCTATTGGTCATCAATGGTGGTTTGAATTTAGATACCCTCAAGAAGAATTAATCACAGCTAATGAACTTCATATACCTGTAAATAAAGATGTGATAGTAAATATAGAATCACAGGATGTTATTCACTCTTTTTGGATTCCAAAGATAGCAGGAAAAATAGATATGGTACCTAATCACCAAAACAAGTTGTGGATTAAAGCTGATAATCCAGGAATATATTATGGTCAATGTGCTGAATTCTGTGGTATCGCCCATGCTTTAATGAAATTTAGGGTAGTTGTACATACTGAAGAGGATTTTGAAATTTGGAAAAATGATATGAGAACTCCACCAGCTGCTTTAAATCCAGGATCTGAAGAAGATGAAGGAAGAAAATTATTCATAGGAAGTTGTAGTATGTGTCATACGAATGATTCTTACAAAAAAGCTGCTTATCATAAAGAAATTCAAAATCAAAACAACAGATGGGACGAATGGAAAAAAGATAAAGAATATTCAGCGGTAGTTTCTGCGCCAAATTTAACTCATTTTGGAAATAGGCTAACTATTGGTGCTGGATTAAAAGAGAATAATCTAGAAACACTTTATAGCTGGATAGAAAACCCAGACAATATAAAAATTGGCACAAGGATGAAACATCACGCATCTATATATAATAATGATGATCAAATGCTAACATCAGATGAAATTGATCAAATAGCAAAGTATCTTTTAAGTCTAAAGCCAAATAAAGTAAACGTGACTACTTATACAAACAATAATTAAATGAGGAATTAAGTGAGTTCAATAACTAAACCAAAACAATTTCAACTCCCAAGAATCTTTCCGAGACCAAAGTCTCATAAGGGCTTGTGGTATTGGCTAGCAACTGTTGATCATAAAAAAATAGGGACAATGTATGGTTTAGTTTCATTTTTTTGGTTTTTAGTCGGTGGAATTGAAGCATTATTAATCAGGTTACAATTAGGACAGGCTGAAAGTTCAATACTTAGCCCAGAAGTATACAATCAAATGTTTACAATGCACGGTACAACAATGGTTTTTTTGGTAGTTATGCCCTTATCAGCCGCTTTTTTCAATTGGATCGTACCTCTTCAAATTGGTGCACGAGATGTCGCATTCCCTAGATTGAATGCACTGAGTTTATGGGTATTTATTTTTGGATCAATACTCATGAATATAAGTTGGTTTGCAGGAGGAGCTCCGAACGGAGGTTGGTTCGGCTACCCTCCAAATTCTTCATTAGGATTTAATCCTGGAAATGGTA
Organism: uncultured Dehalococcoidales bacterium; assembly: GCA_964590915.1. Classification (GTDB taxonomy): domain Bacteria; phylum Chloroflexota; class Dehalococcoidia; order Lucifugimonadales; family Lucifugimonadaceae; genus TMED-70. The sequence continues at coordinate 11,457 of CAZPYN010000003.1, forward strand.
TTACATATTGGGTGATGGGACTTAATATATTAGGTGTAGCTTCAATAGCCGCTGGATTAAATTTTATAGTAACTATCATAAATATGAGAGCCCCTGGAATGCATATGATGAGGATGCCTGTTTTCACTTGGATGACACTTATAACCTCCGTTCTTATTGTTTTAGCTCTACCAATATTAGCCGTAGCAGGGATACAATTAACCGCTGATAGAATTTATGGAACAAATTTTTTCAATTCTGAAGCAGGTGGAGATCCAATTTTTTGGCAGCATATTTTTTGGTTATTTGGGCATCCAGAAGTTTACATATTGATATTACCAGCTATGGGGATTGTATCGGAAGTATTACCAACATTTTCTAGAAAACCTTTATTTGGTTACACAGCAATTGTTTTTGCAGGATTAGTTATAGGATTTTTGGGATGGTTTGTTTGGAGTCATCATATGTTCACTGCTGGCTTAGGGCCTGCCGCAAATACAGCTTTTACAGTGACTACAATGTTAATAGCTATCCCGACAGGAGTTAAAATATTTAATTGGATATCAACTCTATGGGGTGGATCAATTAAACTTAATACTTCAATGTTATTTGCTATAGGTTTTATAGCCATGTTTACAATAGGAGGCTTGTCTGGAGTAACTCATGCAGTTTCACCGTCAGATGCACAACAACAAGATACCTATTATATAGTTGCTCATTTTCATTATGTACTATTCGGAGGATCGATTTTCGCTATATTCTCAGGAATTTATTATTGGTGGCCTAAGTTTACAGGTTGGTTACTTGACGAGAAATTAGGGAAAATAAGCTTTGTTCTTATGTTTGTAGGTTTCAATTTACAATTTGGACCAATGCACTGGGTGGGATTAAATGGAATGCCAAGAAGGATTTATACTTATGCGGAAGATATGGGATGGGAAAGTTCAAATCTTGCTGCAACTATTGGAGGTTTCATTATAGCTTTATCTGTTTTGGTATTTTTTGTGAATGTTATCCTCTCAAAAAGAAATAAACAAAACGCTGGAGGTGATCCATGGGATGCTAGAACTTTAGAATGGTCAATCGCATCTCCTCCTCCACATTACAACTTTGTTGAAATCCCTAAAGTGAATAACATAGATGACTGGTGGTATAAAAAATATCCTGAATTACTTGAAGGTAATAATCAAAATTTTAAAAAGCAAAAAATAGAAGTGGAAGATTCTTCAAATGTTGATGAATCGAAAATACATTTACCAGATTTATCTTATTATCCACTAATAATTGGAGTAGGGTTGACTATTGCGGCATTGGGAGTTATGTATACCTATGCCTTGGTTGCAATAGGATTGGCAATGGTATTTTGGGGATCAATAGGTTGGTCAACTGAACCTGTAAATGAAGATAGCAATGAACATCATTAGTAAAAAGAAGGAATTATGTCAACAAATGTAACAATTCAGCATGGAGAAGAAATAAATAATTCGACAGGTGTAAGTGCCAAGAAATTATTAATGTGGACTTTCCTTGGGTCTGATGTAATGTTTTTTGGTACTTTTATTGCAACTTTCATGGCATATAGAAATAAAAGTTTAGTAGGGCCATATCCTGAAGATACCTTAAATATTCCTATTACTTCAGTTAGTACCTTTGTGTTACTAATGAGCTCATTAGGAATAGTTTTGGCGTTACATTACCTAAAAGAAGCAAGGATGGGTTTGGCTAAGTTTTGGCTTTTAATGGTTATAATTATGGGTATTGGTTTCATTGGATTTCAAGTTTATGAATTTGCACATTTTGCTAATATGGGGATGACTCCTCAAGTTAATCTTTTTGGATCTACTTTTTTTACACTTACAAGTCTACATGGAGCACATGTCTCATTAGGAATTTTATGGTTAATATTCCTTTTGATTAATGAATATAGAGGTAATTTAAACTCTGAAAATGCTATAGATTTAGAAATAGCAGGTTTATATTGGCATTTTGTAGATATTGTTTGGATAGTTATTTTTGCACTATTATATTTAATAACAGCTAATGATGGTGTACCTCCAGGGGGAATACCTTGGATTGGTGGGCATTAAATTATGGAGGGAACATGTCTTTATTAAAAGATTTATTTTTTTATCAAGGTAATAAGTGGTGGAAAATACCAAAGACAGATGAACTATCTGAAAATCCAAAAAACGAACACCCTTTTGGAGGATTTATAGAAAAATCAAAAAATATTTGGTTGATTTTATCTTCGGGTAAGGGTCATGCTGGACCAATATACTATTGGGTAATTGCAACTATATTAGGAATCATCACTATGATTGAGGTATGGTGGTTTACTGTACCAGAACTACTATATATGTTAGTTCCTGCAATGTTAATATTTTCAATCCTGAAATTTGGCCTTGTTGTAGCTTTTTTCATGCATTTACGATTTGATCACAAAATGTTTTCGACTATTTTCGTCACATGTATGATTGTTGGTATTTTATTCTTCTCTGTTTTTCTGCTTCTCTCAGCTTTTCATGGTTTGGGACAATAATGGAAAATTGAACCAAGATATAACATTTATAGAATTTATCCTAATGTGGAAAGTTTCTAATCTATTTTTTTATCCCATAATCTTTTCTTTTTGTTTGTATCTTATAGGTGCTATAAAATTGATTTCCATTTCATCAATAATTAGAAAAAGTCTTATGAAAAGAATTTCTTTGGGGATTACAGGTTATTTATTTTTATTTTTAGCAATTGTGGGACCAATAGGAAATAACGAAACAACTTTTTGGATACATATGGTTCAGCATTTGATTATTATTATGATATGCGCTCCATGTTTACTTTCTGGATTTGTAATACCATTTATTCTTTCATCTTTGCCTGAAACTATAAAATTAGGCTTAGTTGATATTTTAAATCCAAAAAATACAATTAGATATATTATTAATTTTCTTACAACACCTATATTGGGATTAATATTTTATATTATTTGTATATGGACTTGGCATATACCAATTTTTTTTAACCTAGCTTTAAAATCAAATATAATACATAATTTTGAACATTTAACTATGTTTTTGGCAGGAATTTTATTTTGGTGGCCAATATTAGGTATTACATTTGGGTCAAAAAAGATATCAATACCACTAAGAATAGTTTACTTATTATTAGCAGTTACTCCTACAGCAGTTGTAGCTGCTTTCATAACTTTATCAGATTCTTTATTATACGGTGAAGATATAAAAAGATTATTCAATATATCTGCAATGGATGATCAGCAAGTAGGAGGTCTAATAATGTGGATCCCCGGAAATTTTGTTTTTCTTACAACATTAACGATTCTTTTTTTTAAGTGGTCATATCCACAAACGGAAAAAAACCGAAAGTATAATACTTAATCTTCAGTTTTTTTTATAAAATACTCATTCTGAGCGTTAAGCATTCTTGCAATTGTATCGTGAGTATAGGATTTCAAGTATATGACAGTAGCCCAAGCTTCCCTTAAATTAGTCTCCATTTCTTGGATAGTCATAGGTTGATTTTTGTTTAAGACAAGTATCCTAAATATTGCCTCAATTAGTGAAGTCCCTGGAAGGACAAACTGTTTTAATAAATTGTTTTCAGAATTTTCTGCATTATCGAGTTCTTTTTCCAATAACAAAATTTTCTCAAATATCTCTTTATCTTTTAATTTCATTAAATCTTCTGATTTTTTTTCAAAAAACTTATCAATAATTAAAAACTTAAATGATAATCCTTCTCTATCAAATCTTTCTATATCAATAATATATTTATCTTCAGTAGAAGTTTGAATTTCTTTTTTAATAGCCATTTAGTTAAATATCCTTCTTTGGGTTAATAATTTCCGTAATATCTTCACTCCAATTAAACATCTCTACATCTATAATCTCATCTTTAGATAATTTATTTATACCTGTAGGACAAATTCCAAGACCATTAGCATAATGCATTGAAGTCAAAACTCCTGAACTTTGATTGTTTAAAGGTTGGGCGCAAATAATATTTTCAGAATTTCTGTAAACATAAACTCTAGCATAAAATCTACGATCATCATAGTTAATAATATCAGATTCCAACCTTGCTTTTATAGTTGGTCTATCTAAAAATGGTTTCCCCATCATTTTATTTATTGCAAATCTTGCAAATTTATCTAAAGCAATCATCGCGCTAACTGGATTCCCAGGTAAACCTATAAATGGAATTTGTTTGTTTCTTATAATTACATACCCAAAAGCCAATGGTTTAGCGGGTCTCATATTTACTGACCAAAAGTTTATCTCGCCTTTATTTTCCATTATTTCTTTAACAACATCATAATCACCTTTGGAGACCCCTGCACTAGTTACAATTAAATCAATGTTTTCAAAATTTTTTATTTTCGATTCTATTTCCATAACATTGTCTTTAGAAAATTTCTCAATTACAGGAATTGCACCATAAGATTTTATTAAAGAAGAAATAGTATAAGTGTTAGAATCAAAAATTTTGCCAGGTTCGATTTTATCTCCCGGACTTAACAATTCATTACCTGTAGATAAAACTCCTATCTTCGGCCGTCTAAATACAGGGATTTTATTCAATCCTATAGAAGCAGATATTCCTATAACTGAAGAAGAAACTATATCTCCTTTCGTTAATATTTTTTCACCTGATTTTATATCCTCGCCTGCCGTTCTAATATTTTCAAATTTTTCTGTTTTTAGTTTTATACCTATTTTTGTTATATTCGATTCTTTTTGCTGATTTTCATCTGTATCTTCAAATGGGACTACCGTAGTAGCACCTTCTGGAATTGGAGCCCCAGTCATAATTCTTGATGCTTCACCTTTTAGTATTTTCTTGTTAGGAATACGTCCTGCTTCTATAGTTTCTACAACATTCAAATAGACAACATTAGTTTCTGAAGCACTTATAATATCTTCATCTTTTAATGCAAAGCCATCCATTGCTGAATTATCCAAAGGTGGAACTGAAACTTTTGAATAAATATCTTCTGCAATTACTTGACCCAAAGAATCTAAAATTGAAGAATATTCTTTATCCAATATATGAAATTTTGAAATAATTCTTTGTCTGGCTTCTTCAACCGATAACATATCTGCATGATAATGAGATTTTTTCAAATGATTTTTCATTCTCGAATTTTTATTCCTAATTTCTTTTCAAATTGTATCAATATTTTTTGTTCGATCTGTTGTAAATTTTTCCAAGATAAAGTGCCTTCATTGGATTGATAAAAAATTCTAACTGCAATGCCGATTTTTCCTTCAGGCAAATTTTCTGCTTGGTAGACATCAAAAACATTACAATCAATAACAAATTTTTCAGAAAATACAATTTTTTTTATATCCTCAAAATTAACATTAGTATCAATTAATAATGATAGGTCTCTATGTGCTAGTGGAAATTGAGAAAAATCTTTGTAAACTAATTCATTAGAACTCTTATATAGCTCTTCCAAAAATAATTCAAAAATCACTACCGATGGAGTATTAAAATTAAGTTTTTCAATCATGTCATCAGATATCATTCCTAAATAGCCAAAAGTTATCTTATTCTTCATATCATGTATCCTTACAGATTTCCCTTTAGCGTATATTGCGTCATTATAGGGAGATAAAACATAATTAAAACGTAATTTAGAAGACAAATAATCTATAATTCCTTTGCCATCAAAATAGTCGACTTCTCTAGGCGTAATATCCCAATGTATATTTTCTGAAACTCCAGTTAATAAACCAGCCGAATATGATTTTTCTTGAATTTTTTGCTCTAATTGAAAAAAAACATTCCCTGTTTCAAAAATTCTAATTGGTTTTTTCCAATTGTTTGTATTTCTTGATGCTGTGATGATTATAGAAGGAATTAAACTTTTTCTAAGATATGCATGTTCGTTAGATATAGGATTTTTAATAGAAATATTCTCTTGATTACTAACATATTCCGGTAAAATTTCCAACATTTCTTCAGATATTGCAGAATAAGAAATTGTTTCATACATACCAGAACCGACCAAAAGATCAGTCAATGTATTCTTATATTCAAATAGTTTATTAGGTTCCCATTTAGGAATTTCGCCAGAAATAAATTTGAGAGGAATCGAATCATATCCAATAATTCTTGCAATTTCTTCATATAAATCTTCAGGCAAAGTAATATCAGATCGCCAGAAAGGAGCTTCTACTTTCCATATATCTTTCAACTTATCGAAATCATATGAAAAATTTAATGAATTTAAAGTTTTGGAAATTATTTCATTGTCTATTTCCACTCCTAAAATTTTACATAAGCGCCTTTTATCAAGAATAATCGTTTTTTGAATAAATTTATTATCATAATTATCCAATATACCTGTTCTGGTTTTCCCTCCACAGATTTCCAAAATTAGATCTAATGCTCTAGACAAACCAAATATGGTTAATTCAGGATTTAAATTTCGTTCAAATCTCATTGAAGCTTCAGTTTGTAAAGATAAAGATTTCGATGTGTTTCTAATGACTGAAGAATTGAAATTTGCTGATTCTAAAAAAATAGAATTAGTTTCAATATCTATTTCTGAATTTTTCCCACCCATTATCCCTGCCAATCCAATAGCAGATTTATTATCTGCAATGACTATTGAATCAGAATCCAAAATCCTTTTATTTCCGTCCAGTGTTATTATTTCTTCACCTTTTTTTGAATTCCTAACATAAATTTTCTCTTCATTGATTTTATCTAAATCAAATGCATGTAAAGGTTGTCCAATTTCGAACATTACATAGTTAGTAATATCAACAAGATTATTTATGGGTCTTTCTCCTATCGAGATCAATCTTCTTTTTAACCAATCAGGGGATTCCGTAATTGAAATGTTGTCTATAATAACACCTGTATATCTAGAACAAATATTTTCATCAAGTATTTGAATATTATTTTTATAACTTTTTGATAGGGAATGATTATTAGTATATTTAAATTTGAATTCTTTATCTATCCTTGCAGACAAATCCCTTGCTATACCCGTTATACTTAAGCAGTCAACTCTATTAGGAGTGATGTCCAATTCCATAACAATTTCACCATAATATTCTGAAATAGGAGATCCTAATTTGAAATCTTTTGGTAAAACCATGATGCCATCATGATTTTCCCCCAGTCCTAATTCTTTCTCAGAACAGATCATTCCTTGAGATAATTCACCACGGATTTTACTCTCTTTAATTAAATGAAATTTTTCAGGGCTATTTTCATCAGGTAATTTTGTTCCTGGTGTTGCAAAAAATATTTTTTGTCCAACACAAACATTTGGGGCACCACAAATAATTTTATATTTATTATTCCCATCAAAAACAATTACTATCTGTAATGTGTCAGCATTTGGATGTTTAGAAATTTTTTGAATTTCTCCTACAATTACTCCTGAAATAATTCCTGTTTCGGATATTGATTCTACTTCAAGTCCAATAATCGTCAGATTTTCTGCAATCTCTTCTGCAGATATATTATAAGAGACATATTCTTTTAGCCAATTTAAAGGTAATTTCATAATTAGATAGTAAATTGATTTAAAAATCTTAAATCATTTAAATGGAAATTTCTTATATCAGAAATTTTATTTTTTAACATAGAGATCCTTTCAGGACCTAATCCAAAAGCAAATCCACTATATTCTTTGGGATTGTATCCTACCCCTTCCAAAACCTTAGGATGTACCATGCCAGCGCCTAGGATTTCTATCCATTTACCATTCCATTCTATTGACATATCTACTCCTGGTTCTACAAAAGGGAAAAAATCACACCTAAATCTTACTTGTTGGTCAGATCCAAATAACTTTCTTGCCATCTCATACAAAGTCCCTTTTAATTCTGAAAAAGAAATATTTTTATCAACTGCTAATCCTTCAATTTGATGAAATTGCCACTCATGAGTAGCATCTGTCGCTTCATATCTATAACATTTTCCTGGAATAACAACTCTAAGTGGGGGTTTACTTTTTTCCATTACTCTCGCTTGCATTGGAGATGTATGAGTTCTAAGAAGATGTTTAACATTAGTGTTTTCAGTTTGTAACCAAATAGTATCCCATTGATCTCTAGCTGGATGATCATTTGGTATGTTTAATAAATCAAAATTATATTTTTCTGTTTCTATTTCCTGACCTTCTATTATTTGAAATCCCATCTCAGAAAAAGCAGTACAGATTTCTCTAATTATTAGAGTTGTTGGATGGTAATTCCCTAAATTCACTGGCCTACCGGGTAAAGTGAAATCAAATTCTGAAACAGCAATATCTTTAAGATTAATTTTTTTCTCTGCTAGATTGTATTTAGTTGACAAACTTTTTTTTAAATCATTTATCTTCGGGCCAATGATTCTTTTGTTTTCATCTGAAACAGAAGAGAGATATTTCATCAATTTAGATATTTCCCCATTTCGACCTAAAAAAAATATACGCCAATGTTCTAATTGATCTAAATTAAGTATTTGTTGATCAATTTGACCATTGGCAGATCGTTCTACTTCTTCGATTTCTTCAATAATTTTATTTAAATTGGACAAAATATTTATATTTAATTATATTTTTAGTAATAAATAATTATATTGTATAAAAAAATGAAATAATAAGAATTTATACTTAATTATAGTATATTAGATTGAACAGAAGAGAATATAGAGTAAATCAATTCAAATATATGTAGTAATTTATCTTGGAATAGTATATAAATGTATTATAAAAATAAACAAAGGCTTGACCGGAGGTCCTTATGGAAGCTTATTGCATGAAATGCAAGGGGAAACGTGATATGAGTAACCCTCAACAAATAACTATGAAAAATGGTAGACCAGCTACTCAAGGAACATGTCCAAAATGTGGCACAAAAATGTTCAAGATTGGTAAAGCCGCTTAGTTATTATTTATATATTTATTTTTATATAAATTTATATAAAGACATAAAATTGCAAAAATTCTTCAACAGATTTTTGCAATTTTTGTTTAAATTTAATTAGTAGAGTGAATTTTATGATTTATAGTAATTTTGGTACAACTAATGAAAAAGTAAGTAGGTTAGGGATTGGCTTGGCAGAAATAGGATTTGAATTAGGAGCATCAGGATATCCTCAAGTTGAAAAGTTACTTAATTTTGCTTTAGACAATGGTATAAATTTTTTGGACACTGCCGCTGGATATAATGAAAGCGAAAAGTTAATTGGTGAAGCAGTTAATGATAGGAGAAATGAGTTTTTTTTAGCCACCAAAGCTGGAACAGGAAGTACTAATTCTTCTGATAGTGAATGGGATTACATAAAGATAAAAAATTCAATTGAAAATAGTTTAAAAAATTTAAAAACTGACTATATAGATCTAGTGCAATTACACTCTTGTGACGAACATATTTTACAAAAAGGAGATGTAATAAGAGCACTGCAAGATGCACAACTCGAAGGGAAAACAAGGTTTATCGGTTATTCAGGTGATAATATTGCAGCTAAATGGGCTGTTAATTCAAATATCTTTGACACTTTGCAAACTAGTTATAATATTGCTGACCAAAGAGCTCGAACAAAAAATATTCTTAAAGATGCAAACAAAAAAAAATTAGGAATTATAGCTAAAAGACCAATAGCAAATGCTTCCTTAAGTGGTGTGATAAGAAAAAATCAAAATTGGTCTGGGACTTATAACGATAGTTATGGTAAACCCTACTTTGATAGATTAGAGATTCTTTGTGATACACTTGATGAGAATTTATCAGATATAGATCCCATTGAACTCTCTATGGCTTTTTCATTATATAGAACTGAAATTGATGTTCTAATTATAGGTTCTAAAAACATTAAACATGTTGAGAGTAACATTAATTTTGTTGAAAGTAACGTTAGCAAATACGATGAGCTGATACGAATATTCGAAACTTCATTTGAAATTAATGATAATGATTGGATTCAGTTAACTTAGAAGATTCCCATTCACCAGAAGGTATAAGAATTAATATTTTTTTATTGTTTTTAATTTATCTGAATTTTCAATATTTATTGTTTTTAATTTATCAAAAGGCTCAAATCCAAGTACTTGACTATAAAAATAAAGTTCAGATTCCAATGAAGAAATTATATTTTTAGATTGACGGAACCCATGTTGTTCTCCTTCATACATGATTAAAGAAAAAGGGATTTTTTTATCTCTTAATCCTTGAGCCATAATTTCTGCTTGAGATGGTGGCACTATTTTATCCTCAGTTCCTTGGAAAATTATCATTGGACAAGAAAGTTGGTCTGTAAAATTTATGGCAGATCTTTTATAGTACTTTTCTTTTTCTTCAGGATATTTACCTATAAGTGATTCAAGATATTTAGATTCAAATTTATGAGTATCATCAATAAAAACAGATAAGTCTGCAATACCATAATAAGTAGCACCTACTGCAAACCTATTATGGAAAGTAAGTGCATTAATTGTTGTATATCCACCAGCAGACCCTCCTTTTATAGCTACTCTTGAAGAGTCTACATATCCTTTTTCAGAAAGAAAATCTACTGCCGCTATACAATCATCTGTATCGTATACACCCCAGTTTCCTTTCAATGAATCTCTGAACTTTTTTCCATACCCGGTTGATCCTCTGTAATTTACATCAACAACAGCAATGCCTCTGTTGGTCCAATACTGGATTGACAAATTTAATGCATTGCTGGTTGCAGAAGTTGGACCTCCGTGGCTTATTACCAGTAAAGGGGGGGGTTCCTCAGATTCTCCTTGATAATTTTTATTTCTAGGCTTGTAAAAGTACCCGTATGCAATTGCATTTTGTGTGGTAGGAAAAGAGATTTCTTCAGGAATAGAAATTTCTTCAAAATCTATTTTTACAGGATTAGATTCCTTAATAGTTTCTTCATTTTTTTTCATAAGGTCATAAGAAACTATTTCACTATTTGAAACAGGTGATGCTCCTATGTACAAAGCTTTATTGTCATGATGTGTTAAATCTCCAATAGAAGTATGTAAAACTTCTATTTCTTCAATTATTTCACCTGAAATATTTATTTTTCGAATCAACCCTTTATTATTGTTTTTTGAGGAACCTCTCAAGTAAATATAATCATCTTTTAAGAAATATGTTCTGACGCCAAAATTCCAAGCAGGTTCACCATGATCAGTTTCTTCATCTAATATTGTAGAGTTTTTATTTTCTGAATATTTTTTTAAATTCCACCATCCTGATTCGTCACTAATATATATTAATTCTCCTGAATCACTCCATTCAGGCTGAACTATACTTATATTTGAAGCACCATAGATAATTTTTTTAGTAGTAATTCTCTCAGAATTAAAATTTCCTACATATAATTCATTTCCGTCCCATGGCATATTAGGGTGATCCCATTCCAGCCAGCAAATCTCATTATTCACAGGATTTATTCTTGGAGAAGAATAAAAATCTCTACCTGTACACAATACTAATTGAGTATATTTTGTTGTAGAAATTGCTACAAGTTGATTTTTAGCTTCTCCTTTTTCGAAATGAGTTTCTCTTACGCAAAATAACCATTCTTCGTCAATGGATAAGGTTAAATCACTATATCTAATCGCTTTTTCAAAAGGAGGCTCAATTGTTATAGGGTTAACATTTTCTCCATCTACTTTATATACTCTTTGATCATCCCAATTAGTAAAATAAATATTTTTTTTACCAATGGCAAAAGATCCTCCTCCATATTCATGAACGGCATTTCTTGAATTGAATTCTTTTGGAATTACATCTGATATTTTTCCATCAGATGATTGTTTTACTATTACGTATCTTCCAGATTCCTCTGGTCTTCCTTCTAAAAAATAGAGTTCCGACCCATTTGATCTTATTTCGCTGAATCTTAATCCTCCTTCAATTATTTTTTCAGGAGTTATTTTAGATTCCCATGAGCCATAATGTGATTTCATTTTTGATTTCATTTTTATTCAAGTCTGTCCACTTTATTATTAACCCATTACCCTTCATTTAGGTAAAATATTATAATAAATTGTTTTTATTACATTCTAATACAAAACCCTATAAGTAAAATCATGGAAAATAAAAAAAGGATATTGACAGGGATTAGGCCCACTGGTGCACTACACTTAGGACATTATGTTGGTGCTCTACACAATTGGATTCAACTTCAAGATGAATATGAATGTTATTTTCTCATAGCTGATTATCAAGCCTTAAGTGATCATTTCCATGACATAGATTTAATCAAGCAGTCTGTTATAGATGTCACTCTTGATTGGCTTGCTGTTGGTTTAGATCCTGATAAATCCAATTTCGTAATCCAAAGTTATGTACCAGAACATGCAGAATTGAGTATGTTATTGTCTTTTATCACACCATTAGGAATGTTAGAAAGAAATCCAACTCTAAAAGGAGAGTTAGATTCTTTACCAATTGAACAAAGAAGTGCGGGATTTTTCAATTATCCAATAAGTCAAATTGCCGATATTTTATTGCCAAGAGCACATTTAGTTCCAGTGGGTGAAGATCAGGCCCCCCACCTAGAAATGTCACGTGAAATTGCTCGAAAATTCAACAGAATGTATGGTGAAGTTTTTCCAGAACCAGAAACTCTAATAGGAAAAGTTGGTCGATTATCAGGAATTGATGGAAAAGGTAAAATGAGTAAAAGTCAAGGGAATGTTATTTTACTATCAGATTCTAAAGATGAAGTTGCAAAAAAAGTTAGAGGTATGTACACAGATCCAAATAGAATAAGAGCCAATATTCCTGGAAAAGTAGAGGGAAATCCTGTTTTTCAATATCTAGATGCATTTACTGAAAACGATCAAAATGTTCAAGATTTTAAGGAAAGATATCGTAAAGGTAACATTGGCGACGTAGAAATCAAAAATTATTTATCAGATATTTTGAATGAATTTTTAGAACCAATTAGGAACAAAAGAAACTATTATGAAAAAAATTTCAATATTGTTGAAGAATCTTTGGATAAAGGAATTTCAAATGCTAGAAAAGTAGCAGATAAAACTATGACTTTAGTAAGAGAAAAGATGAAAATATCTACGTACAAAAAAATCTGGTAAAAAAATGGCTTATAATCCCACATCTAAAGAATTCAAACAACTGTCAAAAGAATACAATCTGATACCAATATATAAGGAGATCAGAGCAGATTTAGATACCCCTTTATCTATTTACTTAAAGCTAGCAAAAAATAGTTATTCTTTTCTATTAGAATCAATAACTGGAGGAGAAAATCTAGCTAGATATTCAATTATCGGAATAAATCCTAGAAAAATAATTAAGACAGGAAAAAACGAGAAACTTGGCGAAGTCGATCCACTGATTGAAATAAAAAATGAAATTAATTCTTATAAAGTACCTGAAATAAAGAAACTACCTCCTTTTACTGGAGGTGCAGTTGGATATATATCCTATGATTCAGTATCTTACTTCGAAGATTCAGTCATAAAAAATAAAAAGGGAGACCTAGAGGTTCCTGAATCAATTTTTTTGTTAACAGAATCTTTGGTGGTTTTTGATCACGTAAAACAAACTATATTCATAATAGTTTACACAAAAATTAATGACGTTAATGATTCTGAAAAAATCTACCAAAAAGCCACCGAAAATATCGACAAAATTATTGAACAAATTAACAAACCTGTTCCAAAAAGCTTTAATGTAAGCTTGGATATTGAAAAAGAATCAAGTAGAGAACAATTAATTGAACAGTATGAAAAAAACATGACTAAAGAACAATATTCTGAAGCAGTACAAAAATGTATAGATAATATTTATTCTGGAGAAATAATCCAGGTAGTTTTTTCTCAAAGATTATCAAAAAAAACAAAAGCTTCTGCAATAGATATATACCGTTGCCTGAGAACAATTAATCCTTCGCCATACATGTTCATGTTTAATTTCGAAGATTTTCAAATTATCGGTGCTTCTCCTGAGCTTCTGATTAAAGCTAATAATGAGGAAATTTCAGTACATCCTATAGCAGGATCAAGGCCAAGAGGAAAAAATGAAAAAGAAGATAATTTAATATCAAATGAATTGATATCTGATGAAAAAGAGCTAGCTGAACACTTAATGCTTTTAGATTTAGGTAGAAATGACGTTGGAAGAGTTGCAAAACCAGGTACGGTAAAAGTGACTCAAAAAATGGAAATTGAAAAATATTCACATATTATGCATATTGTTTCAAATGTTGTAGGAAAACTAGATAAAAAATATGACCAATTTGATGCAATGCGAGCAGCATTCCCTGCAGGTACAGTTTCTGGAGCTCCAAAGGTTAGAGCGATGCAATTAATATCTGAATTAGAACCTGAAAAAAGAGGACCTTACTCAGGAGGAGTAGGATATTTCTCTTATAATGGAAACATGGATACCTGTATAGCCATACGAACGCTAATATTAAAAGACAAAACTGTATATCTTCAAGCTGGTGGAGGGATTGTAGCAGATTCAATCATAGAAAATGAATATCAAGAAACATTACATAAAATGCAAGCACTTATTGGAGCCATTGATGATGCTGAAAGAGGTATTAAGCAATGATTTTACTATTAGATAATTATGATTCATTTACCTATAACCTATATCAATATATTTGTGAATTGAACAAGGATGTGTTGGTTCTAAGGAATAATGAAACAAGTTTAGATAAAATTGAAGAATTAAAACCTTCACATATAGTAATCTCTCCTGGACCATCAAATCCCAAAAATGCTGGTATTTCTAATGATGTTATAAAAGCTTTTAGAAATACTACCCCTATATTAGGAGTATGTTTGGGACATCAATGTATAGGCTTTGTACATGGAGCAAACATAATTCAAGCTAAAGAAATAAAGCATGGTAAAATCTCATTAATAACACATGATGAAGAAGGGATTTTTAAAAATATACCTAACCCGTTTAAAGCAGTTCGATATCACTCGTTAATAATAGAAGAAAAATCTTTATCAGATGATTTTGAAATTTCTGCAAAAAGCGAATCAGGTATTATTCAAGCAATAAGACATAAAAAATTTGATATAGAAGGGTTACAATTCCATCCAGAATCTATAGAAACAGAATACGGGATGGATCTACTAGCAAATTTTGTGAATAAATAGACAAAATGAATATTCTAGACATAATTCAAAAAGCTACCATTGGAAAAAATTTAAGTTTTGAAGAATCTCAGCACGCAATGGAACAAATTATGTCAGACAAAATGTTACCTTCACAGTTTGGAGCATTAATGACTTCCTTGTCGATCAAAGGAGAAACTGCTGAAGAAATTGCTGGAATGGCCAGTATAATGCGAAAATATTCTTTAAAAATCCCAAATAACGAAAATGCTATAGATATGTGTGGAACAGGAGGAAGTGGACTTAAATGGCTAAACATCTCAACTGCGTCTTCTATAATTGTTGCTTCTTCTGGAATACCCGTTGCAAAACATGGAAACAGGGCTATGACAGGTAATAGTGGATCGGCGGATGTTTTAGAAGAGTTTGGGGTAAATATCAATTTAACTCCTGATCAAGCAAGTAAATGTCTTGAAGATATCAATTTGGTATTCATATTTGCTCAAAGTTTCCATCCTTCGATGAAATATGCTGCTCCTTTGAGAAGAGAAATTGGAATAAGGACAATATTTAATTTTTTAGGGCCATTGACTAATCCTGCATCTGTAAAAAAACAAATAATAGGCACTCCAAATAAATTTATAGCAAAAAAAATAGCCTTGGCTGCTAAAATTCTTAAAACTGAAAGGATAATAACATTAAGTGGAAAATCTGGAGCCGATGAAATAGAAATTGATAATGATACATATATATATGATTCTGAAAAAAATTTTGAAGAAATAATTTTACAACCAAGAATGCCAAATAAGTATTCTTCTAAACATTTGATCGTTAAATCTCCGAAAGAGTCGGCAAAAAAAATTCTTCAATGTTTTCAATTGAATTCTCTTAACAAAATCACCTTAGATTTGGAATCAGTTTTAGAATCTATACTTATGAATTCCGCTATAGCTATATCCCTATATAAACCAAACGATGATATAGATTCTTGTTATGGAATAGCAAAAGAAAATCTTTTATCTGGAAATGCAATGAAGAAACTAGAAGAACTTATAAATTTTTCAAAGAAGATATAGTTAATGTCTATTTTAGATAAAATTCTTCGAAAGAAAAAAAATCGCCTAGAAATAAAAAAAGTTTTGCTGCCTTTAAGCAAATTAGAAGAAGATATACAATTCAATCAAACAATAATTAAACTTGAGGAAGTTTTGGATAATAACAACATTACGCTCATTGCAGAAATGAAAAGACAATCTCCCTCAGCTGGAATCATGGATACAAATCTTATTCCAAATAAACAAGCTGAAATCTACATAAAATCAGGTGCAGATGCAATTTCAGTACTAACAGAGGAAGATTTTTTTCAAGGGAGTAATAAAGATCTAGAAGATGTATTAAAAGTTTCAAAAAACAAAAATATACCAGTACTTCAAAAAGATTTCATTTTCGATGAGTATCAGTTATATGAAGCAAAAAAATTAGGTGCTGATTGTGTCCTACTAATAGTTAGAATTCTTGAAAAAAAGAAATATATTCAATTATACAAATTGGCAAAGTTGTTAGGATTAAGTGTTATTGTAGAAATTTTTGATGAAAGTGAGTTACAAAAAGCTCTTTCAATAGATGTAGAAATTATAGGAATTAATAATAGAAACCTTGCAACCCTAAAGACCTCTTTAGATAATTTTGTGAAATTGTCTAAATTAATTCCAAAAGATATCTTCAAAATAGCAGAAAGTGGTATTTCAAATCATAACGACGCATTAAAAATGGTTTCAAACGGAGCTAATGGCTTATTAGTAGGAGAATCAATAATGAAATCTAATAATATTAGTCAAATAATAAAAGATATAAAAGAAAATAATAATGAAACCTAAAATCAAAATCTGTGGGATAAAAGATATAAAAAATGCAAAAGTGGTTATAGATAACAATGCAGATTATTTGGGATTAAATTTTATTCAAGAATCAAAAAGATACATAAATGAAAGAAAAAGTGAAAGCCTAGTAAAAGAAATAAAAAATTATATATTGAAAAAAAACTCCAAAATAAAATTAGCTGGACTATTTGCAAATGAGAACTATGATCATATAAATAAATTTTCAGAATTATTAGATATTGATATTATTCAATTATGTGGGAATGAAGATATCACGTATATAAAAAAAATTACAAAGCCTGTAATAAAACAAATCCACATAAAAGAAACACATAACTTTTCTGAAATACTTAGATATGTAGAAAAGTATTTTTCAGTATCCAGACTTATAATTTTGGATTGTTATTCAAAATATTCAAAAGGAGGAACTGGGGAAAAATTTAATTGGGAGAAATATAAAAGTATTATAGAAATGGATGATATTTTAGTTGCAGGTGGATTAAGTCCAAATAACATTGGAAACTTAATAGATAATTTTTCTCCTTGGGGATTAGATGTATCAAGTGGTGTAGAAACTGTTGGCGAAAAGGATGCCATAAAAATAACAGAATTTATTAAAATTGCTAATTCTTAGATTTTATTTCAAAATAATATCGTTTGGCCATTTTACTTTGTGTGTTGTTGCTAAATGAAAATTTGCATTTGACAAATCAGCACCCGAAAAATTACATCTATATAACCAAGCATTAGTAAAATCAGCGTCTGTACAATTGGAACCAGAAAAATTTGACCTATTAAGAGAAGCATTATTAAAATCACAACCAGAAAAATTAGTATTCAATGCTGAAATCTCAGATATATCAGCATCAGAAAAATTACAATTTATAAATGAGGCGTTATTAAATATTGATCGAGATAATCGCCAACCTTTAAAATCATATCTCTCAAAACGCAAGTTGGATAGATCTAATCTTTGATCAGGATGATTAGTTATCCATTCATCAACTGCTTTTTTTCCTTTATATATAATTTTTTTTGAATCAATC
This sequence comes from uncultured Dehalococcoidales bacterium, assembly GCA_964590915.1. GTDB lineage: Bacteria > Chloroflexota > Dehalococcoidia > Lucifugimonadales > Lucifugimonadaceae > TMED-70. The sequence goes on from CAZPYN010000003.1 coordinate 29,438, forward strand.
ATATTCTAGTATTGATTATTAACAAATTTGTAACACATAATAGATATTATAATTATTTATATTCAAAATATATATATGGAGTTATCTTATGGCTAATGAATCAAAAGAAGCATTAAAATTAATGAACGATAATGGATGTGACATACTAGATATAAAATTTATAGATCTTCCAGGGGTATGGCAACACGTTTCTTTACCAATAAGTGAAGTAAACGATGCTCTTTTTACTGGAGGAACAGGTTTTGATGGGTCAAGTATTCGTGGGTTTCAATCAATTGATGAATCAGACATGTTATTGGTTCCTGACTCTTCTACACTGAAATTAGATCCTTTTAATGATGGTCAAGTTACTGTAATAGCTGATATAAAAGATCCCGTCAAAGGAGGTTTGTATAATAAAGATCCTAGATATGTAGCAAAAAAAGCACAAGAATATTTAATTAAAACAGGATTGGGAGATACTTCTTATTGGGGTCCAGAAGTTGAGTTCTTCATATTTGATTCTGCAAATTTTGATTATGGACCAAATCATGGGTTTCACTTTATTGATTCTGACGAAGGAATTTGGAATTCTGGAGAACCTTACATGATGGATCAAGAGACCCCAAATCTAGCCAATCGTCCAAAACACAAAGGAGGATATTTTCCAGTTTCTCCCATAGATACACAGCAAGATATAAGAAATGAAATGATCAGGGTTATGCAAGATACTTTTGGAATTAAAGTAGAAAAACATCACCATGAAGTAGCTACTGCGGGACAAGGAGAAATAGATATTGTATATAATACTTTGTTGGAAACTGCAGATAATGTTATGGCATACAAATATGTAGTTAAAAATGTAGCAAAAAGATATGGAAAAGTTGCTACCTTTATGCCAAAACCAATTTTTGAAGATAACGGTACTGGAATGCATACTCATCAATCGATCTGGAAGGATGGTAAACCATTATTTGCTGGAAAAGGATATGCTGGTATGTCGGAAATGGGACTTAATTACACAGGTGGATTAATTAAGCATGGAAAAGCTTTAATGGCATTAGCAGCACCTACTACAAACTCTTATAAAAGGTTGACTCCAGGCTATGAAGCACCAACTATTCTTGCGATATCAGCGAGAAACAGATCTGCTGCTTGTAGGGTCCCTATGTATTTTGATAATCCAAAGGCAAAAAGAATTGAATTTAGATCAGCAGATCCTACATGTAACCCTTACTTAACTTTTTCAGCAATGCTTTTAGCAGGATTAGATGGCATAGAAAATGGTTATGATCCAGGAGAACCTTTAGAGCATGATCTATTTGAATTACCCATTGAAGAACAGAAAAAACTTCCTCAGGTACCTTCTAGTTTAGAAGAAGCTTTAGATGCGCTTGAAGAAGATCATGACTTTCTTCTAAAGGGAGGAGTTTTCACAGAAGACATAATTAGAGCGTGGATAGATTTCAAAAGAGAAAACGACGCTGACCCAATTAGATTGAGACCTCATCCATATGAGTTCTTTTTATCTTTTGATGCTTAGTTAATAGATCAGACTTAGACGACTTTAAAATATTTTCTTAAGGTCGTCTAAGTTTTTTATTTTAAGAGTATCTGAAAAGTCTTTATAATAGCCATATCTATCTATCAATATGGGAAGCATTCCTGCATTTTTTGCTCCCATAATATCAGATTCAATTTGATCACCAATAAAGATACTTTCATTAGCTGTCACGTTGGCTTTTTGCATTGAAAATAAAAATATCTTAGAGTCTGGTTTTTCAGAATGTGTATCTAAAGAGGTAACTATAAATTTAAGTAATCCTTCCAAGCTTAAGTTTTTCAATAACTTTTCTCCAGTAATATCCATGTTTGTAATTCCTGCTGAATTTATTCCTTTACTCGCTAACCACTTTAAGTTTTCTAATACATCGTCAAATATCTTCAGATCGTATGGTTCTTTAGAAATTTGCTCCCAAATTATTGAAGATTTTTCATCTCCTACAAAAATATCATTAGCTTCTAAAATTTTTTGTTCATACTTGGAAAAAAAATTTTTCTTATCAATCGTACTTAAATTTCTTAATGGATTAACTTTCTTCTGAACGGTCATAAATTCATCAGCAAATTTATATCCCATGCTTATCTGCTCTTCCGTTAAATAAATTTGATTTTTTGAAAGGATTTTTTTTTGGATCTTTTCTCTCTCTGGATAAAAACCTGCTAAAGTCCCATAAATATCAAAAAATATATATTTATAATTACTCATCAGTTGCTCCGACGTATCTTATTATTCTAAAGTTATCTTCATTATAAATGTCAACAAATTTATCATTTAAATTGTTAAATTTTATAAGGCCATTTTTCTCGTATAGAGCTTTTTCTAAAGGACCTACAATAATTAATTCAATACCATAATAATCAAGAAAATCTATCATATATTCATCTGATAAAGTATTGTAGAAACTATCTATATCATTTTTTCTTTTTGCAATAGAATTTACCTCTAATGATCGTTGTTGTTTTTGATGCCAATCCCAGCCTAATACTGTAGGAAGTCCAGTATAAATTGAAATTCTTGATGTCCAACTATACAAATTCCCTGAAGCTTCTACAATATTTGGATTCCCAGAAATATTTTGATTTAACCAATTGACAGCCTTATAGGTTTCATTTAAATCTATGGCCTGATCGTTGATATAATACACATTATTTTTCATAAATTCCATCCCATCTAATCCCTTTGTATTATTGGGAAATCTATCGGATACTCTCACTTGAATTGCAAATATCGGATAAATTAATCCTATGACTGAAATAGAAGCTAAAAGCGATAAAAAAACAATTTTAGATTTATAAGATGATAAGTGTTCTATAAATATAATTGGAATAATTATTGATATTGCAATATTCAAAATAATCCATGATTCAAAATAAAATTTGAAAATCGTATTCATTCGATTAATGTCACCTCCAATAACCACCAATTCGGTTAATAATGGAATTGCTAAGCCCAAAACAATCAAAATTGCCAACCACAAAAAGATTTTAAAATACCCTTCAAATAAATAATATTTTGCTATTAAAATTACACTAAATATAGAAATAAGAAGAAATAAAAATAATAAAGTATTTAAGAAAAAATCATTAAAAAATACAAAATAAGCTACCAATAATAAAGAAGATAAAATTAATGATTTATACGTAATTTTTTTATAATTCAATTCATATAAAAAATTTATTTTATAAAAAAGTTTGTACATATAAACACATGAATAAATCAAAAGTACAATTATCGGGAAAAAGTAGATCTCTAAAAACAAATAAAATGGAGTTTTCCATTTAGAAATTTCAAAATTTATATTAGGCAAAATCAAATTATTCTCAAAATTATAAAAGAAGAATTTAGATGAAATAAAAAAAACTAAACAGTACATAATAAATAGTGTTATTTTATTACGTAAATCCTTGTAGGCAAAAAATACTGCAAAAAAAATAGAACTAAAAACTATTACTAAAGAAACTGGATAATCCCAAGTGTTAGTGGCTCTTATTCCTCCAACTAATAATCCTAATAAAGTCAATGAAATTATATTTTTTACTTTAGAGCTTTTATCAAAATATTCATAATAGAAAACAAAAGCAAAAAACAAAATACTCAATAATATAGGTAGGCTTAACAGATGAGCATGTAAGTCAGCAAAAAGAAATGTGAAGAAAGGGAATTCTGTAATTTCTAAGCCACTAGAAACCATAGATACAATTCTAGTACTCCCCCAGTAATCAAAAGTGTTTTGTCTACCAAGTATCAAATTGATTAATTGCAAAAAACCATCAAAATTGCCAAATATAATTGTAATAAAAATTCCAAAAATTCCAAATAATAATGGGTATTTAAACCAATTGAAATTAAGATCCCTCAGTTTATATAAAAGAAATGTAATATTAGAAATCAGACCAAAAATTAAAATTGCAGTATAAGAAAAAAATGTTGGGATAGCTAAATTGTAAGCAATATTAGTTGGGACACCTGAAAGTTTTATTAAAACTGAGACCATATATTGACCAAAATAATAATAATTTAAAGTAAATCCACTGAACCAAGGGTCAAAAGGAGGCAGATTCATAGATCTTATTAACGCATTTAAGTATGCCAAGTCCATCGGTTTTTCTCCTCCACGAAATGGATGCCATAAATCAGGATTTAAATATCGTACATATAATGCTACAAAGAACACCAAATAAAATATAAATTCGATAAGTAAAATCTTTTGGTAATTTCTTCTCAAATGAAATAAAATACTACTTCTTGAAAAATAGAAAAAACATAATGAAATAAAAAAGAAAATAGCCAAAATAACTATAAGTATTTCAATGGAAAAATCAATTGATGAATTAGAAATCAATATCCAAATAACCCAACTGAATAGAAAAAGTCCCATAAATTTAGATAATGAATATCCTAAATCTGGTAAATTTCTAAAAATTCTATACAACATAGGAAAAGTCAAATAACCTAATAAATTTATCACTAAAAACCAAAGTAATATTTGTTGATGGAGTGGCTTTTCTTTCATAAAAAAATTATCAGAATATAGATTTGAATTTTGGTTTTTTAATGATTTTTCATACTTTTTGTAATTGGAAATAGGGATGTAATCATTTTTATTCAAATCATTTGCTAAATTATCTAAATTTATAATTTCATATAATTTTTCTTTTGAATATTTCTTTTCATTTTTAAATATTATTATTTGAGGATGATCATAAACTGAAAAACTTTCATCAGACCATCCAAGATTTAAATTAATAAAAAATCTTTCCTCGTAATTATCAATAAGTTCAGGTTGCTTGATCTTTATTCTTGAAAAAAAATCTTCTTGATAATTAATGTTAAATAAATTCATAGATTTTTTTTCATAATGTATAACCGTGTATCCTAAGGATTCTTCAAATAGTTTTTCATAAAATACAGTAGAAATAGGATATCTTTCTTGAAGTCGTGGAATAGTACCATAAAGTCTATTCGAAAAAATTACATAATAATCCGCTTGATTAAGATTATTTAATATTTGATCAAATTTAGTTAAAGTATCAGGATTATACAATTCTAAGCGATTATTAGAAATATCTATATGATCTAAATTAGGCAATGATTCCTCCCAATGTTCTTGGATTACAATTTCATTACTTTTAGCGTTTGTCTTTAACCAATTAGATGCATTTACAGCAGTATGATCTTTTAAATAAATCCCATAGATATATGAAAAAGAAAAGTGAAGAGTAGGAACAATAAATAAAACAAACAAGAAAAAATTAAATACATTAGAAAATTTAAAACGATTTGTTACGATTTCTTGAAAAAATTTTAAAAAATAAATTGCATAAAAAATTATTATCGGTGTAAGAGGTAAAAAATATCTTAGAAACTTAACTTGGAAAAATCCATTAATCAATAAATAAGTAATAAACCATGAAAAAATCAATATATGAAAATTGTCTCTTTCATTTAAAAGTTTATATGTAGCAAATAATATTCCTAATATAGAAAAGATCCCTAAGATAGGACCTGTTCCCCAAGTAAATAATTGCGAAAGAGGGTAAATATATTTCGTAGTATCTAAATATTGTCTAGTGTAAGGAAAATCAAGAACACCTCTAACCATTTTTGACTGTTCAGATATGTTTGAAAAGTAAGTGTTATAATCGATGAAACTATATGGTTGGAAAACAAACAAAAATATAAAACTAGAAAAAATAAATATTAGTATATATTTCAAAAGGTCCAATAATTTGATTCTTTTTTTATAAAAAGGAATTAAAAAAGATAGCAATATAGGTACTAATGCTGGCATAAATGAAAATTTAAATGCTAATCCTGCAGCAAATATTAGTGCTAAAATTAAGGTTTTATTTTTAGTTGGATTATATGAGTTTTTGATAGAAAAAATTAATGTTAAAATAACAAAATTTGTTATGAAAACATCAGTTGTGTAAAAGTGACTGTTCTGTATATGTATTACAGATATTGAAACAATAAAACCTACACAGAGACTCCAAAGGTTCCCTAATTTTGCTCTAGATAAATAAGTTATTAATATCACTGTACTGGAATCTATGAGCATAGAAATTAACCGTGCAGGAATTCTCATTTCATATATAGATAAATTATCAAAAAGATCAATGATATTTTTTACAATCTTCAAAATATATATTGGCAATGTCCCATAATTGAACCAATGTGGATTTAAAGAACTATTAGCACTAAACAATTCATTGGGATGTTTTAAAGAAGAAAAATTTATATCATAAGCATGCATAAAAATTGCTCTTTCATCAGGATGAAATAGAAATCCATTATCCCAGTCAATTCCAAACAATCTTATGAGGAATGAAAAGAAAAATAACAAACTTAAACACAAAATATATGTTTTAGAGATTTCATTCGGAAAATAAAAATAGATATTTTTTTTAATTTTTTCTAGCAACATATTTTATTATTTTATGTCATTAGTATTATTTATAATAAAAAAATCGTCTAAAGTTGAATTAAAATTGATAGGAGATTAATCTTAATTTTTATTAAATTATCTATATGGTAATTAATAAAATAAATAATTTTGAATGGAATTCAGAAACAGTTCTAGCTCTAAGATCTCATATTGGTCATTCACAAACCGTACTTGCTGAAGAGCTTGGTATCAGACAACAAACAATTAGTGAGTGGGAAACAGGATTGTACAAACCCACGGGAGCATCTAAGACTCTTCTTAATTTAATTGCAAGAACTGCGGGTTTCCCTTTTCAAAAATTTCCTAAAATAAAATCTCAGTTGTCATTTGAAAGATTCGGATTTGATATACAGAAAAATCCTGAAAGCTCAAATTTAAATAGAGTAGGGAAACCTCAAAGTAAGAAAAGATTTTCAATAAGAAAATCTGATACGATAGACGATTTTGAGAAAAAAAGCAAAGAAATCCCTATGTAAGGATATTTTGGCTAAATTCTATATTATTCTATATTTATAAATGCTAGATACTATGTTTTCTGAAGATGACGTTATTTTCAAAAAAGAATTAAATTCTTTACTTGATAAATTATTGCCTACAAATTGGGATCATTATCCAGATGAAACTGATGATTTTCATTGGGAATTATCAAAAAAAATCAAATTGTCTTTATCTATCAAAAATTGGATCGCTCCATCTTGGCCCAAAGAGTATGGGGGTGGAGGAAAAGACATCACAAAAGCAATAATCTTATCGGAAACAATGGCATATAGAATGTCTCCAGGAAATGATCGCTTTGCAACCCGTATGATTGGTCCTACCATTTTGAAATATGGTACATCACTTCAGAAAAAACAATTCTTGTCCGAAATAACATCCGGAAAAGTACAATGGTGTCAAGGATATTCTGAACCTAATTCTGGATCAGACCTAGCTTCTATTACAACAAAAGGTGATTACAATGAAGAAACAGAAACTCTAACCATAAACGGAACTAAAATTTGGACAACCCTAGCCAATAGAGCAAATAGAATGTTCATACTTGTAAGATCACAACCAGGTAGTGAAAGACATCAAGGCTTAACTTTTGCAGTTTTAGACATGGATAATAAAGGCATTACTGTAAACCCTATAAAAAATATTGCTGGTAAATTTTCTTTTAATGAAGTTATTTTAAAAAATGTTAAAATTTCATCTGAAAATATAATTGGAAAGCTTCATGAAGGTTGGAAAATAGCACTTGATTTATTAAATTTTGAAAGGTCAGGTATTGATTACATAGGTTGGGCTGAAAGATGTCTTGATGATCTAATTTCATATAGTAAAAAAAATAAACTTAACAAAAATCAAATGATTTTTGATAGTGAAACATTCAAAAAGGAAATTGCCATTTTGAAAGCGGATTTAGAGTCAGCTAAAATCATGACTTACAAGGCTATCTGGAAAAAAAGTGTTAGTGATGAAATTCATATGGAACCGTCAATGAGTAAAATTTTAGCAACAGAAATAAATAATAAAGTTCATGATTTTGCTTTAAAAATACTTAAAGATCAAATAGGTTTCATTGATGAAAACTCTCAAAATAACTTTGTACAAAGAATATTAAATCATAGATTGTTTTTTGTTTCAGGAGGTATTTTAGCTGGAACAAATGAAATACAAAAAAACATTATAGCTCAGAGAGGTTTAGGTTTTCCAAAATAATGAATTTTAATATTAATGAAACACAATCAATGTTAATTTCTTCAGCTAAAGAAGTTTTGTCAAATAAATATGATTTGAAATTGATTAATAAAAGAATTGAAAAAAAAAGTAATTATCTACCAGGGTGGAAAGAATTACAAGAACAAGGTTTTATGGGGATGTTAGCAAAAGAGTCTAACGGAGGTTATGGTCTAAGTTTTCTTGATTTTTCTCTAATAATGGAAGTTTGGGGGACGTATTTATGCTCTGGACCAATAATAGAGAATTCTATTGCAGGTGTTTTAGCTCTACAAAAATATAATGAATCAAAATTTTCTGAAATAATAAAAAAAATTGCAAAAAATCAATATGTAATTACGACTCCATTGTCTAATCAATTTTTTGAAAAAGGAAATATCCCTGAAATAAAAAATATGTATATAAGTGGTAGATTAAGTAAAGTCCCTTTTTTTGAATTGTCAACCCATGTTGTTTTTATTGCAAAGCAAAATAATAATCCAAAGATTATAATTTTACCCACTAGCAAAATAAGGATTGAAAAAATTATATTCGATTTATTAGGTAACAAATTAGCAAACGTTTATATTGAAAATAATAAAATCTCAGACGAAAATTTTATTGGAGATGATAATAATACATATGAGATTATAGATTTTATTATGAGTCATATAATTATGTGCAAATGCTCTGAAATGATTGGTGCATCAGAAGCGGTGTTAAATAAAACTATAGATTATATTAAAAACAGGGAGCAATTTGGACGATCAATAGGATCTTTTCAATCAATACAGCACAAAATTTCAGAAATATTTACTTCAATAAGTGAAACGAAAGAACTAAGCAGGTATTTATCTAAAATCATCAACTCTAACCAAAAAAAATATTCATCTTTAATGAAGATTAAATGTAATGAAAGCTTAAATACAATTATTTGGGATGCACATCAATTACACGGAGCCATCGGATTTACTTGGGATTATGGGCTACATTTATATACAAGAAAAATACTTATGAATAAATCCGTTCTTGGAGATACAGAATTCCACTCAAAGATTCTTTTATCATGATCAATAAAAATTTTGCTTTCATCAAATTAATGCAGGCTAAAGAATACAGATTATTCTGGATTGCCGCTTTTTTTTCAAACATAGGTATGTGGGCTCTTGTTTATGGAAGGCTTTGGTTAATGAGAATGATGACTGATTCAGAAATAATGCTTGGATTGGTAGCCAGTGCAAATTTAACTCCAGTTCTATTGTTAAGTATTTTTGGTGGTTTGATTGCAGATAAATACAATAGATTAAAAATTTTAAGAAGTACACGTTTTTTGTTTTCAATTATGACATTATTAACAGGATTTTTGATTTTCTTCAAACTTATGAATCCTATGATATTAATACTAATATCAACAATTACTGGAATTTTATTAGCTTTAGACATACCTTCAAGATCATCAATGATAGCTAAATTAGTGACAAAAGATCAAATGGCAACAGCTATATCAATGTACTCAATAGTTTTTGGGGTTTCTGCAATAGTAGGTCCTTCTTTATTTCATCCCATTGTCAATTATTTTGGATTATCAGGAATATTTTTCATTATAGGGATTTTCTATTTATTAACATTTGTAACTCTTATTAAAATGAACTTGAGTATTCATAATCCAATTAAAGAAAATAAAAGTTACAAAGTTTTTGATGAATTATATATAGCAGCCAAATATTTAGTAAAAACCCCCATACTCTTTATAATTCTATCTATTGGTATCTTAGAAGGAATTACCGCGGGTTCAATTGATGTTCTTATACCAGCTATAACTACCGATATATTGAACGGAACTTCAAAAACATATGGCAATTTACTTTTAATTGGGGGAATTGCTGGTTTGTTTTCAACCTCTTTTTTAATTTTATATGGAGATAAAATAAATAAGTATATGTTTTACGTATTTAGTGGACTTTTATATTGTTTGGCATTAATCATTTTGGGTAGCAATTTTGGCATTGATAAAATTTTTTATTTATTTTTTATAATTGCTGCAGCTAGAGTTATTCATCAAACAATGGGAACAACCATTATTCAATCTCATGTTAAAGAAGAATTTAGAGGTAGAGTATTGAGTATACTTAATTTATCATGGGGTGCAGGTGCAATTGGTGCAGTGTTTATCGGATTTTTAGCTGAATTTTTTTCAATAAATTTTGCTATTTTTTTTGCAGGGATAATCAGTTTTATAGCATTATCAGTAGGTGGGTTCGCGATAATATATAAATACAAATAAATTGTCAACGAGCTAAACTTACTTGATAATATAATAAATTTCCCCAAAAACATGCCAAAACCTTTGACACATTTCATATGCTCTATAAAATGTTAATCAAAACTTCATAAATCTAAAACAGGCTGAAAGGAAATATTATGCAACCATTTGCATATACTGCGCCAACCACAGTAAAAGAAGCAGTTGAAATACTAACTAAACACGGTAATAAAGCAAGACCAATGGCAGGGGGAACTGATCTTTTGGTTCAGTTACGAGGAGGAAGGTTCAATCTAGATGCAGTCGTAGACATAAAAAAAATACCAGAATTGAATAACCTTTCTAATGATAGCAAAACGCTGAACATAGGAGCTGCAGTTCCATGTCATAGAATATATGAAGATCCAAAAATTTCAGAAGATTTTCCAGGTTTAATTGATGCTGCAAAGTTGATTGGTGGTATACAAATCCAATCAAGAGCAGGATTTGGTGGTAATTTATGTAATTCAACTCCATCTGGAGATAGCATTTGTCCCCTTATTGTCCTTTCAGCAGTTGCTAATATAGAGGGGAGTAAAGGTAAAAGAAGTATTCCTGTAGAAGATTTTTGTACTGGCCCTGGTGCAAATACACTAGAAAACGGAGAAATACTTGTCTCTTTATCAATACCAAATCAAGGAAGTAAATTTAGTTCTGCATACGAACGTTTTACACCCAGAAATGAAATGGATATAGCAGTAGCAGGTGTGGCTTCAAGCATACTTATTGGATCTGATGGAAAAATAGAATCAGCAAGAATTGCTCTTGCTTCTGTAGGACCTACTCCAATATTTGCTAAGAAAGCTTCAGAATCACTGATTGGTAAAGAACCAGGTGAAGCAGCTTTCAATGAAGCTGGAGCAATTGCTAAAACTGAGTGTTCTCCAATTGAAGATATGCGTGGTACAGTTGATCAAAGAAAGCATTTAATTGACGTACTAACTGTTAGAACTTTAAATAAATCATTAGAAAGAATAGGTGGATAATTATGGCAACAAATGAAAAAATTCATATAAAAACTACAATTAATGGCAATCCTGAAGAATTTTTAGCTGATCCACATACAAGCCTATTGGATGCACTAAGAGAAATTGTTGGATTAACAGGAAGTAAAGAAGGATGCTTGGACGGAAATTGCGGTGCTTGTACTGTTTCGGTAAATGGAAGAATTGTTGACTCATGTTTGGTACTAGCTGCTGAAGTTGATGGTCAAAATGTTGATACAGTTGAAGGAATGGCAAACGCTGACGGGTTACATCCTCTACAACAAGCTTTTCTTGAAGAAGCAGCTCTTCAATGTGGAATTTGTACGCCAGGTTTTTTGGTTTCCGCTAAAGGGTTATTAGATAATGAACCAGATCCTAGTGAAGAAAGAATTAGACACTGGTTAGCTGGTAATTTATGTAGATGTACAGGATACAACAATATAATAAAAGCTGTAAAGAAAGCAACAAAAAACTTATAAATGATAAAAAATATTCACCAACAAGTAAAAGATGAGGAAAAAAATGGTTAACGTATCAGATTCAAAAAGTTATAAAGTGGTAGGGACTGACCCTATAAGGCATGATGGTTATGACAAAGTGACTGGAAGAGCCATATATGGAGCGGATATAAAATTACCAGGATTAATTTGGGGTTCTGTAGTAAGAAGTCCTCATGCGCATGCTGCTATAAAAAGCATTGACACCTCATCTGCTGAAAAAATGGATGGAGTTTTTGCGGTAATGACTGCTAAAGATTTCCCAAGTAAAGATAACAAATTCGGTGACATTGGAGAAGGAACAGAAAATCTAAAATGGGTACAGGATAACATTCTGGCTAGTGACAAAGTTCATTATAAGGGACAGGCAGTAGCTGCTGTAGCAGCAAGAGACAGAAATACAGCTGACGTAGCAGCTTCTAAAATAAAAGTTGTTTATGAAGTTTTAGAGTCAGTAACAAATGTAGAAGATGCTACAAGAAAAGATGCTCCAATTCTTTTTAAAGATCTTAATGGAAACCACTTAGGTAAAAAAGTAAAAAATACTAACGTTGCAGAAATAACACGAAATGGAATAGGGGACCCAGATAAGGCTTTCAAAGAAGCCGAGAATATTGTTGAAAGAACATTTACTCTTCAAATGGTACATCAGGGCTATATTGAACCTCATAATGCTACAGCTCATTGGGATGAAGAAGGAAGAATAAGAATCTGGACTTCTACTCAAGGAGCATTCGATGTGAGAGGTGCAGTTACTGAAATATTAGAGATGGATGTATCTAGAGTTAAGGTTACTCCACTAGAAATTGGAGGTGGCTTTGGAGGAAAAATTCCAATTTATCTAGAACCAATTGCTTCAATCCTTTCAAAAAAATCTGGTTTTAGACCTGTCAAACTTGTGATGGAAAGAACAAATGTCTTTCAAGCCTCAGGTCCTGCACCAGGTGGAACAATATCAGTAAAAATGGGTACCGATAAAAATGGGAAAATTATTGCTGCTGAATCAATTATAAAACTAGAAGCTGGAGGATACCCAGGATCTGCAATAGGTGCTGCAGTTCAATGTATTTTTGCACCTTATGATATCCCTAATGCAAGAATAGATGGACATGATGTTGTAGTAAATAAACCAAGATCATTTGCTTATAGAGCACCTGGATCGCCTCAAGCTGCATTTGCTGCAGAAACAGTTGCAGATGAACTAGCAAAAATACATGGAATGGATCCTATAGAATTCAGATTATTAAATGCTGCAAAAGAAGGAACCAGAAGAGCCGATGGAGTTATATTTCCAAAGGTTGGAAATATTGAAGTTCTCGAAGCAGCTAAAGCGAGTGATCACTGGAAAGCTCCGTTAGGAACCCCTCCAAAAGGAAGAGTAAGAGGAAGAGGACTAGCTTCAGGATATTGGTTTAATATTGGAATGAAATCCACTGTTAATCTTCAATTAAATTCTGATGGTACAGTGGCTTTAATTGAAGGTTCTACAGATATAGGAGGAACAAGAACTTCTATTTCAATGCAAGCAGCTGAAATATTGGGTATTGGAGTTGAAAATTTCAGACCAGTAGTTGGTGATACAGAAACTGCTGGATATGCAGATGTTACTGGTGGTTCAAGAACTACTTATGCAACGGGTTATGCCGCAGTAAAAGCCGCAGAAAACCTTATTACAGTCTTAAAAGAGAGATGTGCAATACTCTGGTCTATTGATGAAAAAGATGTTGATTTCAATGATGGAACATTTTTTGCAACTAAGGATCCAGAATTAAAACTAAGCTTTAAAGAGTTGGCTAAAAAAATTGGAGATACAGGAGGTCCAGCTGCATCAAGTGGTAGCGTTGACCTAGAATCAGGTGGAGGTGCATTTGGAACTCATATTGTTGATATTGATGTTGATCTTGAAACAGGAAAAACTGATGTTACTAGATATACAGCAATTCAAGACGCAGGAACAGCAATATATCCTGCTTATGTAAAAGGACAGATAGCTGGAGGTGCAGTTCAGGGAATTGGTTGGGCACTGAATGAAGAGTATTACATGAGTGATGACGGATCCATGGCTAATACTTCTTATTTAGATTACAGAATACCTACATCATTAGATCTTCCGAATATTGAAACAATCATAGTTGAAGTACCCAATCCTGGGCATCCATTCGGGGTTAGAGGTGTTGGCGAAGTGCCCATTTGTCCTCCAATAGGTGCAATAGGAAATGCATTGCACGATGCGGTAGGAAAAAGATTTTATGATGCTCCAATGAAACCTGGAAGAATATTGAATGTTCTAGGTAAGATTGAAAAATAACTCAACATAAAAATAAAAATGAGTGAAATCGTGGTTTGTGAATTTTATAGATTTGTATAAAATTTATATACCACGATTTTTAGTTAAGGAAATATTATGACTATTGAAAATTATAAACAAAAAAAAGATTTCAATGTAATTGGAACCAACCCAATAAGACACGATGGTTACGATAAAGTAACTGGCAGAGCAATTTATGGGGCAGATGTAAAATTGCCCAATCTCATTTGGGGCGAGGTTGTACGTAGTACTATCGCTCATGGGAAAATAAAATCCATCGACGTATCGGAAGCTGAAAAAATGGAAGGAGTCTTTGCAGTTATTACCCATAAGGATTTTGAAAAAAACAATAAAGATAATAATGTTAATTTGGCGAGAGATATGCAAAACATTCTGGCAAAAGATAAAGTTTTATACAAGGGTCATGCAATAGCAGCTGTATCTGCAAGGGATCGAAACACAGCAAAAGAAGCATGTAGTTTAATTAAGATAGAATACGAAGAATTACAACCAATATCCACTGTTGGAGAAGCTATAGAGAAAAATGCACCTATATTACTAGAAGATCTTGTCGGAGATCACCTTGGAAAGTCTGTAAACAAAACTAATATAGCAAAACAAATAAGACATCAACTTGGAGATACTAATGAAGGTTTTAAACATTCAGATTTAATTGTTGAGAAGGAATTTAATCTACAAATGGTGCATCAAGGTTATATAGAACCTCATAATGCTACTGCACATTGGGATGAAAACGACCATTTATCACTTTGGTCAAGTACCCAAGGTCCATTTGCAGTTAGGGACTTAACAGCTGGTTTTGTTGGCTTGAATGAATCGCAAGTTACTACTTATCCAGTTGAAATAGGTGGCGGATTTGGAGGAAAAACTAAAGTATATTTACCCCCTCTTGCAGCATTACTTTCTAAAAAATCAGGTTTTAGACCTGTAAAAATGATCATGGATAGAGTTTCAGTTTTCCTAGCTTCAGGTCCAGCTCCAGGAGGAAAGATAAAAGTAAAACTTGGAGTAACAAAAGAAGGGAAATTTACAGCTGGAATAGTAGATTTAAAATTCGAAGCGGGTGCGTTCCCAGGTTCCTCAATAGCAGCCGGAGCAACTTGCTGCTTAGCTTGCTACAACATTCCAAACGTACAAATTGATGCATTTGATGTAGTTGTAAATAAACCTAAAACTGCTGCTTATAGAGCTCCTGGTTCTCCACAAGTGTCTTTTGCTGTTGAAAGCGTTATAGATGATATTTGTGAAAAAATGGATTGGGACAAAATAGATTTCAGATTAAATAATGCATCTAAAGAAGGTACAAGAAGGGCTGATGGTGTTCAATTCAATAAAATTGGTTTTATTGAAACATTAGAAGCTGCAAAATCCAGTGATCATTGGAAAAGTCCTCTAATGAAAAACAATCAAAATAAAGTATATGGGAGAGGTATTGCTTGCGGTTTTTGGATGAATGGAGGTGGTAAATCAACAGTAGATTTAATGCTTCAAGATGATGGTAACATAGCCTTAAATGAAGGCTCAGCAGATATTGGAGGAACTAGAACTTCCATTTCTATGCAAGTTGCAGAAACACTTGGTGTTTCTGCAGAAAGAATTCAACCTTCTATTCCAAATACTGATAGTATTGGTTTCACAGGAACTACAGGTGGCTCTAGAACCACATACGCAACTGGAATGGCTGGTTTAGAAGCCGCTAATAAATTAATTATAGAAATGAAAAAACGAGCAGCAATTTACTGGGGAATCGAAGAAACGGATATAAAATTCTCTGAGGGAAATATTTACTCAACAAAAGATCCTGAGCTCAAATTAAGTATAAAAGAATTTGCCTCTGTAATTGGCGAAACTGGAGGGCCTATATCTTCTACATCTTCTGTTAACTTACCTGGTGGTGGTAATGGATTTGGAATAGGAATATCTGATATACAAATTGATACACTTACCGGAAAAACGGATGTTGTCAGATACACAGCAATTCAAGATGTTGGAAAAGCAATTTATCCACAATATGTCGAGAGTCAAATTGCTGGAGGTGCCGTTCAAGGCATAGGATGGGCTTTAAATGAAGAGTATTATATGAATGATAAGGGAATAATGACAAATTCGAGTTTTCTGGATTATAGAATGCCAACTTCTTTGGACCTTCCTAATATAGAAGTAATAATAGTGGAAGTTGCGAATCCCCAACATCCATATGGAGTAAGAGGCGTAGGTGAAGTTCCTATAATTCCTCCATTAGCTACATTGGCAAATGCAATAAAAGATGCAATTGGTACTAGAATTTATTCAACACCTATGAATCCTGGCAAAATACTTGAGGTTTTATCAAGTGGCTAAAGTATTTCTCCCATTTCAATTAAAACAAATAACTGAAAATAAAGATTTTATAGAAGTTAAAGGTAAAACTTTAAGAGAAGTTGTTAACAATCTAGACAATTTGTATCCTGGAATAAAAGATCATCTTGTTAAAGACGAGAAAATTAAATCAGGATTATCTGCAATATGTGGATTTGCAGCTACAAGAAAAGGGCTACTTCAAGAATTAGAAGAAGATACTGAAGTACATTTCTTGCCAGCGATATCAGGAGGATAAGTGTTTAATTTAAACAAAAAACTAATTGAAAATTCCTTTAAAAAAATTATAGATAGTTTAGGTGATATTGTAGATCTAAAAGGAGTAAAAGATACTCCAAAACGAGTAGCTAACGCTTATGAAGAGCTTCTTGCTGGTTATACCGCTAATATAGAAGAAATAATTAATAATGCTCTTTTTGATGTAGAGTATGACCAAATAGTCATAGTAAAAAACATAAAATTTTACTCACTTTGCGAACATCATATTTTGCCTTTTTTTGGAAAAATAGACATAGGTTATTTGCCTAATAGCAAAATTATAGGATTATCAAAAATCCCTAGAATAACGCAAGTTTTTTCAAAAAGGTTACAGGTTCAAGAGAGATTAACTGAACAAATAGGAAAAGCAATTTTTGAAAATACAAATGCTCTCGGAGCTGGAGTTGTAATCAATGCTCAGCATATGTGTAATAGTATGAGAGGTGTTAATATGCCAAGCACAGAAATGGTAACAAGTTCATTATTTGGTACTTTCAAGTCTGATGATGCAACAAGAAAAGAATTTTTTGATCTTATAAAGTAAGGCATAAACGTGAAATTTATAGGCAAAAATGCCCTTATTACAGGTTCTGCAAATCGCATAGGTAAAGATATAGCGATATATTTAGCTTCGATAGGTATAAATGTAGCTCTTCATTACAATAAATCATCTGATTCCGCTATAAACACTTTGGAAGAAATTAAAAAACATAAAATAAATTCCAGCATGTTTCAAGCCGATCTTTCAAATGAAACAAACTGTTTAAATCTGATAAAAAAAGTAAATCAAACTTTTGGACCTATAAGTATTTTAATCAATAACGCATCAACTTTTAAAAAGAATAATTTACATGACACTAAAGTTGTTGATTTAAATAATGATTTTTTTGTTAATCTTATAGCTCCATTTATACTGTCGAGAGAGATATTTAAAGGTAATCTTAAAGGAAAAGTTGTAAATCTTACTGACTGGAAAACAATAAGAAAAAACAGATTTTCATACGGATTAAGTAAATTTGCAATTTCTGGATTAACCCAATCACTGGCAATTTCAATGGCTCCACGATTTCAAGTAAATGAAATAGCATTAGGAGCTATTTTACCGCCAGTTGATGCATCATCTAGAAGAACAAAAAAAATAAATTTAGGCCCCATGAAAAGGGTTGGACGAATTGATGAAATTATAAGTTGTATAAGAATGTTTTTAGATAATGATTTTATTACCGGTGAAAAAATAAATATAGATGGTGGAAGGCATATACTTTGAGTAATGATGTAAAAAGTGATGAAATTTTCATAGATAGTTTGGAATGCTTTACTATAATTGGAATAAATGATTGGGAAAAGAAAATCAAACAACTAGTTGTTATAGACATTTCAATTTTTATTCTTCAAATTCCAAATAACAATAAAGATCTTATTACCGAAACAATAGATTACAAAAATTTATCATACAAAATAAAGAATTTTGTGGAAAAGAGTAATTTCAATCTAATAGAAACATTAGCTAAAGAAATAGCTTTATTATGTTTAAAAGTTGAAAAAGTTATTAAAGCAACTGTAAAAGTAAATAAACCGCATGCTTTGAAAATATCTAAGAATGTGGGAGTAATCGTTACAAGAGAAAAGAATAATGAAAATTAAAATAGATTATGGAAAAGATGGACTCATTCTAGAAGTACCTGATAATTCAACCGTTTTAAACCCTAAACACAAAGAAAAAATAGATAATCCTGAAGAAGTTATAATGTCTTCACTAACGAACCCAATTAATAGTCCTCCATTAATAAAGCTTTACAAAAAAGGGATGAAAGTTGGGATTTCTGTTTGTGATCATACTAGAGCTCAACCAAGAAATGAAATAATAAAATGTATCATGGAATTATTCGGTAACATAGACAAAGAAAATTTGTTGATTTTTATAGCAACAGGTAGTCACAGACAATCAACTGATGAAGAAATAACAAATATGTTTAATAATGAAATATTATCTAATGTAACGATAATAAATCATGAGGGAAATAAAGATTCAAATATTAAAACTATAGGAAAAACTTCAAAAAAAACGCCCATAGAAATAAATAAAGAATGGTTAAATTGCGATTTGAAAATTACTACTGGTTTCGTTGAACCTCATTTTTTTGCAGGGTTTTCAGGTGGTCCAAAAATGGTTGCTCCAGGATTAGCAGGGTTGGAAACAATCATGAATTTACACGATTATAAAAGAATCAAACATAATAAATCTATTTGGGGAGTAACAAAAGGTAATCCTATACATGAAGAAATAACAGAAATCTCCAGGATCATCAAAGTAGATTTTGCAATCGACTTTACCTTAAATAGAAATCAAGATATTACTGGTGTATACGCAGGAAATTTAGAGACTGAGCATGGAATAGCATGCTCACGAGTAAAGCAAGATTCTATGATAGCAACAAAAAAAATGTTTGATTTAGTTATTACTTCTAATTCAGGATATCCTCTCGATCAAAATTTATATCAATCAATTAAAGGTATTTCTGCTGCTTCTCAAATTACCAAACCTGGAGGAACCATAATAAGTGTCGCTGAATGTTCTGATGGGATACCAAATGGTAGTAGTTATCATAAATTACTAAAATCTTTTCCTAACCCTAGATCTTTTTTGTCAAAAGTAAAGGATAAGAACTACTCAGAACCCGATCAATGGCAGTTTCAAATTCAATCACAAATACAAAATAATAATAATTTAATGATTTATTCTAAATTAAATGAAACAGAAACTATTGAATCACATATGACAAAAATAACTGATATCAACCAAATAATAGAAGGTGTACAATCAAAAATAAAAAACCCTTCAATATGTATTTTGCCAGAGGGGCCACAAACAATTCCCTACAAAGTATAAAAATGATCAAACATACTATTAATGCTATTGATAAATTAAAAAACGAAGGTCTCATAAAGGATTTTTCTATTTCAATACAACATAGTAGTAAAAATTTATCGGATTTTGATTCTTTGGATTCAAAAAAGCAATATCATATATTTTCTGCAGGAAAACCAATGATAGCTGCAGTGATTTGGAAATTATATGATGAAAAAATCTTAGATTTCAATGACCCCGTATGCAAATATTGGCCTGAATTTAAACAAAATAATAAAGATAAAATTCTAATAAAACATATTATGACTCACACATCTGGAATTTCATTAACTGATAGTTTAGGAGACCATGATTATGGAGATTTAAATCGTATTGCAAGATGGTTAGAAAATTATACTCCTGAATCAACACCAGGAAAAAAAATTTCTTACCATGAGGTTACTTTCGGATGGATTTTGGGGGAAATTGTTCAAAGAATTACTAATAAATCTTTTGAAGAAATTTTTTTTGAAAAAGTGTGTATCCCATTAAATCTAAAAAAAACTTATTTTAAAATGAAAGAGAGTAAAAATGAAGAATTACCAACAAATATATTCAAACATGAATCATGCAAAATAAGTAATATTGATAAAATATTTAGAGCATTATTGATAAACAAAATTCCTCTAATATCTGGATCTTGTATATCAAATGCCCAAGATCTAACAACATTTTATTCAGCAATTATTAATAGCAATAGCTGGTTATCCAATAAAACTAAGAAACTTTTTACGAAAATTCATGTAAAAGGAATTGATTATAATAATCGTTTATTATTTTCACGTTTGGGTCTTGGTATAAGATTTTCAGGAAATAATATAAATGAAAGAAGTGTTTCATCAGCCTCTAATGGTTTCGGACACGGAGGCTTGTTATCATGCATGGCCTGGACAGAACCAAAATCAAATTTATCAATTGCAATATTGAACAATTTATTATTATCACATACTTTGAATGTATATAGATTTAATTTATTATCACATGCAATTAAAGAAGATTTAAAAAGGATCTTTAAATGAAATTTTTCTTTATATCATTTTGCTTTATTTTCTTATTTAGTTGTGCTGAACAAATAGATATAGAGGCTACTATAGATGAAAGAGCAAAAAAAATTGCAATTGAAATATTAAATGACAGACCGTTCGCAACACCCCAACCTACTGCTACACC
>CAZPYN010000003.1:50534-146007 GCA_964590915.1 uncultured Dehalococcoidales bacterium
CAATTGAAATATTAAATGACAGACCGTTCGCAACACCCCAACCTACTGCTACACCTCAAGCAATAATTATGCCAACACCCCAACCTACTGCTACACCCCAAGCAATAATTATGCCAACACCCCAACCTACTGCTACACCCCAAGCAATAATTTCTAGTGATATTCAAAACTTATATAGTGAAGCAAGGAAAAAAGTGGTAAGAGTAAGTTTTGATACCGCAAGTGGAACAAGTGAAGGGAGCGGTTGGATAATTGAAAAAGGTTGGGTTATTACAAATGAACATGTTGTAAAAACACAAAGATTTGTAACTATTGAAATTCCACAAGAAAACAGAATCGAATATAAACGGATTACCGGAGAAGTTAAGGGGATTGATACCAAGAGAGATTTGGCTGCAATAAAAATTAATTATTCTCAAGAACCAATAGCAACAAAGGAGGTAACCATTCATGATATTGGAGAACAAGTAGTTACACTTGGATATTCAGCAGGTAATGCAGGAGTTCCATCTACGCATTCTGGAGTAATTACTTACGTAAAAGAATCTATTGATGTAGATACTGACACTCTTACTCCTTTCTGGGGTCAAAATCTAAATGGTAAAATTTCTGTAATAGTTTTTGACGCAGACGCTGATCCAGGAGATTCAGGTGGACCTTTAATAGATAGTAAAGGGAATGCGATTGGAGTAGTTTATGGAAGGCTAAATACTACAAATGGAAAGGTGGCAACTGGGCAACAATTCGCAACGAATATTTTTTCCGTAAGAGAAGTTTGGGAAGATTTGAAAAAAGGAATTAATACTTCAATGAAATAGTCTACTTAGAATACTTTTCCAAATATTGGAATAGTTCACTATCTGGATCCAATATTATCGTTGACCCAGCTAAAGATGATTCATATGCTTCTAATGATCTAACAAATCCATAAAATTCAGGATCCTCAGACAAAGCTTCGGCTAATGCATCAATAGCTAATTTCTCTCCTTCACCTCTTAGTACTGCTGCTTCTCCTCGTGCTGACTCAAGAGTTATTTCAACTAATCTATCAACTTCAGCTCTGATTTCTTTGTCTCTTTGTTCTCCTTCTGCCTTAAATGCACTCGCTTTTCTAAACCTTTCTGCAACCATTCTGTCAAAAATTGAACTTTCTACTGAATCAGGAAAATCTGCCCTTTTAATTCTTACATCTATAATCTCAACTCCCCATATATCTTGGAGAGGAATAAGAAATTTCACTTCAGTAGTATCTGGTAAAACATCTGACAATAAAGAAACTTTATCTTCTGCAGTAATCAAACTAAAACGAGGGGCTCCTTCAGGCTTTGTATATATCATTATTTGTTCGTTGGTAATTCCACCATCATATGCACTTGCCTCAGCTTCAGAAATTTCAAACTTATTGGAATTACTAGTAATAAAACTCATTACTAATTCTCTTTTTTCAGAAATAACTTCATCCTGTGTATCTAATGCTATTTCTTCACGTAAGTTAGAAGCAACGATACTAGCAATTCGTGAATCTGCAGTTGTTTCATCAGTCAATGTTTTAAAAAATAGTAAAGGGTTCAATATTTTATATCTTGCGTATGCATCAACCCTTATTCTTTTTTTATCACTAGTTAATAAAGATTCGGGCGGAACATCTACTCGCTGTAAACGTTTATCAAACTTATTTACTGAGTCAATATATGGAACCTTTAATTTCAAACCAGGTGTTACATATGAGGATCGGAATTCACCAAATCTAGTCACAATTGCTACTTCTGTTTCATTTATTTGGAAAAGGGCTTGAAATAAAGTAAATAAAGCAATAATTACTAAAACAATTAATGGTGTAAATTTTTTATTCATATAACAACTCCTTAAGGACCACTTGTAGAACTTGTTTGAATTTGTGTGGTGTTAGCATCTATATCAAGTAAAGGTAAAATTTTAGAATCATTTATAATGTACTTATTTAATGAAGGAAAGACTCGTTCTATCATTTCAAGATATAATCTCTGTCTAGTTACTTCTGGAGAGTTATTATAACCTTCAAGAAGTTTTTTAAATCCTTCTGCTTCACCTGTAGCTTTCGCAATTCTTCCTTGTTTAAAAGCTTGAGCAGACTCTCTTATTTTTGCAGCTTCACCTTCCGCTTTTGGAATTTCAGCTTCTTTGTATGCATCTGCTAAATTGATAATCCTGTCTCGTTCTTCTCTAGCTCTAGTAACATCATCAAATGCGTCTTGAACTGCTAATGGAGGATTAACATTTTGTAATCTTACGGCTATTACTTCTATACCAGTTTTATAATATTCATTTATATCTCTCATTATTATCAAAACATTATCTTGAACTTCACCTTTTTGTGTGGTCAATACATCATCAATATTCCTTCTACCTACAACTTGACGTAATGCTGTTTCCGTTATGTCCCTTAAAGTAACTCCATCGGGAGCACCATTTGGAATCTGTCTATCTGGTTCACCAGGATCATCTACTAAAAATAAATAATTTTTAAGATTGGAAATTCTATATTGAATTACTGCTTGTACATCTACTATATTTTCATCTCCTGTAATCATGAGAGATTCATCAGGAACGTCTTTTGTACCTTCATTTCCGAATGACCTAAAGCCCAATTCTAATTGTCGAGTAGCGGTTGTAACTACTACATCTCTTTGCCCTACAGGGGAAGGCCACCACCAATGTAATCCACTTGTTTGAATTGATTGAAATTTTCCAAACATTCTCAACGCTGCCTGTTGATCAGGCCCAACGGTGTAGACTCCAGTACCTAACCAAATTATTGAAATAACAACAATTATTAGTAAAATTATAGAAGAGTTGCCAGCTGGAATTTTTGATAAAAAAGGGATGTTTTTCTTTATATTCTCAAAAAATTCTTGAAAAGAAATATCATATTCATCTTTTCTAGAACCTGATGGAGGTCTATAAACTTTAGAAATCCCTAATGTTCTTTTTATAAAATTCATAACTTATATTATAACTTATTTTTTTTGTAGTTTATTTTCATAAAATTCATTGAATACTTCTATGTTATCAATACTTTTGATATCATGGATTAATTCTCCATATGAAGAATAGTTTTTTCTTAACTCTATCAAGTAGTCATCTATTTCAGACACTGACCCTGGAGATAAAGCATAATTACCACTGAATGCAAAATATGCCTGATTTATTTTTCTTATATTATAACCCAATTGGTTTATTTCTTTGGTTCTATTAGACATATATTCTTCTGCCTCAAAAACTAAACCTTTAGTTAATAGGTCATCAACTTTAATTCTTGTTTCCCTCATAAAATTATAAAATTTTTTGTCCTGATTAACTTTTTCATATTTATCTGATAATAAATTTTTTGAAACTTCAGAAGCAAACAAATCTGCTAAACTTTCATTCAAAGTGACCATTTCCCTTCCTGAGAAATATGAACGACCCAAAGGGAAAAAAAATAAATAATGATGTAACCATTCATGTGCAACAGTTTTAGTAAGATGAGAATAACTATTATGTCTCTGAACAATACTAGGATATGACGCGAATCCTCCTGTATTCAAAATCAAGGCAGAGTACTCTTTATTAGAAATTTTTTCTTCGATGTCTAAAATAATTTCTAGCGACAAGTCGGGTTTAAGTAGAATTGCTTTTTCTAATATTATTTCATCTCTTGGAGATAATATTAATACTTTAGGAGATTCATGAATAATAAAGCTTACAGGAGGGAATAAGATTTCCTTTTTCAAGTTCTGTTTAACTTCATTTGAAATGATTTCTTCAACAAATTTTTCTATTTCATAAGATCTGATTCCAGAATCTTCCCGATCCAAATATATAATAACATCAGATTCATTTATCGAATGAGCTTTAAATATGTTTAATAACTTTAAACTTAAAGATTTCAATTCCCATTTCATTATATTAAATTTATGTTCAGCTACTAATTCTTCTAAATAGGTAGGTTTATAGGAATGATTAAAATTAATAAAAAATATTAAAATAAATATACATAGTGAGAGTGTGATTTTATGATACAAAATTTTTTATTTTATTTTTTTTAATTCTTCTATTAGTTCTTCCAAAAAATCATTACAATCTGCTATAACCCCAAATTTAGCGTATTTAAATATTGGTGCAGATTCATCAATATTTACAGATATGATATTTTGCGAATTTAAACATCCTGCCAAATGTTGACTAGCTCCTGAAATTCCAAAAGTAAGATAAAGATGTGGACTTATCGATTTACCAGTTAATCCTACTAAATTTCCAGGAGGAATCCATCCTGATTCAACTGCTGCCTTTGAAGCTCCTACTGCCCCTTTGAATAATCCTGCTAAATTTGTTATTTTGTCAAAATTTTCTTTGCTTCCCATTCCCCTACCACCAGAAACTACTATATCTGCTTCTCCTAATTGCAATCCCTCAGGGGTCATTTTATTAGTTTCAACAATATTATAATTTGTTTTGGTAGATTTTGATAATGATATGTTATTAATTGATCTTATTGGTCTTTTTAGATCTATTTCTTCAAATGAATTTTTCCTTATTTTTATCACTATAGTACTCTTTTTGTAGACATTATAAACTGCTTCAGCTGATTCCCCATGTATGGGTCTTATTAGTTTTATTTCTTCACTAGTTTGCGAAATTACTTTTTTTACATCAGGGATGTAAGGAAATTTATTTCTAAAAGCTAACATTGGTGCAATAAAATTACCATAATCATCTTTTTGAAATAACAAGAAATCAGGATTTTCTTCTTTTATGAATAGGTTAATAGTTTCAGCTATATCATTATAATTATGCTCATTATTTTTCAGGTCATTGTAAAAAATATTGTTCCCAGGCAATCTAGATATGATTTCTTTCGGACCGCCAAATGCAAGAATAGTTATATCTGAAGTATTAGATAATTGTTCTATAAAACCAAATACTTCCAAATTCGAATGATCAAATGATTCATAATCATTATTAATAATTATCAATATTTTCAAATTAAAATATTCCTTCTTTCTTTAAAATTCTTAATAAATTTACAGCTTTTTCTTTATTATTTTCTCCTTTGATATATTCGATTTGGTTATAGTTTTCTGGAAAATAAATTTTCTCTATTTCGATTTGATTTATCAAATCATCATTAGAATTTAAATCTAAATCAGAAAGCTTAATTTTTTCTAACTTGGTTTTAGAGGCATCCATTATTCCTTTCAAAGTTGGAAATCGTGGATCCCCAGCTTGACTACCAACAGTTAAAACTAACGGTAACCTTGCGCTTAAAACTTGAAAGCCATCTGTAATGATTTTTTCTATTATAAATTCGTCGTTTTTAGGTTTTATATCTCTTACTATATTTATAATAGGGATTTGCAATATTTCAGCAATGGCAAAAGGAACAGAAGCCATATCAAAATCCGAAGCATGTCTGCCACAAAAAATTACATCGTAGGGACCAGTTTTATTAATCATTTTAGAAAGAATATTTGCAGTTGTATAAACATCAATATTATCCAATTTTTCAGATTCACATATTACCAATTTATCAGCTCCCATCGCTATTGGTTTTTTTATCACTTCACTAGTAAAATTATTCCCTACAGAAATGATAGTAATTTCGCAATCTTTGAAATTTTCTGAAAATTTCAAAGCCAATTCAACTGCATTTAAATCAAATGTGTTAACAGTCGAAGAAATATTCTCTGTAGGAATGATTTTTAATTTTTCTTTATCTATAGATAATTTATCAGGAGGTGTGTCAGAATCAGGAACTTCTTTTATACATACACAAATTTTCATATTTTATTTTGAACATTTAAAATATAATCAGACTTAAGTTCCATAGTATATTAAATATTTCATGAAAACACTAATAAAAGCATTAGATAATTTGAAATTACCTTTTAGCAAAAAGGTACTGAATCAATATGAAATTTATATAAATGAAATAATAAGAGTTTCTGAAAATTTTAATCTTTCTGGTGCTAAATCTTGGAGTAAAATAAGAGATGATCTAGTAATTAAATCTTTAAGGTATTGTAGTGTTATTAATAGTTTAATGAATTTTAAATTAAACAGTCCAAATCTTCAAGTTTTGGATGTAGGAACTGGAGCAGGAATACCCTCAATCCCAATGAAATTACTGTATCCAGAATTTAATTTAAAAATGGTAGAATCATCAAAAAAAAAATGCCAATTTCTGGAAGATATCTTAGCAAAATTAAATTGCAACAAAGTGATAGTTGAAAATTCCAGAATCGAAGATATGGGATTTGGAGAAGATAGAGAAAAATATGATTTGGTATTATCAAGAGCTTTAGCAAAATTACCAAGTTTAGCCGAATTAACTATTCCTTTTACAAAAGTAGGTGGATCAATAATAACCGTTAAGGGAAGTTATCCAAAAAAAGAAATTAAAGAATCAGAGTACATATCAAGATTACTAGGTGTAAATAAAACACACTTTAATAGGATTTCTGCACCCATCAATATCAAAGAAGATTTTTTTATTATATGGGATAAAAAAGAAAAAACGCCCAATGGTTTCCCTAGAAAAAACGGAACACCTCAAAAGAAACCAATCATAAACGAACATATGAATTAGTAAATTAAATGATTAGATCATGATTTATTTATAATTGAGAATAATTTTAGCTAAATGAGACTTATAATTAAATATTGTTTATAAAAAATTTAATGGGGCTGTAGCTCAGCTGGGAGAGCGCATCGCTGGCAGCGATGAGGTCAGGGGTTCGATCCCCCTCAGCTCCACCATAATTTTACTTTATACATAATTGATAAATAAATTGGAAGATAAAATGAAAAAAATAATTGTCACAAAGAAAAATGAACTAGAGGAAGAAATAAACTCTGGAGCTATGATAAGACTTGCTGGTGTTTCAAAAAATTTAAGCAATGCAACAAATATACATATGGCAATAGCAAGTATTCCTAAGGATAGATGTTCCACTACTCATTTTCACACAAATTGTGAATCCGCAATTTATGTATTATCAGGAAAGGGATTATTTCTACATGGTAACAATTTAGAAATTGAAGAAGAAATTTCTCAAGGTGACTTTATTTTTGTACCTGAAGGAGCATTGCATCAACCTATCAACACAGGTGATAAGCTTTTAGAATTGATTGTTGCAAGAAATACTCCTATAGAAATTGTTGAGGAAATGCCTGATTTGGGTAGAAAAGATTGCTAGAAAATAATAAATTCTATAAAAACATTATTTAAAAATAACACGAAAAGGAATATCATTTGCAGCGAACAATCCTTCCAGAAATTTTAGATTCTGGTGACAATAAATCCATAGCTATATCTGTCCCTGATAAATTTAAGATTAATTACTTGGAGTTAAAGAATCACGTTAATGCAGCATCTAATTTATTAAATTCTTTCGGTACTTTAAATGAAAGAGCAATTATAATTGTTTTAGGAAATAATGCAGAATTTATAATAACATTTCTAGCTGTTACTAAAACAAATGCCATAGCCGCTCCACTTAACCCTGAATTCACACCCGAGGAATTTAAATTTTATTTAGAAGATATAAACCCCTCTCTATTGATAACTACTGAAGGGCATCAAGTTATTAATGAAGCTAAAAACAAGAATATACCTGTTGCTACAGTTTCTTTTAATCAAAATACTTTTGATTTAAAATTTGAAGGATCATCTCATCAACAAAAAGACAATAATATCCCTAATGAAAATAATTCTTGTCTTTTCCTACATACTTCAGGTACTACTAGTAGGCCTAAAGGAGTTCCTCTCAAACATAAAAACTTACTGAAATCTTTAGATAACATAATAGATACATACAATCTAACCAAAAATGATGTTGCGATGGTAGTTATGCCTCTTTTTCATGTCCATGGTCTAATTGGTGTAGCACTTTCAACATTAGCATCAGGTGGTGAAATTGTTGTCCCCGAAAAATTTTCAGCAAGTGCATTTTGGAAAATACAAAAAGAATATAATGCTACTTGGTACTCCGCAGTACCAACAATTCATCAAATTCTACTAATACGTGCTGATGATGATAATGCTCCAAAAAAATCTTTTAGACTTATAAGGTCCTGTTCAGCTGCATTGGCTCCATCGGTTTTAATGAATTTAGAAAAAAGATTTGGAGCTCCTGTTTTAGAAGCTTATGGTATGACTGAAGCTTCACATCAAATGAGTTCCAATCCTCTTCCACCTAATGATAGAAAACCTGGAAGTGTAGGCAAATCTACAGGTGTTGAAATCAATATAATGTCAATGGAAAATTCTGGAGTCATGTTAAGCAATGATGAAATAGGAGAGGTTGTTATAAAAGGAGAAAATGTAACAAGTGGTTATCACAATAATGAAGATGCAAACAAAGATGCTTTTGTTAATGGTTGGTTTAGAACAGGAGATCAGGGATATTTAGATAATGAGGGATATCTAAATTTAACTGGTAGAATAAAAGAATTAATTAACCGTGGTGGAGAAAAAATCTCACCACTAGAAGTTGATGCCATACTTATAAATCATCCATCTGTAGATGAAGCTGTGTGTTATGGATTCCCTGATGAAAAATATGGAGAAGTTGTACATGCTGCACTTGTGACCAATTCTAGTGTAACAGAATCTGAAATTAAAGATTTTTGCTCCAAGTCATTAGCCAATTTTAAAGTTCCTGAAAAAATCAACTTCACTGATAAATTACCTAGAACCGCTACAGGTAAAATCCAAAGAAGAATTGTAGCTAAACATTTTAACAATTAAAGGAAAAAAATGATTCTAGGTGTTGCAGGATTGGTTCCATCACAGCAAGTGGGTCAAAAAGGTTCTCCAACAGATGCTGATGGAGGCGATTGGGAAGATATCAATGAAAATGTAGTAAAAAGCGTCATTGAGCACGGATTTAAAACAGTTCAAGTAAGAGTTACAGACACAAAAAAAAATAGGAAACAAAATATTGAAAGAATAAAATTTTTATTTAGTAATTATGATATGCCAATGTCGCAGACAGTAGGGAATTATGGAGGTGGTTTAATTTCAGAGAACCCTATTATAAGAAATGAAGCGATAAGTTTTATGAAAGAAATGATCATAATCTCTTCCGAATTAGGTTCTCCAAACACATATCTTAGACCTGGATCAATCAATAAAAATGGTCCTTGGTTTCCTCATAAAGAAAATAATTCAAAAATTGTTTGGGATAGATTAGTAAATTCCACCAGAGAGATTTGTGATTTTGCTGAAACAGAAGGGATAAAAATAGCTTTAGAAGGTGGTGTTTCTTGTCCCATAAGTAGCCCAATTAAAGTTAAATCGTTTTTTGATGATGTAAATTCTTCAATGTTAGGACTAAATATGGATCCAGTTAATTTTATTAGTTCGTTGGATGTTGGATACAATAATACCAAACTTATCAATGATTTTTTTTCACTAGTTCCAAATAAGATCTGGGGAGCACATGCCAAAGATTTTAAAATAATCGATAGCTTGATACCACATTTTGAAGAATCAATAATTGGAGATAAAGAAAGTTTATTAGATAATGTTACTTTGTTAAAAGGAATGGAAAAATTTTGTCCAAATGGACACGTACTGGTCGAACATTTACCTGATGAATTAATCCCTCTTGCTAAAAAGGGTATTGATAAAATTGCTAAAGAAAACAACATTACGTGGGAGTAAATAATGAAAATTGATTTAACTGATAAAAAAGTAATAATTACTGGAGGCTCTACAGGAATTGGTAAAGAAGTTGTTAAACTGTTTGCTGAAAATAAATCAAAAATAGCTTTGTTTGACGTAAATGATTCAGAAGGTTCAAACTTATCTAATGAATTAAACAAAAAGGGATCTGAAATAAGATACTGGCACCTTGATGTAAGAGACTCTAATCAAGTTTCTGGAGGTGTTCTAGCTGCAAATCAGTGGCTTGGAGGTGTAGATATTTTAATTAACTTAGCAGGTATATTACAAGGAGCTTCATTAGATATAGAAAAATTTCCAGATGATATTTGGGAATCAGTTATTGGGATAAATCTAACCGGAAGTTACTTAATGGTTAAGCACGTTTCTGAAATAATGATAAAACAAAAAAAAGGTGTAATCATATTAACTAGCTCAGGAGCAGGAGTACTAGGTAGCTCCTCATCGTACGCTTATGGATCTTCCAAGGGAGGAGTACATGGGTTTGCTTTAGTTCTTATGGAGAAGTTATCAAAGTATGGAATAAGAGTTCATGATATTTTACCTGGTTCTGTTGATACACCTCTAAAAAATTCTCAGATAGAAGCTACAAGAGATATAACAGGCAACGAGAAAGAATATTTGGATACAAAAAAAATTCTGGTAGAACCTAAAGATATTGCTAAAATAATTTATTTTATGTGTTCTGATGAAGCGAAACGTTTAAAAGGTTCAATTCAAACAGAATGATGAAAAAAATTAATATTTCAGATTTTAAAGGACTTGCTTTTGATTTAGACGACACATTAATTGATAGAGAAACTGCTTTTAACAAAATTTTTAAAATTTTCTACAAAAATCAACAAGCTATTAATAAAAAATTTACTGAAAAAGAAACATTGAAATTTTTTTGGGATTTATGTCCAAATAATTCAATAGATATCTCTTATTGCTTTGAAACTTTAATAAAACAGTTTCCTGAAATTAATATTTCTTTAGACAATTTTTACAAATTCTATTATGAAACTTTTCTAAAAGTAATAAAACCCCATAAAGGAGTCATTGAATTCTTAGACAAACTTATAGAAAAGAAAGTTAATTTTGGCATTGTAACAAATGGAAATGATTATCAATTAAAAAAAATTGAAAAGACAGGCATAAAAGACAAATATAACTTTGTCATTGCATCAGAAATTTTTGGTCATTCCAAACCAAAAATAGAGATTTTTCAAGAAACTCTCAGACTTTTAAAGTTAAATACAGTAGATATTGATAAAGTTTTATTTATTGGAGACAATCCTTATACAGATATTATAGGTGCTAAAGCATATGGATTTAAAACTGCTTGGATAAGAATGAAAAGAAACTATCCTAAAAAGCTTGAACCTCCTGATTATATAATTGACAGTTATAGAGATTTATCAATATAGTTAACATAAAAATGATGGAGGGTTTAATGAAACCACAAGAAATAAAAAACACTCTTTCCAAAGGTGGAAGAGTATTCGGTACAATGATTAATTTTATAGAAGGTGTTAGGTGGGCTCCAGCATTCTCATCAAAAGCACTGGATTATGTGATTATTGATTCTGAACATGGTTCATACGATAGAACCGAAGTCGCCAAAATGGTAGCAGCAGGTCAAAGTGTAGGTTTAACAGTAATTGTACGAGTAGCAGATCCAGATCCTACTCTTATTGCTATTGCTATAGATGCAAAAGCTGATGGAGTATTAGTCCCCTACTGTGAAGACGCTGAAATGATTAAAAGATGTGCTTGGAAAACAGCCCTTCATCCACTAAAAGGGAAGGCATTTGAAGATGTTTTAAATTCAGAAAAATTTCCTAGTAAAAAAACTAAAGATTATTTAAATAAAAGAAATGGGCACAGAATTTTTATTGTTGGCATTGAAAGTATTACTGCAGTTAATAATTTAGATAATCTAATTAATGGTTCTCAAGGTCCGATCGATGGAGTTTTTGTAGGACCAAATGATTTATCAACATCAATGGGCATACCTGATGAACTTGAAAATCAAGAATATCTAGATGTATTAGCTAAAATAGTAAAAATCTCTGAGTCATATAATATTCCTATGATGGTCCATGGATTTTCCGAAGAAAGAACACTTAAAACTATGGAAATAGGTGCAAGATTTGTCTTACATAGTTCCGATGGAGGAATGATAACAGGATCAATAGCTAGAGAATTTAATGCAATAAGAAATGAAGAAATTGAGGAAATTGATTCAGACGCAATATAAAGTATAATTTATATTAGATTCAATTTAATTCAAATTTAGTAAATGTTTCTGCAAATTTTGAATTACACAATTTCCCTATTTCTTTTCTTCTTGAAGTCATATACTCTTTAGCTCTTTTGGAATCGGATATTTGACTTTTATGAGCTAGAAGGGCTCTAGTAGCTTTTTCCAGATCTTCTTTTTCTATGGGATTAAAAAAAACGTGTTCATTGTTTCCTGCATTAAACATATTTATCCACACTTCTTTTACTTTATGAGGTTCATATCCTTCCTTTATAAGTTCGGGAAAGGTCAAATGATCTCTGGCGCTAGGAAAAACAGCAGATAGTGCAGCTTCACCTGCAGCAAAATGGTCTGGGTGTCCAATGTATCCTCTTCCTAATAAGTCTCTTGTAGGATTAGTAGTAATTAAAATTGAAGGCTTGTATTTTCTTATTTCTCTGGAAATATCTTTCCTTAAATCAAGCGTGGGTTCCAAATAGCCATCAGGATAGCCAAGAAATTCAACGGCCTTTAAGCCTAAAATTTCACCTGCTTTTCTTTGTTCTTCTTCTCTTATTGTTGCCAATTTTTTTCCTGAAATTTCTCTATCTTCAGTGCCTTTAGATCCATCTGTACATAAGACATATATAACATCCCAACCTTCTCTAGTCCATTTTGCAACAGAACCTGAGCAACCCCACTCTGCATCATCAGGATGAGCAGTAACAACCATTGCCGTTTTATTTGATTTATTGGTCAAAATTTACCTCCAAAATATATAATATATATTAAAAAATAATTTCACAAATGATCCCACATTTAACAATAGGAAAAGGGCCTGACTTAATTTTAGGCCATGGCATGGCACAAAATAAAGAGTTATGGATAAGAAATGGATGGATTAAGAGCCTTTCTAAAATAAGAAGAGTACATATTTTTGATTTTGAAGGTCATGGAAAAAATAATCTTATAGAAGAATATGATTTTACCGTAGAAAGTATGGCTAAAAACATAATTTCTTTATCAGAAATTCTTAAAATAAAAAAATATGATTTCATGGGCTTTTCTATGGGTGCAAGAGCAGGATTTGAAATATTAAAAAAACATACTATGATAAATAAATTTATTGCTCTAGGAATGCATCCAGGAACTCCGAGATTAGAAAAAAAAAGGTTTGAAAAACGTTCAATTGCGATGTTTAATTTAGGAACAAAAACAGGAAATAAGTATTATTTCAAACTTAGTAAAATATTAAAAAATGCATTGTTATGGGATGGAGTTATAGATGACGTAGACTGGAAAAAAACCGACCATATGATAATAATGGGAGAAAAAGATGTAAATTATCAACTAACAAGAAAACTTTTACAAAACATTAATGGAATAAATTTATTTATACTTAAAGAGATAAATCATAAGAATACATTTGACATGCCAAATCATTCAATTGATTACATTATAAATTTTTTGAATAAGGGAGAGAAAAATTAATCCTATAGTATCTATCATAATGGGTAGTAAAAGCGACCTACCCACAATGACCAAAAGTTCTGAAGTTTTAAGAGAATTAGAAATTTCTCATGAAATAAAAATAATTTCTGCACATCGGACAACAAAATTAATGTATGAATTTGCAGAAAATGCAGAAAAGAGAAAAATACAGGTAATTATTGCAGGTGCAGGTGGTGCTGCACATTTGCCTGGAATGGTAGCATCCATAACAAATTTACCTGTAATAGGAGTTCCAATAAAATCTTCTAATTTAAATGGAATTGATTCCCTTTTGTCAATTGTTCAAATGCCCAAAGGCGTACCAGTAGCAACTGTAGCGATAGGTGACTCAGGTGCAGAAAATGCTGCTATTTTGGCTGCTAAAATTATAGGCCTAAATAATACCACAGTGAATAAAAATTTACGTTCTAGAAAGAAAAAAAGCACAGATACAATTGTCAAATCAAGTGATATTGGTAAATGGACTAAATAAAAAGACATACATATAAAACATAGTAAGATATATGAAAAATAAAAGTATTGGTATTCTTGGTGGTGGACAACTATGTCAAATGTTGAGCAATTTTCTAATTAGTCAAAATGAAAAAGTATTTTTTTTAGATCCAACTGAAAACCCTCCTGCCATCAATACAGGAGCTCAACATATAAAAAAAAATTATGATAATGATAATGCCATAGACTTTCTAATAGATAAATGTAAATTTATTACTTATGAATTTGAAAACATCCCTATTGAAACTGTAGAAGAAATAGAAAAACACATTCCGGTCTTCCCTTCATCTTCTATTCTAAAAATAGCTCAAAATAGAACTCTGGAGAAAAAAGAATTTATAAAGTCAGGTATCAAAACTCCTAAATTTGTTTATGCAAAAGAAAAGTCATTGATAGAAGATATTCTAAACAACACTTATATACATTTGCCAGTAATAATCAAAACAAACACCATGGGATACGATGGAAAAGGGCAAAGTGTTTTGAAAGATAAAAATGAATTTGAAAATATATTAAGTATGCTCCCTCAAAAAACAGAATTTATCATAGAAGAAAAGATAAATTTTTCAAAAGAAATTTCAGTTATAGTAGGAAGAGATAAATTTGAAAATTTATATAATTTTTCCCCTATTGAAAACATTCATAAGAATGGAATTCTAGATTATTCTATTTATCCAGCAAGAATTAGTGATGAATTGTCTAAAAAGGCAATATCTTTAGCAAAAAAATTTGCTAAAGATTTAAATTTAATAGGTATTATGGCAGTAGAAATGTTTATTGATGAAAAAAATGAAATATATTTTAATGAAATAGCACCTAGACCTCATAATTCAGGGCACTTGACTATTGAATCACATAATGAATCTCAATTTTCAATGTTAGGAAAAATTATATTAGGTGAAAAAATAAGTTCACCAAAATCAAATGTGAAATCAATAATGAAAAATATACTAGGAGAGTTTTACTTAAAAGATAATTATGAACAAATTCTGTCAAATATAAATAAAGAGGATAATCATTACATTCATATATATAATAAATCTAGTGTAAAAATCGGGAGAAAAATGGGCCACATTACTGTGATAACAGATGACATTGAAAAAACTATAGATAGAATGAATACAAATATTAATGAGAAAATAAAGTGAAGATGGATATTAGAGAACTCGAAGGCAAAATAGCAATTGTAACTGGTGCAGGGAGATTAAGAGGTATAGGTAGAGCTACTGCAGTACAGTTAGCTAAAATGGGTGCAAAATTAATAATAACAGGAACTGGAAGATCCCCAGAATCTTATCCTGAAGATGAAAAAAAAATTGGTTGGAAAGATATTGAATCAACAGCGGAACAAATAAGAGAAGTTGGTTCTGAGGCAACAACTTTAATCACAGATATATCTAAAGAAAATAATGTTGATCTATTAATTGAAACAGCACTAAACGCATATGGGAAAATAGATATTTTAGTTAATAATGCAGCGGCTCCTTATGCAGAAGATAGAGTCCCTGTTATTGAAGTAGATAATGAAGCTTTTAGAAAAGTAATAGAAGTTAAACTTTATGGATCTTATTTATGCTCCAAAGCTGTAGCAAAAGTTATGATTGACAATAAAAATGGTGGAAGAATAATCAATTTATCATCAACTGCAGGAAAATCTGGGAATGCACGCATGGCTGCATACGTTGCTGCTAACTTTGCAATAGATGGATTTTCTCAATCATTAGCTAAAGAACTAGCTGAACATAATATTACTGTAAATTGTGTATGTCCAGGTTTAACTGAGACTGCACGGATGGATCCTTTGGGAAGAGGAGCTTTTTGGAAAAGTAGGTCCGATGCAATTCCTATGGGAAGGGTTGGAACAGATGAAGAAGTTGCTGATTTAATTGCTTTTTTGGCTAGTGAAAGAGCTGGTTTTATTACAGGACAAGCTATTAACATAGATGGCGGTTCTATTACTGCTAGATAAGTAAGATTATTAAAGATAAATACTTTTTTATATTTTTTTATTTTACAGGTTGAGTATTTTATCTTAAAATAGTATTTATTGAGTTTTCGAGAGTAAGAATTTCGATTGCTCCAAAAGAATTCATTAAATTTTCATTAAATATGGAAGGAAGGTATAAATAAGTGGCACTTAAACTTAAACCATTGGGAGACAGAATTATAATAGAACCCAGTGAAGATGATGATGCAACAAGCGCTGGAGGTATAATAATACCCGACACAGCAAAAGAAAAACCTCAGAAGGGTAAAGTGGTAGCCGCGGGTTCTGGGCGTGTAAATGATGATGGTAAAACAATACCTTTGTCCGTTAAAAATGGCGATGAGGTAGTTTATTCTAAATATGCAGGTACAGAATATTCAGAAAGTGGTAAAGAATATTTGATAGTAAGAGAAAGTGATATTCTAGCCATAGTAGGCTAGCAGATGAGATATTAAATTATAAAAATTAGTTATTATGGAGAAAAAATAAAATGGCAGCAAAGGATTTAAAATTTGGTTCAGATGCAAGGACAAGACTAAAGACAGGTATTGATGTTCTTGCAGATACCGTCAAGGTCACTCTTGGACCCAAGGGAAGAAATATTATAGTAGATAAGAAATTTGGACCTCCTCAAGTTAATTCTGATGGGGTTACAATAGCAAAAGAAATCGATTTAGAAGACTCTTTTGAAAATATGGGGGCACAGTTATTAAAAGAGGCGTCAAAAAACACGAATGATGATGCTGGAGATGGAACAACAACAAGTACAGTTCTTGCTCAAGCTTTAATATCAGAAGGATTTAAAGTTGTGGCAGCTGGAGCAGATCCGATGGCTATCAAAAGAGGTATAGATAAAGCATTACAATCTGTTAGAGAATCTATTGCAAAACAATCGACCCCTGTTTCAGGAAAAGATCAAATTGCTAACGTAGCTACTCTTTCATCACATGATGATGAAATGGGTAATCTTATAGCTAATGTAATGGATAAGGTTGGAAAAGATGGAGTAATCACAGTAGATGAATCTAAAACTCTTGATTATGAAACTGATTATGTAGAGGGAATGCAAATAGATAGAGGATTTTTGTCTCCATACTTTGTTACATCAGCAGATACTCAAGAAGCTGTACTGGAAAATCCTTATATATTGATAACTGATGGAAAAATTTCAGCGGTTTCTGATATGGTGCCAGTACTAGAAAAAGTCCTACAGGCAAAAAAACCTTTGTTAGTTATTGCTGAAGATGTTGAAGGTGAAGCATTGGCAACATTAGTGGTAAACAAGCTTAGAGGTACTATAAATGTAGCTGCAGTTAAAGCTCCAGGATTTGGAGATAGACGAAAAGCTATGTTGCAAGATATTGCCATACTTACAGGAGGGAATGTCGTATCTGAAGAAGTTGGAAGAAAGCTAGATTCGGCAACACTTGATGATCTTGGAAAATGTGCACGTATCGTAGTAAAAAAAGATGACACAACTTTTGTAGATGGCGAAGGTTCAAAAGAAGAAATTACTGGAAGGGTAAAGGAGATTAATAGTCAAATAGAAGAAACAACTTCAGACTATGATAGAGAAAAACTCCAAGAGAGGTTAGCTAAATTATCCGGAGGAGTAGCAATTCTAAGAGTTGGGGCAGCCACAGAGATTGAAATGAAAGAAAAAAAGCAAAGAGTAGAAGATGCATTGTCAGCTACCAGAGCAGCTGTTGAATCTGGGATTGTACCTGGCGGAGGAACTGTTTTAATTAAATCCTCTTCAGCATTAGAAACCTTCAAACTTAAAGCTGCTGATGAAACAGTAGGGGTTGAGATTCTTAAAAAAGCACTTTTGGAACCTATAAGAGTTATTGCAGAAAATTCCGGTTATGAAGGAGCTGTGATTTTGGAAAAAGTGGCTTCGAGTAAAGTACAAAATTTTGGATTTGACGCTCAAGCTGGAAAATATGGAGATATGATTTCTATGGGTATTGTTGATCCAGCCAAGGTTACTCGTGCAGCAGTGGAAAATGCAACTTCAGTTGCTGGTATGATTCTCACAACAGAAGCTCTAATTGCAGATATCCCTGAAAATGATCCCCCAATGGGTGGCGGTATGCCTCCAGGTGGAATGGGCGGTATGGACATGGGAATGTAGAGAATAAAATCATTTTTAAAATAAAAGAGCCGGATACATCTGGCTCTTTTATTTTAAATTATCATAAAGTTTTGTCATAGATTCGATCCAGCTTTTTTGAACGTCAGGTGACCAAGAAGGGTCAAAATCTGGATATTTGTCCAAAATCATTTTTATCATATTGTTGTTTATTGGATTATTTTTGCTATTGTCAAAACTAGCACTATGAGAAATGACAGAATTATTTACCTTTTTCTTTTCACTTGACCATAACGAGTTTTTACTATGCCTCCTTGCTAAAATATGAGGAGATAATTCTATATTAGAAAATCTTGCTGCTTGAATAAAAAAAGATTCACACTTAACAATAACCCCTTCTTTAGTATCAAATGTTCGAAATTTTTCTCTTAATTGAGACTTAGTAGCTCTAGTTAAATCCAATTCAAAAACTAATTCATAATATCGAAACAACAGATTTCTAAGTGTTTTCTTTTGAGTTTCAAAATCTCTTGAAACTAAATTGTCAAAATCATTATTTGGTATCCCATCATTATCTATAAGTTGAAAAAATTTTATAGCTGACATCAATTGAGTTCCATTAGATCCAGAAAATTTATTTACCCATACACTTCTATCAATCCTATACGGCATCCCTTGAGACAAAAATTCCAAAAAGGTTTGGAATGTTTTGAAAGATACATATGGGGGTATTTTATTTTTACTAACTGTCACTTTTCTATACTTAAACCTTGAATTATAAGTTCATTATAGGCTAAAGATTCCAAAGTAAAAAGTCTTTCAGAATGAATCTTTCCCAGCTAGGACAATTTTTGTTTTTAGTTTTTAGAACTAAGAAAATAATAGTATGACATAAATAAAAAATTGAAAGGATTAGAAGTGCAAATAGATGTAAATAAAATTAGTATTCAGCCTAATCATCCTGTACATATTCACAAACCAATAAAACATTTAGAAAATAAAAGAAACACATCTCAAGGGATGCCTTTATTGATCAATAAAAATAATAAGTTTTTATTGTATACAGGAGAAATAACTTTTAGAAAAGCAAAATTAAATGGTTTGAAAAAAATAAATTGTAACATAAGAGAGGGTATAGACAAATCACGTTTAGAGGAATTAAATCTTTCAGAAATATATTTTTCAGGACTTAAATTACCAACAGAAATAGCAAAAGATTTTATGAATTATAGAAAAAGAAAAAATATGTCTCAACAAGAATTGAGCCGAAGAACTAAAATAACTCCTGGATCAATACATCATTATGAATCTTTATTAAAAAAATTAGATCCAAAGTTAGCAAATGAGTTAGATCAAGGTAAATTAACTTTTAAAGAAGCAAGATGCATAGCAGATTTAAATGATTTTGATATACAAAATAAAGTGGCTAAACCTTTTATAGAAGGAAAGATTTCAAGTGTGTATATTGAAAAAATAGTTAGTTTAATAAAGAAAAATAACTACACACAAAACTTAGAAAAAATTATTGAAAATATTGTTTCTGGTACTTATATTTTTAATAA
The DNA here is from genome assembly GCA_964590915.1 of uncultured Dehalococcoidales bacterium. GTDB lineage: Bacteria > Chloroflexota > Dehalococcoidia > Lucifugimonadales > Lucifugimonadaceae > TMED-70. The sequence continues at coordinate 70,113 of CAZPYN010000003.1, forward strand.
TAAAGTTGAAAAAAAGATCCCAGACAAAAGAGGGGATTCAAGTAATATGAACATAGAACATAAAATCATTGAACTAGCTTCAGAATTAGAATCTATTACGAATGAAGAAATTCCTGAATATAGAAGGTTGCGATTAATTTCAAGTTTAAAGATATTGGATTCAAGGATTAAAGCATCTCTTAATCATATTAACGAAACTTTCATGGAGAATGTAAATGTATATACTGCAACAAAAAGGTAGGGGAAAATGTTAGAAAGATTTCATGTGTCTGAAAAAGATGCTATAAAAATAAATCATACTTTAATGTACAAAGTTACAAAGGAAATATTTCTTAAAATGGGTTTATCTGAAGAAGATGCAGATTTATCTACAGATGTACTAATTTATGCAGATTTAAATGGTGTAGACACACATGGGGTATCAAATATGTTGAGATCATATGTGAGAATGTATCAACAAAAAAGAATAAACCCAAGACCAAATATAAAAATTGTTAAAGAATCAGGAGCAATTGTGACACTTGATGGTGATAAAGGTTTAGGAGTTCACACAGCTCCAAAGGCTATGAAATTAGCTGTGGATAAAGCAAAAAAGAATGGAGTTGGGATAGCAACTCTAAATAACGCTGGCCATTTAGGTGCAGCAGGATATCATGCAAAAATAGCAGTTGATAATGATATGATTGGTGTTTGTATGAGTGGAGGTGGTGGATTTGCGATGTTACCCACATATGGCGCCGAACCCAGATTTGGAACCAATCCCATAGCATGGGCGGCACCCGCAGACAAAGAAGCTTACTTTATGTTTGATGCTGCAACAACACAAATAGCTGGAAATAAAATTAAATTGTTAGAAAGATTGCAAGTCCCTGTAGCATCAAATTGGTTAGCAAAGGAAGATGGTTCGCCTATTAAGGAAGAGAAAAAATTAGGCTCTGAAGACTTCCACGAAGATGGTAGACTTAAGAATCTTCATATGCTCCCATTTGGAGGAGACAGAGAAAATGGTTCACATAAAGGCTACGCATTTGCAGCTATCGTGGATATTATGTGCTGCATGCTCGGTGGAGTTCAAGCTGGTCATCTTGGAGGAAATGGACATTATTTTGCAGCTTATAATATAGATTCTTTCAGTGATTTAAAAACTTTCAAAAAAAATATGGATGATTTCTTAATTGGTTTAAAAAATACACCTCCCGCACCTGGCCATGAAAGAGTAATTTATCCTGGGTTATCTGAGTACGAAACCAGAATTGAACGGGAAAAAAATGGAATACCTTATCATCCGGAAGTAATAGAGTGGTTTGAATCAATCACTGCTGAGCTAGAAATAAAAATCCCATGGTAAAAATCAAAAATGAATTGCTTCGTTGTTAATATTTGCTGCCGATTCTTTTATGACTTCAGATAGAGTTGGATGGGCGTGTGTAAGCTTGTGCAACTCTTGATCTGTTCCCTCAAGATATTTTAACATACCTATTTCTGCAATCAATTCTGTTGCTTCTGCACCTATTATATGTGCTCCCAAAATTTCTCCTGTTTCTTTATCAGATATTATTTTGGCAAATCCTTCTGGTTCATCTATTGCTATAGATTTACCCGCTACCTGGAATGGGACTTTACCTATTAAATAATTAATTCCATTATTTTTTGCTTCTTCTTCAGTTATACCAATGCTTGCAATTTGGGGTGAACTATATGTACATCTAGGGATTTGTTGATAATCATCGATACCTTGAGGATTTTTTCCTGCAACATATTCAGCTGCTATAATTCCTTGGTCAAAAGCGACGTGTGCCAATGGTAATTTCCCTGTTACATCTCCTATTGCAAATACTCCATTTACATTTGTTCTCATATATTCATCTACTTCAATAAATCCATTTTCATTAACATTTATACCTAATGCTTCTGTACCTAAATTATCTGAATTAGGTTTTATTCCTACTCCCAACAACACTTTATCAAAGGTGCTTACTTTTTTTTCTCCAGAATTTTCAAATTCCAAAGTAATTTGAGTAGCGCTTTTTGTTACTTTCGTTATATTAGTTGCAGTATTAGTATTTATCCCTTGTTTTCTAAAATGTCTTTGTAGTTCTTTAGAGATTTCCTCGTCTTCTTTTGGAACAATACGATCCATTATTTCAAATAGGGTTACTTTAGTCCCATATGCATTAAAGTAATATGCAAATTCGCAACCTATGGCCGAAGCACCAATTATTGCTAACGTTTCAGGCTTATTTCTTAGTTCTAATGCTTCACGGGACGAAAGTATAATTTCTTTATCAATTTCAAGATTAGGTAAAGAGCGGGGTCTCGCACCAGTAGCAATTATTATATTTTTTGCACCAAATGTATCATCATTAACATTTACAGAAGTCGATGACTTCAAAGTAGCTGAACCTTTAATAAGAACAATTTTATTCTTTTTTAGTAAGTAATCTATGCCTTGAGTCAGTTTTTTAGATACGTTTCTTGAACGATCTACAGCTTTTGACATATCTGCAGAGAAATCTTTAAAATTAAACCCCCATTTTTCAGGATTTTTCATTTGATTCAGTAATTCGGCGTTTTTTAACAAAGATTTAGAAGGAATACATCCCCAATTTAAACAAACTCCTCCTAGGCCTCCTATGCCACTACCATCATCTTTTTCAACAATTGCAACAGTTAAACCTAATTGAGCTCCTCTAATAGCTGCATGATAGCCACCAGGGCCAGCTCCTATAACAATCAAATCAAAATTATTATCAGACATTTTTCCCTCGTTTCATTTTCTTTATCTATTATTCTACTCTAAAGAAATTATATAACTTTAGAATTACCCAACCAAAAAACATTCCTACACAAAAGCTGAATAAAGTGAAAATAACTATTATTAATAAATCAGGAATAAAATTCGATGCACATGGTTTCACAATAGAACAAAAAAACATTCTACTGAATATTGTATAAAAACATATAAATATGAAACCAATAGAAGTGAAAAAGAATGAAGAATACAAAATAACTTTGGGGATTTTTCTAAAATTAATCATGATATATAGGTATCATTATATTTGAAAAATACTATATAAATACATATAGATCTATAAACAACTCTAAATCTTATGAAAAAGAAAGAATCAAATGATACAGGGATGGGACTTGTTTTAGGTCTATCGCTTGGACATGGAATAAAACATTTTGGTCAAGGTGCAATTTCCGTTATAGGACCATTGTTAAAAGTCTCCTTAAATCTTTCTGATGTGGCGTATGGTGCTGTTTTTTCAGCTTCAAATGTCGCAAGTGGGTTAGCCAATATCCCCGCAGGAATTCTTTCAGATATGTATAGAAAAAAAATTGCTTGGTTTTTAGCATTATCTATGTTATCAATTGCCATAGGTTATTTTTTATTGGGAACAATAAAAATATATCCAATAATTATACTTTCAGTTGTATTAATGGGTTTTGGTCAAAGCTTTTGGCATGCACCAGCATTTGGAACTTTAGCAGCTAGATATCCAAATAAAAAAGGCTTTGCCCTATCTATGCATTTAACCGGTGCACAAATTGGTAATACAATTGGTCCTCCAATAGTTGGAGGATTGATTTCAGGCATTGTTATTCGTTCCATTATCTCATTTGAAGGTTTTGGTTGGGAAAAAGTTTCTGTATTTATGGCGGTTCCAATGATTATAACTGGTTTATTAGTACTGATTTTATTTAAATCAGCAGGATCAGAAGCAAAAGGTAACTGGTCTTTTGATGAATACAAAACTCGTTCAAAGGGTATTTTGAAAGATAAAATTATTTTGGGATTAATACTTTTAGGTGCAGTCAGAGCCTCGGCACATACTTCTTTTTTATTATTTTTAGCGGTTTATTTAAAAGAGGTTTTGAATTATTCAGCATTTGTAATAGGGTTTCACATAGCTCTAATCACAGCTGCGGGCATTATTTCTACCCCTATCATGGGCATGCTATCAGATAAGTATGGCAGGAAACTCATAATCATGATTGCAATGATATTAATGTCTATTTTTCTATTTCTATTTTTAATTTTTAAAACGGGAATTGGATTAATTGTTTTAATGTCTCTTTTAGGAATGTTTTTCTTTTCAGTGATGCCAATAATAACTGCAGCAACTATGGATAGGGTTCCCACTGGATCTGAGGGAAGCGGAACAGCATTAAATTTTATAGGAATGTCTGTAGTAGGTTTTATTTCTCCACTTTTTGCAGGATTTATTTATTCTATATACGGATTTGATGGGATATCAATTATGAGCGGAACTATAGCTGTTTTTGGGGTTGTATTATGTGGATTACTGCCTATAAAAAGAGTTGTTTAGTTATTATGAATTAAAGATAAAAATGTCTCAGAATTAACTCGTGAGTTAATCAAGGTTCGTATATATCGTTGCATTATTATTTTCATGTCATTAATTGTTTTTTGAGAAATATTCAGTTTATTCACATTATTCCAATTATTATCAACTAAAAATCTTGTTGCCTTTATTGTTTTTTTCAGAATTATCGAATGATTAAGGGATTCTGAGTAGTAATGAGAATCTATCAATCCCCCTTCTTCAAAAGAAAAAACATGGTCTCCTTCTTTTAACTTTTGACCTGAAATAAGGCAATTATATAGTTCAGGAAGAAAACCTGCTGAAATTAACAATTTGATTTCAAACCATCTAATTAATAATTCATTATTTTTTACTGATTTAATCGATTCTAATACCTCTTCTAAAAGTTGATAAATATTATTGTTTGGGTCATTTTCCACTGAAAATTTTTCAGATAATTCTAAAATATAAAAACATAAAGAAATTTTTTTTAAATTTTGTTTTATTTCACTATAACTATCAATTGTGTCAACTTGAGAAAGGTTATTAAGATTTTCTCCTATTCGAACATAAGAATTAATTTTGTTTAGAATATCTAAATGTCCGCCCATTCTAGAGTTTGGTTTTCTAACTCCTTTAGCTACAGCTCTAATAATTCCATCATTTGGAGTTAAGAGAGTTACAATCCTGTCAGCTTCTCCCAAATTGAACAAATTTAAAACAATCGATTCTGTTTGAAAATATTTTTTCTTCTTATTTGATATTTTCATTTATATCTACCCTAGAATTCAACGCATGGGAAATAGTTGTTTGATCAGCGTACTCTATATCTGAGCCTGAAGGCATTCCTCTAGCAAGGCGTGTGATTTTTATATTTGCTTCAGATAAAATTTGCTGGAGATACATAGCTGTAGCTTCTCCCTCTAAATTAAGGTTAGTTGCTATAATTATTTCTTTTATATTAATATTTTTTTTGATCCTCTCAAGCAATTGTTTTATTCTAAGTTCTTCCGGACCGATTCCTCGCGATGGAGAAATAGAACCGTGCAGTACATGGAAAGTCCCGTTATAAATACCTGCTTTATCTATGACATAAATATCCATGGGATCTTCTACTACACAAACTAAGCTATCATCTCTTGTTTTGTCAACACACATTTCACATGTCAGTTTTTCAGATATGTTTTGACATATATTACAGTATAGAATTTGAGATTTTAAATCAGTCAATGAATCAGAAAATTCTTTGACATCTTCATCTTGCATTTTCAATACATAAAATGCAAGCCTTTGTGCAGTTTTAGGCCCGACCCCAGGTAATCTTCTAAATGAATCAATTAATCTATTAAGTGATGTCAAAAAAAATTGTGAATTATTTAAAGGCACCATATTACATCCCTGGAATATTTAATCCACCAGTTACTTCTGACATAATATTCTTCGATGAGTTTTCAGCTTTCTTGAGTGCTTCATTAATTATCTTAACTAAATTTTTTTCTAGATTGTTTTTTGAATTTTCATTTAACAAAGATGAATCTATTTCAATAGCTTTTATACTAGATGTTCCTTTAACAGTAACTCGTAAACTTCCATCATTGGTTTCAGCTACTGATTCAAGTTGATCAATTTTTTTCTTCAAATTATTCATCTGTTTCATTAAACTTCCAGCTTGTTTGATTTTGTCAAAATTTAACATCAATTACTCCTCTTTTTCATCTTCTATTTTAGCTCCCATAGCCAAAGCTGATTTAACTATATTGCTCTCAAGTATTTTATTATTTGTTTTATCCATGGTATCAACATTGTTTTTAGGTTCTTCCAAAACTAAACCGACATCTTTCCCAAATACCTTTAAAACTGCTTTTTTTACTGCTTCTCTTGCTCCTTCAATTTTCCATTCTTCTTTAAATAAATCATGTAGGGTCTTACTTTTAAATTTTAATTTTAATTTCTCATCCTCAACTTGTGGTGTTTCAACATTTCTTAATAAAGCACCAAGATACATTTTCCCAAATTTTTCTCTACGCAAATCAAATAATACTTCTTCCCATTCTTTTTTAGATTCTGTCGGTGAATCTTCTGTTTTTGTAACTGTTTCAACTGAATGTTTTATTGGATTTGTTTTTTGAACAATTGTGTCTTCTTCAATTTTTAATTCTTTTATAATATTTCCAGATGAAGGAACTTTATTAAGATCATTAAACAAAAACAGCATGTGGATTAAAGATGATTCTAATAATAATTGAAAATTATCTGTTCGTATAGAAGTTATTTTAAGATGATTTTCTATAATTTCTGTTAGAATTTTTCCATCAATATTAGAAAAAGTTTCAGAAACTTTTTCAATATATTCTTTGGAATATCCTTGAATGGTACTAAGTCCTTGGCTTATAAACAAACCCGACCTTAAGGTTTCCATAATTATTTTAGATAAATTTTGAAAATCAACTCCTTTAGATTTTAGATCATCTAATGCTTTTATTAATTTTTCACTTTGATTTTTAACCATAAAATCGATCAATTCTATAGCAATATTTTCATCAATTATTCCAAATAAATTTCTGGCTTTTTCTATTGTAATGTCCTCGAAAGCTATAGATAATTGTTCCAATAAATTACAAGCATCTCTCAATGAACCATAAGAATTCATAGCTATAAACCATAAAATATTATCATCGCAATTAATATTCTCTGCCTCTGCTATAACCTTTAGACGATTAACGATTTCTAAATTAGGTACATGCCTAAAATCAAATCTTTGACATCTAGAAATTATAGTTTCGGGTAGTTTCTGATACTCAGTTGTTGCAAGTATCATGATTATTTGAGGCGGAGGTTCTTCAAGTGTTTTCAAAAGTGCATTAAATGCTTCATTTGTTAGCATATGAACTTCGTCTATAATATAGACTTTATATTTTCCCATTGAAGGCATAAATTGAATATTATCCAATAAAGATCTAATATCATCGATACGTCGATTGGATGCAGCATCAATCTCTATAAGATCTAGAAATTTACTTTCATCAATGAGTTTGGAAATTTCTGAATCTAAATTTGGTTCTCCTACCTCATTAATATCAACATTTAATGCCTTGGCCATTATTCTGGCTGTTGTGGTTTTTCCTACTCCTCTTGGTCCAGTATAAAGATATGCATGACTAAATCTTTTTCTAATCAAAGAATTTTTTAAAGTATTTGTTATGTGTTCTTGCCCAACAACATCTTTAAAATATTTCGGACGCCATTTTTGATATAAAACTTCTCTTTTTTGATCCATCACTTATGTATCCAAATTTAATAACTTTATTATCATTTCTGTTTTATAAAACATGATTTTTTCTTCATTTTTTTTCTCATGATTATATCCTAAAAGATGTAATGTTCCATGAATAGCCATTGTAGACATTTCTTTAGCAAAAGAATGATTGTTTTCTTCAGCTTGCTTTAGAATTATAGGTACACAAATGAAAATTTCTCCTAGTTCATCTTTATTCTCTTCATCAGGAAAAATTTCTAAGATATCTGGAGAAATTCCATTCTTCCAACCATTATAATAATTAAAAGATAAAACGTCAGTGGGATAATTTTTATTCAAAAATTTATAGTTTAATTTTTTTATTTCAACTTGATTTACCAAATATATATTTATTCGATAGTTATTTGAAATTTTTTCGGTTTTTGTCGTTTGTATAATGGAATCTAATGCCAGACTGGCAGCTTCTTCCCATGAATGTGTATTGTTCCAATATATATATTTGTTTCTCTTAGAAATCTTTTTCATATGAAGTTTATTTTATTATTAGCAAAATTGTTTCTCTAAGTACTCTAATTCTGGAATATATAGAAGAAAACTTTGGATTTAAATCTACAATTTCCGAAGTTAAAGCAACGCAGTTATTTATTTTTTCCTTAATATCAATATAAAAAAAATTTTCTATCTCAACATTGGTTCTTAAATCCAACAAAATAGGAGTTATTTTTTCCGAAAATAATAGATTTATTGTTTTATCATTAATCAAAATTGAACGGACTTGAATGTCATCAATTATAGAATCTATTTCTGAAAGTAATTTGACAGTATTCTTGTTTGTTTTCATTTAAATAATTATGGTTAAACCTAATTAAATTTTATTCTAATATCGAAAGTCTTTAAAGTTATTTGTAGAATTATAAAGAAGAAAAACAATTAAAGTGGCAAAATCTAAAGAAATTATAATAAAAGGGGCCAGAGAGCATAACCTGAATAACATAAATTTAAATATTCCACGAGAAAAATTTATTGTTATTACAGGTGTATCTGGTTCAGGTAAAAGTAGCTTGGCATTCGATACTATATATGCTGAAGGTCAAAGAAGATATGTAGAATCGTTGTCTGCATATGCAAGACAGTTTCTAGGAAGGATGGAAAAACCTGATCTTGATCAAATAGAAGGTCTTTCCCCTTCAGTTTCTATAGATCAAAAAGGGGTGTCGAAAAATCCTAGATCGACAGTCGGGACTGTGACAGAAATTTACGATTATTTAAGGCTCTTATACTCGAGAATTGGAATCCCACATTGTCATAAATGTGGAAATTTAATAAAAAAGCAAAGTGTTCAACAAATAACAGATAACATATTAGAATTCAAAGAAGAGACGAGATTTTTAGTACTTTCTCCAGTAATCAGACATACTAAAGGGCAACATCTAAAGATTTTTGAAAATGCCAAGTCAAATGGGTTTGCTAGAGTCAGAGTTGATGGGAAAATTTTTAGCCTTGAAGAGAATTTCAATTTGGATAAAAATAAGTGGCACAATATTGAAATAGTTATTGATAGGCTAATAAAAAACAAAGATTTAGATAAAAAAAGAGTTTCAGAATCAGTAGAAACAGCTCTCAAAATAGGAAATGGCGTTTTATATGTAGATAAACAAGATGAAGAAGAGAAAGTTTATTCTGAACATTTAGCTTGCATTGATTGTAATATTTCTTTATCTGAACTTGAACCTAGAAGCTTTTCCTTTAATACCCCTTTTGGAGCATGTGATAAATGTTCTGGATTAGGATTTTCACTAGAAATAGATCCACATCTTATTATTCCAGATCCTAATAATTGTATAAATAATAACGGCATATCAGTTTTAAATGCAGGCCTTGTCATTTCTAGCTGGCAAAAAAATAATTTTTATTCAATAATTCAAGAACTTAATCTAGACTTAAATATGCCAATAAGAGATATGCACAAATCTTTATTAAATTTACTTCTATATGGAGTTATTGATGAAGATTTTCCTAATAAAGAAAAATTAAAAAGAATTGAAAATCAATTGCTATATTTTGAAGGATTGATTCCTGCTATAGAAAAAAAATACCTTAACACTGAATCAGATAAAGTTCGAGAAGAAATTATAAAATTTATGTCAGAAAGTCCGTGTTCTGATTGTAAGGGACAAAGGTTAAAGCCTGAAGTATTATCTGTATTCGTTTTAGAAAAAAACATTATGCAAGCAACAAAATTGTCAGTTGATGAATGTTACAAATGGATTAATGAAGAAAACAATTATTCAAATTTAACTGACAGTGAAAAAACTATTTCAGGAGAAATTTTTAAAGAAATAAATTCCAGGCTTTCTTTCTTAAAAGAGGTTGGGCTAAACTACATTACATTAGATAGAATGTCATCAACTTTATCAGGAGGAGAAGGACAAAGGATTAGGCTAGCCACACAAATAGGAGCCGGATTAACTGGAGTCTTATATGTTTGTGATGAACCTTCTATAGGGCTTCATCCAATAGATAACAAAAAATTGATAAAAACTCTCATAAATTTAAAAAATATAGGAAACACCGTAATTGTAGTTGAACATGATGAACAAGTTATGTTGTCAGCTGATCATATAATAGACATGGGTCCTGGCGCTGGAAGTTTCGGTGGAAATGTTATTGCACAAGGACCTCCAAATGTTATTAAAGAAAACAAAAATTCATTAACAGGATTATATTTAAGTGGGAAAAAGAGCATAAATGTACCAAAAAATAGAAGATTGAAAAATGATAACTTTATCAAAATTATTGGAGCTTATGAAAACAATCTAAAAAATATTGATGTGAAAATTCCTTTGAAGAAATTTGTTTGCATATCTGGAGTGTCAGGATCCGGGAAAAGCACATTGATTAATGAAATTTTAGCTAAAGCTTTATTACAGCAAATCGGGAAAAAGGGAATTCGTTCTGGCAAATATAATACCATCGAGGGACTTAATAACATAGATAAAGCAATAATTATAGATCAATCACCAATAGGAAGAACTCCAAGATCCAATCCTGCAACATATACAGGTATATTTACTCCCGTTAGAGAGCTTTATGCAAAAATGCCCGAAGCTCAAAGTCGTGGTTATAAGCCAGGGAGATTTTCTTTTAATGTAAAAGGAGGAAGATGTGAACATTGTTCAGGTGCAGGATATAAAGAAATAGAAATGCAATTTTTGCCTGACGTTACTGTCCCTTGTGAAATTTGCAAAGGAAAAAGATACAACGAAGATGCTCTTCAAATAAAATTCAAAGGTTTTTCAATTGCCGAAATATTAAATAAAACAGTTACTGAAGCTGCTGATATTTTTGTTAATATTCCAAATATTAAAAACAAATTGGACACATTAAATAAAGTTGGGCTAGGATATATAAAATTAGGTCAGCCTGCAACAACTCTGTCAGGGGGAGAAGCTCAGAGAATAAAGTTAGGAACAGAATTATCAAAACGTTCCACAGGAAATACATTTTATATTTTAGATGAACCAACAACAGGATTGTCTTTTGATGATTGTTCAAAATTATTAAATGTTCTTCATTCACTTGTAGATAATGGAAATTCTGTAATAGTTATAGAACATAATTTGGACATAATAAAAAATGCAGATTGGATAATAGAATTAGGACCTGAAGCAGGAGATAAAGGAGGTTATATAATTTGTGAAGGAACTCCAGAATATATAGCTTCTACCAATACAGCCACAGGGAAATATTTATCTAATATCCCAAATCTTGTTCCTAATAAAAAATCTAAAGGAAATGTAATTGAAAGTATTAAAATAATGGCAAAAAAAGAAAGTTTTAATGATTTTGATTTTATACCTGAAAGGCCCAAAAATTTGAAAATCAAAAAAAGAAAATATAAATTAAGCAGATGGAGAAGAAGGAGAGCTTTAAGAGTTTAATTATTTATCACGACTTTATCTTCTTTTTCAACTTTTTCTTGGTCTAGTTCCATTGAAAGGCCAATCCTTGTGGGCATTATAAATTGACCTTGCAAAGGGATTTCTGGGTATTTTAAAAAATGTTGGTGTACAATATTCCACTTAATCAAATATTCCTGATAAGGAGTATGAATAGGAATTTGTGAGAGAGAAAAGTGTAAAGTTGCATTTGATGAATGCCCATGAGGAATAATTATTAAATCATATGTACTTGCCAAGTTTGCAATCTTTATTACTTCAGATAATCCTCCTGCCCAATATATATCTGGCTGTAGAATATCTAATGCTTGTTTCTCTATAAATCTATACATTCCCCATCTTGTGTATTCATGTTCTGCACCAGAAAGAGGAATATTGACTTTATCTTTTATTTTTTTATAAATATCAACACGATCCGGCATTACAACTTCTTCTAACCAAAATGGTCTAAAAGGTTCTATGTTGCGCGCTAAATCTAAAACATATTTATAATCCATAGATTGCCAACAATCTAACATAATGTCATAGTCTTCTCCTAATGTATTTCTAAGAGTTTCTACAAGCTCTATATTTTTTTGCAAACCTTTTTTGCCAGACATAGGGCCATATCTAAAAAACCATTTTTGTGCATTAAAACCTTTTGACTTGTACTCTAAGGCTCTTTCAGCAACTAAAGTCATATCAGTCACATTGAAACCAAGCATAGAAGCATAAGCGGGTATGGTATTTCTAGTTGGTCCTCCAATTAAATTATAAACGGGAGTATTGAAATATTTACCTTTGATATCCCATAGTGCACAATCTATTGCGCTAATTGCTTGCATGGTTATGCCTTGTCTCCCATGAACACTTAATCGATGCATTTGATCCCACAACAATTCAATTGCTAACGGATCTTTTCCTAGTATAATTTTTGATAAATTTTTCTCTATGATAAATGCCTGTTGTTCATCTATCGGACCTGCAATTCCTGAAAGGTCATTGTCAGTATAAATCTCTATAAAAATAGATTCAGTTAATAAATTTCCTGTTTTCTTTGTTTCGCTTTGTTCAATTTCGTATTCTTTATAAATATCTATAGGTCTAACCAATCTTTCTTCCCAGAATTGCCCATCGAAATTTATTGTGCCAGATAGTTTTCTAATTATTATCTTTGTTATTTTCATAATTTACTTTCAATTCATTTATTTATATCCAAATTAGAATCAGGTATTATATTTTCAGCTATAAAATCTGTAAAGTTTAATGGCATAATATGTTTATAAATTTAAATTATTAAAAATATACAAAAATATATCTAAAATGAAAGAGTTAAAAATATTTGATTCATATAAAGATGCAGTAAAAGATTTAAAAAATGGAATCCGCATAATGATTGGTGGCTTTGGTGGAGAAGGAGGACAACCAACTAATTTAATGCTTGCATTAAGAAACTTAAATATTAAAGAATTAACGTTGATTGGCAATGTAGCAGGGATATCAATGGTTACCGGATATGGTTGGACTAATAAAAAAGAAGCCATAGATCAAAGTATTTTTTTTAAAAATAAGCAGGTAAGAAAAATTATCTGTTCTTTTCCTATCCCAGCTAAACAAAACCCAATTTCAGAAATTGAAAAAGCCTGGAAAAATAAAGAAACAACAGTTGAAGTTATACCCCAAGGAACTTTAGCTGAAAAAATAAGAGCTGGAGGGTCAGGAATTCCAGCTTTCTATACCAAAACCGGACTAGGTACAATCGTTGAAAAAAATAAAGAAAAGAAAATAATTAATGGAAAACAATATCTACTTGAACATGCATTACAAGCTGATGTTGCTCTTATAAAAGCCGAAATTGGTGATGAATTGGGGAATTTGATATATAAAGGTACATCAAGAGCCTTTAATCCAATAATGGCGAGGGCTGCTAAATTAACAATAGCAGAGGTAGAAAAAATAATTCCATCACAGGAAATTGATCCAGAAAGAATAGGAACTCCTAGTATTTATGTAAATCGTTTAGTGTGTAAAAAAAAATAATAATATGAACTATCCTAAAAAATTAACTAAAGAAGATATTGCTTACAGAGCATCAATTGAATTACCAAACAATTCTTACGTAAATTTAGGAATAGGGTTGCCTTCTCTTTGCGCAAAATATATTGATAGAAAAAGAAATATAAGATTTCAAGCAGAAAATGGTGTTATAGGATTTAATAAATTAGCTGATCAAAGAAATCTTGACCCTAATTTAATGGATGCTGGAGGTCAATTTTTATCAAGAGTACCAGGACTTGCTTTTTTTGATTCTGCTGAATCTTTCGACATGATAAGAGGAGGGCATATTGATATAAGTGTCTTGGGAGGATTGCAAGTTTCAAAAAAAGGAGATTTGGCAAATTGGATGATAGAATCAAGGGGCATTGGATCAATTGGGGGAGCAATGGATCTAGTGGCAGGTGCAAAACAAGTTATCATCACAATGGAACACGTAACGAAAAAAAATGAATTCAAAATTCTCGAAGAGTGCAATTATCCATTAACAGGGAAAAAATGTGTAAATAAAATAATAACCGATATTGCTGTTATGGATGTTATTAAAGAAGGACTTCTTTTACGAGAACTAGCAACTGGGTGGAATTATGAAATGATACAATCTCTAACAGAGGTAAAGTTAATTAAAACAAAAGATATTAAAACATATAAAGTTATAAGGAGTTAGTTAAATGTATGCACATTTAAGAATATATACAGTTAATAAAGGAATGATGGATGCATGGCTAAATTTATTTAACGAAAAACTTATACCATTGTTAAGTGAAGCGGGTATAAAAGTAGAATCAACGTGGGTAAATGAAGAAAAATCTCAATTTATTTGGATAAGATCTTACGGCAATAATAAAGAAGAGATTGTAACTAAAGAAAACAAGTTTTATGGAACAAAATGGTGGACTGAAAATGTAGATATGGTTCGCAGTCATTTAGCTCATAGAGAAATAATAGATATCATTTCTAATTAACCTAAAATTATATTCGAAATATCAAAGTTTTTAAAATAAGAATATGCACTGTTTATTTTTTTCCCTTCCAATTGAATATTTGATATAAGGATTTTTTTTGTGGACGTATCAACATAAATTCGGTTATTTATAACATACATTTTTCCGGGAGTCGCAGAATCAAAATCAGTTTGTTTTAAGTCTAATATTTTTATTTTTTTTGTATTATGAAAAGTATACAAGCCTGGCCAATTTGAAAATGCTCTGATTTTAGCATTTAGTTGCATAGAGGTTTCTTCCCAATTGATTTCTCCATCTTTTTTGGAAATTAGTTTTGTATATGATACTAAATCAGTATTTTGCTTAGAAAGACTATGAGTATTATCAAATAAACTTTGTATAGATTTATTTATTTTTTTCGAGGCACTAATAAAAATTTTTTCAGTTAAAGATTGCGTGGTATCACTATCTGCTATTTTTATAGGAGAACTCTTGAATAAAATATCTCCTGTATCAATACCTTCATCCATTTTAATAAATGTAAATCCAGTATGAACGTCTAAATTTTTTATTGAATATTGAACTGGAGAAGGACCACGATATTTTGGAAGTAAAGAAGGATGAATATTTATTGTTCCAAATTTTGGTATAGATAAAACTTTTTTATTTAAAATTTTTCCGTATGCACAAACAACAAAAATATCTGGTTCCATACTATAAAGATTTTTTATAAATGAAGAATCAAATTTATCAGGAGTTAAATAATTAATATTTTCTGAATTTGAAAAAACCTCTAATTTAGATTCATTTTGCTCTCTCCTTGATAAAGCAAGTTTAGAAGATTTTGCAATCATTAAGGACAAGTCAAATCTACAATAAATTTTTTTTACTATGGGTAAACACGACGAAGGTGTTCCAAAAAAAACTATACGCATTTTGTATCCAAAAAATTTAATATTCTTTTTAATGCCTGTGCGTTTAATGATAAAATTTGCCGTCTCCAGTTTGTAAAATTTTTTAAAAAATAAAAAAAGTTAATTTTTAATTTAATTTATTATTAAAATACATTATTAAAGGCTTTTTTTAATTAATAATTATGTTATTTTTTTTTTAGCGATCAATCAATCATGATTTCTTTAATTATATAAAAGAAATTGTTTTTTTTAATCGAGAAAAGACATTCGTCGCGGGGTAGTCGCAATAAATTATTATATATAGTTTTTTAATTTTTTAAAGGAGAAAACTCTGGATACTTTTGATCCAAAAAAAATTTGGGCTTCGGCCTTAGGATATCTTGAAATGGTTGTCCCAGATACAACATTTCGAACATGGCTTAAAAACACTGAAGGCGTAGAAATATCCAAAACAACTTTAACCGTAAGCGCAGAAAGTATTTTCGCTATTGAAATGCTCTCACAGAGATTAAATACCACAATTAATGAAGCTTTATTGCAAACTTCTAACAAAAAATTAAATCTGAAATATATTTTAAATGGAATAAATGTCAATCAAAAACAATATATAAACCAGGGTGAAATTAGAGGAACCTGGTCAAACCCTAAATATAACTTCAATTCTTTTATTTCCGGTAAATCAAACTTCTTACCATATGCTGCATCAAAAAAGATATGCGAACTTCCAGGTGAAACTTATAATCCCTATTATATATATGCAAATTGGGGATTGGGGAAAACTCATTTAGCACAAGCTATTGCTAAAAACCTCAAAACTAAGGGATTGAAAGTAGTTTCATCAACAGGAGAATCTTTTACTAATGAATTTGTAAAATCAGTAAGAACAAACAATCCAAAAATAATGGAAAAATATAGAGAAGCAGATGCTTTTATATTGGATGATTTAGATTTTCTTGTTGGTAAAAAACAAACAATTGAAATGCTAATTCACATAATGAATCAACTCGCAGTTTCAGGAAAACAAATAGTTTTAACCTCTTACAATCATCCTAGTAAAACACACATGCCTAGTCGGCTCATCTCAATGATAAAATCAGGTTTAATTGTAAAAATTAATCCTCCTGATACTGAAACAACAAGAAAGTATATATATAAAAAACTAAGATCCAAAAAAATATCTATTTCCGAAAATGTTCTCGATTACATTAGTAATAAAAAATTCCAATCTATAAGTGAAATCGAGGGAATAATTAACACCCTTATTGCACATTCAGATTTATTAAATTCAACCATCAATAAAGAAATGGTGAAATCAATAATAAAAGATTACAAGTTAGACGACTTAATTGATCAAACGATTACAGAAGAAAAAGTGTTTTCTTGTATAAATTATTTATTTGGAATTCAAACGGAAGATTTACAAAGTAGAAAAAATGACCGAAAAACAAATTTTGCAAGACAGGTTGCAGCTTATTTGCTAATAGAAAAATCAAATTTTACAACATCCCAAGCTGGCTTGAAACTTGGAAAAAGAGATCATTCAACGATTATTTATTCAGTTAATAAAATAAAAAAAGAACTGTTGAATAATGTTGAACTTAAACAAGAAATAGAAAAAAGTCTTTCCTTAAACTAAATAATTTAATCCTATAGTTTAAATTCATCAACTCTCTCTCAATAGTTTTCAACACTTTACAACCAACAATCATATTGAAATAACAATTTCAACATATTTAATTATTATTTATTAAAATATAAATATATGTTTATAGATAATATAATAATAAATATTAAAGC
This sequence comes from uncultured Dehalococcoidales bacterium, assembly GCA_964590915.1. Taxonomy (GTDB): domain Bacteria; phylum Chloroflexota; class Dehalococcoidia; order Lucifugimonadales; family Lucifugimonadaceae; genus TMED-70. The sequence goes on from CAZPYN010000003.1 coordinate 87,348, forward strand.
CGGTGACGGTGGAAATGGAATAGTAAGCTTTAAAAGAAATGCTAAAACTTCTTTGGGTGGACCAGATGGAGGTAGTGGTGGAACTGGTGGTAATGTGTGGGTTCAAGCAGATTCAACACTAAATGATCTATCTATATATAGATTTAATAATAATTTAATTGCTTCAAATGGTAAGAATGGGAAAAAACAAAATCAAACAGGTCAACAAGGAAATGATTATATAATAAAAGTGCCTGTTGGCACCGACTTATCCATAATCAAAAATAAAAAGAAGGAATTTTTTGGTTCCTTTTATGATCCTAAAGAAAGAATTAAGCTTCTTGATGGCGGTAAGGGTGGTAAAGGAAATATAAATTTTGTTCGATCTGATAATAAAGAACCGCTACTGGCTGAAGCAGGAGCTATAGGTTTAAGAAAAGAAGTAGCTTTAGATTTGAAAATAAATTCTGATTTTGTTTTTGTATCATTACCGAATGCAGGTAAATCTTCATTATTATCGTTGTTAAGTAATGCTAAACCGAAGATAGCCGATTATCCATTTTCAACGATTCATCCTGAGATCGGGATATTAGAATATAAGTTTACAAAAATCAAACTATTGGAAGTACCTGCATTGATAGAAGGTTCTCATAAAAAATTAGGATTAGGGAATAAATTTTTGAAACATATATCCAATACAAAAGCTTTAGTTTTGATTATTTCTTCAATAGATAATGTAAAGAATTCTATTAAAATTCTTTTAAATGAAATAGAAAAATTTAATCCAAATCTTCTAGATAAACATTTGATTATTGTATGTTCAAAAATTGATTTGTGTAATGATTCTGACATATTCCGAAAGCAACTTAAAACAGGTTTAAAGAATTATGATGTAAAAGAACCCAAAATTTATTATCTTTCAAATGAAAAAGATGAAAATTTAGAAGACTTAAAATCTTATATGTTAAAATTTGTTTCTGAAACTAAATTACAACAGGAAGAAACCGAAATACCTATTATTTCAATAAAATATGACGAACCAAAAGTTGTAAAAAAACATAAGAATAATTTTGAAATTTTAGATGAAAATTTTATTAGACTAGCGAATGGATCTAACTTGAACCAATGGAAAACTTTAGTTCAATTTCAATATAGGATGAGACAGAGTGAATTATTTGAAGAATTAATTCAAATGGGAATTAAAGCAGGTGATTTAATCAAAGTAGGAGATTATGAATTTATCTGGGAAGAATAATGAAAAAAAAGTACAGATTTCTGCTTTTTATGGAGGAACTTTCGATCCTTTGCATAATGGTCATTTATCAATTATAAAAAATATAACCGAAAGCTTTTTGATTCGAAGGGTATTTTTGGTACCAACGGGTAATCCATATATGAAACAATTTAGTCCCATTGCTACGCCTCTTCAAAGACTGGCAATGTGTAAAATAGGCATATCAAATAAAAGTGTTCAAATTGTTGATTATGAAGTAAATCGTCCAAATCCAAGTTATACTATAGACACTTTAAATTTTTTAAAAAAAACTCAGAAAGATTTTTGTATAAAGTACATAGTTTTAGGATCAGATGCTTTTAATGAATTACATTTATGGAAAGATTATATTCAACTTATAAAATCTTATCATTTTATTGTGATTAACCGAATCGGAAATAAATTAAACAAAAATCAAACAAACAACAATAAATTACATATTATTAAGAAATTAGATGATATAAATTCATCTCAGATTCGAAATGCAATCCGTTTAAAAAAGCCTATAAACAAATATGTTTCAAAAGAAATAGAAAAATACATTACAAAAACTAATTTATATCAATAAAATAATTTTAATGGATAAGGATATATTATTAAAAAAGGCACTAGAATTAAAAGCTCTAGAATATGGAGATTTTACTTTAACTAGTGGAAAAAAATCTAATTTTTATTTTGATGGGAGAAGGCTGACATTAAACCCTGAATGTTCCATAATTATTTCTAATTGGGTGATAAATGCAGCAAAAAAACTTAAATTAAAATTTATAGGAGGGCCTGTAGTTGCGGCTGTTCCTCTTATTGGTTCAATTGTTTATGCTTCATCTTTATTGCATTATCCCATAAATGGTTTTTTCATTCGTTCATCTAAAAAAGAACATGGTTTGCAAAAACAAATTGAAGGCAATTTCAAGCCAAATTCAGATGTTATTATAATTGATGATACTATTTCCACAGGAGGCTCTTTGATTGAATCAATAAAAATTGTTCAACAACAAAATTCAAACGTTAAGCTAGTACTATCTATATTGGATAGGAAAATGGGTGGTTCAGATAAAATAAAGCAATTGGGTTATAATTTTAATTCTATTTTTTCTATTACGGATAAAGGAGAAATTGAATGAACACGCCAAATAAAAGTGAATTTTTAGAAGCGGTACAAAAACTTGCTGAAAGTGTTTATGATTTTCACCATAGATGGAATTTAATAAATGAAGCTAAATCTCCATTTGAATCAATCATAGAGAGAAAAAATTTATTACAAGAAGAAATCGATGAATTAAATCAGGAATGTTTAAAACTGACATCAGCAAGATCACCAAAATTATTATCAGAAGAAGCTGCTGATGTTTTATATGTTGCTATAGGTCATTTATTTGTACTAAATAAGACAGGCATCTTGGCTGCAAAAACTGTTTCTGAAAAAAATAATAATAAAACGACTAAAACTCATTATTTAGACGCAACTACAAACAAAGTAACTAGAAAAAAGAATTAGATATCTAAATTTTTAACATCTAGAGCATTAGCTTTAATAAAATCTCTTCTGGGTTCAACATCATCCCCCATTAATGTACTAAACATACGATCAGCTTCTTCAGCGTGATCTGCATTTACTCTAAGCATCACTCGATTTGTTGGATCCATTGTAGTCGACCAAAGTTGATCAGGATTCATTTCACCTAAACCCTTAAACCTTTGGCTATTAAATCCTGATCTATCAGCTTTGCTTTCTAATACTTCAATGACTTCGGTCCAATCAAGATTTTTTTCTATAATTTCATCATCTTTAGTTATAGAAAATTTTGTTTTTATGAAATTTTTTACATTTGGATAGATATTTTGTGCTTTGATTATTGATGGATTATCAATAATAGAATCTTTTTCTTCAATTTCTTTCAGTTCTTTTTCGTCTGGATTTAAAAATTCTCCAGCTTCAAATAAATCTGGTTGAATTTCTTCAACTATTTTTGGAGCTGGCTTTGAATTTTCATAAAAGTCTCCTGTTTTTGATGCAAGACTAAGAAAGTCATCATAATTTAAATTTAATACTTTGGAAATTTCTAAAATCTCCTTAAATAAAGTTATGTTAGAAATAAATTTACCTATTGCTGTACCTTTAATTTTCATATTAGAATTCTCATCAGATATTGAAAATTTATTGTATATTTTTTCGGAAATCCATTTATTTAAATCATTATCTGAATAAATCCATTTACTGGATTTACCTCTTGAAACTTTATATAAAGGTGGCTGTGCTATATATAAATTTCCTTGTCCAATTAATCCTGGCATATTTCTATAAAAAAAAGTTAGCAATAATGTTCTTATATGTGCTCCATCTACATCAGCATCAGTCATAATAATAATTCTGTGATATCTCAATTTTTCGTGATTAAAATCTTCTCCTAACCCGGTACCGATGGCAGTAATCAGGGCAACTATTTCTTCATGTAGAAGCATTTTTTCTGGTCTTGCTTTTTCAACGTTCAAAATTTTACCCCTCAAAGGTAAAATGGCTTGAAAATTTCTATCTCTTCCTTGTTTAGCAGATCCTCCCGCAGAATCTCCCTCTACAATGTATAATTCTGATCTTGAAGGGTCTTTTTCCGAACAGTCAGCTAATTTTCCTGGCAAAGATCCTCCATCCAAGGCATTCTTTCTTATTATTAGATCTCTAGCTTTTTTGGCTGCTTCTCTAGCACGAGCTGAAGTTAAAGATTTATTGAGGATTTTTTTTGCATCATCTGGATTGTCTTCAACAAATTCAGTTAATCTCCTTCCTAAAACCTGTTCAACAGCCCCTTTAACCTCAGGATTACCTAATCTTCCCTTTGTTTGTCCCTCAAATTGTGGATCTTTAACTTTTACAGATACAACACACATTAAACCTTCTCTTACATCTTCTCCAGATAAAGATTGAATATCTTCTTTAAAGTAACCTTGTTTTTTCCCATAATCATTAATAACTCTTGTTAGAGCAGACCTGAATCCAGTTACGTGCGTACCTCCATCCGAGGTTCTAATACAATTCGCAAAAGATAAGGTATTGTCTATAAAAGATTCGTTATACTGTATAGCAGTTTCAACTACGATATCCTCCATTACTTCATTTGCATACATTATATTTTCATGAATAGATGTTCGTTTTTTGTTTAAATTATTAACAAAACTCTGAACACCTCCTTCAAACTTGAAAGAAATCTGATTATGGGGCCATAAATCTTTATGATAATTTGATATAAGCTGTATGTTTAGTCCTTGATTTAAATAAGCCATTTCTCTAAATCGTGTTGAAATTCCTTCATATAAATAATCTATTTCAGGAAATATTTCTTTGTCAGGCAACCAAGTAACAGTTGTTCCAGTGCCTTTTAAGTCTTCCTTCGTTTGCGGTCGATTTGTTAAAGGAGAATCAGGGATCCCTTTTGTATATGTTTGCGTCCAAACTTTTTTCTCTCTTCTAACTTCGACTTTTAGCCATTCTGAGAGTGCATTTACTACAGATGCCCCTACTCCATGTAAGCCTCCTGATACCTGATATCCCTTTCCTCCAAATTTTCCGCCTGCATGTAATGTTGTCATAACAGTTTCAACTGCAGAAATACCAGTTTTTTCATGTGTATCAACAGGTATTCCTCTCCCATCATCAATTACGGTAACAGAACCATCTTCATTTAAAATGACTGTTATTTTTGTAGCAAAACCTGCCATTGCTTCATCAACACCATTATCCACAATTTCATGGATTAGATGCTGAACCCCTTCTGTTCCAGTTGTACCAATATACATCCCAGGTCTTTTTCTTACTGCTTCGAGCCCTTCCATTACCGTTATATCTGAAGCGCTATAATCTTTGGAGCCTTTATGGTTGTTTTCAATTTTCTTAGCCATTTTTACTTTCGTTATTTTGTAGGGTTTAAGTTTAAATAAATCTTAAAATCTCGCGCGCGCACGCGCGAGAACTATATCTAAATTATATGAGATTTACGTATACGAATCACCTGTAAATACTATAATAATGATCTAATAATTCAAATTAGAATTCACTTTATATCGTATAAGAACGGAAACTTACTTTTTTAATAAGTTTGTTAAGCTGTTTTTTACTAATGATTAGCAAAATGATCCAACAATCTATATTGACAATATTATTTCCCACAAAGATTATATTTCCCAAGATATATTTTTTTAAGGACTATTTATGGAATTAACAAAAGAGATCCAGATTTTGATGTTAAAGCGAATGTGGACAATAAGAAGCTTTGAGAAAAAAGTTATGCAAGTTCATCAAGCAGGAGAGTTTGTTGGACCAGCACATCCATATATTGGAGAAGAAGCCGTTGCGGTAGGGGTTTGTTCGGCCCTCAAGGATACTGATTATATTGCAGGAAATCATCGTTCACATGGACATCCCCTTGCTAAAGGAGGGAGTATAAAAAAGGCTATGGCTGAAATTTATGGCAAGATTGACGGTTATTGTAATGGCAATGGAGGCTCCATGCATCTTGCAGATTTTTCTGTTGGAATATTAGGAGAATCAGGTATTGTTGCATCTTCAGTCCCTGTTGCAACTGGAGCGGGCTTAGCCTCTAAATTAGGAAAAAAAGATTTTGTTTCAGTTGTTTTTTTTGGTGATGGAGCTTCAAATCAAGGTGCGTGTCATGAATCAATGAACCTTGCATCTATATGGAAATTGCCTGTTATTTTTGTATGTGAAAACAATCAATTTGCAATTACAACCTCATACCAAGATTCAGTTGCGGTTGATAATGTGTCTGATAGAGCTCCTGCCTATAATATGCCAGGGATTTTAGTCGATGGGCAAAATGCAGAGGCGATGTATGAAGCAACTGCAGAAGCTGTAAAAAGAGCAAGAAATGGAGAAGGCCCCACTTTGATTGAAGGCTTAACCTACAGATTTGAAGACCACTCTCTTGGTTTAGGAAGGGTTACAAGAGGTGAATACAGAACAAAAGAAGAAATTGATAAATGGAGAGAAAGAGATCCTATAGATATTCATACTAAAAAATTAATTGAAAGAGGAACACTTTCTGAATCAGAGTGTAAAGAAATAGAAAAAAATTCTATTGAAGAAATCGAAGAAGCCGTGAATTTTGCTCGTGATAGTAAGTTTCCTGAGCCAGAAGATTTGTTTGATGGCATGTGGGCAAACCCCATACCTAAACCATAAATTATCGGAGGAAATAATGACAGAGAAAATTTTTGCTGAAGCTATAAATGAAGCAATAGCTGAGGAGATGAGAAGAGACCCTAATGTCTTTATTATGGGTGAAGATATAAGGTTATCTGTATATGGAACAACTGCGAATTTATTCAAAGAATTTGGGGAAGATAGAGTTTTGGATACCCCTTTATCTGAAAATGGTTTTTTTGGTGCAGCTATAGGAGCCTCTCTTGTTGGGATGCGTCCAATTGTTGAGACGGTAACAAGTTTTATGTGGGTTGCTATGGATCAATTGATTTCACAGGCTGCAAAAATGAGATATATGTTTGGTGGTCAAGCAAATTTGCCCGTTGTTTATAGAGCCTCTATGGCGTATGGAGGAGGATCTGCGGCTCATCACTCAGATCGTTCTTATCCAATGTTTATGAATATGCCAGGAATAAAAATTGTAGTTCCTGCGAATTCATCAGATGCAAAAGGATTATTGAAAACTGCAATAAGGGACGATGATCCAGTAATAATATTTGAAGATACGAATTTATCTGGGACAAGAGGAGAGGTTTCAGATGTAGATATTCCTTTTGGAAAAGCTGAAATAGTAAAAGAAGGGAATGATTGCACTATCGTGGGGATTGCAGGTTCCGTAAAGCTTTCATTAGAAGCGGCTAATAACCTTGAAAACGAAGGAATTTCGTGCGAAGTTATAAATCCTAGAACTTTGGTTCCTCTTGATAAGGAAACTATATTAAATTCTGTTGAAAAAACAGGGAGGTTGGTAGTTGTAGATCCTGCTCATAAAGTGTGTTCAGCTGCTTCTGAAATCTCTTCAATCGTTGCTGAAGAAGGGTTTTGGTCTTTACAATCTCCAATTGTAAAAGTTGCATCCGAACAGGTGCATATTCCATACTCCCCTAGTTTAGAAAAACTTGTATATCCTAACTTAGATAAAATAAATTTCGCTGTAAAAAGCACGTTGGAATAAATTTATGATAAAAGCACTTACTTTTGATCTTTTTGGAACAGTTCTGGATTTAGAAAAAAGTACAAAGGGCTCAATAAAAAATATTATTAATAATAATAATTCAAAAATAACTCCCGAAGAATTTTGGGCTTTCTTAAGACACAGACAAAGAATAGAGCAATATCAAGATAACATTTTAGATCTAGGTCATAGTGGATATTTGAAAACTGTTAAAAATGGATTTAAATATACTGCTAGGAAATTTAATATGGAGCCAAATGATTTAGAGTTAAGTCTGTGGGATGAGAATTGGCAAAATTTAATTCCTTTTTCAGAAGTTTTAGATGCTTTAAATTCATTGTCAACTAAATATAAACTTATTGCGTTATCAAATGGGGAAGATAAATTTTTAAGACATTTGGCTCAAAAAAGAATTAAATTCAACTTTGATAATATTATTTCTGTAGAAGAAGTAGGAGCATTTAAGCCTCATTCGGGTGTTTATAGGAAAACATCTTTAATAACAGGGTATGAACTTTCTGAAATAATGATGGTTTCTGCAAATTCTTTTGATACATTAGGAGCTAAAAGTTGTGGAATGAAAGCAGTATATGTTAATAGATATGAATTACCTTACGAAGAATGCCATGAAATGTTAAAGCCTGACTTAATTGTTAAGAATTTTACAGAATTATCCAACCAATTAACCAAAGAAGAGGATAGCTATGCCCATAGAAATTAAACTTCCCCAATGGGGGATGAATATGAATGACGGAACGGTAGTTAAATGGCTAAAAACTGTTGGTGAGAAAATAACTAAAGATGAACCATTGGTTGAAATAGAATCAACCAAAGTTAGTTCAGCTGTTGAAGCAATCGAAGATGGTATTTTAGGAAGAATAGATGTAGAAGAAGGTGTATTGGTACCAGTTGGAGCTGTTTTAGGACTTATATTATTAGAAGGAGAAAAAATTGAAGATTTTCCAGTAACTAAAATTGAACAAAAAGAGGACAATAACTCTGAGATACAATCTGAACAACAAATTAGTTCAAAAAAAATACTGGCTACACCTCGAGCAAGAAATTTAGCGAAAAAACTTAATGTTGATATAAATCTAATCACTGGAACAGGTCCGTCTGGAAGAATTACAGAAAATGATGTAACAGAGTTTAATGATTCTAAAGATTCCGAAATATCAACAAACACAACAAATATGTTGGATGCCAAAGAAATAATAAAAAGTACCGGAATAAGACAAATTATTGCTAAAAGGATGTATGAAAGTGCACAGAACCCTCAAGTAACACTTAACTCGAAGGCTTGTGTAGATAATTTATTAGCCAAGCAAAAATCTTTATTATCTGAATGGAGACAACATAGAATTAGACCGCAACTAAATGACTTAATGGTTAAAATAGTCTCAAATAGTTTAGAAAAACATAGCATAATCAATTCTCATTATAAAAATGATGATTTATATATTTGGAATAATATAAATATAGGAATTGCAATGGCAGTTGAAGGAGGGCTATTGGTTCCTGTAATTAATAATTCACAAGATAAAAATGAATTGGAAATCTCTAAAGAAATCAGAGAATTTTCTAAAAAAATAAAAAATAAGCAATTGTTGCCTCATGAAATATCTGGTTCAACCTTTTCTATAACTAATTTAACTTCTTACAACGTAGAAAATTTTAATCCCATTATTAATCCCCCTGAAATAGCAATTTTAGGACTGGGTAAAATTGAAGAGGAGGTTTACATAAATGAAGGAAAGGCAGCAGTAAGAAATATGATTTATTTATCCTTAACTTTTGATCACCGTGCAATAGACGGTGTTCCTGCTGCAAGCTTTTTAGAAACCCTAATAAATAACATCGAAAGTATTTAGAGATTTGGCAAAAATAGGTGTAATAGCAAATCCATCCGCTGGAAAAGACATTAGGAGATTGGTCGCCTCTGGTAGAATCATATCAAATCAGGAAAAAGCAAATATCATTAGTAGATTTATTTCTGGTTTGGTATCAAAAGGGGTAAGAGATTTTTACTTTATGCCCGATAAATCAGGACTGTGTAAGCCAGCAATTGAAAATTATAGAGATCAGATAAATATTAGTTATTTAGATACAAAATTTTATGATGGTCCAGAACAAACCTTAATTGCCGCAAGTTTATTAAATGATATTAAGTGTGACTGTGTTTTGGTTTTAGGCGGAGATGGAACCAATAGATTAGTAGCAAAAAAAATCAATGAGATACCCTTGATACCTATTTCTACCGGGACAAATAATGCTTTCCCATTAATGATCGATCCCACTATAGCTGGAATAGCTACAGGTTTTTATGTGAATTTACTAAGAGGGAAAAAAAATTATTTAATAAGAAACCCATATATTAATGTGACAGTTGATGAAAACGAGGAAGATATTGCTTTAATAGACCTAGCATTTAGTAAACAAAATTTTGTGGGTTCAAAAGCAATATGGGATCCTGAAATGTTAGAAGAATTGTTTCTTACAAAATCTTCACCTTTAAGCATTGGTCTTTCTTCAATAGGATCAAGGGTTCTATCAGCAAATCCAAACAAAGGTATGAGGATAACTTTTGGCCAACAAGGAAAAAAGATTTATGCACCAATAGCCCCAGGGCTCATACCTATATTGAAAGTTAAAAAATGGTCTCATATGAATCCTGATGAGATAATTAAAATAAAAAATTTTTCTGGAACAATAGCGTTAGATGGTGAAAGAGAAATAGAAATATTTGGTAACAATAAAATAGAAATTTCATATAAAAATTCAGGACCGTATACCGTAGATATTATAAAATCAATTAAGCAAGATAATTTATCACAAAATTAAAAAAGGAGATTCCAATGCCTTACAACGTAAATCACATTCATTTAAAGTCAAAAGAGCCAAAGATAACTGCCGAATGGTTTGTAAAAGCATTCAATGTTAAAATCATTTCTGAAACAGTAAGGCCAGTTGGAGATACTTTTATTATTACCCAAACTGAAGGTGGACTGAATATAAATATTTCAAGTGAAAGGACTAATGAAACACTTGGACCAGCCGATGATGATGCACATTATGGTTTAGAACACTTTGGTTTTGATACGGATGACATAGAAGCGGATATTGAACGTTTAGTATCAATAGGAGCTGTTCACAAAGAAGGTCCTTTACCGCAACCTGATGGAAGAAAAATAGGTTTTATTGGTGCACCAGGCGGAATAAGAATAGAGTTGATTCAACCAGCTCCATAATTAAAAATATAAAATAAGAAATATTGTCCATTATGGATTTTACAGATGATGAAAAATTTGTTCAAAAAGTTAGAAGTATAGCACCTGCTACTAAAGAAGATATTGATCAACTAAATGAACTTTTAAAATCATTAACCATTTCAACAGAACTAATTGAAAGTTTGATTCAGCCTTTTGATAGTGAGATTGATTTTTCAAAAATGTCATCAAATGTTGAAGGTGAAAACAATGGTTGAATCACTTCAATTTTTACCTTTAAGTGAACAAGTAAAATTAGTTCATAATGGATCGGTATCTGCAGTAGAAAATGTAAATGCTCATCTTAATGTGATCAATTCCCATAATCCTAAGTTAAATTCTTTTATAACTGTTGATTCTAAAGGAGCCTTAGAACAAGCAAAAAAACTAGATCTATTACGGTCAAAAGGAAAAACTCTAGGACCTCTTGCAGGGGTAATTTTGGGAATAAAAGACTCTATACCGACAAGGAACTTGAAAACAACTAATAATTCTCGATTATTAGAAAAATGGATTCCCAAAGATGATGCATCTGTAATTAAAAGATTACGGAATGCTGGAGCTATCATCATAGGTAAGACTAATTTAAATGAATTTGGTTGGTCGCGACCATCAGAAGTGGATCTAACTCCACCTCCATGGTCACCTTGGAATATTGATCGAATGTCAGTAGGTTCTAGCAGTGGATCAGGAGCAGCAACAACGGCTAGAATGGTTGGAGCTTCATTAGGTACAGATGGAGGTGGAAGCGCAAGACTACCTGCAGGAGCAAATAATTTATATAGCATTAAACCTACACATGGACTTGTTAGTAGATTTGGTATGGATCACAATCAACATAGTGAGATATCTCCGTTATGTAGAACTGCCCTTGATATGGCCATAATGCTAGAAGTTATGGCTGGATATGAACCTAAAGATGATATGAGTTGGCCCCAAGAAGTACCAAAATATACAAATATGATTGAAACAGACATTTCTGGTTGGAGAATTGGAGTTCCCTATAAATTCGTAACCTCTGCACCGAATGAATTAGAAGTTAAACAAGCATATGACACCTTTTTACACACACTCGAAGATTTGGGATGTGAATTAGTGGAGATAGATCTTCGTGGGATGCTAGAGGCTCGATCAGCAAACTTTATAGTACTAAATTCTGAAGCTTATCAACGACATCAAAAAACATTGAAATCAAATTGGGAAGATTATGGTAAAATTACCCGTATTTATTTACTTCAGGGAGCTTTCTTATCTGCAAAAGATATGCTCAATGCTGCAGAAATCGGTCGGGCGTTCAAAATTTACTTTTCTGATATGCTTTCAAAAAACAATCTTAAGGCTATAGCTACTCCCACTTCACCTTTTGCAACAGCTGAGCGATCACGACTACCTCATGAGCATTCACGAGGAGTAAATGCATGCTTTACTGCTCCATTTAATATAAGCGGGCACCCTTCAATGAACGTTCCTGCAGGATTTGGCGAAAGTGATATTCCCGTTGGAGCAATGCTCACAGGTGCACTTCACGATGACATCTCACTACTTCAATTGGCTTTTGCATACGATCAACTGACTTGTTGGAGCGATCTGATGCCAGAATTGTTAGAACAAAGAACATAAGCATACCTGTTAATAACGATATTATATATCAAATATACTTCTTTATTTGACAATTAATTAAGATATAATGTATCAAAATAATCTAATTCTTTCTCACCCATGGAATATCTCTTTTCTCCTTTATTCCCTGTAACGCTGCTGTGATGTACCCATAACAGTATGCGAACGCTACTCCAGATGAATTTTCACCAGAAATTGTTGGAACGTGGTCGGGCATAACCATATATTCATACCCAACTTCTTGGTAAGTTTTAATTGCTTCAATCATATCTATAGAACCTTCGTCAGGAAATACTTCCATGAAATCAAGTTTTTTCCCCAAAATATTTCTAAAATGAACATTAAATATTTTCTTTCGATGTCCAAAATACCTAATAATATCAAATATTTCTTTTCCTGGATCATCTAACATTTCGGTAACGGTCCCTTGGCAAAAATTCAAACCATGATAAGGGCTTTCGTGTAGTTGGATATATTTTTTCAATCCTTCAATTGTTCCTAAAACCCTATTTACTCCCATATATCCATCAGGAGTATAGGGATCATGAGGATGACAAGCGAGTCTAATTTTATATTCTTCAGCTACAGGAACTATTTTTTCCAGAAAATAGTCTATCCTTTCCCAATTGGTATCAACATCAACTTTTCCTGAGATATTAGGAGGTTTATTTTTATCCATTTTTTCCCATCGAAAAGTAGAGTTAATTGAATTACCTCTACCTCTTTCACTCTCAGACCTGGGAATTCCTATTATGTTCATATTATATTTAACTGCAGGAATACCTACTTGTGAACACATTCTAATAATATTTTGAATGGACTCTATTTCTTGATCTCTTTCTGGAGATTTTCCCAACATGATATTTGGACTTTGGGATTTTTCTATAGGAGTAGAAGATAAAGGAATTTGAACCATATCTAGAGTTAACCCTTTTGAATTTATAATTTCTTTATGTTTTTCTAAATCACTCAAAGTCCAATGATGTGGATTTGTTCCTTTGAAAGTTCCATCATTGTTAGAGATGAACGGGTCAGCGCAAACATTATTTACTCCCAATTGTGACCAAACTTCTAAATCCGATATATTTCTTGGTGCAACCTGTGTTCCTAGATACATTATTATTCCTCCATAATAGAAATGTTGTTTCTTACTTTATCCATCCATATTTTATATTTATTTCTTAGTAATTTCACATTTTTTTTATTTGGTGTATATTTTTTATAATTATTATAAAATTCTGATTTTTTCATAATTTTTTCTGATGCAAGTTTAGCTACGCCTAGGGATGTTATTTCAGTATTTTTAGATACTAAAATTGGTATTCCTAATAAGTCGGCTTGAAATTGCATTAAAAAATTATTATTAGTTAAACCTCCATCAACCTTTAGAGTTTTAAAATTAATTTTTGTTTTATTACTAATAGAATCTATGACAGCTTTAGTAGAAAAAGCAACTGACTCTAATCCCGCCTTAATAATACTTTCTGAACTAGAAGCAAAATTCACACCTTCTATACTTGCTTTTATTTTTGAATTCCAAAATGGTGCCCCTAAACCATTAAGAGCAGGAATGAAGAATAAATTTTCGTTATTTTTTGGTGAAAAATCTTGAAATTGCATATTATGAACATTTTTTATTATTCCTATATTTTTCAGCCATTCAATTATTGATCCAGCTGAAAAAACACTTCCTTCTAATGCATAAAAAATTTCTTTATCTTTTTGCCAAGCAACGGTAGAGAGAAAATCATTTTGGTATGAATAACGTTTATTTAAGGTATTTAACAATATAAAAGCACCTGTACCATAAGTACATTTAATTTCATTTTCATTGTTAGAAGAATGACCATACAATGAGGCGTGTTGATCTCCTAAAACTGCTGTGACAGGTATTTCAAAATCAAAAATTTCTTTATTAGTGGTTCCAAAATTATAATTAGAGGGGACAATTTTCGGTAAAATTCCAATAGGGATATCAAAATATGAAAGAATTTTTTTGTCCCAATTTAACGTTTTAGTGTTAAGCAAGCCAGTTCTGGACGCATTACTAACATCAGTTAGATGAGGATTATTATTTAATAAACTAAACATTAACCATGAATCAATTGTTCCAACCTTTAATCTATCATTATTAAGTGCATTTTTTACATCAGGAGAGTTTTTTAATATCCAACTAATTTTTGTCGATGAAAAATAAGGATCTATTTTTAATCCAGTTACAGTATTAACATAATTTTCAAAGTCTGTACCTTTAATATTTTGACATAATGTATCACCTCTAAGACATTGCCAACTAATTGAATTATATAAACTTTTACCTGTAATACTGTCCCAACATACTATTGACTCTCGTTGATTAGTAATTCCTATGCAATTTATTTCAGAAAAAGATACATTGATTTTATTTACTGAACGTTTAATTGAATTTATTGTAGCTTGTAAAATTTCATTTGGATCTTGTTCAACCCACCCCATTTCAGGATAAAATTCTTTATTTTGAATCCTCTCGTTCGCAATTACCTTGAATTTTTCATTGAAAATTATAGAGCGTGTTGAAGTGGTACCCTGGTCTATTGCTAAAAAAAAATTTTTGTTTTTCATATTGTTATTTTATTATATTTTTTCTTTAAAATCGTTTGATTTAAAAAATGATATAATGTATCATTTAAAAATATATTTTAATATAGAAAGAAAATTTGTTGGATAATCTATTTATTTTAATAATTGTTGCTGCTATTTCATCTATTTTGTCTTTATCTTTAGCATTGATTCTAATTGCTAAAGATAAATGGACTAAACTTATAGCATTTTATGGAACCCCTCTTGCTGCAGGTGTTTTGTTAATTGCATTTAGAGATCTAGTTCCCCATGCCATAGAAGAAGGTTTATCTCCTACTACAGCTATTACTAGCTCAATAATCGGGATTATGATTTTTTTTCTTTTCGAAAAAATTTCAGGTGGTTTTCACCATCACCATGAAGAAGATTCTAATTCTACGAATAAAGCCCAAGGCTGGTTATTTTTGACTGGTGATGCTTTTCATAATTTTGTTGATGGAATTGCTCTGGGTGGAGCATTCCTCGTAAGTCCTGGAACGGGAATTATTGCAGCGATTGCATTAGCTGCTCATGATTTACCTCAAGAAGTAGGTGAATTCGGTGTCCAAATACGAAGTGGATTTACAAAAAAACAAACAATAATAAGGAATGTTTTTGCTTCTTTAGTTACAATCGCTGCTGCTCTAGTAGCATACCAATTTGGTAATTCAATAGATTTACCAATGGGATACCTCTATGCGGGAATAGGAGGATTTCTTATTTATATAGCTTTAAGCGACATAATTCCTTCTATTCATAGAACTGAAACATCTAGATTGGGGTTACAAACAATTATGTTATTTATAGGATTGGGTATTGGATTTACAGTTGGAACAATAGCTCATGAATACATTGATAATGATCACGGTCAACATTCACATTCAATTCACACAGATGAAGACTCTGACCATTCAGATCACAAGGATGTTAACAGTAAAAAATAATTATTACTTTTTATTTATTAAAATTAATATAAAATAACTTAGTAATGACTCTTGAAGAAATAATAATTTCAATATTTAGGATAGTTTTATCGTTAATAGTATTTAAGTACAATTTTTTTGGCGCTATATTAGTAATATTGATAGACTTTGCAGATCTATTTTTGATGAACCTTCTTACTTTTGGAGGTGTTAGAAATTATCAATTCTTAGATAAGTTTTTAGATTTGTTTTATATTTCATATTTTCTAATTATTTCATTAAGATGGAAATTATTAATAAGAAATATAAGTATAGGGCTTTTTGTTTTTAGAATTATAGGCTTTATTCTTTTTGAAGTTTTTCAAGACAGGATGGTTTTGTTTATATTTCCTAATCTTTTTGAATTCTGGTTCATTGGTATAGCATTTTTACATTATAAAAAAATTGAAATAACTAAGAAAAAAATATATTTAACATTGCTTATTGCCTTTGTACTCAAGATGATTCATGAATATATTTTGCATGTTTGGAAAGTTTTAGATAATTATCGAGCAATAGACGTTCTTAATAATCTATTAAGGTTTTTAAATATATTAGATTGATTTCATTGTTGTTGATATGCTATTAATATGAAGAATTTTAATTGAACAATATAATACTTGGAGATAAAAAAATTAAATATGGAAAAACCTGATAAAAATGGAAGATTTGGTAAATTTGGTGGAAAATTTGTTCCTGAAACGCTTACTTCATCCCTTGAAGAAATTGAATTAGAATTCAATAAAATCTTAAAAGATGAAACTTTTTGGGAAGAATTGACCAATTTACAAAACGATTTTATTGGGCGTCCAACCCCACTTTATTATGCAAAAAATTTATCTCTTCAGATTAGTCAAAACTTGTGGATAAAGCGAGAAGATTTAGCTCACACTGGCGCTCATAAAATCAATAATGCTATAGGACAAGCATTATTAGCTAAAAGAATAGGAAAAAAAAGAATAATAGCTGAAACTGGAGCAGGACAACATGGAGTCGCAACTGCAACAGCTTGTGCGATGCTTAATTTGGAGTGTATTGTTTATATGGGATCAGAAGATATAAAAAGACAGGCTCCAAATATTTATAGAATGGAAATGCTTGGAGCAAAAGTGATTCCAGTCACATCAGGCTCAAAAACTTTAAAAGATGCTGTTAATGAAGCTATAAGAGATTGGGTTACTAATGTAGAAACAACTTATTATATTATTGGCAGTGCAGTTGGACCTCATCCATACCCATATATTGTTAGAGAATTTCAATCAGTAATTGGAATAGAATCAAGGAAACAAATTTTAGAGAAAACAGGCTCTTTACCAGATTACGTTATCGCTTGTGTTGGAGGAGGCTCAAATGCTATTGGAATATTTTCTGGTTTTATTGATGATGAGAAGGTATCTCTAATAGGAGTAGAGGCTAGTGGCAAAGGTTTAAACACTGATAAACATGCAGCAACTCTTACTAAAGGCTCTATAGGGGTCTTACATGGTTCTATGAGCTATGTTTTGCAAGATGTTTATGGACAAATATTAGAAGCTCATTCAATTTCAGCAGGATTAGATTACCCAGGAGTAGGTCCAGAACATTCTTATTTAAAAGATATAGAAAGAGCAAAATATTATTCTGCTTCCGATGATACGGCTCTTAAAGGTTTCAAGCTTTTATCTGTAACTGAAGGAATTATTCCTGCTTTAGAACCAGCACATGCTTTGGGCTTTTTAATTGATTGGTGTAAAGAAATTCCAAAAAATCAAAACATTCTGTTTTTACTTTCTGGAAGAGGAGATAAAGACATGGAAATTGTTTCAAAAAAAATGGATTCTAATTAATTTTTTAGTATAATTCTAAAAAATGAATAATAGAGGATGTATTGAAAACAGTTTCGAATGGGCCACTTGAAGGATTAGTTGTTGTAGAATTTGGAAATTTTGTAGCTGGTCCAACAGGAGGACAACTTTTAACTGATTTAGGGGCTACAGTAATAAAAATTGAACCTCCTATGGGAGAGCCCTGGAGACACTCTTCTCCTTCTGATCCTCCTGCAGAAAGTAGAACATTCATAGCAATAAACAGAGGAAAAAAAAGTGTTTGTATAAATTTGAAAAGTAAACAAGGACAAAAAGTTTGCCATGACATTATTGCTAAAGCTGATGCAGTAATTTCAAATAATAGACCTTCTACTTCAAAGAAATTAAAATATGATTGGAAGTCGCTTTCAAAAGTGAACCCAAAATTAGTTTATTGCGAAACTACTGCATATGGTCCTTTAGGTCCAAAAGCAACTGAGCCAGGATTTGATCTTATTATGCAAGCTTATACTGGAATAATGTCCACTGAACATAAAATATATCACGGTGCTCCTAGTGCGGTTAATTCTTCTTCTTATGTAGATTATTCCACAGGTTATGCATTGGCTTTAGGAGTTGTTTCTGGAATATATCAAGCAAGGGCTACAGGTAAAGGATTGTTGTTGCAAACTAGCTTATTGGCAAATGCAATTTCAATGCAAGCAATGCAAGTTGTAGAAGTAGAGAATGATTTAAGTGGTGCGCAGAAATGGTTAAAATCAAATAATAAAAACAATGATTCTTATGAAGAAATCCATAATGAATATTCTAATCTAAGAGGAGCTCCTCAAATTGCTCAATATTATAGGGCATATAAGACTAGAGATACTGCCTTAGCATTAGGTTGTCTAGCCATTCATGCCCGAAAAAGAGTAGCTAATTTATTTGGTATAGAAGATGTAAGATTTAATACTGAAAAAAAATTTTCACAAGAAGAATTATTTAAAATAGGTAAAAATTTTGAAAAGAAAATGGAAGAAAAATTTTTAGAGAAAAAGACTAATGAATGGATAGAATATTTGAGATCTCATGACATTCCATGTGAACCTATGCAGTTTACTGAGGAATTAGTTGATAATGAACAGGCAATAGAAAATAATTATATTGTAAATTTAAAGCATAATACTGGTAAAAAGATTAGATCTTCAGGTCCTATTTTTAAAATTTCAACAGGAGAAGTTGAACTTAAATCAGCACCAATGCTTGGAGAAAATACTGCAGAAGTCCTTATATCTATTGGTTATAAAAACTCTAAGATTGATAATTTGATCTCTAAAAGTATTATTGGGAAAAAACTTTAATAATTCAAATGAGAGAGCTTATTCTTTTTTTTGTAAAGAATAATATGAACCAATCACTACAAAAAAAGTTGCTGCAATAAGTTCTAATCCCGGTTTTTCATTTAATATAATCCATGCCAAAATCACTCCAAATATAGGTTGAGAAATTGAAATTAAAGTTACACGTGAGGGTAGATAATTTTTTAAAAGCCAAGTTTGACCAATGAACCCAAATCCAGCAATAATTATTCCTTGATAAATTAAGGCTAATAATAAACTATAACTGAAAATAAATACCTCTTTTTCAAATATGATTGAGAATATCAGAAAAGAAATAATACCTATAATTGCTTGAGATAAAAGTATATTGATTTGCTCAATTCCTTGTGCAATTTGTGAAATATATATTTGTCTTGCTCCCAATAATAATGCTGAACAAAGCATTAATAAATCTCCAAACATATAGTCATTTACAGTTCCAATTATAGAATCCCAAAACAAGACAACTATACCTAAATATGCGATTATCATGCCGATTAATCTTGTTTTGTTTAATTTATCTTTAGGGATAAAAATATGTGAAAAAACCGATGCCCATAAGGGGAACGTGGATATCACAATTACTCCGTGTCCAGCTGATGTATAAGATTGACCAATATTCATAAAACTTAATTGTATTGCAAATAATAAGCCCACTCCACATAAAGGCAGTAAGTCAGTTTTATTAAGTTTTATATTTTGCTTAGTATAGATTGCCCAAATAATGGCGACTAAACCCCCTAATAGGAATCTCATCCATCCCAATCTTAAAGCTGGAGCATCTTCCAACCCTACTTTTATTGAAATAGGGTTGCCGGACCATAACAATGAAAATAAAAAAGCTAAAGAAGTTCCTTTTTTATCCAAATATTTCCTTTGGTCTCTTGATATGGACATAAGTAGATTTTCAAATGAATAAATATTTATTAATTGTATTTGTATGATATTTTTAATGTATGACTAAAATAGTTACATTTGGAGAAATATTATTACGTTTAACTACGATTAATAAAGAAAGATTTACTCAAGCTAAAAACTTTGAGCTTACATATGCTGGTTCAGAATGCAATGTGGCCGTTTCTCTATCTCATTTTAATTTAGATACTTATTTCGTTTCTTCTGTGCCAGATAACCCTATTGGTCAATCGTGTATAAATTACATAAGACAATTTGGAGTTAATATGGATTATGTTTGTAAAACAGAAGATAGATTAGGAGTATATTATTTAGAAAATGGTGCTTCTATGAGACCTTCAGACATAGTGTATGATAGACAAAATTCTTCATTTTCAAAAATTACACCAAATCAATTTGATTGGGATAAAATATTTGAAAACTGCACTATTTTTCATTTTTCAGGTATTTCACCTTCACTTTCGAAGAGCGCAAAAGAATTAACTGAATATGCTGTAAAAAAAGCAAAAGAAAAACAAATCCTAATTTCATGTGATTTGAATTTTCGATCAAATTTATGGTCTCCGTCTGAAGCACAGAAAACAATGATTCCTTTGATGGAATATGTTGATATTTTAATTGGTGGTAAAATGGATCCAGAAATAATGTTAGGCATTGGGGCTAAAAATGATAGTGATAAATCATATGAAGAATTATTAATAACTTTATCTCAAAAATTTTCATTACAGTTTTTGGGATTATCCTTACGTGAGAGCTTTTCAGCTGATCATAACGATTGGTCAGGTTTGTTTTTTTCCAATGATAAAATTTATAAATCCAAGAAATATCAAATACAAATTGTCGATAGAGTTGGCGCAGGTGATGCTTTTTCTGCGGGACTTATTTATGGCATCATTAAAGGATTGGAAGCTCAATATACTGTTGATTTTGCTATTGCAGCATCAGCACTAGCCCATACTTTTCACGGTGATTTTAATTTATCCACGATTGATGAAATAAATGGTGTAGCTAGTGGAGATGTATCAGGTAGAATAAAAAGATAGCATGAATTTAGTTTTTTTTAAAAAAATCTTTTTTATATCTTTGTTTACATTATTTCTATTTTCTCCTATGAATTTAGCTGCTCAAGGGGAGGGATATTCTTCATACGAATTATTTCACCAAAAAGAAAGTGGAGATATTCAGATTGACATTTTTGTTTCTCCACAAAAAATATCAGTAGGACAAGTTATTTTTTCTATTAAAATTACTGACACTGTATTAAAGAAACCAATTGAAGATTTAAAGGTAGATATTTATGCAACTCCACTTTTTGATTATGAAAAACTATATTCTCCAGGTTTAAGTTCTTCGGATATTCCAGGTAACTATCAAGCAAAATTTCAGCTTGAAAGATCAGGAAAATGGGTTTTTGATTTTATTATTGAAAATGAAGAAAAATCAATAGTTATATCAGAACAAATAAACATTATTGATAGAAATAGAAATTCTTCAAAATTTGGACTGGGATTCATATCTATACAATTTATATTTTTAGCTGGAATTGGCTATATTATCTATTCATCTAAAAAAACTAAGAAAAAACTAAGTTTATAAGTTTAAATTTTGTAAATAATTGTATATTGAAACATTAGTACCAGTATTTATAATGATCAAATTTTTATCAGATAATTTTTTCGCATTTTCAATAACATAAGATAGAGTTTTGCAATCATTTGAAGGATTGAATAATATATTTTCTTTTTCACTAGCTAAACGTATTGCCTGTTTATTTTTTTCTGAAAGAACACCATAATCGTTAGAAACATCACATTTTTCTTCGAAATCTTTATCTGATAAAATAACATCTATATTAAATAGTTCTTTACTTTTTGTTTCTATAATTTTCATCATTTTTTCAAGATTAATGTTTGATTCAATTTGAATTCCTATAAATTTCCAATCGAAATTGAAAAGCTTTGATGCCAATAAAAGACCAACTAATGATTCATTTAAGGTACAGAGAATATATGGGTTTTTTATTTTTTTTGCCTCAAATTGAGCTTTAAGTTCTATACCTGCATTAATATACGCCAGTGATTTTAAAAATATTATTTCCTCGTTTTTGTGAATCAAAATAGGATTAAAATTATTCTTTTTTAAATCTAATTCAACACGTTTTGTGTAAGTATCAATATTCGATGACCAAAATTCATCTAATGCATGAACCTCATTCGAAAAAAGCTTACAAATTAGTAGATTTCCTGAAGAATGTTTATGTGCGGCATTTGTAGTGATAAGAAAATAATTTAAATTATATTTTTTAGATATCATTGATCCTACAATTCCATCATTTGAATGATAATCATTAACATTTAGTATGGTGTTATAACCATTCGATTTTATATAAGGTAAAAAATATTCGTAAAATCTTACCTCTTCACCTCCTAAAAAATTTGCATGATCATCTCTTTTTACATATAAATTTTTCAAATCAAATTGTCTAGCTATTTTATCTAAATTTTGAAGAGGAGTTATATCATTTAATAAATTGCATTTAGGTATCGTTTTATATTTTTTTAAAATTTTTGACGTATTCATTTTAATAAAATATCTTTATCCGAAAAAATTTCTATGAAATTGCCAGAATTTATAAAAACTATTTCTTCATTTTTTTCAATTTGATTATTTTTTATCTTTTCTATTAAGTAGAACATCGATTTGACGGAAGAATTCATATCTAATAACAGTCCTTTAGTATTTGCGAATAAAATAAGTATTTTCTTATATTTTTCTTTTATATTTATTTCTTTATTTTCTTTGATAATGTTTATATTAGAAAGATCAAAATCCAAATTTATTTTTAGATGTTTCAATGCACTTAATATCTTTGTTTTGATATCTTTATATTTAATGCTTGAAGAAGTATATGTAAAATTCCACTTTAATTTTCTTAGCTCAGCATATAGATATAAACCTAGAATAGTGTCAGTTTCTGCAGACCAAAAGTTTGGAGATTTTAAACCTAATTTTTTTACTTGTTCTTCTATTTCTATACCATAATTTATGTAAGCTAATATTCCTGCTAAATTGAATATTGATTGTTCATGAATTACATAAGTTTTAATGAGATCTTTTTGCTTATCTTTAGTAATTTTATTAATTAATTGTTTTGAATATTCTTCAGGGGATTTATGCACTTTTGCCCCATATAATTTAGAAACAATGTAATTGGAATCATTTAGATCACTATTTGTTTCAACTATTTCTATTTTTAAATTATGTTTTGAACATAAAGACGTTAAAGTTGTAGACATATTAACATTATTTTTACTCAAATAAATAATATCGTTAAATTCTTTTTTATTTATATCTCCTAAAATGTATTCTAATTTTCTTAATTCAGTACCACTTGTATTATAATTTACTTGATTTTCATCTTTAAAAAATATTTTTAGATTCGAAAATATTTTTTTATCTTCAAGAATTTCAATTGAAGAAGAAGTATGTATTAATTTTATTTTTGGGAAATCAATGATTCCTTTTATTTCCTTTTTTGACAAAGGATCTTTTTTTATTATTCTTTCCATATATTTCCATTGAAATTTATATAAGCCTTGTCTAAAGTTGAACCTAATCCATGGTTATCACTCAGAATGTAGTTTCCATTATTAATAGATTCACTTGGCAATAATAATTCTTTTCTCCATTCTACTTCATCAATGGCATGCTCAAGTGGCAAGTGTGCTTGAATTGCAGATGTTACATGTGCCGAAGTGAGCAATGATATTGGACCAGAAGGGCAATGCATAGAAATAGCTTTTTTACCATTACTTAATGCTTTATATAAATTTATTACTTCAGTAGGGCCCCCACAAAATTTTACATCTGGCATCACAATATCTAAAATATTTTCACGAATTAATCTTTGCATAATTTCATTTCCATAAGCCATTTCAGCTCCTGCTAAAGGTATTTTTGAATATGATTTAATTTTTTTTGTTTCTTCTGGAAACATTTCAGGATCCATAGGCTCTTCAAACCATGATACATTTCTCTTTACCAATTCATCATGAACATAAAAACTGGAATCTAAATCAAATCTAGAATGACAATCAACGAATAATTTAGTTTTATTGGAAATAACATCAGATATGCCTGAAAGTCTTTCCAAGCCAACGATGGCTTCTGAAGGCAAACTATTTTGCGTGTTGAATGGTGCTTTACATTCATCAAAAGGTGCACATTTTACTGTTTTGAACCCTCTTTTTATGGCAGAAAGTGCTTCATTAGCAAAAGTTCTTGAACTTCTTTCAACAGGACCATTATTATCAGGGAGTAAAGATCTATTTATATTTGCATATAATTCTATTTCGTTAGAAAAATTTAAATCAATATTAGACTTAATACATAAAAAATTTTTCAAACTCATTTCCATTCTTCGTGAAAACAAATCTAAGAAAGCTGAACGTATACCACTTATAGCTGTAGCTAAAACTAAATTATTTGTTGCATTTAGCTCGTCATATTTTATATATTCAAGTAGATTTTCTTCATCATATAATGTTTGACCACGAAATTTATTTGACAATTTTGCTACTAGTTCAGAAACAGAAGAATTTAACTGAGTGTCTGTTATTTCTGAAATTCCTGAAATATTGTCATCAGAAATAAATTCCATAAACTTCCATTCGGTTTTGCCTCTAACTTTTATTGAATAAAAATTTAGATCATTTATCCTAACCCATGACTTATCCATACTTACTCAGTAATTAAATTTTTTTCTTTAGATCTAAATTTTGAAAATTTTTCAGATGTAATAAATTCATTTATATTGATCTTATCTCCGTTCAGTAAATTAGATGCATTAGCTGCTAAAACAGATGCGATAGAGTTAATAGAATTTTCATAGTTGCACCGCAATTTTGATTTATCATTTGAATCCATAGCCTCTACAAATGTTCGAATCATTTTGTAAGTATTTTCAAATTCCATCATAGGTTGTTTACTAGGATTTTTAGATATAACTTTTCTTAATTCTTTTAAATTTGGTTTATTTGATGGTGGCCAATCTTTATCTAAATACTCATAAGCGACATAGTCATCTTCAAATTTAACTGTAGAGTGGGTTGTTATTATATATTCATAGTTTTCGGAAAAGTAAGATCTTGCTGGTTTTGTGTATAATAGATTAGCCACACAACCATTTTCAAATCCATAAACTACTGAATAAGCTATGGGATTTGATCCTTCTTGATTTTGAAGATTTTCAGGCCTTTCTGTGTAATTTGCTTGTACCCACTTAATATCAGAATTGGTCCAATATCTCATAATATCTGTATAGTGTATTCCATTTTCAACTATAGAAGTTCCTGACCATTTTTTATCAGAAGTCCAAATTCTATCAGATCTTCCTCCAAGAGTTTCTGTTTTGGTATGTTTAACTCCATGATCTTCTACGGCTCCCAATACAGCCATTGTGATTGATGCAGTCCATTTATTTGAAAGATATTTTTTTATATCAGTATATCCATCATCATATCTCATTTGAAATCCAACAGTGGAAATTGTATTTGAATTGTTTATACTATCATTTTGTTTTAATATTTCATCCAAAAATAATGATTGAGGTTTTTCTGCAAGAATACCAATAGTTTTTTTTGCAGCTAATTCTATTTCTCCATTATGCTGATTTGGGGGCATAGCAAATATTATGCCATCTGAGAGATTATCATTTATTAAATCTTTGGTATTAGAAAATTTTTTTATTTTTGAAACATCTGAAATATTTAAAGTTTTTGATATTTTTTCGTCAGATAAATTTTCTTCGAAAGGATCAGCAATTGCTGCAATTTCAATTAAATCCTCATCAGACAACCTTCCTAATGATTTTAGATGAACCATTCCTCTCTGACCTAATCCTACTAAAGAAATTTTTAATTTACTCATTTAATAACCTTTCTTCGGATCACATACATATAATAAATTTTGTTTATTTAAATATCTTTTAACATTATTTATAAAAATTTTTCTTCTTTCTTCGTACATTTCTGGAGATAACGCTGAAGCATGTTGTGAAATTATTGCGTTGTCTATATCCCATAAAGGGGAATTTTGAGGTAGAGGTTCTATCTTTGTTGCATCTATTCCTGCTCCAGCTAAATGTTTTGAATTTAGTAGTTCTGACATATCATTTTCATTAACTATTCCACCTCTAGAAATAATGATTATATAACTCCCCTTTTTCATAAATAGTAAATTTTCCTTCTTAATATAATCATCGGTTTCCTTAATAAAAGGAGCCGCTATTATTAACCAATTACATTTAGAGAGTATTTGGTTTAAGTTATTCACGGGAGTTATAGAAATTTCTTTCCCTTTAATTTGTTCTGTTTTTGGATCTATGGCATATATGTTCATGTCAAATGCAGATAATTTTTCTCCAATAGACCTGCCTAATGCACCGTAACCATAAATACAAACATTAGATCCTTTGAGTTCTACAATTTTTGATTCCCACTGATCAACATCCCATTTTTTATTTTTTTGATCATCAAACAATTTTTTGTATGAATGAGCTAAACTTATCATCATTCCTACAACGTGTTCAGCCATAGGAGTTACATGTGCAAATGGAGCATTGGTAATGGTAATATTTTCACCAATCAACGACCAATTTTTTACTATCTTATCTATCCCAGTTCCTGGGCAAGCAATCCATTTCAATTTTTTGGCATTTTCTAATAGTGATTTAGAAGGGAACCCAAAAAAAACTTCTGAATCAGCGATATGTTTTTTTTGTTCTGATTCTGTAAAAGCTTCAATAAATTCTCCATTTGAGAATATATCTTGTAATTTTTTTGCAAAATCTTTTCCTAAATGATCACTTCCAATAATAAATTTCATATTATTGTTTCCATGTTAAAATCGGGTTCCTAGCAGCTTGTGCTTCATCTAATCTACCGACTGGGAGATTTTTTGGAGCTGAAGTTATTTTTTCTGGATCATTTGTTGCTAATGAACTTATTTTAATCATTGTTTCTATAAAATCATCTATTGTTTCTTTCGATTCCGTTTCAGTTGGCTCAATCATTAACGCTTCTTCAATAATTAGTGGAAAATACATAGTTGGAGCATGGAATCCTTCATCAAGTAGTTTTTTTGCAATATCAAGAGCTTTTACTCCATTCAATTTTTGTTTGTTTGCTGATAAAACAGTTTCATGCATGCAATGTCTAGAAGAAGTTAAATCGTAATGTCCTTTTAATTTTTCCTGTATGTAATTAGCATTAATTATTGCATTCTCAGAAATTTCCTTTAATCCTTCTATGCCAAGACTTCTTATATAGACATATGCTCTAAGAATTATTCCGAAAGATCCAAAAAAGCCATTAATTCTACCTACAGAATTTTCTGGACTTACAATTTTATATTTAGAATTTTCTTTAATTACATGAGGAGATGGTAAATATTTAGATAATTCTTTTGTTACCATTACTGGACCCGAACCTGGTCCGCCTCCTCCATGAGGTGTCGAAAAGGTTTTATGTAAATTAGAGTGGCAAATATCTATCCCTAAATCTCCAAATCTTGTTATTCCCAATAGAGCATTTAAGTTAGCTCCGTCTGCATAGACTAAGCCTCCTGCTTTATGAATAATGTCTGTAATTTCTAATATGTTTAATTCAAATAATCCTAAAGTAGAAGGTAAAGTCAGCATTAAAACTGAAGTTTTTTCATTTGCTTTTGATCTTAAGTCATCAATATCTATATCACCTTCTTTGGTTGTTTTAACTGTAACAGACTCTAATCCAGCCATAGATGCTGAAGCGGGATTTGTGCCGTGAGCTGAGTCAGGAATTAATGCTACTGTTTTTTCTTTCATTCCGTTGATTTTCTGGTATTCTCTAGCAATTAACAATCCTGCATATTCTCCTTGAGCACCTGCTAGAGGAGCTAATGATACTCCAGGCAATCCCGTAATTTCTCCTAATTCTTGTTGTAGTTCAAAGATGATTTTGAGAGATCCTTGTATGTTTTCTTCAGTTTGGTTTGGATGTGATTTTGCATAACCTTCATAACTTGCTATTTGCTCATTGATTTTTGGATTATATTTCATTGTGCAAGAACCTAAAGGATAGAAATTAGTGTCTATCGAATAATTTAGAGAAGATAGATTAGTAAAATATCTGATTAAATCTAACTGTGATATTTCTGGAAGTATTAATTCTGATCTTAAAAATTTTTTATCTGGTAAATCAGATTTTTTTACCCCAATTGCGGGTAAATTTATTGATTTTCTTCCTTTTTTTGATTGATCCATTAAAAGTTTAATTTCTTTTTTTGACATTTATACCTTCTTCAATATTTCTATTGTTCTCTTTAGTTCTTCAGGTGTATTTAACTCAGTTACAGCAAACATCAAAAGGTTTTGTTTGTTTTTTGAAACATCTAATCCACCTTCAATATTATTTTTTAATAGGAATTCATTGATTATTTTGGAATTCATAGGGACTTCAGCAACAAATTCATTAAAGAAATTTTTAGATATAATTTTGAATCCCGAGATTTTAGATATTTCATTTGATAAATAATGTGCTCTATGATAGCAAATTTCTGAAATTTTTTTCAAACCTAATGGCCCCAATGTTGCAAGATAAACAGCTACCATCAGCCCTATTAACTGTGTACTTGTACATATATTTGATGTAGCTCGTTCTCTTCTTATATGTTGTTCACGAGTTTGTAATGTCAGAGCATAAGCAGTCTTCCCATTTTCATCAACAGTTTTTCCGATAATTCTTCCTGGAAGTTGTCTTATAAATTCTTTTTTACAGGTTAATAATCCAATATACGGTCCCCCCAATGATAGAGGGACTCCAAGAGGTTGACCTTCTGCGGTTGATATATCAGCGTTTAATTTTCCAGGAGGTTTTAATAAACCTAAAGATGTAGGATAAGTATGTTGAACAAGTAGACCATTTTTTTTGTGAATTAAATTAGATAAAGATTCTACATCTTCTATTTCACCTAAATAATTGGGAGATTGTACTAGAAGGCATGCATATTCTATATCTGAAGAAAAATCTACTTCACTAAATTTGAGAATATCTATATTTTGCCATTTTGTATAAGATTCTAATATTTCCAAAAATCTTTCAGAGAGACTTTCGTGAACAATAATTTTATCATTGTTTTTTATTCTGCAAGCCATCAATGCTCCTTCTGCTAATGCAGTTGGACCATCATACATACCTGCGTTACATACTTCCATTTCGAATAATTGTGATACTAAACTTTGAAATTCAAATCCCACCTGCAAGGTTCCTTGAGATGCTTCAGGTTGATAAGGAGTATACGAGGTTAGGAATTCTCCTCTTTGTATCATTGCCTGTACAGTTGATGGAATATAATGATTATAGGCGCCTGCACCAAGGAAACTTGTATTAGTATTTACTACTTTATTTAATTTTGAAGTTTCTTTAAAATATTCGGTTAATTCTGGTTCAGAAAGCATTTCTTTCAAATTTATATTAGGCCAAAGATAATTTTGTGGGAGATCATCTAATAAATCCTGAAAGGTGTTTACACCAATTTCTTTTAACATTTGAGATTGGTCTTCATTAGTTGTTGGTATGTATGGTGATGCTTTTTGATTCATTCTAAAATATTTTTATATTCTTCTGCATTAAGTAAATTTTTCATTTCATCAAGGTTATTCACTTCTAATTTTATGATCCAACCTTTATTGTAGCAATCTTCATTTATATATTGAGGGTTATTATTTAGTTCTTCATTTATCTCCAGAATTTTTCCTCCAATTGGTAAATAAAGATCGGATACTGCCTTAACTGATTCAACTTCACCAAATTTATCAAATTGATTTAAATTATCACCTAAAGTTGTAACATCAACATAAACTACATCTCCAAGAGAATCAGATGCATGATATGTAATACCAATAGTAGCTATATTACCTTCAATTTTGATCCATTCGTGATCTTTCGAATAACTTAATTCATTTGGGATTTCCATTATTTTTTTCTCCTTCTATAAAAAGGTAATTTTATTATGTTTGCCTCTAAGTTTTTTTCACGTATTTTTATTTTAACTGTATTATTTACATTATCAAATTGTTTATTGATAATTCCTATCGCTATTGATTTATTAATTGTCGGAGAATGGGTTCCCGAAGTTACATAACCTATTTTCTCCGAATTTAATTCTATTTCACAATCCTCTCTTGGTATCCCTCGATCTTTCATAATTAATCCTACCATTATTTTTTTTGGCTCATTTCCCATAATTGATCTAAGATAATCTTTAGCAATATAATTATCGGTTGTAGTTTTAAAAACCCTTTTTAGACGAATTTCTATTGGATTTGATGATGGATTAATTTCATGGCCATATAGATGTAATCCTGCTTCGAGTCTCAAAATATCTCTCGAACCCAAACCGCATGGGGATACATTATTTTTAAGTAATTTATTCCAAAGAAATTCTACGTTATCATTATTTGTAATTATTTCTACTCCATCCTCACCTGTATATCCCGTTCGTGTAACAAAAGCACTAAAGTGATCTATTGAAATTTGTTTAAATTTATATCTTTTAAGATCATTGATAGAATCACCTGTTAGTTTTTTAATAATATTTAATGCTTCTGGTCCTTGTACTGCTAACATTGAAGTTGAGTTCGTCAAGTCGTTAATTTCCAGTTCATAGTTAAATGATTTTATCCATTTGATATCAATTTCAGAACGTGAAGCGTTAATAATAATTAAAAATTTGTTTTCATTAAATTTGTAAATTATGGCATCGTCCAAAACTTCACCCTTATCAGTTATTAACAGAGTGTATTTTGCGCTATTGTTTTGTAATTCATCAACATTTATAGGAAAGAGTGTTTCAATGAAGTTTTTTGCATTTTTACCTTTAACTTCTAGTCTCCCCATATGTGAAACATCGAATACTCCTGCTTGATTTCTTACAAACAATGTTTCCTTTATGATTCCTGTAGGGTAACTTATTGGCATTTCCCAATTTGCAAAATCTACCATTTTAGCATTGAGTAATTTATGTTGATTGTTCAGAGTAGTTTTATTCATTTTTTCCTAAATTATCTTTAAATATGATTTCTTTCTGATAAATACCTGGCAAATCAAACCTTTCAGGAAATTTATTTAATAATGGTATAGTTGTATTGTCTTTTATTTTTATTTTACCTAAATCTACATCGCATTTGAAATTTGAATGTAAAGAAACAAAATAATTACCTAAACCATTTGGACTAATTAATTGATTTATTGAATATTTATTCTTTATGATTTTGTCATACTCTAAGTTTTTTCTAGATATGCTTTTAAGGATATCTAATATTCCTAGTTCTATAAGAAATTCTCTTTGAGACATTAGGAATATTTTGTTAAAATTTATTTTATTTAGATCACTATCTAAATCTTCTAAGTCAACTTGGAATGAAACATCAGAATTTCCTGGATTTCTTAAATAATTATTATCTGAAGAGTGATTATTTATTACAGACAATAGACCATTTTTGTTGGTTATATTAAAGTATTGCTTTTCACTCATACCATAATCAATTGTAAGTATAAATCCTTTTTCAATGTGAGAATTGATTTGTTTGAAAATCTCATTATCTTTACATCTTATTTCACCAGTAAAATTATTAGGTAAATTATTAATCTTGAGTAACTTATTTTCTATGCATTTATCTGAGGGCTCATCAAGTATTTCTATAAAATTATCTCCTTCAAGTTCTACGTATTTTTCTAATATTTTGTTTTCAGAAATTTTAAACAGATGATTTGGGATAGCATCAAATAACTCATTAGAAATTATTATCCCTTCTACATTATCCTCTAATTTATTAGCTAAAGTTGTTTTTATTAGTGAATTGTCTGATTCTACGCTATCAATTGCATTATATTTGAATTTTGTATTTGTAAAGTTATCTAAATGCTCCATTATGTCGAATCCTAATGTACCATTTCCTGCACCAAATTCTGTTATCTGAACAGTTTTACTATTATTTAGATTATTTATTAAATAGCTTAAAAAAATTGATATTAAAAAACCGAAAACCGGATGGGTTAGTGGAGATGTTTTATAATCTCTAAAATGTATGTTTTCATTTAATCTTTTGGATGTGTAATAACCATTTTTTCCATACAAACAAATATTAATAAACTCTTTTGATGTAATTCTTCCGCTTTCTTTTATTTTTTTCTTTAGATAGTTTGAAGTAGAAATTTTTTATTAATCCCTTTTATCAATAGAAATATATAATTTCTCACGACTTCCGGTATAGTGAAGTAAAGGTCTAATTAATATATTATGACGCATTTGCTCTAATATTTGGATTGTCCATCCTGGGATTCTACCAACTGCGAATATAGGGACAAAAAGATCTTGTGGAATTCCTATTAAGTAATAGACCGCACCAGCAAAAAAATCTACGTTCGCATGAATCCCTCTCCTTGCATAAGGTTTCATTGCTTCTTGAACAGCAAGCAAAATATCATACCATTCTGTTTGTCCTTTTTCTTTACTAAGTTGCTTTACACCTTCTTTAAGATGTTTTGCTCTTGGATCTGCAGATTTATAAACCCTATGCCCAAATCCCATCACTCTTTCTCTATTTGACAAAAGTTTTTTGACATGGTTTGCAGCATTATCAGCATTTCCAACATCTCTAGCTAGTTCCATTACACCTTCAGCTGCTCCGCCATGAGAAGGACCAGAAAGAGCTGCTATGCCTGCTGTTATAGATCCATAAAAATCAGCATTTGTACCTGTAACAATTCTAGTTGTAAATGCTGAAGCATTACATCCATGGTCGGCGTGAACTACAAAATCTATATCCATCAGCCTTGCAGTATCTTCACTAGGCTCTTCTCCTTCTAGCATGTACAAGAAATTTGATGCATGTGCCAATGTTTTTGATGGTTCTATTGGATCAAGTCCCTTTCTCATTCTATTATGTGCCATTACTATTATTGGAACTTGCGAGGTTAGTCTAATACCCTTACGAATTATTGCTTCTTCAGAAAAATCCTCCCTATCCTCATCAAATGAAGATAAAGTTGAAACAGCTGTCCGAAGTACATCCATAGGGTGTGAATCTTTAACTATTTCTATTACATCATAGATTTTTTCTGGAAGTTTCCTTTCATCTTTAAGTGATTTGTCAAAAACTTCTAGTTGTTTTTTATTTGGTAATTCTCCGTACATTAAAAGATAAGAAGTTTCTTCGAAATTGGAATTTTCAGCTAAATCATGAATGTTGTACCCACTATATTCAAGCACTC
The DNA here is from genome assembly GCA_964590915.1 of uncultured Dehalococcoidales bacterium. GTDB lineage: Bacteria > Chloroflexota > Dehalococcoidia > Lucifugimonadales > Lucifugimonadaceae > TMED-70. The sequence goes on from CAZPYN010000003.1 coordinate 120,607, forward strand.
CATTTTTTCCATCAATAAAAGTAGTTTGAGTTCTATCTAAATATACTCCTTGTAAACCTCTATTTAGTGAAATTTCTTTCTCAGTCATACTTACCTCTAGTCCCCTATTCTTAAGAAAATTTGGTATATGGGTAGATTTTATAATTATTTCAATACTTATAATAGCAAAAAAAAAGGAAAATCGTTAGAAAATCAAATTGATAAGATTTTTTTAATTATTTCCTTTTCCGAAAGTGAACCAATGTCTCCGTGTTTTCTAATTCTGACTGATCCAGATTTTGATTCTACTTCTTTATCTCCAATTATAATCATCATAGGAACTTTTTCTAATTCACTATTTCTGATTTTTTGTCCAAGTCTTTCATTACTTTCATCAATTTTTACTCTTATATCTTCATTTAATAATAATTTTGATAATTTTCTTGAATAATCAATGTGCTTATCAGAAATAGGTATGATGTTTACCTGTATAGGAGCAAGCCAAATTGGTAAATCACCGCTGGTATGTTCTAGAAGAATTCCAATGAATCTTTCAATTGAACCAAGCATAGCTCTATGTATAACTACTGGTCTTTCTTTGTTTCCTTCAGTGTTTACAAATTCTAAATTAAATCTTTCAGGTAATGAAAAATCCATTTGAGCTGTTCCTAACTGCCACTCTCGTCCCATCGCATCAGGAACAAATATATCTATTTTAGGTCCATAAAATGCACCTTCTCCTTCAATTTCTTGAAAATCATTGTCATAATTTTTTAAAACATTTCTAAGTTGCTCTTCTGCCAAATCCCAAAACTCATCTTTTCCTGCACGTTTTTCAGGTCGTAATGATAGGGTAAGGCGAATATCTTTAAATCCAAATGCTTTGTAAGTTTCGGTTAACATATCTAAAAAGTTTTTAACTTCTTTTCCGGCATCTTTTTGGTCACAAAATATATGAGCATCATCTTGAGAAAAAGATCTAACTCTTGTCAATCCATGTGTTACTCCGGACCTTTCGTAACGATGTAATCTCCCAAAATCAGCTAATCTCATTGGTAAATCTCTATATGATCTTAAAGTAGATTGATAAATTATTGCATGAGCTGGACAATTCATGGGCTTGAAACCCACCTCTCTATCATCAATTTCCATCATATACATATTATCAAGATAAAATTCATAATGACCCGACGTCTTCCATAAGTCAGTAGAAAATATTTGTGGAGTTATAACTTCTTGATACTCATACTTTTTATACAAAGATCTCACATAATCAATTAAGGCATTGTAAATAAAAGCTCCATTTGGCAAAAAGAATGGATTCGCAGGACTAATTGGATCTAAGAAAAATAGATTTAAATTGTTCCCTAATTTTCTGTGATCACTGTCTAAAGCTTTATTTCTTTTTTCTAAATATTCATCAAGTAAATCTTTACTCTCCCATGCTGTCCCATAAATTCTTTGGAGCATTTTGTTTTTTTCATCACCACGCCAGTAAGCTCCAGCAGCAGATAATAATTTTACTGCTTTAATTTCTCCTGTTTTTTCTACATGACCACCCTTGCAAAGATCTTTAAATCCTCCATCAGAATGACTATATTCGGTTATAGTTTCTTTTTCTGGCATAGATTTAATTATTTCTATTTTATATTGATTATTTTTATATAGTTGTAAGGCCTCTTGTTTAGATAATTCTTTTCCAAGAAATTTTGTATTTCTTTTAATAGATCTTTTTATTTCTTTTTCAATTGAAAATAAATCTTCAGGAGAAAATGTTTGATCTATATCAAAATCATAATAAAACCCGTCTTTAATTGGAGGACCTATTGTCAATTTAGCATTTGGATATTTTTTCAATACTGCTTCGGCAAGTAAGTGAGCAGCTGAATGACGCAAATTATTTCTATATTCTTCAATTTTTTCTTGATTATTCATTTTCTTATTGAGGGATTCCTATAGGTCTTTTTATTGAATCATCTTTTGTCGGCTCGCACCAAAAGATTATTAAAATTATCAAACCAATTATAGGCAAAATTAAAAATAATTGCATCCAACCACTCCTACCAGTATCATGTAATCTTCTAGCCCCTATGGCTAATGTTGGACATAATATAAACAAGGACCAAAACAATCCTAAATAACCAATTGATGACTCAAATATAATGAAGTTGGCAATGCTTGTAAAAATATACCCAATGATTGTAAATAATATAAACCACCAAAATTGAGATATAGAAGATTTACCTCTAAATTTAATATATTTTTTTAGAGCATCTTGTATGGACGCTTTAAATTCCAAAATAATATCCTTCATAATTATTTTTTGTTCATGAATATATTATCAAAAAGGATTTTTTTTTATCAATTTCATAATCATTCAACTTTAGTTCAGTTTGTGTATTATCTCAAAATAAATTTATTACACAATCTCTGTAATAAATATTCCAAATATGATAGTTTTAATAGATCAATATGAATGAATAATTATGAAAATAGAAAATATTGACTCTATACTTGCTGGCAATAGTCACATCGTTAGAATAACTACTGATCAAGGAATAGATGGCATTGGTCAATCTGGATGTTGGGGTTATATGGAAGCTACTGATGCGATCATTAAACAGTTCAAAGAATATTTGATTGGAAAGGACCCTTTAGATATAGAACACCATTGGCAATATTTGTATCGAATGGGTCCGTTTAGAGGTTCAGTCATTAACGGAGCTTTAAGTGCCGTAGACATAGCTTTGTGGGATATAAAAGCTAAAAATTTTTCAACATCTGTTTGGCAACTTCTCGGAGGGAAAGTTAGAAATAAAATTCGTCTTCATCTTTTAATGGGAAGTGATAGACCTGATGCAGCTGATCAAGGAACTACCCCTGAAGGATTGCGATTAAATGCTGTTGATGCAGTTAAAGAAGGTTTTACTGCTTTGAAAATAGATCCATTGCCTGATGGATATCAATCAATGACTTTATCAAGATTGATAAGTGATACTCGAGATAATGTAGCAGCTTTAAGGGAAGGCGCCGGCATAGATGTGGATATTATTTTAGAGATACACCGTAAACTTACTCCCATGAATGCAATAGCTTTGGCAGAGCAACTTATTGAGTTCAATCCTTTATTTTTTGAAGATCCTATTCAGATTGACTCAATTAAATCCCAGGCTGAAATAGCTAAAAGAACTACTTTGCCCTTGGGAAATGGTGAAAGAATGCATAACATCTGGGAATTTAGAGAAATGTTTGAGATGGGAGGAAGTCAATATGCAAGGCCAGATTTGGGGCTTGGCGGAGGTATAACACATGTAAAAAAAATAGCTGCTATAGCAGAATCATATCATTCAGCTCTTGTCACACATAATTTTTTAGGGCCAGTTTTGACTGCTGCAGCTTGTAATATAGATACTTCAATTCCCAATTTTGTAACACAAGAATATTCAACGATAGATGAGGCTAAAATTAATTTAATATTTCAATCTGAATGGAAGAGGAAGGGGGGATATATAAAAGTTCCTGATCAAATTGGGCTAGGTGTAAATGTAGATTATGAATTACTAAAGAAACAGGATTTTGAATCTCGACTACAGCATAATATACCTATGAGAGAAGATGGATCAGTTGGATATTCAGTTTGAGAAAATTTTCACTTTTTACGTATAAGTCAACCCTCCATCGACTATAAGATTTTCACCTGTAATGAATGATGAATCATCATAACTTGCTAAAAACAAAACTGCTTTTGCCACCTCCTCTGGTTTACCTTGTCTTTTAAGTAGTGAGCTTCTTCTAAATTCATCCAGAGTTTTTTCTACATCAGTTCCCATATGTTCTATATGTTTATATGTTGCAGAAGTATGAATTGAACCAGGGCATACAGCATTAACTCTTATACCAAACTCTGCAAAATCTACAGCAAGAGATCTTGTAAGCATTAAAACAGCACCTTTTGTAGTGTTATATGGAACGAATTTCGGACCAGCAATAATAGAACTAACTGACGCTAAATTAACTACTGCAGAACGATTAGATTTTTTTAAAAATGGAAGACATTCTTTTGCACAGTTAGCATAACCGATTACATTTACCCTTAAAACTTCTTCCCATTCTTCTTGCGTAACATCCTCAACAGATCCAAAAGTAAATTTTGCTGCATTATTTATCAAAATATCAATTGAATTAAACTTACTTATGGCAATTTTTACCATTTCTTTAACTTGAGATGGTTTAGATATATCAGAATTTATGAAGATTGCTTCACCATTATTTTGGTTAATTTTATTTAAGGTTTTTGTACCCGAATCTTTATTAATATCTACACATACAATTTTTGCGCCATTATTAGATAATTCAAGTGCAATTGCTTCCCCTATTCCTTCTCCGGCACCTGTAACTATGGCAACTAAGCCATTAAGTTTTTTCATCGAGACCTCCAAACATAAAATTTTACTAATATTCTAATCATTATACGATTATAAAAACTCTTTATTTGTAATACCAACGTTAGCTAATTTCGTTCGGCATAATCAATGTAATGAGTATTTTCAACTGAAGATGTTACAAGTTTTTGTTTATAAGAGAATCCTTCATTACTATATTCGCTCTTAAATTCTTCAATATTTACTTTTATATTTTCATGATTAACACCTTCTAATAATGCTTCACGGATAGGCCTTCCATCAAATGGAATGTTTGTCTTCAATCCTAATAAATGGATTATTGTAGGAGTCAAGTCTACATTGCCTGTTGGAGTAGAGCACACTAGTCCTTTTTTAAAATCCGGGCCAAATGCGCCAAATACATTATTCATTTCATGCTTGCTAATTGAACCGTGTGTGCCAAGGTTTTTATCTCCTCCCGCACTATAAATCATCCCTTTATAACCCGCAATATTTTTTTCTGAATTCCATTGGAAGGACATTGTCACATCAGGGCAACGAGGGCCTTCAATACCAATCAATTCAGCAGGTAGTAAACCTTCTATCTTGCCTGTATTTGAAGAATAGAACATCGGGCCACACCATTCAAATTGCATTAAAGTTCTGGCTAATTTAGTGGCAAGCTTATTTTCTGAATTTTCAACATAAAAGAGGACACTCCCTCCATTTGGAGCTATAAGAATTTTATTATCATGTTCATTTTCTAATAAACCAACTTTTATTAATTCTTCCTTTATATCAATAACACCTTTAATAGTCGAATATCCATGATCCGAAATTATTATTACGTTAGCATCTTTTGAATTTTCAATTTTACGTATTTTACTAATTAAATCTCCGAAACATTTATCCGCATATTTAATAGCTTGAGTCCCAAGTTCATTCCCTACACCATCTGCATGATGTGATTTATCGGGTTCTGAAAACCAAATAAGACCTACAGTTGGATTTATTTTAGGTATAACATATTTGGTCATTATATCCACGCAATGCCTTAATCTTTTCTCATTTGGTATACTTTCTGATGGCCAATCACCAACTGTTGATTTTAATGTTTTTTCTAAAGAATAAGGAAGTGTAAATTCTGGATTAACAACGGCTCCTCCATTCTTATGAGCATTAGGATTTTGTAGGAATGAATTCCCTGTAGTTCCCGCCCCAACAGCTACGAATTTTTCTCCAAAATTATTTAGGATATCTCCAAGATTTTCAACATACAATACATCCCCAAGTTTTTCACGTATATTTTCAAGCATAGGTTGCATTACTGAAAAAACTAAATTTGGTTGAAAGTCTCTCATCACAACACTGTTTGCTGCAATACCATGTGAACCTGGGTATCTTCCTGTAAACATCGATGTTGAATTAATTCTTGTCACAGACGGATATACTGCATGATGATTAGTAAAGGTAACACCATCGTTTAAATACCCATATAAATTTGGCATTAAATCTTCATTTATTTGACTTGGTTGTAATCCATCGAATGATACTACTAATATTTTCATAATAATAAAATAACATATTTTACTTATGGGAAAGAAGAAGAACTCCAAGCTTATGCATTATTTTGAGTCTAATCAATAAAGTAGTATAATCATTTAGATATTTTATTCTAAGAAATTATAAATAATGAAAACTAATGAACACTTCTCCAAAAACCTACATTTTATTACTTCTGTTCCTGATAAATTTGATAAAAATCAAAAATACGGCGTTATAATTTTAATGCATGGCTATGGTGCAAGTATGTATGACCTTGTAGATATAGCACCGATTATTAATGATACAGATTACATATACATTTTCCCGAATGCTCCTATTGAAATAGATGTAGGTTTTGAAAATAAAGGATACGCATGGTTCCCAATTGAAACAGATGATATTTCAGCTTCAGATAAACTCCTAAATTTAACAATCAAGGAAGCATTGGCAATGTTTAAATTTAATGAGGAAAAGTTATTTATTGGAGGATTTTCTCAAGGAGGGATGATGACTATCCATAGTGGAATATCATCAAATATTACATTTTCTGGAGCAATAATTTTAAGCTCTAAAATTCTTATAAATACTTCTCTTGATATAGATATTAATAAACCAGACAACACACGAATATTTATGACCCATGGAAAACTAGATACAATAATTTCTATTGAAGAAGGCAGAATGACCAGAAAAAAACTAATCAATTTAGGATTTCATGTAGATTATTATGAATATAACATTGGTCATGAAATTAATTTAGAAATTTTATCTGAATTGTCTAAATGGTTATAAGAATTGTATTATAATTTTTTTTTCATTTTTATATGAGGAATCCCTACTTCTAAAAAGACTTCTCCTTGTTCAGCATAACCGTGATTTGAATAAAATTTTTTTACATATTCTTGAGCATCAAGAGTAATAACTTTTATATTTTTTTCTAATGCTTTTGCTTCTAAGAAATTAATAATTAGGCTTCCAATTCCTATCTTTCTGTATTCAGTTATAACTGCCATTCTTCCAATTTTACCATTCTTGTCATTTAGTGGAATTAATCTTCCTGTAGCAATCGCTGTATGATTTATAAGTACTAATGAATGAATGCCCACCTTATCCAAATCATCTATTTCTTTATCTATTGGGACTGATTGTTCTTCTATAAAAACCTTTGTTCTTATCTCTAAACATTTTGATAATTCTTTCTTTGTTTTTGCTTCGATTATTTTTATCATTTTTTTACCTTGAAAACTTTGATACCCAAATAATCCCATCTAAAATAAGACAATGAGACACAACTTGTAATAAACCAATTAGAGTTATTAATGAAAAAATAGAAGTTTTTATATTAAAAGTTAAATTTAAAAACCCAAATGTAGTAAATATTAAAATTGATATGGCAGAAAAAGCTGTAACCGATAGAGATCCTACTGACAAATACCAAAAAATTGAATTTAAAGACTTAAGATACATCAATATTGTTGGGACCCAAATAGAAGCTGAAATCAAAAATATCATTACAGATAAATTCAAAGAACTAAATACATTAATAGATTTATAAAAATATAATTCTTTAACACAATTCTCTTCTACTGAACATGAATAGATAATAAAAGTAAAAAATATCATATATCCTAATGCACCGAAAAGCATTGAAATGATAAATGTTGTTCTCAAAGATCCTTGTACACCTCCCCACAAAGATTCACTATATTCTGCAAATTGAGTAATAGCTATAAAGTATGAAGATAAAACTAAAATCCCTAAAAAAATATTTATATATATAAATGTACTTAAATATGACAATTAATTCTCCATGATTTAAATAATCTTTTTAGCAAACATATCGTTTACAATAAATTCTGCGTCTTCAGCAACACCAATAAATTGTGCCGACTTTGCTGAATGCATCCATTGAAGACCCATGAAATATAATCCTTTGTATTTGGTAACTCCTCTTTTTTGAATTGGAATCCCTTTTTCATCTGTTAAATCTAACTTAATCCAATTAAAATCATATCGAAATCCGGTTGACCATATTATACATTGTAGCGATCCTGACAACGAAATTTCTTTTAAAGATTTTATTTTTATTCTATTTATTCTATTGTCTTGATTTATTCTTTTAAAAGGCATTTTTAAATTCTTTTTTAATATGTAATCATCAACATTTTTTGACCAATTAATAGCGTAATTATCAGAAAATTTAAGATTTTCATATAGATCATTATTAAATATTATTTTTTTGGATGAACAATTTTTAACCGAACTACATAATTGCAAACCCTTTTCAGCAAGATCGATGAGATTTATATCATGACCTCCTTTACTGCCAGATGTATATGCACTACCTTTCCAGCGCTCCTTAAAAGGGACTTCTTCAACAGTTTTATCAAATAAACCCATTTCGTAATTCCACCAGGAAGAATCTTTTCCTCTATAATTCCTTGGTCTTCTTCCACATTTACTTACAGCCAGCCAAACTTTTCTTCCTGAGTCCATTAAATCTTCAACTATTTGAGCTCCGGATTGACCAGATCCAACAACCAAAACTCCTCCTTCTGGTAAATTTTTACTATTTTTATATTCAGAAGAATGGATTTGATAAATTTCTTCGTCTAGATTTTCGCTAATACTAGGTATGTATGGTTCTCCAAATGCGCCGGATGCAACTATAACTGTCTTTGTTATTACAGTTCTTGTAGATGTTACAATTTTATATATATCTTTTTCTTTGACTATTGAATCAACATTTTCTTTAATATATATTTTTGATCCAACATAAGATGCAAATGATTTAATATATTCTATTGTTTGTCTTTTATTTAAAAAACCATGAGGGTTTTTTGATGGAAAATATTTGGTTCCAAAACCAAATTCAGGAATTTTGATTGCCCAATTAGGATTCACTAGATGAAAATTGTTCCACCTTTCATTTATCCAGGTATTGGCTATTTCTCCTCTTTCTATAATGATGTGAGGGACATTTTTTTTTGATAAATAATAACTAATACATAATCCTGCTATTCCCGCTCCAATAATTACTACTTGTGAATTCATCTTATTTTTATACTTCATTAATTTCCTACAAGATCAAACATAGTTTTAGTAAATAATAATTTATATATACAAAAATAATACATTTCACAGAGAATAAAACTCTATTTATAATGGTGGGGCAATGCAAGACTTCAACCTGAGGTCTCTATCATATCAAAGATAACGATAGATAACTTACGCTTTCATATTCAAGGTTCAAATTGAGATTTATCCCTTAAGAGGTTTGTTTGCTTCTAATTATGCCAATTCCCAACAATAAAGAAATCAAAACCCAACCTAACCAACTAATAAGTCCCACGTTATCATTTGCAATAAAGAAATTAACAATATGGACTACTCCAATAATAAGTGCACCAAAACTTATAATATTTAATAATATAGCTGGTTCAAGTTTATTATTAACATCTCTAATAGCTCTACCTAACGTAATAAAACCAATACCAAATAAAATATCATTTGCTCCAAATTCAACAGTACCAATTACAAATGCAAGTATTGCATCTCCAGGTACAGTATCATACATAGAAATTGCAGCACTAAAGAAATTGCCTCCACTCAAGTTGATAACACCTGTCAGTAGAAATATGAGAGCAGTGAAATTCCCTAAAAAGGGATTATCGCTATCAGCAGAAATCTCTCTAGAATACATAACTAAAGAAATTATTACTAATGAAAAACTTACAAAAGCTATACTAATAAGTAATTTATTAAGTAATGCATTTTCAGATACATTTTTAAGTACTGCGTGTGAATCACCTTCACCGGCTCCAATAAATACAAACATGAAGCATGCAGTCATAATAATTGGCAAGAGAGCTAAACTCCATCCAATAAATGTTTTTTGGGTTACATTCATTAAATATCTCCTTTTGAACTAATGATTATATTTATAAATAATTATGAATCAATCATCCTGATTTTACAAATATCTAACTTTCATAAATTTTGAAACTTGATTGACATTAATTTTTTCATGTAGTTATATATATATTAAATATTAATTTTGATTTACGAAGGAGCTCTACATGTTATCAAAGAGGCTTATTGGATTATTTATGTTTCTAGGTCCTATTTTGGCGGTTATTATGATAATCCTAGAGCAAGCGTATGGTAGAGGGGGAGATTCTTCTTTTGCCGAACAACTTAAGGCAATGTCTGATAATTACGCAATTGCAACTATAGGTTCAATAGGATTTGCGATTGCTATACTGGCTATTTTTATTGGAATTTATGGCTTAGCTCGTTCCATGCAGGGAGAAAACAAACCTGGTTCTGACCTTGCTGGATTGGCGTCAATTTTTGCTATATTGATAGCAGGAATTTATATGGTTTCTTTAGGTCTTGAATTAATTGCAACAGAAAAAGCGAGTGAATGGACTAAACAGGGCGGTGATGCAATAAATGCGTTTTCAATAAGTGAAGCTATTACGAGAAGTATATTTGTTTTAGATAGTTTAGTTATGTTGTTTTTGGGTTTAGCAATTTTAATACAAAAAAATATGAGCAAAATAGTTGGTGGACTCTTCACATTGTTTGGAATATGTGCTCTGTTCGGAGGTATCTTTTCAGCAGGAGATAATTGGGCTGGATTGATATGGTTTGTTGGTTTCTTAGGCTTTCCTATCATGACATCTGTAACTGGTTTTCTTATATTATGGCAAGCTAGAAAAAACCCCTAGAAATTAAGAATCATCTTCATTACTATCGTCACTATTCCTAAACCAAGAAATAAAAAGGTAAAGAAATAATAGGAGTCCAACAAAAAGCCAAATAGCCTGAAAAATCCAAAGAAAAGTAAAATTATCTATGTTTGAATATTCATTGATGATGAATTCAATAAAAATATATAATACCACAACAAAAAAATATCCAAAAACATATTTTTTCATATATAAAAACCTCAACATGATGTCTGTATTGGCCGTTCAATGATAGCTAATCCTGACTTGACCATACTATTAAAAATACACTCTATAAATAATAACAGTTACTAAAAAAAGGAATGGAAAATAAGTAAGAATAGCTGATTGAAAATTATAGTTTTCACTACTCCTAAAAGGTGGAATCCAAATATGCCTTTTTTTCTTATTTCTAGGGTCTTTTCTTTCTTCTTTTGTATAGTACTGATATCCTAAGATTGGCATTTTCCTTGTATCCCTCGTTTCATCAACGAGGATACTTATTTTAGAAGAATCACTAGATGGATTTTCTCCACATTCTAGGCAAATTTTAGAGTTATCTGCTATTTCTTTTTCACATTGAGAGCAAAACATAATACTCCAATTATGAATCAATCAGACTAATTATTCAATTATTTTAATCTTCTTACTTGTGTGTTGTCACTATCCCTAAACAAAGAAAGAAAAATATCCAAAACGAATACTATTCCAACAAAAAGCCAAATAGCCTGAAAAATCCAAAGAAAAGAAGAAAGATATAATAAAAATGAGTAACCAATCAAAATATAAACATATCCATAAATAATTTTTTTCATATATAAAAACCTCAACATGATGTCTGAGTTAGCATTCTAATGTTACCTAATCCAAATTACTTCTTTTTATGGTTTATTCCATTAGGTATAATACTGAAAATCTGCAATTAATACCAACCTATATGTATGTATCATTTGATTTTGAGCTAAGCACTTCTGTGCAATCACATTCTACACATTTGCATGGTGCACATTTACAGTAGACATTTTTACATTTGTCATTTTCCATTAATACCAACCAGTAAAATTTTATAAATATCTATTATAGAAATTATGAATCAATCAGACTAATAATTCAAATATATGATGTCAGAGCTAGTAGTCTAGCATATCTATTTATACTTCTTAAGACTGTAATTCATATTTTCTTCCAGAAGCTTCTTCCCATGCTTCAATCATTACTTCCCTCATACCAGCGTATCTATTTGATTCTGCATTCATAGCAAAATTATGTAAATGTATTTTTTCAAAATAATCTCTAAATAATTTTTTATCAAACCTAAGCTCCCATTTGAAGTGAGTTCTATAGTAGTTCATGTTATTATCAATAAGCCTGCCTAAACGATATTCAGTAGTTAACACTCTTGTTGTATCTCTGATATAAGTTTGAAGAATAATAAGCTCTTTTTTTGTAAGTGAATCTAACCCTTTATCGAATTTATCTATCAACTCCGGTGTACATCTATCTGCAAACCATTCATTAGTTCTTGACCTAGTATCCATCGCATAAAGAGACATATTTGCATCAGCATCATTGTGTGCTATATCTAATGTTTTCTTTTGAATAATCATTTGCCAGATTAGAACAGATGCGACAATGAGAGTAGCAATACCTGTAATAAGTTGGGCGACTTCAAGAATATTCATAATTTCTCCTTTATTATCTATAACAGAAATTATGTATCAATCAGACTAATTATTCAAATATATGCAACGAACCCAAAATCAACAAATCTAAGATTTAAGGTGAAAAAAATGGTGAAAAAGCTAATATCTTACATTCCAGAACACCCTAATAATACCTATTTTATACTGGTGGGCGATACAGGACTTGAACCTGTGACCTCGTCGATGTCAACGACGCGCTCTAGCCAGCTGAGCTAACCGCCCAAAAACTAGTAATTCTATTCTTCTTCGACAGGTTCTTCTTCAGAATCTTCTTCAGAACTTTCTTCAGTAACTGAACTATCATCTGGTAGTTCATTTATGATTTCATCAATACTCTGAAGATCTAATTTCTCTAAATCTTGTTTTGAGTTTTCAGAATTGCCAGAACTGTCAGAATCATTTGCTATAGCTGCCAAAGCTTCTTCAAAAGTTGCAGGAGCTTCAGTCATACCGGTCATCGAACCTTCTAGAGATTTTTCTTCATCCATTCCTAATAGTGCAAGACCCTCTGGTGATTGATCCATTCGAGCTGGAATTAACCTGCCAATAATTACATTTTCTTTAAGTCCTGAAAGTTGATCTACTGAACCATTTACAGCGGCTTCAGTTAAAACCCTTGCAGTCTCTTGGAAACTGGCAGCTGCTAAGAATGAATCAGTGACAAGAGAGGCTCTTGTCACTCCCAATAAAACTGGTGAAGCAATAGCTGGTTCTTTAGTTTGTTCAATCATTGATAAATTGATATCTTCAAAATCATGTTTATCAATTAACTCACCAGGTAATAATCCTGTATCACCTGCAGATTCTAAACGAACTTTTCTGAGCATTTGTTTTAGTATGACTTCTATATGTTTGTCATGAATATGAACACCTTGAGATCGATAAACTGCTTGTACTTCTGCAACTAAGTATGCCTGTACAGCTTCAATTCCTAATATTCTTAGAATTTCATGTGGATTTTTTGGACCTGATGTTATAGGATCTCCAGCTACAATCTTTTGACCATCAGATACAAGTAATTCTGATGCAGCTGGAATAGCATACTCCCTTTCATTTTCATCTTCCCAAGTTATTGTCAAATCTTTCTTAGTGACATCGACTACACCTTCATAAGGAGCTACAATCCCTTTGATAATTTCTTCATAATTTTCTTCTTTTTTTAATTTTGAAATCAAGGCTTTTTTTACTGATATTATAGTATCCCCAACTCCTATTCGTGATCCTGTTTTTACTGCAGCTCTGTGAGTTTCAGGAATAGGAATGGTAACAGAATTTTTTTCAATATTTGTTACTCTAACTACTCTTAAATCTCCAATACTACCAAGTTTCACTGTTCCTGAAATTTCTGAAAGTATAGATACACCTTTAGGAATTCTAGCTTCAAATAATTCAATTACTCTCGGAAGACCAGAAGTTATGTCCAATCCAGCAATTCCACCAGTGTGAAAAGTTCTCATTGTTAATTGAGTACCTGGCTCACCAATTGATTGTGCCGCTATAATTCCTACTGCTTCTCCCATCATGGCTACTTCGCCAGTTGCTAGAGAAGCGCCGTAACACTTCTGTGAAATTCCTTTTTTTGCTGTAGATGAAAGAGGAGAAAAACACCAAACTTCCTCAACTCCTGAATCTTGTACTTTTTTTGCTAATTCGGGAGAAATTATTGTGTCTGTATCTACTATTACTTCTCCACTTTCAGGATGGATTACTGGGACAGAAGCGTATCTGCTAACGATTCTATCAGCTAAACTAGATTGCATTGTTCTATCTTCAGCTTGGGTTATTTTTATTCCTACAGCAAGTTCATCATCAGCTGTGTTAATTACTAAATCCTGAGCGACATCTGCAAGTCTACGTGTTAGATAACCAGAGTCTGCAGTTCTTAAGGCGGTGTCAGCTAAACCTTTTCTTGCACCATGCGTTGAAATGAAATATTCCATAACACTTAGACCTTCAGCAAAAGAAGACCTAATAGGTAATTCAATAATTCTACCTTTGGGATCAGACATTAGCCCTCTCATTCCAGCCATTTGTTTGATTTGTGCGAGATTACCCTTGGCTCCTGAGTCTGCCATCGCATAAATTCCTCCGTAATTAGGTAGCGAATCAGAAACAGCTTTTTCCATTTTCTTTGAAACATCTTCCCATATATTAACAGAACTCTGATATTTTTCTGTTTCAGTAATCATTCCTTCCATATATTGATCATTCAATTTTCTAATTTTTTGATCCGCAGATGATAATAGAGATTGTTTTTGAGGGGGTGTAATGATATCTTTTATCGCTATAGTAGTTCCTGATACTGTAGCAAATTTAAATCCAATATCTTTGATATCATCAAGCACCACAGTTGTTTTGTCTTTCCCTAGTTTATCAAAACATTCAGCTACTAAGTCTTCAATTTCTGATCTAGTAAATCGATGATTTCTAAATCCTAATTCATTGGGTATAACATTATTCCACAATATTATACCTACTGATGTTTCTACAAATTCACCTTCTATTTTTACTTTTATTATTTCTCTTAATTTAATTTTTTCTGTTTCATAGTCAAACACAGCACTTTCAATATTAGCGTATGCTTTAATCTTTTTGTCATCTTTTTTCTCTTCGATTCCTGTAAGAAAATATATCCCTAATACCATATCTAAATTTGGCGCAACAATAGGTTCTCCTGATCGAGGAGCTAACATATTATTAGTAGACATCATTATTTTTTTGGCTTCTAGTACTGATTCTCTTGATAAAGGTACGTGAACAGCCATTTGATCTCCATCAAAATCTGCATTGAATGCAGTACATACTAACGGATGAAGTTGTAATGCAGAGCCTTCTACAAGAACTGGTTGGAAAGCTTGTATTCCTAATCTGTGAAGCGTTGGTGCTCTATTTAAAAGTACTGGATGGTCTTTTATTACTTCTTCCAGAATATCCCATATTTCTGGCCGCGATTTTTCAGCCATTCTTTTGGCAGTTTTTATATTGTGAGCATATCCTTTTACAACTAATAGATTCATTACAAATGGCTTAAATAATTCCAAAGCCATTTTTTTTGGTAATCCACATTCATAAAGTTTTAGTTGAGGTCCAGATATTATTACTGAACGTCCTGAATAATCTACCCTTTTTCCTAAAAGATTTTGCCGGAATCTTCCCTGCTTACCTCGAAGTAAATCGGTCAATGATTTTAATTTATGATTGTGAGTCCCAAGAATAGGTCTTCCCCTTCTACCATTATCAACTAATGCATCAACTGCTTCCTGAAGCATTCTTTTTTCATTTCTTATGATAATTTCTGGAGCCTGTAGTTCTAAAAGATGTTTTAAACGATTATTTCTATTAATAACTCTTCTATATAAATCGTTCAGATCCGAAGTAGCAAATCTACCTCCATCAAGTTGTACCATAGGGTGCAGTTCAGGAGGCAAAATAGGTAAAACCGTTAAGATCATCCATTCAGGTTTGTTTCCACTTTTCTTGAAACTTTCCATTACTCGTAGTCTCTTTATAGCTTTTTTTCTTCTTTGACCAGAAGTTTGCTGAATTTCATCTATAAGGATATTAATAGAAGAATCTAAATCAAATTCTTGTAAAATTTTCAAAATAGCTTCTGCTCCCATTTCTGCTTTGAAAACATCTCCCCATTTATCCCTATACTCCCTATATTTAGCCTCTGTTAACAATTGCATAAGTTCTATTGATTCCAAGTCTTCTATTCTTGTTTCTGCTTCTTTCTTGAATTCTTCTATTTTTTCTGAATATTTTTCCTTCAAAATTTCTTCAAGTTTATTTTGATCACTTTTTTTAACTTTTACTTCTAATGCATCTAGAGCTTCTTTTATCTCGCCAGATGAGATAATGTTTTCTAATTCATTTTGTATTTCTGCTGTTTTTTCCTCCAAAAGATGATTCCAAGCATTAATTGCATCAAGTTTGGCATTTTGATCTATAGAAGTGACAATATATTGAGCAAAATATAAAACTCTCTCAAGATTTTTTGGAGAAACGTCCAATAATAATCCTAATCTAGAAGGAGTACTTTTTGAAAACCAAATGTGAGCAACAGGAGCTGCAAGTTTGATGTGCCCCATTCTTTCTCTTCTTACTTTTGCTCTTGTAACTTCTACTCCACATCTATCACAAATAACGCCTTTATATCTGATTTTTTTATATTTTCCACAATAACATTCCCAATCTTTAGTAGGCCCAAATATTTTTTCGCAAAACAGTCCATCTTTCTCGGGCCTAAGTGTTCTATAATTTATTGTTTCAGGTTTGGTTACCTCTCCATAAGACCATGCTTTTATCTGTTCTGGTGATGCTAGAGAAATTCTTATAGAATTAAAGTCTGTGGATGATTTTGTAGTCATTTAGTTCTCCTGTTTCGTAAAGTTTTATTATATTTAATTTGAGTCTTTAATATCATCTAAGTCGTCCGAATCAGAAGTATCATCTAAATCGTCTGAATCAGAAGTGTCATCTAAGTCGTCTGAATCAGAAGTATCATCTAAATCGTCTGAATCAGAAGTGTCATCTAAGTCGTCTGAATCAGAAGTATCATCTAAATCGTCTGAATCAGAAGTGTCATCCAAATCGTCCGAATCTGACATATCGTCTGGAACATCTAAATCAGAAATATCGAGCATATCATTCCAATCTATTTCTCCTGAGGGGGTACTTGAAGTTTCTGGAAGTTCTTCTGTTTGGTTTTTGCTCAATAGTTCAATTGATAGTCCTAAGCCTTGTAATTCTTTTAATAAAACATGAAAAGACTCAGGAATCCCAGGCTGTATGACTTGTTGACCTTTGACAATTGCCTCATAAGTTTTAACTCTTCCAATAACATCATCGGATTTTATTGTAAGCATTTCTTGCAAAGTATATGCAGCAGAATATGCTTCTAGGGCCCACACTTCCATTTCTCCAAATCTCTGTCCTCCAAATTGAGCTTTTCCACCCAATGGTTGTTGAGTGATTAGTGAATAAGGACCTGTAGATCTTGCATGTATTTTATCTTCAACTAAATGGATAAGTTTCATCATATAAACCTTTCCAACAGTCACATCTCCTGAAAATTCTAATCCAGTTTTACCATCAAATATTTTCTGTTTCCCAAAAATTGGAGCAGAAATATTGTTTTCTTTAGCTAGCTTTTGAGCTAAGTTCATTAGATCTGTTGGTTTTAGACTTTTTACTTTTGCTTTAGCAAATTCTTTTAGCCAAATCGTTAAGCAAGCATCTCTAGCAACTCCTTGATTTGTAGGTGCATCACTCCAAAGTTTTTCTCGTTGAAAGCCACGTTTCTTTAGCCAAATATCAACTTTTTCCCAATCAATCTCTTTGTCTTCGAACTCTACTTCATTCATCCCGCCCGAAGTTTTTACAAACCATGCCCTAGCTAAATGATCTTCTATAATCACATCGTTTGCACCATCAAACACTGGTGTTCTTGCTTTGAAACCAAGTATATCTGCTGCCCAACCAAGATGAGTTTCCATAATTTGGCCCAAGTTCATTCGACTTGGTACACCTATGGGATTTAAAATAATATCTATGGGAGTACCATCTTCTAAATAAGGCATGTCTTCTCTTGGTAAAACTCTTGAAACTACACCTTTATTTCCATGCCTACCTGCCATTTTGTCACCTTGAGAGACTTTTCGGGTATGTGCGATCCATATTCTGACTATCTTTTGTACACCAGGTAAAAGTTGATCTCCATTTTCTTTTGTTAGAATTTTTATATCTATCACTTTCCCGTGCTGTCCGTGAGGAACTCTTAGAGAACTATCTTTAACATCTCTTGCTTTTTCTCCAAAAATTGCACGAAGTAACTTTTCTTCAGCAGTTAATTCCGTTTCACCCTTGGGAGTAATTTTTCCAACTAGAATATCTCCCTGATTCACTCTAGCACCTATTCGTACAATTCCTGTTTCATCAAGGTCTACTAGCGCTTCTTCTCCAACATTTGGGATATCTCTAGTGATTTCTTCAGGTCCTAATTTAGTATCTCTAGCTTCTATTTCATGCTTTTCTATGTGTATGGATGTAAATTTGTCTTTTACAACAAGGTCTTGATTAAGAACAATTGAATCCTCGTAATTAAATCCTTCCCAACTCATAAATGCAACAGTTAAATTTTGTCCTAATGCTAATTCCGCTCCATCTGTTGAAGTTGAATCAGCTAAAGGTTGTTTGTATGATACGATTTCACCTTTTTTTACTACTGGGAACTGATTAATACATGTCCCTTGATTTGATCTTCTATATTTGTAAAGTTCATGCGTAAAAGATTTTCCTTTATCATTAGTGACTACTATTTGATTAGCGGTAACGCTTGTCACAATGCCTTCAGACAAAGATTCAATAACCTGCCCAGAGTCTATTGCGACTCTTTTTTCCATTCCAGTCCCTACTAATGGTGCCTGAGGATTAATGCACGGCACGGCTTGTCTTTGCATATTTGATCCCATTAAAGCCCTGTTTGCATCATCATGTTCCAAAAAAGGAATTAGTGCAGTTGAGACAGAAACAATTTGCATTGGAGATACATCCATGAATTGAATATTCTCTGGGACTTCATGAGCAAACCCTTCTCCCTCTCTAACTTCAACTTGCCTTGAAATAATTTGTCCTTTTGCATCAACTGGAGTAGTAGCTTGCCCAATTTTATGTTCTTCTTCAGTATCAGCTGTCATAAATACAACATCACTTGTTTCGTTGGAAGGAAAAGGAACTACTTTGATTTTAGTTTTTTTAATTTTTGATAATTTTTCATCAAAAATCTGTTTGCTGATGAGCTTCCCTGATTCTGATACAATTTTTTCTTTATCAAATATATCTTCAGCAGGGATTCTCCCTATTATGTCAGGGTTATCAGTACTGCATTCATTCAAAACTTTTCTATAGGGTGTTTCAATAAATCCAAAATCATTAATTCTTCCAAATGTTGAAAGAGATCCTAAAAGTCCTATGTTAGGACCCTCTGGAGTTTCAATAGGGCAAATTCTACCATAGTGTGAATGGTGAACATCCCTTACATCAAAACCTGCACGATCTCTTGATAATCCTCCTGGGCCTAAAGCCGACAATCTTCGTTTATGAGTTAATTCAGCTAAAGGATTTGTTTGATCCATAAATTGAGATAATTGAGAAGCACCAAAAAATTCTCTGAGAGAAGACACAATCGGTCTTATATTTATTAGAGCTGCAGGTGTTGTTGTGCTAGGATCTAGTTGTGTAGACATTCTCTCTTTTACGACTCTTTCCATTCTTACCAAACCCACTCGTATTTGATTTTGAATTAGCTCTCCAACTCCCCTAACTCTTCTGTTTCCAAGATGGTCTATATCATCTTTTTTTGATAGTCCATTGTTTATTAGGATTAATCTTTTGATTATTCCAACTATATCTTCCTTCGTAAGAGTTCGGTCTTCATCTATACTATTATTTAGATCTGTATTTTTGGCATTGCCTATGCTTTTGCTTAACTTATGCCTTCCAACTTTACCTAAATCATATCTTTTTGGATCAAAAAACATACCATCAATTAAGTTCCTAGCATTTTCGGGGTTTGGTGGCTCTCCAGGTCGTAATCTTTTGTAAAATTCAATAAGAGCTTCATCTTGAGTGACATTTTCACCCTCTCTCGCGAGAGTTGATTTTATATATTGATGCACTACATCAGAATCAACATTTTTGAACAAAGATAAAATAGCGGCATTTGTTTCCCAACCCAATGCTCTAAGGAACGTTGTAATATTTGCTTTTCGTTTTCTATCAACCTTTATTGAAATGATATCTTTACTATTTGTTTCTAATTCTATCCAAGCTCCTCTATATGGTATTAGCTTGGCCGAACATAATTCTCTTCCAGTTGTAGGATCAGTTTCAGTTGTAAAATAGGCACCTGGAGAACGAACCAATTGAGAAACTATAACTCTTTCTGCACCGTTAATAATAAAAGTTCCTGTTTTGGTCATTACAGGTAAATGACCAAAAAATAAAACCTGTTCTTTTATTTCTCCTGTTTCTTTAATTATCAATTGTACTGTTACATAAATTGGAGCTTGAAAGGATATTTCTCTTATTCTGCATTCTTCTTCAGATAACTCTGGTTCTCTAATTTCATGATCAATTAGCCTGACTTCAAATCTACCTCCGGAAAAGTCTTCAATGGGAGAGATTTCATCAATAAGATCTTTTATACCAGGACCTGTTAGCCAATCATAAGAAGCCGTTTGTATTTGTATTAGGTTTGGGACATCAACGACATTATTTATTCGGTTGAACCATTTTTTATCATCATTGAAAGAACTTACTTTCTTGTCAGCTATAACCATGAAAAATCTCCTGTACGAAAATCTATAATTACTTTAAAAGAAAAAACCCTCTTCATGATTTAGGTCAGCACATAAAGCGGGTATTTTATTGTCTGTAGTAATATAGTATTCTTTAAAGGTGATTTAATCAATATTAAAAATAACAGATTTTTTAGGAAAATATTTGGGTAAAAAAACAAAATCAATTATGTATTCTCACCCCACTTGTGGATATTGTGATCTAATGAGGGAGGAATTAATGGAAAAAAACTTGGAATTTGAAGAAATCGATGTTTCAAAAACTCCAGAAAAATGGAAAGAAGTTGAGAAATTATCTGGAGGAGATAGAATAACCCCTGTATTAGTAAATCCTGATGGGAGTGTTGAAATAGGTTTCAGAGGGATAGGTTGTAATTATAATTCTTAAATTTTAACTATTTATATTTTCAGGACACTCTAGATCAATTAATTTCTTATCCTTTAATTCTTTCCATAAATCATTATTTATAGTTATATTCACCATTTTAAGATTTTCCTTCAATTCATTAGGGTTACTGGGACCAGGTATGGTAGAAACAACAGATGGATGATTTAACCCAAATTGAAGAGCCGCAGCTTTTAATGGGACTTCATATTTGTCGCAAATGTTTTTTATCAAATGTGCTTTTTCTGTAACTTTACTAGGCGTTGGTTCATAAAAATATGTTGATTCACCCTTAAAGTCTGAAGCAAGAATTCCACTATTATAAGGGCCTCCCAAAATTATACTTATGTTTTTTTCTAAACATTTTGGCATAAAGCTGTACATTGCTGAATGATCAAGTAGTGTATATCTTCCTGCTAATAAAAAGCAATCGAAGTCAGCATTATTAGCAAAATCTAAAAGCATTTGCCACTGATTCATTCCGCAACCTATAGCTTTTATTATTCCTTGAGATTTAAGATCAGACAATGTTGGGAAGGATTCATTTAATGCTTGACGATAATGATCATCTGGATCATGAATTAGTGCTATATCTATATGATCCAAATTGAGTCTTTCTAGACTTTCGTCTAAAGATCTGAGTATACCCTCTCTTGTATAATCGAATCTTATTTCTTGATTCTGAATCAGTCGACCAACTTTAGTTGAAATCACGAAACTATTTCTTTTTATTGAAGATAGAAATTTTCCAAAATATATTTCACTAATACCTGTACCATAGTATGGAGCCGTATCAAAATATCGTATACCCTCATTATAAGCAGTCTGCAAGGTTTCTATGGCATTAGATTCTTCAGTAATTACTAATGGAGCTCCTCCCATCCCGATTTTAGTTACTTTAATATCTGAAGATCCTATTTGATTCATTTTCAAATTATTCATTACTTTGAACCTAATTTTTTTCCATTTAATAGTATTCCTATAAGGGTATGTCTTACCAAGTATTTGTAAGTTACCAAACATATTACTGACGTCGAAATTATCGCTATCAGAAATTTTAATTCTGCAAAAATACTGATCTTGAACATAAAAAAAGTTATAAATGCAACTAAAGGTAAATGGATTAAATATACCCAGTAGGAAGAGTCAGAAATAAATCTAACTATTGGGTTTAAATTACTAAATTTCTGTTCTGCTAAACCAATAAATGAAAATGAAAGCAATACAGCCGAACTTATTTTTAAAATAACCCATGGGATCCAACGAACATCTTCTTTTGCAAAATTTGACGCCTGAGTGTTCAAAATAAAAAAGATAATTGTAACTGTAAGACCCCCAATCAAATAATATTTCCAATTAGATTTAATAAAATCAAATAACAGATTATTTTTGTAAAGTCTGTAACCAAATAAAAAATATAATCCACTGGCTAATGGATTGGTGATTAATTCAGCTCCGCTAAATAGATTGAAAATAAAAAAAACGAAAATCATTAAAACTGGAAATCTCGAATCAAATATATGCCTACCCAAAAAGGATTTAACTTTGTTAAATATATCAACAACAACGATTAGATTAATTTGTTTGAAAAATTTGTAAATTATTAATCCAAAAAATCTAATAAAAATAGAAAATAACACAAAAATAAATAAATGATATAAAAACCATAGATGGTGTGGTTGGCCTTCATTTGAGAAAAAGAAATTAATATTCCCAGTATAACCATACATAAATATCCAAGGTATAGTTAGACTCATTATAGGAAAAAAAATCATTGCAGGTAAAACTAAGCGTAAAAATCGGTTTTTCCACCAAATAATTAGTGATTTTCTAGTTATAACAAGATTTGCAAAGAAACCTGCAATAATAAAAAATATTGGCATTCTCCATATATGTATAAATTCAAAAATTATTGCAATTATATTTGAAGTATTTTTGTCAGATGGCCAGAGTCCTTTAGGAAGACCTTCAATATATGGAAGAGAAGCGTGTAATACGATACCTAAAAGCATGGCAATTCCTCTTACAGCATCTAAGCCATGGAATCTTTCAGTTTTACTAATCATAATTTACTTTATATATTTAAACCTAATGCTAAAACATCCAGTTTATTTAATCAGACTAATTATTCAAATATCTACTTTTTTAAATTATTCCAGCCTTAATAAACGATTTCTTTAATTCTTCTGTTTCTTTTAAGTCTAATTCTCTAGTTGGACGCCTAGGTTTAGTTGTTGAGTAACCAAGTAAATTAAGTCCTTTTTTTAAAGCAGCAACTCCTTTGGTAGACCCTATAAAATCAGCATCAATTATTGATTTTTGAATTTTTTGAGCTTCTTCAAATTTTTTATCTTTTACATTTTTTATTATTTTTCTACACAAATCAGGAGCCCAATTTCCAAAAAACATACAAGCCCCATCTGCTCCTATCATAGAACTAGGTAATAACAAGCTTCCATTGCATGCCCAAAGTTGTACTTTAGGATTTAAATATGATTGAACAATTGATTCCCACCTGAAGTTGTGTGACATGATGTATGAGTAAATATTATCTAAATGAGTTATCTCACTAAGTTCCGTAGGAGATAAATTGATATCCATATCAATTGCAGGCTGATGAATAACTATGATTGGTATTGAGGAACTATCCGAAATCGTTTTGAAAAAATCTACAACATTTTCATTAGATTTTTCTTTGTTAATTTTAGGAATTCTAACTCTTATCATATTAGCTCCAGCATGGGCATATTTTTCAGCAAGCTTTATTGCAATGGTAGGAGAAGCTGTATCGATTCCAGCAATAATAAATTTTTTATTGCTCATTGTTTTTGATACTACTTTTATAATTTCTATTTTTTCATCTTCAGATAGATGAAATTCTTCACCTCCATAACTACCTAGAACAAACCCATCTAGTGAAGTTTCATTCCATTTATTAATATTTTTTTCTATTGATAAATAATCAGGTATGTCATTTTTGGTGAAAGGTGTTGGAGTTGGAGCTACAATAGGGATATCTTTTTTTTCAGGAATATAAGGCATAATTTATTATGTATTTCATAAAGATATTATGAATCAATCAGACTAATTATTCAAATACCCTTCTTTTTCACCCCGAAATTCATTTATCCAACTTTTTATCCAAGAATAATGGTGGAACTTTTCATGGAACTTTTTATTTATAATAATTCTATGACTGAGATTAAAACAGATAGATTGATTTTAAGAAAACCTACAACAAAAGAAGAGAAATTATCAATATGTAAACAAATAGGAAATTGGGAAGTTGTCAAATGGTTAAGTCATGCTCCTTATCCTTATACTTATAAAGATTGTGAAAATTTTTTAATAAAAAATAAAGATAATGAATTTTCTTTAAATATTTTTTTAGATAAAAAATTAATAGGTGGGGTAGGATTAATTCTTGATGATGATAATTATTATGAACTTGGTTATTGGTTAGGAAAATCCTATTGGGGAAAAGGTTATGCAACTGAATCAAGTAAATATTTATTAGAATATGCACTAGAAAAATTAATTTCACCTAAGATAAAATCAGACCATTTCATAAATAATATTGCTTCCGCTAATGTTTTAAAAAAACTGGGATTCAAAGAAGTTGGAATAGAAAAAATATATTCTAATTCCAATAAAAAAGAGATGGATATGATGTTATTAATTCTTTAATTGTTTATTAAGTTCTTTAAGTTAAATGAATAAAGTGAATCAATCAGACTAATTATTCAAATATATGATGTCAGAATTAGCAGTGTAATAGCTAAAATTTGAAGGGTTTTCACCATAAATCTTTTGATGATAATGCATCAATGCAACTAAATTTTATTTCAGATTTATAAACTTTTTCTTGAGTGAAATTAATCCCTAACCATCCATTTGGATATTTTAATGGATATGGAGGAATAAATATTTTTGAATCGTCCTGATTGAAACCAAATTTGCTGTAATATTTTGGGTCACCATAGACAAATAAAAAATCTAATCCATCCCTTCTAAGGATGTTTATTCCTTTATTAACAAGCTCCGAGCCAACACCTTGATTCTGATGGCGTGGCAAAACTGCAAGAGGAGCTAGTATGTATCCAGTAATATTAATTTCTGGAGTGAAGAAAATTGGACTAAAAGAAATAAATCCCACTATTTCATCATTAATCTTAGCTGTTAGTGAAATAATTTCAGTTTTATTTTGTTTCTGAATAATTTCATCAACTACTTGAACTAAAATTTTTCCTTCATTAGATGAGAAAGCCGAGAGAATAATTTTATTTATTGACTCTTTTTCTATTTTTTCAGCAT
>CAZPYN010000004.1:0-85209 GCA_964590915.1 uncultured Dehalococcoidales bacterium
TATTAAAATTACTCATACTTCTATTCTAATATTAAATTTTCATAAACAAAGCAGTAGATTTTATCTTCAAGAGATAAATTCAAATTAGAAAATAAATCTATCGATATATTAACAAAGTATTTATTTTCACTACGAATTTCAATTAAATAATTATCATCATTTTTTATCATTGACTTTATATTCCCAGAAAAATTAAACCCTACACTTAATAAATCAGATGAATTTTTTACCAAAATAACGCTTTTAGAAGAAAAAAATTTTCCATCAAATTTAGAAGACTTTTGATGGATTTCATTTATCACATCTTCATCTGACAAATAATTCAAAAAGTTTGATTTAGAAAGTTTTTTTTCAGCTTTTCCATGATCGACATAAAGAATAGAATCAGCATAATTCAAAACTTCCAAAGGAGAATGAGTAACCATTATTATCATATTTTCAAGCGATTTATTTAAATCTTTCATTGTTTGCATTATTGTTTTACGAGAAGCTAAATCTAAAGCATTAAGAGGTTCATCAAGTAGCATCAATGGTGTATTGGATGCAAACGCTCTAGCTAAAGCCACTCTTTGAAGTTGTCCGCCCGAAAGTTGATTGATTGAGGATAATTTATATTCATTAAGATCAAATAAACTTATAGCATCAGATGGAGTTATTTGCTTAATTATTTGTTTAGAAAATTTATACGCAAATTCTATATTTTTTATTACATTCATATTATTAAAAAGCATATTTTGTTGTTCAACATAAGCTAAATTTCTATTTTCGGGGTTAAGATTTATTTTTTTTCTAGAAAAGAAAAATTTTTTACCATTAAAAATGATTTCTCCTTCAATTGTATTTAAAAATCCTGATAAAGAATTAAAAAATGTAGTTTTCCCACTTCCAGATTTTCCCCATACAGCATTTATCCCGTTTTGAAATTCTGACTGTGTTTGTAATTTAAAAGAATCTAAATGAGTAGTAAAATTAAAATTTAAAGAATTCTCCATCAAAAAATAAATCTCCTATTTTTATTTATTATTGTAAATGTCATTATGGTCAAAATTGCTAAGAGAATTGATAGAGAAGAAAGTAAAAAAATCTTATCTGAATCTCCAACTTGTATAGCTGTGTAAATAGCAGAAGATAATGTTTGCGTTTCTCCAGAAATGTTCCCCGCAATAACCATACTGGCACCAAATTCGGAGATTGATCTCATGAATCCCAAAAAAATAGCTGAAAAAATCCCATTTCTTATATTAGGAAATATTACATAATAAAATGCTTGAAATTTATTAGCTCCAAACATTCTTGCTGTATTGAAAATAGAAAAATCAATTGCATAAAACGTATTTAACATAGTTCGATATACCAAAGGTAAAGCAATAATGGCACACGCGATACTTCCACCCATCCATTGAAAAGAAAGATATCCTTTCCCGATAAATATTAGAAAATACCCTGTAAGAACTGGAGGTAAAGCTAGTGGTAAGGTTGCAATAATGTTTATTGGAAAACTTAAATATTTAAACCTCATAGATAAAAAAGAAAAAAATATGGAAAAAACAAAACTTATAAGAGTAGAAATTACTGAAATTTTAAGAGTGATTATTAGAGCACTAATTATATCCATAATTACTCAACCAAATATCCATGATCAACAAGTTTTTGTTTCACAAAACTTGATTTTAAGAATTTAACATATTTCAAAATACTATTCCCAGAATTATTCTTTAATACCCCAAGTTTATACAAAATTTTATCATGTGAATTTGTTGGAAATTCAAATAAAACTTGAAGATTATGTGATATTGCATCAGTTTTATACACTATCCCAACAAAATCTATATTATTATCAACTGACCAAACTACTGAACTTACATCTCCAGCAAATATAACGTTTTCATCAAGAAATTCTTGATTTAAAGATGCAAGTGTTTGAACAGAATATACACCAGCTGGTGCAATTTTTGGATCTGCAATAACAACTTTTTTCTTAATGGATTCTATATCTTTAGTAGTCTTTATTTCCTTGTTGGTTTTTCCAATTAAAACTAATGAGTTGGAAGCAAAAGTATAAGATAAATCATTATCTAGATAGCCTAGTTTGTCTAATATATCAAAGGATTCTTCTGAAGAAAGTAACACAGCTCCAACTCCCCTCTTATTATTTTCAATTCTTCGTACGATTGAAATTGAACCTCCATAACTTATAGGAATATCATTAAATTGAGGGTTTTCGGATTGAATTTCAGTCATTAAATTATTCATTGAAGCTGCGACCATAAAAATCTCTGATCTCTGAGAACATGAGAAAAAGAAGAAAACAAATGAAAATAAAATTATTAATCGTATAATACTCATTACCTAAGGAAATTTTAATATCCAAAATATATAATATACTTTAATATCGATACAAAAATAAAAAATCATGACTGAAAAATCTAAAAATGAGGAATATGCATTCAATGCATTTGCGAGCTTACCGTTTTACAGTAAAATAAATTCTGAATTTATTAAACTTGCAAAAATTGATGATAAAAAGTCAATTGTTGATCTAGGTTGTGGAACTGGAAATATTACAAAGTTGATTCTAGAAAGAATAAGATCAGCTAAAGATTCAGTTATTTATGCCGTTGATAGTTCAAAGAGTGCTCTAAGAACCGCAGCAAACGAATTAGAAAGGTCAAAAATAGTAAAATTTATACATTCTGAAGTACAAAATCTAACTGATGCTATAGTAGAAAAAGCGGATGCAATGGTTTATTGTAATTCGATTCATTACGTACCTGATAAGGAAAAGCTTCTAAGAGATATAAAAGGTAAATTGAATAACAAAGGTGTGCTGGCTTTTAACACCTCTTTTTATGACGGATCTCATCCAGAAGATTCACAAGAGTTCTATAGGAAATGGATGTTTAGAGCAATAAGATTACTTTATAAAGATTACAAACTTAAACCTATTAAAACTGAAAAAGTTTCCTCACGAAGACACTTGAGTCCCGAAGATTATATTGATTTATTGAAAGAGACCGGCTTCAAAGTAGAGTATGCAAATTCAACTTCCTATAATGTACCAGTTGATGGATTTCATTATATTAGTGAATTTAAAGATTGGATTGAAGGGATATTGCCTGGAGTTCCTTTAGAATATGGTAAAAAATCCCTACAAAAATCTCTCAGACAGATATTTAAAGAAATGGAATTAGTTACTGTTCCAAGAAATTGGCTATCAGTGAGAGCAGTAGCAATTTAATAATAATCATTTATTGCTTTTGCGTTAATTTTTTCGTCTGAAATAGCCATAACCGACGCTATGGCTGTATCAATTGATGTATAACACGGTATATTTGACTCAGTTGCTCTTCTTCTGATGTAATATCCATCTTGTAAAGAAGCTCTATCTCCAGTTACAGTATTAAGAATAGCTCCTACTTTTCCTTCATCTATTATATCTAGAACAGTATTAGATCTTGAAAGGATTTTATTAACCATAATAACTTCATAACCTAATGATTTTATAAATTTATATGTTCCTTCTGTAGCAAATAATTTATTTCCGTTTTCAACTAATTGTTTAATAAATCCAGTCGCTTCATTCTTATCTCTGTCTGCAATAGATAACAAAAAAGGAGTTTGGTTATTTATTTCAATTCCCTTAGAAATAAAAGCTTTTTTTATTGCTACATGAAAATCTTGATCTATCCCCATAACTTCACCGGTAGATTTCATTTCAGGCCCTAAAAAAGTATCCACTCCAGATAATTTTGACATTGAAAAAACTGGAGCCTTTACAGCGAATAAATTTAAATTGTCTCTTAATCCTATGCCATAATCTAAATTAGATAATTTTTCATTAAGCATGATACGCGTAGCTAATTTGATCATTGGAACGCCAGTAACTTTCGAAATAAATGGGATAGTACGACTAGATCTTGGATTAACTTCAATAACAAAAAGTGTGAATTTAGATTTATCCTCTCTTTTGACAATGAATTGAATGTTCATTAATCCTTTTATACCTAAAGTTTTTCCTAAACTTCTAGTAGCATCAACTATTGCATTTTTTTCTTCCTGTGATAAATCGAAAGCTGGATAAATTGCTATAGAATCCCCTGAATGTATCCCCGCACGTTCTACATGTTGCATAATGCCAGGAATTAATATTTCTTCAGTATCACATAAAGCATCAACTTCTATTTCAATACCGTTAATATATTGATCTACCAAAATAGATTGACCTCTAACAACACTTTGAGCTCTTTTAAAATAACTAGATAAATCTCTCTCAGAATAAATGATTTCCATAGCCCTTCCGCCCAAAACATAAGAAGGTCTGAGAATTACTGGATAACCAACTTTTTCCGCTATTTTCTTAGCATCGTTTAGTTTAGTAACTGATCCGCCGGCTGGTTGTCTTACTAGAGATTTTTTTGCGATAGCTTCAAATTCAGAACGATCTGAAGCTAAATTTATTACTTCAGCATTTGATCCCAATATGGGAGCATTATTTTTACCTAATTCTTGAGACATATTAATAGCTGTTTGCCCACCAAATTGTACCAAAGTAGATATCAAATTTGAATCAACAGATTCATTCTCTAAAATATCTAAAATACTTTCAGAATCTAATGGTTCAAAATAAAGTCTTGATGAAGTATCAAAATCAGTCGAAACTGTTTCTGGATTTGAGTTTATTAAAATAGATTGTACACCATTTTCTTTTAAGGAAATTGATGCATGCACTGAACAGTAATCAAACTCTATTCCTTGTCCAATTCGTATTGGACCGGAACCCAAAACAAGAGCTTTTTCACCACTTAAGGGAATGGCTTCATTTTCTTCATCATAAGTACTGTAAAAATAAGTAGTGATTGCTTCAAATTCTGCTGCACAAGTATCAACCATTTTAAATGTAGGTAGTATATTTAATTTTTTTCGTATATTCCTTACATTTGATTCTGATAAATTTTTAATTTTAGCTATATATGCATCAGCAAAACCCATAGCTTTTGCTCTACTTAACAAATTGAAATCTAATTTGTTCTTATTGATTTCTTTCTCCATATCAATTATCTTTTCTAATGCACTGGTAAACCAATAATCAATATAAGTTCTTTTAGTCTCTGTTAAAGCATCTGATCCATTACGTAAACGTTCAGCTAAGATCCATAATCTATCATCAGTAGGCTCATTGTTGTCCAATATATCTGATTCACACATTAAATCAGGTTTATTATTTTCTAAAGATCTTATGGATTTTAAAAGTGCAGCCTCGAATGATCTTTCAATCCCCATAACCTCACCTGTTGCTTTCATTTGAGTACCCAAAGTTCTATTCCCATTGGGGAATTTGTCAAAAGGCCATCTAGGGATTTTCACGACACAATAGTCTAATGAAGGTTCAAAAACAGAAAATGTTTTTCCTGTTACTGGATTAGTTATTTCATCCAAGTTTTTTCCAATTGCAATTTTAGATGCTATTCTAGCTATCGGATACCCTGTTGCTTTTGAAGCAAGAGCCGATGATCTTGAAACTCTTGGATTAACTTCTATCACATAATATTCTGGATCTTCAGAAAAATCATCTCCAATTGATTCTTTGACTATTTTAGAGGGTTTCAAGGCTAATTGAACATTACAACCACCCTTAATATTCAAGTTGGTTATAATTTCTAAACTAGCTGTTCGTAACATTTGATATTCTTTATCATTCAATGTTTGAGAAGGAGCCACTACTATTGAATCTCCTGTATGAACACCCATGGGATCAATATTTTCCATATTACAAATGGTTATAACATTACCATTATTATCTCTCATAACTTCGTACTCAACTTCCTTCCATCCAAATAAAGATTTTTCTATCAAAACTTGTCCCACTCTCGATAAGGCAATTCCTGAGTTAACAATATTTTTTAATTCTGATTTATTCTTAGCTATTCCACCTCCTGTTCCACCTAGAGTATAAGCTGGTCTTACTACAACAGGATATCCAATTTCTTCAGCTGCATTTAATGCATCTATATAATTGTTTACAGCTTCCGAAGGAGGTGCAGGTTGATTTATATCAAGCAGAAAAGATCTAAATTTGTCTCTATCCTCAGCTACTTCAATTGATTCTACTGATGTTCCCAAAATTTCTACATTATATTTGTCAAGTATTCCTCTTTTATGTAATTCTGACGTTAAATTCAAACCTGTTTGGCCTCCTAAGGTTCCAAGAATGCCAAATGGCTTCTCTTTTATTAATATATCTTCAACTATTTCTACAGTTAGAGGTTCTATATAAACACGGTCTGCTATATCTGTATCTGTCATAATTGTTGCAGGATTAGAATTTAGTAAAATCACCTTATAGCCTTCTTCTCGTAAAGATTTACATGCCTGGGCACCTGCATAATCAAATTCTGCAGCCTGCCCTATGATTATCGGACCTGAACCTATCACTAAAACAGATTTACTTATCATTATTTGATCCTTGGGTATATTCTATAAGCTTTATAAATTCATCAAAAATATATTCAGAATCTTTTGGTCCTGGAGAAGCTTCTGAATGATATTGAATAGAAATTATTGGTTTAGTCTTATGTTTTAGCCCTGAAACTGTATCATCATTTAAATTGATATGGGTAATTTCTAATTCTTTGGGAAAATTATCTTTTTCTACAGCATATCCATGATTCTGAGCAGTAACATAAACTCTATTGTTTTTTATATCTTTTACTGGTTGATTCCCTCCTCTGTGGCCAAATGGTAATTTAAAAGTCTTAGCCCCTAAAGCTTTTGCAATTATTTGATGTCCCAAACATATTCCTAATATTGGGATACCTGAATTAATAATTTCTTTTATATCGTTTAAAATATTTTCTAAATTATTTGGATCTCCAGGGCCTGGTGATAAAACAATTCCATCTGGTCTTTCAGATAGAATATCTTTAGAACTGGAATCATATGGGAGCACCGAGAGATTACATGATCTATTTTTCAATAATCTTAATATGTTATTCTTAACTCCAAAGTCAATAATAGCTATGTTTTTATGCGATTTTAGATTTATTTCTTTGTATGCGTTTTTAGTAGAAACATCAGCAACTAAATTTTGTTCATCATAAGAGAGTTTGTTTTTTATATTTGTTAAAACTTTTTTTATCTCTGCGGTAGAAGTTATTATTCCTGTCATCACGCCTGCGTTTCGAATTTTTCTAACAATCGCTCTAGTATCTACCCCATAAATTCCCACTATTTTGTTTTGATACAAATATTCGGAAATATTCATAACCGAATTATTGTGGGAAGGCCTATCACTATATTGCCTTACTACAAATCCTTTTACCTGAATTTCAGAGGATTCGGTATCTGTATTACTAATACCATAATTCCCAATCATTGGATATGTTGGAACCAAAATTTGTCCTCTATATGAAGGGTCTGTTAACATTTCTTGATATCCTGTCATGGAAGTATTAAAAACTACTTCGCCAACAATATCTTTTTCGTTATTAAATCCAAATGTATAGCCAGAAAAGATAGAGCCATCTTCTAATATTAAATACTTGTTATTATTCATACTTTAACTTTCGTAAACAACCTCTCCTTGGTAGATTGTTTTTAATACTTTACCTTTTAAGATCATTCCGATAATTGGAGAATTTGTGCTTTTTGATATAAAAAAATCTTCATCGATAAACTGTTCAGAATCGGTGTCTATAATAGTCAAATCTGCCTCATATCCTTCTTTGATTTTTCCAATTTTAAGACCAGAAATATCATTAATAATCTTTCCTGGATTATTCGCCATTTTTTCCACAATAGAATTGAAATCCAATTTATCACTTTTTGATAAAGTTATTAGAATTGGAACAGCGGTTTCAGCTGAATTTATACCTGCAGGGGCGGAGTCAAACAGATTTAATTTGTCTCCTTTAGAATGTGGAGCATGATCTGTAGCAATTATATCTATGATCCCATTATTGACTGCTTTTATCAAAGCAATTCTATCGCTTTCATCTCGTAATGGAGGATTAACTCTAGTATTAGTATCATAAGAATCAAAATCTAAAAATTCCAGTTTTTGGCCTTTTTTACCATAAATCCAATTTTCATTCATAAACAAATGATTTGGAGTGACTTCAGCATTAATTCTTAATCCACTTGATTTTGCTTCTTTTATAAGGTCTAAACTTTTCTTAGATGTTATATGTTGAAAATATATCCAAGCATTATTTTTTTTTGCAATTGAAATATCTCGTTTAAGAATATTAATTTCTGCTTGTTCTGATCTGGATTGAAGTCCTAATCTTATGGCTGTAGATCCATCATTAACTGTACCTTTATCTATCAAGTTTGGATCTTCACAGTGCTCTAGTATGGGTCTATTATTTTTTGTGGTAAGAATTAGCGCTTTTTCTAAGGTGCTTTTTTTCTCAATTGCATCTCCATCATTTGAAAAAGCAAATACACCAAATTTTGAAAGCTTATCAATATCTACTAAATCAGATCCTTTTCTTTCATGCGTAACTGATGCTGTTTGTAAAGTTCTTATTATAGAATTGACTTCGATAATCTGTTTTTGGTGTTTTAACTTATCCAAATTATCCATAGTTGGAATAGTGTTTGCCATCATTAAAACAGTAGTAAATCCTCCTTTAGCAGATGCAAGAGAACCGGTTTGAATATTTTCTTTATATGTTTCTCCTGGTTCACGATAATGAACATGAAGATCAATAAACCCAGGAGTTATTGTATGGCCTTTTGCATCAATAACATTGGAAATATTATTTTTATTAATATTTTTTGAAATAATTTCTATTTTACGATTTTTGATCAAAATATCATAAATATCATTCAGCTTTTCTGAAGGATCAATGAGTTTGGCATTTGTAATCAATGTTTCTTTCAAATCAATCTTCTCCTTCAAAAATGTTTTGTATTATTGATTGTCTAACAAATACACCATTTTGCACCTGCTTATTGATCAATGAAAAGTCTGAGTGGGCAACATTATGAGAAATTTCTAATTCTTCATTCATTGGTCCAGGATGCATTATTAATATATTTTTTTTGCATTGATCCAATAATTCTTTATCTATCCTCCATTTGGATTTATAATTTTCCAAATCTACTTTTGTTTCTTTGTTAAACCTTTCTTTTTGAATACGTAAAGCCATGATAATATCTGAATTAATTAAAGGTTGTTTTAGCTCGTTATAAAATTTCAAATGACCTGGATATAAAGAGTTGTATTGATCATAAGCATCAGAAATTTGTGGAGAAGTTAATTCAGGCGGACCAAGAATATTAACTTTTGAACCCATCTTCAAAAGAGCTAAAATATTTGATCTTGCAACCCTACTAAACAAAAAATCTCCAACTATAGAAATTTCTAATTTAGTAAAGTCTTTTTTTTGCTCTTTTATTGTAAAAAGATCAGATAAAGCTTGAGTAGGATGAGCATGAGATCCATCTCCGGCATTGATTACTGTCCCTCTTAAATTTTTTGCTGCAAACATAGAAGCCCCAGATGATCCATGTCTAATTATATAAATATCCATGCCAATACTCTCAACTGTCTTTATTGTGTTAAAAAAGGATTCCCCTTTATTAACACTGGAAGTTGATAAATCTAAATTATGAAAATTTGCTTTTAAATTGTTAGAAGCTTTCTCAAAACTTAATCTTGTTCTTGTTGAATCTTCGAAAAAAAGAGTACAAATATTTTTGTTATCAAAGGATTTTTTCAATTCATTTTGAGTCTTTAATCTCTCAGTGATAGAGAAAATGTTTTCTATATAATTTCTATCTATATGATCTATATCTATAATATGTTTCCCTAAATAATTCATTTGATTAATAATCAATCCTTTTATATAGTTCTATTGCATCCTTGCCATCAAATTCTTTCATAAACACTTTTACGTGTTCTTTACTAGAAGTGGGTATGTTTTTCCCAATAAAATCAGGTCTAATTGGTAATTCTCTATGTCCTCTATCAACCAAAGTTGCAAGCTTTATATTTTTTGGTCTTCCCGTACTAAATAGAGCTTCCATAGACGCTCTAATAGTCCTTCCTGTATACAAAACATCATCAATCAAAATTACATTTTTATTTTGAATCACAATATTTGGATTTTCATTTTCTGGTTTAATATCTACTTCAATATCATCTCTATAATTTTTAGGATCTATTGAATTCGAAGTTATATTAGAATGTTCAAATTTATTGATGATATCAGTTATTCTTTTTGCAATAAAAACACCTCTAGTATGGATACCAATAATAACGAGATCACTCACACCTTTATTAGATTCAATGATTTCATGTGAGATACGGGAAATAGCTCTTCGAATTCCTTCTTCATCTAGAAGGGTTTTATATAATCCTTTACCCGTGTAAGACATTTAAAATCCTTGAGGGTTTCTCTGAACCCACTTAAAGTATTTACTAAATTCAATGATATCAATAAATTTGAAATATTCAAGAAAAAAATTTTATTTCTATCTAAGATAATTTGCGATATATAAAAAGGAATTATTATTGTTTTTTTATCAACTTGTTCTAAAAATCATTTTAAATATTTATAATATAATAACTATTGTGCAAATTAACAATATTCTTTTAATATCAGATAGTGAATATATAACTATATAAAACAAGAGGAGTAGAAATAATGAATTTTGAAGCTGTAAAAGTTGTTAAGGGCAAGTTCATGTGGGCAAAGATTGTGAAAAGAGAACAACTTACTGAAGATTTATGGAAAACATGGCTTCAGCCAGAAGAAAAATTTAATTTTAACCCAGGACAATACTGTACAATTGGTTCTGGAGGAATAGAAAGAGCTTATTCTATAGCTTCATCTCCAGAAGAAGATTTAATAGAACTTTTTATAGAACTTGTTCCTCCTCCTGAGGGAAATCTAACCCCCTTATTAAATGATTTAAATCTTGGAGATATGGTAACCATGAGACCAAGAGCAAAAGGTATTTTCGTATTGAAACCAGATTATAAAAACCATGTTATGGTTGGAACTGTAACAGGAGTTGCTCCTTACGTTAGCATGTTAAGAACATATTTAAAAGATAGTGATTTCTCAAAGTCTAATTTTTATGTTTTAGAAGGAGCCTCTTATTTAGATGAATTTGGATACGATAATGAATTGAAAAATTTAGCAGAGAACAATAAAAATGTTACCTTTGAAGCATCTATAAGTAGACCGTTAGAAGATAGAAATAAAAATTGGGAAGGATTAAAAGGAAGAGTTAACAACGTTCTTGAAGACAGGATTAAATCTTGGAACGTTATACCTAATGAAACGATTGTCTATGCCTGTGGTCATCCGGGTATGATTGAAGACGTAAAAGAAAAATTAAAAGACAGTGATTTCACTTTTCTAGAAGAAAGGTTTTGGAAAGATTAGAATTTAACTAATTTTCCTGTAATATGATAAAAAAAAAGGAGTAAATTATGGCAGAAAAGATAGCATTTATTGGTTTGGGGATTATGGGGAAACCAATGGCAAAAAATTTGTTAAAAGCAGGTTATGAATTATCTGTTTATGATCTATTCCCAGACCCAGTTAAGGAATTAGAAAAAGAAGGTGCTAAAGGATGCAAAACAGGTTCTGAAGCATCATCTAAGGCAAGTATAACCATCACTATGGTCCAAGATGGTCCTCAAGCTGAATCAGCTATCTGCGGAGATGGAGGTGTCTTGGAAGGAGCTTCAAAAGGCCATCTTGTTATAGATATGAGTTCTATCGCGCCAGGAGTGTCAGAAAGAATAGGAAAAAAATGTGAAGAAAAGGGAGTAAGCTTTTTGGATGCTCCTGTTTCAGGAGGTGAACCTTTTGCAATTTCTGGAGATCTTGCCATAATGGTTGGTGGCTCAGCAGATGATTTTGAACAAGCAAAACCTTTATTTGATATCTTAGGAAAAACCTCAATTTTGTGTGGAAAACATGGAGCTGGTCAAATAACAAAACTTGCCAATCAAATTTGTGTGGGTGCAAATATTCATGCACTAGCTGAAGCTTTAACTCTAGCTGCTAAAGCTGGTGTTAATCCTGAAACAGTATACAAAGCAATTCAAGGTGGATTAGCTGGTTCAAATGTTATAAATGCCAAAGCTCCAATGATGGTAGAAAGAAATTTTAATCCAGGTTTTAGAATAGAATTACATTATAAAGATATTAATAATGCAATGGAAGCAGCGAGAGACTTAGACGTACCTCTTCAAGTGACTGCAAACCTTCAACAGGTATTAACAGCTTTGGTGATAGAAGGTGAAGGAAAAAGTGACCATTCAGCCATAGCAAAATACGTGGAGAAATTAGCTGGTATAGAAATCAAGAAACATTAATTTCCAATTGTGAAATTGCATCTAATCCAAGAAGGATAACATCTTGAGGAGGAGCTTTAAAATTATTTTCTGGCGTCAGAAATTCTTTTTTTTCAAGTAAGGATTTTTTATCGACAAGAATCCACCCTTCTTTAATATTAAAATTATCTTTAAGTGGTTTGCCATAATAAATCATATCAATATGTAAATGCTTCCCTTTAGTTTGATCAACAACTTCTTCCAATAGGATCGTTTCTGGACTAGGGATAGAATATACATCATCGAATTTAAACAAATCAGCTTTTAGATTAACTATTTGAATCTCAATGCCTAATTCTTCTAAGGTTTCTCTAATTGCTGTTTCAATTGGATCTTCATTAAGTTCTATGTGCCCACCTGGTGGTAGCCATTCTTTAACTTTCGCATGCCAATGTAAAAAGATTTTATTTTTAAAAACTACAAAAACTGTAGATGTGAAATGTTTAATAATCATATATATAAACTAAGGGTGAAATTATCGGATAGAGATTTATCTCTATCGGATAATTTCACCCTTAGTGGAGGTACTTAAACCTATTTTGGCGCCTTCAGATCAAAGCACCTCGCTTATCATTAGTATCCAATTAAATAACCTCCTTTCATAACTAGTTTTTCTGTGTTTTAATTTAACACTTATAGAGATCATAAATTGTATAAAAAAAAAATACAATGTGACATTAATAAATAATTTATTATAATTACAAAGAAAATAGAACAAATAAAATAATGAACATAAATGAATTCAAACTAGATATACCTATAGAATCATATAGTAATAGTCATTTTATTTCCATTTTGAGGCCTTGGATAAATGTAGGAAATGTTGGACATAATGTAATAAGTCGTCTAGTGGATATTTTTGAATTAGAAGAAATCGGAGAGTTGAGAAGACCAAGTAAATATTATGATATGACAAGGTATAGACCAGAAATATTATATGAAAACAGTGAGAGAATCATTAGAATTCCAAATACCAAAATTTTTGGCAAAAAAAATCCAAAGAGCAATAATGAAATAAATATGTTTCTAATATATATGCTAGAGCCACATAATAACAGTGAAGATTATAACGATGCGATGATGGATTTGATACAAAAACTTGATGGGAAAAGATTTGTCTCGGTTGGAGGAATGTTTGATTCAGTACCTCATACTCGTCCATTGCCTGTTACTGGAACTTATAAAGGATGGATACCACCCGAACCTTTGAATGAAATATTAAAATATAACTCAAAATATGAAGGACCTACAAGTATAACAAATCAATTAGGAAGCTTACTCAATAATGTAATTTCTATAGAGTTACTTAGTCTAATGGTTCACATTCCTTTGTACATAAAATTGAACGATGATTATATGGCAACAAGCAGATTATTAGAATTTTTATCAAGAATTTATGATTTTTCTAATGATTTCCCAGAGAAACAAAAAGGTATAAATCAATATCAAAAACTTAATAAAGATCTCTCAAATAATAATTCGATCTTAGATATAATAAAAAAATTTGAAAATGAGCAAAATATATCAAAACAAGATTTGGATCTTTCTCCTGAAATAGAGGATTTTTTGAAAGGTCTAGAGGAGAGCTAACCTCTATTTAATTCCCTAGATCTCATCATTACATTAATTTCAAGTTTTTCTAAATGCTGTTTTAATTGTAATTGTCCTTGGGATATTTTTTCATCATTGGCAAAAAATGTTTTGATTTCTTTAAAATACTCGTCTTTATTCAAAGATCTAATTCCTGACAACATACGTACCAATGAGTTTTCTGGAAATTTATTTTTTAGAATTTCCCAGTTTGATTTGATATATTTCCAAGCAAGCCACCCATTATTTATATTTGTTAAAGCAGATGCTAATAAATAAGGTGCATCCTGAGATCTTATTGTATCTGAATTGATCAAATCAAATAATGAATTCATTTCTTTTTCTCCTTGAAATAAAGTTAGCGATCTCTGATACCTCAATTCATCTTGGGGGGTTGATAAATTTTTCATTTGATCAACAAATTTATCAAATAAACTTTTATTACCATGATATGCACTTATTGATATTGCACTAGAAATAATATCTGGGTCATAATCAGAAGTGTTATTTTTCATATAGGATTCAGTAATCAGCAAACTTTTATCAATGATTTTTTTATCATTTATCAACATTCCAAGCGCTCTGAAACAAATAGCTATTGCTTGTATGTCTCTAATAGATTTTTTCTTTTTTGATTCAAGAAAATCATAAGAATTATTAAAGATAGATTCTATTGTGTTTTCTAGTTTTTTATTTCTAGAATTAAAATAAATTCTGTGTAAACTCGACAAACAAGAAAATAACAAAGATAAAATATCTGGATCTGTTTCTTTTTTAAACCTATTAGCAAAATCTATAAATTCATCAGACGATATTGATCCATTTACATTTAAAGACCATAGATCGTCAATAAGTGTATATTTTTCTTGTGAATTTAATATATTTAGATCTAGAAAATCATTTATAGATATTCTTGGATCAACTCGATAAAAACCATATGCATTTGCGTTAAATAAAATAGTAGTTTCATTCATTTGAAAATCTAAACATAGTTCTTTTTGATCAAATAATATTTTTTTGGTAGTTTCTTTATCACTGTTGAAAATTTTTAAAACTAATGGGATACCCCATATGTTTTTTTGGCTTTTATTATTTGAATCAATATATTTGAAGGAACTTTGATTCAGAACAATATTCTTGTTTTCTTCAGAAACATTAATGATAGGGTGTCCAGGTTGAAAAACCCAAGAATCCATAAATTTTTTAACTGGTTGTTTTGAAATGATTTCCAAAGATTTCCAAAGATCATCCGTTTCAGTGTTTGAATAAGAATGTTCGGTCAAGTATAAAGAAACACCATCCCTAAAAGTTTGTTCACCCAAAAATTGCTCAAGCATACGCAATATTGAACCCCCTTTTTCATAAGTAATTAAATCAAACATACCGTCAGCATCAGACGGAGTAATTACTGGATATTCAATGGGTCGAGTATTTAATAAAGAATCAATATCCATTGCCATAGATTTTTCAAGAGAAAACTGAGCCCATCTATTCCATTCAACATTATATTCAGCAACAGCTTTTGTTGCCATAAATGTAGCAAATGCTTCATTCAGCCAAATACCATTCCACCATTTCATTGTTACTAAATCTCCAAACCACATATGAGCAATCTCATGACATATTACATCCGCGATTCTCATCAATTCATTCGATGTAGCTTTATTTTCATCAACTAACAGCAATGCTTCTCTATAGGTTATACATCCTAGATTTTCCATGGCACCGAAAGCAAAATCTGGGATCGCTATCATATCTAATTTATCTCCAGGATAAGGTATTTTGTAATAATCCGAAAAAT
The DNA here is from genome assembly GCA_964590915.1 of uncultured Dehalococcoidales bacterium. GTDB lineage: Bacteria > Chloroflexota > Dehalococcoidia > Lucifugimonadales > Lucifugimonadaceae > TMED-70. The sequence goes on from CAZPYN010000004.1 coordinate 15,750, forward strand.
ATTTTAATGCGAATTCACCCACATCAAGTGCATAATCACACAAATCATCTTTTCCTTCAGGGTAAATTATTCTTAACGGTACTCCAGAAACATCAACTGTTCTTGAGGCTTTGAAAGGTCCCACTATAAAGGCAACTAAATATGTGGACATAGGAATTGTATCAACAAATTCAACCCTTTTTTTATCTTTATCTAAATCGATAATTTTTTTTATTTCTGAATTTGAAACAGCATATAAATCTCTTTTAACGTCTAGTGTGATAGAAAATATAGCCTTGTAATTGGGTTCATCAAAACATGGAAAAGAACGTCTAGCATCAGTAGATTCCATTTGAGATGTAGCTATGGATTGTAATTTCCCTTTTGCATCCTTAAAGCTTGAATGATAGAATCCTCTTAATTTTTCATTTAATATTCCTTTATATTGAATGAATATTTTATAAGAACCAATTTCAATAAATTCTTTTAAATTAATTCTAAGAATTTCTACATCTTTATCTAATTCCCATTCACTTACCAAATTATTTTCTTTATTTATGTTAAGCTCACAATTCTGTATATCTAATTCAATAGCATTTAAAGATATAAAATTAGTTTTTTCCAAAACATTTATTTCTATTAGGACCTCTCCCATAAAACTTTTATGTTCAAGATCTGGAGATAATTTTATTTCATATCTTTTAGGAACAACATTTTTTGGTAGTCTAAATTGTTTTTCTTCAGTTTTAGTTTTCATAAGCACTCCATCATTTGAAAATTAAATAAATTGACCTTTTATTAAATTACCATTGAGTCAAATCTATATTAAATTATAGACAAATATTATTTCAGGTTATCTTATTTTAAAATTAAATAGCTACTATTTAATAAAAAATTAAGTAAAGATCAAAAAAATAAATATATATGATTCCTATAGAGTTATATACTGAGTGTTAGGATAATACAACATAAACAAGTTTAAACCATAATTTTTTTGAGGAAAAGATGAATAAAAAATCTAAAACAAAAAGACAAATAGGAAAATGGAGAAGTTGGGAAACTACAGAAGGAGTTATAAGAGCTCCTCATAGATCCATGATGAGAGCAATGGGACTAAACGATGATGATATAGATGCTCCTTTTATCGGCGTAGCTTCCACACATAATGAAGTTACTCCTTGTAATTCAGGAATAAAGCCATTAGCAGACGCGGTTAAAAAAGGTGTAAATTATTCTAAAGGAACTCCATTTGAATTTGGTACAATCACTGTTTCAGATGCAATATCAATGGGAACAGAAGGAATGAAAGGTTCTCTGGTTTCTAGAGAAATAATTGCAGATTCAATAGAAACAGTTTGTTTTGCAGAAAGATATGATGGTTTGGTAGCCATCGCTGGATGCGATAAATCTCTGCCGGGTGCAATGATGGCCATGGCTAGATTAAATATCCCAAGTGTATTTGTTTATGGTGGTTCTATTTTACCTGGAAATTTAAATGGAGAAGATTTACAAATTGTTAGTGTTTTTGAGGCTGTAGGCAAAAGGCAATCTGGTGAAATTAACGACCAACAATTACATGATATAGAAACACATGCATGCCCAGGGCCTGGAGCTTGTGGAGGAATGTTTACTGCAAATACAATGTCTAGTATAGGTGAAGCATTGGGAATAAGTATTCCTGGATCAGCTTCTGAGGCTAATGTTGATCAAAGAAAAATTGCTTCATCTAGAGAAGCAGGAATGGCTGTCATGAATTTGGTAAGAGAAAATATTAGGCCCTCAGATATATTAACTAGGAAAGCTTTTGAAAATGCAGTCACCCTTGTTGTTGCAATGGGAGGATCAACAAATACTGCTCTTCATCTTCCAGCCATAGCTAATGAAATGGGAGTAAAGCTTTCACTAAAGGATATTCATGATATTTCTATGAAAACTCCATTGTTAGCGGATATGAAACCAGGTGGAAAATATTTAATGTTTGATCTAGATAAAGTTGGAGGGGTTCAACTTGTAATGAAAAGATTACTAGATGCAGGTTTATTACATGGAGACGAACTTACCATAACTGGTAAAACAGTTAAAGAAAACCTAAAAAACATTAATACAAACGATTCTGAAAATGAGATAGTAAAAAATGTAAGTTCTCCTCTTTCTAAGACAGGGGGGTTAGTGACTTTATTTGGAAATTTAGCGCCAGATGGTTGTGTATTAAAAGTTGCAGGTCATCAATTTGGTAAAAAATTTATTGGTCCCGCAAAAGTTTTCAACCAAGAAGAAGAAGCAATGGAATCCATTAAAAAAAGAGAAATTAAAAATGGAGACGTATTGATAATTCGTTATGAAGGTCCAAAAGGTGGTCCAGGGATGAGAGAGATGTTATCAATAACAGGAGCTTTAGTTGGACAGGGTTTGGGAGAAAGTGTTTACTTAATTACAGATGGTAGATTTTCAGGGGGATCACATGGAGCTCTCATAGGTCACGTTGGTCCGGAGGCTGCTGTAGGAGGTCCAATAGCTATAGTAAATGATGGGGATTCAATTGAGATAGATTTGGATAAATTTCAGTTAAATATATTGATTGATGATGATGAAATCAACAGGAGACTTTCTTCTTGGAAACCAAGAAAATCTCAATACAATAAAGGCACTTTAGGAAAATATATAAAATTGGTTCAACCTGCTTCAAAAGGAGCTATTACTAGTTAACAATTCACTAATTGATTTAGTAAATTTTAATTTCAGATAAAGCTTCTTATATAACTGATCCATCTATGTATATAAACGGTCGCAATTTAATGATATAAATTATTTGGTCTACTTTTTACTTTGGAATTACAATTCTCCGGGATCCAATTTTTTGAAAGATATATTAACAAATAAAAATCTAAACTCTTTGATTTTTTCCAAATCATTTTTTCAATGGTCTTTCCATATTAGAGTTATATTATTTACGTGGTTAGCATACGAAATAACTCAAAAAGATTTATGGGTAGGTATCGTAGTAGGAGTGGGTTCCTGTCCCATTTTTGTAACGACATTCTTTGGATCCTATATATCTGAAAAATATAACATCAATAAAATTTTATTAATTTCATATATATCCACTATTATTCTTTTGTTACTATTTTTATTTGTTGATTATAATGATATTTATCTTTTGATGTTGCTAAGTTTGGTATTTGGTATAGCTCCAGGAATAGCTCATACTTCATTTTCTACGATTTTGGTCAATACAAATAAAAAAGAAAAACTTTCTCAAATCAATTCTTATTATTACTTAATTATTTTTTTCGGGGAAATGATCAATCCTATTATTGTTGGATATTTACTTTCTGACATGAGTATTAATTACGTTTTAGTTTATGCATTTGTTTTTTTAGTTTTTAGTGTTTTTTTAGTTGCATTTCATCCGGAAGATCTTCAAGAAAAAAGAAAAAAAGACCTAAATAAGTATGTATCGTATTTATCAATTATTAAAAATAAGCCTGTTATTATTTGGGCGATAATTATTGCTACTGTACAATCCATATTTGGATCCACTTTATTTGTAGTTTTGCCTAAATATGCAAATCTACTAGAAATAGGGGCAAGTGGATTTGGAATAATGCATGGTATTACTGGTGCAGGCTTATTTTTTGGTTCTTTATTTTCAATTTTTACTGGAGTGCATAAAAGTAGATTTTCTATTTGGGTTTTCTCAAGTATAGGCTGGGATACAGGTCAAGTAATGTTTGCGTTTTCGGAAAATTTTATTTTTTCACTATTTTGTCTTTTCCTAATGGGTGTAAGTGCAGCTTACTGGATGGTATCAGCTACTCTAATTTTCCAAGAAGAAACCGAAAAATTTGATAGAAATAAAATTATGGGACTATTTGCACTTGCAATGTCATTATACTTTATTGGGTGGTTCGTTGGAGGTGTGATTTCTGATTTAACTAATGCTAAAACTGCTATAATTATTAGTGCTATATCAAGTTATCCAGTTTTCATATTAGCCATTGCACGTTCTAAAGAGTTAAGAAACATTTAAATTGTAACTCTAACTAAAAAGTTGCCTAAATAACCTATATCATTAAATCCCCACCGTTTATATCTAAAGATGCACCAGTTATATAAGAAGCTTTATCTGAAACTAAAAAATTTACTAAATCAGCAACTTCACTAGGTTTCCCAAGACGTTTTATTGGAAAGCTATTAGCATATTTTTGAGTTAGTTCATTTGATATGGTAGATTGAACCATTTCAGTGTCAATTAAACCAGGACAAACAGAGTTAACTGTAATTCCATATTCAGCAACCTCTTTAGCTAAATGCCTAGTAAATCCTAATATTCCCGCTTTAGCTGAAGTGTAATGAGCTCCTCCAACAGTGCTGATATTTTTTCCAGCTGTAGACGAAAAATTTACTATTCTTCCCCACCCATTATTTTGCATTGTGGGTAGCACGCCTCTTGAAAACATGTAGGTTCCTTTTAAGTTGATATTTACTACAAAATCCCATTCATCTTCTTCTATATCTATTACTTTGGTTGGTCTAAGTACACCAGCATTATTAATCAATATATCGATCCTACCGAATTCATCTAAAGTTGACTTTACTGTATTTTCTATATCGTTTTTAGAAATTACATTTCCTTTAACAAATATAGCTTTAGAATCATATGAGGAATTGATTTGGTTAACTGTTTCTAGACCAGAATTTTCATTAAGATCATTAATTACAATGTTACATGATTCTGAAGCTAAGTTTAGTGCTACAGCTTTACCCATTCCTTGCCCTGCCCCAGTTATTATTGCTACTCTTTTAGATTCATTTTTCATATAGGATTTCCTTTATTAAATTATTGATAATTCTTTAGCTGATTTTTCAAATATTGTTATTGCTTTATCTAGTTGATTCTTAGTATGTATAGCCGAAAGTTGAACTCTAATTCTTGCTTCACCTAGAGGTACAACTGGATAACTAAATCCTACTACTAAAATTCCTTGATTATTTACTAGTTCAGCTAATTTAACGGTTTTTATCTCATCTCGTAACATAATTGGCACAATTGGATGAATGCCTGGTAAAATTTCAAAACCTAAAGCAGACATATTGTTTCTAAAATAAGATGTATTTTCCATCAAATTTTTTCTTCTTTCAGGTTGGCTTGTAACCATTTCTAGGGATTTACTAGCTCCAATTACAATTGGAGAAGCTAAAGTATTAGAAAATAAATAAGGTCTAGATTTTTGTCTAAGATATTCAACAATTTCTTTTTTACCAGTTGTAAAGCCCCCAGAAGCTCCTCCTAAAGCTTTTCCTAGTGTACTTGTTGTTATATCGACTCTATCCCTTACATTCAATTGATCTGCAGTTCCAGCTCCATTTGGTCCCAAGAAGCCAGTTGCATGTGAGTCATCAACCATTACCATAGAATCATATTTTTCTGCTAAGTCACATATATCATTTAATGGAGCTAAATCGCCTTGCATGCTAAAAACTCCATCAGTAGCAATCAATCTAAACCTTTTGTCCATTGATTGAGATAGTTGTTCTTCAAGGTCTTTCATATCATTATGTTTATATCTTTTTCGATCTGCTTTACATAATCTTATGCCATCAATAATGCTTGCATGATTTAGCTCATCGCTTATTACTGCATCTTCTTTATTTAAAATAGTTTCAAATAAACCAGTGTTAGCATCAAAACAAGAATTGTATAATATTGTATCCTCAGTACCTAAAAAATTAGATATTTGATCTTCTAAATTTTTATGTATATCTTGTGTGCCACATATAAACCTTACTGATGCCATTCCAAAACCATAATTATCAATACCATTTTTAACTGTATTAATTATTTCTGTATTATCGGCTAAACCAAGGTAATTATTAGCGCAGAAGTTTATTTTTTCTCCATCAGTTGTATCAACATTCGTGGATTGAGATGAAGTAAGAATGTTTTCTTTTTTGTATAATCCACTTTTTTGTATATTGTTTATTTCATTTTCAAGCCAATATTTTATTTTTGTATATGCCATTTTGACTCCTATTCATAAAGCAAAGTACCTTTTTCAATTTGGACCACATAATTCTAAGACTACACCTAACATCGTTTTAGTAGAACTGATCAATGATTTAATCCCATAGTTTTCATCAGTTCCATGAACATTTTCACTATCTTCATTGTCATCTGGATGGCTTCCTCTAAATCCATAGGTAATTACATCTAATTCTCTAGTAAATCGTGAATCGGTAAAACCATTTGATACAGATGGAATCCATTGAATATCATCTCTTAATACACTTAAAGCTTGTGATTTTTTTATTGCTTCAGTTAATTCTGTTTCAAATGGTGATGAATTTGGTTTGGCCATATAGTCTATTTCATAGGATACATTTGGAATATCTACCAATAGTTCTGATAATTTTTTATCTAGATCCTTATCACTTTGATGGGGTAATGTTCTAACATCCAAAATTATTTGAATTTCTTCGGGTACTGAGTTTGACTTTATTCCACCATTTATCATGGTTGGAGTTATTGTCATTCGAGATAATGCCCTTAATAAAGAACCCAAATTTGGATTTTTTTCAAAAGCTTCTTGAATAATTAATTCCAAATTTTCAACAGAAGGTTTTGTTTCTATACCGAAGAGATTTAAATAATTAAATATATCAGTTGAACAATCCAAGTCAGGTTGATAGTTAAATATTTTCATTAATGCGTTACTAGAATTTTGTAATGCGTTTTCTCCTAACCATGGAACTGAAGCATGAGAACTTTCTCCCTTGACATTAATTTTGACTTCTAGTCTACCTTTTTCTCCTGTTCCTAATAAATAATATAGATTATTCCCTATGGTTACTGGAGATCCTCCTCCTTCGTTTATAGCAAATTTTGCTTTAAGTACTTCAGGATGATGCTCTGCTAGCCATCCAAAACCATATCTTCCGCCATGTTCTTCATCTGCCCCACACACTAAACTAAATCCATGATTCATTCTTATTTTATTTTTAGCCAAAATCATCATTGCAAACATTTGGGAAGCAAGCAATCCTTTACAATCAGAGGAACCTCTTCCCCAAATTTTTCCGTCTTTAACTACAGCTTCAAAAGGATCTATGCTCCATTTTTTTTCATTCTCTACTGGTACTACATCTGAATGAGACATCAGCAACAATTTTCTTTCGCCTTCAGTAAGAGGATATTCACAAATTAAATTTCCTCTTTCAGGAACTCTATATAAAATGTCTGAAGATAGATCAAAATCACTCAACCACTTTGATATAAATTCTGCTACCTTAGTTTCATTTCCTGTTGGCATATAGCCTGAATTAACAGACTGTATTTTTATAAGAGATCTGTGAAGTTCAATTAAGCTATCAACGTTTTTATCAATTTGTTCAAATAAATTTAAATAATTAGAAATACTCATTACTTCATCATCTATCTAAATAAAGATTTGATTTGTGTTTTTTTATATCTGGACTTTCTTCTTTATTACTTAGCTTTGGAATTAAATTATTTTTTCTATCTTGAACCGTTAGATCCCAAGCTTGTTTTATAGACTTATTGTGACCCTTAAATTCTGGCATAACGTATCTGGCAAAAAGTTCCAAAGAATTATTTATAGAATTTTGACCAGTCCATTCATGAGTAGTAAACATTAAACCACCTAATCCATCGGCTTTATCATTTAGTTCATTTATTTTTTTTATCGCATCTTCCGGGGATCCTATTATCCAATTTCTTTCTTTAACTATTTGTTTAGCAGTTAAAGAGTATGGGTCTTGAGTTTTGTCTGCAACCCAACCTTCAAATCCATTAATTACATAAAAATATTCGTGAACATCTCTTTCTATCGCCTTTTCGACTTCGTCCCAAGCTTGTTTTGTTGTTTCTGCTAAATGAACATATGTAACAAGTCGCCAGTCATCCTTAGATGGATTTGTTCCTAATCTTTCAGAAAATTCCTCCATTTTTTTCCATTGTTTAGACCAATGTATGGCATTAGGTGGGAGATTTTCAATTCCCAATGACCAAAGATGCATATCATACATTGAAGCAAATTCTAAAGACCTTTCTGATCCAACTGAGGCTGTAGCAAATGGTAATCTTGGTTGTTGATAAGATTTTAGCTGTATAAACATATCTTTTATATTCCAATATTTACCAGAATAGCTAATAGGCTCTTCTGATTCTAAAAGTAACTTAATAATCTCTGTAGATTCTCTCATCATAGGATTTAGATCTTGAGGAGGAATATTGTACAATTTTACATCAGGAGGCAAACTACAAGGCCCTACTCCCAAAACTAATCTACCTTCAGTTAGATGATCAAGAAAAGCAAATCTTTCAGCAACATTAAAGGGATGATGAAAAGGTAAGCTCACCAAAGAGGATCCTAATTGAATTTTTTTTGTATAAGCAGAAGCTTTTGATAATATTAGTTCAGGAGAAGGAATATTTTCCCAAGCAGCAGTATGATGTTCACCTACAAAAAATCCATCATATTCCAATTCTTCAGCAAGCTTAATAAGAGATAAATCTCTTTTAAATGCTAAAGATGGATTTTCATTTGGCAAATGCAATGGCATTGAAAAAAAAGAAAACTTCATCTTATCCCTTCTTCCATTTCAAAATATCAGTAAAATTATTCAAAAGCTTCAAAATTTATTTTTTATTATAATAATTGATAATTTGATATAAAAACACTGTAAATGAAAAAAAATAAACTAAATATTTTCATAAACTTAACATTTCTGCTTCTATCTGGTATATTTTACTCCTGTGGAACTAACTACTCAAAATCAATAATAGCAGAACAAAAAGTAGATTACTTTTCAAGAATAATTCTTATAGAACCTTCAAATGGTAATTTTAGCTATATAACGGATCAAGACACTCAAGGATTTTCTCCTCAATGGTGTAATAAAAAGCAAAAAATTGCATTTATTTCTGACAAAAATAAACAAAATGAATTGTGGATATACGATACAAATACAAAAGATTTAAAAATGGTTAACTCGAATAATCAGAATGTATTAAATTTTGCTTGGGCCCCTAATTCAAAGGAAATAGCAATTGAGGTCGAAAAAAAAGAAAATGAAAGCAACATTTTATTGTATTCACTTAACGAAAATTTTATATTACCTATAACTAGACATGACCAAAAAGCAAAACTAGGTTCTTGGTCTCCTGATAGCAAATGGTTAATTTATAATGTGGAAAATAAAATATATAAATCAAATCCAAGAGGAGTAGATGAAATATTATTAATAGATAATGGAATGAATCCGTTATGGAGTACAAATAATGAATATATTGCTTTTTATATCGAAGATAATAATAAAATGAAATTACAGGTGTATATCATTGATAAAAATATAGTTGTTGAAATTGATAATGGAACAGGAAATATAAAAGACTTTGATTGGGCATATAATGGAAATAAACTTTTGTATATCAGTGACATAGAAAATAATGATGAGATTTATCATTATGATATAAAAACGAAAAAAACTACTAGATTAACAAACAATAGGGTAGATGAAAATAATATTGTTTGGTCAGAGAAAAATAAAAAAATTTTGTTCACTTCTGAAGTTCACGGGAAAGCCGACATATACGTGATGGATGGGAACGGATCTTCTCAAAAAATAATTCTAAATTCGCCTGATGATTTTGCAACTTTAGACTGGTGATCTTTCTCTAAAATCACACTTAATATAAAACATATAACTAGCAATAATAATTAATATTATTGCTACTATGTAACCAAAGGTCACATTCAATGAAGATGCTATAAGATATCCAATAATTGGACCCATAGCAGCTCCTAAATCTTGCCAAGTTGAATATTTGGCAACTTCAATACTTCTATTCTTTTCTTCAACAATTTCTCCAAATAATGCATCTAAAGATGTTTCGAGAGATACACTAACAAAAAACATCAATATCAAACACAAAACTGTTACAAAAAAATCAAATTTTAGTATAGCTATAATAATAAACAAATTCATAAATAGAATACTTAAAGTTATATTATTAAATCTGCCAAATTTATCTGAAAGAGTACCAAAAATAACACCAAAAAAAATATCAGCTATCCATCTGAATCCCACCACAATCCCAGCTATAAGAATAATAGATTCAATAGAAAACTTATTAGCATTAACATTCATTAAAAAAGGAGTTATAGTAGCTATTGCTAAACCATTAGATGTAAAAGAAGAAGTAAACTTCATGAATGATAAAGTTATGAGCTTAAATCTATTCCCTTGAATATTTTTTGAATAGAATAAATCCCAATTAGATACTTTTAAAGAAAGATGAGTTACATTTTTCAAATTATTTACTTTTGAAATAAATAAGAAACTTGGAAGAAATAATAACCCCATTATTATTAAGATTGTTTCATAACCTATTAATAAACAAAGAAAAACTCCTAAAGTTACAGCAATAAAACTACCTGACCTCTGCATACCTAAACAATAACCTAAATATTTACCATAATTTTTTTTGTCAAAAGAAAAAACTTTCAATTGATAAGATAATCTTAATATTGAAAACGAAATACCCCAAAGTATTCTTAACAATATGAAAAAAAACACACCCTTGAATACTCCATAGCCAATTGTTGATAATCCTCCTAATGTTGTTGATAAAAATAACGAGTTTCTTAGTCCTATAGCGCTCAATATTTTAGATGCAAAAACATTTGAAAAAAACCTAACAAATCTATTGATAGATAAGATAAAACCTATCCAAAATACAGGGTCTATATTGAGAAATCTTTTAAACCCAAAAATTTCAAAGTTAGTAGGAAGGATTACATATAATATTGAGTCTCCCATAATTATTAAAGCTAATGGAACAATAGTAAATGTAATTTGTTTTGGAATAGAGGGTAAATTAAACTGCTTGAACATTAAATTTATTTAAATAGAGATTTTTCTACGTTTTCTTTGGGTTTTATAACTTGAAAGTTTATCATTATTTAGAGTATTTTTTGGAGTACTTTTATATCTATTTCTATTCCTTTTAGGGATCCACAAATTATTAAAGTAAGATTTATGTAGTTTAATTAATTTGTCACAAGCTTTATTAGTTTCTTTTGAAATATTAGACTGAAATGCAGCAACTTCAACTCTTTTTCCTTCAGCTTGAACAGATTCGATAGCAGGGAAAAAATCTCCATCACCACTAACAATAATTGCTGTATCGAATTTATTTTTTGCTGCATTTAATACTAAGTCTGTTGCTAATAAAACATCCACTCCTTTTTCAACAATCGATCCATTCTGTTCTTTCCATATACCTAATTTAACTTCTATATTAGGTATTTTATTCAAAGTAGATAAAAATTTCTTCTGTTGTTCTGGGATAGTTATTTTTCCTTCTAATTCCTGGCGTACATTATAGTAAAAAATCCTCTCTATTTTTCTTTTATTTGCTAATTTAGTAGCAAATTTAGAAAAATACAAATCATAACGGCCACAATTTCTCATAAGAACGTGATATAGATTAGAGCCATCAATAAATATCATAACTCTATCTTGTTTTTTAAATAACGAAAAAAAATTCAAAGCAAATTAACTATTATTTTATTTATATATTATTATTATTACATTATTGAGTCACTCTTTCATGTAAAAAGAAATGCGAGGTTATTGAATGATAAGTATAGAAATTTTCAATTCACCGTGTAAACATCCTAACGGTCTGCAATGGACTAATGAGGGACTTTATGTCATGGATCAAGAATTAGATGATGTGTATTTGTTATCTTCTGAGGGAGAAATAATAAATAAATTAGCAACCATAACAGAAAATGGATCCGGGATTACAGTAGGAGGAGGATATATCTGGACAGCCTCAAATGGAGAAACCCAAGCAAGACCTTTCAAAAATACAGATACTCACAAAGGTCTTGTGTATAAGTTAAACATAAAGACTGGAGAATTAGTTGATCAATTTCTCACGCCTGATGGTGGAGGAATTCATGGCATAGAATGGGACAATGGTTTTATATGGGTAACTGCCTTTAATCCTAAAGCAATATATAAAATAAATGCTAAAACCTATGAAATAGAACATAAATTTTATGTAAAAGAAGAAAGATTGCATGGATTAGCTAGGCAAGACAATGGAATATGGTGTGCTCATACAACCGCAAAAAAAATTGTAAAATATGATATTAATGATGGTTCAATAATTGATGAGATCCAACTTGATCATGATGATCCTTATCCACATGGAATGTCTATTAAAGGAAACAAAATGTGGATATCTGATGCAAATTTTGGAGGGAAAATGCATAGCGATACCCTGATGGGTAAACCTAGTTTTAATACAATTGATTTATAATTAGCTAACTATGTGTTTCTCTAAAACTTTTTCGTCAAACTCTACACCAAGTCCTGGACCTGTTGGAACTTTGATATATCCATCTTTAAATACTATAGGATCTTTGAAAATTTTCTTATGCAATGTCCCCTGATTAGCTTCAGCAATCATAAAATTTGGAGAACATGTAGCTAATTGTAATGCCGCTGCTGCTGCAACAGGACCACAATACATGTGAGGTGCTATAACTGCATAACTTGCCTCTGCAATTGAAGCAACCTTTTTTCCCACCATGATTCCTCCAGCTTGACCAATGTCTATTTGAATGATTTGAGCTGCCTGTTTTCTTATCAATTCAGAAAACTGATAAATAGTTGCTAGTCTTTCGCCTGTTGCTATGGGTATGCTAGTGTGGGCCGCAACTCTCGCCATCTCATCGATATTTTCAGGAGAAACAGGTTCTTCAAACCAAAATGGTTGATAAGGTTCAATAGCTTTTGCCACTCTAATTGCACTGTAAGTTGTTAGCTGTCCATGTGTACCTAATCCTACTTCTAATTCATTCCCTACAGCAGATCTAATACTCTTGAAAATATTTTCAGTGTATGTAATTTCTGATAACCCGATATCTCTGGGAACTCCTGTAATAGGATGAAAGGGATCAAACTTACATGCTGAATTCCCTTCTCTTAATAATTGTTCAGCAACTTTACCTGCATTTTCAGCTTTCCCTTCTGGAATTGGTGGCATATAAGCATATGCTCTTAATTTATCCCAACATTTTCCTCCTAAAAGATTATAAATAGGTTGGTTATTTGCTTTACCAACAATATCCCATAAAGCCATTTCTATTCCAGAAATAACCATCCCAAAGTGTAAACTTGGCAATCTATAATCATGTCTGCCTGCATACATGTCATAATAAATTTTTTCTATATTAAAAGGATCTTGGCCTATTACGAAAGCTTCGACAGTTTCATGAACTAATTGAATTTGAGATTTAAAATCTTTCCAAGTCATTTTACCTGAAAATGAACTACCTGTGAGCTTCTCTCCTATTCCTATTATTCCTTCGTCTGTGGACAATTCTAAAATTAGAAAATATTTACCGCCGACATACCACTTCTCAGAGCTCTTTCCTCCACCGCTTCTTAATCCTGGTTCATTTTCTATTACGTAAGTTTTTACTCCAGTTACTTTCATGATCTTAATTGATGACTTATTTTCTTTGACCAGAATTCCAAGACCAGTTATCTGGAGGCCAAATGTTTTTTCCTCGTCTACCATTTTGACCTTTTCTGGATTCATCATACATGTCTTTTACAGTTTCTTGCCATTTTTGTATATGTGGAGTTCCTCTATGATATTCAAAAGCCTGTGAATTTGAATATACCTCATATAAATATAACTCTGAAGGATCATTAATATTCTGATAAACATCAAAACGTAGACAACCAGGTTCTTGGTTTGTAGATCCTATGCTATCCAAAGTAATAGATTTGATAAATTCTTCGATATTTTCCTCTTTAACGTATTGAGGAGAGTGAATTACATGCAAAGAAGAATTTGAAAAATAGTCATTATCCGACGCTTCTTCCCTTTTAGCATCCCATAAAACATTATCAACAGGGTGAACGGGTTTACAAAATGAAACTTCAATTTCTGAGTCATAAAATGGTTTAGTGGTTTCAAACCAAATTTTAAAATGATCATATGTGCCATGAGCCTTAAATGCGTCTTCATCATCATAAACTTCACAAAAAGCAAATAAGGTTGGATCAGTTTGGTCCTGAATTATATCGAAACGTCTACATCCTGGTTCGTTATGAACTGAACCCACTGCATCCTTTATTGATTCTTTAATAAAATCATTAATCTTTTCTTTTTTAACTTTTAACCTGACCATTAAAATATACATAAAGTTTCTCCTAATTTTTTTTCATTATACATAATAAATCATCCTCTACCAATAAACGGCTGTTTTACAGGTAACACTGTAGCTTCAAAAGCATTAGTTGAAGCAGGCATAGATGCCATTAAAAGTGCTGTTCTTGCAATATCTTCAGAATTTATTAGGATTTCCTGACCTTCATCAAGACCAGAAGCTGATCTTCCGTCTGGACGTCTTTCAACCATAGTATTCCCTGGATTTAAGCAACCAACTGCAATTCCATATTCTCTACCATCAAGAGCAGCTGATTTAGTTAGACCTCTGATTGCATGTTTACTTGTGGTATAAGGAGAAGAATGCATCCTTGGAGTTTCTCCTGCAATTGAGCCAATATTTATAATTTTGCCGCCATTTTGTTTCATATACTTAAAACTTTCTCTTGTACACTTAAATGTTCCTGTAACATTAACAGCTATAACATTTTCCCATTTTTCATCTGAAATTTGATCTATTGGATCTCCTTCAATAACTCCACTATTATTTACTAATATATCGATTGATCCATATTTATTAAAGGTTCGTGAAAACAAATCCCTTACTTCATCGGTATTGGTAATATCACATTTAATGTAATCAATAATTTCATTACCTGTTTGTCGGATTTCGTTTATTGTATTTATTAAATTTTCTTGATTTCTTGAAGCTATAATAACTTTAGCACCCTCTTTACAAAAGATTTTTGCAATAGATTTCCCAATTCCAGTTCCTCCACCAGTAATTATTGCTATTTTATTATTTAAAATATTCATTTCTCTCCTCCTTTTTCGTTTTATATGAAGCCAAAACCGATATAAAAATAATAATACTTGATATTATGAGTGTTAATCTCCATCCATTTCTAAAAAGTTGAAGTATTTCATCAGGAGAATTTGAATTAATATCACTTAGTTGGACGTCAGTAATTCCAGAACTTAAAAAAATCACTAAAATAGTTGCTGCAAGACTTTGACCTATAGTTGTTCCTATATTTCTTATAAGGTTAAGATAAGCACTTACAGATCCATATTGATTTTCAGATACACTTTTCAACACTGCACTCATATTAGGAGCCATCCATAATCCAATTCCGAAACCATTTATGAACATCAATGAAGTAAAAAATATGAAATTAAAATCATTAGCTAAAAATGAAAGAATTATATTTGCAAAAGCTGAGCATAGCATACCTATTATCATAAATATTCTATGTCCAAATTTATCAGATAAACGTCCAGAAATAGAAGAAGCAATCACAGTTCCTGTGCCAGAATAGAAAAGTATTAAACCGGACGAGCTTTCACTTATACCTACAACTTTTTGAAGAAATATTGGATTTAAAAAAATCAATATGGAAAATCCTGTAAAACCTAGAATCCTAGAGATAGTTCCCCATAAATATAAAGGATTACTAAAATTTATCAGAATTAATAGAGGATTATTAAAGTTCTTTTCACGTTTATAGAAAAGATAAATGAAAATTACAAAAATTATAATTTGTAACAAGTTACCTAAAGAATAGAATCCTAAATTAAATGGATCATTTACTATAAAAACAAATAATGTCATAAACATTATCGAATACAATATTCCAAAAGTATCTATATATTTCACTTCCAATTTTGGTTTCTCTAATTTTGGAACAAACATAATTACCATCAATAAGGTAAAAAGTCCCATACCAAATATCAACTGATATGCAAATCTCCAACCATAATTATCTAATAAAAAACCTGCAAATAATGGTCCTACCATTTGACCAGATGCAACAGCCGTTGTTATTATGCTTAGCCCTAAACCTTGATATTTTTTTGGAAAGGTAGACGTAATTACAACAAACATTAATATTGATGATCCAGTCGATCCAATAGCTGAAATTGTCTTAAAAAGTATAAGCATGTATACATTTGATGAATAACTCGATAGTAATAATCCAACTAAATAAATTAGCAAAGAAATTATATAAAAAAATTTCCTATTCAATAAATCAGCTAAATTACCAATTGGTAATAAAAAAGCTGTCATAACAATAGAAGATGATAAAATTATCCAAGATGCCAGTCTTAAATTTAAATCAAATTCATCAGACATCGATGAAATACCTATAATAGTTGTATTAAAATCCAATAAATATATTAAAGCGGTAAAGATAACAGGAATTACAACAAAATATAATTTATTCTGCATTAGAACTTTCTATTGAAATTTTAGTTTATATAATGTAATTCCTGTAGCTACAGAGACATTTAGTGAAGATACATCTCCACTCATTGGAATTCTCAATATAAAATCAGATTTTTGAATAATGGATTTATTTACTCCATTATGTTCTGATCCAACAATTAATGCGGTAGGAATAGATTTATTGTAACCAAAATCTTCTATGTTTTCGCCAGACATATCTAGAGAAATTATTTGAAAATTCATTATTTTTAAATAATCAATCGTTTTATTAATCGAATTCACAATTGAGAAATGCATATGTTCTAGAGCTCCTGCAGAAGCTCTGATGGAACCAGGAGAAATTTTTGCAGATTCCTTAGATGGAACTATTATTCCATGTACACCAAAGATTTCTGCTGTTCTTGCAATAGCGCCCAAATTATGTGGATCTTGTATCCTATCTAAAAAAACTAGAAACGGGGGTTCTTTTCTTTTATCTGCTAAAAAAATCATTTCTTCAACTGAAGACTGATAATTATCATCAATATAAAGGATAATCCCTTGAGATTTTTTTGTAGATGATTTTTTTTCTATTGATTTTTTATCAACAAAATTGATTTTTATTTTCTTTTGGCTCGCCAATTTTATAATTTGATCTATTTGGGATCCTTCAGTTTTATTTGATAGGTCAATATGAGAAATCTTCTTATCTGACAGGATGGTTTCTATAACAGCTCGCCTTCCTTCAACTTGACGTAATTTCTTTCTATTTCTTGAATATCTTGACAAAATAGCCTTTTCGAATGAATTATGTTCTGAATTTTATTATAAAATATTCTCAAAAAAACTGTTATAGCTTTGTCTATTCTTCAAAAAAGGGTAAAAATGAAAATCATAAACATAACTGCTTCAAGACATGCTGTTTTTTATAGTCCTTTATTGGCATTGATCAATGGAGATTTTTTAACCAATGAAGATTTAAAAGGTATATACCATTTTCCTAAAGATAACAGCAACGTATATTCAAAAATTAATTCCGGTGAAATCGATGTCGCACAATCAGCTGTATCAGGTAGTTGGAATTATTTTGAACAAAACATAAATTTGACTATCAAACACTTTGCGTTAATAAATTCTAGAGATGGATTCTTTATTATTTCAAAAAAAAATGAATGTCCATTTAAATGGATAGATTTATACAATAAGCCATTTTATTATGTGAGAGGAGGTCAACCTCAGGCAATGTTATCATATGCTCTTAATAAAAAAAACATTGACATTTTTAAAATACCTCTTGTTTCAGAAAATCCTCTTTCCACCTCCTTAATGTATTCTAGATATAAAGAAGAAAATGATGCATTTTTTCATGAACAGGGATCATATCCACATCAATTAAATATAGAAGGACATGGAAAAATAGTTGCCTCAATTGGTGAAATAATTGGACCAGTTGCTTTTTCAAGTTTATGTGCAAAAGAAGAGTGGATAAGATCTGAAACAGGGAAAAAGTTTTCAAGGGCGTTTGAAAAAGCAAAAAAATGGGTAAATTCTGCTTCTCCAAAGGAAATATCTCTAATAATTCAAGATTTCTTTCCAGATTTTACACTTGATGCAATATCAGCAGCAATTAAAGATTATCAAAAATTAAAAACATGGGACTCAAAGATAGAGGTTTCAAATCAAGAATATGAAAAATCATTAGAAATATTTGAACATTCAAAATTGATTACGAAAAAACATAAAATTGATGATGTAGTTTTATATGCATAGGATGTTTAAGCTTTGAAACAAAAAAAAATTATCATAACTGGTGGATTAGGTTTTCTAGGATTTTCAATATTTAAAAAACTAATCAATGAAAATTACGTTTTAGTTATTGATAATTTGAGTAGTAACATTGCCAAAAAAAAGTTTATTACTAATAATAAAAATGGGAGTTTCTATGAGTTGAATATAACAAGCAATTTAATGTTTGAAATTTTTGAGCAATATAATCCAGAAATTGTAATTCATTGTGCAGCACAAACTAATGTAATTGAATCTATGAAGAATCCCTTAAAGACAAAAATAAATAATATAGATGGTACTAAAAATATTTTAGAATCAGTAAAAAATTTAAAAAATTGTTATTTTGTATTCATTTCTTCAGGAGGAGCCATATATGGTGAACCCAATTATCTTCCTGTAGATGAGAATCATGAAAAGAATCCCATCTCAAATTATGGAATTTCAAAATTAAAAGGTGAATTATTAACAAAAGAAATTTTATCTCAAGGTAAAATAAATTATTCAATCATCAGGCCTTCAAATATATATGGTCCAGGTCAAAAAACTGAAAATGTTATCCCAAAATTTATAAAATTAATGAGAAATAAAGAAGAAGTTAGAATTTTTGGAGACGGATCATCTTCAAGAGATTACATTTATATAGACGATTTAGTTGAGATAATATTGAAATTATGTGAAAAAAAGACCGATTGTACAATTAATGCATCTAGCAATCAAGAAACTAAAATCATAGAAATTTTTAATTTTTTGAAAAGACAATTAAATTATGACCTCAAACCAAAATTTATAGATGAGAGAAAAGGCGAAATTCTAAATATCAGTTTGGATAATTCAAATTTAATTAAAATTTTAAATTTCAATAATTTCACATCATTAGAAAAGGGGTTATTTAAAACCATCAATAACTAATTGTTTTTTTTAATTATTTCTTCCAAAGCAACCCAAGAAAGCATTGCGCATTTTATTCTCACAGGAAATTTTCTCACACCAGATAATGCAGAGACGTCACCAAGTGAGTCCAATTCTTCTTCAGATAGCATCTCATCTCTAATTAATTTTCTAAACAAGTCAACGTTACTCTGCAAATCGTTATAAGGAAGTAAATTGATTTTTTCAGCCATAAGAGATCCTGAAGCCTGTGAAATAGCACACCCTCTACCAGTTACACTTACAATAGTTTTTTTATTTTGATCCAAGGAAATTTGTATTTTAATTTCATCTCCACAAAATGGATTATTTTTTTCTACTTGATAATCGGGCTTAGTTAGTAATTCTGTATTTCTAGGGTTGTGATAATGATCCATCACTATCTCTTCATACATTTCATTTAGTTCATCACTTACCATTTTTTACATTATTCCTTCAACATCTAAAGTAGGAATTTTATCATCAAGTAATTTTTCCAAGTATTCTATTAATAATTCATCTTGGAATTCTTCAATTATTTCTTGAGCAAATCCTCTTATTAACATTGAAGTAGCTTGATCTTTATTAATACCCCTACTTTGGAGGTAAAATAGCATATTTTTATCAATATTACCAGCCGTTGCACCATGACTACACTCGACATCATCAGCATATATTTCGAGACTTGGCTTAGTATCTATTTCTGCTGCTTTTGAAAGTAAAAAATTTAAGTCTTTTTGAAAAGCTCTAGTTTTTTGAGCATCTTTCTTAACTAAAACTTTACCACTAAAAATAGCTCTTGATTTCCCTGCCAAAATTCCTTTAAACATTTGATCACTGGAGCACTTTTCTACAGAATGAGTAGTTGAGATTTCATTTTCTTGATGTTGATTTTTATCAGTAATATATAAACCATGAAAACTACAGTCAGAGTTAATACCACGTAAATCAGAGTGAATATCATATCTAGAAAACAAACCAGAAAATGAAAATGATGTAGATTTAAAGCTTGTTTCTTCATTTTGTAAAATTCTATCAAATTGAAAATAATATGAATTTCCATGATCAATTTGAATTCTTTTATGAGAAACTTCACTTTTTTCCTTTAAAAGATATTCGATTACTGGTACAGTTAAATTTTCATTAGTGTTCTCAGCAAAATTAGCAAATATTTCTACAATATTGGATTTAGAGTTAGGAGCAAATTCTACGAATAATCTAGGAAAGTTACCAGAGTGAAAATTTTCTCCTGAATTAACAATTATTATTTGTAGGTTATTTATCTTGTTAGGATTTCTTATTGAAACGAAAATTGGATCTTGCATAAGTGAAGAATTTAAGGCTATCATTTCGTTTTCGGAATTAATTGCAATTGAACCAAATTGGTTATTCAAATATTTTAAATTTTCCAAGTCAACTCCATTTTCTATAATTATTTCGTTTGAAATAATAGAATTTTTCTCATCATAAAACCCGTCAACGATATAAATCGTATCCCAATTTGTTTGTTCATTAAATAATGAGGAATAAAACTCAGGCTCATAATCTTTTTTTGATGTTTTAGAAAACTCTGATTTATACAGTTTCGAAAAATTAGTATATTTCCATAATTCTGAAGTGTGATCACTAGGTGGAAGCCCATGTTTGTTAAAATTTTTCCAACCATCGATCTTAATTTCTTCGATTTTTTTATCAAACTTAGAATTAGGATCAAATAGATTTTTAAATCTGTTAAGAATTATTTCTGACACCACATTAACTCCCCAACTCGGAAATAATTTTCTCATAACCTTGATTTTCTATCTCTATAGCAAGATCTTTGGTACCTGATTTTACAATTTTACCATCTAGAAGAACATGAACAAAATCTGGCTGGATATAATTCAAAATCCTTTGGTAATGTGTAACAATTATAAAAGATCTTTCATCAGATCTCATTGCATTGACTCCGTGAGCAACTGTTCTTAAAGCATCTACATCCAATCCAGAATCAGTTTCATCTAAAATTGCGAGAATTGGATCCAATATTGAAAGTTGTAAAATTTCATTTTTCTTTTTCTCTCCTCCAGAAAAGCCAAAATTAAGAGACCTTTTTGTTAAATCTATATCGATACCCATCTCTTTTACTTTGCTATCATATAATTTTGAGAATTCACGAACAGAAAGTTTTTTCTCTTTGTAATAACCTTTTTTTGCGTCAATAGAAGCTTTTAGCATTTGAAATGAACGTACTCCAGGTATTTCAGAAGGATATTGAAATGCTAAAAAAAGGCCCATATGTGATCTTTCATCCGGAAGAAGATCATTAATTATATTAGATTGGAAAGCAATTTCTCCTTCTACGATTTCATAATCCGGTTTCCCTGCCAAAACGTTGGCAAAGGTACTTTTACCCGATCCGTTAGGACCCATTATGGCGTGAATTTCACCTTTTTTAACAGACAAATTTATGCCATTCAAAATTAATTCATTATTGTCCGCGACTTTAACCTTAAGATTATTTACATTTAACAAAGATTTTCTCCTAATTGTGGATATTATATTTACCCAACAGCACCCTCTAAGCTTACTTTCAAAAGCTGAGTAGCTTCGAGTGAAAACTCAAATGGTAATTCCTTAATAACATCTTTACTCCATCCAGTAATAATCATATGGTTAGCCTCTTCTTCAGACAAACCTCTAGACATTAGATAGAATAATTGATCGGCTGAAACTTTTGAAGTAGAAGCTTCATGTTCCAATTTTGCAGATGAATTTTTTACTTCTATATATGGAACAGTATGAGCTCCACATTTATCACCAATTAAAAGGGAATCACATTGAGTATGATTCATTGCTCCATCTGCAGTAGGCATTATTTTTATTTGTCCCCTGTATGTGTTTTGACCTTTTCCTGCAGAAATACCTTTTGATACAACTGTAGATTTAGTATTTTTTCCTATATGGATCATTTTTGTTCCTGTATCGGCTTGTTGGTAATTATTTGCCATTGCTACAGAATAAAATTCTCCCACAGAATTATCTCCTTGCAATATTACTGATGGATATTTCCAAGTAATTGCTGATCCCGTTTCAACTTGAGTCCATGAAATTTTAGAATTTTTACTTGCTTTACCTCTTTTAGTAACAAAATTATATACTCCGCCTTCACCATCTTTAGTTCCAGGAAACCAGTTTTGTACAGTAGAATACTTAATTTCTGAGTCATCAAGAGCTACTAACTCAACAACTGCAGCGTGTAGTTGAGAAGTTTTCCTAAATGGAGCAGTACACCCTTCTAAATAAGATACATAAGCACCCTTATCTGCAATTATCAAAGTCCTTTCAAATTGTCCAGAACCTTCTGTATTGATTCTAAAATAAGTCATTAATTCTATCGGACATCTAACTCCCGGTGGAATATAGGCAAAAGAACCATCTGAAAATACAGCCGAATTAAGAGTAGCAAAATAATTGTCAGAATAAGGGACAACTGATCCTAGATATTTTTTTACTAGATCAGGATGGTTTTTTACTGCATCATTAAAGGAACAAAATATTATACCTTTATCTTTTAATTGATCATCCAAAGTATTTGCTACAGAAACAGAATCAAAGATGGCATCAACTGCCACTCCAGCTAATTTTTCTCTTTCATGTATAGGGATTCCTAATTTCTCAAATGTTGCTATCATTTCAGGGTCAACATCATCGAGTGATTTTGGGGTATTGGTCATTGATTTTGGTGCTGCATAATAATAAATATCTTGATAATCAATCGGAGGATAATTAACTTTTGCCCATGTAGGTTCTTTATGATCTTTATTTATTTTTTCCCAATGCCTAAATGCTCTTAGTCTCCAATCAAGCATCCATTGAGGTTCTCCTTTTTTATTTGAAATTAATTTGACTATAGATTCATCAATTCCTTTCGGGGCTAATTCAGTATCAATTTCAGTTGTAAAACCCCATTTATATTCATTTTCGGGCAAATCCGTGGTTCTTGATATACTTTCTGGAGTTGGCATTGGTTATACTTTCTATACACTTTATATTAAATAGTATCTCTTAATATAGTATCTCTTAATATTATAATATTTTTTGTATCTAATATAAAATAAACTTGATACATTAAATACAATTAAATCTAAAATATGACATACAAAGCAGTTATAGGTTTAGAAACTCATGTTCAACTAAATACAAACAGTAAAATGTTTAGTTCTTCAAGTGCTAAATATCAAAATTCTGAACCCAATACTTTAGTAGATCCTACAACCATGGGACTTCCAGGTGCATTGCCAGTAGTAAACATTAAAGCTGTAGAGAGTGCTATTAAAATAGGTATTGCGCTAGATTGTTCAATTGCTGAATCTACAAAATTTGATAGAAAACAATATTTTTATCCAGATTTAATGAAAGGATACCAAATATCACAATTTGATGAACCTATATGTATAAATGGTTTTATTATCCTTGAAAAGAAAAATAATAAAAAAATCAGAATTAATCGTGTCCATATGGAAGAAGATGTAGCAAAATTAACCCATATAAATTCAAATGGTAATTCATATAGCATACTAGATATAAATAGATCAGGAACACCATTAATGGAGATAGTAACCGAACCAGATCTTGGCTCTTCTGATGAGGTAATAGAATATATAGAAAGTCTACAGCAGATAATAAGATACATTAAAGTAGGATCTGCCAACATGGAAGAAGGTTCTTTCAGATGTGATGCGAACATTAGTGTTAAAGAAGAAAACGAAAAAAAATTGGGAACCAAAGTTGAAATAAAAAATATGAATAGGATATCTGCAGTAGCTGAAGCTGTTGATTACGAAATAAAGCGCCAAATAAATAATATTGAAAATAATATAAAGATTATACAAGAAACTAGAGGATGGTCTGAGGAACATAAAAAAACTATCCCTCAAAGAACCAAAGAAGAATCAAATGATTACAGATATTTTCCTGAACCTGACATCCCTCCACTAACCATTAAATCTTCCTGGGTTGATCAAATAAGAAATAAACTACCAGTTTTACCTAAGAAAAGGAAAGAAAATTATATTAAGAATTATCAATTAAATGAGTATGATGCCTCTTTGCTAACTAATGATATAAACTTCTCAGATTTTTTCGATAAAACAATAAATTTTTTACCAAAAAATATTAAAAATAATGAAACAATTAAATATTTGGCAAATTTGATGAATGGAGAATTTAATCGTCTTCTTAATAATGACTCAAGCATGGTATTTAACAAAATAAAATTTACTGAAAATGATTTGGCTGAATTAATTCAGATTTATAAAAGTAATAAGATAAACAACAAAATTTTAAAAATTGTATTTGAACAAATGTGGAATACAGGAGAAAAGCCTGAAAAAATTATAATGGACAATAATATGTCAATCGTCACAGATTCAGATGAACTTGAATCAACCATTTATAATATAATTGAAGATAACCCAAAAGCAGTTGAAGATTTTTTGTCTGGAAAAGAACAATCAAAAAAATTCTTACTTGGTCAGGTGATGAGAGCAACTAAAGGACAAGCAGATCCTAGTGTCTCAATGAGTTTAATAAATGAAATTTTAGACAAAAAAAATAGAAAGTAGGATATGAATCTTGGATAGTTTGTTTACTATTTTAATGCTAATTTTAGCAATAATTATAATACTAATAATACTTTTACAAACTCGAGGAAGTAGTGCAGGCCTTTTTGGTCAGGCAGATGGTTCATATAGATCCCGAAGAGGTTTTGAAAAAATACTCTTTAGACTTACTATTGTTTTAATTGTAATTTTTGTATTTATCGCAGTATTAAATGTACGTTTCTAAATTTTTCTATAATGAGTGCCTTCTTTAGAATCTAATATTTCGATTCCTTTTTCTAGTAGTTGATCCCTTATTAGATCAGCTTTTTGATAATTTTTTTCTTCTCTAAACTTATTCCTAGATTTTATCATTTTATTTATTTCTTTATCATCAAAACTATTTGATATGTCAAAATCGAAGCCTAAAACAGATCCAAGTTTATATAATAAATTTATTCCTTCATTTACTTTTTTGGTTTGAGAAAAATTCTTATTTATAGCATGAGTCAATTCGAATATTATAGCTATTGCAGAAGGGGTTCCTAGATCATCGTTCATTGCTGTTATAAATCTTTCTTCGTAATCCTTTGTATCAAATCCATCAACGCCTTTCAAAGTTAGAATTCTTTCGATTCTCTTCAATGAAGACTCTGCATTTTCTAAAGAATCTTCATCAAGATTACTGGGTTGACGATAATGACTCTGTAAAATCCACAAACGAATACAATTACCTGAATATTTATCTAAAGCGTCTCTTACATCATAAGAATTTCCAAGTGATTTACTCATTTTTTCATCTCCAGATCTTTTTAATAATCCATTATGAACCCAGAACTTAGAAAACAAATTACTATCATTAGCTGATTGACTTTGAGTAATTTCGTTTTCATGATGAGGAAAAATCAAATCTAGTCCCCCTCCATGAATTTCTATTTCATCTCCTAAATGTTTTTTTACCATAGCTGAGCATTCAATATGCCAACCAGGTCTACCAAGTCCCCATGGACTTTGCCAGTGTATTTCTTCTGGTTTAGCTGCTTTCCATAAAGCGAAATCTGCAGGGTTTCTTTTCCCCGGTTCAGATTGACTTCGAGTATTTTCGAGCATTTCATTTAATTTTCTTCTAGATAATCTACCGTAACCTTTATCATAGTTAATATCAAAATATACACTCCCGTTTGTTTCATAAGCTGCATTTTTATGTACCAAGGTTTCTATTAAATTAATAATTTCACTCATATCTTCCGTTGCCCTAGGGTGTACATCAGCTCTTCTAACTCCCAATTCATCCATATCTTGAAAAAAAGTTTTAATATATTTTTCGGCAACTTCTATGGGTGAAATTTTTAGATCTCTAGCTTTGTCAATAATTTTATCATCAACATCTGTAAAATTTTGTACTCGTATTACTTCATGACCTATAAATTCAAGATATCTATGTAACACATCAAAAGTAACTGTTGATAAAGCATGCCCCAAATGAGGACGATCATATACAGTTACACCACAGACATACATCCTGACTTTTTTTTCTATTAGTTTTTCTTTTTTTCTTGTTAGAGAGTTATATAAATACATGATTAATAATTTTTTATAGTTGTAATTGACTGAGCAGCTATTGCTTTTTCTGATCCTATAATTCCCAAATGATCTGTAGTAGTACTTTTGATATTGATATTATTGACATTTAAATCTAATGTTTTGGATAAATTAATCTTCATCTTTTTCAAATGATTATTCATACGTGGCTGTTGAGCAATTATCGTATTGTCAATATGTAGAATCTCAAAACCTTTTTTATATACCATTTCTTTTATTTCGGATAACATTATCTGAGAATCAATATCCTTAAAAGAAGTATCTTCAGATGAGAAATAATCACCAATATCTCCCAAACCACATGCTCCTAAAATAGAATCTATAATTGAATGGATCAAAGCATCACCATCTGAATGACCTTCCAGTTTAAAAGGATAATCTATTTTAATCCCACCCAAAGTTAAATATTTATGAGGTATTAATTTATGTATATCAAAACCTATACCATACTTTATATTTTGATGAAAAAAATCAATATCAGATTTATTTGTAATTTTTAAATTTTCATGTGTTCCTTTTATAATTTTTACTTGAGTAGAGGAATCATCAAATATTGAAGAATCATCAGTTAAATTTAGCAAATCTTTTTTCAAATTTATATTATCAATTAAAACTTTACGATCAAAAAATTGTGGAGTTTGAATATTCATAATTGATTCTCTATTTATTGTTTTTATAACAATATTATTATTATCAATAATTTTCACTGTATCATTTGGTTTTATACCCGGAACCACAGCATGATAATTATCCAATGATTCAATACCTTTTTGATATAATTCTAGTGTTGCATTAGGCCTAGCTGCATCTTGTACTATAATTATTTCATCCAAAATATTGTTCATATCACAATAATTTACTGCTTTTAATAAGGATTCCATTCTTGTAATCCCACCTAGAACGGTGACTGTATTAGTTTGAATATTTTCATTGCTCAAAATTTCATTTATTTTTTTTATATTTTCCTTCGAACAAACAACTATTACATTTTCAACATTTGAAAGTTGATAAATTGTTTTTAAAGTTTTTATTATTACAGGAACACCATCTAGTTCATATAATATTTTATTTTGTCCAAATCTTTCTGATTTTCCTGCTGCTAAAACAATTACAGTAATTTTTTTATTTTTTCCCATTGAGTAAAGATTTTGATAATTTTTTCTTTGATATAATCAATTCATTATTTTTTAATCTTAAGTATAAATGATCTTGTTCAGATACCTCCTTAGAAATTATCATTTTAGATATCTTATCTTCAATTTCTTTTTGGATTAATCTATTGAGAGGACGAGCGCCATAAAATTTATCAAAACCATTTTCAGCTATCCAATTTTTTACATTCTTTGGAACAAAAATTTTAATATTTAGATTTTCTAATTTAAATGTTAATTTTTTTACAACCTTTTCAACTATGTCTAAGAGATTTTCTTTCGTCAAAGTATCAAAGATTATTGTCTCATCAATTCTATTTAAAAATTCCGGCCTAAAATGCTTTTTTAAAGCTTCATTAACATTATTTTTTAGATCTGAATTATCATTTTCCCTTTTATTATTAAATCCTAAAGACTCAGAGCCAAAAATATTGCTTCCTAAATTTGAAGTCATAACAATTAAAGTATTTGAAAAATCAACTGTTCGACCTTGTCCGTCAGTAAGTCTTCCATCATCTAATATTTGCAGAAGAATATTGAAGATGTCAGAATGAGCTTTTTCAATCTCATCAAACAAAAGTACAGCATATGGATTTCTTCTAACTTGTTCACTCAATTGACCAGCATTATCATATCCTATATAACCAGGAGGAGCTCCTATCAGTCGAGCAGTTGTATGTGACTCTTGATATTCGGACATGTCGATTCTAATCATTTTATTTTCATCATCAAATAGAAATTCTGCGAGTGATTTAGCTAATTCAGTTTTACCGACACCTGTAGGACCTAAAAAAATAAATGAACCTAGGGGTCTATTGGGGTCTTGTAAACCTGCTCTACTTCTTCGAACTGCATTAGCAATACTCTTAACTGCTTCATCTTGACCAATTACTCTTTTATGTAATCGCTCTTCTAAATCCAATAGTTTTTTTGCTTCAGTTTCTACTAAATTAATCAATGGTATCCCTGTTTTTTCAGAAACTATTTTTGCTATGTGTTCTGCTTCCACTATTTCAACCAATTGATTATTAAATTTCCATTCCTTAAATTTTTTAGATCTATCTTCTTGAGCTTTTACACGTTGGTTTTTGATTTCATCAGTCTGATTTATACCTTCCTCACCAGATATTGCATATTCGTGTGATTCTTTTGTTTGTAAATCAAGTATTTTTTCATCAAGTTGTATGACATGATCAGGTAGTTTTGGGTTGTCTATATTTATTTTTGCTAATGCTTCATCCATTAAATCAATTGCTTTATCTGGTAAATGTCTATTTGTAAGATATCTATCAGATAAAATCACAGCTGATTCTAATGCATCATCAGAAATTTTCAAATTATGATGATTTTGATATTTTGATCTTAGTCCCTTAAGCATGTTAATTGAGTTTTCTATATTAGGTTCTTTCACCCAAACAGGAGAGAATCTTCTTTCCAAAGCAGAATCAGATTCAATGTGCTTTCTATATTCATCTGGTGTAGTAGCACCTATTGTTTGTAATTCTCCTCGTGACAAAGCGGGTTTCATCATATTGGATGCATCTAGCGCACCTTGAGCACTTCCCGCTCCAACAACAGTATGTATTTCATCAAGAAAGAGTATTATTTCACCCTGAGCATTTTTTACATCATCCATAATGGATTGCAATCTTTCTTCAAACTCTCCTCTTACTCCACTCCCAGCAATTAATTGACCTAATTGTAATGACAAAACTCTTCTACCTTTTAATGATTCTGGTGTGTTTCCGCTAGCAATATTTAAGGCTAAGCCTTCAGCTATTGCAGTTTTACCTACACCTGCATCTCCTATAAGAACAGGGTTATTTTTTGTTCTACGTGATAAAATTTGCTGAACTCGTTTAATTTCTTCATCTCTACCAATGACAGGATCTATAAGATTATCCATCGCTAATGCAGTCAGGTCGACTGTATATTTTTCTAATGTTTCATATTTGTTTTTGTGTTGATTATCTTTTTCATCATTATCATGAATTTTGAAATCTTTTGCTCTGTAGTCATATGATTTAATTCTTTTGATTGCATTTTCAACGTGTTCTTTAACAATTTCATATTTTTTAAAAAGACTGATGATTCCATATTGATTTTTTGAGTAAATATAATCATGACTAACGTAAGCCAAAGCTAACATTACATTTTCTATAGATATGGAACTGTTCTTGTATATCTCTGCTATTTTTTTAGAATAATTATAAAGTGAAATAGCAGTATCATCCAAAGTAATATTATTACTATCGATTTTAGACAGACTCCCGTCCCTGGAGATTTTAGCAACCTTTGGTTTATTATTAATCGCTGACCCAATATTATATATAGCTTCATTTAATAAGGGTTCTTTAGCTGGATCATCAAATATTTCCGCATATATCTTTTTTCCAGTTTCACTTGAAATTATGCTATAAGCAATATGATCTATATCAAAACTCGGATTAGAAAATTTTATACAAATATTTTGTGCTTCAATTATAATTTGATTCAAATCTTCTGAGAGAGTTGATGGGTCCCAATAGCCTCCTACCCAGCCCCTTTTTTGTTTTTCATCTATCATGTATTTCTCCTGTTTTTTTCAAGTAATTCTCTATTAATCCCTCTTGTTTTAAATCTTGATAACTCCGTTTCTAGATATTTAATTTTATTTTCCAGAGAGGATATCTCTTTTATAAGTTCAGTTATTATTTCTATACCCGCTCTATTTATTCCAAATTTATCTATCCAATCTTTTATTTTTTCTATTCGCTCTATGTCGATAACAGAATAATATCTTGTTCCTCCAGGCGATCTTTGTGGAACAACAAGACCCCATCTTTCATAATTTCTTAGCGTTTGTTGATGCAAACCCACTATACGAGCTACAATTCCTATAGCATATACAGGCTCTTCTCGAGAAAACACTATTATAACCTACCTTTATTTATAATAATTAATCTTAACATTCATAAATATATAATATATTACTAACTATATATATAATCTTATAACATAATTATAAGATATACAAATATTTAAATAACTTATTGCTCTATTATTCCGATTTGCAAAAAGTTATAATTATAAAAAAGTCATCAAACGAAATGGAAAAAATTCAATTACCTGAGGTTTTCAACGATTATCAAAAAGATTTAACCAGGTTTACAAAAATGTTTTATAAACATCTTAATGATGACTTATATTTTACTCATCGTTATTTTTTAGGCTGGATTGATGAACACGGAGGCATAACAAAAGTTTCTGGCAAGTCATTTAGACCTTCTTTAATGATGTTGATAAATGAATCTTTAGGTGGTAAAAACGAAGATATTCTTCCTGTAGCTATGGCTATAGAACTTTTTCATAATTTTTCTTTAATACACGATGATATTGAAGATAAGGATGAATATAGAAGAAACAGAAAAACTGTCTGGAAAATATGGGGAGAGCCAAGAGGTATAATTTCAGGATCATCAATGCATGCATTAGCTAGCAAATCAATAGATCTATTAAAACCATTAAATGAAAAAAAAATTGCAGTAATAAAATCAATTGTTAGTAACACTTGCATGCAAGTTATAGAAGGACAATTTTTGGATTTATCTTTTGAAAGTACATTAAATATCAATATCGAAAATTACTTAGAAATGATTAATAAAAAAACTGGGGCACTAATTGAAACATCAGCAAAATTAGGAGCTTTCTTTAATTATTTTTCACATGAAAAATCTGAACAGTTTTCAAAATTAGGCAAACAATTTGGACATATGTTTCAAATAAAAGACGACATATTAGGAATATGGGGTAATGATGAATTTGGTAAACCAATTGGAAGTGATATTCTGAAGAAAAAAAAATCTTTACCAATTTTACATCTACTTAATGAATCCACAGGAAATGATAATAGAATGATCAACGATATTTTTTTAAATGAAGAAAACTTAGAAGGGTTTCTAAAAGACATAATAGGTTTAATGGGTAAGTATAAAACAGAAAAATATTGTAATAAAATTTTGAATGAAAATTTCGAAAATTCAGAAAAAATTATTACCGATTTAAAAATAAAAAACTTGAACAAAGAAAACTTAAAAGATATAAATAAATTCTTGGTATATAGAAAGAAATGAATGAATTTAATAATTATTAACCACAAAAAAATGTCATATTTGTTTAATAAGATCAATGGAGAAGGATTTTATTTCGTATATGATTCAACAAAAATACCTATAGATAGTTTGAAATCACATATTCTAGAAAATAATCCAGAAAAAATTATCTCTTTGGATTTTGCACTACCATTAACAAATACTTTAAAAAATAATACTATAGTAATTGCTAAAGAAATTATCCTTTTAAATTCTCGTCCTATAAATTGGGCTACCCCAAGATCTGATAGATGGATTGAAACTTCACAAGAACTTAATAGGTCTATATCTAATTTATTTGAAAAAAATCTCATAGAGCATAGTGTAGTTTCTGGAATGATCCTAGAACACACTAAAAGCATAAAGAATAAAAATTACGCTAAAGAATGGCTGTTCAAAAATATTCAAAGTAGTTTCGTTGATAATTCGGCGTGGGAAATATCAAAATTATGTGAAGAACTATCTAAAGAATTTTCAATTTTAAGAATTATTAATAATAAAACCCCATTATTTGAAAAAAATAAACCAAAAATGACAACTCAAATAAAAAATTATATTACAAATGGAATGTTTTATAATTTTGTGAATAAAAATATATTAAAATCTCAAAATAATGAATTAATCAAAACAATTTTAGAAATTTAAATAAAATGGAAAAACTTTTATTTCCTCAAAATCCATATAGCTTTAGGTATGAAGACTCCATAAAGTTTTGCTATGAAATATTAAGAAATAACTACGAAAATTTTCCTTTGCAGTTTTTTTTTGTAAATGAAAAATTGATGGATGATTTTGCATCCATTTATGCTTTTTGCAGAGGAGTAGATTTCTTAGGGGATGAAGCGAACGGGAATCGATTAGAAAAATTAAAGTTATGGGAAAAAGAATTTTCTATGTTGTTTACAGAAAAAACAAGGATTCCTATTTTTATAGCACTTAAAAAAACTATCTTAAGACATAACCTAGATATTCTACCATTTAATAAATTAATTAAGGCAAATATATTAGATCAGAGTAAAAAATTATATTCTAATATCTCAGAAGTCCTGGATTATTGCAAATATTCAGCAAATCCAGTAGGTGAAATAGTTTTAAATATTTTAGGTTTTAAAACCAAAGAAAATATAAGTTTATCCAATAAAATTTGTTCTGCCCTTCAAATTACAAATTTCCTACAAGATATAAAAATAGACAAAAAAAAAGGAAGAGTTTACTTGCCACTAGATATTATGAAAAAACATTCAATAGAAATACATACTTTTGAAGAACAATATGTATTTGATAATAAAAGATATGATGATTTTGACAACTTTTTAAAAGAAATGGTGCTTTATAACAGAAGTCTATACGACGAAGGAGAAAAACTAGTACATAATTTAAAAAAAAGACCAGCTATTTTAATTCAAGTGTTTGTCGATTCTGGAAGAAAAATTTTAGATAAAATTGAAAAAAACAAACACAAAATATTAGTTGATAAACCCAAAACAAACAAATTAGAAAAAATTTTCATAATAGCAAAAGCAATTGTTAAAATTCACATTCATAAATAATGGAAAAAAATAGGATAACAATAATAGGAGGAGGAATAGCAGGCATTTCTGCTGCAATACATTTAATAGAAAAAGGGCACAAAGTTTCCGTTATCGAAGCTAAAAACTTTATAGGAGGGAGAGCTGGATCAATTAAATCTGAAGAAACGTTTATTGATATAGGACAGCATGTTTTTTTGAGTTCATATAAAAATTTTATATATGTAATTAAAAAATTAAATTTAGAAAAAAAATTTATCTTTAATAAAGTTTTAAATATTCCAGTTTCTACAGAAAAAAAAACCTACTATATCAAATCCAATATTATCAAATATCCTTTTTCAATATTGTTAGGAGTTATTAATTACAAGAATTTAAATTTAATCAACAGGTTTAAACTTGTTTATGGTTTAGCAAAACTAAAACTCGCAAAAACATCCAAAAAAGATTCTTCATTTTTGCAATGGTTAAAATCAAACAATCAAAATGATCAAATTATAGAGAGGTTTTGGAAAATCATATGCACTCCAGCATTTAATATAAATATAGATAAAATTAACTACAATTCTGCAATAAATCTTTTCAACTATATGATTTTCAACCCAAAAAAAACATTCTTTATTTGTTATGCCAAAGAATCATTTCAAAGTATTTTTATGGAATCTTTTACTAAATATCTAAAAGAAAATAATTCAAATATTCATTTAGGTATAAAAATTGAAAGTATAGAGAATAAGAAAAATGGAACAATTAAGATCAATTCTAAGAAAAAAATACAATTTGAAACAAAAAACTTAATCCTTGCAACTGATTTTGAATCTACAAGCTCAATTTTAGGAATTAAACCAAATGAAAATATTTTCAACAGATCTGCAATAATAAATATCTATTTTTGGTTTGATTCAATCGTAATGTATGAAGACTTTAAAGTATTCACGGATTCTAAATTAGAGTGGGTATTCTCAGATTATTACAATAGAAAAAACAAAAGTACTACACAAAGATTAATAATTTCTATAAGTGATGCAAATAAATTATTAAAACACAGTAATGAAGAACTAATAAATTTATATGAACAAGAATTAAGAAAACAATTGAATATAAACCAAGAGGTTAAAACCACAAAGTCTTTAGTAATTAGATCACCAAAGGCAACGCTAATTACTAATAGAAAAATAGCTGCCCACCTTAAAAATGTATTTGTCTGTGGTGATTGGACAATAGAAGAACTGCCCAACACTATGGAGGCAGCAGCCTTATCTGGAAAAAAAATTATTGAAAAAAACTTTTAATATAAATTATTCATAAAAATAATTAGATAATAACTTTACCTATAACATCATCAATTTTAACAGGTCCTCTGTTAATTGAGTCACAATTAAAATTATAATTTTCTCTATTGTCAGACATTAGAAAGTATTCATTTTCTCCAAGGACAATTGATTCATTTATCTGTTTATTATGTATCACGTTTTCCTCTACAATTTTTTTTCCGTTAATATACAGAATCCCTTTCCTATAAGAAATTTTTTCATTAACAATACCAACAATACGTTTTAAATGAATACTATTGTGTTTCTCACAATGTATAACAACAATATCAAATCTCTCAAATAAATAAGGATTAAAGTTTCTTTTTACCAAATAAAATTCCCCTGAAAAAAAATTAGGTTCCATACTTTCTCCAAAGGTTTCGATGCGTAAAAATCTTCTTCTATATAAGAAAATATTTAACGGATTTTTGATAAAAATCAGAATTATTTTTTTAAAATATGACATAATATATATTCTATAAACAAACATAAATTAAGTACAAAAGGAGCAAAAATGATAACTAACATTATAAATAAAATTTTACCTGCAAAAAAAGTAACCTGTCACTGTGATATTCCCTGTGGAATATACGATCCAAGAGACGCTATTCAGGCCGCACAGACAGTAATAAGAATGACTGAGTTACTTGGAGAATTAGATTTTTCAAAAGGACCATCAGCAAATCTTGGAAATTCTATGGCTAGATATGTATCTGTTAAAGAAGAACATGCTAAAAAAGCCAAGGATGACATAATGATTATTTGGACGGATTATTTCAAGCCTGAACATTTAGAAAAATATCCAGATTTGCATTCAAAAGTATGGAATGCATGTAAATTGGGTTCATTTGTAAAACAAAATGTTGATATGGAAAAAGCTAATGAATTTAAAGCAGCTTTAGAAGAAATCGGTGATATATTTTGGGAGACAAAAAAATAAATTTTTCTATCTAAAGGATGAAATAAATCATCCTTTAGATGAATTTAATACTGAATATTAACGATAGTAAGACTAGAAATATACCTACAAATTTGTTTAAGAAATTTTGATTTAAATCCATAACTTTTCTTGATCCTAGGTACATACCAATAATAGTTGGCAAAACAACTACAAAAATTAAATTATAGTTTATTACCCCAGCAAATGAATGCCCCAAAAATGCAGCTGACCCTATAAATACAGTCAGTAACAAATTAACCCCTCCAGCAGTTTTAATATTCATTTTGAGAAAATAAACTAAAGCTGGGACGCGTAAAACCCCAAGTGCAATTCCAATAAGCCCTCCAAAATATGCTATGAAAACCCCCAAGAATATTTCTTTTATTGAATTAAATTTACTTTGATTTAAGTTATCTTCTTGTTCATAAGAATTGTTCAAAAATAAAACTAATCCAGAAATAAACAGACAAATTGAAATAGTTATAATTATAAATTTTTCAGAAAAATGTATGGCATAATATCCTCCCAAAAATGCAGCAATTATTGAAGGAAAAGCTATTTTCATAGAAGATTTTATTGGGACTCTTTTCTGTTTTATTGCAGGTATTAGACCTGATATTGAACCAAAAATCACAGCAATTAAATTAGTTGAGGATGCAATGATAGGCTCAAATCCAAAAAAAATTATGATAGGTAATCGAACACTTCCTAAAGCAATCCCCATCATCCCTCCCAAAAATCCAATGAGTAGGCATAAAAAGGACAGTAAAATATAAATGATAAATAGGTCTTCCATAGTTATAAATTATTTATATCTAAAAGTTTATCAATTTCTTTGTAATGTAATTGACTTGGTTTCAGTGCAGGATTCCGAGCTTGTATTGATGATTTACTAAATATTCCTCTTTTATACAAAATATATTTATAAATCCAATTGGATAATCCTTGAGATTGAGCTAATACTTTTATCAACTGAGAATAATTAGAATAAAATGAAAGAGCAATATCAAAATTTTTATTTTGCCATAAATTCCAAACCTTTACAAAAACATCTGGTAATGTAGAACCTGGCATAGAGCCTGATGATCCTCGCCTTAACTCTTCTAAAAAAAACAATCCTCCCGCCCCCCCAAATAGGATTAGTTTTTTACGAGAAGAGTTGTTGTTACAAAAGTCGAATTTAGGTATAGTTGGCATACTTTCTAATTTAATATAAGATAAATTTTCGTGTAAACCTGAAATTTTAACTGCTTGTTCACTTGAGATAGTTGCGTCATTTTGATCTTGCATAAAGATTGGAATATTTACTGAATTTGCTATATTAAAATAAAATTCTTCGTGTAAAAAAGGTGAGGTTTTTATAAAAGAAGGAGGTCTTATCATCAATCCATTTGCACCTAATTCTTCTGCTTTTTTAGAGTAAAAAATAGTAGAAAAAGTACTTTCAGCTCCTGTATTCATAATAATAGGGACCCTAGAAGATGCCTGATCAACAACTGTACTTAATAAATCAAATTTTTCATTATCATTAAGTTTATAAATTTCACTCGCTATAGCGATTCCTATTCCATTTACTCCATTATCTATAAACCAGTCTACTTGCCGACGAACATCTTCATATACTATTTCCTCTTTAGCATTAAAAGGAGTGGAAATTATAGGAAATATACCCTTGAAATTTAAATGTCTCATAGCAATCTACTTATCTAACTAAGTTTGGAACTATGGCTAATAAGACACCTGCAACGGTTGCTGTTCCAATTACTCCAGCAACATTAGGACCCATCGCATGCATTAGCAAAAAATTACTAGGATCTTCTTTTATAGCTTCATTTTGTACTACTCTAGCTGCCATAGGAACAGCTGACACTCCTGCAGCTCCAATCATTGGATTGATTGGCTTAGATAAAAAGAGATTCATGAATTTAGCTAATAATATTCCAAAAATCGTAGCAAAAATAAATGAAAATAAACCCAAAATGAATATTGAAATTGTTTCTAACTTCAAAAAAACATTTGCTGGCATAGTCGCTCCAACAGATAATCCCAATAAAATTATAACTATATTCATCAAATCATTTTGTGCGGTCTTAGCTAATCTATCAACTACTCCACTTTCTCTCAATAAATTACCAAACATCATAACTGATATCAATGGAGAAGCATCAGGTACCAAAACACTCACTATGATTAATGTTGCTAGAGGGAAAATAATTTTTGTTCTTTTTGAAATTTTTTTGGGAGCATAATCCATCCTTATTCTTCTTTCATTTTTTGTAGTAAATAATCTTATAATAGGAGGTTGAATTAATGGAACCAAAGCCATGTAAGAATATGCTGCAACCGCAGTTGCACCTACTATATCCATAACATTTAAATTTGGAATACTCTGGCCGATTTCTCTCATTCTAGTAGAAATAAAAATAGTAGTTGGGCCATCAGCTCCTCCTATAATTCCAATTGAAGATGCTTCTAAAAGTCCAAAGTTAAACCACGGTGTCATTCCTAACAATAATGCTCCCAATAAAGCAGCAAAAACACCTACTTGTGCAGCTGCTCCAAGTAATAAAGTTTTGGGGTTTGCTAGAACTGGCTCAAAGTCAGTTAGAGCTCCCATACCCAAAAATACCAGCAAGGGTAAAATATCGGTAGATAATCCTATATCTTGAAAAATTTTTATGAAACCATCTGGTTCACCATTACCTCCTACTCTTATTAATTCTCCCATCGGTAAATTAGCAAATAGAATACCAGAAGAAATAGGGATTAATAACAAAGGTTCCTTTTTTTTGACAATCCCAAAGTAAAATAAAATAGCGGAAACAATCCACATAATTATTATTTTAGGATCGTAAAATAAACTTTTTAATCCTTCAAATATAGGCTCAATATAATCAATCATTTATAAAACCTTCATCATTTTAAATAACAGTGAATAAAACTTGATCAAATTGTACATTGTCATCAATTTGTATATTTATAGATTTGATAGTACCATTTACCTCTGATGAAATGGTATTTTCCATTTTCATTGATTCAATTACTACAAGAGGATCTCCGACCTTTATTTTTTGACCTTCTTTTGCAATGATTTGAATCACTTTCCCCGGCATTAATGCTGTTATATCACCAGTTTTTTTGACAGGAGGAGTAATAGGGATTTTTACTTTCGAATCCTCATTCTCTAGTTTAGATTTTATCAAATCTTCCGTTGATAAATCTTTTTCTTCTTGATATTTTGATTTATTTACAATAATAATCTCTTCATTAACTTTGACCTTGTAGTTTTCTGAAGTTTCTTCCAAAATTTCAACATGAAATTTTTCATTATTTATCATAAAATCAAATTGCTTCAAAGTTTCTTCCTTACAGATCTTTTCAAAAATATTCTTGATCTATTTACAGTAATCCAAGAATTATCTTTGACTAAATATTCAAGATCGTTATTTTGTTTATTTTTGCTTTTATTGTAGAGCGCGACTGCTACAGCAGCTGCTATATCTTTAGTTATTGAATTTTTTACTCCTGTGACCTCTTTAGGGACAAGGTTATTATCATCTGAAAAAAACTTATCTTCAAAAAAATTTAGAAAGTAAATGGAAATCATCAATAAAATTAAAACTACAAAAACTACACTTAAGCCAACAAGAGTTAGATACAAACCATCTATTACAACATTCAATTTATTTCCTTATATACTTCAAAAACGTCATTATCAGCTATGGCTATTATACTATCATTTCCTGTAATTTTTACTGAAATTTTTTTGTTATTTACATAGAGCTCAGTAAATTGATATTTAAAAAAATTACTTCTATTAATTTCATCATTTATATTTCTATTAATTTTAGTAGCTTCTGAGAGTGTAATCCCTTGAAATTTTATAGGGATATTTGGTTGCATTTGAGCTATAATTGGAATTTGGTATTTAGGAACAACTCCAATTGTTTTATATCCTCCAACAGTTTGTGAGTCCTGCATTAAAATTATAGGAAGACCATCAGGAGGTATTTGAACAGTTCCCAAAGTAACTCCATTAGATATTTCGTTCTGCTTGAAAAACTCTTTTATTGGATCTGATTCTAACTTTATTGCTTGTCTATTTGAATTAATATTGACAATATATTCTCGTGATTCTAGCTGATT
This sequence comes from uncultured Dehalococcoidales bacterium, assembly GCA_964590915.1. Classification (GTDB taxonomy): domain Bacteria; phylum Chloroflexota; class Dehalococcoidia; order Lucifugimonadales; family Lucifugimonadaceae; genus TMED-70. The sequence continues at coordinate 55,240 of CAZPYN010000004.1, forward strand.
CATAAATTGTTGATTAATATCCTGATTGTAAATAATTTTAATGATCCCTTTTGATTCGATATATTTCTTATAAAAATCTTGATTGAAGATCATTGGGATGGTTATTTTTGGTCTTTTAAATCCTATCTTTTGATTATTCTTAAGCCTGTATTCATCGGTTATACTTGAAGGAGAATGGTAAGAATAAGATCCTAAAATTTTATTTAAATCAAATCCTCCACTTACACTTAAATAATGAATGCGTCCCTTTTTACTTGGTTTTATTTCTAAAACATCACCAACTTCAACATTTACAGAAGAATAAGTTTCAAATCTTATTTCATTGTTGATTAAACATTGTTCTGGTGGACCTGTGACAGAAATGGAAACTTTTTCAAAAAATTTACATTTAAAATTTCCACCTACTATCTCGACACATGCTTCGTTTATATCGTTTTTTAATAAGAGGTTAGCAAAAGTAAAAGAATATAGATCTAGACAGCCCGAATTAGAAACACCATATTGTTTTAATCCAAATCTACCTATATCTTGAAAGGAAGAAAATAATCCAGTGTTTAATATTTCCATCATATTTATACCTCAATAAATTTCACGAAAGATCCAGTGGGTATCTTTGTTGGTGGAATTTTATCTACTTCAAACAGTTTCAGTTCCGTTTTCCCAATTATTCTCCAACCACCAGGGGTAGCAAAAGGATAAATTCCCGTTTGATCTCCAGCTATTCCAACAGACCCTTCAGGAATTTTTGATCTAGGAGTATCTAATCTTAAGCATGAAATTCGTTTATCAAGGCCTCCTAGATAAGGGAATCCTGGCATAAAACCTATCAAAAATACTTTATAAAGGGGTTTTGTATGAATTTGTATAACTTCCTTTTCAGATAATCCTACAATGGAGGAGAGTATTTCAAGATCAAATCCATCTTTACCTCCATAACTAACAGGAATATCTATTATTTCCTTTTTGGAATTATCATCAAAATCAATAATTTCGAATTTTTTTATCAATTCATCAATCTTTTGTTTTATATGATAGAAATCTGTTTCCAGTTCATTAAAATCAATAAATATAGAATGATATGTTGGATAAAAATCTACAATAAAATTGGTACGATTATCTAGATTCTCAGTTAAAAATGAAAAAAAGGCATGGACAACCAAATTTATCTTCATATCAATAGTCTTACCTAAAGAAATTTCAACTGTTGATTCTCCATGATGGATTATTTTATAATCCATTTTCATAAAATTTCACACATTGGAACAATATCAATATCATTTTTTTTAAGATTATTAAATACTAGATTTGCAATTTGAACTGCGCCTTTTGTGTCACCGTGAAGACATATTGAATCTGCGTCAACACTAACATAATCTCCTTCAAATGATTGTACTTTTTTATTTAAAACTATATCTAAACTTCTTTTAGCTATTAAATTAGGATCAGTTATTACTGATCCTTTTATGTTTCTTGGGCATAATGATCCATCTGACATAATTTCTCGATCAGCATATGCTTCTCGAGCATATTTTACATTTGATTCATCTGCCAAGTCTTCCCATAGAGATCCCGCAAGAACTACATGAATAATTTCTGAACTTATAGACTTAATAGCACTAATTATAGAATTCGCTACTATGGGGTCGTTTACCGCTTTATTATATAAAGCACCATGGGGTTTAACGTGTTGAAGATTCTCCAACCCGGTAAATCCAATCATTGAACCAACTTGATATTTTATAATATTTTCTATTTCTAAAGAATTTAAATCCATATTTCTACGACCAAACCCATGTAAGTCTGGATAAGAAGGATGTGCTCCAATTTTCACATTATTTGAAAGTGACAAGTCTATAGTTATTTTCATCCAATTAGGGTCTCCTGCATGAAAACCTGTTGCTATATTTGCTGAAGATATAAAAGAAACTATATTTTCATCTTCACCAAGCTTATAGGTTCCAAAAGATTCTCCAATATCAGCATTTAAATCTATTTTCTCTTTCATTAATCAAACTTTCAATCTAAATTAATCTTTACACCATTTGAATAGGATTCAAAAATTGCATCAGTAAATTTCATATACTTTACTCCATCGGTAAAAGATGTATGGGTAATTTCTTCTTTCCCTCGAATTGCATTTATAAATTCCTCTTCTACTCTCCAAGAGCCCTGTTCATCGTCTGGTACTAATATTTCAGAAAGAGAAGTTTGACCTTTTTGTGCACCATAAAGTTTTAAATTAGGAGCACCCGCATCTTGAGTAGTTTCAGTTTTAATTACGATTACCCCTTCAGTACCATGTATCCACATCTCTGATTCAGGTGCCATACCTGAAACCATGGTAAATTGTAAATTTGCTGTTCCACCTGCTATCATTTCACATAATACATCCAAATGATCTGGAATGTCTGTGAAAATAACATTCCCAGTTTCGTCTACACGAGGATTCATAATAGTTTGAGCATTTGCTAAAATAGATTTGGCAGGTCCCACCCATCTCATAATCGCTTCATACCAAATCCCCATTTGCATAATATTATTACCAGATAAATCTCTATTATTTCTCCAATGAAAATCTTCATTTTGCTTTGGAAAATCATTGCCTGCTGTAACCATACCTCTTAAATTAATTAAATCCCCTATATACCCTGAGGAAATCAATCTTTTTATAGTCTTATCTATAGGGAGGGTATGTGGAGCTGGCACAATTTGAGCGATTAAGTTAGGATATCTCTTTGAGCAAGAAAGCATTTCTTCAGCTTCTAATGAATTCATGCACATTCTTGCCTCACACAAAACATGTTTTCCTGATTGTAGAGCTTCTATTGATAACGTTTTATGTAAATAGGGCCAAGTACCAATCACTATTGCATCAAGTGTGCTATCCTCTATCACTTTTATCCAATTATCGTAGAAATTTTTAATTTCAAATTGTGATGCAACAGCACTAGAAGATTTAATAGACCTGTTTGCAACAGAAACCACTTCCACTCCAGGTATTTTTTGTAATAGAGGAATATGTTTTAGAGTTGTATTTGCGCCAGCTCCTATAATTCCGACTTTTATTTGTTCATACATATGTTACCTCTCAATTATTTACTTTTAATTTTGTTTTAATTTAGACTTAAAATTGTAAAAATTATATTTTTAGTAACTAAATATTAGGATTTATATTATTTTATGGAACCACAAACTGTAAATAGGTTAAGTGATGGGTTAGAAATTTATTGGAATGATGATTTAGTATGTTTTTACCCATACAAGTACCTAAGATTACAATGTGCATGTGCAAATTGTGTTGAAGAACTCACAGGAAAAAAATTATTAAATGTATCAGAAGTTAGTGATGATATTATAATAGTAGATTTCCTCATCATAGGAAAGTATGCTATTCAATTCCTCTGGTCTGATGCACACGATACAGGCATTTATCCATATTTAAGCTTAATAAATTTTGCACTAAATGATGAACAAGCAAAATGTAATAATATAAAAAAACTATTAGAATTTGCTAATAGTTTTGCTGAAGAAAATTAAATGCCCATTATCTTTTTTACTGTGCCAATAACATCTTGACTATTAGGTAAAAAAACATCTTCTAACCCTTTACTATATGGTACAGGTGTATGTGGAGCAGTTACTCTTTTGACTGGTGCATCTAAATAATCAAATGCTTTATCTGAAACTATAGCAGCAACCTCACTTGCTATACTAGCACGGGGATTATCTTCATCAACTATAACAATTCTATTAGTTTTCTGAACAGATTCAATAATTATACCTTCATCAAGTGGTGATAAAGATAGTAAGTCTATTACTTCAGCATTTATATTTAATTTCTTTAGTTCTTTAGCAGCTTCCATACAAACTACAGATGTATAACTCATACCCACCAAAGTAATATCAGTTCCTTCTGATAAATATCTTCCTTTCCCCAAAGGAATTTGGTAAGTTTCATCGGGGACAAAACCTGTCAGATTAATTAATTTTTTATCATTCACAACAAAAACAGGATCATCATCTCTAATTGCTGCGGACAATAAACCTTTTACAGAATAAGGATCCGAAGGTGTTACAACTTTTAGGCCAGGGATATGAGCAAGAATAGAATAAAATGCACTTGAATGTTGCGCCGCATGACCTGTTCCTCCTCCAGATCTAGCAAAAAGTGTCAAAGGGACTTTTGTTTGACCTCCAAACATATATCTACTTTTAGCTGCATTTGATAACAATTGATCAAATGCTACAGTTGTGAAGTCAAAATACATTAAATCTACTACAGGTCTTAATCCAGTTAAAGCCGCACCTATTGCTGCACCGACGAAGCCTGCTTCTGAAATCGGAGCATCAACGATTCTATCTTTACCAAAATCTTGAACCAATCCTTTTGTTGCTGCAAAAGGACCTCCCCAAGCATCAAGAGGTTCTTTTGTTTTTTTATCAAATCCTCCAGAAATATCTTCTCCTATAATTAAAACGTTTTTATCGTTGTTCAACTCATCTCTTAGAGCTTTATTAAAGGCATCTCGATAACGCATTTCAGTACCTTTAACGTTTTTTCCAGGTCCTATTTCATCTGTATCTCTAATCAATATAAATTTCCTTTCAATATTCTTATCTGAAACCTCTTAGATCATTAGAATAATTAACATATACATCTTCATATAGAGTTTCTTCGGGAGGCAATGGGCTTGAGAGTCCAAATTCTACAGCATCTTCAATTTCTTTTTGAATCTTATTCTTTATTGAATCTAGTCTTTTTTTATCCATTAGTTTCTGCTTTATTACCCTTTTCTCAAAATTTATAATACAATCTCTTTTCTTCCATGAATTTTCTTCCTCTGATGTCCTATACTTCTCTGGCTGATCAGCGTGAAAATGACCATGATACCTGTAAGTTTTCAATTCGAGTAATGTTGGGCCTTTACCTTCTCTTGCTCTTTTAACTGCTTGTTCAGCTGCATCGTAAACAGCAAAAACATCCATGCCATCGACTATTACTCCTGGGATATTGTACGATGCTGCTCTATCTGCTATATCATCAATTGAAACAGCATACCATGCAGGAGTAGCCTCGGCATATTGGTTGTTTTCGCAAGCAAATATTACAGGTAATTTCCAAATAGATGCTAAATTCATTGATTCATGAAGAACCCCTTGAGATGAGGCCCCATCTCCAAAAAATGCAACTCCTATAGAATCTTTTTCTTTCCCTTGATATTTCGCGGTTAAAGCAGCTCCAACAGCTAAAGGAATAGAAGCACCAACAATAGCATTTGCTCCAAGCATTCCTTTTGAAAAATCTGCTATATGCATCGAACCTCCTTTTCCTTTACAATTTCCCGTAAATTTCCCCATGATTTCCGCCATCATTTTTTTTGTCTCTAATCCTTTCGCTATACAATGCCCATGTCCTCTATGAGTTGATCCGATCCAGTCTTTTTTAGTTAAATGTGCGCAGATTCCAGTTGGTACTGCTTCTTGTCCATCAGAGGGGTGTGTAACGCCCATAGAATTTCCTTTATAAGTTTGTTCCAACATTGCTTCTTCAAAAAATCTGATCCTATTCAATGTTTCATAGATCCATTCCAATTTATTTTCGATCTTCAAAGTTATCCCTCATATTAATTCAATTATTTTATTCTTTATATAATCAATTTTTACTATTAGAGCATTGATAATAAATATAGTCTACAGTGACATTATTTATATTTTACTGATTAATTTGTAATTATTACGTTAAAGATGGCTTAAAACTTCTTGAAGTTCTAATATTAACGAAGGTAAAATTTGTATGGCTGATTTTTTATTTGTTTTAAATATTTAATCTTTTAAAGGTTAGGTTACGAGTATATTTAATGAGCATTGCTTTACTATGATGTTTATCGTATGATGAGGAGAAATCAAAATGGATCCATTGGCACTTAATGCTAATGATTGGAACAATTTAGGAAATATTATAACATTTCTATGGCTGGCTCTCATTTCAGCTATTATTACAGGACCCACTTTACTTATAGCACATGCTATTATTCCTTCAGCAGTAGCAACTAAGACAATCAATGAAAAATATAACAAGTTAAGACCCGGGCTATATTTGATGGGAGGTATAGGAATAATATGTATAATTCTTTTCTTCTGCTTAGCAGGATTCCAGAGTTATGCAATTCTAAAAGAAATTTATCCTAGTTTCTGGCAGTGATAATTTAAATTCGATTAAAACAATATTAATATAAATACGAGGAAAACAATTTTAAAATCATTTATAACATTTATAAAAGAAAAAGACAGGACAACTCCTGTATGGGTGAAGGTTATAGTACCTATTATTGGATTAGGAGGGCTTTCCACTATTGCAATCTTAGCAATCTTATTCGCTGGGTTAATAAATGCTTGGTTGGGGCAACCACTTCCCGTATTGGGGTTTGAGCAAACCTTTGACCAACCAATAAATTTCCCACACACAAAACATGCAGGTCCGATAGCAGAAGGTGGTTTAGGAATGGATTGCACCTATTGTCATAGAACTGTTGAAAATTCTTCATCTGCTCACGTTCCTGCAGTGGAACTATGCGCTAGTTGCCATAGGGCCATTGGATCTGAAAATAGCGAAGAATTAAAAAAGCTGAGAGAGCATGCCGGTATTTATTCAGAAAATAATCAAGTGATCGTTGATCCTGAAATGGGCTCACCAATAAACTGGAAAAGGGTGCATAGACTACCTGATCATGTTCGATTTGTTCATTCAGCTCACATTAACTATTTAACAAATAATCCTGATGCGATAAAAAATATACCTGCTCATCTAAATATATACGGAAATGAAAATGTTTTATCCTCAGAAGTGTGTTCAACTTGTCACGGAGATGTAGCCAATATGGAACAGGTGCATCAAGTTGAACCTCTTAAGATGGGTCAATGTGTTAATTGTCATAGAGAAAATGGAGGGCCAACCGATTGTGCTGCTTGTCATCATTAACAAATCAAAAATATTTAAGGTAATTTTATGAAACTAAACAGGAGAGAATTTTTAACTCTGAGTGGTAAATCTGCAGCTGGGGCTGTATTATTTGCCGCCTGCTCAATTCCTGAAAAAGAGCTCATCGTACAAAGCCCAGTGGATATGCCTGAAGATCTCGTAAGAGGTGTAGATGAGTGGTATGCAACTAATTGGAGTGAAGGAGCTCCTGGTGATGGAATTTTAGTAAGAGTACTTGAAGGAAGAATAAAAAAAATAAAAGGGAATCCAGATCATCCAATTACTAGAGAAGGTTCTAGGACTATTTATGATACAGCTCTGCAGGTACACTATAATCCTGACAGATTAAATACATATAAAGTAAAAAGATCAAAAAAAGGTATACTGACAAATACTTCTGAAGCTGAAGCTAATAAATTAATACTTGAAGCAACTAATAAAAACAAAAAAATTGTAATTGTAACTAATCCAACTAAAAGTACATCAGGTTGGGTCTCAAAAAAATTTACTGAATCAAGAGGTGGTAGATATTTAACATATGATCCTTTAGATCAATATAATTTATATGATGCATTAAATGACCTTTTTGGTTCGCATGATTTACCTATAATTGATATTTCTAATTCAGAAAATGTTTTATCTTTTGGTGCAGACTGGATCGGTGGATGGGTATCGCCGGCACATTACTCCTCTAGCTATGGAAAATTACGATCCGGCAACAGAGGCTTCTTTGCACATGTTGAGCCACGACATTCTATAACCTCAGCAGCGGCCGATACATGGCTTTCTCCTTTTCCAGGAACAGAAGCAGAAATTGCCTTAAGTATCGCTAACGTTATTATTAACGAAAAATTAGTCTCTGATCAACAAATTTCAGATTTTTTGAAAATATTTCCTGATGGAAAAATAGAATATGGATACAACCCTGAAGATGTTGAAAAAAGAACGGGTGTCAGTGCTAATAAGATTGTTGAAATTGCGAGAAAAATCTCCAAAGGAAAATCAGTTGTATTTGCCGGGGGATCAACTTCAGCTTATACAAATGGTAAATATAACACTTTTGTTATATATGCTCTGAACTTTCTATTGGGCTCTATTGGTAAAGAGGGTGGATTAATATTAAATCCCAAAGTTGAAGTTGATTACATTGATGGATCCAATAAAGGTAATTCTATTAAAGACTGGCAAGAAGAGTTAGCTCAATGGAGAGCAGGTTATGTGGATACAGTCATTATTAAAGGAGTAGATTTAGTATATTCAATGCCAAATTCTCTTGATGTAAAAGGAGCACTGGCTAATGTTGAAAATGTTATTTCATTTGGAACATCTATGAATGAGACCCTAGAAGAATCTGATATCATCATCCCTGAAACAACTTTCTTTCAGGATTGGGGTGCAGAAATACCTAATCCTCTACCAGGTTTCAAAACTATTTCATTACAACAACCTGTTGTAACAAAAAATAGTCCAGGAACAAAAAATACTTCAAGTTACGTAGACAAAATAATTGAGTTAGAACCCTCATTGGGTAGTAGTTCCAAATCATTAGTAAAAAAAATATTTGATAATGAATTTACTAATTCAGATAATGGCGGTTCAGTAAAAGCTGGAAATAAGGGAGGGTTTCTAAACGGAGTTCAACAAAGAGGAGGCTTTTGGAATATTAACCTAACATCAGATCAAAAAACACCTAGGTTGAAAAATCCTTTTAAACACACTATCGAAAACACTTTTTCAACAACTAATGATTCTAATGAATTCTATCTTATTCCCTTTACTAATAATTTAAATAATGGTAAATTTGCAAATACTCCATTTGCTCAACAAATTCCCGATCCAATAACTTCTGCTGCGTGGCAAACTTGGGTTGAAATAAATTCTCATCAAGCAGAAGAAATGGGCATAAAAGAAGGGGACATTATCTATTTAAAATCTGATGCAGGAGAAATAAAATGTCTGGCATATCCACATCCAGCTGTCCAGCCAAATACTATTTGCGTCCCAACTGGCCAAGGAACGTTACGTGGAGGAAGATATTCAGAAGAAAGAGGATCTAATCTATTAAAAATATTATCTGACAAATTAGATCCAGAGACAGGATCATTAGCATGGGCGTCTACAAAAGTGTTAGTAAAAAGAGCTGGAGGCAATAAAAAATTACCAAAATTTGAAGGAACTGTTGAGGCATTCCCTGTTGAACCTGGAATTCCTATTTTAATAGTGGCCCCAGGGGAAACGGCACATGAAGCAGAAAAAAAGAATCATCATAAATATCAAGAGCAATTAAACTTGATTGAAAAGGGTAAAAATAATAATCACAATGGAAATTCCGATGAAAAACATTAATCTAAGGGAAAGAAAATGGTTATAGAAAACAAAGATAGAAGTTGGGGAATGGTAATAGACACAGACAAATGTACTGGTTGCAATGGGTGTGTTATTGCTTGTCAAGTTGAAAATAATGTACCTCTTAATGACCAAAATAAATTTGAAAGAGGAAGAGTTATGTCTTGGATGAGAGTAGAAAGATATTGGGAAGGTGAATTTCCCGATGTTAAGGCAAGATTCATACCAATTCCTTGCCAACACTGTGCTAATGCTCCTTGTGAACCTGTGTGTCCCGTATACGCAACTTATCACAATAATGAAGGCATGAATATTCAAGTTTATAACAGATGTGTAGGAACCAGATATTGCGCTAATGGATGTCCTTATATTGTTAGATTTTTTAATTATTGGGAACCAATTTGGCCGGAAGAAATGAGAAACCATCTAAATCCTGATGTAACTGTTCGTAGCAGAGGAGTTATGGAGAAATGTAGTTTTTGTGTCCAAAGAATTAGAAGAGGTACTCGAAAAGCCAAAGAAGAAAATAGAGAATTAGAAGATGGAGAGATAACTACAGCTTGTCAAGATGCATGTTCAACTCAAGCTATAACTTTTGGAGACTTAAATGATCCTGAAAGTAAAGTTTCTAAATTATCTAAAGATGATAGAAGTTATACATTAATGCCTCAATTTAATACCGATCCCAATGTGATATATTTAGCTTCAATCAAAGAGAACAAAGAAGAATCTGAAGAGGAAAAGGCACATAGTCATGACTAATCAAGAAAAACATTTTTGGCCTCCATCTGATCCTTCAGTAGTTAGAACTGAATTAATAAACAATACTAAAAAGGGTGGTTCAACCTTAAAGACAATAGTGGTTTCTTTAATTCTACTTTCTATATTAATAATAGTAGGAATTATTGGGAAAGTCATAATTGATGGTAATGATCAAACTCAATGGGGTTATGTTGCCGCAATATTAGCTTTTATTTTAAGTGCTACAGGAGGAGCTCCGATGGTAGCAATAGCTCCATTAATTGCCAAAGCAAGCTGGGCAAGACCTATATCTAGAATAGCCCATATCATTGGATCAGTTAGTATAGTTAATGTAATTATAATGATTCCAATTTTAAGGATGCTTCCTCCTCTTATAGTTGATGGTACCAGAAGAAGATCAATATGGTTTGAAGCTCCAAATTATAGCCCACATTTTTGGGATACTTTGGGTCTACTAATGCTTGCAATTACAGGTATAGCATTATTATATTCTTCTTCAATTCCTGATTTTGCAGTTATGAGAGATAGTTCTGATGGCATAAGAAAAAAAATTGGAAAAATATTATCTAGAGGATTTGTTGGTACTACAGTACAGTGGAGTAAACTCAGAATGAGAATAGGAATTCTGAGCACATTATATTTCTTTGTCTTGGTTTTTGTGCATTTTATTATTTCTACAGATCTAAGTATGAGTATGGTTCCTGGATGGAGGGATGCAATATATCCAATGTATCACACAATGTCCGGCATTCAGGGAGGGGTTGCTTCTGTGATAATTTTGTGCTGGATTGTGAGGAAATATGGTAAAAATCAAAATTACATAACCATAAACCAATTTTGGGCACTAGGTAGGATTATGTTCGCTACAAGTCTTATGTGGATATATTTTTTTTATTCCGCATTTATAGTTTTCTGGTATGGCCGTTCAGAATCAGATGCAGCATGGCTTGATTTATTAATAAGGGGCCCAATGATGTATGTTTTTATACTTGCAATGCTGTTTAGTTTTATAATTCCTTGGTGGTGGTTGATATGGAATAAAGTTAGGAACTCGTTTAATGGACCTTTTATAGGTGCCATTATTGTTCTTATTGGATTATTATTAGATAGAATTCGTTTATATGTTCCATCATGGTCAGTCAATCCCAAATTAATACATGACAAATGGTTAACAGAAATTCCAAAAATCTTGTATCCGGATATATGGGATGTAATGATTTTCATTGGATCAATAAGTTTAGTTTTTTTAATAATAATAGGATTATCAAGAATTTTACCTTTAATTGGTGTTTGGGAAATTCATCAATTAAATTTGCTGTCTAAGCCAGGAAAATTTATGAAAGCTCACGGAATTAGGGTAGCAAAACCAGATTAAAATAAAAATAAGAGGAAAATATGCAACAAAGAAAATCAGTAACTCAGGAATATACGAATTCTGTATTACTAAATGGAACTTTAGAGACTCCTAGATGGTGGCCTTATTTGGTTTCAATTTTGTTGTTTTTTGTTCTTATAGGGATTGGTTTATTTTTCGTACAAATTTACTTTGGATTAGGTGTGACTGGTTTAAGTAGACCAGTATATTGGGGACTTTATATTACTACCTTTGTTTTTTGGGTAGGAATATCTCATGCAGGGATAATGATTTCTGCAATTTTGAGACTAACTCAAGCTGAATGGAGAAGACCAGTAACAAGGGCAGCAGAAATTCTTACTATTTTTTCTTTACTTACAGCACTAGTTTTTCCTTTAATTCATGCAGGTAGAACCTGGAGAATTATTTACTGGCTTCTACCATATGATTTTGCTAGAGGAATTTGGCCAAACATAAGATCACCTCTTTTTATGGATCCTATAGCCATAGGGACTTACTTAACGGGATCAACATTATTTCTTTTTATCGCACTTATACCAGATTTGGCTGTTCTTAGAGATAGAACAACAGGACTAAGAAAAGGATTTTATACCATTTTGGCATTGGGTTGGAGAGGTAACCCAAGACAATGGAAAATGCAAGTCGTAGGAGGGATATTACTATCAGCATTAATGTTACCTATTTTCGTTTCGGTTCACTCAATAGTTTCTTGGGATTTTGCTGTTACTATAGGAGTTGAAGGATGGCATTCAACAATTTTCGCTCCTTACTTTGTTATAGGAGCTGTGCATTCAGGTGTATCAGCTGTGGTTACTATGATGGCTCTTATGAGGTGGGGGTGGAAATGGAATGATTTTATAAGACCAGAACACTTTGATGCTCTCGCCCGACTTCTAACTGTAGTTGCAACTGCTTGGTTAGGATTTACATTTTTAGAATTAATTTTCGCATTATATGGATTAGATGCTCCAGAAATAGCCTTAAGAGAAATGCAAATATTCCAATACCCTTGGAATATGTTATTTCTTCTATTTTTATTAACGGGATACATAATACCAGTGCCCATGTGGCTATTTAAAAGAGTAAGAACAAACATAGCCTTAATGTTTTGGAGTTCAATTATGGTTAATATTGGAATGTGGTTAGAGAGATTTCTCATCATTGTTCCTGGATTGGCTAGAAAAACGCCTTTTGTTTTTACATGGGAAGCTTACACCCCTAGTTGGTTTGAATGGTATATTTTATTTTGGTCTTTTTGTTGGGTAACACTATTGATGTTATTATTTTCTAAAGTTTTCCCTTTAGTGCCTTTGTTTGAACAAAAAGAAAGTGAAGTATTTAGTGATTCAGTAAAGATTGGAAGAGCAAATGTTCCAACTATATTTAGAGAAGAGGAGGAATAAAATGAGTAAAAGTATATTAGGATTATTTTTGGATCCAAATTCAGCTGCAGATGCTATGGATGGACTAAAAGAATCGGGATTTGAACAAGGAAGTTTCGATGTTTTAACAGGGACTCCATATCCTGAAGGAGCATTTGGAGAACATGTCCCTCAACATAGATTATTTAGATTCCCAGCTTTTGGCGCTATTATAGGATTTAGTGCATCATTGTTCCTTACAACTGCGACACAACTTGCTTATCCTCTAATAACTGGAGGAAAACCTATTTTATCAATATTTGCTATGTTAATAATTATGTATGAAATGACTATGTTGTCAGCAGTAATATTTAGTGTAATAGGTATCATTTTTGAGTCAAGGTTACCCAATATAAATCCAAGTGCTTATGACCCAAGAATCACTGAAGGTTATATTGGTGTAGTAATATCAGTCGAAGATAAGGATTTAAATAAAGCAAAAGCCGTTTTTGAAAAAACAGGCTCAGAAGAAGTTAAAGTAGTTTAATTTTAATATAAAAAAAGGAAAATAATTTTTTATGAAAATAAGAATTCAAATAATAATTGTTTCTTTCAGCTTGTTTATACTTACAAGCTGTTTTCAACAATCTAATACTTACCCTGTAGAGATATTTAGTGAGATGCACTACACTCAGGCTCAAAAATACCAAGAACCTCCTAGAATTTCTGCTCATCCCGATAGTGTCCCTTATAACTCAATTGAATATAAACAAACACTAGACTTAACAATAAAATCCCCCATTCCAAATAATCCTCAACATCTATATACAGTGAATTGTTCTTTTTGTCATGGAGATAATGCTGAAGGTAATGGACCTGCATCAGAACAAATAACCAGTAATAATAATTATTGGTATTCAATCACAGGTGAGCCTCATAAGGCTCCAGCAAACCTATTACAATCTGAATTGAGTAAGGATAATGCAATCATTTTCGTAAAAGGTGGTGCTGGATTAATGCCTGCATATAAGAATATGTTATCTGAAGAAGAAATTACTGCTATAGTAAACTATATCTGGGATGATTTACGCTAAATTAAATAAATATCACATTTATTCCTTGTTAGTCTTATTATTAGTTGTGTTAAATTCCTGTATTTATGAACAAAAATCTGATGACAAACTATATTTAAAACTTGAGAAAGAAATAATGTGCCCAGTTTGTCAGGGACAAACCTTAGATCAATCACAATCATTGATAGCAGAGGATATAAAAAAAATAATAAAACTAAAAATATCTGAAGGCTACAATGAAAAAGAAATAAAAAACTACTTTATAGAAAGATACGGGGAATCAATTATAGCTTATCCTCCAATAAGAGGTTTTAATATCATTGCATATTTGGTACCCGTATTGGTATTAATTTCTGCATTTATAATTTTTGTGGTTTTCGTAAGAGGTGGAAAATCAAAAAATTAGGGAACTATGAATAATTTTGGTTTTTACATATTAATAATAGGATTAACACTATCAATATATTCAGTTTTAACTTTTATTTATGGTGAAAAAAGTAAAGATAAAAAAGTTATAAACAGCGCTACAAGAAGTTTTTATCTAACAGGTTTGATGATTTTTATCAGTTCGATTACTTTGATAATAAATTTCTTGAGAAATGATTTTTCAAATATATATGTGTTTAATCACTCTAGTACCGATATGAATCCCTTTCTAACATTTGTTGCTTTTTATGCAGGTAATGAAGGATCTTTGCTATTCATACTTTTGGTACATATTATTGCATCAATAGCAATGTTCAAATTTGTATCAGAAAAAAATAAAACAAGACTAAATTATCCCTTGGCTACAATAAATGCTATGAGCGCATTTTATTTTTGTGTGTTGATTTTTTTTGCAAATCCATTTGAAGCTATAAATGTATTACCGATTGAAGGAAAAGGAATCAATCCACTTCTTAGACACCCCGGAATGTATATACATCCTCCTTTATTAATGTCTGGACTTTCATTAATTACAATACCTTTTGTTCTAAGTCATGGTTCTATATATGACAAAACGAATAATCCTGAATGGAAAAAATATTTGAGAACTTGGGCTTTAATTTCTTGGGCAGTATTAGGAGCAGGTTTATTAATAGGTGCCTGGTGGGCATATACAATTTTAGGATGGGGAGGATATTGGGGTTGGGACCCTATAGAAAATGTTGGCTTAATGCCATGGTTAGTACTTACTGCTTTTATACATTCAATAATTGTTGAAGAAAGAAGAGGAATGTTTAGACTTTGGAATGTAATATTAATTTCTATTGCTTACATACTCGCACTTTTAGGAATATTTATTAACAGAGGAGGTCCAGTTGTTTCTGTGCATTCATTTGCCGCTTCGACTTTAGGTTTTTTATTTTTATCTTATTTAATTGTTATGTCCGTATTCGCTTTAATGACAATTATGATTAATTATAAACGTTTAAAAAATGATCAAAATAGAATAAATTCTTATTTATCACGAGAGGTTTCTTTTTTGTTAAATAATATTTTATTGGTTGCGACATCAATGGTTATTTTATGGGGTGTAATTTTCCCTGTGATTTCTATTTTATTTACCGGTACTGAAATAAGTGTTTCTGCTCCTTACTTTAATAAAACTGCAGGGCCACTACTATTATGCGTAGTATTATTAATGGGTATAGGTCCAGTTTTATCTTGGAATAAAACTTCTTATAAAGTGATATTAAAAAGAATCTCTATCCCTCTAATATTTTCGATGATATCAATCGTAATTTTATTACTTTATAATATAAAGAATTTCTTCCCTTTAATTTCGATTGGATCAATAATATTTGTTTTTTTTATTGTTGTTACAGAATGGTTTAACGGGACTAAGTTGAGGATGAAAAACAACTCTAACCCATTTAAAGCTTTTATAACGATGATAGTTTCAAATAGAGGAAGAAATGGAGGATATATTGTACATATAGCTATATTATCACTTGCATTAGGTATAATTGGGACAAAATTTTATGATCAAAGAATGGATGTATCCATTAATACTTCTGAGTCCATAAGCTTTAGCGATTACAGAATACATTTCAAAGAAATTCAAAACAGTTCGATAAACAATAACGAAATCACAAAAGCTATTTTTGAAATATATAGAAAAGAAAAAGATAAACAAAAGTACCTCGGTGATTTAATTGCTACTCATTCTTATTATCCTAACCATAATCAAATTAGTGTTCGATCTGGAATAATAAGTAGCCCAATTGAAGATTTATATATAATACCTAAGGATTTTATAAATAAAAAAAATATGACAATAAGAATAGCCATTAATCCATTAGCTTGGTGGATTTGGGTTTCTGGACCAATTTTTATCATAGGCACCTTGGTAGCTTTATGGCCAGAAAAGTCAAAAGAAAAAAATTAAAATGGAATTATTAGTAACATTGTTAATTTTAATTATTTTTTCAATCTCTACTATTTTTATTTTAAAACCATTTTTCAATAAGGAAGAGAAAAAAAATAAAAATGAAAAATAAGGTTTTAACAATAATAATAATAGCGAGTATTTTCTTTTATTTAATTTTCTTTGCTTATGAAGAGAAATATGTTTCATCTCAATCATTAGATCAATTGAATAAAATATCAATTGAAGAATATAATATGTCAATTCTAACAATTGATTCCAATAAAAAATTAATCTCAGTTATTACAGCAATAAAATTAAATAATATGAATGAAGAACCTTTTATCCCAAATTTTGACCTAAGTAAAAATAATAAAATGGATTTTATAAGATTTAGTATTCCAGAAGGTTTTTCAAATTTGTATTTGGAATCTACTTTACCTGAAGGAGGATTTATTGAGATGAACGAGGGTTTTGCATTAACTGCATCAATCCCTTCTGGAGAACAACATTTAATATTCAACTATGAACTTAGGTATAAATCTGATCAATTAATACTACCTATTCATTTACCACATGGGGCTCAATCAGTAAAAATCATCATTCCAAGTGGTGGAGGAAAAATAAAAGGAGATAACATAAATTTTTCTGGAGAGGTAAATATTTCCGATAAAATTTTTCATGAATATTTTGGTGAAAATTATAAAAATGGTGAATATTTAAACTTAAAAATATATAACCTTCCAACAAATTTTTTTCTCGATATATTTAGAAATTTAAACTACAGGATGATTAATCTAGCAATCATAATTTCAATGAGTTCAATAATCATGATTACAATTACTTTATATATATTAAAAAAATCAAAAAAAGCATGAAAGAATTTATCAAAAGAAATATTTTTCAAATCATAATTGTTTTGGTATTTTTTTCTATTTTTATAATATTAATTTTGGGAAGTTTCAATACCTCTACTCCTAAAATCAATATGGGTGTAAATACACAAAGAGGAGAAGTAAGTATCTCTGCTCCTGAAAATTCTGACTTTATATTAAAAAATATTGATGGAAATGAACTACAATTATCAAAATATTTAGGAAGCCCAGTGGTGTTAGATTTCTGGTCGTCTTGGTGTGGTCCTTGCATACAAGAAGCACAGATATTATCTGATGCATATGTTGAATGGAGGAGTGAGGGAGTTGAATTTATAGGTATAGCAATTTGGGATAATGAAAAAAATATAAAAGACTTTATAGAAAAATACGATATTCAATATATGATAGCTATAGATAATTCTGGTATGACAGCAGTAGATTTTGGAATCGTAGCGGTTCCAGAAAAATTTTTTATTTACAGCGATGGATCTTTTGCTTTCAAGATAAATGGTCCAAATAATAAAGATTCTTTAGATGATTATATTGCTAGACTATTAAACGAAGATAAAAAAAATAAATGAGCATAAATTCTTTCCCTGTTGGGCATAAATTTAATACGTACAAATTATCAATTGATGAAAATACTTCGAAATTATTTACTAAAGCAATTTTAAATAGAACAAACCATTTTCATTCACCTTTTGCGGTAGTTTCAGTAGCTTTAGGAATGCTTTTAGAAGAAGTAGAATTAGAAAATGGAGCTATTCACATAAATCAATCTGTATCGTGGGAAAAAAAATTTGATGAGAAAAAAACAATTTTTGCTAATGCTATGGTAATTTCGAAAATGGAACGTAAAAACAATGTCTTTATAAAAATTAAAATTGATTATTTGAGTGATTCAATAAAAATAGCAGAATCTGTAAGTACCATACTAGTAAATGCGAATAATCATGAAAAATAAATTAGAAATAATTATTACTCAAAAAATGATAAATGATTACGCTGAAGCATCAAAAGATTATAATCCAATTCACATTGATGAAGAATTTGCAAAAAAGTCTATATTTAAATCTAGAATTGCTCACGGCATGCTTACTTTATCTATTGTTATGGAATTTCTATATAAGAATTTCAATAAAGAATGGTATAAAAATTCAACACTTGAAACTAGGTTTAAAAATCCCGTTTATCCAAATGAAAAACTCATAATAGAATATGAATTAAACAAATTATCTAAAAATAATAAAATTATAGTTAAATGTCATAAAGAAAATGGAGATGAAGTACTTACTACAATATTAGTATTATAATAGAAAATCATTATGACAAATAAATCTACTAAAATAATTGCTTTAGATGCTATGGGTGGAGATTATGGTCCAAAAGCAACTGTTCCAGCAACAATAAAATCCATTACTGAAAATTCTATAAATGTTATTTTAGTAGGGGATGAAACAAAAATAAAACATGAATTTAAGAATTTTCCTAAAGAAATAACAGATAAACTAAAAATAATTCCTGCAGAAGGAGTTGTTCTTGAAGGAGAAAGTCCCGTAAGTGCATATCGTAACAAACCAAAGGCATCTGTGTTTGTTGCTGCAGGATTGGTAAAAAAAGGATATGCTGATGGATTTGTAAGTATGGGCTCTTCTGGAGCAACCATGGCAGCGGCAACATTACTTTTTGGAACAATTGAAGGAATAGAAAGAGGATCGATAGGTGGCCCTGTCATAGGTTATTCTCCAGAAATGGTAATTATAGATCTTGGTTCAAATGTTGATACAAGACCGAACCAATTAGTTGATTTTGCGGCTATATCAAGTGAAGTTTCAAAAATTATTTTTAATAAAACAAACCCTAAAATAGGATTATTATCAATTGGTTCTGAAAAAGGTAAAGGTAATTTATTAGTAAAAGAAACTTACGATTTATTATCAAAAAGTTCTTTGAATTTCATCGGAAATATTGAGGCAAATGAACTTTTTAATTCCAAAGTAGATGCGGTAATATGTGATGGATTTGTTGGCAATATTGTTCTAAAACTTACAGAAGGATTGGGGAAAGTGGTATCTGATGAAGTATTGGAATTAACTAAAAATAAAAAAATTTCAGATCAAATATATCAAAAAACAAATTTATTAGAATTTTATGGAGGTGGACCTATTTATGGCATAAATGGAGTTGCAATCATAGGTCATGGTAGTTCAAATGTATCAACTATAACTAATGCAATAAAAACATCAGATATGATAATAGAAAATAACTGGGTAGAAAGACAGCGAATTGCAATTAAAAAAATAAGGTCAGAAATTAATTGACAAGGATGTATTTATGGAAAATAGAAAAAGAGTTGCTCTAATAACTGGTGCATCAAGAGGTATAGGCAGAGCTATTGCGATCAGGCTAGCAAAAGCTGGTCATAAAATTGCTATAAATTATAATTCTCATAAAAACGATGCAATTGAAGTCCTTAATAATATTAAAAATTGTGGATCAGAAGGAATTATCGTCAAAGCAGATGTTTCAAAAAGAGATGAAGTAGAATTTATGATAAAGAATGTGGAAGAAAATTTAGGTTCAATAGAAATACTTTATAATAACGCAGGGATTATATCTGATTCATTGTTAATGCGTTTGAAAATAGAGGAATTTGACAGAGTGATTGATACAAATTTAAAAGGAACGTTTTATTGTACAAAATTCTGTTTGAATAACATGATTAAAAATCGTTGGGGAAGAATAATAAATATCTCTTCTGTAGTTGGACTTAGAGGAAATGTTGGTCAATCTAATTATTCTGCTTCCAAAGCAGGCATTCATGCTTTTACAAAATCCGTAGCCAAAGAGGTTGCAACAAGAAATATAACTGTTAATGCTGTAGCCCCGGGATATGTATCAACAGCAACAACAGATGTTTTGACGGAAAAACAAAAAACTGCAGTTATGTCTTGGATCCCAATGCAAAGATTTGGGGACCCAGATGAAGTTGCTCCATTAGCAACTTTTCTTTCTACAGAAGAAGCAAGATACATAACGGGAGAGATTATACGTGTAGATGGCGGAATGGCCATATGATTTTTAAGGGTAAAACAGTACTTATTACAGGTGGTTCTAGAGGTATTGGAAAATCATTATGTTTAGCATTTGCAGAAAATGGATGTAATATCATTTTCACTTACTTAAGAAGTAAAACAGAATCTGAAAAATTAACAAAAAAAATAAAAGACATAGGAGTTAAGGTTGAAGCGATTAAGATTAACCTTAAATCAACAAATGAAATTGAAGAATTATATAACTTTCTAGTTTCAAAAAAAATCAAGGTTAATTTCTTGATTAACAATGCAGCATCAGGGGTAATGAAAAATTCATTGGACACAACTGAAAAACATTGGGATTGGACTTTAGATATAAATGCAAAGGCCCCTTGGATTTTATCAAAAAAAATATCCAAAATAATGCCAAAAAATAGTAGGATTATAAATATTACTTCTCCTGGATCATCAAAGGTTTTAAAGAATTATTTTTCAATAGGGGTTTCTAAAGCTGCATTGGAATCTTTGACTAGATACATGGCAGTAGATTTAGCACCAAAGGGCATAAATGTAAATTCTATTTCAGCATCTTTGGTTGAGACGGATGCTTTAAAATATTTCCCTAATCAAGAAGATATAAAAAGTATATTAGAAAGAAAAAATCCAAAGGGGAAAAAATTAACTCCCGATGACATTGCTGAAGTTGCGGTATTATTGTGTCAGGAAAAGTCTAATATGATAGTTGGCCAAAATATAACTATAGATGGTGGAGATAATTTAGTTTTAAGATAAATAAATAAGTCCATTATTAGCAAAATTATCAAAAGCTCTTTTCTTAATTAAAGAAATACCAAAAAAATTCTCTTCATAACATTCAAAATCTATAATTTTCCCTATCGATTTATTATTTATCTTAATATTTTCATTTTTTCTTACAGGTTTTTCAGATATGAAATGAGTTAATTTTCTACTAATTTTTTCATAGTTATGTAATCTAGCAATTACTTCTTGCCCTATATAGCAACCTTTATCAAAAGAAATATATTCGTATAAACCACATTCAAGTGGATTTATTTTACTCACTCTGTTATCAAAATTTATTTTTTTTGTATAGAGATCTATTAAATTTGTTTCTTTATTAGAAATCTCTTGTATTTTATTATCTTTTAAAACATATATTGATAATTTTTCAAAATCATTTTCATAAATGAAAAACTCTCTTGAACTTATTAAATTATTCTCATATTTAAACGATATCAAAGATTGTTTCTGTAATTTTTGAATCATAGAATCATATAAATTAAATGTTGAAAGTCTTATAATAGGTTTATCTAAGATAAGGTTAATATCTTCTAAAATTATAAAATCTTTTAAATGATTTAGAGTTTTTGTTATATTATTTTTCTTTAAAACAAAATTGATTTGGCTGTCATTGATTATTGAATAAGACAAAATATCTACAATAGATCCTTTATTATCAGTAATTATTGTTTTTGATGAAATATTTTTTGTTTCTCCCGATATTTTATTTGTTGAAATTCTATCCAAAAAATCAATGGATTGTTCTCCTTCTATACGATACATAATCGTAGTTTTATCTACAGAAAAACTGGGAGTTGGAATTTCTTTTAAAATTTCTTTTATAAAATTCATGAATTATACTGAAAAGGAATCTCCACATCCACAAGATGATTTTGCATTTGGATTTTTAAATTCAAAACCTTTTCCATTAAGTCCATCAGTATAGTCTAAAAAGGTTCCAGCAAGAAAAACATAAGCCTTCTTTGGAACATATATCTGTAAGTCGTCTTCAGTTATAATTTTGTCATCCTTATCAGGACCATCAACTATTTCAAGCAAATACTGCAAGCCTGAACACCCTCCACCTTGTACAGCTACCTTTAACCCGTATTTCTCTAGAGAATCTCGTTTTGCAAACTCTTTAACTTTATTAATTGCTTTTTGTGATATTTTTATTGTATTTAGAGGAATATGTTCAGTTTTATTCATAATTTATTTCTAAATAATATAACTTGTATTATTTTACATTTAAGACAATATAATAATTATTATACAAAAAAGAAAACTATAAAATAAAGCTTTGGTTAGAATATATACAAAAAACGGAGACAATGGGTCCACATTTCTACTTTTTGGTGAAAAAGTATCAAAAAATGATATAAGAGTAGAATGCTATGGAACTATTGATGAATGTATTTCTTTTTTAGGATTAGCATATTCAGTATCAACGGAAAAAAACATTTCAGAGATAATAATTAAAATACAAAGAAATTTATTTATATTATCAACCGAAATAGCATGTACGAAAGAAAAATACAACAGATTAAAAACAAAATACAAAACGACGAAAAAACCTATGATAGATCAACTAGAAAAATCAATAGATAAATATCAAAACTTAATCCCCAAAATAAATTATTTTGTCTTACCAGGAAATAGTGAATTGTCATCCTACATAGATATATCAAGAACTATATGTAGAAGAGCTGAAAGAATAGCTGTTTCCATTGAAAATATGAATCTACTGAATAATAAAATGATTCTTTCATACCTTAACCGACTAAGTGATCTACTCTATGTATTAGCTAGATATGTAGATAGAGACAAAGAATACCTTAAAGCCACAGAGTAATATGCCAGAAATATCTATAATAAACACAAAATCAGCAAATTTTCATAGTGTAAAAAAAGCTATTGATCTTTACAATCCTGGTACATTAGTAACTTCATCACAACAAGAAATAAAAAATAGTAAAGGTATAATTATTCCAGGTGTAAGTTCAACTGATACCGTATTACAAAACTTAACCCAATTAAAATTAGATAAGGTTATTTTGGATTTTTACAATTCAGGTAAGCCTATTTTATGTATTTGTGTTGGAATGCAAATTTTATTTGAAAGATTAGAAGAAGGACAAATTGAAGGTTTGGGCATTATAAAAGGAAAAGTAAAAAAAATTCCCAAAAAAAATTCTAATAATAAAGAATTTAAAGTCCCTCACATGGGTTGGAATCAAGTAGAAATTGTAAAGAAAGATAAGATATTTCACAATATAAAAGATAATTCTGAATTTTATTTTGTTCACTCATATTATTGTGTCCCTGAAGATAAAAATTTAATAATAAGTTCAACTGAATATTCGTTATCAATGTGTTCTGGAATAAAAATCAATAATCTTTATGCATTTCAATTCCATCCCGAAAAAAGCTCTTTGGATGGATTGAAAATTTATAAAAATTTCAGTGAGATAGTGTCAGGTTCTAAATGAAAATTTATCCTGCACTCGATATAAAAAATGGAAAATGTGTAAGACTCATTAAAGGTAATTACAGCAATGAGATAGTATTCAACAAAAATCCTTTAGATGTTGTGAAAGAATTTGAAGATGCAGGTAGTAAATATCTTCACGTTATAGACCTAGATGGCGCAAAAGAAGGTGATACAAAAATAATTACAATTGTGGAACAAATTGTACAAGAAACAAGTCTAAAGATACAAATTGGAGGAGGTATAAGAATTTATGATCAAGCTAAATCATATTTGGACATAGGGGTTGATAGAATAATCTTTGGTACTTCCGCTATATATAATCAACAAGAAATTAAAAAAACTATAAATGAATTTGATTCCAATAAAATCGTAGTAAGTATAGATGCACTAAAAGGAAAAATTAAAACATCTGGATGGATGAAAAATACAAAAAAAAGTATAAAAAATTTGATTTCAGAACTAGAAATGATTGGTGTTCAATCATTCATATATACAGATATAGAAAAAGATGGAACTTTATCAACACCGAATTTTGAATACATAAAAAAATTTAGAGAATTAAGTACAAAGGAATTATTAATTGCTGGTGGTATTTCATCAATGGAGGATATATTTAAATTAGAAAAAATCAATATTGATGGTGCAATAATAGGAATGGCATTATACACTAATCAAATTAATCTAAAAAACGTCCTGAAAAATTTACAATAAAATTTATATAATTAAAATATGTTGACAAAAAGAGTAATACCTTGTCTTGATGTAGATCAAGGAAGAGTGGTAAAAGGCATAAAATTTAAGAACATAAAAGATGCTGGAGACCCAACAGAATTAGCAATTTTCTATAATAAGGAAGGTGCTGATGAATTGGTTTTTCTAGACATAACCGCTAGTCACGAAAAAAGAAAAACAATTGTTGATGTAGTAAAAAAAGTTTCTTCAAATGTATTTATTCCTTTAACAGTAGGAGGAGGAATACAAAATTCTATTGACATGGGACTTATGTTGGAAGCTGGAGCAGATAAAGTTTCTGTTAATACAGCGGCGGTAAATAATCCTAAATTGATAAATATATGTTCCAAAGAGTTTGGATCACAATGTGTTGTTGCAGCTATTGATGTAAAAAAAATACATAACAATAAATGGTTGGTTTATACACATGGAGGAAGAACAGAAACAGAAATTGATGCATTTGAATGGGTTAAGGAAGTACAAGAAAGAGGAGCTGGAGAAATTTTATTGACCAGTATGGACAGAGATGGTTCTCAGAATGGTTATGATAATGAATTATTAAATAAAATCAATACACTTGTAAGTATTCCTGTTATAGCATCCGGTGGTGCTGGTGAACTGCAGCATTTCCTTGATGCGCTTATAAAAGGTAAGGCAGACGCAGTACTCGCAGCTAGTACATTTCATTATGGAAAATTTTCAATAAAGGAAACAAAAAAATTTTTAAAAAAAAATAATATCAATATTAGAAAATGAATAATTATAGTGAAATCCCAAAAATAATCCTCTTCGATTGTTTTGAAACTTTAATCAATAATGAAACAGAAAAATGGATACTTGTATTTGAAAGAATGGTAAAAGATGGAAAATGGAATATAACAGGAAAAAAGTTATGGGAGATTTGGAAGGTTGAAGAAAATAAATTTAGACAAACAAGAACCAATTTATCAAATATAAAGAAAAATCCACCCTTTATAACTTACAAAGAAGCATGGGAAAATTGCTTTGATATTGTATTTGAAAAATTAAATTTTAAATATTCTTCTGAAAAAGCCGCTGAAAAATGTATTAAATTGATGGGTAATAACGTCCCTTATAAGGATACATCTGAAATTTTAAAAAAATTATCTAAATATACAGAGATTGGCATAATCTCAAATGCAGATGATGCATTTTTAAATCCTGCTATAAATAAAATAGATTTTGATTTTAAGTACTTATTATCATCTGAATCTGCAAAAAGTTACAAACCTGATCCATCAATATTTAATCAAATGTTAAGTACAATAAGATTTAAATCAAAAGATTGTTGGTATGTCGGAGATAAAGAATATGATGATATCATTGGGTCAAGTAATATCGGAATGAAACCGATTTTGATAACCAGAAAAGTATATAATGAGAAATATATTAATAATGGTTATTTGGTTGTTTCAAACCTGACACAAATATTAGAATTATTCAAAAAATTATGATTTATCCTGATTTTAAAAACAATGAAATTTTGCCAGCAATTGTCCAAGATGAAAAGTCGAAAACTATTCTTATGCTCGGCTATATGAATGAAGAAGCATATAAATTGACGGTAAAAGGTCCAAACGTGTGGTTCTATTCACGATCGAGAAATCGGCTATGGGAAAAAGGTGAACAGTCTAAAAATTATTTAGAAGTAAAAAAAATGCTTATTGATTGTGATTCCGACTCTATATTAATATTAGCTAATCCAAAAGGTCCTACATGTCATACTTCAAATTATTCTTGTTTTAAATTCCTTGATGAATCACTATTAAAGAAAGAATTTTCTCTTGAAACTCTAGAAGATATTATTCAAAAAAGAAAAGAAGAAAAACCAAACAATTCATATACTACCAAACTTTTAGATGAAGGAAAGAATAAAATAACTCAAAAAATAGGAGAAGAGGCTACTGAAGTTATTGTTGCTGCATTAGCAGAAAATAAATTAAATCTTATTGAAGAATCAGCTGACTTACTTTATCACTTGCTTGTATTGCTTTCCAATGAAAACATATCCTTATCAGAAATAATTCTAAAACTTGATGAAAGAAATAATAAAGAATGATTATTCAAATTGATTAATCATTTTCTTTATCTAATTTGATTGATTCATTTATGGCCGAAATGGCAACTTCAACCATATCATCATCTGGTTCAGCAGTAGTTAGTTTTTGCATCATTAAATTTGGATAAGATATAAATTTTGAAATCATTGAGTTAGAGTAAACACTAGAAAATCTAATTATCTCATAAGATAAAGCAGCAATTATCGGAAACAAAAACAAACGAGAAGAATATAAAAGTAAAACGGGTTCTCTTGGAATAAATACATGAATTATTATTGAAACTAGGATAACTGTCATCAAAAAGCTAGTTCCGCATCTTGGATGTTCTTTTTCATATTTTTGAATTTTATTTATATTTTCTTTATTTGCAATAATTTTTGTTGATAACTCTTTTTCATAAGCAGCTATAGTTTTGTGTTCAGCACCATGATATGCAAATACTCGTTTTACATCTTTATTCAATCCTATTAAAAAAATGTACGCTATAAAAAATAAAAATCGAATTAATCCTTCTATAAAATTATTTACAATAAAATTATCATTAAAAAAAACATATCGATCAGATAAAAACAAAGGTACCAAAAAGAAAAAAGTTAAAATAATCAAGAGAAAAAAAGTGCTAAATACAAATGAAAAAATCTTATTGATTGCTGAAATTTCTTCAGGATTATCTTCTTCAATAATTTCTGATGACTTGGTTAATGATCTATAACCTATAATCATCATCTCTACTAAAATTATGAATCCACGAATCAAAGGTATTTTTTTTAAATATGACTTAGAAATAGATGGTAATTTTATTTGATTTAAAATTATGTTATCTTCGTTGTTTCTTACGGCAACAACACAGTTATTCTTTCCCCTAATCATCACTCCTTCAATAACTGCTTGGCCTCCATAAAAATGTTTATTATTCATTCTTATAAATTATCAAAGATTATATCGTCTTTTCATTCTATCAACCCTACCTTCTGTATCAACAATCCTCTGCTCACCCGTCCATGCTGGATGACAATTACTGCATATTTCAACAGTTAATTTTTCTTTAGTTGATAAAGTTGTCCATTTGTTATCACACATACATACAACTTCAGCTTCATAAAGTTTTGGATGAATATCTTTTTTCATTTACTATCTCCATTTGTTGAAAGAACATTCAATCTTTTTTTATCTTTGGAAACCCAGTCAAAAGAAACTATACCATCAATTTTGGAAAATAACGTATGATCTCTACCCATCCCAACATTTTGACCGGGAACAAATTTTGTTCCTCTTTGTCGAATAACAATAGAACCTGCAGTTACGAACTTTCCTCCAAATGCCTTAACTCCTAGTCGTTTGCTATTGCTGTCTCTACCATTTCGACTTGTTCCTCCACCTTTTTTATGAGCCATTTAATTTACCTTCTGTTTTTTTAGTCTGATTGAATCGATAAAAAGATTTGTAATTTTTTGTCTATGACCTGTTTTAACTCTATGCCGAGTTTTATTTTTAAATCTTAAAGAAATTTTCTTATTCGCTTTGGTTTGATTTTGTATAGTTGCATTAACTATAGCTCCATTAACTATAGGTTTACCTATATCAATTTTCCCTTTTATGGAAGTCATTAAAATTTGATCAAAAATAACTTTATCTCCGGTATCTCCAGTTATTTTCTCAATATCTAAAGTGTCTCCTTCTCTCACTCGATATTGTTTCCCACCTGTTTTCATTATGGCATAATCCATGAAATCACCTTATTGTTATTAACCAAAGTTTAATTGTACACAAAATTGCATAAATTTGCTTTGGTTTCATAAGCTAAGATTGTTGTATTAAAATTCTTTCTTTCAAAGCTTCTTTTAGTAAGTTATTTTTTATAATTATTTTATTTTTTGAAGTTATTTTTATTTGATCATCAAATTTATCCATCCAACCATAATAATCATGATATATTTTTGTATTTTCTATAGAACACCAAGGAGCTAAATAATATGTTTCATTATTAAATTCTAATTCATATTCAAACGAAAAGTTCTCTTTTGTATCTTTGTTAGGAGAAGTGATAGCCGATATATATTTTTCAATCATTTTATCTAATGAAAATTTTTTTAGTATTTGTTCTTTCCCTTCATTAACTTTGTTTTTATTTTTTAAGAGCAGTTCTCCTTTTCTTACAAATTCTTTGACATCTGCATAAGGTACTATTTCAATTCCAGATATATTTTTATAATTTCGTAAAGATCCTACTGAACTACAAAGAACAGGTGTTAAATTTGCTACAGATTCCAAAGGTACTAAACCAAAAGATTCTATAAAGTTTCCAGGACACAAAGTAAGATCTCCAGAAGAATAATATTCCGCCATTTTATTTGAAGGGATCCAATCATGGAATAATAATATTCCATTATTATTAATAAATTCTTCATATAAATCATCATCATATTTGGATGAATTTTTGGCATCTTTATCATAAATTTCATTAAATTTTGGAACTTTCAATATGACTTTATTCCAATGATTCTTTTTTGAAAATTCTAAAGCTATTTCAATTGCTATATTTAAACCCTTACGAGGATCGGGTCTGTGAGGAAATAAAAGAGTAAGATTTTCCGAATCATTTGATTTTGTATTTATAGAATAATTAGTTATGCAATTCTCTATAATAGTTAAATTCTTTGCATTAAACTTTTCTTCACTCAAAGATCCTCTTATAGTGTCATAAAGATACTGTGAAGGTACAATTATTTTGTTAGATGGTAATTCATAAACAGATGTAATAGCTTCTTGATAAATCAAATCATGTATTGAACTGATAATCTGGCTATCCTCAAAATCTTTTCTCAAAATCCATCCATCACCATGTAAATATATTCTATCAGCCCAATTACTTATTTCATTTACAGTTTCTCCAAGTTGATTTATATCAAAAAGAGGCACCTCAAATGGAGATGGGAAGGAATCTTTTAATTTTAGAATAGATTCAATTTTTACATCTCCTATAAATGCATTGGAAGAATTATTTGTTGCAGGTGAAAAAACCCTAACTATAAATCCATGCTTTTTTAAACCAAATATAATGTGGTTTAAAATAGTTTGACTACCACCCAAAACTATATCTTCATATAGTGGAGCCAACGAAAAACAAGCAACTTTTAACATATTGTTTTAGAAAATTTTCCCCTATACCATACTAAGGGTTCTTTATTTTTAAACAAGTCAAAATATTTCACTTCGATGAAATAAACTTCATGGTCACCTATATTATGCTTTTCAATTATTTTGCCAAAATAATAACTTAAACATTTTTCAATAAAAAAGTATTCATTTGAAAATTGAAAATAGTTGTTATTTTTTGAGAAATTTGAACTATTTGAAATTGCAAAATGATTTGCAATGTGAATCTGATCACTTGCCAAAACAGAAATTGAGATAGAACTAGATTCTGATAAATGATCTTTAATGGACCGTTCCTTACCAATAGACACCATAACTATATTTGGATTCAAGGAAATACTTGAAATAGAATTAGCCGTCATGCCATGAACATTCTTTTTATTATCTAGAGCTGCTATAACAGAAACACCAGTTGGGAACAAAGACCAAGACTCACGATAAAGTTTTTCATTCTTCATCTTTTTTTGATTCTTCATCTGAGGAGTCTTCTATTTCATTTGAGGAGTCTTCTATTTCATTTGAGGAGTCTTCTATTTCATTTGAGGAGTCTTCT
>CAZPYN010000004.1:85309-111511 GCA_964590915.1 uncultured Dehalococcoidales bacterium
TGAGGAGTCTTCTATTTCATTTGAGGAGTCTTCTATTTCATTTGAGGAGTCTTCTATTTCATTTGAGGAGTTGTTTGTTTCTAAATCTTTTGGATCTATCTCTTCTCTTGTTTTTCTTCTACTCTCCAAAACTCTTGCTCCGCTTATTGCATCTCCTGGAGCAGGAGTTAAAACATTTACACCTTGAGTAACCCTTCCTGTTGTTTTTATTTCACTCAGTCTTGTCCTAATAACTTGTGCTTTATCAGTAAGAACAAAAAGGTTCCCATCAGCCTTTTTTGTACCATTTGTTTCACTAATTTTATCTTTTTCATTGTCATATGTTTCTGGGCTTACTATCGCCGCAGCTGCAACTTTTCCAGTATTAGATGTAACTTTTAAGGTTAATAATCCTTTTCCACCTCGGTTTTGAGATTTATAATGTCTAAAGGCACTCAATTTACCTTTTCCTCTACGCCCAATAATTAGTAGATATCCATCAGGATTTACCACACCGCTAAAGACCACAATATCTTTTGAATTTATTCTAATTCCTCTAATTCCTCCAGCTCCTCTTTGTGTGGATCTTACTTGAGACGAAGGGAATCTTATTGATAAGCCATCTCTGGTTATAATTGCTATATCTTCATCTGCGTCAGCTAATGATACAGAAACCAACTGGTCATCTTTAGAAAGTTTAAAAGTATTAAGTCCTGCTCTATTCATATTTCTAAGCAACGGTAAATGCATTCTTTTTATTTTTCCTTGCTTTGTAACCATGACTAAATATATGTTCTCAAGAAGACTAGAGACAGCAAGCATTGCTGTAACTTTCTCATTCGCAGATAAATTCAAAACATTTGCAATAGGTGTGCCTCTGGAATTTCTAGATTGATCAGCTGAAAGTTCGAATACCCTAAGTGAGAATACTCTACCTTTATCAGTAAAAAACAATAAAGTATCATGGGTGTCAGTTACTTGTATATAGGGAACGATATCACCATCTTTGGTCATTCGTTGACCCTTAACACCTTTCCCTGCTCTATGCTGAGCCTTATACGTGCTTGATAATATTCTCTTTACATACCCACCCATAGATAAAGTTATAACCACTTCTTGGTGTGGTTCCATGTCTTCTCTTTTCCATTCCTTCAAATCCATCTCATGGATTATAGATTTTCTTTCTTGACCATATTTTCTTTTTAATTGTAAAGTTTCAGTTTTTATCAAATTCATTATACGTTTTTGATTTGAAAGTAAATCTTCAAGATCTTCTATCAAATCTGATAATTCTTTATATTCATTTTCTATTTTTTCTATTTCCAAAGCAGCTAATCTTCTAAGTTGCATATCTAAAATAGCTTGTGATTGTATTTGAGTTAAATCAAACTCCTGAATGAGAGAATTTCTTGCAGTTTCAACATCAGCCGATCCTCTTATTAACGAAATTACTTTATCAAGGTTTTCAATAGCTATCCTTAAACCTTCTAACACATGCAATCTAGCCTGGGCTCGTTTCAAATCATACTCTGAACGTCTCCGTATGACCTCTTCTCTAAATTTAATATAATAGGAAATTGATTGTTTTAAATTGATGACTTGCGGAGTTCCATCAACTAGTGCAATCATATTTACAGAAAATGAAGACCTTAATTGAGTTTGCTTATAAAGGTTGTTTAATATTAGACTTGATGATACTCCTTTTCTAAGTTCAAGAACTATCCTCATACCTTTTCTATCAGATTCATCTCTAACTTCAGAGATTCCTTCAATTTTTTTTGTTTTCATTAATTCAGCAATTTTCATAACCAAAGTAGATTTATTAACTTGAAAAGGAATTTCGGTAATAACTATTCTTTCTCTATCTTGTTTTTTTACTTCTTCAATTAAATGCTTTGATTGAACCATAACCTTTCCCCTACCAGTAGAAAAAGCATCTCTTATTCCAGACATTCCCCATATTTCTGCACCAGTAGGAAAATCAGGGCCTTTTACAACAGTGAGTAAATCATCAACATTAGCTTGTGGATTATCTATAACTAAAGAAATACCATCACATATCTCACTGAGATTATGAGGAGGAATGTTTGTAGCCATTCCTACTGCAATTCCAGAAGCTCCGTTAACTAATAAATTAGGTAATATAGCGGGTAAAACAGAAGGCTCTTTCAATGATTGATCAAAATTATCAATCCAATCGACAGTTTCTTTTTCAATATCATTCAATAAAGTTTCAGTGATAGGAGAAAGTTTACATTCTGTATAGCGCATTGCCGCAGGAGTATCACCATCAACACTACCATAATTACCTTGTCCATCTACTAAGGTATGTCTCATTGAAAATGGTTGTGCCATTCGTACTTGAGCAGCATAAACAGAGCTATCACCATGAGGATGATATTTCCCTAAAACTTCACCCACCAATCTAGCACTTTTCTTAAAAGAAGAATTAGGTCTCATTCCTTGGTCGTACATAGCATACAAAACTCTTCTTTGTACAGGTTTTAACCCATCTCTTACGTCAGGAAGAGCCCGAGATATTATAACACTCATTGCATAATCAAGATAAGAAGTACGCATCTCATCTTGAATTTCAACTTTCTTTATTTCACCTATATTATCAGTTACCATTTTTACCTCATTAAACAAAAATAAACTTATATTTAAAAGTTATATTTTCCCACGCGCGCGCGCAAGCGCGCGCGTGGGAGAATGTGATAGATTTAAAGCTAATTATCGTAACATTTATCTATAAATACTGTAAAAACCTTATTAAATCCTTTAGGTAAATTTATAGAATCAAAAATATCCCAAGAAATACCAAATATCCAAATATTCCCTGATCTTTCGTAAGCTATTATATTGCCAGATTTTGAAATAATTGAACCAAAAAAACTTTCTGGTAAATTTTTAAGTTTTAATTCTTTTGAAGGTATGAAATTTGTTTTAATCCACCCTGAACCACCAATAATATGAGATATTTTTGCTCCAGGGCTAAGAAATAAGAAGTCTGATTGTTCGTTATTTTTTTCACACGGATTATTAATAGAATTTTCTATGAGAGCAGTATACCCTTTTTCATAAGCAAGAATAGGGATTTTATTTTTCATTGCTGATTTTACAAATATTTCAGTTCGAGAGTTTAATTTTTCAGAAATAATTAAGCCTTTAGGGGGATTATCTAGACAAAAATCATTAATGAATTCAATTTTATATCTTTTAGAAAACTCCGAAATATCACTAAAATTAATGTTTTTTCCAATTATTGATATACTCAAAATGGTATCCCCCATATACCTAACCATTTCTTCTTGTTATTTTCCAATTTAAACTTATTTTTCTTTAAATAATTGTAAAACAAACTTTCTTTTTCTCTATCTTGTTCTCCAATTTCGTCAGAGGTAGGGCAAAAAGGGTAAAACGATTTTGTATCCATCCGATATATTAAATAAATTGTTTGGTTATGAATATTTTTATAATTTATTGTCATTTTACTAACAAATCCTATGATACTTTTAATCGAATTATTTGATAATAAAGCATTTATAACCGTATACAATGAAGAATAGAGGTTGTGTGGACTTTGATCATTCAAAATTATCCAATTCATATTATGGGAATCTTCTATCAATTCGAATTTTGTACGCTGTGATTCTTCTTGATCATATAAAATTTCTTCTAAAATATTATTAATATTTGAAACTTTTTTATTTTTGTCATTAGGATAATTAATTTTCACAAGAGCATCAATTAATATACCGGATTTTGATTCAATAATTACTTCTTTTGATTGGTCGTCGTGAATGGAAGCAAGTATTTGTAAATTTGCCCATAAGTCATTAAGAAAATTTTTACTAAATAGCTTAAACATTGTAAAAAAAAAGAATTTTTCTTTATTTATTAAATAATTTATTATTTATTATTATAGAGATGAAAAAAATTAAAAATGATAACTGAAAGCCTTAGCAGTATAAAAAATTTATTAATTGAAGTGATTGATGAGTCATTAAATTTAATAAAAAAATCTGAAAATATCGATTACAAAATAAAAGATAAGAATATAATAGCCGGAGATAATCCAGTTACTGAGATTGATTTAAAAACTCAAAATCTAATCATTTCAAAAATCCATAGTAATTTTCCTAAGCATGCAATTTTAGGAGAAGAGGGTGAATCTAAAAAATTTGTTGAATCTGATTATTTATGGATTATAGATCCAATAGATGGTACAAAAAATTTTATCAACGCTTTACCTTTATATTCGGTATCTATCGCGGTTATGTTTCAGGGAAACATTATAGCAGGAGCAATTGGGTTACCTTGGAAAAACAATTTTATTATATCTGCTTACAAGGGCTCAGGATTACAATCAACTTCTCCAAAAAGATATGTGGTAGAAAACTCTAAACCTTCTGCTGGTTTAATTACATTTGCTCCTACTTATTTTCAAAGGAGTTATGGAATAAAAAGAAATTTTTTACAATCTTCTGGAGAAATAAGAAATTTAGGTTCAACTGCTGCGGAATTAGCTTTGGTCGCAAATGGTAATGCACAATTGTCTTTAAGTGGATATGCATTCGTTTGGGATTTTGCAGCAGCTTGGTTATTAGTTAAAGAGTCTAATAAAAAAATATTTTTTGGGAATATGAATGATAATAAATGGCAAGATATAAACCCATGGGAAAAATATTATAACAACGGTTTATATGAATTAGATAAATTGAAAAATTGGAGAGGTAAATTTTTAGCATGTCAAAAAGAACATGTAGAATTTTTATTGGATAATATCAAACCAAATGGAAGAAAAAAAAAGTTTCGTTTTCTGAATTATTTTCAATAAATTATATTAAAGGATAAGGAACATTATAGTATGGATCTAATTCGGGAAAAAATTTAGCATTAACTATTTCTTTGCACCTTTTTAACAAATATGAAATTTCGTCTTTATCAAGTAATTCTTTAAGTGAATTAAAGAGTATTGATTCAGATTCTAAATTATCAATCAGAATTTTTATTTCTTCGATTTGTTTATCTTTAATTAATGTATTGTTATATTCAAACATTACGGTTCGTATTCTTGTATAAGGATTAAAAGTTAGGGCCTGATCTATTGACCAAATTTGCTTATCTTCATCTATCAGAATCGAACCAGCTTTTCTATCGGTATTTAAAATTATTAAATCAAATAATGCTACTAATTCTAATTCTCTTTTATATTTTTTATAAAGGTCAAAATAATTATTTGAAGGATCATGTTGAATATAAAATTGGAAACTTCCTTCTCCATACAATCCATCCCTAATAACAATTGGAGGTAATTTTGGCCAATTTAAAAATTTTGAAATTTTATAGGAAGCTATTTCTCTTTTATATAAGGTCCCATATCTAAAATCTCTGAGTGGTTTTTCACCTTTTTTTGGTTTATAAATAGCATAAAAATTTTCTTTTAAATTAGACATTTCACATAAAAAAATATGATTAGAACCTCTTTCAAATTCTTGAGTACTTTTTATATGAAAATTCAAGAGTTTAGTCTCTAAATCAGTGTATTTTTCATTTAATTTTGACATTTTCAATATGTCCATTCATCTTTATACAAAAATGACCATCGTCATTAATAGGATTGAAGCAAAGCATACAAATAGGTCTACCTTTGGAAATTAAATCAAAACTCTTTTTAGCAAATTTTTGTGATAAAAAATTGTTAAATTCAAATTTTATTACAAAAGATTCTTTTTCTTTATTCTCTCCTAAAAATTGAAACTCTAAATTATTGTTCTCCGCTTTATAAGAAATCAAAAAATCTACAAGCCTGAATTCATATTCCAAGGTACTTTTCTGATGTTTTTTATCAGTTGTTTTATCTATCTTTTTATTTTGATTTTTTGTTATTTCTTGAGCTAATAACGCTAATTGTTGTTTTTCAATCCAAATTTTAACCGTTGCATCTAAACAAAAAAAATCTAATGAAAAAGTCCTATTCCCGGGTTCTCCTATAGTAGTAGAACGCATTTCAAAACATTTACCTAAATTCAGATTTTTAAAATTTTCACTCAAAATATTTTCCTTATTTCCAAATGTAGTTATCTAAAAAAATTAGATTATTTTCATATTTGACGATATTATTATTATAATTACCAAAAAAACGTTTTACGTAATAAATTTTATATCATGCAAAATAATAAAAAAATAGAACTATATGATACAACTCTTAGAGATGGCACTCAACAAAGTGGAGTTAATTTATCTCTAGAAGAAAAAATATTGATTACAGAAAAATTAGATGAACTAGGTGTAGACTTTATTGAAGGAGGATTTGCTGGTTCAAATCCTAAAGATGATGAATACTTCAAGAGGGTTAAAAAGTTAAATTTAAAGAATTCAAAAATAATTTCTTTTGGACAAACTAGGAAACCGAATACAAAAATTGAAAAAGATATTTTCATAAATGCATTATTGTCAGCTGATACTGACTATGTTGCATTAGTTGGAAAGGCTAGTGCTTATCAAGCAGAAAAAATAGTAAAAACTTCTTTGGAAGAAAATATCAACATGATTTCAGATTCTGTAAAATTTCTTACATCAAAAAATAAAAAAGTATTTTTTGATGCTGAGCACTTTTTTGATGGCTATAAAGAAAACTCTGAATATGCTATTCAATGTTTAAAAGCTGCTTATAAAGCTGGGTCTGATCGACTGATTTTATGTGACACGAATGGAGGAACTTTACCTGATGAAATCGCTCGAATAACTAAAGAAATTTGTAACCTTTTTGATAATAAGACTTTGATTGGGATACATGCGCATAATGATACTGATACAGCAGTTGCCTCTACAATAGCAGCAGTAGATGCGGGAGCTTATCAGGTACAGGGTTGTATAAATGGATATGGAGAGAGAACAGGAAATGCTAATATGATAAGCATAATAGGCAACTTAGAGATGAAAATGGGTAAAAATGCTGTTAAGTCAAAGAATAAACTAAAACTTCTCACGGAAGTTTCTCATTATGTCTCAGAAGTTGCAAATAAAAGACCATTTCCTTTTCAACCATATGTAGGGAAAAATGCCTTCACACATAAAGGAGGAATGCACGCAGCTGGATTTTTGATTGACCCAAAATCATTTCAACATATAGATCCACTTGAGGTTGGTAATAATTCTTCGATATCAATTTCAGAATTATCTGGAAGAAAAAGCATTATAACTCGTATAGAAAAGCTTGGTTTAGGGAATATTTTGGATTCTAATGATGCCGAAACAATAATAAAAAAGATTAAAGAAAAAGAATCAGAAGGATATGCCTTCGAATTGGCAGCCTCGTCTTTAGATTTACTGATTTATAGAAATTTACCTAATTATGAACCAAAATTTGAGCTTATTGATTTTATGGTTTTAGTAGAAAACAAAAGAAGATCTTCTTTAGGTACAGGTTGGAGAGAAGATAATACAGAACATCCAATATTATCAGAAGCAACAATTAAAATAAAAACAAATGATAAACAGTTACACACAGCTGCAGAAGGAGATGGTCCAGTAGCAGCATTAGACAATGCTTTAAGAAAATCTTTAATAGATTTATATCCTGAAATAAATGTTGTAAGACTTACTGATTACAGTGTTAGAGTAGTTGAAGAAGGAACAGGAACTGGTGCTACAGTAAGAGTTATTATTGAATCATCCGACGATAAATCATCATGGACTACAGTAGGTGCATCAAGTAACATTATCGAAGCTAGTTGGATTGCTTTATCAGATTCTTTAGAATGGTTTCTTATTAAGAATTCATTGTAGGACTTATGTAAGTTTCTCCATCGTGTTCAATAATAATTTCAGTTACACTTTCTAAATCAATTTTATATCCCCTAATGATTGGTCTGGTTTTTTCTATTAATGAAATTAATATGTAGTACGGATCAAAAAAATCCTTAATTAATCGTGCTATTTCTATATCAGTTGGTGATGGATATGCTTGTGAATGAGTATGAGAATGATAGACTCCCAAAATATCCATATTATTATTATCACAATATTTTTGAACTTTCATCAAGTCATTCCTATCTATTTCATATCTCGTCATAGGGTTATCATGAACATTGTTTAGATTTCTAATTTCTATTACTTTTTCATCGTTTCCTAATAACAATCCACAGCATTCATTAGGATCTTCTAATAAGGAATGCTCAAATAACTTTGAAATTATTATTCTAGGTATTATTATTTTCATAATTACAGTATAAATTATTTTTTTATGAATATTATTTCAAAAACTATTATCAATTCTAGGCAAAACAAAATTAAAATTTCTATTCCTGAAGTAAAAAAGAAAAATATAAATATTAGTCAGGGTTATGAAATACAAAATGACATCTTTAAATATTTCTCAAAAAATTACTCGTATTCTGGATGGAAAATAGGCTGTACCACTCCAGTTATGCAAAAATATTTAAACATACCTTCTCCATGCCTTGGTAGAGTTATGACAAAGAATGTAATTGAAAATGATACTATTCTTAAATTTGATGAATTTATTCATCCAGGTGTAGAATGTGAAATTGCGGTAATACTTTCAGATGATTATGTTTACTCCAATAAAAATAATAAATTAGAGAAAATAGTTGAAAGAGTAGTCCCTTCAATTGAGATAGTAGATAATAGATGGGAAAATTATCATAATGAAAAAACTTCACTCCTTATAGCGGATGATTTTTTTGCATCCTCAATTGTTTTTGGAAAGGGTTCAAAAAACGTGAAACTTGAAAATTTAAAAAATCTTAAAGGAGGAATGAAAGTCAATAAACAACATATTGGAAAAGGGATCGGATCTGATATCTTAGAAGATCCTCTTAATGCTCTTAAATGGTTTTTAAATTTCAATTTTCGTGAAAATAATTATCCTAAAGCTGGGGACTTAATTTCTTTAGGCTCTTTAGTGCAAACCTACTGGGTGGGAAAAAATGACACTATTGAGATAGGAATAGGAGAAATAGGAAATGTTAAAGTGAAATTTGAATGACAAAGCTTCCTTTAACCTGCTTTTAATTTTTGCTCAGTACATGTTTTCATAATTTCTTCCCAATTCCATAACTGCGGTATAGTTTTACCTTCAGACCAAAGTTCTAATTGATCACTATAGTTTTTTGAACCAGGATTTCCGGATGATCCAAGAGGAACAATCCATCTACTATTTTCCCAATTACTCGGATCATGAGCATATCTATTTACAGAAGCAGCTACAATATTGAAATTTTTATCTGTACTTCCAGCTAATGGAGTTTCCCCATCGCCACTTGCAGGTACTTTTTTAGGATTTAGAATATTTGCATATGCTTGGAATTCATTACTTAAGGGGTGTTGATGATTTGTTGTGTGTAAATTCCCCCATTTCCATTCATTGACATTTTTACCAAACTTTTTATTCAAAAATTCTAAAGCTTCTCGGAAAGCTTTAACAAATATATCTTCCCAATTATTATTTCCATTTAATAAATGACTCTGAGGATTACCAATGTGTTCATTTATCAAAGGTACTAAAAATCTTTTAACATGTCCTACAGCACCTACATTTTTCTCTTCATTAGTTTCTTTGCTCAATGAACCATAATTTAAATTTATAACTTCTTCTATAATTTTTTCTTTAGTTACAGAATATATTGAAGCTTCAATGCTATTTTTATCCATCAAAAAATTCCAATTATGCATTTTTTCTAGAATCATTTTTTCTAATTCAGTTAGATTGATTGAATCATAATTTATTGTTTTAGAAAAAGAAATTATTTTTTTAGCAGGTATTGAAAATGTTTGATTATGCATTTCAAGCATGTTTTCTATATTAAGATTTTTTGTGTTTTTATTTAGGTATTCTATTAAAACTTTCGCACGATATTCTGGTGCAAAAGCTACTGACATAAAATAAGGATAATCATAATCAACAACTTTTTGATTGCATGTTACTACCCAACCTGATCCTGGGTTTCTTGATTTAGGCAATTCTTCTCGAGGAATTTCTTGCTCAACTGAATATTTTTTTTCCCATCCTTTTGCTATTCCCCACTGATGTTGCCGATCTCTAATAGGAACAACTCCTGCAAACTTATATCCAAAATTTTTATTTACATCAGCATATGGATAATTGTTGGTTCTATCAGTCCATTTATCAAAAGCTAGTTCTAAATCGTCTGCAGATTTGGAAACCATCGCTTGATAAGCTGAGTCTATCCAATATGTCCCATCTTGTTTGCCTCCTGGATCAGATAAAGAAATTCCAAATCCTTTGTTTGCCCCTCCAAATATCACATTACCATTTTTTGTTTCAATAATTTCTACTTCAATTTCATGCATATTTCTAGGTTTGATTTTCTTCTTGAAATTTTTAGTATCTATCCATTCATTATTGTAGAATTGTTGAATTTTTTTTCCTGCATATCTTAATTTTTCTAAAAAAAGATCTTGAGTATCTGCACCCCCATGAGTCATTCCCCACGCTACATATTCATTATGAGCAAAATGCATAAATCCTGGATAACCAGGAATAGTGTGACCCATTCCTTCAAATTGATCACACTTGAGATGAATTTGATAATATACATTAGGGGTATCTAATTGCCGATGAGAATCACCTCCAACTAGTGGAGTTCCTGAATAAGTCCTATCTCCTGAAATAGCCCATCCATTTGACTCTCCATCAATTGCCCCAATTGACTTAAAGTTCTCTGCAGCTTCAGTTAGTTCTTTGACAGCATTTTCTATTTCACCCGTAAATTTACTCCCTGGTGGTAGTGTTAACAAAGCTCCAGGAAAATAACCAGGTATTAACTTCGCAGCTTTTTCAGCACCAATAACACTAGCTAGTTGTGAATAAAATAACTTGCCACCGAATGAACCTTCTGCAGCATTACGAATTTTATATACTAATATAGAATGCCAGTCTTCCCAATTCTCAGGTTCTTTTTTAAGTAATTGATATTCTAAGGGTAATTTTTCAAGATGAGAAATATAAAAATTAACACCTTTGGTGAAATTTTGAATCATTTGTTTTGCTTCAATAGAAGCTTTAGCCAAATCAGCCTTTGCTACATTTCCAAAATTTCTTTTTAAGTTTAATTTATCATTTGAAACACCTTTTTTACCTAAGTACTCAGAAGACTTACCAAGACATCTTAATCTATCTAAATCCATTTGAAATAATCTATCTTGTGCAGTTACAAAACCTTGAGCAAAAAAAAGTTCTTCAGGTTTTTTAGATTTAATATGAGGGATCCCCCATTTATCCCTATAAATACTAACGTCATTAGATAACTCTTGAATAACATAATTAGTGTCTAAATTTGGTAAAAAGTTATCTGGTTTTAACATTTTACTTTATCACTTTGCTCCATTAGTAATTAATCCAGCAACAAGATCTCCCATTTGACTTGTAGATAGCTTATGATCATTTTCTCCCGCAATATCTACAGTTCGATATCCTTCTGTTATGATTTTGTTAATAGCTTGTTCTATCTCATTTGCTTCATCATGTAGACCGAATGACCAACGAAGCATTAATGAAGCGGATAAAAAAGAAGCCACTGGATTTGCAATATTATTTCCAGCTATATCGGGTGCAGATCCATGAATAGGCTCATATAAAGCAGGTCTTCCTCTCCTACCTCGTCTTTTTCCTGGAGGAGGCGGTGAAGCTGCCAAACTAGCTGATGGGAGCATTCCCATTGAACCTGTAATAACAGAAGCTTCATCAGATAAAATATCACCCAAGCTATTCTCTGTTACTATTACATCAAAAACACTAGGTTCAGTAATTATTTTCATAGCAGCATTATCAGCCAACATATGAATTAATTCAACTTCAGGATAATCTCTAGCTACTTCGTTTGTTATTTCTCTCCACAATCTCCCTGTTTCCAATACATTCATTTTATCTAAAGAATGGAGTCTTTGTCTTCTAGATTTTGCTAATTCAAATGCTACACGAACTACTCTAGCAATTTCTTTTTCTGAATAAGCCAAAGTGTCAACAGCTCTTCTACCTCTTGTACTAGCGCTTCTTCTTTTAGGCCTTCCAAAATATAGACCTCCAGTTAACTCTCTAACTATTACAAAATCAACATCTTTTAAATATTCAGGTCTTAACGGACTTGAATGCAATAATTCTGGATAAACTTTTACTGGTCTTAAATTTGCAAACAGTCCTAATCTTTTTCTTAATGCGAGTATAGCATCTTCCGGTCTAATTTCTGAAAGTGGATTATCCCATTTTGGTCCTCCTACTGCTCCAAACAAAATAGCATCAGAACCTAATGCAAGATTCATTGACTCGGCTGGTAAAGGATTATTAAATTTGTCAATTGCTGCTCCTCCAACAATAGCATGAATGAATTCAAAATTATGATCATATTTTCTACAAATAGCCTCTAACACTTTCATCGATTCTGTTGTTACTTCTTTCCCTACACCATCTCCGGCTAAAACACATACTCTTGCTTCCATAAAAGCTCCTTAAATTTTTTTCAAACTACTCTATTTTACCAACATTTATGCGAAATTTGAATTAATTAATTTTTGTATCGTTAATCTCGTATCTTTTAATATCCTCTTCAAAGCGAAGAGTAATACCTATATCATCCAATCCTTTTAATATAGATTCTTTTCTGAATTCATCAAAATCAAATATAGATTCAAAGCCAAATTGATCATAAATCTTTTGATTTTCTAGATCAACTGTTAATTTATAATTATCTATTTTAATAGAATTACTCATAAGAAGATCAATTTTATCATTTGACAATTCAATAGTAATCAATCCATTCTGCATGCAGTTATTACGAAAAATATCTGCAAAACTATTAGAAATTATTACTTTAAATCCATATTCAGAAAGTGCCCAAGGTGCATGTTCTCTACTTGATCCAGATCCAAAATTTGGTCCTGTTAAAAGTATTGATGAACCTATATATTTCTTATAATTGAGAATAAAATCTGGATTGGGGACTCCATCTTCTAAATATCTCCAATCATAAAAGGCAAATTTACCAAACCCAGTCCTTTCAATTCTTTTTAAAAATTGTTTTGGAATAATCTGATCCGTATCTACATTAACTCTATCTAAAGGGACGACTAATCCAGTATGTTTTATAAATTTTTCCAAAATCTTAACTCCTTTCTAGAGGGTCAATAGTTATGGAACCTTTTAAGTGACGTTTTATTTCTTGTAACTTATAAATATCTATTATAAATAAGATTGAAATAAACGCAAAGCTCGCCATCAAAATTGAGGAATAAATCATATAATCGGTTGCAACTATTAAATCATTGATTGTTATTATTTCCTTAATCCATAATCTAGATATAATAGATGGATTAAAAAAAGATGTCATTATAAATAAAATAATCCAAAGTTTCCCTCGGAAAGTAATAATTCGAAAATTCTTAAAAATAAAATTACCTTTATCGGAATAATTGTTAATATTACTACCTAAATAAAGTTCTTTTATGATTTTATAAACCTTTTGAAAGAGAAATAAAAAAGAGACAAATATAATTGAAATCTGAATATAAAAATTACTTGAAATAATAGGCAATAAGAAAATCGAAAAAATAAATATAAAGAAAGAAAAATAAGCCCAAATTAGACTTTTTTCAGCAGAAATATTTGTATTATATTTTAATGTTTTTATATTCCTTATAGCACGATGCAAATATGAACCTAAAGGGAAGAAAATTAAAAAAAGGATAATAAAATGAAATACATAAAATAATTGAGCTCTGGATTGAGTTCCATTCATTTTATTTACATATTTTATAGGTTCATCGCAAATACCTTTTAATAAGTCAAGTGGATTATTTGTATTACATTTATTAAAATTTTCCTTTTGAGAAAAATTAATAATCTCATCAAATTCTAATATACTCTGAGGAGGAACATTTGATATACCACTATTTTTCCAATTTATATAAGTATTTTTATTGTTTCTTTCTACAAATAATAAGGAAAGTGACATTATAACCAAGACAATTAATAAGATAGATAAGATTCGTAATGGAATGATATTTGACTCAAAATTATATTTGCTAAAAAATCCTTCTCTTGCTACGTCTAATTCTTTTTGTGAACCAAAAATTTTTCCAAGTAAGGATATTTGATTGGTCTCTTTTTTATTAATTTTTGATGA
Source organism: uncultured Dehalococcoidales bacterium (assembly GCA_964590915.1). Classification (GTDB taxonomy): domain Bacteria; phylum Chloroflexota; class Dehalococcoidia; order Lucifugimonadales; family Lucifugimonadaceae; genus TMED-70. The sequence continues at coordinate 99,457 of CAZPYN010000004.1, forward strand.
ATAATTTGACGGTCGGTCGAATTTTTTTGTTCTTTCCTTTTTCACAAATAAACTTTCATTATTTCCAATCTCTTACATCAACAAAATGACCTGTTATGGCTGCTGCTGCAGCCATTTCCGGACTAACCAAATGCGTGCGACCATCTTTACCTTGTCTACCTTCAAAATTTCTATTTGAAGTAGATGCACATCTTTCCTTTGGAGAAAGTATGTCTGGATTCATTCCTAAACACATTGAACATCCAGACTCTCTCCACTCAAACCCAGCAGACTTAAATATTTTATCTATTCCTTCTTTTTCTGCTTGTAATTTAGTAAGGGTAGAACCAGGCATCACTTGTGCTCTTACATTATTATTTACTTTTTTCCCCTCTACTATACTCGCTGCACTTCTTAAATCAGTAATTCTCGCATTTGTGCATGAACCAATAAAAACTCTATCCAATTTGATATCTGTTATTTTGGATCCTTTATTTAACCCCATATATTCTAAAGCATTTTGACATGATTGAGCATCAAGACTTTCTTTAAAATCATCCGGAGAAGGTATTACACCAGATATCGGTAAAACTTGTGATGGATTGGTCCCCCAACTTACATAGGGTTCTAAATTATCACAATCCAATTCAATATATGAATCAAATTTTGCATTTTTGTCGGTTTTTAGTTTTTTCCATTCTGTAACACTTTTATCCCATTCTTTTCCTTTAGGTACCTTATTTCTACCTTCCATCCAATCAAAAGTAATTTTATCAGGAGCAATCATACCAGCTCGTGCCCCACCTTCAATTGACATGTTACAAATTGTCATTCTTCCTTCCATTGAAAGATTTTGAACTGCTTCTCCCGAATACTCTATGACATAACCTGTACCACCTGCAGTACCAATTTGTCCAATTAATTTTAAAATCATATCTTTGGCAGTTACTCCTTTTGCAAGTTTACCTTTAAAATCTACTTTCATTGTTTTTGGTTTTCTTTGTCTAAGAGTTTGTGTCGCCAAGACATGTTCGACTTCAGATGTTCCAATACCAAAAGCTAATGCTCCAAAAGCTCCGTGAGTTGATGTATGAGAATCGCCACAAACAATGGTCATGCCAGGCTGGGTATAGCCTTGTTCAGGACCAATTACATGTACAATTCCTTGTTCATTATCCCAAACATCAAATAATTCAATATCATTTTCTTTACAATTTTCTCTAATAGTTTCTACTTGTTTTCTAGCTATTTCATCTTTTATAACTTGAGTCCTTGTTTCATCCGTAGTTATATTATGATCAATGGTTGCTATTGTTAAATCAGGCCTTCTTACTTCTCTTTTGTTTAATCTTAAGCCTTCAAAAGCTTGGGGCGAAGTTACTTCATGAACTAAATGAAGATCTATATATAAGATAGAAGGTTGATTTAAGGGCTCAGAAACAATATGTTTCCTCCATATTTTTTCAAACATAGTTAAATTTTCATCCATTATTACTTCTCCTATCGTAACCATTAGATTTTTTTAATTTGATGATTGGATGATCAAATACCTATTTATTGCATTGACGTATGCTTTTGCACTAGCAACTATGATATCCGTGTCAGATCCTTGTCCTGTGTAAATAGTTCCTTCTTTCTCAATTCTTATAGTAACTTCTCCCAAAGCATCTATCCCTTCAGTCACTGAAGATACAGCAAATTCAGTAAGAGTAATATTTTCATTTATTATTGAATCAATAGAATTACAAACCGCATCAACAGGACCTTTTCCTGTTTTGGTACTCGTTTTAGTTTTTCCATTTGGAAGTTCTAGAGTTATAGTAGATGAAGGATTTTTTTTATTCCCACACGTAACATCCAAATCTAAAACTTTAAATCTTTCAGTGGTGTCCAGTTCTCTATGGAATTCACTCATTAAGGCTTCTAAATCTTGATCTGTTATTTCCTTTTTTTGATCGGCTAAATTTTTAAAATTTTTAAATATTTCGATTAATTCTTCATCATCTATTTTATATCCTAAATATTCCAATCGAGATTTAAGACCAGCTCTTCCTGAAACCTTTGTTAAAACTATTGCATCACCTCTCCAGCCTACTTCATCTGGATGCATAATTTCAAAGGTAGTTCTTTCTTTTAAATAAGCATCCTGATGAATCCCTGAGGAATGTCTAAATGCATTTTGTCCTGTTATTGCTTTATTGTATTGGATTGGAAATCCAAAAATATTTGATATCAATCTACTTGTTGCACCTATTTCTTCCGAATTTATTTCAGAAGTGATTCCATAGTGATCAGGTCTTGTTTTAACAGCCATAATTACTTCTTCTAGGGCTGCATTCCCTGCTCGCTCTCCTAATCCATTAACACATCCTTCAATCTGTCTTGCACCATTTTCAAGTGCTGATAAACTATTTGCAACAGCCATTCCTAAATCATTATGACAATGTACACTTACAATCGCTTTATTTATGTTAGAAACATTTTTAAAAACTCCTGAGATCAAATTTCCAAATTCTTTTGGATTTGAATATCCTACAGTATCTGGAATATTGACAGTAGTAGCTCCAGCATCTATTGCTTTTTCAAGCATAATATATAGATATTCAGGATCAGATCTCGAAGCGTCCATTGGAGAAAATTCTATATCTTCAACAAATTCTTTTGCTCTTTTTACAGCATCTACAGCCATTGACATTATTGATTCTCTATCCTTTTTCATTTGATGTAGTAGATGTATATCAGAAACAGATAAAAAGGTATGAATTCTTGGTTTTAGTCCATCTTTTACACATTCAATAGCAGCATCAATATCAGATTTAACAGCTCTAGCTAAAGTACATACAGTAGGACCTTCAATTTCTAAAGCAATTTTTCTAACTGCAGCAAAATCCCCAGGAGAACTAGCTGCAAAACCTGCTTCAATTACATCAACATTAAGTTTCTGAAGCTGTCCAGCTATCCTAAATTTATCTTGAGATGTTAACGAAGCACCAGCCGATTGTTCTCCATCTCTCAATGTAGTATCAAAAACTATTAACTTGTCGTTATTTTTATTATTCAATTTAAGCCCTCATGAAATTTAGGTAGTTGATTCCAACCATGGCATCATATCTCTTAATTCTTTACCTATCTTTTCTACTGGATGTTCTAAATCAGCATCTCTTAACTCATTATATTTATGAAGCCCTTCATCGTTTTCAGCTATCCATTCTTTAGCAAATCTACCACTTTGAATATCATCCAACACTTTTTTCATAGCATCTTTTACTGAGTCATCAATTATTCTAGGGCCCACTGTATAATCTCCATATTCTGCTGTAGTAGAAACAGAGTATCTCATTCCTTCAAGGCCTCCTTGATAGATCAAATCAACTATAAGTTTCAATTCATGCAAAACTTCAAAATAAGCAGACTCTGGTTGATAACCTGCTTCAGTTAAAACTTCAAAACCAGCTTTAATCAAAGCAGTTACTCCACCACAAAGAACAGCTTGTTCACCAAATAAATCAGTTTCTGTTTCTTCTTTAAATGTAGTTTCTAAAATACCTGCTCTTCCACCACCTATACCTTTACCATAAGCAAGAGCAATATTATATGCTGATCCAGAAAAATCCTGCTCAACAGCTATTAAGCAAGGAACTCCTAAATCTCTTTCATAAACAGCTCTTACTCTATGCCCTGGTGCTTTTGGAGCAATCATCACTACATCAACATTTTCAGGAGGCTTTACTTCTTCGTAAAGAATCGCAAATCCATGTGCAAATAATAAAATATTCCCTGCTGATAAATTTTCCTTAATATCCTCATTAAAAACTTTCTTCATAGTTGGATCCGGTATACACATACTTATTAAATCTGATTTTTCTACTGCTTCAGCGATACTATATACTTCAAATCCATCAGCTTCAGCTTGATCTTTAGATTTAGAACCACTATATAATCCGACGATTACATTAAAACCTGAGTCTTTAAGATTTTGAGCATGAGCATGACCTTGAGATCCATATCCTATAATAGAAACGACTTTGTCTCTTAATATTCCATCATTTATATCCTTATCATAAAATAATTTAGCCATAATACTCTCCTTTTATTTAATTTATACTGAACCAGTTTCTCCTTCTTTAGACAAATAAATATCAGAGTCATGTTTTGAATTAAATTCGCCTTCTTTCATTCCTACTTTAGTAGCTCCTCGTAGAGTTGCAATTCTTCCAGTACGCATTAATTCTTCTACACCAAATTCTTCCAATAATTCAACAAACGAATCTATCTTTGAATCACTTCCAGAAATTTCAAATGTAATGTTATTTAGACCAACATCAATGACATTAACTCTAAAAATTTTAGATAATTCTAACAATTCAACACGCTTTGATTGATTACAAGTAACCTTAATTAAAGCCAATTCTCTCCAAACTATATTTTTATCACTAATATCTGATGCTTCTACAACATCGATAAGCTTATTTAATTGAGTCGATATGTTAGCAACAGGTTTTTCTTGACCTTCAACCACAAAGGTCATTCTGGAAAATTTATTTTTCTCAGAATGTCCCACAGCCAAACTAGCAATATTTATACCTCTACGTCTTATTACTCCAACTATAGCTGCCAAAACTCCTGGATTATCTCTAACTAAAGCAACAATTATTCTTCTACTAAAATTATCCTTATTCATTATGTACTCTTATTTTCTTCTATCAATTGATCAACACTTTGCCCAGCTGGGATCATAGGATATACATAGTCTACTTTCTCAATAACAAAATCAATTATTACTGGACCATTATGATTATTTGCTTCAATTATAGCTTTTGATAATTCATTTTGATCTTTAACTCTCATCCCCTTAATTCCATATGCTTCAGCCAATTTTACAAAATCTGGATTCCCTGTATAAGTTTCAGAATTCCTTTTACCATCATAAAACATATCTTGCCACTGAGTAATCATACCTAGATGATTATTATTTAAAATAGCATATTTTATTGGTAATTTGTTTTCAGCAACGGTAGCCAATTCTCCTACGGTCATTTGGAATCCGCCGTCACCACAAATAGACCAAATTGTCTTATTAGGTGCACCTATTTGAGCACCTATAGCACTGGGGATTTCATAACCCATAGTTCCTAATCCTCCTGATGATAACCATGAATTTGAATTGATAAATTTATAATGTTGGGCAGCCCACATTTGATGTTGACCCACTCCAGTACATATTATTGCCTGTCCTTTTGTTATATCAGACAAAGTTTTTATAACCTGTTGTCCTAATAAATGATCTGTCTCAGGTATAAGCAATGAAGGATGCTCTGCTTTTATATGCTCCACTCTTTTTAACCACTGAGTATGAGTTTTAGTGCTTATTTTAGGATTAAGTAGCCTTAATACTGTGTCAATATCACCAATAACAGGTGCATCTATTTTTACAGTCTTACCAATTTCTGCAGGATCAATATCTATGTGAATTTTTTTTGAATTTATACCAAATCTTTTAGCATTTCCAACAATTCTATCATCAAATCTAGAACCGATCCCAATAATCAAATCAGCTTCATCAAGGGTAATGGAAGCATATGCCATTCCATGCATTCCTGGGAATCCAGTAAATAAAATATGATCTTCTGGAAATGATGAAATTCCAAGAAGTGTTGTAACAACGGGAATCTGAGCTTTTTCTGCTAACTCAAGCAATTTTTCTTGGGCCTTGGAAATGATCACTCCATGCCCAGCTAAAATAACAGGTTTCTTGGCATTATTTATTAATTTTGCAGCATCTTGCAATTGAGATTCGTCTATGTTTTCATAAGTGTTGTATCCGAGAACTTCAACGTTTGAATCTTTCTTATAATCATAACTAGACATTTCATCAAAAACATCTTTTGGAATATCTATTAATACTGGACCAGGGCGTCCAGTTCTTGCAATATAAAAAGCTTCATGGATTGTTTTTCCAATATCTTTTGCACTCATAACCAGATAGTTATGTTTTGTAACAGGTAATGAGGCTCCAGTTATATCCGTTTCCTGAAATGCATCTGTCCCTATTGCAGCTCTTCCAACTTGCCCTGTAATAGCAACAACTGGAACTGAATCCATCATAGCTGTCGCTAAACCAGTTATTAAGTTTGTTGATCCGGGACCTGAAGTAGCAAATGCAACTCCAACTTTACCCGTAGTTCTTGCATAACCATCTGCAGCATGAGATGCTCCTTGCTCATGTCTAGTTAAAACATGTCTTATTTCAGGATATTTATTCAAAGTACCATATAAAGGCAAAATTGCTCCACCTGGGATCCCAAAAGCAACTTCTACCCCTTCATTTATCAAAGCCTGACAAACTATTTCACTTCCTTTATACAAATTTTCACCCATATTATTCTCCAAAAAAAAACTCGCCCAAAAAAACTTAAGGACGAGATTACCCGCGGTACCACCTTTATTGCACTAAGATATATTTTGTATATCAATTGTGCCTCTTACTTTGCTATTTCGTAGCCAACGTTCTTTCCTAATAAATTCAGAAAGACCACTCCCAGACGAGTTCTACACTTTTTGGTTATTGATTTTCAGCAAATATCAACTCTCTTAGAACCAAAAAATATATACTACTCCTGTTCTTAGTGTTAATTCCATTATATAACTATATAATTCAAATAGCTATAAATGTAAAAGTATTATTTTTCTAGTTATAAATATGGATTTATTAAAAGTAAATTCTAATAATGAAAACCTTCTAGATTTTTTTTATTTTATGAAAAATCATAAGCCTCATGGTCATAAAGATTGGCCTGAAATAAAAGAGGAATTTTGTGAAAATTTAATAAAAGAACTAAATGAAAAGAAATCATTTTTATATCTACTAAAAGATAATAAAACAATAGTTAATTATTTCTATATTAAAATAGAAAAATCTATAAGTAGGATAATTCTCTCGTCTTACAATCCTGAAGAGTTAATTAATTACCGTAAAGGTTTGTTGGAATTAAAAAATAAAGAGAATTATTCTGTAGAAATAGGATTAAGAGATTTTGAAATTTCAAAGTTTATTAAAAGCAGTAACTATTTCAAAATATATAAACATTACAATTTAATGCATTTAAAAAAAACAGATTATCTCGAAACAAATTCTACAAATACGCAACACAAACTAATATTTAAAAATATTGAAAACGTTGAAGATATAAAAAGCCTGGTTAAAATACAAAACGAATGTTTTAATGATCATCACGGTTATGAAATAAACACGTACGAAAGCATAAAAAATGAACTTAACCTTAGATCTACTTCATATAAAAATGTGCATGTAATATGTAATGAAAAAAAAATTTGGATGGCATATGCCTGGATGTTCGTTTATAAAGAAAAAGGGATGGGTAAGCTATCTATGTGTGGTGTAAGGAAACAATTTAGATCACTTGGTCTAGCTCAGAAAATAATAAATATAGCGATCAAAAATTTATTTGATCAAGGATTAAATAAAATCATATTAGAAGTAGACAATGAAAATGACGCAGCTAAAAAGATTTATTCTAAAATGGGTTTTAAAACTTATGACAACATAAATTGGTATAACGTAGCATTGGAATCAATTTAACATTCTATGAAAAATTTTATCCCAATTATAATCATGAATGTCTATTTTATTCTCTTTATCTTTATCAATTTTTATTTTATTTTCAAAAAATTCTAAAAGTAAATTAGCAAAAGATTCAGGACAGGCTTTATCAACTAAAATTCCTTTTTTATTATTTTTTATGATTTCTGCCATTCCACCTACATTTGATACTATAAAAGGAGTTTTTGAAGCTAAAGCTTCTAATGCAACCATTCCAAAACTTTCTGAACGTGAAGGAATGATAACGATATCTGAGGCATTGTATATATAATTCAACTTTTGATGGTCAATAGATCCAAACCAGATTATATTATCAGTCAAGTTCTTTTTATTTAGATCTTTTTCTATAATTTTTTGTGCGTCCGATCCGTAATCCCCACCAACAATACCTAGTTTTATGTTTGGATATGAATTTTTAATAATTTTAATAGTATTAATTGCTATATCTAAGCCTTTCAAAAAATCTAATCTACCTACAAATAAAATTAATTTATCCTTTATATGTAAATTAATTTTTTCTCTACTTTCTACCTTTGGAATTTTAAAAAAAAGATCCGAATCAAATCCTGGAGATGACGATAAAATTTTAGAAGGAACAATATCATAATTTTCAATTAGAACTTTTTTTTCTAAGCTTGAAAAGCAAATTATTTTATCAAAATTTATCATTGATTTTTTTTCTAATTTATAACGAGTAGAATCCATTATATATTTAGGAAAATGTTTTTTTTTAAGATATTCAAGTGTATGGGGAATATGATATTTTTTATTAACAGATTTGAAATAATCATTAGAAAAAAGTGCTGAGGTCCAATAATTAGATATCAAAATATCAGTATCTGATTTAATTCTATTAAAAATTACATCTTTTTCTATAAATGATTTTTTAGTATCTATGTGAAGAATCTTATTAAAATGTTTATCAAAGTCACAATTTCCATGATTGCGAGTAATTAAATTTGATTCATAATTGTTACTTAATAAATATGAATGTAAATTTTTTACATAAACATTTAAGCCTCCAGAATTACCCAATCCTATTTTTTCATTTGGACAAGAATGTATTGAAATAATTGTGATTTTTTTTTTCATTATTTAGAAATTGTTATTGAATAGATTAATTTATCTATTGCTCCAAGTTCATATTTATATCTTTCATTTCCTCTCATAAAATCAAATATCTTGAATCTTTTAGAAATAGATCTTTGTATAGCAAACACATGATTTAATAGACCTACAGAAAGATAATTATATTTTGGATCAAATCCGGAATTATATAAATATCTTGTATCACTTAAATAAAAAGAAATAGAACTAGAAACAGTTTTATTTTCGACTTGTAAATAGGAATAAATAATTTTGTTCTCTTTTGATAGATTAAGTATTAATTCCTTAAAAAACTTTTTTCTATTTTCATTCATAAAATTCTCTTTCTCTTTTGAACTAATTTTATGTAAATAAATAAATTCATCTAAATTGTTATATATTTCATCTGAATCATAAATATCTCCAGAAGTAAATTCTACAGTTTCTTCTAAACGTCTTATTTTTCTTCGTAATTCGTGACGATGTTTTTTTCTTAATGAACTCAAATATTCTTCCCATGAGTTGGGGAGAATTAGGAAAGGGGAAACATCTTCATTAATTATCTCTATTTTGAATTCATTTCTAAGATTATTAAAATAGTCAAACAACTGAGAGTCTCCTGGGATTGATTCAAGAAAAATTTTTTTAGTATCTGTATCTTTAAATATCTCCTGAATAAGAGATTGAATTATAGAAATATCTGGAGCAGATATCAAAATATTATTATAATCGCATAAATCTTTACTAGAAATAAATGATACCTCTCCATTATTTTTCATTAAGGGTGCAAAATAATTATCACCAAAATAAAAAGAATCTTGAAAGTCTTTCCCAAAGTTATCTATCCATGTTTTTTTCCAACTTATTAAATCAAATGGAGTTAAAAAAATTGAGTCAGTAATACTTTGTTCCCATTTCGAAAGTATATTTTTTTTTATTTTTTTATATTCCAATTTTATCCATTAATTACAAATTATTATTTTAGAATTTTAAAATTGCTTCCTTTATTTCATCCGGATCAGATGAGGTTTTTATTACGTTAGATTGTAGATATTGCTGAGCATTCTCGGGATCTTTTAAACCATTACCAGTAAGGATACAGACTATATTTTTATTAGAAAAATCATATCCTTTTGAAATTAATTTTATTAAGCCTGCTACAGAAGCTGCAGAAGCTAGTTCACAAAAGATACCTTCCTTTCTAGCAATTAATTTTTGAGCATCTAAGATGTTATCATCTGAAACTTTAATAAATTCACCCGAAGATTCATTGATAGAATCCTTTGCCAAATCAGCACTAGCAGGGTTGCCAATTCTTATGGCACTAGCAATGGTATCCGGATTCTTGAAAATTTTATTGTCTACTAAAGGAGCTGCTCCTTCGGCTTGAATACCATAAAGAACGGGTAATTTATTACTTATTTTAGAATCATAAAATTGTTTATATCCCTTCCAATAGGAGCTTATGTTTCCAGCATTCCCTACTGGGATAAATTGAACGTCTGGTGAAAATCCTAGCTGTTCTATAATTTCAAAAGCTGCGGTTTTTTGCCCTTCAAGTCTATAAGGATTTATAGAATTTACAATTTCAAAATTTAATGAATCAGATATTTCTTTGACAGCAAGTAGAGATTCATCGAAATTACCATTAATAGATATTATTTTAGCTCCATATGCCATCGCTTGGATTAGCTTCCCTAATGCTATTTTGCCTTTAGGTATTATAACTACAGTTTCTAAATTATATCTTGCTCCATAAGCAGCGGCTGAAGCAGAAGTATTTCCCGTAGAAGCACATATAATCTTTGTTTTCTTTTCCTCTAAAGTTTTTGCTACAGTAAGGAACATACCACGATCTTTAAATGAACCTGATGGATTAGAACCTTCCAATTTAAAAAATATATTACAATCAAATTTATCACTTAAATTCTCACTCTTTATCAATGGAGTGAAACCTTCTCCCAAGGATACAAAGGGGGTATCTTGGTTTATTGGTAGATATTTTTGATAATAATTAAATAAATTTTTTTGCATGTATTATTTTCTGATTTAACAAATAAATTTTATGAATAATTATAATCTATATGATAAATCAATTGGGGTATGTTTGTAATCCTTCTGATTCAGATATGGTTTCTCCATTTTCCATAAATTCAGCATTTGAAGCTAAAAGTACTTTAGAATTAATCCAATTATAAATATCACTATCTATATCAATCCATAAATTATATTCATCTGTAAATGAATTAATAAATTGATCAAATTGTACGTTAGTAAGTAGATCAAAATTTTTATCCGTTACTTCTCTTGCGTCTATATAATCAGATATATAGTAGAAAGCATATACTTGCGCTTCATTTTTGTAATATGGCTGTTCACTTAATTGACCTACAGGTAAAGTTCTCGATCCATCATCATTAAGTCCAAAAAAAATTTTATCTAACTCTTGATTAATACCTTTAGGTAACCAACCCAAATTCCCCTTTGTCCTAAGAACTTCTTTATCTTCTGAAAATTCTAATGCTATTTCTTCAATATTATTACCAAGAGTGATTTTCTTATTAATTGCATTGACTAGAGATAAATCAGGAGATGCAAATACTATTTCATAAACGTTTACATGAGGTTGTATTCGTGAAACATCTCTAGAAACAATTGAACGAAGTTCTTCTCTAAAAATAGTCCTTTTAACGTATTCTCTATATTCATAATCTGAAAGAGAAGTTTTGTTTAAAAATTGTCTGTAAGATTCTTCTATATTTCTTTTATGTTCTTGGCTTCCTTCAACTCCTTCAGCAATATCAATATATCCCATGAGAATTTCAATTTGTTTGTCTAGCCTTTCATTTGAAACAGATATACCGTATCTTGGAGCTACTTGGTAAGCTAATTCACCCTCAAGAATTGTTTTCAATGCTTCAAATACTGAATTACCAATTTCAAAATCTACTCCTAAGTCTTCACTCATCCTTTGATTAAATCTTATGAATCTTACAACATCTCCTCTTGAATAAGTAATCTCACCAACTTTTATTGCTTGTTTCATAGGTGGAAGCACATAAGTTACAACGTAAAAAAAGATAAATACAAAACAAATTATCAAAAACAAAGAAAAGCCAACATAAAAAAAGGGTTTAAATAAAATAGATTCATCTTTATTTTTAGCTAATAATTCAAATCTACTTCGTTTTTGCGATCCAATAATACTACGACTGCCAATATCAAAAGAATCTTTTTTTTCTTTATCATGAAGATTTTGCTTATCATTTTCCATAAAAATTTAGATACAGATTAAATAATTTTTTTATTTTTTATCTTCTTCTTTATTTTTTTCTTCAGGAGCTTCTGCTTTGGGATCTTCTTCAGGAG
>CAZPYN010000004.1:111611-134769 GCA_964590915.1 uncultured Dehalococcoidales bacterium
AGAATTGTTCCGAGAATTGTTCCGAGAATTTTGTCTATTATGAGTTGTCATTATTTTATTTCCAATTTCATTTTGTATTACCAGGGTAACTCTTCAACGTCATCGGTTTCATCATTTTGATTAGTTTCGATGATATTTTCTTTTACTTCAGTCGGTTGAGTTGTCTGAGAGGAATTATTTTCACTTGACATAACTTCCTCTGAAACATTTCCAGTGGATCTATCCAAAAAAATTACTCTAAATGCAGTTACTTCATTACTTTGTCTTTGAGTTCCATCATTTGCTGTATAATTTGAAGATCTAAACCTGCCCTCAACAAAACATCTTTGACCTTTTTGAAGGAATTGATTTACTGATTCAGCTGTTTTATTCCAACAAGAAACTCTAAACCATTCAGTTTCTTGTATTTGATCACCCTCAGGGGAATTTCTGTAAGAATTAACAGCAAGACTAAAGTTTACAACCATAGATCCATTAGGAGTATATCTCATTTCGGGATCTGATCCACAATTTCCGATTAATAATATTTGATTTAAACTCAATATTTATCTCTTCTGCTAATTAGATTTAGGTTTTGTTTTATAAGGTTTTAAAATCTCTTTTTTAGTTATCAAATGTCTAATAATTGATGCACTGTCCTTTAAAGCGTTATCTAAATTTTTGATTGATGAAGGTTCACTTTCAAATACAGCAATAAAATAAGTACCATTGTCAAACTCTTCTATTGGATAAGATAGCTTTCTATGTGACCATCTAGAAATATTATCAACTTTCACTTCTTGGTTTTTTTCTAACAAACCCTTTACTTCATTTATTGAATCATTGGTAGTAGTATCATTCAAATCTCCACCGACAATCCACATCAATTCATATTTACGCAATTTTTATCTCTTTTATGTATTTTAAACTACCAGAAAATTATATCACCTTTGAACATTATACTAGTAAAAAAAACAATATAATTATTATGGAAGAGGTAATTTTTGCATTATTTTCGATACTTTACTTTTTATAGCTGACAATTTATGTGATGGAGTTTTCAGAGTTTGAATAATTAAATCTCCAATAGTTGACAAATCTTCTTCATTTATTCGTCTAGTGGTAATTGCTGGAGTTCCAACTCTTATTCCCGAAGTTATATTTGGAGGAAGAGGATCAAATGGAATTGCATTTTTGTTAACTACTATCCCAACTGAATTCAATTTCTCTTCTGCCTCAGAACCATTTATTTTAATATTTCTTAAATCTAACAACATAAGATGATTGTCTGTACCACCAGAAACTATACGAAGACCTCCTTCATGAAAAATTTTGGCAAGTAATTTGGAATTAGAAATAATATTTGTTGAATAATTCTTAAAATCATTACTTAAAGCTTCATTAAAAGCCACAGCCTTTGCCAATATAGTATTCATAATAGGACCTCCCTGTATCATAGGAAAAATCCCTCTATCATATTTTCTTGATAATTCTTTTGAAATTATAGCTATACCTCCTCTTGGTCCTCTTAATGTTTTATGGGTAGTAGAGGTAATAATATCCGCGACTCCCACTGGAGAAGGATGTAATTTGGAAGCAACCAAACCAGCAATATGGGCTATATCAGCCATTAGTAATGAATTGGTACCTTTTGCAATTTGTTTAAATTTTAGAAAATCTATTGTCCTTGAATAAGCAGAATATCCACAAATAATTATTTTAGGTTGTACTTTTTGAGCTACATCCTCCAATTGTTCATAATCGATAGTTTCTGTATCTGGATTTAGGTAGTAATTATGAATATCAAAAAGTTTTCCAGAAAAATTTACATTGTGGCCATGTGAAAGATGTCCTCCATGATCAAGTGATAAACTAAGAATTTTATCACCCGTTTGTAATAACGACAGATAAACTGCCATATTAGCCTGTGAACCAGAATGGGGTTGGACATTCATATGGTTACATTCAAATAATTCTTTACCTCGATTTATTGCCAGATTTTCAGCGATGTCTACATTTTCACAACCTGCATAGTATCTTTTCCCTGGATATCCTTCAGCATATTTATTAGTTAAAATGGAACCTGTATAATTTCTGACAGCTTCAGATGCATAATTTTCAGAAGCAATAAATATGGCTGAATCTCTTTGTCTTATATGTTCTTTATCAATAATTTCTTCGACTTCTAAATCTTTTTTCATAATTGGACCTCAAACAGAATAAAAATTATTAGTTTTTCTTATTAGATTAAATTATAATTTTTTTTTTATAATGTGATAATAAATGAAATAACTATTTGAAACAATATCATGAATAAAGTAAAAGAATTTAATTTCATTCCTAAAAAGGCTATGGTAATTTTTGCTCACCCAGATGACGCTGAAATTGGCACAGGAGGAACTATCGCAAAATGGTGCAATAAAGGCACTGAAGTTGTTTATGTATTAGCAACAACAGGTTCCAGTGGTTCCAATGACCTATCAATGACAAGTAAAAAAATAGTTAATATAAGATCAAAAGAACAAGATGAAGCAGCAAAAGTTTTAGGGGTTAGAGAAATAATAGAGCTAGGTTATAAGGATGGGGAACTAGAATCTAATAAACAATTATTATCTGATTTGGTATTCTTAATTAGAAAATTTAAACCCGAATCTGTTTTTACTCATGATCCATTCAGAGTTAATGGCTTTATGCATAAGGATCATAGAAATCTTGGAATAACAGTCATGGATTCTATTTATCCTTATGCAAGAGATCATTTACATTTTTCTGAACAGTTAAATGAAACAATCAAACCGCATAAGTCTAAAAATCTATTTTTTTGGGGTTGTGACACACCTAATACTATCATTGATATAACTGGGTATGAAACAAAAAAGATAGAATCACTCTCAAAACATAAAAGTCAGATCCAGGGATTATCCATAGGTTCAGGAAAAATGGAAGTAATGTTAAAACGATTGCATAATAACACATCTTCACACCCATTTAAGTATGGAGAACTTTTCAGAATGATTGAAGCAAGAGATTAAGTAAAAAAAATGATTGACATTAACAATAAAAGTTTCAATTTTTATACAGCAATTGATGAATTGACTGACAGTGAATTTGATATCAAGGAGAATTATTTAAACCAAATAAATTTTGATCAAACCATTTTTGTTATTTCTGATAAATATGTTCCTTTAAGATACAAAAAATTGTTTTTCAACCAATTTAAAAATATTATAAAAAATTTTAAAAAAAATACATATTATGCTGCCAATGAAATTTTACTATCAAATTTTTCAACAAACTACTTTGAAAATCAAACTGATTTTCATATAAATGAAAGTCGATTTATCCTAGTGGAATTAAGTAAATTTGAAAGCATAAAGAAAGCCACAGAAACTTTGTTAATATTGATAAATGATGGGTCAATTCCCATAATTGTACACCCAGAAAGAAATCCAACATTACTGAATATTGAAAACATAACTCATCTAAAATCTTTAGGGGTTTTGTTCCAATTATCTCTTGGATCTATGATTTCTTTTTATCCTGAAATAATAAAAAATACTGCACACGATTTTTTATCAAAAGGATACTATGACTTTATAGCTACAGATTTTCAAAATCATAAATTACTGAACTCTGAACAAACTAACATACTGCTGAACGAATTAAATTCTTTAATTGGAAACAATAAATTAAATCAACTAATCAATACAAATCCGAAATTAGTTCTTGATGAAGATTTAACAAATGATTATAAAATTAAATCGTAAATTCTGTTAGCCAAGCTTTATATTTTTTATCTTCAATTTTTCCACTTACAACTGAAAAATAAATATCTTGCAGCCTTTTAGTTATTTGACCAACTTTTCCATTTCCTATAGTTCTATTATCCAAAGATCCCACCGATGTTACATGTGCGGCAGTTCCTGTAAGAAATATTTCATCAGCTAAATAAAGTTCAGAACGATGTATTCTTCTTTCTTTTATATCTATATTTAGTTCATTTTTTGCTATCTGAATTATAGTATTTCGGGTTATGCCCAATAAGCAGTTATCTGTCTCTGTTGGAGTTATAATTTCACCATTCTGAACCATGAAAAGATTTTCTCCACTACCTTCGGAAACTGTTCCGTCGTTATTCAGTAAGATAGCTTCATCATAACCTGCAGATACTGCTTCGGTTTTTGCCAAAATACTGGTGGTATAAAGACCTGCAAGCTTAACTCCTGTAGGCATCATTGTATCTTCTGGTCTTCTCCAAGAGCTAGTCTGACATCTAATGGGCTTTGTGTTATCAATATATGCTCCAAACGGAATGACTATTATTGATAAATCATCTTCTAATTCATGAAGTTTTAAATTTGCAACTAATTCCTGAGATTTATACGCCAATGGTCTGATATATACGTCTTCTTTGTAACCATTACTTTTTACCAAATCTACCGTAATGTTACACATTTCTTGAGAAGTATAACCCAAATTCATTTTTAGAATATTTGAGCCTCTTAATAATCTATCGTAGTGTTCTTTCAATCGAAATATTATCATCTTTTCTTTAGATTCATTCCAATTACCTCTAATCCCTTCAAACACTGCTGTACCATAATGCAATGCATGAGTCATTATTCCTACTTTGGCATCTTTTAATGAAACTTTTTGACCATTAAAAAAAGCTTTAGCTTCTTTTGCCATATATTTTTCCCCACATTCGTAAAGTATTTAAAATTGCTAACCAATAACAATTATATAAATTTATTTTTATAAATTACTTGATTTTTTTTTATTTTTCTTTTTTTGATTATATAATTCTAATGTTTTGTCATTAAAAGGATAATATTTTCCTGGAGAAGTGGGATTTTTCTGCAATTCATTTTTTACGACTTCTTCTATTTCTATTCTTTTTGTGGCTATATCTAAAACTTCTGAGCTTATTTTTTGAGGTAAAACAACAACTCCATCATCATCACCTAAAATTATATCTCCTTCTCTAACAAGAATTCCTCCACAATTAATTGGTTCGTTTACTGACCACGGTAACATAACTCCTGGACCTTGTTTGGCAGTAGAAGAATGAGCATATACAGGAATTTGATAATCTCTGATACTGTTTGAGTCTCTTATAGAACCATCTGTCACTATTCCTCCTACTTTTTTTTGATATAAGCGCAAAAATTTTATATCTCCACCAATCGACTCCCATGGACCTACTGAAGATACTACCAATACTTTTTCTGGATCACATAATTCAAATGCCCTATATTCAGCTGAATCTGAACCTTTAGGAAGATCTTGTGAAAGATCTTTCCTGAATAAAACAAATCGTAAAGTAATAGCCAAGCCACATATTTTTCCACCAGGAAATAAAGGCCTTGAGCCATGTATCATTGTTTGAGGCCAATCTAATATACTCATAGCATCTACTATACTTTGTGAACTTAACTTAGAGATTTGATCAAGGATTTTTTTCATTTATGGGACCTTTCTTATATCTATCTAAAGATGCGACTAGTGTTGTCGAATATGGGCAATCAATTCCTTTTTCTTTAGCCAAACTAACAACATAACCTAAAATAAAATCAATTTCTAAAGGTTTATTATTAGTAAAATCTGTTTGAAGAGAAGCAGTTATAGCATCTCCTTCTTTTTTTAAATCATCGATTTTTTCTTCGATAATGTTTTCATCTAAATTAACACCAATTGATCTTCCTACACTGAAAATTTCTCTCATTGTTCCTCTAAGTATTTCTTCACCATTTTGTAATTTCATAACTTCGATAAAACTACTTCTAAATGAAGTCATTATAGTGCCAACTGACCCAATGGATATCATTTTATTCCATAAACTTAAGATTATGTCTTCAGATATTATTATTTTTAAATATTTAGAAGTTAATAACGATTGAATTCTATTCAATCGATCTGAATGCTCTTTATTTATTTCGCCAATTTCAATAACAACTGTAGGTCCTTTTTGTTGAATAACACCAGGTTCTAAAATTTCAGACTCTATGTATGTTGCTGCAGGAATAACTTTATCTATCCCAAAATAATCAGAAAGTTGTTTATGACTACTTACTCCATTTTGAATAGTGATAATTATGGTTTTGGAATGAATCAATGGCTCCATCTGAGGTATCGCAATATAATTAGAATAAAGCTTGGGCGTAAATATTATCAAATCTACTTTTCCAATATTTTTTGGGTCTTCTTCATTAGGAATCATAATATTAAAGTCTCCCCAGTGAGACTTTAATATTAGACCTCTTGACGTTATAGCTTCTCTATGTTTCCCTCGACAAATCAAGGTAACATCAAGACCTACTTTCTTAAGTATTCCACCATAATAACCACCTACAGAACCAGCGCCCATAATCGCTATCTTCATTTAATATCTCTCCATTAATATTTCGATTAGATAATAATGTTGAAAGATTTATATAAATAAACACAAGAATAAATCTAATTTTGTACAATGATACTATGAGAAAAAACAATAGAAAACATGATGAGGCTAGGAATCTATCTATAGTTACAAATTTTCAAAAAAATTCTATAGGATCAGTCTTGATAAATTTTGAAGATACAAAAGTTATATGCTCTACAAACATTTCTACTCAAATTCCTCATTGGTTAAAAAATGAAAATCAAGGATGGTTAACCGCTGAATATAGCATGTTGCCAAATTCTTCAAATGAAAGAATAAGAAGAGATAGAGGAAATAAAATGAGTGGTAGAACTCAAGAAATTCAAAGATTGATAGGAAGATCTTTAAGACAATCTTTGAATTTAAAAAAATTATCAGGCGTAATGATTACCGTAGACTGTGATGTACTAAACGCTGATGGAGGAACCCGAACTGCTTCTATTTCTGGTGCATACATAGCCACTTATTTAGCTTTAAAGAATCATTTTGGAACAAACCCAAATAGGTATTTTAAAAATCAGGTAGCTGCAGTAAGCGCAGGTCTAGTAAATGGGAACCAGTTATTAGATTTAGACTATATTGAAGATTCACAAGCAGATTTTGATATGAATTTAGTTCTTAATCAAAATTTAGACATAATAGAAATACAAGGAACTTCTGAGAAAGAAATACCAACATTAAAAATTTTGAATAGCTTAATTTCACTAGCCACTGAAGGTATTAGAAATATTATCTTTGAACAAAATAAAATTATTGATGAAATTAATAATTCTTAAGGATAAAAATGAACTTAATTACATCAATAATTGGAAAAGAAATTCTGGACTCTAGAGGAAATCCAACGGTTTTAGCTGAAGTAGAAGTTGATAAAAAAATCACTGCTCAAGCTTCGGTACCTTCAGGTGCAAGTACAGGAAGTAGAGAAGCAGTAGAACTCCGAGACGGAGATTTAAATAGATATAAAGGTAAAGGGGTTTTAAAGGCCATACAAAACATCAATTCAAATATATCTAAAAACTTGGTCGGAATTGAGGTTTTAAAACAAGATGAAATTGATCAAATAATGATTGACATTGATGGTACAGAAAAGAAAAAAAATCTAGGAGCTAATGCAATGCTAGCAGTATCTTTAGCCGTACTAAAAGCCTCAAGTGCAACTATTGGTTTAAATTTATTTGAACGAATTGCTCAATTAGAAAATGATGAAATCCCTTCAATTCTCCCTGTACCAATGTTGAATATATTGAATGGAGGAGCTCATGCAATAGGATCCACTGATTTTCAAGAATTCATGATTGTTCCCGCTGGAATAGATACATTTTCTGAATCCTTAAGAGCTGGTTCAGAAATTTATCATAGTCTAGGTAAAATCTTAGAAAGAAAAAAGTTATCGACAAATGTAGGTTTTGAAGGTGGGTTTGCACCAGAAGGATTAACAAGTGATCAAGTTCTTTCTCTAATAATTGAAGCCATTGAAGATGCTAATTATGTCGCTGGAGAACAAATATTCATTGCTCTAGATCCAGCTGCTACAGAATTCCACTCAAAAAAATCTAACTTGTATCATCTTCAAAAAGAAAACAAAAATCTCAGTTCTGATGAAATGATTCAAGAATATTCCAAGCTTAAAGATAAATACCCTATATATTCAATCGAAGACGGATTAAGTGAAGATGATTGGAGCGGTTGGAAAAAATTTACTGAAATTGCTGGTAAAAATACACAATTGGTTGGTGATGATCTTTTTGTAACTCAAGAAAAATATTTATTTAAAGGAATAAATAATGATACTGCAAATGCTATTCTAATTAAATTTAATCAATCTGGAACTGTCTCTGAAACTTTAAATACAATAAAACTTGCCAAAAAATATGATTATAATTGCGTCATTAGTCATAGATCTGGTGAAACTGAAGATACCACTATAGCAGATTTATCTGTAGGAACTAATGCCGGACAAATAAAAACAGGCGCACCCGCAAGGTCAGAAAGGGTTGCAAAATATAATAGGTTACTTAAAATTGAAGATATCTTAGGCAATAAAGCTGAATATGCAGGCAAATCAATTTTAAGATAAAGTCACAAATTTAAACTATGAATATGAGTAATAATGTTGGAATAAATGGGTTTGGTCGTATAGGTAGGCAAATTCTTAGAATTATTTCTGAAGATAGTTTAGATATCAATATCAAAGCAATAAATGGAAGATCTGAAACTGAAACTTATTATCATTTATTAAAATATGACTCAGCATATGGAAAATTAAATGCAGAAATAAGTTTTGATAGAAATAATTTATATATCAATGATAAAAAAATTAGGTGTTATAGAGAAAATGATCCATCTTTAATTCCATGGGAAGAAAATGATATAAGCCTAGTTATAGAATCTAGCGGAAAATTCAATGAAAAAAAACAAGCAAATAAACACATGGGGAAATCAGTAAAAAAGGTACTATTAACTGCCCCTGGGAAAGATGATGACTTGACAATCGTAATGGGTGTCAATGAAGAAAAGTATGATCCTAAAATTCATAATATTATTTCAAATTCTTCATGTACAACAAATTGTTTGGCACCAATAATAAAAATTTTAGAAGAAAATTACGTAATAGAAAAAGGGTTTATGACAACCATTCATTCTTATACTAATGATCAGAATATTTTAGATAAATCACATAAAGATTTTAGAAGGGCACGAGCAGCTGCAACAAGTATAATCCCTACCACTACTGGCGCCGCTAAGTCAATAGGAAAAATTATCAAATCGGTTAACGGTAAATTAGACGGTATGGCTTTCAGAGTACCCACTCCGAGCTGTTCAGTCATAGATTTAAATGTGATTTTAAAAAAACCTACTGATGTAAACAATATAAACGAGTTGTTTATTGAATATTCAAAGAATCAAATGAGAGGAATTCTAGATGTTTCTGACGAAGAACTCGTTTCCATTGATTTTCTTAAAAATCCTCATTCATCAATAATAGACTTAAAATCTACCTTAAATATTGGGGAAAATATGTTTAAAATCGTAAGTTGGTATGATAATGAGTGGGGTTATTCAGCCAGAACTATAGATATAGCCAAAATTATATTAACATCAATCACCTAAACAACGTATAATAAAAATTAAATAATTATACGGGTTCGGTGTCGTATATAAAATAATAAAAAGCCGAGGAGAAAAATATGAGTACTTTAAAAGATAAAAAATCTCACACCTGGAAGGATCATTCAAAACCAGAAGTAGGAGACTGGAGAGTAAAGGGTGGCCTTGCTCAAATGCTAAAAGGTGGAGTAATTATGGACGTAGTAACAGTAGATCACGCAAAAATTGCTGAAGATGCTGGAGCTGTTGCTGTAATGGCACTAGAAAGAGTCCCTTCAGATATTAGAAAAGACGGAGGAGTCGCCAGGGCATCTGCTCCTGAATTGATTTCTGGAATAATTGATTCTGTCTCTATCCCAGTTATGGCTAAAGCAAGAATAGGACATTTTGCTGAAGCACAAATTTTAGAAGCTTTAGGAGTAGACTATTGTGATGAATCTGAAGTATTGACACCTGCTGATAATGAATTTCATATAAACAAATGGGATTTTAAAATGCCATTTGTTTGCGGAGCAACTAATTTGGGAGAAGCTTTAAGAAGGATTGGAGAAGGTGCTTCTATGATTAGGACTAAAGGAGAAGCTGGTACAGGAGATGTTGTTCAGGCTGTTACACACGCTCGACAAATTTTGAATGATATAAAAAAGATTCAACGATTAGATGATGAAGAATTAATGACAGAAGCAAAGAATCTTAGAGCTCCTTATGAATTAGTATGTGAAATAAAAAATACAGGAAAACTTCCCGTAGTAAATTTTGCAGCTGGTGGAGTAGCTACCCCTGCAGATGCTGCATTATTGATGCAAATTGGAGTTGAAGGAATATTTGTTGGCTCAGGAATTTTTAATAGTGAAAAACCAGAAAAGACAGCTGATGCTATAGTCCAAGCTACAACACACTTCGAAGATGCAGATTTGATCGCAGAAGTATCAAAAGGCTTAGGAGCCGCTATGAGAGGTGAAGAGGTATCTAAGATCAATCCTGAAGAAAGATTAGAAAAAAGAGGTTGGTAGATTCTGAGATCAAGATAGGTGTTTTATCTTTACAAGGAGATTTTATTGAACATTTAGATGTGTTAGAAACTCTGAGTATAGAATCTTTGAAGGTAAAAACGATATCAGATTTGAACAATGTTGATGGTTTGATTATTCCAGGAGGTGAGTCAACAACAATAAAAAAACTCATTGATCGATATGGTTTTGAAGAACCAATAAAAGAAAAAATTTCTCGTGGTATGTCGGTTTGGGGTACTTGTGCAGGATTAATTTGTATTGCTGAAAAATTATCTGATCCATATCCAATTCCAATGAATTTAATTGATGCAGAAATATCAAGAAATTGGTTTGGGAGACAAGTGGATTCTTTTGAAACAGATTTGACATTCAAAGGTATAAAAAATAAAATAAAAGGAATTTTTATTAGAGCACCAATCGTAAAAAAAATATCTCCTAAAGTAGAAATCTTATCTTCTTTGAAAGATGGAACAATTGTAGCAATTAAACAAAATAAAATAATGGGGACATCGTTTCATCCGGAACTTTCTGGTACAACAACGGTACATGATTATTTTATTAGATTGACAAAAAATGAAAACTGAAAAAGAAATAATAGATGATCTAAAACCTTTTCTAGAAATTTTACCTATTAAAATCTCGAGAAAAATTATGAAAGAGGATGAACTTATTGAAGTTGTTTTAGATCTAGGAAGACCTCCTATAATAAGGTATACAAATCAGCAAGATATAATCTTAGATTTAATAATAACTCAAAATGATATAAACTATGTTATTAATAAAATTGGTCATGTCGGAGACGATAATCGAGCAGGCATTGAAAGGACTTTACATAGAATTTCTCTAATAAGAAATCGCGCAGAAGAACCTATAGGAGTAACATGTCGAGTTGGTCGAGCTGTTTTTGGGAGTGTAAAAATTATTGAAGATTTCATAGGTAGCGAAAAAAGTATTTTAATTATGGGGAAACCTGGGATAGGTAAAACAACTATGATTCGAGAAATAACCCGCATTATTGCAGATAAGGAAGAAAAAAGAGTTGTAGTTGTAGATACTTCTAATGAAATAGCAGGTGATGGAGATATACCACATCCAGCTATAGGATCAGCACGAAGAATGCAAGTAAGAAATACAGACCAACAGCATAACGTAATGATTGAAGCGGTTGAAAATCACATGCCTGAAGTAGTTGTGATTGACGAAATAAGTACAGAGAAAGAAGCAGATGCCTGTAGAACGATTGCTGAAAGAGGTGTTCAATTAATAGCAACTGCTCATGGGAATACTTTAGATAATCTAATCATAAACCCCACTATAAGTGATTTAGTTGGTGGAACCAAATCAGTTACGTTAGGAGATCTGGAAGCTAGAAGGAGAAAAAGTCAAAAATCAGTTCTAGAGAGACAGCATGAACCCACATTTGATATTGTTGTAGAAATTATAGATCGTAATAAGGTTTCTGTACATTTTGATGTTGCTTTAGCTGTTGATAAAATTTTACGAGGTATAGTAGCAAATTCAGAAATTAGATCTTTAGAAAACGGAGAAGTAATTAAGCTGAATTTTAAAAATAAATCAAAAAAATTGAAAGGAACACCTTTTAGTCCTAAAAGTTTGATAAAAACTCAAATAACCACACATGATTACAATCAAAATGATGTCATAAAAAACAACTCAAACAGAATAACAATATTTCCTTTTGGTATACAAAAATCTAAATTAAAAAATTCTGCTAAATCACTTTTTACAAACATCAACATAGTAGAAACGGTAGAAAAAGCTCAAATCATTCTCACAACCAAATCACATTATATGAAAAAACCAAAAATTATCCAATTAGCAGAAAAAATTGGAATTTCAATTCATATATTAAAAAAAGGATCGAATGATCAAATTATTAGGTTTTTGTCTAAAATTAAACAAAAAACTAAACCGGAAAAAATTGATTTAATTGTTGACATAAAAGATGAAGATGCTTTAAATGAAGTAAAAATAGCAGAAAAAAAAATCCAAAAAGGCGATATAGAAGTTGAACTAAAACCAAGAGATCCAAACATAAGGAGAAAACAACATTTTTTAGCAACAACCTTAGGATTAGGATCAGCCTCAATAGGTCAAGACTCAAACAGAAGGTTAGTAATAAAAAAAAGAGGATAAATGAATTCAAATAAGAATATTAAAAAAAATCCTAAACTTTTCAATCTCCCTGAAGATGGTAAATCTTCAAAAAATATTCTAAAAAAAGGTTTATTAATAACCTTTGAAGGAGGAGAAGGCTCAGGAAAGTCTACTCAAAGTAAAAGACTAGTCAAGAAACTTGTTGATTCAGGCATTAACTCTATAGCTCTTCATGAACCAGGAAATACTCCTCTAGGAGAACAAATAAGAAGATGGGTTAAAAATAATAAAAGTAAAAATGCAATTGCAGAAACATATTTATTTTGTGCTGCTAGAGCTGAATTATGTAAATCAGTAATCGAACCAGCTTTAAAAAATGGAATAACGGTCATTGTTGATAGATTTATACATTCTACCCTTGCATACCAAGGTTACGGAAAAGGAGTTTCTTTAGAAATCATAAATGAACTAAATCACATAACCACCAATAATTTAAATCCAGATTTAACAATATTGTTAGATATGAATCCTTCTATTTCAGGAGAAAGAATTAATAAAAACATTAATATTGAATTTGCATTATCTTCAGAAAAGAAAAAGAAAAATAAACGAAACACATATGAAGGTAATAGTTTTGAAAACATGAGTATGGATTTCCATAATAAAGTACGCTCTGGATATCTTAAAATGGCGAAAAAGAACAGAAGTTCTTGGAGCATAGTTAGTGCAGATCAACCTGAACATAGAGTAGCAGACTCAATATGGAAAAGAGTCAGAAGGATGATAGAAAATTATAAAGTTAACTAATTATAAAATTTCTTTTTCCAATCCTTAATTATTAACTTATCGTGGTCAAATGCCATATCTGGTAATCGATTGATATCAAAAAATTTAACATCTAAAGTTTCATCTAAAGGTTTAACTGTTCCAGAAATAAAGGAAACACTAAATACTAGTAAAATAATAGGAGATTTGGCATCAGAATAAATATTTGAAATCCATTCAGTTTTAACTTCTATTCCACACTCTTCTTTTATTTCTCTCTCAATAGCTAATTCTACTTTTTCATATCGATTTATATAGCCTGACGGCATACTCCATTTCCCATAGCCTGGTTCAATCCCTCTCTTAACTAAAAGGATTTTATGATCTTTCTCTAATATTCCTACTCCGACAACTTTTGGATCTATATACATGAGAATTTGTTCATAGGTTATTAATTATAAAAAAATAGTTTTATATAAAGTATAGATTAACATAAAATATAATATGTAAATTTCTAATAAATTTAATTTTATAATACAAATAATAAATTAAGAAAAAATGTAAGTTTAAATTAATTGATAGACAAATCTAAAATAGCTCATCTTATTCAGAAAGACCCAAAATTAGGGAAATTTATAATATATTTTACCGAAAAAAATTTTACCATAAATGATGATTATAGAAAATCTACAGAATTTCTTTCCTTGGTAAGAACTATCATTGGTCAACAACTTAGTATAAATGTTGCCAGTAATATTTATAACAAATTTATTGATAATTATGGATCACAGATATATTCATTGCAATCAAATATTGAAGTAAATGATTTAAAATCCTTAGGCCTATCTAAAGCTAAATCAGAAACAATAATAAAATTATCTTATCTCATAAATGAAGAGAATTTAAACTTAACTAAAATAATGAAACTACATGAACAAAAAGCAAAAGATATTTTATGTAAAATAAAAGGGATTGGTCCATGGACCGTAGAAAATTTTCTTTTGTTTTCAGGTAAAAATCAAGATATTTGTCCCATTAATGATCTTGGTATAAAAAAAGGCATTCAAATTATATACAAGTTTACTGAACTTCCATCAGAAAAAAAAGTGATGGAAATTTCTTCAAAATGGAAGCCATACAGATCTCTAGCTAGTAGATATTTGTGGGAAATAGTGGATCAAGACATTAACTTTCTCTAACACTCTTTCTATTAAAAATTAATGAGATGATTATCAAAGTTATTCCCGCAGTAATAAAAGCAGAATCAACTCCTAGATTGTCAGCTATATAACCCAAAGGTAAAGCTCCTAAAGGAATAAACCCGAAACTCATTGCATAAATACCCATAACTCTTCCTCTAAATTCTACAGGAGTTTTTTCCATTATCATTGAAGGGCTTAGTGAACGTCTGCCTGCATCACCTAGACCAAGGAAAAAACATAACAAAATAGACAATATAGTTAGATGAGAAAATCCTAGAAATAAAATGGAACTTCCAGATAAAACTGAAGTCATTAGTATCAATTTGCCTTTTTTAATATTCTGTCCAAGTGAAGCAACTATTAATGTTCCTATTAAAGCACCTCCTCCTATTGATGCAAGCATCAATCCAACCTGTAATGGTCCACCATTAATTACCTCTGAAGAATAAGGCGCAAATAACGTTCTGGTAGGCATAGATAATAAAGTAGTAAAAAGAACCAAACTTAAAACATACCCCAAAACCGAATGATTTTTTACAAGCCTTATAACTTGTGATATTTCTTTAGATAAATTTCTAGATTCTTTAGGTGATTTTTTCATTGAAGGTAACATACTTGTACAAATCACAGCCACTATACAAAATAAAGTTATTAATATATATGTATAGCCTGGGCCAAAATAATGATAAATAAGTCCACCAATTGCAGGAGAGATCATAGTCGTAAGAGACATGCCCGCAGCGTTGAGTGCAACAGCATTATTTAATTGACTTTCTGGGACCATTTCTGCAATTATTGCTTGTCTAGCTGGCATCATAAAAGCCCAGAATGTTCCTTGAAACAAAGATACAATTATTAGGTGATAAATCGTAATTGTATTTGTGAATATTGAAATACCTATAAAAGTGGTTATACAAATAACTCCGAATTGACCAAGTTGTATAATTTGTTTATTGTCAAATCTATCAGAGACAACTCCCCCAAAAAATGAAAATAATAACATAGGTGGTGCAAATCCTATACCAACCATGGTCACTGCTAATGAGGAAGACGTAAGATCCCATCCAAGTTGTGATCTTGCAAGCATTTGGACATTCATACCCCCAATCATGGAGATCATGCCTAAAACCAATAATCTGAAATTGTGATTTTTGAGAGACTGAAAAGTATTAATCAATATTACTTTTTCTTATGTTTTAATATTGCTCTTGAATCAATTTTTATCACATAATAATCAAAATAGAACTACTCATTTAGGGAATTAGTAGATAATTATAGACGATACAGTTTTGTTTCTATTCGAAATGATTGTTTATGAACATTTAGAAATACCCACCCAAATTAATATAAATGGAAGAACGAATAATATAACACTTAGCCATCTATAGATTTTATCCATATTTTTTAGTTTACGTAAATTATTTATTGTACAATAAATCAGTCGAAATTAAGAATAATTTTCATAACAAAGTTATGTAAAAATCAATTTCTTGTTAAAATATGTTTAAAAAATTAATACAGAAAGGAAAAAATGGGTAAATACTACGATAATTCTATAATTCCTGAAAAATTAAAAAGGAATTTCGATGTATATGAAAGAATCAATCAATTAGGTATAAACTTGGGGAAATTTGAAGATAATGTATCCAATATAACAAAATCAGGCTTACCTATAGCGTCTGTAGTTTTTCATGAATCAGGTCTTGTATATCTATCTGGTCAAGGTGGAGGAGCAAATCAAATGAATGATGATCCTGAAAGGGTTAAGCAAGGACAAGAAGCAGCACAAAAAATTGCAGACAATATGCTAATTAGATTGCATTGGGCTCTTAAATGTGGAAATGAAGGAGGTGACTTAAACGACGTACTCTACACAGTAAAAGCATTAGGTATGGTAGTATCTACTGATGTAGATTTTGACTCTGGACCTGCAGTAATGAATGGATTCTCATTGAGATGGCAGTCTATATTTGGAGGACTAGGAGAATTTTTCAAAAATGGAAAAGATGATGGAGGATATTCAGGAATTCATGCTAGAAGTGCAATAGGCGGTTTTACGGGCAGATTTTCTATCGAGCCAGAGATTATAGTTGCGATTCCCCCAGAACTATCTATAGCCATCATTAAAAACAGAGGGTGGCTATTTCCAGTGGACCCAAGGGTTCAATCACAACTAAAGAAATAAATTAGACACTTATATTTCTTATCAATCGATAAAAATAATGGATAATAATTTTATCCATTATTTTTATCAAAATGAATCTAGATTTTTTAGTCAGATTCTCCCATTAACTTAATCCCTCGTAATAAAGACCAAATTGTAATAAGTAAGAAACCAATACCTTGTACTTGACTACCTGTATCTACATCTATGACTGTGTTTATAATAAGAACTGCCACGATTAGAACTAATCCTTGAAGTATAGCTAACCATGCCATTGGAATGAAAGACAAAGCTCCTTTGACATCACTGCCTCTGTAAGCTAAACCAATACATAACCATCCTATTCCAACCAATAATGCGCCAATACTTCCACCACCCACACTTATTGCTTGTATATATCCTCCAGCAACTTGTATACTACCTGCGGCGGCGGTGGCAGCGGGATCTCCTGCAGCAGCACCTGCATAAGCAGGAACAAATTTTTCACCCATTTCTACAAAAGATAAACCTAAACCACTAGTGGCAACCCAAATTACAATTGCTCCAGCAATACTAACAATTCCTAAACTTTCAAGAGTACCTGATGCTGTACCACGAGTACTTATCAATCCTGCTAGATGTGCAACTAAACCGATACTAACCAGTATTGTTGAAATTTGTATAATAGCTGAACCATCGGCACTATTAATTAAAATAGTCGCAATATCATCACTTGCAGTGTTAAATCCAATCGCAACTTGCCACAAAATATAACCTATAAATGCGACCAGCAAACCCAGCCCCAAGGTTATTCCTGTCCCTTTAGAATTCATATTAAACTCCTCACATAAGTTTTAATTATTATGAACTGTATATAATATGAAAAAGAATAATAATAGTATGTAAATGATGGTTATCTGCTTTTAAACTTCATATTTATCATTAATTTATATAAGTAAATTAGATTAATTCCAGTACAAAATAAAAACCCGGATTCCAAGCTTGGCAAATTAAATATAATCCAGCATTATACTTATACCAAACAGCATTGTGTATATGATCTGCAATATCAATATCTAAGTCTTCTTTAGGTCGTATTGTAGATAATAACTTATAAGATTCTCCATCTAAAATATATATAGGGGCTGCTTTCCCTTCAATAGGATCATCTAAACTTCCAACCAATCCCAATGAACGACCTTTCCAATTAATAAAATCAATACCACAGGGTTTTGAACCTGCTGGTATATTAAATGATTCTTTAAAATCTCCTTCAAAAGTAAAATGTTCGAATCTTGAATTAGGACGATCTGCTATAGAAAGACTTTTAGTATCTGGAGTCAAATTTAAGCCGTGAGCAGTACCAAAAAGTCCAGAAGCTTTGGGGTCATCAGTTGGGCCTGCAAAAATTTTTTTCCATTTTCTTGTTCTCAAATCTA
The DNA here is from genome assembly GCA_964590915.1 of uncultured Dehalococcoidales bacterium. Taxonomy (GTDB): domain Bacteria; phylum Chloroflexota; class Dehalococcoidia; order Lucifugimonadales; family Lucifugimonadaceae; genus TMED-70. The sequence goes on from CAZPYN010000004.1 coordinate 129,800, forward strand.
CTACAGAAATATAATTAGAGCCATAACCATCTGCTACATACAGGTCATTATTATAAACAGCAGTATCTGTTGGTTTAAATATCTTTGATTTAGATTGATATTCTTCAAACTCTGGTCTTGATAAAATAAAATCAATATTTCCTTCTAGAGTTAATATAACAATTTTTTCATCAAGATTAGCAGATAATACTAATCTTTTATTATTATCAATAGTAAATAACTTAATACCATGAAAATTAAGTGAACTTATTTCATCAGGCAAATCAATGATATCTTGAGATTTCAGATCAGGACTAATACTCATTAAACCTAAGTTCGGCATTCCATAAAAAATACGGCCGTCTGAATCATAATCTACTGCAAAACCACCATGTAAGTCCACTTCATAGCCTAAAGCACTCTTAGGTAATGTACGTAAATCTTCACGATATATAAATTGAAATGGTTTTTGACCACTTATTTTCATATTATCAACCAATAGTATTTGTTATTTTTTTGTATAAGTTAATTTGCTATTAGTGCATGAGGATCTATAACAAATTTCTTCGCGGCTCCCTTATCAAAATCTTTATATCCTTTAGGAGCATCATCAAGACTAATTACTGTAACATTGGTAGCCTTAGCAATTTGAATTTTATCGTAAAGTATAGCTTGCATTAAATTTCTGTGGTAACGCATAACAGGACATTGTCCAGTAGTAAAATTATGCGACTTAGCCCAACCTAAACCAATACGTATACCTAACATGCCTATCTTAGCATTTTCGTCGACTCCTCCAGGATCACCTGTCACATAAAGTCCAGGAATTCCAAGGGATCCACCAGCTCTAGTAACTTCCATAATTGAATTTAAAACTGTAGCAGGCTTTTCAACAGATGAATCAGAACCATGTCCTCTGGCTTCAAATCCTACGCAATCAACTGCAGCATCAACTTCTGGTATTCCTATTATTGATTCAATTTGATCACCTAAAGATGCATCTTTCGTCAAATCAACTGTTTCACAACCAAAGCTCTTAGCCTGAGCTAATCTTTCCGGAAAAAAATCTCCAACAATAACACACGCTGCACCTAGTAATTTTGCTGAGGCTGCAGAAGCAAGACCGACTGGCCCAGCACCCGCTATATATACTATTGAACCAGGTCCAACTCCTGCAGTATAAGCACCATGAAAACCTGTAGGAAATATATCTGATAAAAGTGCTAAATCTTTAATTTTATCCATTGCTTGATCTTTATCAGGAAATTTTAAAAGATTAAAATCAGCATAAGGTACCATTACATATTCAGCTTGACCACCAATCCAACCTCCCATATCAACATATCCATAGGCAGCACCAGGTCTTGCTGGGTTAACATTCAAACAAATCCCAGTTTTACCTTCTTTACAATTCTGACACCTACCACAAGCGATATTAAATGGTACAGAAACAATATCCCCTACTTCTAAAAATTCTACATCACGTCCTTTTTCAATAATTTCACCTGTAATTTCGTGTCCTAAAATCAAACCTGATTCTGCAGTTGTACGTCCTCTAACCATATGTTGGTCACTTCCACATATATTGGTGGCGACGGTTTTTAAGATAACACCATGATTACATTGACGGTCTCCCATTGATAACTTTGGAAAATCAATCGATTGTATCTCTACATTCCCATCTCCGAGATAAGCAACACCTCGATTAGTAGACATAATTTTCTCCATTCTATTGATTATTTGTATAATCAAATTAATTTTTTGATTTTACAAAATATTACAGATTGTAGATTAGGAATTCAAGAGAATATAAAGTTGAAAGTTATAATTCAATGTATTCGTGAATTAAGTTATTACCATCTACTTCTATTAATCTAATTCCTGAAGGATCTTCTCCTAGTGGGAACGTAATTGGACCGGAAGTTATTAATTGTGTGTCTTTATACATCAATATATTATTGGCATGCCAATGACCGGTGAATACTGCACTTACTTTATAAAGGTCAAGTAAATTTAAAATTTTTGCTCGTTGACTTTTAGGTAGTACCATATGATCATCGTCTTCTTCTGGGTCAGTTCCAAAAAGAGGATGATGCATAAATATTAATTGATGTGAGGATTTATTTTGCTGACCATTTTGTAGTTGTTGCTCTAGAAAAGTTATTTGTTTTGTGTTTTCATCTGAAACTTTGGACCAATCTTGTAAAACACAGCTATTCAAAATTATAAACTGAGAATTCATGTGATAAAAACTGTAATGATCTGAACCAAATCTTTTTTTGTAACGTGCTATATCTTCAAATTCAGGAGTATTAGTTAAATCTGCGTTACCAGGAGCAAAATAATAATTGCAATTTAACTCGCTATACATTTTTTTAACAATATCTGCATGACTTGATTCTAGTCTGTCTTGCATTAAGTCGCCTGTGGTTATTACAAAATCTGGAGAAATCTTGTTAGTAATTGCAATAGCTTTAGATAAATTTTTTATTTCATAATCTATCCCTTCAGTATCAGGATGCCTAGAAGCATAAAACCCTAATTGTGGATCAGACATTTGAACAAATTTGAAAGACATTATTAAAACCTTTTATTTATTAAAACTCATGTTATTTTTGAATATTTTGGTTTATGTTTGATTAACCAAAATATTGATACGCATATAAATATCAATATACCACTTATGGTGAGAGATAAAGGTGTACTCTAGTTCATAGTCGAGATTATTAATTAAAAGTAATTAGTTTTTAAATAAAATTACCATTAATACTCCAATAAATGCTAAGAAAATTCCTAAAATTTGAGTCCTGTAAATTTTTTCTTTTAAGAAAATAAAACCTATAATTAATGCAAAAACAGGTGCTGTATTGCCAAAAATTGATGTTATAAAACCTGTAGTAACATTTAAAGAAGTAAGCCATATCAAGCTAGATAAAGTTATTAATGACCCAGCAATAACCATTTTTAATATTTCTTTTTTTTCAGTTAATATTTCTATTCTCTGTCTAAATAATTCACTAAGAATAAAAAGAAAAATAATCGACACAGTAGCTCTAGTAATAGAAGCTGTTAGTATATGGGCTTCAAGAAGCGCTCTATCATTTAAAATTACAGCTATTCCCCAGATACTTCCAGCAATAATTCCTCCAAATATTCCAAGGGTGTTTTTTTCTTTGTAATTTTTAAAACTTTCAAAATTAATAATAAAAATACTCGTAATAAGAACAACAGCACCAATAATCAGAAATAAATTGTACTGGACATTATTTATAAGAAAATCTATTACTAGAGTCATCAAAATTGTTGAAGCAGCACAAAGAGTGAATACTACTCCTATAGGATTATGCTTGATTGAAATTACATAAAAAACAATCCCTATACAACTTAAAGAGGTTGCTACTATCATAAATAAAAAAGCTTTAGAACTCGCATCAAAAATTGTCCCCCAATACTGCATAAGTGTAATTATTATGGAAACGATTGTGAGTGATATTGTCGCTTCCAAAAATGGGAAAGAGAAAAATCTATTAAATTTAATTTGTTTTAATATAGCACCAGACATAGCCCAAGTCAGGGCACTAAATATTGCTGCAAATTGAAAAAGGGAATCCATAGTTTTGACGCTTTGTTTTATTTACTTTAAATGATATAAAACAAATTTATTATAGCTTATTTCGCAAATTATTTACTTGATTTAGTATAATCAATGTTGCTGTCTGAATTATTTAGGGACACTTAGTTTAGGCAGTGCAATCCTAATCAATACACATTTTTGCTATTTTATTCAAAGTATTCCACTGACTAATATTCATAGTCACATTCGGAGCAGAAAGCATTGGAAATCGTGCTCTATTAAATTCAAGTTCAATACTATAGCCTGAAAAATTTTCGTGTAAGCTTTGAACTCTTATATCCCCTAATTTAAATGAAAGTGAGTTAATTTCCGAATCATTGGTGAACTTATCTGCTAAACTTTTGCCATTATTATTAGATTTCCAATCAATTGATTTTACTCTACCAAAAACAGGAATATTTTTTTTTCTTATTGATTTTACTTCAGCATAATTTTCTTCAGAGTTTGAAGTCGGTGCAGGAATTGCAAAATAAATCCACCATCTTGGAGGGTCATTTTTACTCCCCCAGTTTTTTAATTATGTTTATATATTTGATAGGATAATCTGAATTGATTTTTATAATCCCTAAACTTTTTCTATGCCAAGGATTGAATAGCTTTTCTTCAACAATACCCCTTTCTGCTAAATTGCATTTCAGGCCAATATCCAATAAATTTTTATAAAGATTATCTCTAGTTTTATCTCTTGTTATTTCTTTTAATTTTTCAAACATATTTATGTAATTTTTAATATAAAAAAATTATTTAATGATTTAAACCTCTAATTAGGCCTCTGATATATGATATTTGTCCCAGATGCTGAGATTCTTCAGTTATTAATCTCCCTAAAATCCAAAAACCTGAAACTTGTCTTTGACCAAAAGTATAATTTGAAGCCAAGTCTTTTTGAGTAATTTTTTCAATTATCTGTTCTGTTCTGTTTCTTACTACGTCATAATAATTCATTAACCATACAATGTCCATTTGAGGGAAATTATCTAATTCTTCTAATGTAAATCCAAAACCAGTTTCATCTTTTAAAGAAGGGAATTTTTCATAGTACTTATTAGTAACCCAAATTCTATCTTTTTTACATAAAATTTTATTTATGAGATTATCTTCAACTAATCCCATATGCCAAACTAAAAAAATAATATTATTTGATTCTAAGCTCGGTCTCCATAATAATTCACTATTATTCAAATTTAATAAAACATTTTTTAGTATATGATAGTATTCATCAAGACCACTTTGTATTGATTTTTTAAAATAGTTCATATCTAAACATTAAGATCATCATAATTTAATATTAAGATGTTGTCTTATAACTTTCTGAAATACAGAGCTCAATGAAGCCTATATAATTATTTCCCCCTAA
>CAZPYN010000005.1:0-106388 GCA_964590915.1 uncultured Dehalococcoidales bacterium
TTTTAAGGATAAGGTCACAGGTTCGAATCCTGTACGGGGTACCAGTCTCAATTCGAAACTAATTGATAAATCGTGCTTATTGTTTCATAATTTCTGTATGGATAAATTTGAATTAACTGAAAATGATTTAAGACTTATAGATATAGCAACTGAAGAATTTAACAAAAAACTACAACACGACTGGCATGGTGTATCTGCAGCTATACAAAATAAATCTGGAACTATTACAACAGGTTTTGTGCTAGAGTCAGAAGTTTCCTCTCTAACAGTTTGTGCTGAAGCCATTGCCATTGGAAAGACACTAGATATTCTAGTTGATGATCCTATTGAATGCATTGTTGCAGTCCGTAAAAGAGATGAAGCGGATAGAAAAGTCATACCACCTTGTGGTCGCTGCAGAGAGTTCATTAATAATTATGCACCTGATGCACTAGTAATTATCTATGACCAAACTACTAACGAACTATTCAAAGTTACAGCTCAAAGCTTATTACCGTTTAGATACAATTCTAAAGATTAGTATAATTTTTAAAGATAAAGGCATAGGTCCGAATGCTGTACGGAGTACAAGTATCGACTCGCAAATATTTATTTTACAATTTCATTAAATTTAGATAAAACTTCATCGTAAGAAGCATCTTTATAGATAATTACAACAGGTTCCATACCACTTACAAATAAACTAGTTGTAGTTCTTTTTACTAATCCACCTCTAGCATAACCTATTGAAAATGCATTTATACGAGATAATGAGATAAATAGAGTTTCCTCATTTCTTTTAATAATCCATAAAAAGTAATTTGTCAGGGTTATTCTAAGTTTCTCTTTAGAAACAGCTAGTTTCCCCTTTTTTCTTACTCCAACTATTAATTCAAAGATTCTAATAAAAAAACTTATTATTATTAATAAAATATTTGTTCCTGCATATCTTACATTAACTTCTTTTTCCCAATCATAATTATTCATATTTATATCCTGAAGTATTTTTAAAGATATTAACATATTCATATAATGTGTGAAATATTAATACAACTTGAAAAAAAATATATTATTCTTTTATCTGTTTGAGAATTAATTAATATTATAATCAACAAAAATAACTCAAAAGTTATTATAAAAAAAGTAAAGGAATTGATATGCCATTAAAAAAAATTGGAACTATAAAATCGTCTACAACTCCAAGGGTTTTGCCCGCAATAGAAGGCAGGCCTAGAATGGAAGTTACTGCTGTCGGAGAATCAGGGAACCTTTTAGGTACAGATGTATTTGGTTCTTTTGCCACTTATCAAGCTGAAATGAAAGCTGGTGGACATTGGCAAGGTGAGTGTCCAAATTCAGGCTTTATTGGAGTTGCTGATGGAGTCGCTACATTCTCAGCTACTGGAGTTGGGGTTAACACAGAGGATGGAGGGAGCGCATGGAAAGGTGTTTGTTATTTTCAAACTTCTGCTCCATCACTATCCGAACTAAATGGCATGTGTGTTGTTTATTACTGGAATGTTGACCCTGAGGGCACAGCTACTTGGGAACTTCACGAACTTAGCTAATATAAGTATGTCTGACTAATTCATAATTTTATATGAGAGCTAATGTAGTAGGAACAAGTGGAAGTGGGAAATCAACTAACCAAAAAACTTATTAATGAGCGAAAGATTATTACGCAATTCTATTTTGTTATTTTGTTCAAGAAAATAAGGTATCTCCAAAATAGGAAGAATAATTTTTCTAATATCTATTTTTTTCAACATTGATTCATTACAACCATAATTTTTCACAAGAGAATTATACATAACTAAATCTCTAATTCCTGAAAAATCAATAGATGAATCATAGTAGCCTACATCACCAAAATCAATTATTCCAATCTGATTTTCATTGAAGATTATATTCCATAATCCAAGGTCTCCGTGACAAAGTTTCATATTAGGGTTAAGTTTCTCAATGTCATTTTTTATTTTTTCTCTCAGGAAAAATTCTATTGCAGAAAAAATTTCTGGTGTGAGATTTTTCTTTAGGAATTTTTCAGAAATGCAAAATTTTTCAAAAAATTCTTTTTCTTCATAGTTGATATCAAACTTATTTAAATTAGGTAAATTTGACTCATGTAATACTTTTAAAAATTCTGAAATTCTTTGCCCAATAATTATCTTTTCTTTTTTAGATAGATTGTCTATGCATTTATCTAACGTTTGTCCTATAACACCTTCATATCCAAAATAACGTAAATTTGTTTCTTGAAATTTTACTACTGGCAGTTTAACTTCAAATGATTTTTTTTCAAAATATTTATATGTAAGTATTTCACTTTTATATTCTTTGATTACCTCATTATTTCTAGCAAACTTAAATACTAGCTCTCCCCTATTTATTATGTATACTCTACTTGTCCATCCAATATCTATAAATTCAATCTCTTCAAAGGCTTCATTAGTTATGGATGAAACTATTTCTTTTTCTTTAGTTATAATTTCGATATCATTCTTCATAAAAAAATTTTATCAGAATCCTCTGTTTTAAGGATAAAGTAAAGCGTTCGAATTCTGTACGGGGTACCATTATCCTTCGCGAAACTATTTGATAAATTTATCTAATTGATCCATAATTAGACAAGTTTATAAAAATATTTAGGAGAAATTTATGAATTCTAAAGTCATTGGTCTTATGTTAATACTAGGTGCAATTCTAACTATGGGAGTGTGGATTGTATTTGATATTGATACATCTGATATGACACCATCAGAAGCGATGACTGCAATTTTAGCAGACAAAAACAAATCTGAAATTAGTTCCATACTTAATGTCTTTGGAGTCATGTCTATGTTTACTGGACTTTATTTCCTGGCCAAGTCATTGAAAAGTGATAATACCGTAAGTAACCACTTTTCTGAAATAGGCGGATTATTCCTTTTACTATGTGTCCCATTATGGGTAGTTCTAGTGGGTGCAAATTTATCAGCTATCGATTCAGCCGAACAATTCGGCAATGATGTTGGCGCAACTATAATAGCATCTTCTACAGCATTACAAATGGGTGGAATCTTGTTGGTGGTTGGATTATTTATGCTAGGTATCTCTCTAACTTTGCTACGAAAGTATAAAGGTATTATTGGAATACTATTTATTATCGCATCAGTGTCCGCTTTTATTGATATGATATTTGATAGCGATATTTTCGGGTTAATAGGCTGGATGGGAATGTTTCTCATGATCTTGGTAACAGGTATATTAACAACGTTAAAAAAAGAGAATTAAACCGAAGCATATACTAATAAGTATCATTGAATAATTAGTCCTATTGGGTCATAATTTATTGAAAGTTAAGATTTTTTCTAAATGAAGGGAAGTATGAACATGGCCATAATGAATTTTCTTTCAGACATTCGAAATGCAGCAACTGCTAACGCAGCGATTGTCATCTTTCACATATATATCGCTTTCGCTGTTGAAGGATTAAGTTTCCTCATCATCGTCCTTCCAATTGGCGCTTTGATAGCTGCAGCGTATTTCTTCAAGGGAAAGATTGGAGCTGTATTGCTTGCTCTTCCAACGCTTGCTTACCTATTCGTTTTTGCAAGTGAAGCACCAAATATGTTTGAGATGTTAGAGAATGGTGGAGATGACGACATTGGATGGGGCGTGTACATACTAATCCCATTCTGGTTGTTCACTATCTTACTTAACATAATGACTATCGTTGCTGAGGCAAGAGGAACTAGCAAGTACTCAAAAAGTTAAATATTTGAATAAATCATCAAATAAATCTTCAAATAATCTACATATCGATTATTTTGCGTCATTGAAATATCCTGATTTTTTCAAAATGTGGATAGCAAGTTTATTTGCCGGTTCTTCTCATTGGGCTCTTATAGTAGTTCGTGGATGGGTGGTTTATCAAATTTCTGATAGTAGTATGCTTGTGGGATTAGTTACTTTTGCTGCATTGATCCCAATGGTATTAATAACACCATTTGTAGGCTACTTATCTGATAAATTTCAAAGAAGACGAATTCTACAAATTATGTTTTTAATTAATTTTGTTCATAATTTAGGATTAGGTATTCTATATTTTATGGACTTTATCTTGCCTTGGCATCTAGTAATTCTAGCTTTTGTTCAAGGTTCAGCACGTGCTGCACAAATGCCTTCAGGCCAAGCATTAGTTCCTAACATAGTTCCTAAGAAAAATTTGTTAAATGCTGTTGCTTTAAATATGTCTACGGTTCATGCCACAAGACTATTAGGACCTCTAGCAGTTGCACCTTTTCTGGGTTACATAGGGAGTAATGAAAATTCTCTAAATGGAACTGATATCGCATTTTTTATCTGCACAGGGTTTTACGCTTTGAGTTTTATTTTTGCTTTATTGATTAAGAATGAATCTACAGGCAAAATGAATACGGAGTCCTTTTTCAAAAATCTAGGAGAAGGAATAAAATTTGTACATTCTAATAAACCTTTATTGATCATTATAGGAATTACAACCTTACACTGTATGCTTACTATGTCATTTGAATCAGTATTACCTTATTTTTCAGTTAATAAACTTGGGGCAGAAGGCGTAGCTGTGAGTTTCTTAATGATGTGCGTAGGTGTAGGATCTTTATTTGCTTCATTATTTCTTGCAGGTAACGCAAACGAAAAAACAAAAGGTAGAATATTTTATTTCTTTGCTATCCTAAGTGGAATATCTCCTATTTGCTTGGCTTTATCATCTAATTTACTTTTATCATTAATAGCTACAATATTTATGGGAATGGGGCAAGCAGGTTTTATGATTATATCCCATACAATAATTCAAATAATGTCACCAGATTACGTAAGAGGAAGAATAGCAGGAGTTTATGCAATGTACATAGGTGGAAGTATGGCTTTATTTAATTTTTTAAATGGACTCACAGCAGATTATATCGACCCAGGTTATTCAATAGCTATCCAAGGATTAATTTTTGCTTTAATTGTATTTTTGAGTAGAAAACAGAAAGTATTAAGTACAATTTATTCAGGGGATTCTAATAATTTATCACCATGAAAATTTTCATACTTAATTAGTAGTTACAGTTATACTCTATATTATTAGTAACGAATAAATAGGTAATTCGGTACAGACGCTATTATAAGAGAGGAATTGTTATGAAAATTATAGATTTTAGCAAATCGTATATGAGTTGGTTTGGTGCTGGAGAAATGAGGAGTATTTCTAGGATATTAATAGATGGAGTTTGTACTTTAATTAACTCACAAGGAGAGAAGGAAGTTTTTTATCTAATTGCTCCATGTAGATCTGAGCATACTCATTCAGACGGACAGTTAATAGTAATGCCTAATTATGATTTTAGAGGTATTTTTGGCTCTAAAGAGTACAAAATATTTCGTAATCATTGGGTGAGTAACCCTGATTATTTAGATAATCCTGGTTTAGATACAACTGGAGGTAGAATTTTAGAGGAGTCAGGTTTGCACAATACAAAATGGGATGATGTTAAGTTAGACATAAATTACTTTGATAATACAAAAGAACTTACTAATAAAAAGAGTATAGTTGATTCAACATTAAATAATTCTATTTTAGTTGGACGGACAGAATTAACTAATGATAAGGCCCAACAAAAAGCAATACTTGAATATCCAATAAAAACTATGAATATAATACCATCAGTTCCAAGATTTCAAGTTGATACAGGTCCTATGCTAGTACCAAATTTTGAATCTAATAAAAAATTAAAAGTTGATTCATTAGATATAGCATATATAGTTTATAGTTTATTTGATCGAGGTGAATATATTTCACGAAAGCCTGTAGAAATTGCGAATACTAATGATGGACCCTTATCAGTCACAGATTACTCTGAATTAATTGAATATGTAGGAATAAATCGAATTTTTGCTGTAATTTAATTTTATTAGTAATACACATAGCAAATTTATATATGGGTACGATCAGTCCATTATTTTTCAGTTAGAAAAATTCAAGTATGTACCAATTGAGAGTCAAAGTTATGTATAATATTGGGATATTAAACATACATATGCCTGAAAATTCCATTATTATAGATCTTACTATCTTTGGGGCTACACCTTCAGGAATAGCTTCTGCTGTTACTGCTGGACGCAAAGGACTTAAAGTTGCATTAATTTCTTCTAACGATCAACTAGGAGGAATACTTACAAATGGTTTAGGAGCTATGGATCAACTTTATAATGGGTTTCGTTCACCTCTGAATAAAGAAATTAAAGAAAATATAATAGATTTTTATATTAATAAATATGGAGAAAATTCAGAACAAGTTAAGGTTTGTAAAGGTTTTGATAATGGGGTTGATGGGGTAAATAGATTAACTTTTGAGCCACATGTGGCTCAAATTGTTTTGAATAATATTGTAGAAAATAATAAACAAATAAAAATTTTTAAATCTTTCATCCCAAACAATATCATCATTGAAAATAACCAAATTAAATCCCTTGAAATAAAATCTATAATTAACAAGGAAAAATTAAAACTTAAATCTAAAACATACGTAGATGCTTCTTATGAAGGTGATCTTGCAGCTCTTTCTGGAGTTCCTTATCGTGTTGGTAGAGAATCTAATAAGGAATTTAATGAACCTCACGCTGGACGTATTTTTTCTACTCACGGTTTCGGAGCTTTTCCCCTAGAAGCTTCTGAAGGAGGTCTTAATTTAGATACATTTCCTGTAACTTCACAATTGATTTTTAGCGGAAGTACAGGAGAAGGAGACAATGCAATTCAAGCATTTACTTATAGAGTTTGCCTAACTTCAGATCCTGACTTAATGATTTCTATAGAGAAACCCAAAGACTATAAGCGTGAAACCTACTTAGGCGTTATAGAGTCTGAAAAGGACTCCAGAAAGAAACGTCATTATTTAAAAAGCCAATTGGTTGTCAATGATATAAATAATTATAAAATCAAAGGAGCTAGATTACCTAATAATAAAATAAGTTGGAATGAGGGGAACTTACCTGAAATAAACCATCCTTACCCAGAGGGAGATATGGATACAAGGTTACTTATTTCGAAGTTACATAGAGAACATGCGTTAGGACTTTTATTTTTTTTACAAAATGATGAAGAAGTCCCAAAAAATATAAGAGAATCTTGTAAAAAATGGGGATTAGCAAAAGATGAGTTTATGGATAACGAAAATTTTCCTAAAGAAATGTATGTAAGAGAAGCAAGAAGGATTGTTGGAAAATATATTTTTACTGAACAAGATGCATCTTTATCTTCTAACTTTGAAAGGACACCCATTCACAAAGATTCTATAGGAATAGCTGATTGGCCAATGGATTCTCATGAATGTACCATGAATCGACAACCAGGTAGTTTATATGACGGAAAAATTTTATTATCTGAGAAAACTAGACCTTCTCAAATTCCATATAGATGTCTACTACCTAAAGGTATAGATAATCTTATGGTTACAGTATGTCTTTCTGCAACTCATGTAGGTTTTGGAACAATTCGTGTAGAGCCAACATTGATTCAGTTGGGTGAAGTTGCTGGTTTTGCTTCTTTACTATCAAAAGAACAAGATACCAATGTAGCTCAATTAGAAACGGATTATCTACAGACCCAATTGGTTGAAAATGGTGTTGAAATCTCATTTTTTAATGATGTTGATATTGATAATTTAAACAATCAAAGTATTTCAATACATTTTCTATGTAGCAAAGGTTTTTTCACAGATTATAACGCGAGAAAAGATCATCCTCTATCGAAATCGGTTGCTGAAAATTGGGTAAAAGGTTACTCAGAGTTTTTAGATAAAAATTTCGACCCAAATACTCTTGCTAATAAAATTTATAAATCAAAACAAGATGAAGACAGTTCAATTACAAATTCAGAATTTGTTGAAATGATAAAAGCTGCATCAAATAAAAGTAATTTAAATTTTAAACTATCAAATCAAATACAATTAAATGATGAGATCATAACAATAGGACGGGCTGCTGAAATTATATTTCTGTCATATAAAGATAATCTTCAAAAAATCTAGGCTCTAGGTACAATATTTCTTTCAGGCATCTAATTTCTTTCCTTCAGTTTCTTCGAAATCTTCTCTTCCTATTTCCATGAGTCCTATATAAAATTCCCCACTTCATTTTTAGGAATATTTTAGCATATTTCAAACGTTTTTTAGAATAAGTTCATTAAAAAGTGGTAAAAAGAAAATTATTGAATAAAATAGAAGTATGGATAATAAATCAAATTGGTTCAATAATACAAAATCAAATGATATAGTTTCATACGTTGGCGCTATAGTATTGGGAGCAATACTTGGCTTGGCTATTTGTAAATTATTTTAGATTTCTAATTCTAAATCTATAATTTTTCTATACAAATTTTTATTCATATAGAAATTCTTCACCATCTAGATTGATTGCTGGAATTACATCTTTTTCATACCAATAGTTTTGATTATGTACCCATTCAGGTTTATCTCCACTTTTTGGCATTTTTGCCATTATTCTAGATAAATATCCGGGGTTAAATTCTTCGTCAGCAATCCAAGGTAATAATTTCATTTTCTTATCTTCTTCTCGTAAAGCTACTGTAACCTTTTTTACATCCAAATTATCCATATGGGCTAGTAGTCTTGATAAAAATCTTGCTAGTAATTCAGCTCTCAAAGTCCATGCACCTCTAAAATAACCAAACACCCATAATAAATTTGGGACCTTTGTAAACATCATCCCTCTATAAGTTACTGTATCTTCAAGATTGAGCTTTTTATTATCTATAGTAAATCGAACATCTCCCAATATATTCATATTGAAACCAGTGGCAGTAGCAACGATATCTCCTTTTATTTCAGATCCAGATTTTAGTAATATTCCATCAGATGTAAATTTATCTATTTCATCTGTAAAAACAGATACTTTCCCTGATGCTATAGATTTAAATAAATCTCCATTTGACGTTAGTGTAATTCTTTGTTGCCAAGGTCTGTAGCTGGGAGTGAAATGTTTTTCTATATCATAATCAGGTCCTAATATTTTTCTCACTTCATTTATCAATTCTTCTTTAACCACTTCTGGTTCTTCAATACATCTTCGTATAAATATTTCTTGATTAATTAAAATTTGTTGTCTAACTATTCCATATGTCCATTTTTCATCATCACTGAATTTATTTAAACGTTCTACTAATTCTTCTGTTCCGACTGTTGAGGTTCTATAAAAGGTAGGAGATCTTTGTAGCATAGTTACGTGATTAGCGTTTGAGGCCATTGCTGGAACTGTTGTAGCTGCTGTGGCACCAGATCCTATAAGAATAATATTTTTATTTTTATAGTCCAAATTTTCTGGCCATTCCTCGGTGTGAACTATCTTTCCCTTAAATTTATCCATATCTTTCCATTTAGGAGTATAACCTTCATTATGACGAAAATATCCTTGACACATCATTAAAAAATTACAAGAGAAATATATAATTTTTTTAGTATCTGATCTTTCTACTTTTAAGATCCAAGATTTTTTTTTGCTAGACCATTCAGCTTCAATAACTTTGTGCCTATATCTAATTTGTTCATCAATTTGATTTTCTTTGATCGTTTCACCTAGGTATTTTAATATTTCATCTGCCGTAGCTATAGGAGCACTTGTCCAAGGTTTAAATTCAAATCCAAAGGTATATAAGTCGCTATCAGATCTTATTCCAGGATATTTATGGGTGTACCAAGTTCCTCCATAATTGTCCAAACTTTCTAGTATTAAATAACTAGATTTAGGTCTTTCTTTTTGTAAATAGTATGCTGTTGTGATCCCAGCTATACCAGCACCAATAATAATGACATCAAAGTTTTCAATTTCTTTTTTCATTTTTTACTCTTGATACTGCTTTCAATATCAGAACTTTCATATTGTTTTCTGAAGTTATTAATGGTCATTTGAAGTAAACGATAGTCAGCTTGTAGAGTTAGATAGTCTGCTTCTAAAGTGTTTATTTTTTCCTGTAAATCTTGATTCTGCATTTCTAAAGTATCTAGTTTGTTCATTAAGTCTAAATTCTCTTTTTCTAAATTTTGTGATCCAGAATCACAAGAAAGTATAAATATTAAAATTAAAATGGTTGCTACTTTTTTCATATTATAAATATCATAAAGTTGAGAAAGAAATAGAAGATATCTATTTTCTTAAAGCTTTTAGTCTTTCAGTCAAATCTAGATTCTCTGTTTCCAAAAGGGAGTTAAACTCCGTTAGGGTTTTTAGTTTTTCCTGTAAATCCTGATTCTGTCTTAGAAGGTCATTAAGTTTTTCATTAAATTCTAGAGTCTGTCTTTCTAAAGTATCTAGTTTATTTTTTAAATCTATATTCTCTGTTTCTAAATTTTGTGATCCAGAACCACAAGAAAGTATAAATATTAAAATTAAAATGGTTACTACTTTTTTCATATTATAAATATCATAAAAAAAGTAATATGTTAATCAATAGTTTTAGGATATCAATTGAAAAAAAACTATCACTAACATGTTTTTCTAAATAAATGAATATAAGGTTTACTGTATTAAACAAACTCAAAATCCCACCATTAATATTTTTTTTTCCGGTTATTTTGGGATTTATTATAGAAATGTACTTAACTAGGATTGAGGCAAAAAATCTTTTCTTTATTTACCTTGGAACAATTATTTGTATTCTTGGTATTTTAATTATGATTTTTGCTTTAAAAGAGTTTTATGCAAATGAAGAATCTCCGGCCCCTTTCATTTCTACAAAAAAAATTATAACCACAGGAATTTTTAGATTTAGCAGAAATCCTATGTACGTTTCATTCTTTGTATCAACGCTCGGAGTTTCAATTATTCTATTTTCTACAGGAATACTAGTTGGTTCAATAATAGGGATAATATTAATTCACAAATTAGTAGTAATCTTCGAAGAAAAAAAATTACTTTCTATTAAGGGGTATGAAAATTATAAAAATAATACTAGAAGATGGATATAAAAGATTATTATTGCCTATCAAATCAGTAATAATCATCATCTTGAGAACTATCCACTAAAAGCATATATAATAATCATATTTCTTATTAAATATAAAAAACGAATAATTAAACAATTAGGAGAATATAATGTCAATTCCAATCAATGATATAGTAACTATGCCATCTTTCTCTCCTTATTATCCAATGCCTCCGGCTAGATATATGGGAGTTCGCAAACATATAGTATTTTTTAAGGCCAAAATAGATGCTGTAGATAGGATTTTACCAGATTGTTTCGAACCATCAGATGATGGTTTATGTGCAGCAAGTGGTTTAACCGTACCTTGGTCTGCTAACTATGGAGAATTTCAAGAAAGTTACCTCACAGTTAAGTGTAGCTACAATGGAATCACAGGATATTTTACTCCAATAGCTTTTTTGAATTCTAGATCTAGTATACCAGCTGGACGTGAGATTTATGGAACACCTAAAGTATATGCAGATATTGATGTTGGAATGGATGAAAGGGTTATGTACACCGAAACGTTAATAGCAAAATCTTCTGTACTTAGCATACGTTCTACTATGGATAAGAAGGTTGCAGTTAGTGATGTTCCTGGATTAAACCCATCTTGGAGACTTAAGGTTATACCAAAGGTAGATGGGAAAGGCGTAGATGTTATGCAAATAATTGATGGTTCAAAAGTCGCTACTGATGTATCAGTTAAAGTTAGTCGCAAGGGAGAAGGTGTAGTGGAATTTTCACCATCGCCTATTTATGATTTGTCAGATTTCAAACCTGTCGAATATTTTGGTGCATATTATTTTGAAACGGATTTTACTGAGGGTTATGGAGAGATTATCCATGACTTTTTAAAATAAGAATGTTTGTTTTGGTAGAAAAATAAATTTCTAATGAAGGGTATGAAGACTATATAAAATACATCTAGAAGATGGAAGTAGAATACAAAAATTTGATCATAAATCCGAATAATTAAAAAATTTATAATCCTTCTGCTATACTTAGATCTATCAACTAGAGAGGACGTAATATGCATTTAGGAGCAGCCTCAATGCTGGGAGCAACAGGAGCTAACGCATCAAAGAACCGCATCCCTGGGAATTATGATGTATTAACTTACTCAAATGAAGATCTAAAAGAGGTATCTTCAATTGGTTTTACAGTACATAATATAGTCGTTTCTGACCCAACTATTTTTACTGAAGAAAACATAAAAGAAATTAAAGAAAAATTTCATAAAAATTCCTTACTTATCGGTAATTCTAGAGGAAGATATGGAGGAGGTCTTGTAAATCCAGACGAAAACATTAGAAAAGAAACAATAACTTTTGTAAAAAACACTTGTGTAGTATCGGCAAAGATTGGATGCCATAGTACATATCTAAGACCAGGTAGTATAAATCCAAATGGACCATGGCAACCACATCCAGAAAATCATTCGGATGAAGTCTTTGAAAGATTGATTAATTCAACAAAAGATATTGCATCTGTCGCAGAATCTGAAGGGATGTTGCTCTTACTTGAAGGTGCATATGTATCTCCTATATTTTCTGCAAAAAGAGCAAAAGAATTTATAGATGCTGTTGGTTCAAAAAATCTTAAATTCAACCAAGACCCTGTCAACTTTATTTCAAATTTGGAACAGGCATATAACACAAAAGATTTTCTAGAAGAATTTTTTACCCTATTGGGGGAACACACTATAAGTGCAGATCTGAAAGATTTCACAGTGGTAGACTCGCTTTTATTAAGATTTGAAGAAGAATATTTAGGAAGCGGAATGATGGATCAAGTTTATTTTCTTAAAAGGATGCAAGAGATTTGCCCAGATGCCCATATTTTGATTGAACATATTCCACGAGAAAAATTTGAACCTTCTTATGCTGAGACATTAAAGTTTTCAGAAAAAGCTGGTATAACTTGGGATAAATATTAGTCAAAATGAAGTTAGATTTAAAAAATAAAAATATACTTATAACTGGTGCAGCAACGGGAATGGGCAGAGCATCAGCATTGGAAGTATCAAGACATGGTGCAAATGTAATTCTAGCTGATATAAATTCTGAAGGACTAAAAGAAGTATCTGAAAAATTAAAAAAATTAGATGTTAATTTTAGGTCTGTTTTAATGGACGTAACTTCGATAGATGAAGCTGAGAAGAAAATTTTTGAAGCTGAAAATTACTTTGAAGGAGGAATAAATACTCTTGTCCATTTCGCTGGTGCGTTAGAAGGCTCAATGGTAGATGTAGATGAATTAGCTCCAGAAACTTGGGACAGAATAATCAATTTAAATCTTAATGGAACATACAACGTTGTTAGAGCTGTTGCAAAATTAATGAAGAAAAGAAAAAGTGGAGTTATACTCCTAACTTCATCGGGTGCTGGAGTTCATTCGCCAGGTTCTTCTCCAGCTTATAGTGCAAGTAAAGGTGGAACTCACGGTTTAACATTCCATTTACAAAATTACTTATCAAACCATGGAATCAGAATACATGATATATTGCCAGGATCTATTAGATCTCCATTAAAAGAAAAACAACTAAAAGAAGCTCTGCAAAATACTGGAGATCAAGAACATTTTGAAAAAAGTTCAGAAGCATTAGGTGAGCCAGACGGAGTTGCAAAAATTGTAGCTTTTATAATTAGTGATGATGCAAGCTATTTAAAGGGAAGTATTATTACCCGATAATTTTTATTTTAGAAAACAATTACAAAAGGAATTAAAAATGGATTTATTGAAAATAATAAATGAATTAAAAAAGTATGATTCAGCCACAGTACAAAATGCGATGATTTTAATAAGAGGATATTCAGATGAGAATGAAGATTATTCAGGACCACAATTGAAATGTTATCATTTAAAAGATCCTGTTGTAGGCATTGCCGTAACAGGAAAAGTAACACCTCTACATGAACCAAAATCAAAAATTGAATTTATGGACTTTTACGACAACATAGGGAAATCAGAACTACCTGTTTTTGGCATTTTGATGGACGTTGAAAAAAACCAAGGAAGAGGAGCTATTATAGGTGATGTTATGGCATATATGGCTAGATCACTTGGTGCGGTCGGGTTGATTGGAGCTGGTTCAATTAGAGATTTACCTGGAATAATAAATGCTGACATGCCTGTTTGGGGAACTGGTAGAGTTCCTGGACATGGCCCTTTCAATCTTATCGAAACTCAAACTGAAGTTGATGTTGCTGGTTTGAAAATTAATTCAGGTGATTTACTTATAGGAGATACAGATGGAATAACTAGAGTCCCTTTAGATATAGCTGAAGAAACTGTAATAAAGAGTCAAGAAGTTAGAGAAAAAGAAACTAAAGCAATTTCTGCTTATAAGTCAAAATAAATGAAACGAAATTTATATGTTGTCGCTCATAGAGGATTATCGAGTGAAGCACCTGAAAACACTTATCATTCCTTCGATTTGGCGATATCTAAAGGATGTAAATATATAGAGTTTGATGTTCAGTTAACTCACGATAAAGAAGTAGTAATAATACATGATGAAACCATTGATAGAACTAGCAATGGCACAGGTAAGGTTAATGATAAAAATATTGATGAGTTGTCAACTTATGATTTTGGATCATGGTTCTCAAGTGAATTTAAACAAACTATGATTCCCAAGTTTTCTAAAGTTTTAGAAAAATATCAGAATGTAAATTTTGTAGTTGAAATTAAAGGTAAAGAAAATGATCTTGTAGAAAAGGTCATGGAAAATATAAAATCTCATAATTTCTGGAAGGATAAAATTTATAAATCTAAAAATATAGAACCTAAAATAACTTTTTGTTCATTTTTACCAGAACAATTGATAAAACTAAGGAATTATTCAGATGATATAGTAGTTGGATTTTTAGTAAAAATTATAAATCAAGACATAATAAATTTTGCAAGTTCTCTAAAACTAGATGGAATTTTTCCATATTACAAACTTCTAACAAAAGAAAATATCAATAAACTAGAAAATTTCAAGGTAAGTTGTTGGGGCTTTGAAAAACCCGAAGAAGTTGATAGATTAATAGGATTAGATATTGATGGAGTAACAGTAGATTGGGCAGACAAAATTTGATTCAATTTATCAATTAATACACTACGAATATATTTACATGAAATTATTTGATTTAAGAACGTTATTTAGAGCTTTAAATAATTCATTTGATGGAATAAAAGAAGCTTTTTCAAATCATAGAGCTTTTCGTCAAGAATTAGTGATTACTGTCATTATGTGCC
Organism: uncultured Dehalococcoidales bacterium; assembly: GCA_964590915.1. Taxonomy (GTDB): domain Bacteria; phylum Chloroflexota; class Dehalococcoidia; order Lucifugimonadales; family Lucifugimonadaceae; genus TMED-70. Next base: position 15,218 of record CAZPYN010000005.1, read on the forward strand.
CTATAGCACTTTGGGTTGGCAGTAATGCCCTTGAAATTGTTATTCTTATAGGAGTATTAATTTTTTTACTTATAGTTGAAATAATCAATTCAGCCATAGAAATTGTAATAGACAGAATTGGTATTGAAAAACATCCTCTTTCAAAGAAAGCAAAAGATTTAGCCTCAGCTGCAGTTTTTTTAGCGCTTTTAAATGTAGGTTTCGTATGGTGTTTTATAGTTATTAGTAATTTTTTATAAGTAGTTAAATTCTTTACTAGAATTTTTAGACAAAGATGATAGTATTATCCGAAATTAACATGAAGTATTTTATATATAAATAACGTAATTAAAATGCAAAATGAATTAGAAATGATCCAAACATTATTTCAATATCAGAACTTTGGATTACTACCATTCCCGATAAAGCCATTTAGTAAAGATTTATACTCAGATGGAGATGGGCTTCGTCTGTATAAAAAAGCTCTAACAGGGATAACAATTTCTGAAGAGGAAATATATGAATATTTTGGACAACAAAAATTAGATAATTGTGGACTCCTTCTAGGAGAAAAGGGTGATTTATGTGTTATTGAATTTGAAAGTGAAAGTAAAATCTCTCAATTAAAAACGTTTATAGAAAATAAGTCAAAACCAAACATTTCAGATGTGATTTTAATAAATTTATTGGAGAATGGATTTGAAACAGAGACATCAATCTTGACTCCCGAAAATAAAATTCAAATGTGGTTTAAATTTTCAAAAAATCTTCCCAATTTCCATTGGAAAATGTTTGAAGATAAAACAGAATTAAATGGAATAAATTTACTGTCAAATGGATACATTGTTGCTCCTCCTTCTGCAATAAAACTAAACAACAAGAATATGGCTCAATTTGAAATTATCAATGGTAAAGAACCAACAAAATTTCCTTCTGAAATTAGTTTTTTTTCCAATCTTATATCATAAAATAATTATTAATAAATAAAATTTCAAAAAAGGAAAACGATGTACACAATTCGAAGGGTTTACAAAGCAAAATCAGGGCAGGCAAGAAATGCTGCATTACTTCTTAGAGAAATAGCAGATATATACACAGCATCAGGACAAAGATCAAAGTGTTTGGTTTACTATAATGGAGGAACACTACCATGTCCAAAGGATGAATTAAATAGAGTTTACATGCATTGGTCTACTGAAATTATTGATTCACCTTATAGACCGGATAATGATTTTCCTAGTATGGGTGAGACTTACAAAAAATTTAATGAACTATTAGATGATTCAGATGGACCTAAAACATGGGTAGAATTTTGGGAAGAAGTAAAAAGTTAAATAGTTATCGAAATAATTTAACTTTATCAAATGGCCAAATTCTTAAAGCTATTTCCCCTCTAAATTTATACAAAGGCACACAACCAAAATATCGTGAATCATTAGAATAATTCCTATTATCACCCAATACAAAAATACAATTTTCATCAACGATTATAGGGAATTCATTTTTAGGTGTTGTTAAAGTGACTCCTCTTGATTGAATTTCACCATTAACATAAACCGTGTTATTCCTAATGTCTATTTCGTCATTTGGGAGTCCAATTACTCTTTTGACTAAATCTACATCTGTTGCATCGCTATGAAAAACGAGTAATGAATTTTTTTTAGGCATTTGAATAATTAATTTCTTGTCTGTATACGGTAAGTCGATATAATTCAGATTCAGAACCAACACCCTATCACCACTTACTAGTGTTGGTTCCATTGAACGTCCTTTAACTTCAAAAGAAGAAAATATTAATGATAAACAAACAACAAAAAGTATAGAAAGAATTAATGTTTTAGTAAATTGATTTAATATGACCATTTTTTAGTTTAATTTCATATATAAAGCATTTTCCTTTTAATAGGTTATACTCTTTTAAATAATTTGAAATATAATTTCATCATAACCTAAAAAAAATATATGAGGTGTATATGGTTTTATCAGATAAAGATATTAAAGCTGCTGTTAAGGCTGGAATAATTGGGATCAATCCTTATTTTGAAAAAGACGTCCAGCCAGCAAGCGTAGACCTTCATCTCGATAAAAAATTGCTGACTTTTAATAATTCAAGTGCTCCTTTTATTGATCTAAAAAAAGAACTTCCTAATATCAATGAACAAGTAGAAATCGATGAAAATGATCCTTTTATAATTCATCCTGGAGATTTTGTACTTGGATCCACTTTGGAAAAAATTTCAATTCCAAAAAATATGGTTGCTAGGATAGAAGGAAAAAGTTCATTAGGTAGAATAGGTCTATTGATTCATTCTACTGCAGGATTTGTAGATCCAGGATTTGATGGAAATTTAACTTTGGAATTGGCAAATGTATCAAGATTGCCCATAACTCTTTACTATGGCATGAGAATCGGGCAAATATCTTTTCAAACAATGACTTCCGAGGTAGAAAAACCATATGGTTCTCCTGAGTTATCCAGTAGATACCAAGGACAAATAGATCCAACAGCAAGTAAGGTTTTTAAGGATTTTGAAAAACATATTTCAAAAAAAGATTAAATGGATGAAATAAAATTTCAGAATCGAGCAATTGAGTTGGCAAAAAAATCCATTGGTTTAGTCTCACCAAGACCTGCCGTTGGAGCCATAGTTGTATCTAAAGGTAAAATAGTTGGAGAAGGTAATACCCTGCCATCACCAGAAGATCATGCTGAAACATTAGCAATTAAAAATGCAAAAAATAATACTGATGGCTCAATTTTGTATTGTACTTTAGAACCTCATAATTTTTTTTCAAAAGGAATTCCTTGCACTAAATTAATTATCGAATCTGGTATAAATGAGGTATCTTGTCCAATTATAGATAAAAATCCCAAAGTTAATGGTAAAGGGTTTGAAGAATTAATTAAAGCAGGGATAAAAATAAATCATAAATGGGATGAAAATTCAATTTTTGAATGTAAAAAATTATATGAATCTTACGAGCATAAAATAATACATGAAAAACCCTATATATCATTAAAAACTGCAATGACTATTGATGGAAAAATTGCGACAACAAACAACGAATCCAAATGGATAACAAATGAAGAATCTAGAAAAAGAGTACACCAAATTCGAAAATACTCTGATGCAATTATAACTGGAATAAATAGTGTTTTATCAGATGATCCTTTGTTAACGGTAAGAGAAAGTAATAAATATTTAAACAGACCTAAATATAGAGTCGTCCTTGATCATAAAGGTCAACTTAATAATAATTATAGAATTTTCAATCAAAATGAATTTGGAAAAGTGTTATGGTTTACAGACCATAAAGTCAAAGTAAATAATTTACCCTCACATATCAAACATTATAAATGTAAAAACTCAATAGATTTAAATCATGTTGTAGACACTCTATATAACTTGGGGTGTAATAGTATTTTGGTAGAATCAGGTTCTACACTAGCGGGTGCTTTTTTTGATAATAATTTAATCAATAAGCTTTATACATTTATCGCTCCAAAAATTTTTGGAGGACAGAATGCCCCAAATCCAATAGGAGGATTGGGAATAACAAATATGAATAACCATACCAAACTAAAAAATATTACAATAGAAGAGATAAGTGGAGATTTTTTGTTTACTGGAGAAATTGATATATAAAATGTTTACAGGAATTGTAGAAGAAATAGGCAAAATAAAAAAAATCAAAGAAAACGACCTAGTAATAGAATGCAAAAAGGTAATTGAAGGTTCTAATATAGGTGATTCTATTTCGGTTTCAGGTATATGCCTGACAATAACTTCTATTACAGATAATTCATTACATTTTCAATTAACAGAAGAAACAAAAAGCAAAACTTTTTTTGGTTTTGAATTTGGTATCGAAAAATCTACTGTAAATTTAGAAAGAGCAGCCTCTTATGATAAAAGAATTGGGGGACACTTATTAGAAGGTCACATCGAAGGAATCGCTGTTTGTAAAAAAATAAATGTACTAAAAAATAGTAACGAAGTGATTTTTGAAACTGATAAAAATATAATCGATAATATTGTTGAAAAAGGATACATTGGAATAGACGGAACGAGTATAACGATAGTTAGTATAGATAACAATCAGTTTGCAATATCACTAATCCCTCATACAATGAATATTACCACATTAGGACATTTATCAAAGAATCAAATTGTTAATATAGAAACTGACATAAATGCTAGATATATTAGAAAATACGTAGAACAAATAATGAAGAATTAATGTTATGGAAAAAAAATTAAATACAAAAGGACCCTCTAATAAACAGATGCATTCTGTTGAAAAAGCCATAGAAAACTTCAAAAAAGGAAAAATGGTAATAATCGTCGATGACGAAGGTCGTGAAAACGAAGGCGACATAGCTTTACCTGCACAAGATTGTAACCCTCAAGATATTAATTTTATGGCAACGGTAGCTAGGGGATTAATTTGTTGTCCTCTTTCAGGTGAGATAGTACGGAATTTAGACCTTGATCCTATGGTCATTCAAAATACAGAATCGATGAATACGGCTTTTACTGTATCTGTTGATGCATCTAAAGGAATAGAGTCAGGAATTTCTGCAAAAGATAGAGCTATTACAGTAAAAAAATTAAGTAATCCAAATGCTAAGCCATTGGATTTTGTAAAACCTGGACATATTTTTCCTCTTAAATATCAAGAAGGAGGAGTTTTAGTTAGAGCTGGACATACAGAAGGATCGGTTGATCTTGCTAAATTGTCTGGTAAAACTCCTGCTACAGTAATATGTGAGGTCATGAATGAAGATGGTACTATGGCTAGAGGAGATGATTTAACAAAAATCTCTGAAAAATACAATCTACCAATCGTATCTATTGAAGATATCATCGCGTATCGCATTGCTAAAGAAAAATTAATTGAAAAAATAGCTAGTGCGAAATTACCAACAAAATATGGAGATTTCACAGTTTACGCATTTAAATCATCAGTAGATAAATCAGAACCAATCGCATTAGTAAAAGGGGAAGTTGATCCAAATAAACCATCTCTCGTCAGGGTTCATTCCGAATGCTCAACTGGAGACATATTAGGCTCAATAAGATGCGATTGTGGAGATCAATTAGATTCAGCCTTAGAAAAAATTTCTAATTCTGAATCTGGTGTGTTCGTCTATATGAGACAGGAAGGTAGAGGAATCGGATTATTAAATAAAATCAAAGCATATAGTTTACAAGATACAGGCTTAGACACAGTAGATGCTAATTTGTCTCTTGGGTTCCCAATGGATCTTAGAAGTTACGGGATTGGAGCTCAAATATTAAGAGATTTAGGTGTTAGGAAATTTAATCTTTTAACTAATAATCCAAAAAAAGTTGTAGGTCTTGATGGCTTTGGATTAGAAATACTATCGACGGTTCCTTTAAATACAAGTGCTAGACCTGAAAACAAAGAATATCTAAAAATTAAAAGTTCTAAAATGGGACATCATATTGAATAAAGAATCTGGAAAATCGGTAGATTTCATTAATGATCCTTCAGAAATAAAAGTTGCCATAGTAAGAGCAAGGTTCAATTCTGACATTACTGAAAAAATGGCCATCAATAGTGAGAAAAAATTGAAAGAATTAGGGGTTAAAAATATCATAAATTATACTGTTCCAGGTTCATTTGAAATCCCTTTAGCATGTAATAAAATACTTGACCAAGATATTGATGGAATCATTGCCATAGGATGCTTAATAAAAGGTGAAACTGATCATTATAAATATATAGCTGAAAATACTACTTATGGCATACAAAAAGTAAGCCTTGAAAAAAATAAGCCTATAATTTTTGGAGTTCTAACAGTAAATAATATTGATCAAGCAGAAGCAAGAATAAAATCCTCTACAACATATGCAGAAAATCTAGTCGAAATGGTCTGCAATTATTAAATTAATTCGACTTCTTTTGCTCTAGAAATAAGTTCTTTAATCTCAGAATCTGTAAGTCTTCTATTAGGTAAAATTGACCTTCCACAATCAATTTCAAGAATTTCAGACAATAGGGCCTTTGAAGCATCAGCAGCTGAATTGTAAGATTTCAGTACACTAATTTTTGTAGTAACTTCTTTTTGTTTATTTTCAGCTAATTTAATATCTCCAGCTATCCACGCATTATATAAATCGTTATAAACCTTAGGAATTATTGACAATGGAGCATCTACAGTTCCGACTGCACCTAAAGTTAATGAAGGTAAAGGTAAAAAGCCATTCCCAGAAAAACACGCAAGTCCCATAGAGGCAAAAACAGGGATAAGAGCTTGGTTAGCTGCAGAATGTTTCAATCCTGCCACATTGGGGACTTCAGTAATGACTTTATCCATAGATACTTGCCCAGGTGCATTTGCGCTACCTGGTACAAATTCAATTCCTGTTATTTGAGGTAAGTTATAGACAAAAAAAGGAAGGTTTTCGCATGCATCTGAAACCTCTTTATAAAAATCAATAACACCCTGTTCATCAGTAGGATATAAAAAAGGTGGTAAAAGGCAAATTGCATCGCAACCAGAATCTTTAGCGGCCTTTGCTCCTGCTATTGAAAGTTCTGTAGTAATACCGCCAACATGCATAATGGTTTTAACTCTCCCCTTACAAACATCTGCTGCTATCTCAGCTGTTTCACGACGCTGTATCTCACTCAATATTGGGCCCTCTCCTGTTGTGCCTGCTAACCAAAAACCTCCTGCCCCATTTTTGATGTCATATTCTAAAATTGCTCTTAAAGCATCTTCTCTAACTCCCTCTCCTTGAAACACAGGAGTAGGATTCGCAGGAAAAAAACCCTTAAAATCTTTAATGTCTTCAGCTATCATTTGAAATCCTTTATAAATAAAATAGAATTAATATATTCATTATAGGAGAAAAACAAGATTGAGCAAACTACCACATAGTTGGGAAATTAAAGATAATAAATTATTTAGATCTTATGAATGCGATTCTTTTTTAAGTGCTATTGAATTTATCAATAAAATAGCTCAAATAGCAGAAAAGGAAGATCACCATCCAAATATTACAAATGTTTATAATAAAGTTGAAATAGTATTATTTACTCATTCTGAAAACGCCATCACTGAAAAAGATTACAATTTGGCTATTCAAATCGAGGAGATTTTTATCTCCTAGAAATATGCAGAAATAAATGAATTTTAAAATTGCAGTTATTAAATGTCTTATAGACTATAAAAATTTCCACGGAAGATCCAAAAGGGCTGAATTTTGGTGGTTTGCTTTATTTGGTTTGATCGTATCGATTATTACACTTTTATTAGATACAGCTTCAAGAAGAATATTATCAGATTCCTTTGTTGGAATTTTTTCATTTTTAGGATTTTTAGCACTTTTGTCGCCTTCACTAGCTGTAGCTTCGAGACGCCTACATGACATAAACAAAACTGGGTGGTGGCAATTGATTTTATTTCCTGTTTATATGATTCAAGTTTTGGATTTTTTGGTTCCTGGAAGTACTCAAGATCCTAACTCCATAATTAATTTATTTGGTTTAGTGGGATTTGTTGGTGTAATAATTTTAATAGTTTTTTGGTGTAAACCCAGTATAAAATCTGAGAATAAATATGGAGATTACACCGAAATATAATGTCTAAAATTGTTCCAAAAAAATTACATTATCTAAATAAATATTTATTAGATAAATACGTTACAGAACATTTACCAGGATCTTCAATTTTGATTTCTCAAAATAATGAAGAGGTGGGTTATTTCGAAAAAGGGTTTATGGATGTTGAAAGGGAAAAATCGATTAATAGAAATACCATCTTCAGAATTTACTCTATGACTAAGCCTATAACCAGTGTTTGTATCATGTCATTGTTTGAGAAAGGATTGATTCATTTAAGTGATGAAGTAGAAAAATTTATTCCTGAATGGAAGAATTTGAAAGTTTATGAATCAGGAGATAAAAATAATTTCAAAACAAAAGCTCCAAATAGAAAAATGCTTATACATGATTTATTAACTCATAGATCAGGCTTAACTTACCATTTTACACATGAAACTCCTGTAGATGAAATGTATAGAAATAAAGGCATAATGATAGCTCAAGGAGATAAATTAGATCCCGATGAATACATTAAACTTTTGGCGGATATACCATTAGAATTTTCTCCTGGAGAACATTTTAATTACTCTATTTCTACAGATATTTTGGGATTCATAATACAGAGAATAACTAATAAAACTTTGTTCGAGTTTTTCAAAGAAACAATTCTAGACCCACTTGATATGAATGATACATCCTTCACAATTCCCGAAGAAAAAAAAGAACGTTTTGCAAGTTGCTATGTATGCGATGCAAAAAATGGTGGTTATAAACTCTCTGATGACTCTCAATCAAGTGCTTTTTCTAATACCCCCAAAAGTTTTTCTGGTGGAGGTGGATTATTATCAACAATTGATGACTATATGAAATTTTGTAACATGCTCCAAAATAAAGGAACTATAAATGGAACTACCATTTTAGGTAAAAAAACTACTGAATTGATGATGTCTAATCAACTAGAAAAAAATGTTGATTTATCTCAAATTGCTAAAGGTAGATGGAGCGAGACTCTTTTCGAAGGAATTGGGTTCAGTTTAGGTGGCTCTGTGGTAATTGATCCTGTGAGGAATAAGAATATTAGTTCTTTAGGAGAATTCGCATGGGGTGGCGCAGCTGGTACTGCATTTTGGGTTGATCCTGTGGAAAAAATTAATGTGGTTTTTATGACTCAGATAATGAATTTTCTTGAAAGAGATGCACTTAGAAGCGAACTTAGGACAGTCGTTAATCAATCAATAGTTTAGAATCAAATATAGTAAAATAGTAATCGGTGATGCCGATTAGTCTAGCGGTAGGACATCAGACTCTGAATCTGAGAGCCCAGGTTCGAATCCTGGATCGGCAGCCATGCCCCGTTGGTGTAGCGGCCTAACACGCCACCCTCTCAAGGTGGAGATCACGAGTTCGAATCTCGTACGGGGTACCAGCTGTTAATATACGGGGTTTCAAAAATGATAGGACACTAAATTTGTTATTGCCGAACCATATGCTCCTGTAACATGTATTGTTTAATCATAAGCTTGAATATTTACAAATTTAGTTTCTTTATCAAAGGTGATAATGTGTCTTTCACTACTTTTGGTCAAATAAATAATGATCCAAACTATTCCCCAAAATCCAGTAGCTAAAGTTAAGATTGCATGTAAGACGTGTGATATTGTTTTCTGTTTTGAAACTACAACTGCATCTTCTCGATCAAGTTCTATAGACCAACCTTTTAAAACATAATCCACTTTTGCCTCTTTTATAGTTTTATATATAAATCTTTCTTCCATAATTACAACTATAAAATATTTATCAGCTTGACTACAGTGAGAATAATTCAATGACCGGTTAAAAATTGGGGAATTTGTTTTGAAATTATTTATTTAATAGATAATAGTAATAAAAAAATCTATTTAACAATTAATGAACGAGGAAGAAAATGACAGAAAAAAAAATGTTAGTGCTTAATATGGCTTTAGAAGAAAATCCATCAATTATTCAAGAATACATTAACTATCATGCCAATGTGTGGCCAGAAGTGATAGATGACCTAACAAATAGACCAATAGGTAGAATGAGAATATATAATAGCGAAAACAGATTAGTTATGTTGTTAGAGGTAGATAAAGATTTTGATCTTAGTGATGGGATTCATATAGAACCCCCTATGCCGAAGGTCAAAGAGTGGTCCTCTATTATGAGTAAATTGGGTAAGAAGCTAGAATCTGGTAAACTTGATTCATGGACTGAAATGAATATGGTTTTTGATACAAATGAGTATTAGGATAAATGTCCTAAATAAATAAAAATGAAAATAACTAATATAACTGCATTTCCAATAAGAATTCCAAATGAATCAGATGATGGTAGAAAAATAAATACCAAAAATCTAAATACTGCAATGCTAGCTAATAAGGATCTCCCTGCAAAAAATTACGAGAAACAGGAATTCAAAAAGCAGAACAAAGATAAAAAAAGACATTTAGATGCCAAAGCTCTAGGAACTTACGACTCAGAAATAAAAGATATGGGTATTTATTACGTTGATGAAGGTTCTAATACTTCTATTTACTCCAAATTTCATGAAACTACTGTAGTAAAAATTGAAACAGATTCAGGGATTATAGGCTGGGGAGAAGCTCAATCGCCTGTAAGTCCAAATACAACTGCCACAATTATTGCAGATATAGTTACCCCCCTAACTATTGGTAAAAATATTTTTGATGTTGAAGCTATTTGGCATAAGAATTATTCAGCCAAAAGAGAAAGAGGTCATTACACAGGATTTTATATAGATGCTATTTGTGGAGTTGATATAGCAATATGGGATGCTATAGGAAAAGCATTAAATATGCCAACGTGTCAAAGTATGGGCGGGATTCACAGAAAAAAAGTTCCTCTATATAACGGTATAGGAGGAACTCATCCAGAAGAAGTTGCAGACCAAGCTGAGTGGTCAGTAGGTAAAGGATATAAATTTCTTAAAATGCATTTAAAAGAAGATCTAGAAACGACTGTAGAAATAGCTGCAAAAGTTAGAGAACGAGTTGGAGATTCAATTGGAATAATGGCAGATGTACATATGGGTTTTGACACTTTCAACGCTATTAAACTTGGAAAAGAATTAGAAAAATTAAACTTATTATGGTTGGAGTCTCCATCTGATCCGATAGACATCCCTGGGCTATGTGAAATATCTAGATCTTTAGACATGCCAATAGCTAACGGAGAATGGACAAGAACAAAGTATGAAATGAGAGAAATATTTGAAAAAAGAGCTTATGACATTTCAATGCCTGATATAGCAAGGACTGGACTTACCGGAGGAAAACAAATCGCAACAATAGCTGAGTTATATAACATCCCTGTTGCTCCACACGTTGGAGGAGGAGGAATTGTATCAATAGCTGCAACACTTCAATTTTCATTAGGAACACCTAACTTCATGATTATGGAACATTCAGAACAAGGACACGCCGTTAAGGCCATGATACTTTCAGATAATTTTGATGCATCTGAAGGTCAATATGAGCTTCCCGAAAAGCCTGGTCTGGGTATAGAAATTGACGAAAATAAAGTAGAAAAATATAAAATTGATCCTTCAATTTAACTATATAAAGACATCTTTTCTCTGTTATAAGCCAAGAATAAATTATAGAATTTTCAATAATTCATAATCTTATAAACAAAGGAGTTAATACTATGCGAGGTATAGCTTTCAAAGGAAATAGTATTGCTGAAGTAATTGATTACCCAGATATCGAGCCAGGGCCAGAACAAGTTTTGATCAAATTAAGATCTTCAGGCCTGTGTGGATCTGATTTCATGTCATATCGCGATAAATCACCGAATGAACATAATGGAGAACTAAGAAGACCTGGACACGAGCCTTGTGGAGAAATAGTAGAGCTTGGCCCAAATGTTAAAGGTTTATCAGTAGGTGACCGAATAATTCAACATCATTATGAAGGATGTCGGAAGTGTGACTATTGCCTTACTGGCTGGCAACAACTTTGTGAAGTAACTGATAAAAAAGAATATTATGGACGTTCAATGCATGGTGGACATGGTGACTATATGGTTGCCCACCAATCAACTTGTGTTCCACTTCCTGATGATCTCTCATTTGAAATTGGTGCTTATCTTGCATGTGGAGCCAGTACTGCATTTCAAGCACTTAAAAAACTTGAGATATCTGGTCGAGAAACTTTTGCTGTGTTTGGACAAGGCCCAGTTGGGTTAGCTGCAACAATATTTGGCAACGAAATGGGAGCAAGAATAATTGCAGTAGATATTTCAACAGAAAGACTAAAAATGGCTTCTAATCTTGGTGCGTGGAAAACAGTCAACGCAAGTTCTGGAGACGCTCCCGAACAAATTAAGGAACTTACTAATGGAAATGGAGCTGACTCAACGCTGGAAGCAGCAGGACTTTCAGTAACAAGAATTGCAGCAGTCGAATCAACTAGGGTATTTGGAAAAACATGTCTTGTTGGCGAGGGTGGAGAAGTAACATACGAACCTACTCCACACATTATTCATAGACATTTGACTATGTTAGGTTCATGGACATTCTCTACTTTTGGATTGTCTGAAGCAGCTAGGTTTACTGCTGAACGAAAAGTTCCACTAGATTCAATTATTACCTCTCGTTCAAATATAGAAGATGCACCAAATGCTTATAAAGAATTTTCTAAGGGTGCCCCTGGGAAGTTTGTTATCAATTGGGACTAAATTTTTTAAATCACAAAATGAAAACAAAAGTTTCTATAGCTGGAGGATAAATTTATTACTAAATCTAAACTCGTACAAAACTTTGGACGCAATTTACGTTTCAAGCCATCACATGCTTACTCTCCAATCAATAAATATGAGTTGATTGACATTCTTGAAAATCATAAAAATGGAAAAATTCGAGTTGTTGCTTCAAAGCACTCATGGAGTAGCCTGATTGAAACAGAAGATGTCCTAATAGATATGAGTCATTTCGACTATGTCAAAATACAGAAAAAAAATCATGAAACTAGTGTTACTGTAGGGGCTGGTTGTAAAGTTAAAAAGTTGTTAGCAGAGCTAAACCGAAAAGGACTAACCATACCCTCAGTCGGTTTGATTGACCAGCAAACGATTGCTGGTGCAACTGCTACAGGCACTCATGGTTCTGGAAAACATAGTCTGTCACACTATATCCAATCAGTACAAGTCGCTTGTTTCGACGAGAATGGTAAATATGCGAAGATTGAAGATATTACTGAAGGTGTAGCACTTCAGGCGGCAAGGTGTTCTCTTGGGTGTCTTGGAGTCGTTGTTGAGATGACACTCCCTTGTATTCCTCAATATTATGTTCAAGAGAAAGCCACATTTCGTGACACAATCGAAGAGGTGCTTGCATTGGAGAAGGAATCGCCCTTGCAACAATTTTTTTTAATGCCACACTCTTGGAAATTTTTTATCCAAAAGCGCCTTGTTTCTCTTGAATTACGACGTCGAGGTCTCGCTGCTATTTATCGTATATATTGGCTTCTTGTTATCGATCTCGGTATGCATTTGATTATGAAGATGATTGTATCAATTCTGAGAAGCAGGCGATTAATTCGCTTCTTTTTTCGTTCTATTGTGCCCTCTCTTGTATTTCAAAATTGGGTAGTCACTGATAGAAGTGACCGGGCACTTGTGATGAAGCATGAATTGTTTCGGCATTTAGAGCTTGAAGCTTTTGTCGTTCGATCTCGTGTACTTGAAGCAGCTGCTTTTGTTAAAGATATTTTGCAATACGCAGATAATAGTAATCATCACTTGTCAGAATTAACCAATAAGAGTCTAGAAAAAGCACAACTGTTGGACTCACTATCTTCAATTAAAGGACGCTTTACTCATCACTATCCAATTTGCTTTCGTAGGATAATGCCGGATGATACATTAATTTCTATGGCATCAGGTGTATCTGAAGATTGGTACGCAATTAGCTTTATAACTTACCAAGAACCAAGAGATGAATTTTATACATTGGCAACTTTTTTATCAAATAGTATGTTTGAGATATTTCGGGCGAGAATACATTGGGGCAAGTGGTTCCCACAAACCAGTGAGCATTTGGATCAACTTTATCCTAAGATTGATACATTTAGAGATATATGTTCTAGATATGATCCAAATGGTGTTTTTCGTAATAGTTTTGTTGAGGATAAATTGGGTCTCTGGACTCAACAAACAAGCAATTAATGCAAAATTGATGTTCTGATTATTTTATTCTTTGCAACACGAATTTTTGGATAAATTTGAACGAAAGATTCTATGGCACCAAATTCTTTGTATAAAGTTAAAAACATTTCTGACAGATCCTGAGCATCTTTTTGGCTTTTATACAGCTTCAAAGCTGAAATTTTTTTTCTAGATTCCAATGATATATCTATATTATGAGTGGGGGATTTTTCAATCTCACTTAAAATCATATTAAATTTTTTCACGAAGTCTCGATTTGCAGCTAAATAAAAAAGTTTACTATGGTTATTTTCTTTTTTATAAAGATTGAATGCAGCCGTAGCAGCTTTATGGGTTTCAATGTGATCTGTATGATCGGAAAAACCTTTAGGTCCAAATGTGATTACTATATCTGGAGTTACTTTCTTGTAAACATTATAAATCTGTTCAGATAAAACACCCGGAGACATTTTTTCTAATTCTTGATCTCCATGACCTAATTGAAAAGGTGCATTGGCTCCCAAAAATTCTAATACTTTCTTTTGTTCAGTTTCTCTAAATTTCCCAAGTTCTTTTCTAAGTATTTTTAAATCACCTGTTCCTAAATCTCCCTTATCACCATTCGTAGTCGTACATACGTCAATACTATGCCCAAGTTTAGAATATTTAATTATCATCCCTCCACAAGCACTTGTTTCATCATCTGGGTGAGCAAAAACAAGTAGTAATTTAAATTTCTTATCAATCATCTTGTTCTTCCAAGTCTATTAAGAATTTTTTCTTATCAATTCCTCCTCCGTATCCAGATAAATTTCCGTTAGACCCCACAACTCTGTGGCAAGGAATAATTATAGAAATCGGGTTAGAATTATTAGCATTCCCTACTGCCCTATAAGCTTTTGGGCGTTTTACATTCCTTGCAATATCGGCATAAGATGCTAAAGAACCATATTCTATATCTATCAAAGATTTCCATACTGTTTGTTGGAAAGTTGTTCCTAAAGAAATATCTAAAGGTATATCAAATTTTTTTCTTTCTTTTCTGAAATATTCCTGTATTTGTTTTTCTACATTTTTAAGAACTATATTTTTTTTTCTTAAAATTATTGGCATAGAGATTTTTTTTTCGAAAGATTGAAATGAATCAGAAAACTTCAACATTTTTAGACTATTATTATCAGCCAATATAGACAGACTACCTATAGGAGTTTCTATAATTGAATAGTTATAATGCATTTTATCTCCCGTACATAAAACAATTGAAACAAATTTTTTCAACATCTATTTGATAAAATGAGTCAGATCTTTTTGGATATTTATAATCTCTCATTTTGCGATATTTCAAACATATTATACATTTCTTATGACTAAAATTATTAACATAAATTTCCATTTATAAATAATAATTTCTTTGAAAAATAAATTCTAATCGTATGTCTATTAGTATGTGGCTCTACCACCACTCAAATCAAAAACGGCACCAGTAGAATATGAACACTCTTCACTCGCCAACCATGATACTAGAGATGCTACTTCTTCGTGTTTGATAAATCTTTTCCTAGGTATTTTAGAAAGCATATATCCTATATGTTCTTCAGTCATTTGATCAAATATTCTTGTTTTACCAGCGGACGGTGTCACACAATTAACTGCGATATTATAATCTGCCAATTCTTTACCTAATGACTTTGTTAATGCAATGACTCCCGATTTTGCAGAACTGTAGGCAACTGCATTTGGATTTCCTTCTTTGCCAGCAATAGAAGCTATATTTACTAGTCTTCCATAATTGTTTTGGATCATATGAGGAACAATATATTTGCAACAATAAAATACACCATTTAAATCTAAGTCAATCACTTTTTTCCAATCGTCTATTTCATAATCCCATGTCTCAATATTTGGACCAGTAATCCCTGCATTATTGACGAAAATATCAATATTTTTGAAATCTTGAATTGACTCTTGTATTGCATTTTTTACTTGATTTGAATCTGTCACATCAACAATGTTAATAAAACAATTTTTGGAATTATTGATCTCTTTATAGGATTGATGAAGATATTCTTCATCAATATCCCACATGATAACTTTTGCTCCAGATTTTAAATATCTTTTAGTAATAGCAAGTCCAAAACCTTGTGCAGCTCCAGTAACAATAGCTGTTCTTCCTTTAAGATTTATTTCATTCATCTAAACTTTCCTTTATTTTTAACCCAATTTCTCTACTGTTTTTAACCAATAATTCTATTTGATTTTGGGTCATCAAAGTGCTTAATGCTCCTGCATTTTTAACTTGCAATAAAATACCGTTATTACGCATATAAGAAAACAAAATTTTTGTCATTTCAGTATTATTTTTTATAAAAGACCTATAGTCTCTAATGGTATTTTTATTAAAATTTATCCCGAAGAGAGAACCATATCCTGTAACTTGGACCTTTAAGTCTATTTCATCAAATACAGATTTTAGTTGTTTACGTAATTGCTCCCCTAAAAGATTCATTTGACTATATTTTTCATCAGTAAGTGCATTCATCACAGAAGCTCCAGCTTCCATAGTCAAGGGATTACCATTAAAAGTTCCAGCATGTGCAATATCATAGTTCGGGCTACTAGGATTAAACAAATCCATAATATCTTCTTTTCCTCCAAAGGCACCTATGGGAAGTCCTCCTCCTATAATTTTTCCCAAGGTAGTGATATCCGGAATTACTTCAAATACTTCTTGGGCACCCCCCTTTGCAACTCTAAAACTTTGAATTTCATCAAAAATTAAAACAATTCCTAATTCATTAGTAATTTCTCTTATAAATTTCAAAAAATGTAAATCTAAGGGTAAATATCCAAAATTAGAAATTATGGGTTCCATTATTATGCATGCAAGATCATCTTTATATTCATGAATTAGTTTCTTACATTTTTCAACATCATTGTATGGCAAAACTATTACATCATCTAAAATACTTTTGGGTTGATAACTATATTCTGGTACACCAGGATTAGTTTCAGAATTCAAATCAGATTCTTTAGGATAAACACTGACCGAAACGTGTTCATGAGTTCCATGATAACCACCTTCAAATTTGGCTATTTTAGTTTTTTTTGTATAAGATCTTGCTGCCATTAGTGACATCATCGTTGCTTCAGTTCCTGAGTTAGTAAATCTGATTTTTTGTATAGAAGGTATTCTATTTACTAGGATTTCAGCAAGTTTTGCTTGTCCATCTGTGGGAGCACTATATACAGTTCCTAATTTTATTTGCCTGGAAAGAGTGTTCACGATTTCAGTTGGAGCATGCCCTAAGATTAGAGTCGTTGCATTTAACATGAAATCAAGATATTGATTTCCATCTAAGTCTTGAATATGTAAGCCATTGGCATAATCAACATAAAAAGGATAAGGATCCATCCATTGAGTAGTTCGGGTGTTTCCACCAGGCATAAAATTTTCTGAAACTTTATGCTTTTCAAAAGAATTTTTTGTATTTTCCAAATATTTCTGGTTTTCAGATTGAAGTAACAAGTTTAATTTATCTATCATATGAGAACAATACTTCCAATTATTATTTTAATTTGTAGAACATTATATGATAAAAAAAAAATAATATAGAAAGTCTGATTGATGATATTAATAGAATCATGAATTTATAACTAGAATTTCTTATTTAAGATTAAACGCGTTAATTGAATATTATGTACCGAATAAATAATGCTAAAAGAAAAATAAAGAGTAGGCCTATATGCATTGGTTTGAGTTGTAGCATATTCTAGAAATAATGGAGTTAAATTATATGGTGCTATTATCTCCTAGTTATTTTCTCTAGCAATAAAGAAACTGCAAAATAGGAAATAATAGCTAATTATAATTATAACCTACAGTAACTAACCTTTATGAAGAATATTAACAGCTTATCGTTATTCTTTCTTTTCTGTCCAAAAAGAATATATCTCTGACTTTTGCATTCTAAACCTTGCTCTAACGGGTTTTCTATAGTTTAGAAGTGATAATCCTTTCCAAGTAACCAAAGTATCTATACTGTCAGATATTATAGGATCAGAATTTGAGAAAGAAAGGTTAGGTAATGGCTCTAACGTTTTTGCATCTATAATCTCTACAACTAATTGCCCTTTTGATGAGTTCACATTAATTTTTAGTGTTTCATTAGTCACGTTAAATGGCTTAGTTAGAAATTCTCCTTCATTTTTTGCAGTCAGTGAAACAAAGCCATCTAGTCTGAGTTTAGCCAATTCTAATGCACCCATATCTCTGAAATATGGACGAAATTTTTCAGGATAACTTTCTTTAACACCTCTAAATCTTGCTCCTTCGTAATAAATCCATATTTCATTATTTCTTACTATGGGTGATCCACAAACGGCTACTTGACATGTATCGTAATTTTTTCCATCCCAAGGATCAATTCCCAAAAATATTGACCGATCAGCTACTCTTTTCCATTGATATAGATCTCGAGACATGGCCAATTCAGTTTGATTTAGACCACAGTGATTCATTTGTGGCAAGTCGGGACCAGCTGGATTGAACAATAATGGAAAACCTACATATATTCCCTCATAGGTCATCAAAGGCATCATATAAAGCTGTGCAATATAGTTTGCTTCTGAATCTATTGTAGGAGGAGAAAGATAATCAGGATCTTCGACTGCTTTTTTTATTCTTTCTTTTCGGTTTATCTGGTCAATCTCATCCGTATGGAGGACTAACTGAGGATCAGTCCATTCTAAAAAGTCCTTACTCGTTGAAAGCCATAGAGATCGTCCCCACTCAGTTCTTTTTTTTACTGTAGCGACAAATTGATTTTGAATGTTGTCGAAAATCATCTGAGAAGTGTCTTCACTATAGATCCCATCTACATATGGGAACAACCATTTGAAACCATCAGGAGAGAAAGCTGGGTATCTTCTTTGGTTATCAGAATTACTGAATAATGCTTTGTAACGACGGGTTTCATCTGGATCATTTTGATCCCTTACAATGTGATGAAAACGTCTTTCTTCAATACCTGGTGGATTTTTTTCACCTCTTCTTCTTATGAAGTCAAGTCTGGAGTGATATGCAAGATTATTTTCCCAAGACCCTCTCCATTCGTAAAGACCAAGTGTTGGATATTCCCAGTTTATTCCATCAATAGAAGTAGTATAGTGATACTCTCCCCACACCGGATCAACTGGCCCTTGAACAGGTGCTTCATCATAAAATCCAGCATACCACCATTCCCACCGATTAATATCTGGGTTCCAATTTGGAGAAGTAGAACTCTGCACCAGCGTTTGTTCCTTTGATCTATCTGGGGCTATAATGGTTCCGCATTTCTTAGGTTGATGTAAAACCTTAACTAATCCATCAAGGTTCTCAATTGCATAGTCGTCAAGAAAAAGCTGCTTATTAGTAAGGGGATCTATAATTTTTATTCTATGATCTGCCAATAATTTTCCTATAAAAAAGAAGTTTATGTTTTGTTTCATATAAAAACAAATCTTCTAATGATTATTTTATTTGTAGAACATTATATGATAAAAAAAAACATTAAATATATAAAAGTGGAGATATATATGCCTTACGGAGGAAATGATTGGCTTGCATTAACTAAAGAGGAAACGATCGAGCCAGAAATGCCTATTTGCGATCCTCATCATCATTTTTGGGATTATAGAAATGAACGTCTTCCCTACCAAAGATATCTACTTCATGAACTCATGGATGATATAAATACGCACAATGTTCAATCTACAGTTTTTATAGAAGCAAGGGCAATGTATAACGATAATGCACCTAAAGATTTCAAACCTGTTGGAGAAGTAGAATTTGTACAAGGACTATCTGCTGCAAGTGCAAGTGGAGTCTATGGGAAAAGTAGGGCTGCTTCTTCTATAATCGGACATGCTAATTTGAACTTGGGTTCAAAAGTGGAACCAGTTTTGGAAGCATTAATTTCAGCGAGTCCAAATAGATTTAAGGGAATAAGACATATTGTTGCGTGGGATAAAAATAAAGAAGTTGCAACTACCCCTGTCTATAACCTTGAAGAACAAATGTCTACAAATAACTTTATTGAAGGGGCTAAAGTGCTTAACAAAATGGGTTTAACATTTGATTCTTGGATGTATTTTCATCAATTACCACAACTATTAAATTTAGCAAAACAAATTCCTGACCTTCCTATAATTGTTGATCATATTGGAGGATTACTCCAAGTTGGTCCCTACTCACAAAGAAAAGAAGAAGTAATTGAAACTTGGAAAAAAAATATTTCAGATTTATCCGAATGCCCAAATGTTTCAATAAAATTAGGAGGATTAGGAATGCCGATTACTGGGCATGATTGGCACCTTAGAGACAAACCAGTAGGCTCAGATGAATTATCGGAACAAATGAAACCTTATCTTGATTATTGTATTGAACAGTTTGGTCCTAATCGAGGAATGTTTGAAAGTAATTTCCCAGTAGATAAAGTGTCTTTTTCGTATAACGTACTATATAACGCATTTAAAAAATATTCAAAAAATTTCTCTAAATCAGAAAGATCAACCATGTTTAATGGCACTGCTGTAAAAATATATGACATAAAATAAATTGAGGTGATAATTATGGAATACAATAAAATTTTAAATCAAATAAAATCAGGAAAAACTGCTGTAGGACTTAACATACCTATAAATTCTCCACATATGGTTGAATTTTTTGGATCAATGGGTTTTGATTGGGTATTTATAGACTGTGAACATGGATCAATGACAGATTCTGAAGCAGAAAATATGATAAGAGCTGCGGATTTATATGGCATAGCTCCTGTAGTAAGAGTACCAGCAAATGAACCACATTTGATATTGAAAATGTTAGATGCTGGAGCAAAAGGAATAGTCGTCCCACACATTGATAATTTGGAAGATGCAATTAAAGCAAGAGATGCAGCTAAATATCCTCCACTAGGAAAAAGAGGTTCAAATTATGGTACAGGAAGAAATAATAAATACGGCTCATTAATAAAAAAAACTGAAGAATACTATAAATTTGCAAATGATAATACAATTTTATTTGCTTTAATTGAATCACAAGAGGCTGTTGAAAATATTGATGAAATTTTATCAGTTGAAGGCATTGATGCAACATGGTTAGGCCCGTCAGATATGGCCCTGTCAATGGGACTCCCAGATAAAAAAGAAATAGATAAAAATCTAGAATTAGTAGTAAGAAGGACTATAGATAAAGGAAAAATATCTGCTGCAACTCATTCAGGCCCTAAACTTTTTGAGGAATATAAACATTTCCATGGATTAGGATCAAGAGTATTATCAATAACGGCTTTTTCTTTATTACAAGAATCCGCACTCGAATGGCAAAGCAAGATCAGAAAAATCAAATAAATATGACTTCAAAAGAAATTATTCGAGTCGAAAAGCTACTAAAAAAATATGAAGACTTTATAGCTGTAAATGGAATAGATTTCAGTGTTAATGAAGGTGAAATATTTGGATTGTTAGGTCCTAATGGTGCAGGTAAAACAACT
The DNA here is from genome assembly GCA_964590915.1 of uncultured Dehalococcoidales bacterium. Taxonomy (GTDB): domain Bacteria; phylum Chloroflexota; class Dehalococcoidia; order Lucifugimonadales; family Lucifugimonadaceae; genus TMED-70. The sequence goes on from CAZPYN010000005.1 coordinate 36,493, forward strand.
ACAGTAGAAATATTGGAAGGCATAAGAACTCAGACTTCTGGAAAAGCTATAATAAACGGCATCGATGTTTCAAAAAACACCAAAAAAGTAAAAGAAATCATAGGAGTTCAACTTCAACAAGCAGCATTTTTCGACAAGTTAACTTTAGTAGAAATTATTGAGATGTTTGGAGTTTTTTATTCAGTAAAAATTGATGCTAAATCTATTTTAGAAAAAGTCGAGCTTCAAGATAAATTTGGATCATTTTATAAACCACTTTCAGGAGGTCAAAAGCAAAGATTGTCTATTGCGGTAGCCCTAATCAATGATCCTAAAGTACTTTTTTTAGACGAACCCACGACTGGTTTGGATCCTCAAGCTCGAAGAAACATGTGGAAATTAATAAAAAACATAAGATCAGAAGGAAAAACGATCATACTAACAACACATTATATGGAAGAAGCAGAAGAATTATGTGACAGAGTAGCAATAATCGATACAGGAAAAATAATTTCTATTGATACTCCAAATAATTTGATATTGGAACTTTTAAATTCAGGATTTAAAGGAGAACACAAAATAAAAGATGCAAACTTAGAAGACGTTTTTCTTAATCTCACTGGAAAAAATTTGAGGGAAGATTAATGAAAATCGCTCTTATAATTGCTTTAGCAACCATGAAAATGTATTTTAGGCGATCTCAATCATTTTTTTGGTCTCTGTTTTTTCCTGTGGTATTGATGATTGGGTTAGGTTTCTATGGTTTTGGAGAGTTTTCACCTTCCAAATTAGGAATAATTGATGGTGCAAAAAATGAATATTCTAAAGAATTAATCAAAGCTATTTCTGAAAAAAAATATATCAAAACTGAAACAAATACTAGAGAAATATTTGAAAAAAAAGTTTTGGAAGGGAAAATTGATAGTGTACTAGTCATACCTGATAATTATAACTACAACAATGAAATAAAGATTACTCTTGAATTTGAAGAATCAAAAGAAATTATTGCTTATTCATTTCAAGATACCATAAATTCCATTATAAAAATAATCGATTCTGAAAATGCAAATAATGATAGTCAAAAGATTTCAACAAAAGTAAAAAATAATAGTAATCAGGGGTACAAAGGATTTTTAGTTCCAGGAATAGTATCTCTAGCCATAATGCAAAGTGGAATTTTAGGAGTAGTCTTTACTTTGATAAGCTATAAATCTCAAGGTGTATTAAGGCGCTTACAAGCTACTCCAATATCTTCAGCCCATTTTTTAATAGGTCAATTAGCTAGCAGATTACTAATTATAACAATTCAAACTGTTTTATTATTTATCATTGGGATACTAGTACTGAACATCAATATAGGACAAGGTAGTATTTTAGCTTGGGTAAACATTCTAATATTTTCTTTGCTTGGATCTGTTCTTTTTTTGATTATAGGCCTAGCAATATCTGGCGCATCACCCAATGAAGATTACGCTGCTCCCATCGCAAATTTAATTACTTTCCCCATGATGTTTTTATCAGGAGTATTTTTTGAAAACGATGTTTTACCTTATTGGATTAAAATCATAGGGCAAAACTTACCATTGTCCCCACTAGTTACAGCGATGCGTGAATCTTCACTTTATGGAGCAAACACATTAGATTTATTGCCAGAAGTTGGGCTTATAATCATATGGATAATAGTATGTTTTATTATTGGAATAAAGACCTTTAAATGGGAATAAACCAATTAGGAAAAAAAATTTCTAGGATTATGTATCATAATTTTTCTTATTGATTTGTCACTTACCCCCATGGATTGTAAGAGGGGTATAAATTTGTTTTTGATAAATAAAAAACCTTCGGGATTGGTAGACTGTCTCTCTTGCTCACTTAAATTTGAAATCAATGATTTATAATTCCAGTCATGCCCAAGCATGATTTTATCTTCTAAGCCTCTGTTAATTAGTTGATAAGTAATATCTGCCCTTTTCTTCCAATCAGGATTTCTTCCGGGCAATCTATCTAATCCAAGCCATGCACCACTTTGTATAATATCTTCCAAATAATCAACATCAGTAGAATCATTACTGTGGCCTATATAAACTTTATTCATATCTATATTTTCAGAATTGAAGATACGTATTTGATCTAGTCCAACTTTATCTCTAGCATACGAATGAGTTGATATTGGGATTCCGGTTTCTTTACAAGTTATTGATGCTGATTTCAAAATAATTTCACCTTCTTTCGTTATTCCTTCAGAATCATTTGCTACCTTAATTATCCCTGCTTTTATTTGCGTTTGATCAATACCTTCATTTATTTCATCTATATATAATTCTGCGATTTGGGATGGCTTTAAATACCAAAAAGATCGGGGGATATCTCTCCAAGTTCCAGTAGCACAAATTATATTTACTTGAGAATTTATAGATACTTCCCTTAATATTTCAACATCTCTACCAAGATCCATTGTAGTCACATCGATAATTGAATCTATCCCGGATGATTTTAACTTAATAAATTCTTTGGTGGCTCGAGAAATCAAATCATTTTTATCAATTAATTTAGGGTAAGAAATTCCTAATCCAGCTGATGCTGTTAATACATGTTCATGTGAAAGCGTAAATCCTAAAGTATTTATATCTATAGGACCTAATACTGAATTGATAAATTTAGATTTTTCTGTCTCTTGCATCTGAATTTATTTTACCTGATATATCCCCATTTACATCTATTTTTATTGCATGAGGATATTTTGGAGTTACTGTACAAGCATGCCCTGGTTCAGCCAAAACATAATCACCAATATTTAAGCTTTCCCCATTCAATTTGATTACACCATGTTCTTCATTTTGGTGAACCAAAATTGCATTGGGTTTATCGATTAATTTCAATCTTTTTTCTGTGGGAGGATCACAAGAAATGGCTTTCGCACCTATATCAATAGTTGCAGTTCCTTCGTGTTCATTATTATCAACTACTTGACCTAACACTACTCCAGCAATTTGAAAATCTAATTCTTTTTGTTCGGCATTTGTTGCATCCCAATAGATCCACGTTCCTGGAGAAAGTTTTATATCTTTTTGATCAAGATAAAAATGAAAAGACCAAGATCCTCCAACTATAATATCGTAGGTTTCAAATTTATAAGCTGAATAGATCTTTTCTTGTAGTTTTCTTATATCCTTCAGTGTTTGGCCTGCAAGGATTGATCTTTCCTTGTCATTTTTAACTGCATGCATATGGCCATCATAAGCATGGATTCCTCGCAAATCTAAATTACTTTTACTCATAATAAAATCAAGTAATTCATCTAGTTCATTTATAGAAACACCAGTCCTATGCATCCCTGTATCTAAATCAATATATACTCCATGGATTCCTTTTAAATCATTTAATAAATCAACGTGATAAATGGATGAAACTATTGAAGAATAATTTGTTTTGGGAAATTTATTTATTACCTTCTGAAGTCTTTGGGCTTTGGTTTTTGAGGCTATTGGATATGATAGAATCAGCTCTTGCGGTTCACATTCTCCTAAAATTTCTAGTTCATTTATAGTTGAAGTTTTATGTCTAGTAATTCCTTTATCAATTAAATGATTCAATATGTCTTTGGACTTATGTGTCTTTGCATGTGGAACTAATCTATTAACATCTTGAACCATAGAAATCAATGTTGAAATGTTGTGATTGATTTTTGACTCAAAAATCAGATGTTCAGGTGTTTCAAAGTTGTCGATATCATTGATTTTGTAATTAGTGAACATTTTTTAGCCTTTCCAATATTAATGATTATTTAAATCTGCTTCGCTTATATGTGGTTTGATTAACTTTACCACTTTATTTAATGTTTCTTCAGGAGTATCTACTGTCGTATCAACTTCAACCTTAGGACCAATATTACTTTTATCTACAAAATGTTTATATTCAGCCATAACTTCACTGATATGTTCTTTTTTCAGGGGACTATTAGAATGTTCAGGGTTTGTTTTTAATAAGTCCATTCTTTTTTCAATAATTGATACTTCTGCTTTCATATGAACCGTTATAATCGGATCAGATGTGATTTGCTTAATCCTGTTTTCAATTCTATCAAATACAACATTTTCTCTATCGAATGTTTCACCATCTAAGCCATAACCATAATATCTTCTAGCTAATACAGCTTCCTCGATATGAAAACCCACAGTTAAGTCATCTCTTTGAAAATAATGATGCAAATGATAATACATATGATATCTGTGATACATTTCTTTTAACTTTGGTGATAAGTTTAAAATCTGTTGTTGTTCTTCTGGAGTTGTATCATCTGGATGGCCTGATGTATGTGGAATTTTCATATGATCATGTAAATTATTATCATAAAATGGAGTTCCAGTAGTTTTAACTTTCCATTCTTTCAATAAATTTGCAATTGTAGTTGTTCCAACGTATTCTATCCCCGATAAAATTATTTTCATTATCATTACCTACTTTTATATTAATTTATCAAGTTTAGTTTCATCTAATTCAAATCCAAGCCCTGGTTTATCATTTAAATGAATATGTCCGTCTTTGATTAAATAAGGTTCCTCTAGATAATTATTATGTTCAGGAATAAAAACATGAGAATGTTCCAATCTATAAAAATTTGGAACAGAACTTACAACATGTGCTGCGGAAATCAATTCTATTGGTCCACCCGGAATAACGTGAGGAGTTATAGGAATATAATATGCCTCAGCCATTGTAGCAATTTTCTTTATTTCAGAGATTCCACCCGTCCAGATAGTATCAGGCATAATATAATCGGCAAGATTGTTTTCTAGGATTGGAATAAAGTCTGCTCTAGTGTAAAGTCTTTCTCCAACACAAATGGGAGCATTTGTATTTTCCTTTACTTGTTTTAAAGCGTTTATTCCTTCTGGTGGAACTGGTTCTTCAAACCAAGCTATATTAGATTGTTCAAAAAGATTATTAGATAGCCTTATAGCATTAGGGACATTGTAATGTCCATGAGCATCTATCAAAATTTCAAAAGCGGGACCGACCACTTCCCTTACTGCTGCAACAATATCGTATCCTAATTGTTCTCCTTTTTGTGATATAAAGCCATCTTGATACATAGTATGAAATTGAGTCATTTCAAGAAATGGATCAAGTTTACATGCGCTGTGTCCGTTTTCAACTAAATTAGTTTTCGCAGCCTTTGCGTAATCTTCAGGTGTAGAACAATTTGGAAACCAAGCATTACAGTAAAGCCTTACTGGATCTCTATATCTTCCTCCAAGTAAATCATATATCGGGAGACCACTTACTTTCCCTTTTATATCCCACAAAGCTATATCAAAACCAGCGGTTAATGAAGTTGTAAATCCTCTAGACCCCATATAAGAAAAAAGACGAAAAATTTTATTCCATAACCGATCAGTATCCATCGGATTTTCACCTATAAGACTTTCAGAAACTTCTTTGATAGCAGTACCCATAAAATTTTCACTTACTGCTACAGAAGAACCTACTTCTCCCCAACCATGAATACCTTCATCCGTTTCCATTTTTAAAAACACCCATTTTCTACCCAATTTACTTTTGGATGTTTGCTCATAATCTGCAGCATATGGAGTAATTTTGGTGATTTTCATATTTTACCTTCAAAAACTTTTAATTAGATTTTTATTAATGGTTTATGTTATCAGAGAATCAAACTTTGTGTTGGGATCGGGAGATTATACATCGTTGAAAAGACACTCATGATCATTTTGTATTTAACCATGTTTCATATTCTTTTTCAGTTTCATTTGACCAGGCAATTCTAGGATAAAAATCTTTCAATTCTCCACCTTCTGATAATTTTTTTCGAGCAAAGATCTCCCATTCTGAATGACCTGAAGCATTTTCTGCTAACTGTTTTGCTAACGTCTTTGGAACAACTACTGCACCATCATCATCCGCAACGATAATGTCACCTGGATTTACAAGTACCCCTCCACAAGCAATTGGAATATTTACAGCATTAGGAAATATTGATGTCTGTGTATGATAATTAGGAGTAACCCCACGAAGCCACATTCCTAAATCTAGATCTTTAGCATGCGTAAAATCTCTAATAGCTCCATCAATGACTATCCCTTCTCCTCCTTTTCCTTGAAAATAAGTGAGCATCATTTCTCCAAACACTCCACTCCTTAGGTTTCCTCTTGCATCTACTACCACAACATCTCCCTCTTCAGCTATGTATAACGCATGTCTATGGTATTGAAGTTCTGGATCCATCTCTTGATTATCTTGAAATACATCTTCTCTAATAGGCAAAAATTGTAAGGTTATTGCTGGTCCTGCTATTACCTTACCCGGAGTCCACGATACTGGACCTTGTATGAAACAATCTTTTATTCCCAATTTATTTAATTCACCTGAAGCAGTGGCTGTTCCTACTTTTTTTAATTTTTCAATCAATTCTTTTTGTGGTCTTTCTATATTTTTAATTTTTTCAAATTTACTTTTATTCATTAAACTTTCCTTTGAATATTTGAAAGATTTGTTGTTACAGTTACTATTAAACAACTAAATAAGAAAAATTCATAATGGAAAAGAAAAAAAATATACTGATTTCTTCAAATGGTTCATCAATTGCCAAAATACTTTCAAATTGTCTGGTTTCACACAATACAAACTTTATTAATGACAAAGATTTAATTTATTCAAATCCAAAGGAACTAGAAAAACTTTTTGAAAAAATAGATGTTTATGTCCATATAGGGTTTAAAGGGTTTTTAGCAAAAGATGAAATGGAGCTTATTGATTATCACACTAGAGTAACGTACGATTTGCTTTTTGCAGCAGGGAAAAAAAATGTAGAAAAAGTTATATCTATTTCTACTTTGGAATTGTACAAAGATTATGAAGCCAATCTTACTGTTAGTGAAAACTGGGAAACAAAATTTCCTTTGGACCAACCAGAACTTTTATGTGCAAATTTATCAGAAAAAGTATGTAAGGAATTCGCTAGAGATCAAGTATTTGAAGTAATAAATCTAAGGCTGGGAGATCTGAGAGAAAATAGTGATAAAAGATTATCAGAAGAAAAATTTAAGAAAACCATTGATTTAATGGTAAATTTAGATTTTAGTTCAGAAGAGTTAAAACAGACAAAAAATCCTTTTAATTCTGCAAGAAAGAAAGGTCCTAACTGGATTAATTTTCACTTACAAGATACATTTGAAGGTCAAAAATTTTTAACTAATAAAATTGATAATTTGATAGGAGTTTGTGAAAAATGAAAATTCTTATATTGGGAGGAACTGGAATGCTGGGGCCTTGGGTGGTTAAAGCATTGAAAAACAAACATCAATTATTACTAACAGATATTAATGAGCCGCCGAAAAAATATCAAGGTGACTTTTTAAAATTGAGCGTTGATGACATTAATGGTGTAATTAATGCTGCTGAAGGTATGGATTGTATCATCAATCTTTCTGTATTAAGACATGACAGAAAACTCGCATTTGATGTTTCTACAAAAGGGAATTACAGCATGATGAATGCTGCAAAAATTCATAATATTAAAAGAGTTATAAATACTGGCCCTCACTTTCAAATGTTAGGTCAATCATATGAGGAGTGGGATTTTAATTTAAATCCAGAAATGCCTCCTCAACCTGGGACCAGGCTTTATGCAATAAGTAAGTTTTTGGGTCAAGAAATAGCAGAAAGATATGCAGATTATTTTGGAATAAATCTCTTAACTCTTCTCTACTACAATATGAGACATCATTACGATCTTACTACCCCAAATGAAGAAAAAGCTGTTTTACATAATGATATGGTTCCTTTTACTACCTCATGGATTGACTGTGGAGAGGCTATAAGATGTGCAGTTGAAATAGACAAATCAAAATTAGAGTCAAACTCTGAAACTTTTTTTATAAGTCCTATGCCTCCTCACAATAAATTTAATAGCTCTAAAACATTCAATGTATTGGGATGGAGACCTAGATATACACTTGAAAACTTGTGGACCAAAAAAATAAAAAAATCAAATAATCATATTGAGGATTCGTATTAACTTTGGGAGGAACAAATGAATGAATTTAAAGAATCTATCAAGTCTGCCTTAAATGAATATTTTGAAGGATTAATTAAATGTTTGGACGGACTTACAGAACCTGAGCTCTATTGGCAACCTTCACTAGAATCAAATCATATTACTTGGTTGGTATGGCATATGGCTAGGGTAGAAGATAGATGGATTAATTCTGTTGTGGGAGGCAAAGAAACGGTTTGGGATAAAAATAATTGGAATGAAAAATTTGGAGTAGATCAGGAAGATTATGGTAAAGGATACAATAAAGAAGATATATCAAAAATGCCAAAAATGGAGATGGAAAAATTACTAAATTATTATAACGAAGAGAGAGTCGAAATTTTCAAGGTAATAGAAAATTTAAACTCAGAAGATCTAAAAAATTCATATTCTTCCCCATCTAGAGGAAAGGTCACAGGTAAATGGATTTTAGGGCACGTAATAGTTGAAGAATCACAACATTTAGGACAAATGGCGTATATCAGAGGTATGATAAGAGGTTTAAACAATTAAAAATTTAAATTCTCATAATTCTTATAACATAATAAGTATGAAAAATTAATAAAAAGAATCCTTGAAACAGAACACCAAATCCATGCCCTACTGCGGAATCACCATTTATAAATATCTCAAAAATCAAAACTATTGCAACTGCTAAATAAATGAAATCTAAAAAAGAGATAAATAACAATATTTTCGACAATTTTTTTGAGTTACGCTGTGATTTTCTTTTGATTGAAAATAATGCAATTAAAGAATTCACCAAACCCCAAATAAGAAATTGAGTCCCTATTCCTCTAATAAAGTCATTATTAAAAAAAAATAATGTTACACCCATTAATAAGCATATTAATCCCCAACCAAGCAAAATTATGGAAATTTGGTTCTGTACAAATATAAATTTCTGAGTATTATTGTCCATATTTATAAAAATTAATGTTTTAATTATTAATATTATTTTAATGAGGAAATTATTATGAGAAATACAAATTGGCCAAATGTTTATAAAGATTTGGGTATAAAACCAATTATAAATGCGCAAAGTTGGGTTACATCATTAGGTGGAAGCATAATGAGACCTGAAGTAATTAAATCAATTGAAGAAGCAAGTTCAGTATTTATAGAACTAGAAAAATTAAATGAAGAAGCTGGAAAATTTATTGCTAAAATATGTAAATCTGATGGAGCATTGGTCACAAATGGTTGCGCTTCTGCTATTGTTTTGATGTCTGCTGCTTGTCTAACAGGTACAGATGTTGAAGAAGCAAAAAAGTTACCCAATAAGGAACACAAAAGAAATGAAATCCTTTTACATAAAGGTCAAAGAAATAGATATGATAGTTCTTTTGAAATTCCAGGATCTAAAATCGTAGAATACACAAATGAGAATCTATTCGACAAAATAACAGATAAAACCTGTGCTATTGCTTATGTTGTTGCTCCCTTTTTTGATAAAGGTTTTGGAATGAAAGAAACCATTGACATAGCACATGAAAAAGGATTGTATTTCTTAGTAGATGCAGCAGCAGAGCTTCCTCCAAGGGAAAATTTATCTAAGTTCATAGAATTGGGAGCAGATGGAGTTGCCTTCAGTGGTGGTAAGGGTATCGGTGGCCCTCAATCAACAGGGATTTTAGCTGGAACTAAAGAAATTATAGATGCAGCATTTATTAATAGCTTTCAAAATCTTACTCCAGAATGGTCAGGGATTGGACGCCCAATGAAAGTTTCCAAAGAAAATGTTGTAGGATTGATAACTGCTCTTAAGCTTTTCATTGAAGAAGACGAAAGCACAGAAAAAAAACTTTGGATGGGAAAAGCAGAAACTCTTAAAGAAAAAATTGACTCAAAAAAAGGAATGGTAATAAATATTGAAGATGATTATCCAAATAGACAAGGTCCAAATACTGTTTTGTCTTTTCAAAAGGAAAATTATGAAGGACCAACTACAAAAGAAATTAGGCAATTCTTAGAAAACGGCGACCCAAAAATTTTTGTAGGGAAACATAATTATGATGAAGAAATCAATATTACAGTTCATAGTTTAAATGATTTTGAAATAGATATAATCGCTGAAAAACTTAATGAAATTTTATAAATTTATTTATCCTTAAACCTTATATAAAGTTTTTCTTTATTAGTAAGTAATCCCACATATTTATCAATTAATTTCCCTTGATGAATTAACACAAAGGTAGGGGTTGAAGTAATTTCATATTTTCGAACTAAATCAGAATAGTTTTTATCTGAAATGTTAATTTGGAAGGTAGTAAATCTTTCAGGGTATGATTTTTGAAAGTCTAAAAATGATTTTTCACTTATTACACATCCCATACAGTTCGGTGAATAAAATTCTATAACCATAGGTTTCTCATTAGATAGGATAGAATTTATTTCTAGTGAATTAGTTTTATTCCCAGGTTCTATAAGAATTTTAGTAGTAATAGAGATCACTAATAATAATAGAAATACCGATAAAAATATCAATTTATTTTTACTGAAATAATTGTAAAAAATTATAGATAAAATAATAGGGAATAAAAAAGTAATAATATAAAGGGAATTATGATTTATCCAATGGAACATTTTTGGTTGTTTTTAACTTACAAATTAAATTATAAATGAAATTTAAAAATATCTATTACTTATACAATTATACAATGTTAAATTTCACCAGATTCCCATAAAGATATTATAGATTTTATATCAGGATGATTAAGTTCATTAAACTTTTTTTGTATCGATAGGAGAATTTTTGTTTCCATAAAAGGTAGACTTGACAAATCAGCAACAGGAAACATACAAATAAGAATTCCAATTTTTTCTAAATATGGAAGAATTGAAATTTTCACTTTTTCAAATATCCGACTTTCAGATATGTTAAAATAAAATCTTTCATCTGTTTCTATGAATGTATCAAGGGAATCATAAATGGTACAAACACATGCAAAGATTTTTGTACATAGATCTAAATCCATTCGATCACAATAAACTGAAGAAGAAGTAAATGACAATTCAGTGATACTAAAATCGATTTCATTTAATAATTCTTGAAACTCTTCAGACGTTAATTGTTCATCTTTTAAAAAAATAAAATCCTTTCGAGAATATTTTCGAATTATTGATTTAAATATATCTAAATCTAAATCTGGGTTATTGAAATTAATATCCATTTATAATGCCTGTAAAATAATTAATATAGAAATCATTATAAAATTTCATTATGAGAAAAGTAGCTTTTATAACAGGAGCAAGTAGATTAAAGGGAATTGGCGCATCTACTGCACTTTTATTTGCAAAAAATAATTATGACATAGTTATAACTGGAACCAAAAGAGATAAAAAATCATTCCCAAAATATGAAAAGGATATCAACTGGACCGGAGTGAATTCTTTAGCAAAAAAGTTAGAAAAATTCGATGTAGAGGTCTTACCTATAGAATTAGATATTTCCAATGAAATAAATGTAGAGTCAGCATTCAGGCTAATTATAGAAAAATTCAACAGAATAGATGTTCTTGTAAATAATGCGTCAACTGGGATCGGCGAAGATAGAGTTCCTGTAATAAATTTAGATAATAAAGAATTTATGAAAGTTATTAAAGTAAAATTATTTGGTTCTTTTTATATTACAAAATTAGTTGCTGGGCATATGGTTGATAATCAAATTGATGGATCAATCATAAATATTTCTTCAACAGCTGGAAAATCTGGAAATGCTAATATGTCGGCGTATAATGCAGCTAATTTTGGTCTAGAAGGTTTTAGTCAAGCTTTGGCAAAAGAGTTAGCAAACAACAATATAAGGGTTAATTGTGTCGCACCGGGACCCATACAAACCGCTCGATTAGACAAATTAGATAAAAACACCCTTATAAAACTAAAGAATACGATCCCCTTAAAAAGAATAGGAAAAGATTACGAAGTGGCAGATTTGATATATTTTCTTGCATCTAATAAATCAAAATATATATCAGGACAGTCAATTAATATAAATGGAGGAATTATTACTGAAAGATAAATTGTATTTTAGTTAATTTGTAAAAAACTGTAATAACCTTGACAAAAAGCTACTTTTTTCTCTTCTAAAAAGGTCTGTATATCCACATTCGCTACATGAAATAGTTTGAAATGTGTGAAGTTGAATATTGAAAAATTTTGATAACCCACTTCATGTGGTATTTATTTTTCCTTCAACAAATTCTTTATTTTCACATTTCATACAATCGAAGTGTTTATTTAAATTGTCATTCATATTTTTATTACTCCATTTTGGAGCCAACAAATTTTGAAATAGCTCTGGCAGTAGGATCTGTATGGACATTTATTATAGAAGGAAGGTTTGAATTTATCGCTCGTTCAATTGCTGGTTTGATATCTTCAGGTTTTTCGACTAATTCTCCGTAACCTCCCATAGATTCTGCAATCAAATCAAATCTAGTAAAACCCAATTCTCTTCCTGGTTTTCTAATTCCTTCAACTCTTGCTGTCCATCCTTCATTGTTTGAAACCACTACAACAATGGGCAAATTATGTCTTACAGCAGTATCAAAATCTTGAATATTCATTCCTAATGATCCATCGCCATGTAAAGAAAATACTTGATTGTTCGGTTTTGCTATTTTAGCTCCGATTGCGTAAGGTAATCCTACACCCATACATCCTGTTGGTCCCGAGTTGATTGAATGCCCAGGTTTGTAACAAGGAATACTTTGTCTTCCATAATGTAAAATTTCATTTCCATCTATACTAATTATGGATGATGGGTCCATGATTTCTCTTAATTCTTTACATAGTCTCAAGGGATGAATCGGAGATTGAGAAGATTCTTCTAAAGGTTTTACTCTCTCTAATCTAGATTTTTCTTGTTCAGATAAATTATTTCTCCATGGTTCCCATTGACTTGAATTTATATTTTGTTTTAATATTTCTTCATTTAATTGGTTTATTACTTTTTTGCAATCTCCTACAATTCCTAGTGTCACTTCTCTATTATGAGCAATTTCTTCTTCAAAAATGTCTACCTGTATGATTTTTGCTTCTGGATTTATTCTATTGCCATAAGTCATAATCCAATTAAATCTCGTTCCTAGAACTAAGACAAAATCTGTTTCTCTAAAAGCACTAGATCTCGCAGCAGGATAGGAAAAAGGATGATCATCTGATACTATTCCTCTAGTCATTGGAGTAGTATAAAATGGTATTCCAGAATTATCGATTAACTGTTTTAATTCACTTGATGAGTCAGACCAAAAAGTACCACCTCCCGCAAGTATAATTGGAGCATTAGCTTTTTTTAATAAATTTATAGATTTTGAAATTAATTCAGGATCACCATTAGGAGATGCTTTTTGAGAAGACCTTGTGGGTTGGTTTAATTTTTTTTCAATAACTTTTTCATATAAAACATCTTCATTACAATCTATATAAACGGGTCCAGGTCTACCTGATGTAGCAATTCTGAAAGCATGAGAAACTATTTGTGGATATTGTTTAGCTGAAGTAGGTCTAAAGGTGGCTTTAGATACCTTTTCAAAAATGGCCACTTGATCTATCTCTTGGAATCCTCCTCTGTAAAAATCTTTCAAAGGACCTGCTCCACCCAAAGTGATCATAGGAGCACAATCCACAAAAGCATTATATTGTCCCGTCAATAAATTTAAGGTTCCTGGACCTGATGCAGCAGTTGTTACACCAGGTTTCCCTGTAACTCTGGTATATGCATGTGCTGACATTGCAGCGGCCTGTTCATGTCGAAAATCATACGTTTTTATTCCAAAATCTTCAGAATTATTTATAATTTCATAATTTGGTCCTCCCATTAGATAAAATAAACACTCTGCACCTTCTTCTTTAAGTGTTTTCGCAACCAAATAAGATCCATCAATCTCAGGCATAATTACTCCTCATTAATTAATTTTTTGGCATCTTCAGGAATCATCGTAAGATTTTTAAAATAATCTTTCATTTTTACAATATCTAATTTTCCTAAGTTAGTCATAATTTTATATGCATTCTCATAATCTAACAAATTTATCTCTTCTGGTTCAACATCTCCTTGTTCATTACCATTATGCCAATTACGCAAAGGTAATGCTAATCCTGTAACTGAATATCCGAAAACTGCAAAAGCAGATGCTTCGCATCCTCCTGCACTCATGAGTTGTCTTTGATAAGCAAAATTTACATCTTTTTTTAATATTTCTTTCACAGATTGTAATAGTAGTAGTTCAGCTTTATTGTCAAAAGTTGTTATGCGGTCTCCCGTTCTTATTATTGGTCCTTTCCCGAAATTTGCTCCAGGCAATTCACTGCTTGTTTCAATAGAAACAATTATAGATTTTTTGTTAATCAATTCGTTCGCTGCAATTAATCTCGCACCTATAAGTCCTACTTCTTCAGCTCTAGAGAAAATACCCTTAAAGGAATATTCATTAGAACTTTTATTTAATTTATTCAATGTTTCAATAATTAAAGCACATCCAGCCAAATCGTCAGCAACAGGGGTAACAATTCTTTCTCCTAAATATTTGGTTTCAGGTAAATCAAATACAGCAAAACTCGGTAAATTAATCTTTTCCGAATCAGATTCGATTAAAACAAACTTTGAAGTCATCCATCTATAATCTTTTGGGACATTTATTTTTGTATTATCTTTAGAATAATAATTTATAATCTTCCCTTTATATAAATCATTTTTGTTTGAAATTATTTTTACATTTGTTTGATTGGTTACACAATTTTTTGGTAATCCTCCCAAAGCTTTTGCTAAATAAACGTTCTTTTTGTGTTTAGATATAATTTCAAACCCAGGATGATCAGTGTGTGCTATAAATACTATTTCATTTGGAGTTTTACCATTAACTTCGGCAACAATATTTCCCCAGGAATCTTGATGAAATTTTATTTTATATGAAGTAAGTTTAGTTTTTATATATTCCAAAATTTTTTGTTCATAAAATGATGTGGTAGGATGGTTTGATAGTTCACTAAAAGTATCTAATAGTTGGTTCGTCATATGTATTTTTTCTCTTTTTATTTTAATTTATATAAAAACAAGTAGAAAATGTTATTTTTTATAACTAAATGGAATATATTTTTAAAAATAATTTTATACGATATATGCAATTAGAATAAATTATATGAAAACAGAACATAAATACGAAAGGATTATAAATGGCTAAATATAAAGTAGTATTTCTAGGTCCTGAAGACGACAAGTTAGAATATGAAAGAGCTGAAATGGCTGACCTAGATATAGAATTCGTAAAAGCAAATCCATCTTCTGAAGGTGAAGCAATGGAAGTTGTTAAAGATGCAGATGCAATTATGAATCGAGCTGGTTGGGGTAGTGAGCAATTCATCAAGTCCACTAAAAAATGTAAGGTATTAGCAGTTTATTCACATGGATTTAATCATATTGATGCAGAAGCTGCTACAGAACATGGAATTATGATAACGAATGGTGCAGGTATGTGTGCAGAAGAAGTATCAAATCAAGCTGTGACTTTTGCTCTAGCACTTAATAGACAAACAGTTCAATATACTCTTCAGTTAAGAAATGGAGGTAAATGGAACGCCTCGGAATTTAGTCCTATAGAACCAATAGATGAACAGACTCTAGGTATTATTGGATTTGGAAATATAGGAAGACAAATCGCTAGAAAATTGGGTGCATGGAGAATGAAAACATTGGTATATGATCCTTATTGTCCACCTTGGTTAATAAAAGAGTATGGAGTGGAACAAGTATGGGATCTAAACGATATTTTCAAGAGATCTGATTATGTAGTTACAATTGTTCCCCTTAATCCTGAAACTCACCATATGATTGGGAAAGAACAATTTGATCTTATGAAATCAAGTGCCTATTTCATTAATGTATGTAGAGGAGCTGTTGTTGTTGAAAAAGAAATGATCGATGCATTAAACAATAAAAAGTTTAGAGGAGCAGGTTTAGATGTCTTTGAACAAGAGCCAGCTGATCCTAATAATCCATTATTCAGCATGCCTAATGTAATAGTAGCTCCGCACGTTGCTGGACAATCTACTCGTTCAGCCTGGTTATCACGAAGAAGAGCTTCTCAACAAGTAGCAGCAGTATTAAGAGGAGAAAGACCAACTGCTCTTCAAAATCCTTCTGTTACATCTCGATTGGAAATGCTGAAAGCAATGCCTGCAAATAAACCTGTTTTGTAAGGAAACATATTGTCAGGTAATTTATCAATTGAACAAATAACAACTATTCGAAACCCAAATTATCCTAAAATAATTTGGGTTTTAGTGAAAACAAATGATGGACTTGAAGGCATTGGAGAAACTTCATACGATCCAGCTACAGTGGAAGCATTCATTATGGGGGAAGCTTCTGATTATCTCTTAGGGAAAGATCCTTCTAAGATAGATTTACATTGGAACATATTATCCAAAGTTGGATCACATATAAAAATAGGTAATTCTGGTGAAATGAGAGGATTATCTGCAATAGATATGGCTCTCTGGGATCTAAAAGCTAAAAGATTAAAAGTCCCTCTATATGATCTATTAGGAGGGTTATCAAGAGAAAAAATAAAAGTTTATAATACTTGTGCAGGTTATTCTTATGGAGTTAACCGTTCAGGTTCAAAACTACCAGGAGACATTGATTATCAGAAAGATCAACCCTATGAAGATCAATATGCTTTTATTAATGATCCAATTGGATTAGCAGAAAGCTTATTAGAGGATGGTTTTACTGCAATGAAAATTTGGCCGTTTGATCAGTTCGTTCCAAATAATGATGGAAATATGATTGACCTTGCTGAACTAGAAGAAGGATCTGAACCTTTTAGATTAATTAGAGAAAAATTTAAAAGCAAAATGGAAGTAATGCTCGAATTACACTCGTTTTGGAATCTACCGTCCGCAATTAGAATCGCAAAGACAGTGGAACCTTATAATCCATTCTGGATAGAAGACCCTATCCCCATGGATAATTTTGATACATTATATCAATTTAAAAAATCAACCTACATTCCTACCACTGCTTCAGAAACCTTGGCTGGTAGGTGGCAATTTAGGGAAATGTTCGAAAAAAGAGCAGCAACAATATGTATGTTTGATGTATCTTGGACAGGAGGAATTTCTGAAGCCAAAAAGATCAGCACAATGGCTGAATCATATAATATCCCAATAGCAACTCATGACTGCGTTGGACCTGTAACTCTAGCTTTTTCTATTCAGCTCTCATTAAATGTTCCTAATACAATAATTCAGGAAACTGTTAGAGCATTTAATAATACATGGTATCAAAAAATTGTAAATAAACTCCCAAAAATTGAAAATGGGTATGCTTACGCAAGTAATGATTTTGGATGTGGAGTTAATCTATCAAATGAATTTCTGTCAAATAAAGATACAGATAAAAAAGTTGTAGCATTATAAAAAAGTAAAGGAGTATGATATGACAAAAATTGCAGATCCGGTTCAACTTTTCAATTCCCCAGGCCCTAAGCCTAATGGGTTACAAGCATCGGAAGAAGGGTTATGGGTGATTGATCAAGGAAATAATTATGTTTATCTCTTAGATTGGACAAATGGTAATACTATAAAAAGTTTTGAAACAGAAACAGTTAAATCTTCAGGCATAACCTTAGATGACGATGGAAATATTTGGGTAGCGTCTACATATAATTGTAAAATTTATAAAATTGATTCAAAATCTGGAGAGACTATAGAAATATTTGAATCTCCCGGACAAGGAATGAATGCTACAAGAGAACACGATTCTGAAAATTATCAAAATACGGGAGATCATGGTTTGGAATGGAAAGAAGGTTTAATTTATGTCGCATCTCCTCCTTCACAATATATACACGTCATGGATCCACAGAGTTGGGAAGAAGTGAGTCGTACAAAAGTTCCTGGATATAGAGTGCATGGAATTGCTTGGTCAAAAGAAGAAGGAAATATTTGGGTGGCAGATACTGCAATGGGAATTGTTGCTAGAATAAGACTTTCTGATTCTAGGGTTTATGATAGTTTCAGAATTCCTCATCCTGTACAAGTACATGGAATGACCATAAAAGACAATACTTTATGGTATTGTGACGACAGAAAACCTATTGGTATATTAGATGTAAGTATGGAGCCTGATTTTTAAAATGTCTAATAATGAAAACTTTGGAAAAGTAATGACTGTTTTAGGTCCAATTGATCCCATAGAAATTGGGATTACTTCTACACATGACCATATATTGATAAATTTTGAAGCGATACTAACAGAACCTCTTAATCCTAAAGAAAAATTCATGATGAATAAAAAGCTGTCATTAGAAAATATGGGATGGATAAGATTCAATTGGGCATCTTCAAAAGATAATTTGGTTTATGATGATGAAAACTTAGCTTGTAATGAGTTAAATTACTTTAAAAATGCTGGAGGGAAAACTATTGTTGATGTTACAAATATAGGACTTGGCAGAAATCCAATGAAATTACAAAGTATAAGTAAAAAAACAGGTGTAAATATAGTTATGGGTACAGGGTATTACGTTGAATTAGCCCAAAATAAAGGTTATGCAAAAGATGGGATAGAAGGATTGTATGAAAATATTATTAACGATATAAAAATTGGGGTAGATAATTCAACAGTTAAATCTGGAATCATAGGTGAAGTTGGCTGTTCTTGGCCATGGACCGATAATGAAAAACTTTCAATGGAAGCATCTGTTTTAGCTCATAAGAAAACAGGATTACCATTATTGATTCATCCCGGAAGGAATCAAATTGCTCCTTTGGAAATAATAAAATATATAGATGAACTTGGAGCCAACTTAGATAATGTAGTAATGGGCCATATAGATAGAACAATTTTTGACAATAAAATACTAAAAGAAACTGCAGATACTGGCGTCTATCTGAATTTAGATCTATGGGGACATGATAGTCCTTTCTATCCACTAGCACCTGAAACATACATGCCAGGTGATCATGAGAGAATAAATATGATCGAATTCTTAATAGATAAGGGGTTTGAAGATAAAATATTACTGGCTCATGATATCTGTACCAAACATAGACTGAAAGAATTTGGTGGACATGGTTTTGATCATATAATTAACCATGTAATACCTTGGATGAAAGCTAGAAAAATAGATAAAGAAAATATCACCAAAATGGTAGATACTAATCCCACCAAAATGTTAACCATTAAGTAATGAGAAATGTAATATTATTGATAATTTTAATATTTATCACTATTTCTTGTGGAAATGATAATAAATTTATCTCTTTATTTCTTATAACAAATGAAATCAATGTAGGCCAGAATAGAATTGCCTTGTCAATAATAGATAGTGAAGGTACAAGTTTAAAAGAAAATATTGAATTGTCATATAAAAAAATAGACAAAGAAAATAGAAAAAAAATAGAAAATTTCAATGTGGTTAAATGGCCAAATAATAAATATGTTTTAACTACTAAAATTAATTTTACTTCTGAAGGCTACTGGGAAATTTATGCTAAAGATAAACTTAATAATTTAACCAATAAAACTACACTATTAGTTAAAGCGAACAGTACTGTTCCGTTCATTGGAGATAAAATTTCTAACATAAAGACACCAAATACAAATTTAGAAGATATCAATTCTATAACCACTGATCCTACACCGTATAAAATATTTTACAAATATAGTTTAGATGATGCTTTAAATTTAGATAAACCAATAGTTATTTTTTTTACAACTCCTGGTTTATGTCAAACAGGAACTTGCGGTCCACAAATTGTAGAGATGAAAAAATTGTATGAAGATTTTTCGGACAGTTTAATCTTTATTCACGTTGAAATTTGGAGTAATTTTCAAGAAATCAAAAAAGAAGGTAATTTATCTGTTGGCATAGTAAATAAAGCAGTTGAGAGTTTTGGGTTAGAAGATGAGCCTTGGACTTTCTTGATAAATTCAAATGGATTTATAGTAGAAAGATACCAAGGATTTACAAACTATGAGGAGATCAAAAAAGACATATTGAAAAATTAATGCCCTGATATCTCTAATGTATCCAGAACTTTTTCACCATTAATATTTGTGTATTCAACTATAACATTATCTGCATTAAGCATATGTTCCTTCATATGTGAAGGTGAAAAATGTGCATCAAGTTGCTTGATGATCTTAAATTTTTGCATGACTTGCTTTTCATTTATCAGTTCAATGTAATCTATATTGTAAAAATCATTTGATTCTATACTATAAATTTTTCCCTCAAATGCTAATGTTTTAGAACAAACATTTAGAAATACAAAAATTGATAATAAAATATATATAAAGATTTTATTCATTATTTAAAGAATATAATAATATTTTTGATTTTTCCAACATCAATGAATTCCTGGGGTTTTTCGAGATTTCAATGGCTTCCTCTAAGTCCGATTTTGCTTTATCAAGTTCATTTATTTGTATATATAAAACCGAACGTTCATAAAAATAAGAAGCTCTAGATCTGTCCATAATTATTGCTTTATTAAAATCTTTCAATGCATTTTCATACATTCCATTAAACCTTAAACTCTTAGCTCTCCAAAAATATATAGAAGAATCATCTGGTGATATTTGAATAGCTTCTTCATAATAATTATTTGAAGTTACAGTATCCCCTTCGAAAGATTTTATAGCTCCCAAAACAATTAAGGCTAAAGTATCTTTTGGATCTATTGAATTAGCTAGGGTTGCATCTTTTGTAGCTTTATCAAACAGGTTTAAATAATAATTTACGAGTGCTCTTATTGAATAATGAGTCGAAATATTAGAATTAAGTATAATAGCTTTATTCAAATGTTCTATTGAGACTTCAAAATCTCCTTGCATAATTTTAGATTCTGCAAGTCCTTCCCATGCTTTAGAGAAATTTGGTTCAATATTAAGTAATTTTTCGTAAGATTTTTCTGCCTCTTTGTATTTTTGTTGTTTCATTAAATTTTGTGATTTTAAGTATAAGGAAAGCGATGCTTCTGCAGAATAAACATTTGATGAATTATCATCAAATAAAACATTTTGTTCCTCATTTTTTTCGCAAGAAACAAAAGAAAAGATTAATAATAATAAAAGAAACTTCATAGTAAAAAAATCAATTTTTTAATATATTCTTTTTCAGATTTATACCCACTTTTTATATCAACATCTATGTCCAATAATAATCTCAAATTATTTTTTAATCTTACTTCATCAGTTTCTTTAGATTGAGCAATGATTTTGTTAAATGCATAGTCAGAAGAAATTTGAATCTGACGTTTTATATCGGAATGATCAATCTTCATTTTAAGTAAATCTTTGGTTATCAAAATAAGTCTAAATTGTCTTGCAATCATATTTATAATATTGAAGAAACTATTTCCTTGTTCAATCAAATTATCCAATATTTTAGATGCCTTCAAATTGTCTTTTACCATAATTGAATCAATCAATTCAAAAATGGAATCTTCTTTAATTCCAGAGACCATTATTTCTATGTCATCAATGACTATATTCCCATCTGGATTATAATTACTTAGTTTCTGCAATTCGTTATCAATATACCTATAATTACTTCCCAGCAATTCTACTAATTTATTTATTCCTTCGTTAGAGATATTTAAATTATATTTCCTTTGCCTTTCTATAATCCATTTTCTATTTAAATCCCAAGAACCCCTACCAGTAGGTATATTTGACAAAGTAATTTTACATATATCATTTAATTTAGCAAAATAATTCTTTTTTAAATTTATCTCTTCTTTTTCAAAAAAAATTACTTCATTTGTAGAGGGTTTGTTTAGTAGAATATCTATAAAATTTTCCCAGTTTTTTTCTTTAGTTGAATTTATTTTTGAAAGTAAATAATTAAAAATTATCAACCTGTTCGTTCCAAATAAAGAAATTGTACAAATATTTTCTTTGAATTTATTTTCTGTTAGATCATTAGTATCAACGACATTTAAATCAAATTCAGATATATTTTTTTGTTCAACAATCCCTTTTAGAAATTGATTTGAAGAAAATTCATCATTACCATGTAATAAGTTGATCAAATCTTACCCAGTTGTTTATAAATAATTATTACTTTTTAATTTAAAATAGATATATAAATATGTTAGACAAATAAAATGAATAATTTTGTATTAATAATACCAAGATTGATAATTTTCATAATCAATTTGATTATAAGTCTATTTAATTCATCGATTCCATTTTCTAAAAAAATTATATTTTTGGTAGGTATATTTTATGTAATTTTGCACAAAGATGTAATACCTGATCAATTCCTAGGAGTAGGTCAAATAGATGATCTGATTGTTTTCTCACTTTCATCTCTAATTTACAAGTATCTATTAACTAAAAACGAGTATAAGTCTAAAAAAAACAAAGATGAAAATGAAAAAATTATTGACGGAGAATTTAAAAACTTAGACTAAGAAAGTATATTTATGAGAATAGGAATTGTGGGTTTAAGTTTTTCAGGAAAATCTAGCTTGTTCAATAACATGATAAAGAGCAAAACAGATAATAATAGGATAAATTCCATAGGGATTACTAAAGTACCTGATATAAGAATCAAAAAGTTGAAAAATGTTTTTCATCCAAAAAAAACAACTTATTCAGAATTAGAATTCATAGATTTTAAAGAATCTATGTCAACATTAAAAGATTATTTTATACCTAGGCATTTGATTCAAGAGATACAAAAGGTTGATCAACTAATGATAGTTATAAGAGCGTTTACCAATGATTCAGTTCCTCACGAGTTAAAAACTGTTGATTATATTAGAGATTTAAAAACCATCATGTTTGAATTAGCATTTGCAGATATTGAATTAATTGAAAAAAGAATTGAAAGATTAATAAATGATAAAAAAGGATTAAAGTCAGTGGTACAAAAAAGAATAGATGAAATGATTAATTCATTGAAATCAATTCAACAAGAATTAGAGAAAGGAGTTTTAATAAAAGATATAAAATTAAGCAATATACAAAAAGAAGCAATAAAAGATACTTTCTTTATATCCAAGCTACCTATAAGTATAGTCATTAACTCCTCTGATGATAATTCAGATTTATTAAATGACACATTGAATAGCATTGAAAAAATTACTATTGAAAATGTAACAATAATAAATTCTATGCTTGAAGAAGAGCTTAACCAACTAGATGAAAAAGAACAAGAAGAATATAGAAAAGATTATAAATTAGGAGAATCAGCTATAAATAAAATCACAGATATTGCATATAAAAGTTCTCAATTGATTTCTTTTATGACAGTCGGACAGGATGAAGTTAGATCTTGGTCAATACAAAACGGAACAAATGCTGTAAATTCTGCATCAAAAATTCACTCAGATATCAAAAAAGGATTTATTCGAGCGGAAGTTATCAATTACAATGATTTTATAGGTATTGGTTCACTTGTTGAATCAAAAAAACTAGGAAAATTAAAACAAGAAAGCAAAGATTATATTGTGCAAGATGGAGATATTATAAATTTTTTGTTTTCAGTATGAATAAGGAAATAAATTTGAATGATAAATTAGGAAAAGTAGAAAAACCTTCAGTAGAAAATATACTAGGCAAAAAAAAAGTTTATGTATGTATACTGATTCAAGCTCCATTGGAGGCCCCAAAAGAACTTCATGACATCATACAAAAATACTGGGATGCAGTTGAAACTAATCTCTCAAACCTTGAGAAAAAAGCTGGAGTAATAAACAAGATATTTGTAGAAGGAATACCAGGTAAAGGAGAAGATGTTTCTATAGCAATCAAAGAAGCAAGCATAGGAGCCTGGCAAATATCAGAAACTCGAACAAAATCAGGAGCTATTTTTGAAGAACTTGAAGATAAAGAAATATTACTAAAAGTCGTAGATTGGTCTAAATGTATAAATGTTGGTCTGATGAGTCAACAAGTAGCTGATATGATTACAAATCAACTAAAAGCAGAATCTGAAAAACGAATTGATTATATAAAAAATTCATTAAATAATAATATAAATGAAGGTGAATCGGCATTAATTTTTACAGGCAATCAAGACATACAGATTCCAGAAAATATAGAAAAATTTATCATCTCACCTCCAGAACTGGATATGGTTGCTCAATGGATTAAAAATGCTCAACAAGAAATGGAAGAAAAAATCAGGAATCAATATAATACTCAACAAGAAAAAGAAAAAAAAGATGGATCTGATAAAACTGATAGTGGTTTATGGACGCCAAATTAGATAATATTTCGAACTTAGGAATATATGTTCACATTCCTTTTTGTCATACAAAATGTACCTATTGTGATTTCAATACGTATACCGGAATTGAAAATTTAATTAATGATTTTAGCAAAGCCCTCTATCAAGAAATAGAATTTTGGTCAATTACAAAAAGTAATTATAATGTAAATTCAATCTTTATAGGAGGTGGGACACCTTCTTACATTGATCAAAAAATTATCAAAAATATTATCGAATATATCAGGGGTAATTTTAATTTAGGCAAAAGATGTGAAATAACTATGGAAATCAATCCTGAAGATGTAACGCATCATAAGGCTTTATTATGGGAAAAATCAGGCATAAATAGAACTTCAATAGGAATTCAATCACTTGATAACAAAGAATTAAAGATTATTAATAGAAGACACAATGCAGCCACTGCCTTAAATTCGTTGAAAACTTTGCAATCTATTTTTGATAATTGCTCAGTAGATGTAATATATGGTTTGCCAAATCAAAGTATAAATTCATATACAAATACCCTTAAAAAACTAATAGACGAGCATCCAGATCACTTATCTTCATATTCACTACAAGTCGAAAGAGGTACTTTACTTGAAAAACAGGTGATAAATAATAATTTAGAGATAGCTGGTGATGAGTTATCAGCAACTATGTATGAGAAAACGATGAAATTATTAAAAGAAAATGGATATGAACAATACGAAATTTCCAATTGGTCTTTAAAAAACAAAAGATCGCTCCACAATATGAAATATTGGCAATTATATCCGTACATTGGGATTGGACCAGGAGCTCATTCTTACATAAATAAAAAAAGATTCAGTATTATAAAATCACCAAAAAAATACATCGACTTTTTTGGACAAAAACAAAATAAGAAATCGATAAATGAAAAAATACAATATTTGAATAATAATGGAATGTTAGATCTATATGAAAATCAAACAAAAAAAAATCAAGTCATTGAATATTTAATGCTTAGTCTAAGATTGTCAGATGGAATATCAAAAAAAGAATTTTCAGAGTATTTTGGCAAAGATTTTGATAATTCATACTATAATAAAATAAAAAAATACATAGAAAATGAAATTTTGATCAAAAATAGTGATAGATATTACTTATCAGAGAAGGGAAAACTTTTTGCAAATGAAGTCGCAGAAAGTTTTGTAGAATAAATTGTTTTCCATTTGTATTGCTGGTCATATAAATCATGGGAAAACTGCAATAGCTAAAGAATTAACTGGCATCAATACAGATCGCTTACCTCAAGAAAAAGCGAGAGGAATTTCAATTGAGTTAGGTTATGCTAAATACAAAATTGATAAAAAAAATTATTGCTCCATAATAGACGCCCCAGGACATGAAAATTTTGTACATAATATGATTAAAGGTGCTTACGGAGTAGATTTGGTTATTCTGGTTATTTCAGCCAAGGAAGGAATCCAAAGACAAACCCTAGAACATTTTGAAATTATAAAATCTCTTGATGTTGCAAACTTAATTATTGTTATAAATAAAATAGACTTATCCCACAATGAACAAATAGAACAAATAGAAAAAGAAATTAAAACATCTTTTTTGTATGGAAAATATAAAAAATCTAAAATAATAAACCTATCTTGCGTTACAAGAGAAGGAATTACAATCTTAGAATCTGAAATAAAAAAAATGTTTAATGAGAAAAAAACTTTTGAAGATTTACCAATAAGGCTGCCAATTGATCGAGTATTTTCATTGCCTGGGAAAGGAATAATAGTAACTGGAACTTTGCTTGGAAGTGCTCTTGAAATAAATACTCAATTAAAATTGATGCCTGCAAACAAACAAATAAAATTAAAAAAAATAGAATCTTTTTATGAAAATGTAAAGAAAGTTAAACCAGGATCTAGATGTGCATTAAATTTACAAAATATTGAAAAAAATGAAATCAAAAAAGGGGACATAATATGTTCAGAAAATTATTTTGTAAAAGCAAAAACTTTTTATGGTGAAATTTCAACGATTAATCCCAATAAAAAACTGAAAAATAATTCGGAAATAATTTTTCATAGTGGAACAACGAGATCTCCAGGAAAAATTAGAATTATATATGAAATAAATTCTAATAAAAAAATCTACAAAATAATATTGAAAAATAATCTGGCAATTTTTAATAATGACAATTTTATAATTAGAAATAATATGGGAACAGTTGGTGGAGGTAAAATAATATGTGTGGAAAACCTAAGTACTTTCAACAATGAAAAATTAACATATTACCTAAGAAATATAAATGCAGATGTTGAAAAAAAATTAGAAACTATTATTCAGGAAAAAAAGATCGTTACCCTTGAAAGCCTTCAAACTTTATCAGGATTATCTAAAAACAAAATATTTAATAATATAAAAACATCAGAAATAACTACATTTCAATTGAAGAATAAAAATCAATATTTAGCCAAAAAACAATTTATAATGGGTCTAGCAAAAAAAATGTTTTTAAAAATAAATGAATATCATAGACAATATCCATTAAGACATGGAATGTCAGCATCCATTATCAATGAAAATATAGAAAACAGAATATCCATTTTGCAATTAATTAATCAAAAAAAAATAATATTAAATGAAGGTGTATTAAGTAATCCTAATTTTAAAATAGGGATCCAAGTAAATGAAAAAAGAGAAATTGATTCTTACATAAAATCATTGGAAGAAAATCCATTCAATCCTCCAACTGACAAACAACCTAATAAAGAATTGCTAAATTATTTAATAAAGATTGGAGCCATAATAGAGTCATCCAATAATATTTATTATTCATTTAATTCTTTCAATAAAATCAAAGCTAAAGTACTTGAACTTAATAAAAAGCATAAAAAAATAAATATAAATATTCTCAGAGAAAATTTAAAAATCAGTAGAAAATATTGCTTAGCTATATTGGATAAAATGGAAGAAGAAAATTTAATAACAAGAACTAAAACTTAGTTTATTTCTTTGGACCATATCTCCATAGAATCAGTAGATTTGAAGCTACGAATATAGAACTATAGGTACCTATTATTACACCCAATAATAATACTATCAAAAAGTCTCTTAAAGATTGACCTCCAAATAAAAGCATAGATAATATCACCGTAGAAGTAGTGATAGAAGTACCCAATGATCTTGTGATAGATTCTTTTACTGATTTATTGACTGTATCAAAAAACTCTCTTGATCGGTTGATTATTTGATTCTCTCGTATACGATCAAAAATCACAATTGTATCATTTACAGAATATCCAATCACTGTCAGAATTCCAACAATGAAAATAGAATTTACCTGAGATCCAATTACCAAACTTAAAATTATAAAAATACCCATAACTAAAAAAACATCATGTATTAATGTTAAGATAGCTGCTATCGCATAAAGGAAAGATCGTTCAATATTTCTAAACGCGTAAATTATGTACAGCATAACGAACAAAGAAGCTACAAATACAGCAATTATAGAGTTTCTTATAGTATTTTCAGCTACAGAACTACCTACTGTATTAGTATCCAGAGTTATAGGTTTCTCTTGTATTCTTTCTAATAGGATTTTATCTATTTTTTCTTTACCAGTATTTCCTATGTCTGAAGTACGAATAAAAAATTCTTTTTGACCCATAGATTGAACTATAGAGTCCTCAAAACCTGCTTGATTCAAAGCATAAATTATATCTTCTTGGGTAGGATTTTTATCAACCCATCGGTAAGAAATTGTTGAACCAGAAGTAAAATCAATTCCCAGTGGTAATCCAGGGAAAATCAATAGAATTATAGCAATTACCATTAATAATCCCGAAATATACAAAACATATAATCTTTTAAAGTTTATATTCAAAACTAATCTCCAAAATTTTTATTTTTCTTTACAACTGGGATATACCAATTAGCATTACTTACAATATTAAATCTAGATACAATAACAATAAGGATTCTGTTGACATAAAAACTAGTAAGCATGCTTATCAAAACTCCGAGTCCCAACGTCAAAGCAAATCCCTGCATTACTGAAGTTGAAAATCTTGAACCAAACCAAAATAAAACAATAGCTGTAATGATTGTAGAAACATTACCATCTCTAATTGATGGCCATGCTCTATTAAAACCAATAGATATAGAATTTAATAGATTCCTACCCGAAAGTAATTCTTCCTTGATTCTTTCTGCAATTAGTATATTAGCATCAACAGCGAAACCTATTGATAAAATTAAAGCGGCTGCTCCAGATAAAGTTAATGTAACAGGTATGATTTTGAATATGGCCAAAACAAAACCCACATATATTATCAAAGTTAAAGAAGAGACAAACCCCGGAACTTTATAATAAGCCATCATAAACAACAAAACCAATACAAATCCAATAGTTCCCGCAAAAAGACTTTTAGATAAAGATTCTGATCCCAAAACTGCGTCAACATTTCTCTCTTGAACTAAAGTTAAAGTTGCCGGCAAAGCACCAGATCTTAACTGGATAGCTATTTCTCGTGCTCTCGTGGCATTGATATCTCTACCATATATGTATGCCCTTCCACCAGAAATAGCTTTGTCAGCTCCAGGAGTTATAAGTTCTTCATTGTCTAGATAAATAGCCAAAAGATCTCCTGATCTTGAAATTCTATCTGTTATTTCATAGAAAGTATCAGATCCTTCATCATCAAAAGTTATATTAACAACAGGTTGGCCAATTTCAGCATTAGTTCCTGGAGAAGCATCAGTTAAATTTTTTGATTCTAATCCAGTAGCTACTTCGTTGTAGTATTGAGGATCAAAACATTTAACCAATTCCCAAACACTTTCATCCAAATCTTCTGGTTTGGTATCTCCACATTCTCTAATTCTAAATTCCAGTTGTGCAGTTGAACCAATCAATCTTTTTGCAGATTGAATCCCTCCGCTGGCTACAAACGTATTCAATGCTCCATCAGCCTGTAAATTCACAAAATTATAATCTAGTTTTGATAGTGCAGATACAATCTTATCATTCATACTATCTTTATCATATCCATAGTTATTAACGGTAAATTCAAATGCTCCAAATTCTTTTGCAGTAAACGACAAGTATTCGATATTATCTTCATCTAATACTGCTTCAATGTCTAATTGATTTGGAAATTCTAATTTTGTTTCTCCAGTTGCCAACTCAATTCTTTTGGGAGAAAAATTGATTTTTATTACAACTTCAAGAGAGTTCATAAGAAAATCTTTTATTTCATCTATCTTTTGTTGATCCAAAGAAGTGTCAAATGTCAAAACGAATTCATTTTCTACTTTTTGAATTTGAAAGTCGTCAATTCTCATGTTATTTATTTTGTCAGTAATTAGACTTATTTCAGGGTCTTTATTACTAAAAGAAAAAGATATTTTATCTTGACTTTGAGATGGTATTTGAATAAGAATTTTATCTGGTGGGGAACCGATTAACTGCACATTGGCTTCGCTAACCCCAAATTCATTGACTCTTCTTTCTATTATTTTTCTAACACCTTCTGCATCTTCTACGGAAGGATTTTCTCCTGCCTTAGATTTAATTTCATAGACCAAATGTGTTCCACCAATAAGATCTAGACCTAAGACCATACCAAATATTGTATCCTTGTTTCCTCTTTCCCAATTATTTATTTTTAGTGGATTGATTGATATAACCAAAGTGGCAATTATCACACAAATTATTACTATTACAATCCCTTTAAATCTAAGCAAAATCATACCCCTACATAATTAAATATACTTATACATCGAAAGAAGCTTCTTCAATTGAACCGTCTGATTTTATTTTAGACAATTCAATTTTTCTTTCAATGATTCCTTCTGTTTCTAAATCCGTTTTTGTTGCATTATCTTTGTTAATGCTAACCTTATAGGCTACATCATGCCAGTGTATGTCATCAGGAGTAATTCCAGTTTTATGTAATTTTTCGTGACTTTCTAAATGATCTAAATACATAATGCCATTAAGATGATCAATTTCATGTTCAATTGCCTGTGATAACAGTTCTTCAGCTGAAAGTTGTATTTTACCTTTATTTTTATCAACATATGTCGCTGAGATTGATATTGATCTTTCAACAATTCCTGTAAATCCAGGGACACTTAAGCAACCTTCAGGAACCATTCGTTTCCCTAGTTTTTTATTTATGTATGGATTAAACATTACAATAGGATCACACTCAGGCACTTGTATAGTAATAATTCGTACAAGACGACCAACTTGAGGTGCCGCTAATCCTATTCCTTTTGCATATTGCATTGTTTCCAACATGTTATTACTGAATTCAAGAATTTCTAAATTAATATTCTCAATTTCTTTTGCTTTTTTTCTCAAAATTGGATCAGGGAATAATCGAATGGGTAATATTGTCATTTGACACCAAATTATTTTGCTTCTTTTATTCTTGCTTTTTTACCCGTAAGAGACCTAAGATAATATAATTTAGATTGTCTTACTTTTCCTTTTCTTATAACTTTCAATGATTCAAGAAAAGGGGAAGATATTGGGATGGTTCTTTCAACTCCTACTCCTGACGAAATTCTTCTAACAGTAAATGATTTGCCAGGAAAGACTTTTTTTCCATTTATATGCGAACCTTTGATAACGTTCCCTTGAAAAGATTGAATTCTTTCTCTCTCTCCTTCTCTTATTAATAAATTAACAATTACAGTATCGCCGCTTGAAAAAGAATCAATTTTCATGTTACTACTTCTTTTCCCTAAATAATCTTTTATTTGTTCTTCTACAGGAGCTTCTTCTTTAGCTTCCGGTACTTCCGGTTCTTCTACAGGAGCTTCTTCTTTAGCTTCCGGTACTTCCGGTTCTTCTACAGGAGCTTCTTCTTTATTTTTTTCTTCTGCCATCAGATAATTTCTAAATTAATTTATTAAACACACAAAGAATTTAATAATAACATCTAAGTGAATTTAATTGATAGTAAATTTTGTTCTTCTTTATTATAAATCTTTTCTTCTATTTTTTGTTCGATTTCTAGATATATTATCTCTCCATTTATTTATTTCTTTATGATCTCCTGAAAGCAATACATCTGGAACTTTCTTATTTCTAACTTCTTTAGGTCTAGTATAGACTGGACCTTTTAATTTATTCGAAAAATTAACTCCAAAAGAGTCGTTCAACATAGATTTATAATCACCTAAAACACCTGGAATTAATCTTAACAAAGCCTCTAAAACAATTAAAGCAGGCAATTCTCCTCCTGATAAAATAAAATCACCTATCGACAATTCACAATCAACTTTTTCTTCTATAAATCTTTCATCTACTCCTTCATATCTGCCACATACTAAAATCACATTATTTGATAAGGATATCTTTTTTATGATACTGTGGTTGATTCTTTCTCCCTGAGGAGATAAAAGAACAGTAAAAGTCTCTGAATTTCTAATCTTTTCAATGTGTTCAACACAATCGATAAGGGGCTGAGCCATCAAAACCATTCCTGGATCACCTCCATATTGTTTATCATCAACTTTATTATGCTTATCTTTTGTAAAATCTCTCAATTGATGAATTGTAACTTCTATGGATCCTTGTTCAAAAGTTTTTTTTAAAGGTGAAGAAATTAAAAATTGATCAAAAATTTCTGGAAATAAAGTAACTATGTCAATATTAATCAATTTAATGCTCCGTGTCTCCAGATAACAAATCAAAAATATGATCTAATAGTGGAATAATTACAGATAATCCTTCCTCTACTCCGTTTGGGCTACCTGGTAAATTCAAAATTAATTTATTCCCAGAAATACCGCATAAACCTCTGTATAAAATAGATGTGGGTAATTTTTCCTGAAATCTAGTTCTAATTTCATTTGATATACCAACGATTTCTTTATTAATAAAATTTTTAGTCACTTCAGGAGTTATATCTCTAGGTGAAATACCAGTTCCTCCAGTTGTTATAATAAAATCTACTTCATTATTACTGAGACATTTTTTAAAACTACTGTAAATCTCAGCCATTTCATCTGAAACCAGAATCCTTTCATGAAGAGAAAAATTCTTTTCTGAAAGTATTTTAATTATTCTATCTCCACTTAAATCCTCAAGTTTATCATCAGTAGAGCGTGAGTCAGAAATCGTTATAACAGCTAATTTTTTCATTATTGTGTAATTAAATTTAAAATCATTAATTAATAATTTACATAAAGTCGTTTTGAAGTTCAATTGAAATAAAAACATAAAAAATGTGATCATTAATACTTTATAATTGAAAAATAATTTCATTTATTGGGAGATTTTATTGATTTTGGAAGACTTGGGGATACATCATAAACCAGTGATGATACCAGAAATACTTAAGATGTTAAATGTATTACCTGGAGGTAGGTTTGTTGATGCAACACTAGGTGAATCTGGTCATGCAAAATCAATTTTAAAAGCAAGTGATCCAGGAGGAGAAATTTTAGGGATTGATGCAGATCACGAGGCAATTGAAGTTTCAAAAAATCGACTAACTAGTTTCTCAGACAGAACAACAATTGTTAATGATAATTTCAAAAACATAAAAAGAATTTGCATGAAAGAAAATTTCATTCCTTGTCATGGAATCTTATTCGATTTAGGCGTTTCCTCTTTGCAATTAGATACTGAGAAAAGAGGATTTTCTTTTAAAAGACACGATCCACTAGACATGAGATTTTCCTTTGAACAAAAATTATCTGCTAAAGATATTATCAATACCTTTAGTGAAAAAGAACTGGCTGATATTATCTTTGATTTTGGTGAGGATAGAAAAGCTCGTAAAATTGCAGAAATTATAGTAAATAATCGCCCTTTAGAATTTGCAGATGAATTAGCAGAATTAATAAAAAAAGGAATCAAAACTAGTAATTATAAATTACATCCTGCAACAAAGACTTTTCAAGCAATAAGGATATATATTAACGAAGAATTAAGTTCTTTACACAAAGCTCTTGATCAATCATTGGATATTCTTGGGGAAGGTGGAAGGATAGCTGTTATTTCATATCACTCTCTGGAAGACAGAATAGTAAAAAACTTTTTTAAAAAAGAATCAAAATATTGTATTTGCCTACCAAATATAACAAAATGTGAATGTAACCATAAACCAAAAATTAAAATTATTACTAAAAAACCATTAGTCGCTTCAGTAAATGAATTACAGGACAACAGGCGTAGCAGAAGTGCAAAATTAAGGGTAGCGGAGAGAATAAAAAATGAGTAGAATATTATCTTTGGATTTAGGATCCAGTGCATGTAGATTATTATTAACGGAAAAAACAATCACAAATTTTGAGATACTTTTTTATATAGAGAAAACCTATGCCGAACCTTTACGAGATACTTTCAATGAAGAAAATAGAATTATAATTACTAATCAACTAAAAAATCTAGTAAGAGATTTTAAAAATATAAATAAAGAAATCGACTATTGCAACATAGGATTTGGAGGTTCTTCAAATAATTCAGTCATTATTCAATCATCTATGGAGACAGATAAAGATGATGAAATCATAAAACAAGAACAAATAAGTTTATTAACAAAAAATAATCCTAAAATAAATTCTTTTATTACCCATAACACTACTCATATCATACCTCTTGAATATAGCTTAGATGGTATGGAAGGAATTAGACATCCACTTGGGATGCATTCAAAAAAAATAGGAGTTCACAACCTCTATGTAAACATTGAAAAAAATCAAGTTGATTTAGTAAAATCTATGATAATAGAATCAGGATTACAACCTAAATATATGATTTCCGAAATAATTGCTTCATCATCCTTTCTTCTAAATGCTGATGAAAAAGAAATCGGCTCGTTAATTATAGATATAGGTGCAGCATCAACTGATTTTTGTTTAACTAAGAAAGGTAATCCTGTGTATACAGGCTCCATACCAGTTGGAGGAAATCAATTTACTTCTGATTTATCTATCGCTTTTTCAACAAATTTAGACTTTGCAAACCAATTGAAACTTGAAACAAGTTGTACACCGGAAAATGAAAGAATAGCTGAAAAGATAATTATTAAAGACAAAGATTCAACTAAAACAACCGAAATAACTAAAAGACAAATTTCGCAAGTGATGAAGGAAAGAGTGGTAGAAATATTCACTATGATAAAACAAGAAATTATAGAAGCCCTTGGACAGCAAAATCTCCCTGAAAGAATTATTCTAACTGGAGGAGGAAGCAAAACTGATGGGATAATTGCACAAGCTAGATATATTTTTCAAGCAAAGACTAGGTTAGCAGATACAAAAAATATAAAATTTTTAGGAGAAAGTCTTACGTTAGAGTCATTAACATCTCTGTCTATGGCAAATTATATGCATAATATCGATTTCAATACAGAATTTACCAGACAATTGGACAATGAACCAACTGGAATAAAAAGTAATATTGATGTTCCTAACATTACTAAATTTGGCTCAAATATACAAACTAGTGTTAAAATGAATTTAATAGAACTTTTTAAAAGAATAAAATCAATAGGAAAAAGGTAGAGCAGATTTGGTTGAAGAAAAAATAGATATAGGACAAGCTCAAGTTGCAGTGATAGGAGTTGGTGGGGGTGGCTCCAATGCAGTGAATAGAATGTATAGAAATAAAATCCCTCATATTGAATATGTTACTGTAAACACCGACGCTCAGGCCTTATCAAATTCTGATGTTCCTCACAAATTAAGAGTGGGAGATAGATTGGCCAGAGGCATGGGCGTAGGAGGGAATCCTGAAAAAGGAAGACTTTGCCATGAAGAAGACAGAGAACACATTCTAGAAATAGTAAATAAAAAAGACATGGTATTTGTAGCAGCAGGTATGGGAGGAGGCACTGGTACTGGTGGAGCTCCCGTTGTAGCAAATGTAGCCAAAGATGCCGGCGCACTAACTGTTGGAGTTGTGACAAAACCATTTGCATTTGAAGGAAATCAAAGAATTAAACAAGCCGAAGAAGGTATCATAAGATTAGAACAAGAATGTGACACACTAATCACAGTTCCTAATGATAGATTATTATTGGCAACCGAAACAAATATATCTATGGATATGGCATTTAGAAGAGCTGATGACGTCCTAAGGCAAGGAGTTCAATCAATTGCAGAATTAATCTTAATTCCAGGAGAAATAAATTTGGATTTTGCTGATGTTACTACCATAATGAAGAATGCAGGTCCGGCTTGGATGGCCATAGGAACAGGAACAGGTGAAGATAAAGCAATTGAAGCTGCTGAAATGGCAATCTCCTCCCCATTGTTAGAACAAACAATAGATGGAGCTAAAGGGGTTTTGTTTAACATCACGGGAGGCTCAGATCTATCAATTAATGAAATAGAACAAGCATCCCAAACCATTTCTTCAGTTGTAGATCCGGATGCCAATATTATCTTTGGTACTGTTACCGACCAAAAAATGGAAAATGAAATGCGTATAACATTAATTGGTACGGGATTTCCTATAGCAGATAAACCTACACCTAGAATGTCTGAAACGAAAGAACCTTTTAGTACTCCATCACCTAACACTCAACAGAAAAGTACTGGGACAGACGATTTAGATATTCCCCCATTTTTAAGAAAATAACTTTTTTATCTTTATAAAATCAGTATATTGATTTCATAAAATATGAATACTGGATACAATATGTGGTACATGTATCTTGACAAACACACTACGAATGGTAGATATTAGTAATTATCCTAATTAAAAACTAGTAGCTTTTTGTCAATTTATGAACTGCCCATATTGCGAACATCAAGAATCAAAAGTAGTAGACTCTAGGTATATCCAAGAAGGGATTAGAAGACGTAGAGAATGCTTAATGTGTTCTTTGAGATTTACAACTTATGAAAAAGTCCATAGTCAGTTGTTAAATGTAATAAAAAAAGATCTAAGAAAAGAACCTTTCTCTATAGAAAAATTAACGAAAAGTATTACTACGGCATGTACGAAAAGACCAGTTTCTGAATCTGAAATAGAGAAAGTAACAATTAGTATTGAAACCGACCTTTTACAAAATCATGGATCTGAAATCAAATCTAGCTTAATTGGACAAATGGTTCTAGATAAATTGATCGAACTTGACAAAGTAAGTTACATAAGATTTTCAAGTGTATACAAAAATTTTGAAACTGAAGAAGGTTTTGTAGAAGTCATTGATACTATAAAAACAGAAAATAGCTCAATAGGAAAACAACAACTACAATTATTCCCAGAAGAGAATATAAAAAAAACTAAGAGAAAAGGAGAAAAAACAAATGATGGAACAAAATAAAGCAACAAATTTGGGAAGATATGGAAATGTCTTAGAAAATTTTGAACCAGCTCCTATTAGCGATAATTCTCAAGTAGTTTTAAACAAAAGATACCTTTTGAAAGATGAAAACGATAATGTTGTAGAAAATCCCAACGAAATGTTTATAAGAGTCGCAAAGGCTTTAGCAAAAATAGAAAAAACATATGGTTCAAAAGATGAAGAAATAAAAAAAATTGAAAATTTGTTTTATCAAAGTATGTCTAGCCTAGAGTTTCTACCAAATTCACCTACGTTGATGAATGCAGGAACTGGTGCTGGTACATTATCTGCATGTTTTGTTCTACCATTAACTGATTCAATGGAAGGAATAATGAAAGCTGCACATGATGCAGCGATGGTTCAAAAATTTGGAGGAGGAACAGGTTTTTCATTGTCGGAAATTCGGCCTGTGGGTACACCAATTGCAACTACTCATGGAAAAGCATGTGGCCCGATAGCTGTCTTGAAACATCTATCTTCGGTTTCTACCTTGGTAACACAAGGCGGAAAAAGAGACGGTGCAAATATGGCAGTTATGGACGTTCATCATCCAAATATTCTAGATTTTATCGAATGTAAAACCATTGAAGGTCAAATTCACAATTTTAATATTTCTGTGGGGGCTTCAGATATTTTTATGAATGCTGTTAAAAATGGCACTGACTATCCTTTACTAATGAAAAAAAAGCCTGCAGACGACAATAGTGAAACAATAGAAGTAGGCAGATTAGATGCAAGGGAAGTCTTTAACAAAATAGTACATGGTGCATGGCTAAATGGAGAACCAGGTATGATTTTTCTTGATGAAGTAAATAGAAATAGCCCAGTAAAACATATAGATATGATCACAGCAACTAACCCTTGTGGAGAGCAGCCACTCCTTCCAAATGAATCTTGTAATCTAGGTTCAATAGATGTATCAAAATTTCTATCTGACACAAATGAAGGAATACAAATAGATTGGATAAGATTAAGTAAAACAATCAGGTTATCTATAAGGTTTCTAGATAACGTTATTGATGCTAATAAATATGCAATCCCAGAAATAGAAGAAATGAATCTTGGAACAAGAAAATTAGGTTTGGGTGTAATGGGATTTGCAGACATGTTAGTTAAACTAGGGATATCATATGATTCAGAAGAAGGAATAGAAATTGGTAGAAAACTGATGTCCTTTTTCAAGCAAGAATCTGACTATGAATCAAGAGCTTTGGCAATAGAACGTGGATCTTTCCCAAAATGGGAAGGATCAGAAATGGAAAGTAAAGGAGAAAAACCCTTACGGAATGCGTGTAGATTAACTGTGGCTCCTACAGGAACAATTTCTATGATAGCAGGCGCATCATCAGGCATAGAACCTATTTTTTCTTTAGCATATAGAAAGCACAATATATTGGAGGGAGAAACATTATTTTATATCGATAAGAATTTTGAAACAATTTGCAAATACAAAAATATCTATTCGAATGAATTAATGGAATTTTTATCAGATGGTGGCTCATTGCAAGATAGAGCAGAGGTCCCTGAGGAGGTGAAAAATCTTTTCCATACAGCAGCTGATATATCACCAACAAACCATGTACTGATGCAAAGTGCATTTCAAGAAAGTACAGACGCAGGTATTTCTAAAACAATAAACTTTCCAAATGAAGCTACCATACAAGATGTTGAAGATGCATACATGTTAGCTTGGGAAACTAAATGTAAAGGAATTACAGTGTATAGATCAGGGTCAAGACAGGTAGAAGTATTAACGACAGGTCATGATGCATCAGAAGACAAAACGAGAGAAGATTTAAATAATCAGGGTGATAACAACCTTGATAATCAAAATGAAGAAGAAAAAGTTTTATCTAAATCAAATCTACAAAGTTACATAACTCCTATGAATAGACCAACCGAGTTATATGGAATTACATCAAGGGTAAAAACAGGCAGAGGAAATTTATATGTTACTGTCAACATGTCAAAAGATAAACCTTTTGAAGTTTTTACGACACATGGTAAAGCTGGAGGCAATGATGCAGCAATGGCAGAAGCTGTATCAAGGATTGTATCACTATGTTTAAGATCTGGGATAGATCCAAAAGAAGTTATTAAACAATTAAGAGGGATTACAGATATCCCGGCTTGGGATGAAGGTAATCTGATAAGGTCCGTTCCTGATGCTCTAGCAATGGTTCTTGAAAAAATAATATCTGATAAAAAAGATAATATAACTAATGAAGGTACCCAAGAGTCAATGTTTTCTGAAAGAACAAAATCAAAAAAATTAGAAGAATCTACTCAACCAACTATGATTAACGTACCTGATGATCAAACTGTAACAGTTAAAGTTTCAACTGGAAATAATATAACACAAAATTGTCCTGATTGTGAGATTGGGAACTTAGCATTTGAAGAGGGATGCCAAAAGTGTTATAGCTGTGGTTATTCAAAATGTTAAAAACTGCGTTATAAGGCATAGTATAAAATGAAAATTGCTACAACAATTGGAGATCCATCAGGAATAGGCCCTGAAGTAGTAGCGAAGTCCATAAAATACTTTTTGGAAAATTCAGAAATTTTACCTATTGTAATTGGTGATTCAAAAACAATAATTGAAATGTTTAAAGTCAACAAATTACAAATAGAAACAAGAATAGTTAATAATGTTAAAGACATTTCCCCTAATAAAAAAACTGTTTTTATTTTTGATGATAATAAATGGAAAAATCATGAATTCATTAAAGGTATCAACAGTAAAGAAGCAGGTATAGCATCACACGATTGGGTAGAATACGCTACTGATCTTGCCCTTAATAGAGATGTGGATGCAATTTGTACTGCCCCAATAAATAAAGAAAGTTGGCAATTAGCAAAATTTAAAGATATAGGGCATCAAGAAATTTTTAAAAGAAAATCAAAATCAGATTATGTGGCAACAATGCTTGTTTCTAAAAATTTGAGATGTATGCACCTTTCAACTCACCTTTCTCTATCTGAAGCATGTAAATATGTAACCAAAGAAAATGTAGAAAGAGCAATACGTCTAACACACAAACACTTTACAGAATGGGGGATCAATAATCCTAAAATAGGAGTAGCTGCTCTTAATCCTCACGCTTCAGATGGTGGTTTGATAGGAGATACAGAAGAAAAAGAAATTTCCCCGGCAATCAAAGCCTGTAATAAAGATGGAATCAATTCTACTGGACCACATCCAGCAGATTCAATTTTCTATGACGCTATAAGAAACAGATATGATGTTGTTGTTGTAATGTATCATGATCAAGGACATATCCCTATAAAGGTATATGGTTTTGAAGAGTCTATTTCTGTAAATCTAGGAGTACCTTTCATCAGAACCTCAGTTGACCATGGAACAGCATTTGACATAGCAAAGGAGAATATTGCAGATCCAACAAGTATGATTGAAGCAATTAAATTAGCTAAAAATTTATCAGGAAAATCTAAATTGGTATAAAAATGGATCAAAATAAAATAACATTTATAGGGTTTGGAAATATGGGATCTGCAATTTATAATGGAATGCAAAAATCTAAATTGACCAACAAGGTGCTTATAGTTGATATGGACGAAAAAAAATTGGTTGATTTAAAAAATCCAAATGTCACCTTCATAAATAAAATTGATGAAAAAATACACGATTCAAAATTAATTTGGCTATGCGTTAAACCACAATCATTTAACGAAATTACAAAAGATTTAATTAAATTTTGTTCAAATAATCAAACCTTGGTCTCAATAATGGCTGGAGTTACTATAAATCAAATAAAAAAAGAAACAAAAATGGAAAAAATCGTGAGAGTTATGCCCAATACTCCAGCTCAGATTTCAAAAGGTATGAGTGTATGGACCAATACTAAATATGTAGAAAAAAATGATGCAAATATAATTCAAAATATATTAAATTCTATTGGAAAATCGGTAAGAGTTGATTCAGAAAATGAGATAGAACTAGCAACTGCATTGTCAGGTAGTGGACCTGGATTTATTTTTAAATTTATTGAATCAATGATCAAAGCAGGTAAAGAGATTGGTTTATCTGAAACTTTAAGTAAAGATTTGGTTACAGAAACTTTCTTCGGAAGTGCTAGTTTATTAGAAGTATCAGATAAAGAATTAGAAGAATTAAAAGAAGCTGTAACTTCCCCAGGAGGCACTACGGAAGCTGGACTAAATTTTCTTGATAAAATAGATATAGATAATATAGTTTTCGAAATGATCAAT
This sequence comes from uncultured Dehalococcoidales bacterium, assembly GCA_964590915.1. GTDB lineage: Bacteria > Chloroflexota > Dehalococcoidia > Lucifugimonadales > Lucifugimonadaceae > TMED-70. The sequence continues at coordinate 77,286 of CAZPYN010000005.1, forward strand.
GCAGCCGTTAATCGCAGCAAAGATCTATCAAAAAAAATAAATTAAATGACATCTATAATTCTTACAATTTTAAATATTTTTTCAGGTTTGTTTATTTTACGCGCTATATTATCTTATTTTCCAAATATCCATAAGTTTTATTTTGTACAACTTCTATATTTAGTTACAGAACCATTTTTGAAAAGAATAAGAAAAATCTTACCTAATACAGGAATGTTTGATCTTTCTGTACTAGTATCACTTTTGATAATTTACTTTCTAAAAGAAGTAATTATTTCGTTGTTTTAATTATTTATAAAAGCTATCTCGCCTGAACTTATAGACTCTGTGATCCCATTTATGTTTTCTACAAGAAGAGTTCCATCACTATTTAATCCTAATATTTTTTGTTTAGTTATTTTAGTTTTTTTATCTGAACAATTATAAATATTTCTGATTATGCTTTCTTCACCAATAGAGTAAAGGTGAGGTTCTATCTTTTGATAGAAATTATCGTCCGATATCAAATTTAAATAATCTTGGTTAAATCTTTCAGAGAATTTTTCGATAAGGTTTTTTACATTAAACTTTTTATTTGTTAGATTTTTCATACTAGTTGCTGGATATATCAAATCTACTATATTTTCTGGATTAGAATTTACATTGATACCAACACCTACAACTGCCCAAATTTCTTCAGAATTATTAACGTAATTATTTACTAACACTCCACTAATTTTTTTTTTATCAACCAAAACGTCATTTGGCCATTTTATTTGTAATAGGGATTTTGTTTCTGGTTTTATTATTTGCATAATTGAATATGACGTGGTTAAAGCTAATAAATGTATGTGCTTAATTGAAAATTTTAAAATGAAAGAAAACAATGCATCTCCACCGTTAGATATCCATTTCCTATTATTACTACCTCTCCCATGAGTTTGATTTTGAGCAACAATGATAGTTCCTATATCATTAACATTTCCAATCAATTTTTTTGCTAAATCCATAGTGGAGATAACAGTATCATAAAATAGTATTTTTTTACCTATAATTTTTTCCATAATGAAATATATACTAACTATAAATCAAATTTTTTGAAATAAATAAAGGATCGGAATCTTTTTATGAACGAATTATCTAACTCAAAAAAACTTTATGAAAAAGCAAAATTATATATCAGTGGTGGTATTTCATCTCAAATTAGAACTCTAGAACATTCAGAAGTTCCTCTTTTTATTAAAAGTGCTAAAGGTTCAAAAATATGGGATGTTGATAATAATGAATATATAGATTATATCCAAGGAATGGGACCAAATATTTTTGGTCATGCTCCTAACTTTTTAAATAATGCGGTTTCTAATGAGATTAAAAATGGGATGATATATGCAGCTCAATTTGAAAATGAAATCGAAGTAGCTCAAAAAGCACTAAAAATTTTAAATGTAGATAATTGGACTGCGAGATTTGCTTCTAGTGGAACAGAAATAAATCAATTACTTATTAGATTAATTAGAGGCTATACGAATAGACAACTATTTATCAAATTTGAAGGACACTATCACGGCTGGATGGATTCGATAAACTACTCAGTTCATCCTGATTTAGAATATGCTGGAGATGATATAAACCCTATTCCAGTCCCTGAATCTACTGGAATGGATATTCTGAGTAGTAAAAGCATCATTATAGCCAGATGGAATGATATAGAACACTTAAACAAAATATTTGAAAAATATCCTGATAATATAGCGGGAGTTATTATGGAACCTATTTTAGCGAATACTAATTGCATAATTCCTAATAAATCATATTTGGAATCAGTAAAAAAATTATGTCATAATAATGGATCTCTACTAGCGTTCGACGAAGTTATCACTGGTTTTAGGGTTTTAAAAGGAAGTGCAAAAGAGTTTTTTGGAGTTGAGCCTGATTTGGCTACCTTTGCAAAATCATTTGCGGGAGGGTTCCCTATTGCAATGCTCTCAGGTCGTAATGAAATCATGAAGCTAGTAGGTGATGGAATAGTGTATCATGGTGGAAGCTTTAACTCTAATGTCGCATCAATAGCAGCAGCCAATGCTTCTTTAGATGTAATGATTAATGATAATAATTTTTATGAAGATCTTGATAATAAGGGTAAAAAGTTAATTGGAGGAATAGAAAAATTATCACATGAATTAGATTCAAATATTCATGTTCAAGGATTAGGATCAGTTTTTTCTATATCTTTCACTAATAAAAAAAACATTAAAGATTGGCGAGAACATTTCAATTATTGTGACGAGAATAAATACAAAGCATTTTGCAGAATCATGTTTAAAAAAGGTATAAGATTATCGTCCAATGGAAGGGTTCATTTATCTACTGCGCATAGTTCAGAAGATATTGATTTAACCCTCGAAGCGATTAGGTCAACTTTATTGGAACTTAAAGAAAGGTAATTTTTATGTTTTGGTGTTCATCTGTTTCAAATTCTCCCTCTTTTGATAGAGCATTAGAAGATATTACTAGAGACATATCAGTAAAATTAGGAAATAAAAAAGCTGACTTAGCTATTGTTTTTATTTCATCTCATCATTCATCTGATTATGAAAAAGTAACAAATAAAATAAAAAATGCAATAAAATGCAATAAAGTAATAGGATGTTCAGCCTCTGGAGTAATTGGAGAAGGTCAAGAATTTGAATATCTTCCTGGAATTTCAATAATTGTTGCTAGTTTGCCAAATGTAAAAATAACCCCTTTTCATTTCTATCAAGATGAATTGCCAAGTCCCGATGAAGGACCCAAATCCTGGGAGAAAATAGTTGGTAAAGTTGGTGAAGATCCCGAAACAATTATGTTATTCCCAGATCCTTTTTCTATAAGAACAGAATATATACTAGATGGACTAGATTTTGCTTTCCCACGTAGTAAAACAATAGGTGCTTTAGCATCTGGAGGAAATAAACCAGGGCAAAATGCATTGTTTGTTAATGAAAAAACTTACTATAAAGGTAGTTGTGGATTGTTAATATCAGGTAATTTTGAATTAGATGTTTTAGTCGCTCAAAGTTGTAGACCTATAGGAGAACCAATGATCGTTACACAATCATCAAATAACGTCATCCATGAATTGGATGGAGAATTACCAATAGTAGCAATAAAAAAATTATATGATGAAGCATCTAATGAAGATAAAGAATACATGAACAATGCACTACAAATAGGAATGTTGATGGATCGTTTATCAAATAATAGAGATAAAATACAGTACATGATTAGAAACATCTCTTCAATAGACAAAGACACGGGCTCTATCACAATTGGAGAATCAATAACAGATGGCCAGATCATACAATTCCATTTAAGAGATTCTGGTGTAGCTCAAGAAGAATTAAAAAAAATGTTATCTGAATATCATCAAGAAAAAAGTAAAACAATAAAATCTACCTTAATGTTTTCAAGCGTAGGTAGAGGCAAATATTTATTGGGAAAATCTCACCACGATATCAATCTTTATAAAAACTTTATAGATAATAATTCACCCGTAACTGGTTTTTTTTCAAATGGAGAAATAAGCCCTATTGGAGATAGAACGTTTTTACATGGTTACACTTCTTCTTTCGCTATATTTAAGGAAAAAAAATAACTATATTTGAACGTCAAGGATTTCGTTCCATTCACTTAGATACATTGGAGAGATATGTTTCTTACTGGTCCTCCAATCATATCTCGAATTTTGCGAAGCTAATTTAATTCTTGAATATCCAAAGTTACTAATAATATAGTCGATAGAATACATTAAAGATTCCTTAGAAATAACTTTATCTTTAGTTTGATCCGCAAAAAGAGGTATCTGATATGAGTCAAAATTGTTTAATTCATTCAAAATAACTCCTGCTTTTTTGTACTTGAATTTTTTTTTAAAAATGTTTTTTAATAATAAGGTAGATTTTTTTACTATTTCTATGTAATTGTCTGTGGATTTGAAAAATTTTTCTGATGTAAATCCTGAATATATATTACCGTGATAGAAGCTTGTTTCTATAAATACAGACATCGAATTGGATCTCTTTTTTTCTAATCTCATTTTGTAAGAACATAGAAATGCAAAATCATTAATATATTTTTCTAAAATGTCAAATGACGATATTGGATCAACAAAAGATCTAGATACAGTTATACTTTTCTTAGATTTTTTATAAGGTTCTATAGGAAAACAAATAACTCCTTTTAATTCCATATAAGTTTTTAAAACATTAATATTAAAATTATTTAGGATCCATGATTCATTTAACTGCATCAGCTGGGAAACAGTATAAACATTATTTTTATAAAAAGATTTTGTATACTTTTTTCCTATTCCCCAAATATCACAAATATCTATATTTTTAAATAAATGTAACAAATTAGAATATTCATTAAAAATAAATATATTATCGTTTCTTTTTTTTGCCAATGAAACTGCTATTTTAGCCAAAGTTTTAGTTTCACCCATTCCAATCGATACAGGAATACCTGTAAATTGTTGAATACTGTCGAGAATATTTCTGCATTCTTGATAGGATGATTTATGAAGTTTTAATTCTATAAAAGCTTCATCTATAGAGTAAATTTCTATCTTTTTTGAATATGTTTTTAAAATATGCATTACTCTTCTGGAGATATTCGCATATAGGGTAAAATTCGAAGAAAACACAAATATTTTATTATTATGAATTAAATCTTTGATTTTAAACATAGGAACACCCATTTGTATCCCTATTTTCTTCGTTTCTTCAGAACGAGAAATAACACAGCCATCATTATTAGATAAAACAATTACTGGTTTTCCTTTTAAATCTGGATTGAAAATTCTTTCACAAGAGACATAAAAATTATTACAGTCAATCAAAGCTATCATAGAAATTTCTTTATAGATGCTGTTACAACTCCCCAAATTATAAAATCTGTATTTTTATTTACAAGAATTGGTTGGTAATGCTCATTCTCCGCTTTAAGCACAACATTTCCTTTTTGAAAATTCAACCTCTTTAATAAAAATTCTCCATCTAACACTGCTAAAATAATATGATTATTTATTGGATTGATAGATCTATCAATAATTAATATATCACCAGAAAATATACCGATATTAATCATAGAATCTCCAGTAACTCGAATACAAAACGTTGACATGGGGTTATTAACAAGATAATCATGTAAGTTTAAATCAAAAGACACAAAATCATCTGCTGGAGAAGGGAACCCTGCGGAAACTTTAGTATCTAAAAAAATTACATTATTCAATTCATTCATGGAATACATATAATAATTAGAATGAATATTATTGTCAAAATTTTTGTCAAATTTTATTATTATCTTATATCTGTAGAGGAAATGTCAGACCTAAAATCTTGCTCGCCAATAATCATAAATAAAGATCTATATTTCTCTTTTATTTGATATGATTTTAAATTATTAAATTTTCCATTTTCATCTACACGACCTGCAACTATAAAAAAACAATTTCTAGAACTAACCATATTTAAGAATTCATCCAAGGTTTTATTATCAGATAGATATGACTCATCAAGAATTCTCACTGCTGTATCGTATCCAACTACAAAGCAAGAATTAGGAAATATTTTTACTTTATCAATAAATTTACTGCTGTTAGTAATTATTATTTTTTCGTCCAAAGAGAAATTTGGAATTCTAAGTAAAAGTTCATCTATAGAGAGTGATGGTTTATCAACATTCATTATTGATATTTCATAATATTTGTTCCTGTCAAGTAAAGCAGATACATATTCTAAAAGTGACCTATGTCCTGAATGAATAGGATTAAAAGATCCTGACAAAATTATGGGATTTATTATGTTTTTATCTAATACAGTGAATTCCCTATTAATAATAAAATGATTGATTTCATTATTTTCTAAGCGTTCAATTTGTTTCAAAAAATTTTTCATCTTCTAATAAATCTAATGGAATAGAATCAGGAATTTCAGAAATACATGCAATAGCATTTATAATTTGCTTACTCACAATTATTTCTTCAGATAATCTATCCCTTTTTAGTTTGTTGAAATAAATAGAATAAATACATTCTTTATTATTAGATTTTATAGCAATATGTGCCCTGTCTTCACCCTTTCGATTTCTATTTGTAGCAATCGCACCAGTACAACCAACTCCAAAGACTTTAATATCTTTTTCAGATGTATTAATAAACTTTAATGTATTTTTATAAGCCACATTAGCAATAGACAGTGCTTCTTTTTCACTCACATGGTTAGTTAGATTTTTCGCTAAATATAATTCTAGTGATTTTTTTGAATATGGGACGTATGCACTTAAAAGTGTATTGGAGGATCCAGAAATAGAAAATAACCAAGCTATTGACATAGAGCCACAACCAGTAACAACTAAAGATCCTTTAAAATTATCAGATGCGTGAATTCGAGTGATTAAATTACCAACTTTTCTATCCATAACATTATAATAATATAAAAATATACAAATTTTTTTCTAAAACGAATAAATATAATATAAATCATGAACCAATTTACAGAATCTCACCTGAAATCTTGGAAGTCAGATTATATCTTACTTACAAAAAATAACAGAATGCCTATTAATAGGGAACATACTTGGATGTTGGGTAACAAATCAGGAATAATATGTATATTTGAAGATGATGAAATAGTATATTTGAAAAATTCTAACTCAATTGACAAAACTTTAAATGAAATAATAAACGTAAATAAAAATAACGAATTAATAAGGATTATGTTAAAAATAGAACTTGGTTTCTCAGAGAAAAAAATCAAACAAAAGATCATATCAAATGCAAATAAAAACAAAATAAAAAAAATAGTCAAAAGATTTAAATTTAGCTTAATATCTGTTGATATTTCTCATTCTGAAGCGGTCGCCCATGCATTTATTATTGTGTGTGATCCTAGATATAATGGACAAACAACTAATATGAATGAAGTTCTTGATAATATTCCAGAAAAAAAGAAAGCTTAAAAGTATTTGTTCATCAGAACCTAAAAAATTTATTTAAAAAATCAGATCTTAATACAAAAATAAATTTATAAAGTTCCTGATCTTAATCTCCTAAGAGCTCCTGGGTGTTTTCTGAGAAAAGGAGGGACTTCAAGGTCATCAAATGCCACTCCTTCTTGCTTAATATTTCTATTTACAAAATCATCATCCAAAAGTTCAGGAAATCCAGTTGCTATAACTGTTATCCTAACTTTTCCATCATTTTTAGGGTTAGTAACACTTCCAAAAATAATATTTGCATCAGGATGAACTTTCGCTTTTATCACTTCAGACGCAGTTGTAACTTCATCCAAGGTAATATCAGAACCTCCAGAAACATTAAAAATGACACCTTTTGCTCCATCAATAGGCATTTCTAAAAGCGGAGAAGAAACAGCTCTTTCTGCTGCTTCTGTTGAACGGTTTTCACCTGTTCCTTCACCGATACCCATCCAAGCAGGACCAGCATTCTCCATGATTGTTTTCACATCAGCAAAATCTAAATTGATCTCCCCTGGAACCAATATCAATTCTGAAATAGACTCAATACCAACCCTTAGTACATCATCTGCCAAATCGAAGGCATCAGACATAGAAAGATTATCTTCAGTTTCTAATAATCTATCATTAGGTACAACAATTAAAGTATCAACATTTTTCTTCAAGATTTCTATACCTTCAAGAGCCGCATCTAATCTTTGGGTTCCCTCAAAACCAAAAGGTTTTGTGACGACACCAATAGTTAAAGCTCCAGAACTTTTTGCTACCTCAGCAATAACTGGTGCTGCTCCTGTCCCAGATCCACCTCCCATACCTGCAGCAATGAATACCATATCTGAATTACTAACGGATTCTTTCAAATCATTTCTGCTTTCTTCTGCACATTGTTTTCCCTTAGATGGATCGCCTCCTACACCCATTCCTCGAGCGATTCTATCACCTATTCTAATTTTGTTGGGAACTATTGAACTATCAAGAGCCTGATTATCTGTATTTACTGAAATGAACTCTATGCCAGAAATTGTATTCTTATACATTCGATTGATAGCATTACCACCTCCGCCACCAACACCAAATACTTTAATATTTGCAGTTCCAAAGCCTACTAATCTTTCTTGTACCATAATTTTTTACCTCGAAATTTTTTTAGCAATAATTAAATTTAATTGAAAAATAAAAAAAGGGATCGTATATTTTTAAGACGTCTTTGAGGTATTTTTGATATATTTAGATTTAAAAAAAATAGTAATTTATAGATAATTTATTAAAAAAGCTAGGTTAAATAATTTGGAGAATAAAATGAATGGTTATGATGCAATAGTAGAAATATTAAAAAAAGAAGGTTTTGAATGGTTGGCATGCTTCCCAGCTAATCCTTTAATTGAAGCCGCTGGAAAAGGTGGATTAAGACCCATAGTTTTTAGGCAGGAACGGGGTGGAATAATGGCAGCTGATGGATATTCAAGAATGCTGGCAAGTGAAGGAAAAAGGGGAGTATTTTGCTCTCAAGGTGGACCTGGAATAGAAAACTCATTTGGAGGATTTGCTCAAGCATGGGCTGATTCCGTTCCAATTCTATATCTTCCAGCTGGATCTCCTGCAAATGTAGCAGAAGTAAAACCAAATTTTAATCCTCAAACTAACTTTGCTCATATAACTAAATGGAATTCTTCAATAACAAAGAGCTCTGAAATTTCTACTCAAATGAGAAGGGCTATGTCGGCATTAAAAAATGGTAGACCTGGACCGGTACTTCTTGAAATGAGAAGCGATGCTATGGCAGGAGAAGTGGATAACACAGATGATTATTCAAGTCCTAATAGTATTTTGAATTCTCCAAGTCTTTCAAATGTTAAGGATGCAGTTAAAGCTCTTGGGAATGCTAAAAAACCTGTAATTTGGGCAGGACAAGGAATTCTATACGGTGCAGCAACAGAAGAATTAAAAGAATTTGCAGAAATAATGCAAATTCCTGTTATTACCACAATGCCAGGAAAATCTGGGTTTGATGAACGTCATCCTCTATCATTAGGAGCTGCAAATAGAACTGCTCCAAAAGCTGTATGGTCTTGGCTAAAGGATTCTGATGTACTTATAGGTTTAGGTGCTAGTTTTTCAAAAACTACATTTGGAATAGATATTCCTGAAGGAAAATTCTTAATTCACAATACAAATAATGTTGAAGATATTGATAAAGAATATCCAACCCAAATTGGACTATTAGGTGATGTAAAATCTACACTAAAAATGCTTATTGATGAAGCAAAAGGATCTTTTGGAGATTCAAGAACTAAGGATACAAAAACATTAGAATCAATTGCTCAGGTAAAAAAAGAATGGGAAGCAGATTGGGCCTCTTTGTTAAATTCAAAAGATATTCCAATAAATCCATACAGATTAATATCTGAGATAAATAATGCTGTTGATCACGAAAAAACAATATTGACACACGATGCTGGTCATCCTAGAGATCAAATCATGCCTTTTTATCCAGCAACAGTTCCAAATAGCTACATTGGATGGGGTAAATCTACTCATTTAGGTTATGGGTTAGCGTTAGCAATTGGAGCTAAAATAGCTCACCCTGATAAATTTTGTGTAAACTTTATGGGTGATACTGCTTTTGGTCTTTCTGGTTTAGATATAGAAACTTCAGTTAGATCTGGAAATCCTATTACAACCATTCTATTGAATAACAGTACTATGGGAGGTTATGACCATCATATGCCTACAGCTATGGAAAGATACGGAGCAGGAAACAACACAGGTTCCTACACTACAATTGCTGAAGGTCTAGGAGCTAAAGGAATCTATGTTGAAAAACCTGAAGAAATAGTTCCTGCTATAAAAGAGGCTAAAAAAACAAATAATGATGGGCGAAGTACTCTTATTGAAGTAATAACACAGCAAGAAGGTAGATTTAGTCGATATTACAATGATGAAAGTTCAACCGCTGGAATAATAAAAAAATAACATGAAAACTACAGGATTCAGGTTATTGCAATTAGGTACTCCTTGGAGGAATCTTTCATACATAGTAATTGACACAGACCAAGGAATATCAGGAGTGGGAGAAGCTAGAGTTTTGGGTAAAACTCACACTGTATCTGAATATCTTAAGGATGTGCAGAGACATTTTATTGGACATGATCCATTTGATATTGAAGCTCTTTATAGAAGATTTACATTATTAGATTTTGGAAAATCAGGTGAAGTTGTTCATACAGGTCTAGCTATGGTAGAAATGGCCTTTTGGGATATAATCGGTAAAACAACTGACAAGCCTGTTTATAAGTTACTAGGAGGAAAAGTTCAGGATAAAATACAAGCTTATGCGAATGGTTGGTACACAGTAGAAAGAACTCCTGATAGCTTTTCTTTAGCTGCATCAAAAGTGGTATCGAAAGGTTATAAAGCCCTTAAGTTTGATCCATTTGGAAATGGTGATTTAGAACTATCTAGAACTGAACTATTTAAGTCAATCGAAATTATAGAAGCTGTTTCAGATACTATAACTGAAGATATGCAAATGATGATAGAAATGCATGGTAGATTTGCATCTCATCAGGCTGTTGAAATCGCAAAAAAAATAGAAAACTTAAACATTGCTTGGATAGAAGAACCTGTTAGGCCGAGTGATAATCCTAGTTTGGAAAAAGTGAGACTACAAACTTCATTACCAATTGCAACTGGAGAAAGACTTTACGGAGCATCAGAATTTAGAGAAATTTGGGCTGGAAATTCTGTAGATATAATTCAGCCTGATATTACACAATGTGGAGGAATTCTTGAAACTAAAAAGATTGCTTCGACTGCTGAAATTTACTCAGTAATGGTAGCACCACATAATGTAGGAGGTGTTATATCTACTTTAGCTGCAATACACTTATGTTTCACTCTTAGAAATGTGAAAATTTTAGAACATTTTAATGATTTTGCTGATCCTTTCGTTAAAGAAGCTGCTAATTTCTATCCTGAAGTTAATGATGGATTCTTCAGTCTACCTGAAAAGCCAGGCTGGGGAGTAGAATTAAACGAAGACTTTATACTTTCACACCCACCAGATAAAAGTAAAGATGGCTTGGTTCTTGATCCTGGTCTAAATATGTTTGAAAAAATGGATTGGGCTAAAAGGGGACAATCTGAATAAAAATAGTTAGGAATTCCTTGATAATATGTTAGATTTACTCATAAAAGATGGATATGTGATTGATGGATCTGGTCAGTCAAGAGTTCGGTCGGACATAGGAATAATAGGTGAAAAAATTGCATTTATTGGCGATTCAACTGGTAAAGAATCAAAAGAAATCATTAATGCAAAGGGATTAATCGTATCGCCAGGATTTATTGATGCCCATACTCATCATGATGGTATTTTACTAGATAATCCTCAACATGCGAGTAGTTTAAGACAAGGTGTTACCACAGAGATCCTCGGCCAAGATGGACTATCTTATGCACCTCTTTCATCTGAAAATTATAAAATCCAAAGAAAGTATCTAGGTGGGATTTTAGGAATGCCTCCAGAAAATCTTGATATGAGTACTATAAGTGCATTTAGATCTCACTATCATAAAAAAGTTTCAATCAATACAGCTTATCCAGTCTCTCACGGAGCATTAAGAATGGAATCTGTAGGCTTTTTTGATAAACCTTTAAGAAACAAAGAATTAGATCATGCGAAGAATTTACTGAAAGAAGGACTAGAACAAGGGTCTGTAGGATTAGCCACAGGTATGTCATATCATCCTAATGCATGGAGTGATACAGAAGAATTAATTGAATTATGCAAAGTTGTCAGAGAAAAGGATGGCGTATATATAACTCATTTAAGAGATGTAAATCCTGAGAGAGGCTTTGGAGGAGGAGGTATTCCTGAAGCACTTGAAATAGGAAAAAGGTCTGGTGTTAGAGTTCATTTTTCTCATACAAGAACAAGTTCTGAGAACGCAGGTCAAGTTTCAAAAGTTTTAGAATTGATTGATAAAGCAAAGTCAGATGGAGTTAATTGTACTTTAGAATTATACCCCTATCCAACAGGAAGTTCTTTTTTACTCAGCAATCTTCCTAGTTGGGCACATGAAGGAGGCCCAAAAGATATTTTGGAAAGATTAAATGATAAAAATTCTCGTAAAAAGATTATTGAAAGCTTTAAGCTTAATAAAAAACGCAGAATGGATCAAGTATTACTATCTTATTTACCTAAAAATCCTGAGCTTGAAGGAATGACTGTTTCTCAACTTTCAAAATTGAGAGGTGTATCAATGGGAGATTTAATGTGTGATTTATTAATTGAACAGGATTTACAAGTTGGATTTTGGCAGATCCCTCCAGAAAGCATATCTATATGGAGGCAGATAAGCAGAGATGCTATAGAGTTTTTATCTAGACCTGACTATATGATTGGAAGTGATTCAATTCCTATAGGAAATTTTCCACATCCACGAGCATATGGTACTTTTCCTAGGTTTGTTGGTAGGTTACGTAGACAATTTGATGTAATGACCTTAGAACAAATGATTCAAAGAATCGCAAATAATCCTGCAAAAACTTTTAACTTAAAAAGCAGAGGATTATTGAAAGAGGGATATTTTGCAGACATTGTAATTTTTGATGAAGATAAGATTATTGATACTGCTACATATGATGATGCAAAGCAATTTCCTGTTGGAATTCCCTATGTAATCGTAAATGGAAGCATCGCTGTAAATAATGAAGTTTGCACTGGTGTATTTGCAGGACAAGCGGTACCTTAATTACTTTGATTAGGTAAAAGAAAGACTATAAGCCGAGTTCTGTTCTATTAGCAAATTAAATAGATGTGATCATCCATCTTGACTAATTGTCACCAATTAGTTCATGCAGCTTACCCGGGAACTATCTAGGATTAACATTCCCCTATTTAGCCTTGCACCAAGTGGGGTTTACCATACCTTATTTGTTACCAAATAAGTGGTAAGCTCTTACCTTACCTTTTCACCCTTCCCATAAAATGGAGGTTTATTTTCTGTTGCACTTTCCGTCAGGTCACCCTGCCCTGCAATTAACAGGCACTTTCCCTAGAGGTGCTCGGACTTTCCTCTGATAAAATATCAGCGATCACACATCCTTCTCTTACCTAATAATTTAATTATAAAGGAATTTAATGATCAAGGATCTTTATTTGTTCTTTTTCTTTGTATATATAAAATTTCGTATTTGAAAGAGATTCATCAGAATTTATATAATTTAAATATTTTTTAAAATTATATACAAATTCTTTCATTTCTATTGACCCTGTTCCGATTGAATTAACCAATCGATATATATCAGATTTCTTCATCTTACTTTGATTTTTCAAGGAATGAATATCCATTCTTAATTTTAAAGCATTATGTAAAATGTCTAAATTGATGCTAGTTTTTTTGTTATGAATTGTATGATTATCCTTCCCTGGACAGGAATAGTATTTGTAAGTTTTGTTTGTTCGAACATTTCTAACTTTCCAATAATTTGTGTGGGAAGTTATTAAAAGTTTTTGCTTACAAATTCCACAAAAAAGAATGCCTTGATATTTATTTTTTTTATATATTTTTTTTTCTTTTGATCCTAAAATTATTTTACATTCATTAAACAATATCTTATCTATAATAGGTACATGTGAATTTGGGATCACATTGTTATATCTACGATAAATTCCTAAATAAAAATCATTTTTTAATATATGCTCGATACCTTGAGAAGACCATTGTTTATCTTTATTAAAGTCTTTTTTTTCATTTAATAAATTTACAATATCTTTAATATTTCGAAATTTAAAAAATAAAGAAAAAATCTCTCTAACTATCTTTGCCTCAGAATCTTTAATTTCGTAAAAACCGGAAGGGTTTTTTTGGTATCCAAAGGGTATTTTACCCAAAACTTGGCCTCTTGATGCTTTTTTATTAATAGAATCCTTAATCTTATTAAGTCTCAATGGGTTCTCATCAGGTAAAGATAAGACTTTTAAAGCATATTGAAAGGGATCCGGGAAATCAAAAGAAGCACACTTCACTTCAACATTCAAATTATATAATTCAATTATTTTCTTACAAAAATCTAATAAATTACTATCCATTGCCTTTGGTGTAGAGATTATCAAATCAGATATTTTGTTTGATCGAATATTTTTTAGCATATTTGAGTAATCATTAAATTCAAAAATTTGGTCTATAGATATATTCTGATAATCACAAAAGTCTTTTAAATATTTATTTTCATCTAAGTCATTAAAAGTTGATACAAGTGCGTAATTATCCAATCGTTTACTCCATTATTAGTGATTTGCCACAATTACATATAATAGGATCCATGGAATTTTTCACCTTTTCTACAAAAGCATTTGGTAACTTTATTTTACAACAGGGGCTAAGATCATTATCTATTTTTACAATACCAAAATTACCATTAAGCGCAAAAAAACGTTCATATAAATCTAATAATTGTTTATCTACTTTTTTTGATAATTTAACTCTTTCAATATTAATTTTTTCAAGATGTTGTTTGTATTTTTTTTGATCCAAGAGAAGTTTATTTTTAATATCAATCCATTTTTCTTCAGAAGATAAAATTTTCAATTCTAGATTTTCTTTTATTTGATCTATTTTCTCTATGTTCTCATTAACCTTATCGCTAGAAGTAGAGATTTGTTGGATAATCTCATTTTTCCTCTCAAGTTCAAATTTGATTGCTTCAGCTTCTTTATTATTTCTGATTTGACCAGAATATAATCTTGTATTAAGATTATTTATTTCATGCTCATTTAACTCTCTTGATTGATTGATTTTTATCTGTGCTTTTTTTTGCTCATTCAGCTTTTTTATAACCAACTCTAGATTCAGGTTCAATTCTTTAATACCCAAAGAATCTACTAGTTTTTTATCGATATTACCAATACCGTTGATTAAAGATTTTTTTTTGATGTCTAAATCCTGTAATTCAAATAGTCTATAATTGTCTTCAGGCATAATAACCTCATATATAAATTCTTATATATAATACTTTATATGATTATTAATTTATTAAAAATAATATAAATGGTAGATAATAAATCAAAGTTGAAAAATTTTAGTAGAACACGTATTATATGCACCATTGGACCTTCATCATATGATATTCAGACTCTAAAACAATTGATAGAAGCTGGAATGAGTGTTGCAAGAATAAATTTATCCCATGGAGATTCAAAAGAGCATAAATTGATTATCAATAATATAAGAAATGCTTCTAAAGAATTAAATAGACCGATTCCTATATTGGCAGATCTTCCGGGACCAAAGTATCGCGTAGGGGATTTGGAAACTGATGAGTTCATTTGCAAAAATAATCAAAAGATTATTTTTGACTGCTCAGATAATCTCAACAAAGAAATCATAAATATTTGGCCTTCAGGATTACATAAAGATATAAAAAAAGGAGCAACTCTTTTAATAGATGACGGGGCTGTAGAATTGGATGTCATTAGTATCAATAAAACATTAATTGAAACAAAAGTAAAACTAGGAGGAAAAATCAGTAGTAACAAAGCTGTTGTAGCAAGAGGTTTCCCTTCAATGTTAGGATATTTTACTGATGAAACTACGGAGGCATTGGATTTTGTTTTATCTAATGATATAGATTTTGTTGGGCTTTCATATATTAGAAACATTGATGATATAAAAAAAGTTAAAAGAAAAATAGAATCAAAAAATAAAAGTGTCAAAATTATCTCAAAAATTGAGTTAAAGACAGCAGTCGACAATCTTAAATCAATTATTAATGAGTCTGATGCTGTTATGGTTGCACGAGGAGATTTAGGGGTACATTTACCAATTTCTGAAATTCCATCTACACAAAAATACATAATAAAAGTTGCAAATAGTATGGGTAAAGAAGTTATTACAGCAACTCAAATGCTAGAATCCATGACAGAAAATCCACAGCCAACACGTGCTGAGGTAACTGATGTTCATAATGCTGTAATAGATGGATCTGACGCTATCATGCTTTCAGGTGAAACGTCTATAGGAAAATTTCCAGTTAGATCGGTGGAATTCATGAAAGAAATTGCAGAAATAGCTGAAAAAAATATTAATAATAATTATTTAAGGAAACTTAGATTTGACCATGTAACTGCTTCAAATGCACAAAACATTGATGAATTTATAGCGCATGGTGCTGCAGATATTGCAGAACAATTAAACGCTAAACTTATTGTAGCTTTTACAGAATCAGGATCTACTGCTGCTAGGGTGGCATCTTACAAACCTTCTAAACCTGTAATAGCACTTTCTCCTGATCCAAAAGCTCATATTAGTTTATCGTTAAGGTGGGGTGTTTATACTATTAAAGCTAAAAACTTGTCAAACATAGAAGAAATGTTTCAATTTGCAGAAGATATGGTTTCCAATGAAAAACTAGCAATAAAAGGTGAAACAATTATTGTAGTTGCAGGATTACCAATTGGATTTAAAGGTAATACAAATTTAATCAGGGTAATAACTATAAAATAAAATATTAAACACTTATAACGATGTTGTTAAGTGTACCTATATTTTCAATGGATATAGATATTTTATCTCCTTCTTTTAAAGAAAATTCCATAGGGGGGATGATCCCTGTTCCAGTCATAACAGCTGTCCCATCTGGGATTTCATTACTTCTATTCAGCCAATCATTAAGTTCATCACATTTTCTTTTCATAATGCTGGTATTACAATTTCCTTCAAATACTTTCTTTGTATTTCGATTAATAGTCATTTCTACATTCAAATTATTATAGTCTAAACATTCTACAGGAACCCAACATGGGCCAATTGAAGCTGAGTATTTATAAACTTTTGCCTGTGGTAAATATAGCGGATTTTCTCCCTCTATTTTTCTACTTGACATATCATTCCCGCAGGTAAATCCAATAATTTCTTTGTTGTAAATTATAAAAGTTAACTCTGGTTCAGGAATATCCCAGCCAGAATCGGATCTTATTCCCACTGAATCATTATTTTTTCTTAATCTACTTAGAGTACTTTTAAAAAAAGATTCAGGTCTTTCGGCAAAATAAATTTTTGAATAAATATCAGGAGTTTCAGACTCTGCTTGTCTTTCTTTCATCGAATCTCCATAGGTTACTCCAAATGCCCAAACTTCTGGAGAATCTACAGGAAGTAATGATGATTTCTTTAGATCAATTTTTTCTTCATTTAATTCTTCGATAGATGATGTTAATGATAAAATTTCATTCAGATAATCTGAAATTCTCATCTCGTTGTTATATGCAACCATCATTAGATCTAAAGAAGTTTTAATAGTTGGTCTCAAAAAAGTAAGATTGTACGTTTTACTTTTTGATACTACAATAACTTGTCTTCCATGATCATTAATAATCTGATATATCTTCATTTTTCACCTATTATACTTCTTTGTATTCTCCATCTACAGTATCATCCTGGTCAGATTTGTCATCATCATTCTGAGGTTCAGGAGGTTTATTTTCCTGTTGTGGTAAGTTTTGACCAAATGTTTGAAGAGCAACATTGACCTTTTCTATAGCTTCATTTATTTCGGTTGCTTCAGATCCTTCATTTGAAAGCAAGTTTTTAAGAGAGTCTATTTCTTTTTGTAAATCACTTACTATATTTTCTGGTACCTTATCTTTATTTTCACTAATCAATTTTTCTGATTGATAAACAATCGCTTCACCAGAATTTTTTGCTTCAATGTCAGCTTTTTTCTTCTTATCTTCTTCAGAAAATTTTTCAGCATCATCTACAACTTTTTTGATTTCCTCATCTGACATTCCAGATCTTCCAGTTATAGTTATTTGTTGCTCTTTATTAGTTGCTCTATCTTTTGCCTTAACAGTGACTATCCCATCAGCATCTATATCAAATGTAACATCAATTTGTGGTATCCCTCTAGCTGCTGGTTGAATCCCATCTAAAGAAAATCTACCTATTGAGACATTATCAGTAGCCATTTCTCTTTCTCCTTGTACAACATGAATTTCAACACTCGGTTGATTATCGGCTGCTGTTGTAAATGTCTCTGTTTTAGAAGTTGGTATAGTTGTGTTTCTTTCTATTAAAGGAGTTTTTACCCCACCTAAAGTTTCAATTCCTAGTGTAAGTGGGGTCACATCTAAAAGTAATACATCTTTAACATCACCTTGCAAGACTCCTGCTTGAATTGCTGCACCCAGTGCAACTACTTCGTCAGGATTAATCGTTTTATTAGGTTCTTTTTTAAATAATTCTTTTACTTTTTTTGCAACCAAAGGCATTCTAGTCATACCTCCAACTAACACAACTTCATTTATATCGTTTGCATTTAAACCTGAATCTTTTAAAGCTGACACAGTAGGCTTAACTGTCTGTTCTACTAATTCATTTGTTAATTCATCTAATTTAGCTCTACTTAAATTCATTTGAAGGTGTTTAGGTCCTGTCGAATCTGCTGAAATAAATGGTAAATTGATTTCTGTCTGCTTAACTGAAGACAATTCGATTTTAGCTCTTTCAGACTCAACTCTAACTCTTTGAAGTGCGGCAGAATCCTGTTTCAAGTCTATAGAATTATCATTTTTAAATGTTTCACAAATATAATCAACAATGACATTGTCAAAATCATCTCCACCCAATTGAGTATCGCCGTTAGTAGATTTTACTTCAAAAACTCCATCTCCTAATTGTAAAATAGTAATATCAAAAGTTCCTCCTCCAAGATCATATACTGCTATTGTCCTATCTCCTTCTTTATCTAGTCCATAAGCCAATGCTGCAGCGGTAGGTTCGTTAATTATTCTCAAAACTTCTAATCCTGCTATTTGACCAGCAACTTTAGTTGCTTCTCTTTGAGAATCATTAAAATAGGCAGGCACTGTAATAACCGCTTGAGTCACGGTTGAACCTAATTTATTTTCTGCATCTTCTTTTAGTTTTTTTAAAACCATAGCTGATATTTCTGCTGGAGCGTGATCTTTTTCAGCTAAGACAATTCCTAAATCTCCATTCGATCTTTTATTCACTTTATAAGAAACTCTTTTCATTTCCTTTTTTATAACTGAATCTTCAAATCTTCTTCCAATAAATCTTTTAGCTGAATAGACGGTGTTTTCTGGATTTGTAATTGATTGTCTTTTTGCTGTTTCTCCAACAAATCTCTCACTAGATTGTACATTTACCGCAACAACTGACGGAGTAGTTCTTCTACCTTCGTTATTTTCAACAACAGCAGGTTCTCCTGATTCCATAACAGCCATAGCTGAATTGGTTGTTCCTAAATCTATACCTATTACTCTGGACATTTTTTTACCTTTCGTTTATTTTTTTTCTTCTTTTTTATAAGCTATTTCAACCAAAATGGGTCTAACCAAATGTGCTTCATGTAAATATCCACATGAAATTTGCCTAACAATAGTCCCTGGTTCAAATTCATCTGTTTTTACTCTTGAAATTGCTTCATGCATTTTGGGATCAAACAAATCACCAATTTCACAATCAATTTGTTTAAAATTGAAATTTTCTAAAATAGTAATAAAATTTTTTAAAATCGAATCTATACCTGTAATCCAAGATTTGTACGTTTTAGTATTCACTTTAGTAGATAATGCCATATTCATTTGATCTATTACAGATATCAATTGAAAAACCATTCTACGATGAGCTTTGAGTTCGGATTCTGTTAAATCATTTGCTGATTTCATACGTAAGTTTACCAAATCAGCTTGTGCTCTTTGTGCAATCTGAAGGTACTTGTCTCTTTCAGATGTAGCGATATCTAATTCTTTTGAAATTTCATTTTTTGTCTTTTTTTTGTTCATAAACCTTATTTATATATATTTATATTTTGATACCTAATTCTAGAAATAGTTGCCTTAATTCTGATGAAGCTATTTTTGCAGAATTTTTATAAACGTTCTTATTTATACCTTGTTCTAACAATTCAACTACTTCTTTTACTTTCATTGATAAAGCAAGAACTAATTTTGCTCCTTCAAGATTCAATCCATATCTTTCAGTCAAAAGCTTAACTATCTGTAATCTCAATAAATCAGTTTCAGAATATAATCTACGTCTTCCATCAGTTCGAGAAGGACGAACTAATCCATGTTTATCATATTTTCTTAAAGTATTTGGATGCATAGAAATCATATCAGAAACAACACTTATGGTGTATACACCAATGACAGGATCAAAGTTCATTTGATCATTATCAATTTCAGAATCACTTATTCTTGAATTTACTGAAACAGTTTTTGAAATTATCCAACCTCTATTAGTCATAATACTCCCTTAATATAAATTATAATTCTTAACACGAGTTGTGTCAATTAATATTTTACGATATCATTATGAATAACAAAATTATATGTATCTGATAAATCCATTATTAACGATAAAAATAAATAAAAGCTTGATTATTACGATAAGTGGAGTTATTATATGTTGTTGGAAATATTAAAAAAAATTTAGGAACGAAAAGTGATATATTCAAAATGCTGCCCATGTGGGGGAGATATAGAAGTTAGGATGGATGTGGAAAATAAACTTATGTTATCCTGTCTTCAATGCAGTCGTGTCATTGGAAAAAGTGATGCTCTCCTTCTATTGAAAAAAATTGAATCTAAAAAAACTAAAGTAGCATAAAAGTTTTTTCATAACTATAGATACTAGAGAACATCTTCTACAAGGATAGTTAGTTTATCGTTAGATATTTCCAAAAAACCTGAATTGATTTCAAATACAGATTGTTTATCATTTGTACTCATTAATGTTATTTTCCCTTTAGCAAGAGAAGACAAAAGCGGAGCATGTTTTGGCAATAAAGTCATCTCCCCTATACTTCCTGGAGCAATCACAGCACTTGCAGTACCTGAAAAGATACTTCCAGAAGGTGAAACAATATTTACTAATAAATCATTTGCCATATTAATACTTAATTTTCTATTTCTTTTTTCATTTGTTCACCTTTTTCAACAGCCTCTTCTATACCTCCAACCATATAAAATGCTTGCTCTGGTAATTCATCATGCTTTCCTTCAATAATTTCCAAAAATCCTTTTACTGTCTCAGCTACTGGTACATATTTGCCTGGGAAACCAGTAAATACTTCCCCCACAAAAAATGGTTGGGTAAGAAATCTTTGAATCTTTCTTGCTCTTGCTACGATTACCTGATCATCTTCAGAAAGTTCATCTATACCCAAAATGGCAATAACGTCTTGTAAATCTTTAAACCTTTGCAAAACCTGCTGAACTCCACGAGCAGCATTATAATGATCTTCTCCCACTATAGCTGGTTCTAATATTCGTGAATTCGAAGCTAAGGGATCCACAGCTGGAAATAAAGATTGTGCTGCCAAGGAACGGTCAAGCGAAACATTAGCATCAAGATGGCCAAAAGTAGTCACTATTCCTGGATCAGTATAGTCATCAGCAGGAACATACACTGCTTGAAATGATGTTATTGATCCATTAACTGTGGTGGTAATTCTCTCTTCTAAATCTCCCATTTCTGTTGAAAGCGTTGGTTGATAACCTACGGCAGATGGCATTCTTCCCAATAATGCAGAAACTTCCATCCCTGCCAAAATGTACCTATAAATGTTATCCACGAATAATAAGACATCTTGTTTCTCTTCATCTCTAAAATATTCAGCCATTGTCAATCCAGTTAAGGATATTCTTGCTCGAGTTCCAGGAGGTTCATTCATTTGGCCAAATACCAATGCAGTTGAGCCTAAAACTCCATAATCTTGCATTTCATGCCATAAATCATTCCCTTCACGTGATCTTTCTCCGACGCCAGCAAACACAGATACGCCAGAATGTTCTTGAGCAATATTTCTAATCAATTCAGTAATAATAACTGTCTTTCCGACTCCTGCTCCTCCATATGCACCAATTTTTCCTCCTTTAGCAAATGGAGTAATTAGATCCAATACTTTAATGCCTGTTTCTAAAACTTCTGTTGACCCTGATTGTTGATCAAAGGTTGGAGGTTCCCTATGGATCGGCCATTTTATAGCTTTACTATCAATGGGATCCCCATTATCTATAGGATCACCTACTACATTAAATAATCTCCCTAATGAATCTTTTCCTACTGGAACAGATACAGGGGCTCCACTATCAAGAACTTCGACGCCTCTTGCTAAACCTTCTGTTGGTCCTAGTGCCAAACATCTAACCCAAGAATTACCTACATGTTGTTCAACTTCTAAAATCAATTTGTCTCCTTCATTTTGTAATTCTAGTGCATGAAAGACCTCTGGTAATTGATTTTGTTGAAATTCAACATCTACTACAGTTCCAATAACTTGTACAACTTTTCCTTTATCACCTTTTGACATAAATTTTCTCCTTTTTTATCTTTCTTCTAATGCAGAAATACCGCCAATTAGATCTAATAATTCTGCAGTTATTGTTTCTTGTCTTGCTTTATTGAGATCCAAAGTTAAAATATCAATAAGTTCATTTGCATTATCTGTTGCATTTTGCATAGCAACCATTCTCGCTGAATGCTCACTTGCAAAAGCTTCTAAAACAGATTGGAAAATTTGAGATCGAATATACTTTGGGGTAATCTCTCTTAAAACTTCTTGAGAAGAAGGCTCATAAATATAATCAACATTTGAATTAACATCTGATTCTTCTTCACTCGTTATTGGTAAAATGGTTCTTAATGTTGGTTTTTGAGAAGTTGTATTTATATACTCGCTATATGCTATATCTACTTGATCCCAATCCCCTTTTATGAAACCATTAATGATCAATTCTGATACATTTAAAGTGTCACTCAATCCCGGCCTGTCATTAATCACAATTTGATCAATTATTTCAAATCCTCTTGAAGCCAGGAATCTTGATCCTTTTTTACCTATAGACAAAACTTTATACGGTTCTTTTGAATTAATAATACTACCTAATACTGTTCTGTTTATATTTCCTATTAAAGCCCCAGCTAATCCTCTTTCAGGGGTAATCATAATCAATAATTTATTTTTTATCTCTCTTTTTTCCAATAAAGGAATATTTACCTCAGTTGAATCAACAGAACTAGACAATGTAGAAAGTAGTTTATTCAGGGTTTTAGAATATTCTTTCCCTTTACTTACTTGTTCTTGAGCTCTACGCATCTTTGAAGCAGCTATTAATTGCATTGCACCCGTAACTTTTGCAGTATTGGTAACTGATCTTATTCTTGCTCTTAATTCCTTAGTACTTGGCATAATAATTAATTTCCAAATGTCCCTTTATATGTCTTTATAGCTTCATCCATTTTTTTCATAGAGTCATCTGAAAGTTCTCCTGATTCCGAAATATCTTTCATCACATCAGGAATATTAGCAGCAATGAAGTCATACCATCCTGTTTCAAATTCAGATATTCTTTCAATATTGATATCATCCAACCCTCCTTGATTTGCCACGTAAAAAATTGAAACTTGATTTTCAAAAGAAAGAGGTTGATTCTCATTTTGTTTCAACAATTCTGTTAATCTTTCACCCCTAGCTAATTGTTGACGAGTAATTGCATCAAGATCATCTGTTCCAAATTGCGCAAAGGTTTGTAATGAAGAATATTGAGCCATTTCACCTTTTAGAGACCCAGAAACTGTCTTCATAGCTTTTCTTTGTGCAGATGAACCAACTCGAGTAACAGACAGTCCTGCATTGACAGCAGGTCTTATTCCTGAGTTGAACAAATCTGGTTCTAAATAAAGCTGTCCATCAGTTATTGAAATTACATTTGTGGGGATATAACCTGATACATCTCCGGCTTGAGTCTCAATAATTGGAAGAGCAGTAATAGAACCTCCTCCATACTTTTCATCTAATCTGGCTGCCCTCTCTAATAGTCTGGAATGTAAATAAAAGACATCTCCTGGATAAGCTTCTCTACCTGGAGGCCTTCTTAGTAATAAGGACATTTGACGGTATGCCCATGCATGTTTACTTAAATCATCATAAACAATTAAAACATCTTTGCCTTGCGCCATAAAAAATTCAGCCATTGTAACTCCTGCATAAGGGGCCAAATATTGTAAAGCTGCCGAATCGGAAGCATTTGCAGTTACTATAATAGTATTATCCAATGCACCTTGTTCTTCAATTCGACTTACGACTGACGCAACTTTTGATGCTTTTTGCCCTATCGCAACGTAAATACCTATAATATCTGAATTTTTTTGATTTATTAGAGCATCAACACAAAGTGAAGTTTTACCAGTAGTTCTATCTCCTATAACTAATTCCCTTTGCCCTCTACCAACTGGCACCATTGCATCTACAATTTTTAATCCAAATTGCACTGGTTGATCTACAGATTTTCTCTCAACTACACCTGGAGCAATTTTTTCAACTGGAAATGATTCTTTTGTAGAAATATCTCCTCTACCATCTAAGGGTCTACCTAAAGGATCTACAACCCGTCCTAATAAGGTATCTCCTACAGGCACCTCAACTATCCTTCCAGTAGAACGTACTTCATCTCCTTCTTTAATCGACAAATAATCACCTAAAATGACTGCTCCAACAGAATCTTCTTCAAGGTTAAGTGCCAACCCAATAATATCATTAGGAAATTGTAATAATTCATTAACTTTGACTCCTGAAAGACCATGTATCCTTACCACACCATCTCCAGTCTCAATAACAGTTCCTATATCGACCATTGTAAAGTCACCGCCAAATTCTTCAATTTGTCTTTTGATTATTGATGCTATATCTTGACTATTTGGGGACATATCATTTCTCCATTTTCATTATAATGTACTAGTTTTTAATAAATGTTTTTTTAAATTTTCTAATTTGTTACTTGTTGAAATATCAATTACTGTATCTCCAACATTGATTATCAATCCACCTAATATTTTCTGATCTATTTTTTCTTGAACATCTACTTTATTTACATCAAAAATTTTACAAATATTTTGTATTATCAATTTTCTTTGTGAATCAGAAATTTTAACTGCTGAAGTTATTACCGCACTGATTTTTCCAGTAGAGCTTTGAACCTGATTTATAAAATCTTCCTTGATATTTTCGAATAGATTAATATGATTTCGTGAGATCAACACTTTAAGAAAGTTCTTAAATAATTTATCATAATCTTTCATTAATGTATCAATTGACTTGAATTTTTCCATTTGGGGAACTTGCGGAGAAGTGAGGAATGAAGATAGATCACGGTTATTTAGAAATGTATGAGCATCATCAAAGTTATTTAGCCAAGTTGAAGAATTATTATTTTCCATTGCTAATTCCACCATTGCTTTAGCATATCTTTTTACTATCGATGTGGCCATAATTATTTCACTTTTCCTATTTCATCATCTATAGCTTTATCTAGAATCTCTTTATGATCTTTTGGATCTATTGTTTTTTCTACTACTTTAGAAGTAGCTGAAATAACTAAAGATGAAAATTCTTTTCTTACACTTTGTATAGCTAAATCTCTTTCTTTTTCTATAGATTTGTTAGCTTTTTTTATCATTTCTTCAGATTCAGAATTAGTTCTAAGCATTTCTTGTTGTTTATATTTTTCTGCAGCATCTCGAGCATCGCCTATCAATTTTTGCCCTTCCTGTCTTGCTTTATTAATTTCAGCTTCCAGTCTTTCTGCAGATTCCGTAGCTTCTTGCTTTACACTTTCTGCCATTTCCAAACTTTCTTGAATTTTTTTCGCTCTTGTTTGAAGAATTTTATTTATTGGTCCGAAAAGAATTTTTTTCAATATAAGGAACAAGATAATAAAACTTACCAACTGAGTTATTAAACCAGAAAGATTAATCCCTAATGCATCCATATTTTTTCTCCTAAATTATTTTCTCAGCTATAAATAATAGCTGAGAAAAGTTTTACAAAACAAATAGTATCAATATGGCCACAACAAGAGAATATATTGCTATTGCTTCAGTAAAAGCAATCGCTAATATCATATTTTGTTGTATCGGACCTCTTGCTTCAGGATTTCTTCCCAAAGATTGCAATGCGCCATTAGCTAACATTCCAATACCTATACCTGAACCAATAGCTCCTAACCCCATTGATAAACCTGCTCCCATTGGTATCCATTCACTTGCCATTGTTTTCTCCCTTCTTTTTTATATTATTTTTTTTTATTTTAATGTTCATCATGTTCTGAATGAGATGTTGCTGCCATTACACCAAAAACTAATGTCAGCATTGAAAAAATTAACGCTTGTATTACTCCAACGAATAACTCGAGTCCCATAAATGGAATCATTCCTATCATTGGAAGTAAAAAACCCATTGATATAAGAACTATCTCACCCGCAAACATGTTACCAAAAAGCCTAAAAGTAAAACTAATAGTTTTTGCAAGTTCTCCAAATAATTCCAGTATTCCAACAAATGCATTAATAGGTCCATGTGATAAATTTATAAATTTTCCACTATAACCTTTGAATCCAAGTGATGAAAATCCCCAATATTGAATAAAAATCATCGCAAAAATAGCAATTGCCAAGGTAGTATTTACATCTGTTGAAGCACCTCTAAAAAAAGGTATAAGTTCTCCGGTTTTTTTCCCAATATATTCTGCAGGACTAACTGTACCATCTTTACTCTCATACAGCTTAGTCACTTTTCCTATAGAAAGATTTGTTTTAATTTTTTTCCATTCTTCTATTTTATTAGGATCTTCACCATTAAGTATTTTTTTTCTAATCTGTTCGATTTCTTCAACTTCATAATTTCCGATAGAACTTAATGGAGCTCTAGAAGATTCACCTCTACCAATTGGCATAATATTAATTTTAGAAAGAAAAGAACTTTCATAACTATCAAAAACTACAAATCCGTGGGAAGCGTCTTCTTCAAGTACACATAACTTAGATAATATTTCATGATCTACATTGACTTTAGTGTTACTAGAATGCTCTACTTCTATTTTTGAACAATGTCCTGAATGTGAATGGTGAGAAACCCATTCATCAATCGTTTCGATTTTTCCAATAGATCCAACACCTGGCAAAATTCCCATCCAATTAAAGGCTAAAACTGCGAAAAAAATGGTTATAACAACAGGCAGAAATCTTTTAGCCTTATCTCCTCCAGCTTCTCTTGCAGTATCAATAAAGAATTGGATAATCAATTCAAATATATTTTGCAATTTTGAGGGAACTTCCTGTAATTTTCTTGTTGCCAACCAAGATAGAACTATCAAAACAATCATAGACATCCATAGCATAACACTAGAGTTTTTCAATTCATATCCAAAGGGTTTAAAAATAGTCTCTGCTGCGATAGATATAAAAGGAAGAGGACCACTTAAAAATCCAAACCCAAAACTTGCTCCCAAAGCTCCACCCAAAACTGATACGACTAATATTATCAAAACTAGGGCAGATAAAATTATTAGTTTAGAATTAAACATTTAAAACATTAATCCTTATTAATTTTTCATTTTTAAAATTCTGACCGTTCCAATAATACCTACTGAAAGTCCAATGATCAAACCAATAAAGGTCAAAAAATAAGGAAGATTAAATTTTTTATCAATTAAATTTCCCACGAAAGTAAATGCGATAATCGGTGTAACTATTATCCATCCCAAACTTATATATTTACCAGCAAGAATTAGATTTGAACTAAGAGATTCTTGATTATTGTTTTCCTTGCTTTTTTGGATCTTTTTTTTATTCATCTATGTCTAATGTATCGATGAAGGATTCAAAAACAGAAAGAGATTCCCTCTCTTTCTCTCCTAAAGGTAATCGGGATTTTTTTTCTTTAGATTTTTTTTTGTTGGTTTTATCCTTTGAAAAATCATCATTTATTTCCGTTTTCTTAAACCCAGCCTTTTCTAATACTGAATCTTCACAATAAATCTGAACATTAGCTTGTAAGGCTATAGATATAGCATCAGAAGGACGTGAATCTAATTCGATTATTTTTCCTGAACGATTAACGATAATTTTTGCATAAAAAGTATCATTTTTAATTTCGGAAATAATTATTTTTTCTATATTCCCATCAAGTTTAGAGATTGAATTACAAAGTAAATCATGAGTCAACGGTCTTGGAATATCTATCTTTTGTAATCTTATAGCAATCGAATCTGCTTCAGCTGTTGCAATCCATATTGCTAAATACATTGGTCCTGATTCTTGTTTTAAAATTACAACCCTTTGACCAACGTTATTAATTTTTAGACTTTCAACAACTAATTTTTTCATTTTTACTTAAGGGTTTTTATTAGAATAATGATTTAAAGCACAAGGTCAATAAATTTTAATTATATATATCACTTATTTTTTTATTTGTTTCTAAAGCTTTTTCACGAGCAGAAATACCATATTTTTTTTTATCATTCGAAGCATAAATAATCCCTCTTGAAGAATTAATTAACATTGTAGAAGTGTTTTTTCCTGTCGAATAATTGATCACTTTTTCTAGATCTCCTTTTTGATGTCCGATTCCGGGAATTAGAAAAGGTAAATCAGGATGCTCTTTTCTTATAATAGAAAGTTGCTCAGGATAAGTTGCTCCCATTACTAAGCCAATATTATTATTTGTGTTAAGATTGCTAGCTATTTTTGCTACTTTTTGATAAATATTCAAATTTTCTTTTTCAGAAAAAACATCTTGTATCTCTTTTCCAGATTTATTGGAGGATTTACAAACAATGAAAACTCCTTTATCTGCATAATTCGAAAAAGGAATAATACCGTCTTTCCCAAAATATGGAACAATTGTACATGCATCAAAATCCCAATATTCAAACATTGCCTTGGCATATGCTTCAGAAGTTGAGTCAATATCTGATCTTTTACAATCACCAATAATTAACTTTTTTTCTGGAAGATTTTTGATGTATTCAATTGTTTTAGCGAGCATTTTCATACCTTCTATTCCTTGAGCTTCATAAAAAGCAAGCTGAGGCTTATAACCTACGACTATGTCATAAGTTTTGTCAATTATTTCTTTATTAAATTCAAAGATATTTTTAACAGGCATTTTTTTGAGATCTGGATCAAGGCCAACAATTAGAAATGATTTTTGTTTAAGAGTTTTTTCTTTTAAAGTTTTATTAAAATTACTCATACTTCTATTCTAATATTAAATTTTCATAAACAAAGCAGT
>CAZPYN010000006.1:0-24086 GCA_964590915.1 uncultured Dehalococcoidales bacterium
ACTCGCGACCCTCTCCTTGGCAAGGAGATGCTCTACCACTGAGCCACTTCCGCTTAAATATAAATTTTAGTATGAATTTTATTATATATAATTTTATAAGATCCAGTATAAAATATTAGCAATTAAATATCTCCAAAATTTTTACATATGAAATAGTAAAGTAGTAAACTTTTCTACTATTATTGCTAATGAAAAATTATTATTTATAGAGATAATATATAATAATTTCATGACGAATAGACCCAACATTTTATATATTCAATCTGATCAACATAATCCCTATATAATGGGAAACTCTGGAGATAATGTTATTGAAACTCCAAATTTAGATGCGTTAGCTGAAAGAGGTACATCTTTCAATAATGCATATTGTGCTTCTCCAATATGTGTTCCTTCACGAACTTCTGCAATTACTGGTTTATATCCTTATGAAAGTGAAGTCTGGACTAATGACCAAATTTTAAGTTCCGCAATTCCTACTTATGCTCATTCCTTGGGTGCAAATGGATATGATCCCGTTCAAATTGGAAGGATGCATTTTAATGGTACAGATCAATATCATGGTTTTTCAAAAAGACTAGTGGGAGACCATGGAAGAAATCATCTAGGTTCTCCAAGATCTGCGGGAACACATGGAAAATTACATTTTACTGCGGGTCCCAATAGAGAAAGTTTAAAATTTTCAGGAATAGGTCAATCAGCATATCAAATACATGATCAATTTGTTACAAAAACAACAAAAGAATTTTTAAATTCTCTTGATGAAAAACCTTTTGCTTTATCTGTAGGCTTTATGCTCCCTCATCAACCATTTATTGCAGAGAAAAAAGACTATTATAAATATTTAGGAAAAGTCGATGATCCAAAAATTTCTTCAAAAACACTGGAAAAATACCATCCTTACATACAATGGTGGAAGAAACGAACAGGGATAGAACAAGTAACAGAGGAAGAAATAAGTAGATGTAGAACTGCATATTATGCACTAGTAGACAGAATGGATAAGATGATAGGTGAAATAATTAATCTATTATCAGATAAAGACTTATTAGAAAACACAATAATTGTTTATACATCTGATCATGGTGAACAACTAGGAGAAAATGGTTTGTGGTGGAAACAAACTTTTTATGAAAACTCAGTGAAAGTTCCTGCAATAATATCGTGGCCTAAAGAATTACCAATGGGACAGAATTTAAATTCAGTTATAAATCAATATGATTTAATTTCAACAATTCTAGATGCAACAGGTTCTAAAAATTTACCAAGATCTAATGGAAGAAGTTTATTGAAACATATAAAAGATCCTCAGTCTAATCATTGGGAAAATATAGTTTTTTCAGAATATTGCATGGATGACTCAAATTTTGAATCTATTTCGGGTAATCTTGGTGGTGAGGATATTCATGCTAAAGAAGGGGGAGTACAGAATAGAATGATTAGGATGAATAATTGGAAATTAATTTTTTACAACGGCTATCAATCTGAATTATATAATTTAGAAACAGACCCATTTGAACAACATGATCTATCACATAAAGACAAATATTTAAATATCAAAAATAAATTAGAGAAATTAGTTTTGAGTAATTGGCATCCAGATCAAATTTCTAAAAGAATGAGAATTCTAAAACAAGAACAAATAATTCAAATTGAATGGGCAAAAAATACAGATCCAAATGATACTCTTAGATGGGATCTTGATCCCGAAAAAGATTCAACTCGCTTAGATACGGATACATAATTTTTTTTCAAATCCAACAAAACATCAAATTTAAAAGATCTTTTTATATGTTTTCTACAATTTTATAAATCAGTTTCTATCTTATAATGGCGATTATGAAAAAAATAAATTTTATGGATACCTCATTTCGTGATGGCTTTCAGTCATGTTATGGAGCAAGGGTAAAAACAGAAGACTTTCTACCAATACTAAAAGCCGCAGTAGAAGCTGGAAATGATAACTTTGAAATAGGTGGTGGAGCTAGATTTCAAAGTTTATATTTTTATTGTCAAGAGGATGCTTTTAAAATGATGGATCAATCAAGGGAAATTGTTGGTAAAGATATAAATTTGCAGACTTTGGCTCGTGGTGTAAATGTAGTAGGGCTTGAATCACAATCTAGAGATATTATTGACCTTCATGCTAAGTTATTTAAGAAACATGGAATAACTACTATTAGAAATTTTGATGCCTTAATGGATATACGAAATTTGTCCTTTTCAGCAGAATGTATAACTAATGCAGGTTTAAATCATCAAATTGTTATTGCCTTAATGGGTTTACCTCCAAGTTTAAATGAAAAATACTATCATTCTGCAGAATTCTATACAGATAAATTAAAAGAAATAATAGATGCCAACATACCCTTTGATAGCGTGGCTTTCAAAGATGCATCAGGAACAACACCTCCTTCCATAGTGCATGAAGCGATTAAGAATGCAAGAAAATTATTACCAAAGGACACGATGATCCAATTTCATACACATGATACTGCTGGAATGGGTGTGTCTTGTAATATGGCAGCTATTGAAGCAGGTGCAGATATAATTGATCTTGCTATGGCTCCAGTAAGTGGAGGAACATCTCAGGTAGATATTTTGACAATGTGGCAAGCACTAAGAGGTACCGAATATACTCTTGAAATTGATGAAGAAAAGATACTAGAAGTTGAAAAAATGTTTATTGATCAAATGGAAAAATATTATCTCCCTACTGAAGCAGTAATGGTTAATCCAATTATCCCTTTTTCACCTATGCCAGGAGGAGCACTTACTGCAAACACACAAATGATGAGAGACAATGACTCGCTGGATCTTTTCAGTAAAGTCATCGAAAATATGAGAGAAGTGGTCGCTAAAGGTGGTTACGGGACGTCTGTTACACCCGTTTCACAATTTTATTTTCAACAAGCATTTACAAATACTGTACAAGAAAAATGGTCAAAAATATCTGAAAGTTATGGAAAGATGATATTAGGATATTTTGGAAAAACTCCTACTGCTCCTGACCCTGAGATTGTAAAAATTGCTTCTAAACAATTATCTCTCAAACCCACAAAAGAAGACGTTCACGATTTAAATGATAATAATCCAAATATGGGAATAGATTACAATAAAACATTGTTGGAAGATAAAAATATAGAATCTACCGATGAGAATATATTTATATCTGCTACATGTGGAGCTAAAGGAATAGCATTTTTAGAAGGGAACGGTGAACTTGGAATCAGATATAAGGATGATAATATTGAAAAAACTACAAATTCGAATAATAATCCATCCAGTGATGATATCACACGAGTAACTGTTAATGGAAAAGATTATGAAGTTATCATACATTCTAATTAAATATTAAATCTTTCTATAGAAAAGATTCATAATTTAATTTTTTTTATCTATTTTAAAATATAATTTGATAAAGATAGAAATATTAATAAAAAATTATTAATCGAAAGTTATACTAAATTGGATAGTATTTTTACAAAAATAATTAATAAAGAAATTCAAAGTGAAATTCAATATGAAGATGAATTGTGTATCGCTATAAATGATGTAAACCCAAAATCTAAAATTCACATTTTAGTTATACCCAAAAAACCCCTTGAAAATATTAATTATGCTTCAGATTCTGATAAGGAAATCTTAGGACATCTAATGCTTGTTTGTAAAAAACTGGCAAAAAAATTTCAAATCGATGAAGAAGGGTATCAAATTCTAACTAATGTAGGTGAGGGTGGTGGTCAAACTGTTATGCACTTACATTTACATTTATTGAGTGGTAATACTTTAACTATGTAATTTTTTTTTATACTATATCTACATAATTATTTGTAATTAGGAGAAAAAAATGTCCTTATTAGAAGGTTCTAAAGTTCCAGATTTTAATTTAATTGATCAAAATGGAGATTTAATAAATTTAAGTTCTCTTTCCGGAAAGCCCGCTGTACTCTACTTCTATCCTAAAGATGATACTCCTGGCTGTACAGTTGAGGCTTGTGAATTTAGAGACATATATGGAGAGTTCAATAAACTTGATTGTGAGATTTATGGGATTAGTCCTGATGACGAAAGTTCTCATAATAAATTTATAGATAATCATTCTTTACCGTTTACCCTTCTTTGTGATCCTGATAAAAAAATGATTCAGGAATATGGTGTCTGGGGAGAAAAGAATATGTATGGTAAAAAGAGCATGGGTATAATAAGATCTACTTTCTTAATTGATAAGGATGGAATTCTCTTAAAAAAATGGACAAATGTTCAAGCTAAAGGTCATGCAGAAAAAGTTAAAGAAGTATTAGCAAATTCTTAGTTCACTTCTTATATATTTGGATCCTGTGTCTACATGAATCTGAAATGAATATCATATTTTCGTTTGTTTCAATTCCAGTAGGTTTCCAAAACTTTTTTTCTTCTTCGAATAAAGCGGCGTTTTTTCTCCAGCTAGATTGTTCCGGATTAACTTCTAAAAATTCTTGACACCACTTTGATAATGAAGCGTCTCCAAAAATTTCAGATAAATAATTTTGATTTTCGTCAAAAATTATCACACTATTATTTCCCCAATTTGATACGAATAAATAACCTCTATTATCAATATGAACTGAAGAAGGTTTGTTAAATTTACTACCATTGAATTCTTTAATAATTTGTAAACAATTTCCACTTGTGTCAAATTTTTGTACTCTATTATTTCTCCAATCAGCTATATATATATTTTCTTCATTATCTAGAGCTATTCCCCATGGATAGTTAAATTCTCCCTCATTTGTTCCAAATACGCCAAAACTTGAAATAAATTTTCCAGTTGTGTCAAATTTTTGTACTCTAGAATTTAGATGATCAACAACAAACAATTCATTTTGTTTGTTAAAAGCTAATCCGGAAGGTCTATTTAATTGACCAGGATCACATCCATATTCCCCCCAGCTATCAATAAAATTTCCATTGTAATCAAAAATTGAGATCCTGTTCAGATGTTCGTCAGATAGATATAATTTATCGTTTTTGTCAAAAACTATTGCTGTAGGCAAAATAGATTTGCCTTTATCTTCACCCCAATGAGCAAACTCATATTTATGTTCAGAATCTAGGCTAACAACACTTATTCTGTTATTTTTGTTACTAGCGTTTGACCTACTTAAAACAAACAAATTTCCATTTTTGTATTTTACATCTATAGGATTCATGAACCCTCTTCCTTCAAACGATGCAATTCCTATAGTGTGGCTATATTCTAATTTCGTTGTAACCATTATGACTTTATTACACTAACTTTTGTAAATTTTTCGTCCAAAATATTTTCCGAATCAACATCCAATACATCTTCTAGAATTGTTGAATAAAGCGTTCTAAAGTCCATATTATAATGTATATCTCCTTCAAGTTGAGCAGAAGGTTCTAGATTTGGATATTCTCCGTAGAGACCTCCTTTTACACTGTTACCTAACAAAAAGGCAACTCCCCCAGATCCGTGATCAGTTCCGGTACCGTTATCAGCAATTCTTCTCCCAAATTCTGAAAATATCCAAATTACAGTCTCGTCATCTAATTTTTGTTTTATTAAATCTCTTTGGAAACAATCAATTGCAACTGACAACTGTTTTAATAATAAGGAGTGATTTTTTAATTCATCTGTGTGCGTGTCAAAACTACCATGTTGAGCGTAAAATATTCTTGTCCCCAATCTTGCACTAGCAACTTGAGCTATACCTTTTAATGATTGAGCTATAGGATTATCTTCTGGATATTCAACGTCAGACGAGTAATTATTTGGTGCTTCACTTAGCAAATCTGCACCATCTAAGGCCCCTCTTCCAGTTTCTAATAATCTTAGAGAAGGAACACCATCTCTGTTCATTGGTTGGTAAATTCTATCCACTGTGTCTAACAAGATTTCTCTGTTTTTTGCTCCCGAGACTCCAGTGAATAGACCATATGATTCCAATGCACCAACGGAAGCGACTGATACTCCAGGACATGCTAAAGCTCTGGGGAGTCCTTTTCCAAAATTTACAGCTGTAATAGGATTTAATCCCTTTGGGTCAATATTTTTTACGGTTTTTCCCAACCAACCTATAGAACTACTTTCGAATGGCTTGGCTGTATGCCAAATATCCATTGATCTAAAATGAGATCTGTTTGGTTCAGGATATCCGATTCCCATCATAACTGCTAAATTTTTATCATCAAATGTTTTTTTGAAAAGATCTATGTTCGAATTAAAAGCAATTTTATTGTCAATAGGGATAATAGATTCATCTTTTAATCCCATATTAGGTCTGTAATCATAATAAAGACCAGTTTCATAAGGAACTATAGTATTCAAGTAGTCATTCCCTCCACTTAATTGGATAACTACAAGATTTTTTTGTTTGCTCATATACAACTCCTAATTAGCAATATTGAAAATCTGGTGTCGATACAATAATTTTCAAGACATCCAAAATTTTATCTTCTTTATTTGTAAATTTATTTTTTCTCAAGTGTTCTTTTATCATTCCTTTTGTTTTATCAGTTATCTGAATGTACCCCAATGTTTCTAATGTCCTATTTATTAAATCATCTGGTTCAGTGATGTTTGTTTCTTTTATAATTTCAATAATTCTTTTTACTCCGTAAGAACTTATATTAGATATTTCTGTACTAGCATAGTTGATTCTTTCAATTAGTGATCCACTATCAATCCATTCTTCCCCTTCATGCCATCCTTCGACACTTGGAGGGTTCATTAAAAATTGCCCCATCAATAATGTATTTATAGCTAATTCGGCAGAGTCTAAATCTGGAATTTTATATTTATCAACTAATCTTGATATTCCAAAAACTAAATCTGAAGGGCTTTTAACTTTTTTAAATCTAATATCCATAGATTTAAAATGTTCAGATTTAAACATTGCTTCCAATACCTTTTTAATCTCACCATTATTTTTCAAAAATACTTCAGCAAGTTTATTTATTTCATCCCAATCTTCTGTTTCAGACACAAAGTATAAATATAGTCTTTTACAAATAAATTTTGCTGTAGAAGGGTGTTTAGCAACCATATTGACTATATCATTCCCATTAAAATTACCTTTTTCTCCTAGGAATGTTTTTTCTGTATTATCGTGATCAGATTTATCGAAAGAAAACTCCATAGGGAATGGTCCTAAAAAAAATGGAGGGGGGGTTGGTCTTGATGCCCAACCTGTAAAAGCTCTTGCTGCAGTTTTTACATCATCTTCAGTATAAGAACCTTCTCCATTTTCATCTATCCCCATTGAAAAAAGTTCCAATAACTCTCTACCGTAATTTTCATTGGGAGCATCTTTGTGACTGTTTTGATTATCTAACCAATACATCATTCCTGGGTCTTCAGAAATTTTAAGAAGTAAAGTTTCAAATTTTCCTAAACCATATTTTCTAAAAAGATCTATTTCTTCCAACATAGCTAAACCATGATCAAGTTTAATTCCTCCAACTGCTAATAGACCGTGCCAAAACAATGCTATCTTTTCTTCTAATTGTTTCTCTGATTTCGCAAGTCTCCATGTCCATTGAGGATCAGCATGTCTTGCTGTTCTGGCTTCAACTGAAGCTATAAAGTATCTATCAAGTAAGTCTTGATCCTCAGGAGGACCATATTCCGGATTAATCAATAGGTCTACAACGTCATCATATTCCAATAAAGATAGTTTTTCTATCTGATCATAAGTACACCCAAATCCTGCTCTCCTTAATAGGTGGGCTACAAGGATTTTTTTATCTAAACTAGTAATCATAATTAATGCTTAATATATTACTTAACATTTTTTAATGCAACAAAAAAGTGGTGCCTAGGGACAGATTCGAACTGTCGACACCTGCGTTTTCAGCGCAGTGCTCTACCCCTGAGCTACCCAGGCAAACTCATATAAATAAAAAAAATTCCACAATCCTTTATTGTTCAATATATGAAATTAATTATTAATTATTTATTATTTATACTATTATGCCAGTTATATTTGTAACATCGTCTAAAAAAGAGGTAGGTAAAACGACTGTTTTATCGGGAATTTCTTATGAGTCTATTAAGAGAGGACTTAAAACTTTTGTTGGTGAATTTAATCAGGATCAGATTGTTGAACACAGTAATTTTTATAATCTAATGGATTCTAAAGAGATAAAATGTGACTTTAATAACTCAGACTTAGCTTTGATAGAAATTAATAATGCTTCAATAGATTCAATAAAAAAACTATCTAGTAAATATGATGCAAAAATCATTTTGGTGGAAGAATCTCATAATAGTATTATGGAGGTTTCTAATGCTTTATCTGATAGATTGATAGGAATTTTTATTAATGGAGTTTTAAGATATCAAAAAAATGAATTAATGCAAAACTATTCAAAAGATAAACTGAACATTTTGGGTTATTTAGATCAAACTAGATCTCTTCTAGCGTTATCAACGGATGAGATAATAGAATCTTTAAATCCAACTAAGGTGATTTCTCTAGAAAATTCAAACAAACTAATTGAAAATTATTTGATAGGAGGTTTTGTTTTGGATTGGGGCCCAGAATTTTTTTCAAAATTTTCTAACACAGCACTTATAGTTCGTGGTGATAGACCAGATGTACAATTGTCTGCGATTCAATCAGGTAATTTAAATGTAATTATAGCAACTAATAATCAAACTCCTGTTGAATATGTATTACATGAAGCGAATAAATATAAGGTTCCTATTATCGTTGTGAACCAAAGTACTGAAAATATAATGGATAAAATTTCTGAAAATTTAGAAAAAGTAACATTCAATCACCCGGATAAAATTATAAATGCCAATGATATTCTTTCAAATAGTTTAAACTTTGATAAATTATTTGAAATTTTATCTACTCCGATTACAACTTAATATTAGAGAATGAAAAAAGTAGATTCTAAAATTCTCAAAGGACTTTCTGAAAACCAAATTTCTGCTGTAACTCATCCCTTATCGCCTCTATTAGTTATAGCAGGTCCTGGTTCAGGGAAAACTAGAGTTATGGCACACAGAATTCCCTGGCTTATTCAGAATTATGATTTAAATCCTAGTAATATACTAGCGGTAACTTTCACAAACAAAGCTGCAAAGGAATTGTTAAATAGGACTAATATATTTATTAACTCTTCAATAAGACCATTAGTTAAAACTTTTCATGGATTTGCATCATATTTCTTAAGAATAGAAGGGGATATCATAGGTCTTGATCAAAATTTTTCGATATATGATGATGATGATCAAAATAAGATAATAAAGAATATTTTTCAAGAACTAGATATAGATCCTAAAAAAATAAATGTAAGAATCGTGAATTCAGAAATATCCAGAGCAAAAAATAATAATTTTACTCCAGAAAAATTTGCTTCTGAAAATTCTTCATATTTAGATGAAATAGTTTCTCGTGTTTATACTAAATATCAAGAAACAATTGAAAATTCTAATGCTTGTGATTTTGATGATTTATTAATGAAAACCAGAAATATTCTGAGTGAAAACGATGATATACAAAACAAATGGTCTGATAGATTTGATCAAATTATTATCGATGAATTCCAAGATACGAACCCTTTACAATTTCAAATATCTAATTTGTTAATTGGTGTGAACAAATCAATATCCGTAGTTGGAGATCCTGACCAATCAATATATTCTTGGAGATATGCAAATCCAACAAATCTTAAGGAATTTGAAAAACAATTTAAAAATTGTAAGGTAGTTAATCTTGATGAGAGTTATAGATCAACTCAACAGATTTTAAATGCTGCAGATTCTGTTATTAAAAAAAATACAGAAAGATTTCAACGTACCCTTTGGACAAAAAAGCAAAATGGATCTCTCATAGAATCTAATGTTTATTCTGATGAAGAAAGTGAATCCTTAGAAATTGCTTATTTGATTTCAAAACAAATTGAAAATGGATTATCGGCAAATGAAATAGCTATTATGTATAGAGTAAATGCTCAGAGTAGATCTTTTGAAGTAGCTTTAAGTTCATTAGGTTTAAGATATAGATTAGTTGGTGGTGTTAGATTTTATGATCGTAGAGAAATAAAAGATATTTTAGGCTATTGTAAATTGATTTTAAATCCTAATGATAATTCAGCATTTGAAAGAGTTATTAATGTTCCTTCACGTGGAATAGGAAACAAAACTTTATCTATTCTAAAAAACGCTGCTCAGATTAAAAATGTAAGTCTTCTTACTTTCTTATTATCTTATTTAAGTGAAGGAAACAATGATGTTAAAAATAAACAATCGAAGAATTTATTTTCGGCGAGAGCTACACAATCTTTTATGACATTTATCGATATTTATATAAATTTGTGTGAAGGAGCAAAAACTCTTGATCCAAATAATTTAATAAGTCTAATTTTGGATACAACAGATTATGCTGAATATATTAAAAATGATGAAGATGGGATAGAGAGATTAGAAAATGTTTATGAATTAAGATCCTCAGCAGAAGAATTTTCTGACTCCTTTTCTTTAGATCCAAATCAGAACTTAATTGAATTCATAGAAGCCGCTTCTTTAAATACAAACTTAGAAAAACTGGATGATGAATTTGAGTCTATAACGTTGATTACTTTACATCAAGCTAAAGGATTAGAATTTCAAAATGTATATATGGTTGGAATGGAAGAAGGATTATTACCTCATTCAAAATCTCTCGAAATGCCTGAAGAATTGGAAGAGGAAAGGCGTTTGTGCTATGTTGGTATAACTAGAGCTAAGGAAAATTTATTTTTGTCTTATTCAAAAAGAAGACGTTTCCGTGGAATATATGACAATGCCCTGAAGTCAAGGTTTCTAGAAGATATACCGAAGGAAATCATTAAAGAAAATAATAATTATTTGTATAGGAATCAAATGACTAGTAAGGTGACTAATCAAAATAAATCCGAATCTTCATTGAAATTTGGAGAACAATTAGATGAATTAGCAAGAAAAATTTCTGCAAAATCTGATAATGCTTTCTCTGTAGGGGATAGGGTAGATCATGAAAAATATGGTTCTGGAATAATACTTGATTATAAAAATTTATATAAAGATGTGGAGATAACAGTAAAATTTAAAGAGCCTTATGGCACAAAAAAAATCATGAAAAGTCGTGCTCCAATTAAAATTACCATAGTTAAACAATCAGAAGACTTTGAAAATCCAGAGGATTATTATGGAATATAAAGAATTAAGAATTATAAAATTTTTTGTATATTTATCACTTTTTTCAAGTTTTTTTTCAGGAATATTTCTTGTTTTAACAGATTTTATAGATAATCAAACTTTAATTGAAATATATGGAAATAGAGTTTTATTTAATCTTTTTATTCCTTTTATGATTAGTTTAGTATGTTTATGGGGAACAAGAAGAAAAAAAGTTTCAATTTATTATTTGCCTTTCAATTTAATTTTTGGTTCTTTGTTGTTATTTGGTTATCAAATTATGATGTTTAACCTTTTAGGAAAGTATGCTTTTTTTTATTTGATTAGCGCAATTTTTCTATTGTCTTCAGCTATCACATCTTTTATATTTGTGACCATAAAAAGAAAGAATTCTTAATGTCACAATCTGAAATAATATCTGATGAAATGAAAAAATTCATAAATCTTAAAACTAGACCAAAGATTTATAATGTAGACAGGCATTCTGTAGAAAGATTTGCAGAAGCCATTGGAGATGATAATCCAATTTATTTTAATGAAACTTATGCAAAAAAAACTATGGGTGGGTTAATAGCTCCACCTACTTATGTAAGATTACTTAGACCAAATAAATTAGAAAAAGAATTCCCTGAGCCTTTTTCTAACCTAGTAGATGGAGGTTCTTCTTATAATTTTTATGAACACATTTACGTAGGAGATAAGATAAGTGTTGTATCTAAATTAAAAGATCTTTTTATAAAAACAGGAAAGATAGGTAATATGTTATTTAAAATAACCTTAATTTCCTATACTAATCAAAAAAATATATTAGTAACAACACAAGAGGTTACTACAATTACTTATGGTAAAGGAGAAAAAACATTTTTATGAAAACTCAATTTTTCTTTGAAGATATTGATGAAGGATTTATTTTTGGACCAATTGAAAAAAATATCGATAGAAAACAGTTGGTTATGTATGCTGGAGCCTCACAAGATTTTAACGAATTTCATTATGATGACGAAGTTGCAAAAAAAGCTGGACATAAAGGAATAATTATTCATGGTGCATTAAAAAGTGCTTGGCTTGCTCAGTTACTTGTGGATATTGTAGGACATAAAGGGCGCATTATAAAATTTAATGTATCATATAGGGGAGTTGATTTCCCATATGATGATTTGAAATATTATGGGAAGGTAATAAAAAAATCGATTGAAGGTTCAAAAGGAGTTGTGTATATAGAATTGAATTTAGAAAATTCAAAAGGTCAAATAACTACACCATCAACAGCTCAAATTGAATTACCAATCAAAAAAAATGAGGAAATAAATGTCTAATATTTTGGATAACAAAGTGGCAATAGTTACAGGAGCTGGTAGAGGTATAGGTAGAGCTGTTGCTGAAGATTTAGCAGCTCATGGTGCAAAAATTCTTGTCGTTGACCCTGGTCTTTCTCTAGATGGTAATGTTGAAAACGCTTCATTAGCTGATGAAGTTGTCGAGGGTATAAATAAAGCTGGCGGTGAAGCCAAAGCAAATAAATTATCTGTAGCATCGTTTGAAGCTGGGGAAGAAATAGTCAAAGATGCTATCAATTCATTTGGTAGATTAGATATTGTCGTTACTGTTGCAGGTATATTAAGAGACAGAATGATATTTAATATGACAGCGGATGAATGGCATGATGTCATTGATGTTCATTTAACAGGCACCTTTTCTGTTGTTCGACATGCTGCACCAATATTTAGAGCTCAAAAATCTGGAAGAATCATAACTTTTTCTTCAACATCAGGACTTATTGGAAACGCAGGACAAGCGAATTATGGAGCTGCCAAATCCGGGATAGCCGGATTTACCAAGGTTGTAGGTAAAGATTTAGGAAAATATGGGGTTACTGCAAATAGCATTGCACCAAGTGCTGACACA
This sequence comes from uncultured Dehalococcoidales bacterium, assembly GCA_964590915.1. Lineage (GTDB taxonomy): Bacteria > Chloroflexota > Dehalococcoidia > Lucifugimonadales > Lucifugimonadaceae > TMED-70. Next base: position 13,079 of record CAZPYN010000006.1, read on the forward strand.
AGAATGACAGCTTCAGTACCAGAGGAATTCCAGACATTAAGGGATAATCCTTATAAAGCGTCTAGAGACCCTAGAGATATTGCTCCTTTTGTTACTTATTTAGCTAGTGATTATTCTGCCCCAATCAATTCTCAAATTTTTCATGTTTCTGGAGGTACGATTAATCAACTTATGGAACTAAGAAGAAAAGTAACTTTGTTTAATCCTTTAAGCAAAGGAAGATTCAAACAAGAAGACTTTGATTCTGAAGGTAGAGGACTACTTTTTGGATTTGGTGAAAATAATAACTCAACACCAAAACCTTTGGATGGTAAAGTTGCTGTAGTTACAGGTTCTGGAAGAGGAATTGGAAGAGGAATTGCTATTGAATTGTCTAAATTAGGTGCAAAAATTGTTGTTAATGATGTGGGTGCTAGCTTAGATGGAAGTGGTAATGATACAGGTCCTGCTCAAAGTGTAGTGGAAGAAATATCTGAATTAGGAGGAAATGCTGTTGCATCAACAAGTTCTGTAGCAACAGTAGTAGGTGGTCAGGAAATAATAGATAAAGCTATCGAAGAATTTGGTAGATTAGATATAGTTATAACACCTGCAGGAATCTTGAGAGATAGAATGATTTTCAATATGACAAAAGAAGAGTGGCAAGATGTAATCGATGTTCACTTAACGGGAACTTTTTCAGTCGTAGCTCCAGCTTCCAAAATTTTCAGGCAACAAAAATCTGGAAGAATCATAACTTTTTCTAGTGTTTCGGGACTGATAGGTTTTAGTGGTCAATCAAACTATGGGGCTGCAAAAGATGGCATTGCAGGATTTACAAGAGTAGTTGCTAAAGAACTTTCAAAATATGGAGTTACTGCTAACGCAATCTCTCCAGGAGCAAATACTAGGATGACACAATCTGTTCCTGATTCTACTAGAGTTATGAGAGCTGGAGTATTTAAGCCCGCTGAAGAAGATCACTTAATTAATGAGCCTGAAGATGTAGCCCCAGTTGTTGCGTGGTTATGTACAGATGCCGCATCACACATTAATGGTGAAGTAGTTCATGCCTCTGGTAATAGAATAAGCTTATTTAACAAATATGAAACCCGAAGATCAATCAGAAAAGCTGGAAGATGGACCGTTGAAGAACTCGCTAATGCGGTACCTGAAACCTTTGGTCCTGAATTGATTAATCCTGCTCCTTCACAACAATAACCTCTGGTTTGGGGAATTCTTTATTTTTTTGCCAATCAGATTTATATATTTCCATGAAATGAAATTCATGTGAACCTTTTTTGACAATTTTTTTAAAATTAAAACCTGCTTTTTTGAAAGAGTTTTGTGCTCGTATATTTTCTGTTAAAGTATGCAAATATATTTTTGTGATATCTGTTTGATTGAATATATAATAAAGTGTATTCATGGTCGCATCAGCACCATAACCAGAATTCCAATATTTTTTATTTCCTATCATAATTCCATATTCACATGAATTATTCCATCGATTTATATCATAAAACATGCAATTTCCTATATGAACATTTTTTTTATTATCAATAGAAAATTTTACGGACCAAGGTGATGGTTTTTCTATCTCATTAATGGATATTCTTTGGAATTGTTCATAAGTTAGATTTATGGGAACAGTTGCATCTAAATCTGATAGTTCAGAATCTATTCTCCAAAGATAATCATTTTTCAAATCCTCTATTGTCTTTGGACGTACTATTGTTTTTCCCCCAATGAGAATCAAATTTTTTTCTGATTTAGTCTTTATTTCTGGAAGAAAAAGCTTTTTCCACGATTTCGATTTCATTTTTATAAGTTAATTTCTTTTTAGATTCAGATAGTGACATCCAATAAATCGAATCAAATTCATCATCATGATTTTTTAAGTTTCCACCTATTTTATTCATTAGAAAATAATGAACAATCTTATTATAAACTATATTTGCTTTGTATTTATTATCCCCAAAAGGTTTTACGAATTCATAAGATATAGAATCTAATTTATGGATTATTTCTGCAATGATTCCTGTTTCTTCTTTTACTTCTCTGATAGCTGTTTCAAAAACGTTTTCTCCTTTTTCAGGAGTTCCTTTGGGTAAACAAAATAAATCTGTTGTTTTTCTATAACAGATCAAAACTTGTTTATTTTGGTATACCACTCCTCCAGCTGACCAAATTTTTTTTTTCATCATAATTTAAAATTATATTTGTAGAATCAAAGATTTATATTATTATATATAATTGATATTATTAATTATTTCGAATAAGATCAAAAAGGTTGTGCAAAATTTACAAGTCATTGCTATGCAACCTTTAGGTGGTTATTATCAGGATTTTTGTTATATATATAACGTTATGACTCAAAAAATTATATCTAATGATTTTGTTATAAGATTCGCAGGTGAAGGAGGGCAGGGTCTAGTGACCTCTGCAGATGCTGCAGCAAGAGCTGCAAGTAGATCCGGTTATTATTGTCAAACATTTTCTACCTTTCCCTCTCAGATCATGGGAGGCCCTGCGTCTTCTCAGGTTAGAATATCAACTACTCCAGTTTTATCAAGTGGAGATTTTGTTGATGTCTTGGTTGTGCTAAATCAATATGCATTTGATAATCACATACAGGATTTAAATCCAGAAAACGGAGTTTGCATATATAACGCTCAAGATTGTGTACCTTCAGGTACTGGAAATTATTTTGGAATAGATGCAGATAAATTAGCGAAAGAATCAGGTAATACCAGAGCTGCAAATATGGTTATACTAGGGGCAGTTGCTAAACTTATAGATTTTAAATTAGAAAGTATCGAGAATTTTATTAAAGACAGGTTTTCAAGAGGAAGACCTGGAGATGAAGAAATTATAAAGTCCAATATTATTGCTTTATCTTCAGGGGCAGAAGTTGCTGAAAAAAGCGGATTTAATGTTGGTTCTTTGGCAACATCTAAACCGCCAGAACATGATCAAATAATTATAACTGGGAATGCTGCATTATCTTTAGGAGCTACTTCTGCCGGATTAGATAGTTATTATGGCTATCCAATTTCTCCAGCAACAACAGTTTTGGTTTGGATGGAACAAAATTTAGTACAAAAAGATAAGTTTGTTTTTCAGGTTTCTTCTGAGATTGAAGCAATAAATAATGTAGTTGGAGCTGGATTTTCTGGGAAGAAAGCCATGACAGCAACTGCTGGCCCAGGATTATCGTTAATGTCTGAGGGAATAGGTTTGGCTTGGATGGCAGAAATTCCTTGTGTTGTAGTTGATGTTCAAAGAGGAGGACCTGCAACAGGTTTACCTACTAAATCAGAACAATCAGATTTATTTGCTTGTATGTTTCCTGCTCATGGAGATGTAAGATTACCTATTCTGGCCCCAGGAACTGTAGAAGAATGTTTTATAGTTGGTGGTTTGGCATTGAATTGGGCTGAAAGATACCAAGGTCCTGTTATCGTAATGAGTGAATTTGGTTTAGCCGAAAGATCGGAAAACATTAAAAAACCAAATTTAAGTAACGTAATTGATGAAAGAAGAAATAGTAAAGCTGGAGATAATGGTTTCAAGAGATATCAGTCTTTGGGAAAAAATGGAGAACTTTCAGCTATGCCAATTCCTGGGAATCAGGCCGCATACGTAGCAAATGGATCAGAACATGATGAAATTGGTGATACTACTCATCTTCCTAAGCATCATATTAGACTTACAGAAAGAAGATTTGGGAAATTGTCATTATTAAATGATGCTCATTTTGAGATAGAGAACACTTTTTCTGAAATTGCAATTATGCCTTGGGGTTCAAGCAAGGGAGTTGCTAGAGAAGCGTATGATAAATTGATTTCTGATAACCTGAATATAGGTTGGATATATTCAATTTGTTTAAATCCTCTACCAAAAGAAGTATTAAAAGAATTAAGGTCAAAGAAAATAGTTATAGTCCCAGAATTAAATTATCAAGGCCAATGGTCTTCAATAATGCGAATGGATGGCATAAATGCTGTTTCTGTTACTCAATATACAGGGTTGCCATTTAAACCTTCAGAACTTGCAAAAAAAATTAAAGAAAAAATAAAACAAACTATGGAGGTTTAATTTTGAGTGAAAGAAATCAAGAATACGATTTTAAGTGGTGCCCAGGTTGTGGCGACTTTGGGGTAAAAAGAGCATTAGAAATGGCTATAAATACATTTACGGAAGAATTTGAAATTCCTAGGACCTCTAATGTTATAGTCGCTGGAATTGGTTGTTCAGGTAATATGGTTCATTTGATTGATGGAGAACAACCTTTTGGTATCCATGGAATTCACGGTAGATCTCTTCCAATAGCTTTTGGTATTTCTAGTTCAAGGCCTGATCTAAACACTATAGTTGTTGCAGGTGATGGAGACTTTTTATCGATAGGTGGTGAACATATCGCTCCTTCTGCAGCTAGAAATCCAAATATTACTTGTATCGTAATGGACAATGGTGTCTATGGATTAACTAAGGGTCAAAGTTCGCCAACTTCTGAAACTGGCCAAATTACAACTTCAACTCCTTTTGGTAAGTTGGAAAGTAAAATAAATCCTCTAGAGTTATATTTGTCCTGTGGAGTTAGTTTTATAGCATCTCATTATTCAAGTAAACCTAAACTTTTATCTGATTTTATATTCGATGCAATGAAACATAAAGGAATGTCTATAGTTCATGTACAATCACCATGTACAACTTACAATGATACCTATGATATTTTGAAAGGTGATAGAAAAAAAGGAATACCAGGAACAGCATATATAATTGATGAAAATCATGATCCAACTGATTACGATAAAGCTAAAGCTTTGGTAGCCAAGGATGGAGTCCCTTTAGGATTAATTTATAAAAAAGAACCCTCAACGATTAATGAATTACAGAACAAGTTAATTATGGATAACCCTTCTAAAAATGTTGAAGATATTTTATCTAGTTATTCAATATAGTGTTTTCTTCCGTTTGATATTTAGAAGGACATCTAACTGATAAATTATTTGCAACGAATACATTTTCTTGATTGATATATCCTTGCATTACCAACTCGGAATATTCGTTAAAAAAAACACTTCCAATTTCACCACTATAATTGACTTCAAAAGAATTATTAGTAGATTTATCTTTTACTTTGAAATTTGCTGATAAGCCATCTACAGATCTTACATATGAATTAGGAACAAGCATTGCTTTTAATCCTATGTTTAAATTTTGTTCATCTGCCTCATTAAGTAATAAATCTTCTACAGAGTGGTATGTATATGTAGCTTCTTCGAAAGCTTGAAAACCAAAGTATCCTAAAGAGAATAAAACTACTAAAACTATAGAAATAAAAGCAAATTTTTTATTTTTTAATTCTACAACACGATCTTTTTCTTTACTCATATTTTCAATTTTGAATTTATTATTTTAATTCTATTGTTAATTATAAAAACAAAACCAAAAATCAAAAATATCAATAATATAAAACTTGCGCCTAAATATTGAAGATTATTTTTAATGTTTGAAGATTCATAACTTACTAAATTGCTGATGATATTGTTTGAGCTTGTTATAGTAAAAGGTTCTAAATTTTTTTGGGATTCTTTAAGGATTATTATTAACTCTTCTTTATTATTGTTAATGTTTCCAATCCACCTTTCTCCAGATTGTGTTTCAATACCTATTTTTGATTCATTTACAAGAGATAGAGAATGAGAGTTCCCTTCATTATCTATGATAGATAAAAGGATCTTATCATTTGTGATTTCAATATTTTGTAAAAAACCATTGATAATTTCTTCATTCGATTGAGCAAAAATATTGTTATTTTGGATTAGTAATAATGACAAAATTCCTACAGAAAACAATGAAATCAATAATTTATTCATTTTTTATTCCTTATTATTTATATGAGTTTCTATTTTTATGGTTTTATATCTAGTAGTGGTTAAAATTAAGAATGTAAATGTAAAAGCAATAACAGATATTAATAATGTTATTCCATAATACATTCCAAATGATGTTTCTTCTGCAGAAAGTGGTCCAATTACTGTAACTGGATGAGCTTCTTGCCATAAATTCGCAGCAAAATATATTAAAGGAGTATCTATTGCACCTAAAACTGCGATAATTGCTGCAATGTTTTTCATTTGTTCATTATTCGTATATAAAGATCTAAAAAGTATATATGCACAATAAATTAGAATCAGTATTAACGTAGTTGTTAATTTTGCTTCTCCTGTCCACCAAACTCCCCAAATAGGTTTTGCCCATACAATCCCTGTAATGAGGGCTGACAATCCAAATACTAAACCTGTCTCAGCGAAGGCTTGAGCATTATTATCCCAAAAAGTTTTTTTAGTGAATAAGTAGAGAATGGAAGAAATAGCCACAACACATATAGCTATCATTGAACACCAAGCAAGAGGAACATGTATGAAAATAGTTTTTGCGACTGGACCTTGGGAAATATCAATAGGGAGCCACCAAAAAATCATCCAGAGCATTAAAATATTTATTATTAGGGTTGAAGAAATTATTAATTTATTGATCATATAATTCTTATATTCTTAACAATTTAAGTATACTTTTTTTTTATTCCTTATAAATGAAATTTGATATGGATATTCCCAAAATAAAAAACAGAAGATCATACCCTAATATCAAGCCATACCAACTTTGGTTTTGTATTTCATTATTTAAAATTTGATTTGTTAGGCTGGAAGAAGCCATAAGTAAAGGAGAAACTAAAGGAATGAATAATAATGGAGAAAGAATTTCTTTACCTCTAGATTTAGAAAATAAAAATGAAGTAATAGTCCCAACAATACTAAATCCTAATGCACTAATTATAATCAGGATTATAAATTTATAATCTAACAGATTATTGTTGAATAAAATATTTGAAGAAAACAGAATTATAAAGCTTGATAATAATGTAAAAAAGAAATTAGAGATAATTTTTGAAACGATTATAATTTCTTGATCTATAGGAGCAAGAATAAGTAATTCTATACCTTTATTATCCATTTCTTTACTCATAGATTTATTAATACCAAGTAAAATAGAAAAGCTAACAGATATCCAATAGATAGTCCCAAATATTATTAATGAATTATTTGAGTTAATTTTTAATGTTGTAGCAACAACTACAAGAACTAAAACAGAATATGAAAGCATAGAAATTATAATTTCTTTCGATTTAATTTCTTGTAGTAAATCTTTTTTCAAAATGATACAAATAATTTTTAAAACTTTTAAAATGTTTTTCATAATGAAATTGTTTGAGATATATTATTTTTGATTCCTAAAACATTTTGATTGTGAGAAGTGAAAATTATAGATTCTCCTCTTTTGTGAATTTTATCAATGAGTAAATTTAGATCTTTGATCGATTCCTTATCTAACCCAATATCAGGCTCATCTAATAAATATAATTCATAATTTGGAATTAATGATCTAAAGAGATTCATTTTTTTTCTTTGTCCATCGGATAATTGATCAGGATATAGGTTTAAAAACTTATTAATTTGTTGGAAGTCTTTATTTTCCTGTAGTAGCATTTTGGGATTTTCTTCTCCAATTAACCTGAAATAGAACAAAATATTTTCTCTAACTGTAAAATCCTTATAAAAAATAGTTTCTGTTGAACAGTAAGAAATTAAAGATTTTGCAAAAGTAGAATTTTTCAGATTGTTTTGTTTAATCATTATTTTTCCAGAATCAAAATTATATATCTGAGCTATTATTTTTAGTAAAGTAGTCTTCCCCGACCCGTTTGGGCCATCAACATTTACTATTTCTCCTTTGCTTATCTTGAAGGATAATTTGTCTATTATTGGAGTATTGTTAAACTTTTTTGAAATATTTTTTACTTCAAGTATGATTTTCTTTTTTTCATCCATAAATTTATATTTTTTTTATTGACCTATTCTATTTCAAGGCTACACTTATAACAATTAAGTGTAAAAGATTATTTAATTTGTATAAATGGAGAATTTTATGAAGTATGTAAGAATTCAATTAAATGATGAGGTTTCTTATGGTATTGTTGAGGGAGAAAAAGTCATTAAAATTAATGGGAATCCAATTTTAGAAGATTGTAAGGAAACAGGGGAAACTTATAATTTGTCAGAAGTTAAAATTTTATCACCGAATCCATCCCCTCCAAAAAATTTATGTTTAGCTTTAAATTATGGTTCACATCTATTGGGCGCTAATGCACCAAAAAAACCTGAACCATTTTATAAGACAGTTACAGCAATTTGTGGTCCTGGAGACCCTATAAAGATCCCAAAAGATGCTGGTTTAGTTGCTTGTGAATCTGAACTTGTTGTAATTATAGGAAAAGAAGCAAAAAATGTTTCTGAAAATAGTGCCTTGGATTACGTTTTTGGATACACATGTGGGAATGATGTTTCTGCTAGAGAATGGCAATCAGGGAATAATTCAGATATGCAATGGTGGAGAGCCAAATCCTGTGATACTTTTGGACCTACAGGACCTTTTATAGTTACAGATATAGATCCTCAAGATGTGAGTATAAGAGGTTTAGTTAATGGTGTGGAAGGTCAAAAATGTCATTCGTCTGAAATGATATTTAGTGTGTCTGAATCAATTAGTTTTATAAGTAAATATACAACTCTAGTACCTGGAGACATGTTGTGGACTGGAACCTCTGGAATGACCCCTCCTATCAATCCGGGTGATGATGTTACTGTTGAAATAGATAAAGTAGGGACCTTAATTAATCCTGTAGAATCTGCTTAAATTATTCCGAGTCTAATTGCTTTTGCTACTGCCTCAGTACGATTAGAAGAATCCAATTTTAGACAAATGATTTGAACTTTGTTTTTAATAGTTTGTTCTGCAAGATTCATCTTGTGGGCTATGTTTATAGCTGTAAAACCGTTGGAAAGGAAATCTAATATTTCTCTTTCTTGATCTGTTGTATTGTATGTTTTATGCATTTCTTTTGAAAAATCAAAAAATAAAGATTTATGAAAAAGATATTCTTTAAATTAAAATAAAATTATAAAATAAAAATATCATTTTTTGTTATTTACAAACTTGGAGCTCAATATTTCCCCAGAAACATCTAGGGAAATAATATTATGATAAAACTTTTTGAAAACAAGATAATCTATATTATTCCAGTTTTGATCACAATTATCACATCAATTCTTTTAGCAGTTTTTTTGGAACAAAATATTATTAACAAGATTTTGTTTTTTGGTTTTAATGCATCAGCTTCCACATCCAATGTTTTTTTGGATGTGTCAAATATCATAAGATTTGGGATAACTTTTTCTGCAGGTTTGATTTCAGTTTTTAATCCTTGTGGATTTGCTTTATTGTCTATATATTTGTCCGTATTTATACAAAGAAGAGATAAACAGAATGATATACAAAATTATGAAAAATCTTTAAGCTCTAAATTGCAAATCACAAATAATTATTTACGTAAATTATTTGAAGCAACCAATATTTCTTTAATTGTATCTTTAGGTTTTATAATTATTTTTTTCGTTATAGGAATTCTTCTATCTGCAGGCTTTTATACAATAAGAAGTTTTTTTTCTTACATTGGAATAATTATTTCAATTTTTTTGGTATTTATTGGTTATTACAGTCTTTATGGAGGAACATTTTATACTCCTATTATTGAAAGGATAGCTAATAAAATAAGTTATAAAAACCAATCAAGTTATATTTTCTATTTTTACTATGGATTATCATATGGCTTAACTTCTTTATCATGTACGTTACCAATTTTTATGTCAATTGTTTTCAGTATTTCGAGTGTATCTGAAATACATTTTTTGTTGACAGACTTTTTGTTATTTGGATTTGGAGTATGGGTTGCTCTTTTTATCATATCTATAAGTTTGATTTTTGTAAAAATTATTCTGCAAAAAATAACCTATTTTTTAAAAATATATAAATATATCACTTCTATTTTTATAATTTTGTGTGGAATTTATCTTATTCTATATTGGATGACAGAAATAAAATTTTAATTTTTATTTATTTATGTTTCGATTATAAAACTAAATATATTCTTGATATAATGATGTATTGGATTCAAATATAATTTAGGATTCTATAAATTACTAGTTTTATAAAGGAAAAATTTGACTACAACAAATAATGAAAAAATAATATCAATTAAAGAACTATTTGATGCAGGATCTCATTTTGGTCATACTGTGAGGAAGTGGAACCCTCAAATGACTGAATATATCCATTCAAAAAAGAATGGTACGCATATTATTAATTTGGTTAAAACCCAAGAAAAACTTATTGATGCGATCAATTTTGTTACTGAAATTGTTTCTAATGGTGGAAATTGTTTATTTGTTGGGACCAAGAAACATGCTCAAGTTATTATTAGAGATTGTGCTGAGAGATCTAAATCCTTATATATCAACCAGAGATGGCTGGGTGGTTTAATGACCAATTTCAATACTATAGAAAAAAGATTAGAGAGACTTGTGGAATTGGAAGATTCATTTGCTAAAGGTAATGTTATAGCTCAAACTAAAAGAGAATCCCAAAAGTTAGATGCTGAAGTTGTAAGATTGAATAAGTTTTTTTCAGGCATTAAAGAAATGAATTCTTTACCATCTTTTTTATTTGTAGTGGATATAAATCGAGAACGGATTGCGGTTGAAGAAGCTAAAAAATTAGATATACCAGTAGTAGGCATTGTAGATACTAATTCAGACCCAAATGAAATTATCCATCCAATACCTGCTAATGATGATGGATTAAGATCAATTGAAGTTATTACTAATATAATTACAGAAGCAATTATTATGGGGCAAAATAATTATTTAAAAAAACAAGAAGATCAAATGGCCCAAGAAGCAGAACTAGAGAGAATGGAATCTGAAGCAAGACAAAAGGCACAAAGTGAAGCTTTTAAAAGACAATCTAAAAGCAAACCATCTACGAAATCAAAAACAGAAGAGGTAGAAAGCAAACCATCTACGAAATCAAAAACAGAAGAGGTAGAAAGCAAACCATCTAC
>CAZPYN010000006.1:24186-88223 GCA_964590915.1 uncultured Dehalococcoidales bacterium
GAAATCAAAAACAAAAAAAGATACTACATCAAGTTCTAAAAGAAGCTCTTCTAAAATTAAAGAAACCAATAAGAAATCTCAATCAACTAAAGAAAATCAAGCTATAGAGGAGTAAATATTCATGGCAGATATAACGGCTAAGCTAATTAAAGAACTTAGAGATAATACCGGAGCAGGAATAATGGATGCTAAAAAAGCATTGGAAGAATCTAATGCTGATATTGAAAAAGCATCTAAAATACTAGCTGAAAAAGGATTAGCCTCTGCTGAAAAAAGAATTGGAAGGGCTACTGAAAATGGTGTAATTGAATCTTATATACATACCGGGGGAAGAATAGGATCTTTGGTAGAATTGTCCTGCGAAACAGATTTTGTTGCTAGAACTGAAGAATTTATAAAATGTGCAAAAGAAATCGCAATGCAAGTAGCGGCTATGAGTCCCATTTCTATTAATAATGAAGATAATGAGGACTATGAAGATGAACAAATATTAGAGTTACAAGCATATATAAGAGATTCTTCTAAGACTGTTGGTGAAGTGGTAAAAGAACTATCAGCTAGAGTTGGAGAAAATATAGTAATAAAAAAAATTCATCGCTTTGAAATAGGAAATTAGATTTAGAGTTAACTATTGAGAAATATAAATCCCAAGAGAATCGTTTTGAAATTAAGTGGGGAATCCTTGAGGGGAGATATGGATTTTGGACTGGACAACGGGATATTAAGGATTATTTCAGAAGAAATAAAAAAAATTTCTCATTTAGATGTGCAGATATCTATAGTTGCTGGTGGAGGTAATTTCTGGAGAGGATATGAGCATGAAAAAAGAGGAATGGATCGTTCAACTGCTGATTACGCCGGAATGCTAGCAACCATCATGAATGCTTTAGCACTTCAGGATGAATTAGAAAAGAATAATATTCAAGTAAGAACTCAATCAGCTTTAAACTTACCTTCAGTTGCTGAACCTTATATTAGGAGACGTGCAATAAGACATATGGAAAAAGGGCGATTGGTTTTATTTGCAGGAGGTACAGGGAATCCATTTATGTCAACTGATACAGCAGCGGCTTTGAGATCAATAGAAATTAATGCGGATTTATTAGTAATGGCAAAAAATGATGTAGATGGGCTATACGATTCAGACCCAAATGTAAATACTAACGCAAAAAAAATTCTCGACATAACACATCATGATGCTTTGAATAAAAGATTAGAAGCTTTAGATTCTACGGCATTAACTCTTTGCATGGATAATTCTTTACCTATTATAATTTTTGATTTGTTTAAACCTGATAATTTAATGAATGTTCTAGTTGGAAAAGAAATAGGTACTTTAATTAATACTCCAAAAATTTGAAATGGATATATAAATGGAAACTAATGAAATTTTAAACGAATGTTCTAAAAGAATGACTTCTTCCTGCGATTATTTTTTACAAGATATCAAATCCATAAGAACGGGTAGAGCTAATACAAGTTTGTTAGAAAACATAAAAATAAATTATCATGGAACAGATATGCCATTAAATCAATTGGCTCAAATATCTGTTTCAGATCCTAGAAGTTTAATTGTTCAACCATGGGATAAAACGTCTATAGAAATGGTTTCAAAAGGTATACAAGCATCAGATATAAACATTACTCCTCAGATCGAAGGTGATATTTTGAGAATTAATATACCTCCAATGACTGAAGAAACAAGAATAAATGTAGTAAAAATTTTAAAACAAAGAAGTGAAGAATCAAAAGTTTCTGTGAGGAATGTTCGTAGAGATGCTCAAGAAAATATACGGAAATCTGAAAAAGATGGGGATTTTTCTGAAGATGATTCAAGGAGAGCAATGACAGAATTACAAAGAATTACTGATCAAGCAATTAAAACAATAGACGATCAGACGATAATTAAAGAAAAAGAAATTATGCAGGTATAAATTTAAATTTATGTCAAAAAAAAATTCTATTCCTAACCATATAGCAATAATAATGGATGGAAATGGTAGATGGGCTTCCAAGAGAGGACTAGATAGATCTAAAGGTCATCTTAAGGGCTACGAAAACATAAAACCCAATGTTATTTATGCAAAAAAAATAGGTATTAAATGTTTAACGTTATTTGCATTTTCAACCGAAAATTGGAACCGTTCTACGAAAGAGATAAATTTTATTTTTGATTTAGCTAGTAAAGTTATTTATGAAGAATCCAAATTTTTGAATAAAAACAAAGTAAGAATAATACATCTAGGATCTATTGATAATTTACCTGAAGAAATGATAGATAGAATAAAAGAATCAGAAGAAATGACTAAAGATAATGAGGATTTTACACTTGCTGTTGCGTTTAATTATGGCTCTAGGGATGAAATTCTCCGAGCTGTAAACAAAATTATTGATTCAAGAATTAAAAATCAACTTTCTGAAGAAGATTTTGAATCTTTTTTTATGACTAATATGTTATCAAATCCTGATGTAGTAATTCGTACTGGAGGAGAGAAAAGATTATCTAATTTTTTGTTATGGCAAAGTGCTTATTCAGAACTTATATTTTTTGATAAATTTTGGCCAGATTTTGATACGCATGATTTAGATTTAGTAATAGATGAATATAATAAGAGGATTAGAAATTTTGGTTCATAATAATTTTTTTAAAAGATTTATTACTTCAATAATTATTTTATTATTATTGTTTCTATGCTTAATCTTGAATTCGACTTTCATTAATATTGTTTTTTTATTGATATTTTTGGTATATTTTTATGAAATTATTATTCAGTTAATTCGTAACCAGAAATCCAGAACAATATTTTATTATTTGTTTTGTTTTTCATATACTTTTCTTTTTTTACATTCTTTTTTTATTGTATATATCAACGATAATTGGAAATGGATTTTATTACTTAATTTTATTATTGTGTTTTTATGTGATACTTCTGGATATATTTTTGGAAAAATATTCAAAGGAAAACCATTAAATGTCTTAAGAAATATTTCCCCAAACAAAACAATTGAAGGGTATTTGGGATCAATAATTATTTCTTTTACTGTTGCAAGTATATTTCTTATAAATTTTCATGAAGAATATTTCCAGATTTTTTCTTTACCAAAGTTATTTACTATTGTTTTTATGATTTTGCTTTCTTCTTTATTGGGAGATCTTTTAGTATCTAAAATAAAACGAATTATTAACATAAAAGATTTTTCTAGTCTTCTTTATGGACATGGAGGTTTTTTGGATCGATTAGATTCTTTAATACCTAGCTTTGCAATTTCATTTTGGATATTCTTTTTATTATGAAGAATATAGTAATAATTGGTTCAACTGGTTCAATTGGGACTCAAGCGATTGAAATAATTAATGAAAATGAAGAATATAGTATATTTGCTTTATCTGCAGGAAAGAATTTATCTAAATTATCTGACCAAATTCATAAATATAAGCCAAAATATTATGACAATTTAGCTAAGGAAATCATTAATAATGGTAGATCTAAATTATTAGAATCCTCAGAGATAGTAAAACTTGAGAGCGTAGATTTTGTATTTTTTGCTTCTTCTGGATCAGATGCTTTAAAACCGATTGTAGAATCACTTAAATCTGGAAAAGATATAGCTTTAACAAACAAAGAAGTAATTGTAACTTATGGACCATTATTATTAGAAATATCAAAAAAAAATAATGCAACAATTTTTCCCGTGGATTCTGAGCCTTCCGCTATATGGCAATGCCTCAGCGGTGAAAAAAGAAAAATTAATCGAATAATCTTAACTGCATCTGGTGGTGCATTCAGAGATTATAAAAAAAATGATTTAATGAAAATCACACCCACAGAAGCTACAAAACATCCTAATTGGAATATGGGAAATAAGATCACTGTAGACTCCTCAACAATGATGAATAAAATTTTTGAGATTGTTGAGACAAGTTATTTATTTAATATCCCAATTGATCAGATAGAAGTATTGATACACAGAGAAAGTATAGTACATTCAATGGTTGAATTTGAAGACAGTTCTATTTTAGCTCAGTTATCAAAACCAGATATGAGACTTCCTATTCAATATGCTTTGAGTAGTAAATCAAATATATTTAATTATCAAAACAGATTAGACTTAAAGTCTTTAAAGAATTTGTCTTTTAACACTGTAGAATCGGGTCAATATCTTTGTTACGATTTTTCCATAGAGTATATTAGAAAAGGTCCCATTTACATTGCTGCTTTATCTTTCGTAAACGAGATCTTGGTTAACCTTTTTTTAACTTCAAAAATTCATTATTTATCAATTCCTATTTTAATGAAAGAGATACTATATGATAAGCAAATCAATCTTTCTATGTCATTTGATAATTTGATGCAATTGAAAAAAGATTTAGAGAAAATAACATTAGCTAAATCTAAACAATATGAAATATGATTTGATGCTATGCACTTTATTACTAGTATTCTGACTTTATCTGTAATTATTACTCCACTAATAATTCTACATGAATTTGCTCATTTTTTGACAGCAAAATTATTTAAAGTTAAGATTTTGGAATTTGGAATTGGGTTCCCTCCAAGAATTTATGGTTTTTGGACTAACGAGCAAGAATACAAAATATTACCAAACTTAAATAACTCACTATTAAATTTTAATAATGGAGAAGTAGTAAATATTTCTTTTGATGGAGAAGTAGTAAATTCTATTGAAAAAATAAATGAAGATAATTCACATAAAAAAAATAATTATATGAAAGTTAAAATTTCAAATATAACAAATCAAACGATAAAAGTTAAAACCATGATTTGGAGCATCAATATCATACCACTTGGAGGATTTGTTAGACTATTTGGAGAAGAAGCAAATATATCTGAAGGTTCACTATCTAAGGCGAATTATATTCAACGTTTCATTATTTTATTTTCAGGATCTTTAGTTAATTTTATTATCCCATTTTTAATGGTTTTGACAGTGTATCTAATTATCTCACCAAATAAAGCTACCGATATAATTGTACAATCTGTTATACCAAATTCACCTGCAGAAATAGCAGGGATTAGATCTGGAGATAAAATCATTAAAATAGATCAGAAAGAAATTTTCTCTATTAATGATTTACAAAATGTTGTCACTCAAAATCTTGGAAAAGAAGTTTTATGGATTGTAGAAAGAGGTATTCCTATTGTTTTTTCCAAACCAGGAGATCAAAGTAAATATCAATACAATGAAGATTTTAAAAACGTTAACGTAACAGGTAGATGGAATCCTCCACGGAGATCTATACCAGGTGATATAACACTAGTAGAAGCCCGAAAATATGATCCTTATACTGGAATAATTACAGAATTATTAGTAAGTGAAAATGCCAATGATTTTGGAGAAATAAGTTTTGATGATGCTAACAAATTTGGTGATTATAACTATGGTGAAAAAATACCAATAGTGATAAATACCAATGATGATGGAATTGATTTAATTGAAGCAAGGAAAATAGATAATAGATATGGTATAAGAGATTTTATTCAAGAAGGCTCAGTAGGTATATTGATTTCTGAGGGTGAAAAAAAGATTTTATCTCAATCTATTAATGATCAATATAAATTTGCTTTAAGAAATGCTGTAGATATATATAAATTGAGTTTCGTTTCTATAATAGGTTTAATCAATAGATCTACAAACCCAATCTTTGATGGACCTAAAGCTGTAGGACCTATAGGATTAGGAGATTTAAGTGGCAAGATCATAGAATCCGAGAATACTTTTTCAACTAAAATTGTGATTTTAATTACCTTGGCCTCTTCAATTAGTCTTTCTTTAGCAATAATTAATCTTTTACCTTTTCCTGCACTTGATGGAGGAAGAATTGCTTTTTTATTTGTAGAAATTTTAAGAAAAGGGAAAAAAGTTCCTGAACGCGTAGAATCCTATATTCATGGTCTCGGATTTATTATACTTATATTAATGATTATTTTTATTTCTATAAAAGATATAGCAAGATTATAGGTTTATTGAATGAAAACGGACACTCATGTAGTAAATATAGGAGGGATAGAAGTAGGAGGATCAAACCCTATTGTTATTCAATCAATGACTGATACTGATACCTCAGATATTATAAACACAGTTTCACAAATTGAAGAATTATATAATGCAGGTTCTCAGATAGTAAGAGTTACAGTTAATAATACTGCTGCAGCAAAAGCTATTGAAGAAATAAAAATAAGATTATCGGATAAAAATATTTATGTACCTATTGTTGGAGATTTTCATTTTATCGGGCATAAAATTCTCAGAGATGTTCCAAAATGTGCTGAACTATTAGACAAATACAGAATAAACCCTGGGAATCTTGGAAAAGGTAATAGGAAAGATGAAAATTTCAAAACATTCATTGATATTGCTAAAGATTTAGATAAACCTGTAAGAATTGGTGTTAATGCCGGATCTCTAGATCAAGAATTGTTAAATATTAAGATGGATGAATACTCTGGAGACAAAACATCACAAGAAATTGAGTCTGATGCATTAGTATCAAGTGCATTGATTTCTTATGATAAAGCATTGGATTATGGCTTAAAAGAGGATAAGATTATTGTTTCGTGTAAAGTGTCTCGTTTAAATCAAATGGTGGAATGTTATAGAGAAATATCCAAATCCATTAAAGCTCCCTTACACTTAGGATTAACCGAAGCGGGATTAGGAATAAAATCAATTGTGTCCACTACTGCTGCATTATCTATTTTACTTCATGAAGGAATAGGTGATACGATAAGATCTTCATTAACTCCAGAATTAAATTCAAAAAGATCAGCAGAAGTAGAGCTATGTAAAGAAATTCTTCAATCCTTATCAATTAGAAATTTTAAGGCAGAAGTTACTGCATGCCCAGGTTGTGGGAGAACAACTTCAAATTATTTTAGAGAACTCACAGGAGAAATCAAACATTATCTTGATAAAAAAAATAAAGATTGGATAAAAAAATATCCAGGTTCTGAAAATCTAAAAGTAGCTGTGATGGGATGTGTCGTAAATGGTCCAGGAGAATCTAAAGCTGCAAATATTGGCATTTCTTTACCAGGATCAGGAGAGAATCCTGTTGCTCCAGTTTATATAGATGGTGAAAAGATAAAGTTACTATCTGGATCAAATATTGCTGATGATTTTATAAAATTAGTTGATGAATATGTTTTGAATAAGTGGGGTAAATAATGAATATAAGACAATTACTAGGTTCAAAAAAACTTAGTAATTTTTTTTGGAAAACTTATAGAGAAGATCCTCAAAATGTTGAAGCCGAAAGTCACAAACTTTTACATAGAACAGGTTTTATATCTCAAGTTTCTTCTGGGATTTTTAGTTTCTTGCCAATGGGTTGGCGTTCTATAGAAAAAATTAAGAATATAATACGTGAAGAAATGAATAATTCTGGTTCATTAGAGATTAATATGCCTGTAGTTCAACCTGCGGAATTATGGGAAGCTTCTGGCAGATTAGATACTTTCATTCCACCTCTTGCCAGTTTTATGGATCGAAGAGAAAATAAATATATCATAGCTCCAACCCACGAAGAAACAGTTACGGATATTGTCTCAAAAAATGTTAATTCTTATAGAGATTTACCATTCATTCTCTATCATATTCAAACAAAATATAGAGAAGAACCTAGACCACGAGGAGGGTTGCTAAGAGTTCGTGAATTTGAAATGAAAGATGCTTATTCTTTTGATATGAATGAAGAAGGTATGGATGTTTCTTATAAAAAATTAATACAAGTGTACAAAAACATATTTTCTAGATGTGCAACTGAAATAGTAATTGTAGATGCAGATTCTGGGGCTATAGGCGGAAAAGAATCACATGAATTTATCATGTTAGCTGATAGTGGAGAAGATATAATTTTGATAAGTGATAAAGGGGAATATTCTGCAAATGTAGAAAAAGCCATTTTTATTAAAAATGAATTTGAACAAGAGAACCCAGAAAAAATTAGAATAATAGATACCCCAAATTTAAAAACTATTGATTCATTGCATAAAGAATTATCATTACCCTATCATAAATTTCTAAAGACAGTGATTTATAAGGCTGATGATAAACTGATTGGATGTGTCATAAGGGGAGATTATAAAATAAATGAAACAAAGGTTAGAAACTATCTAAAGGTAACAGAACTGACTCCTGCTAATGATACAGAACTTAATAATGCTGGCTTAACTCCTGGATTTATATCTCCACACGATGTCCAAAAGATAAAATTTATTTACGATGACTCAGTTTTGAAAGGTCCTGGAAATTTTGTGGCTGGAGCTAATATAAAAGATAAACATATTTTAGGTATCAACATATTAAAAGATATCAACCCAGAAATAGTATTAGATTTTGCTGAAGCTGAAGAAGGGTTTTCAGCAGTAGATGGAGGAATTTTAAGATCAAAACGTGGAATTGAAGTTGGTCATGTGTTTAAATTAGGGGATGCTTATTCAAAGAAAATGTCAGCAACTTATTCTAACCAAAAAGGAGAAGAGAAAAGCCTATTAATGGGATGCTATGGAATAGGAGTAGGAAGACTTTTGGCAGCATGTATAGAAGCTAATTATAGTAATGATAGTATGAATTTACCTTTAACTATTGCTCCATTTTCAGTTTATCTTTTAGCTTTACAAATTAAAGACCAAGAAGTAAAGAATTTATCAGAGAAATTATTTTTTGAAATCGATAAATTAGGTTTAGATGTGTTGTATGACGATAGAGATATTCAAACTGGAGTTAAATTTAATGATTCTGATTTATTATCATTGCCATATAGAATTGTTATTTCTAAGAGAAGTATTGAAAAAAAACAAATAGAGATTTATATAAGAGAAGATCAAAAGACTTATGATTATACCTATGAAGAACTAATAAAATTTTTTGAAAATATTTCAGTATAAATTTTTTTATTAAATTGTTAGGTTTGAAACTTAAACTTATTTGCTAAAAGTGGTATTATATAAACATAAAAGAAAAAAAAGGATTTTAAAAAGAGAAGGTGGGCATTGCCCACTTTTTTTTATATTTATAGATTTAGGGAGAAAGTATTGAAAAATGAGTTGTTTTTAGCCTTAACACAATTGGCTGCTGAACGTAATCTAGATCAATCAATAGTTGTTTCGGCTGTAAAAGAGGCAATTGCTTCTGCATATAGAAAAGATCCTGCTTCGAAAGGTCAAGATATATCTGTTGAAGTTGATTCTGAAACAGGAGATGTAATAGTAAAAACTATTTTGAATGTAAAAGAAAAAGAAAATATTGAAGACCCTCTATCAGAAATTTCTGAAGAAGAAGCAAAGAAAATTAATAAGGATTTACGAGTAGGAGATTTTATTGAAACCGGGTTTCTTGAATATAACCCTGGCCGTATTGCAGCTCAAACAGCTAAGCAAGTTGTATTACAGAAATTAAGAGAAGCAGAGAGAGATTTAGTTTTTGGGCAATTCTCAGATAAAGAGGGGCAAGTAATAACTGGCACTGTTCAGAGAATGGAGTCAAAAAATGTATTTGTTGACATTGGGAGAACTATAGCTCTAATGCCTATAAGTGAACAAACTTTTTATGAGAAATATAGAGTTGGTCAAAAATTAAAATTCTATGTAACACAAGTTCAAAGGACTGTAAGAGGACCAGAAATAATTGTATCTAGAACACATCCGGATTTATTAAGAAAACTTTTTGAAACAGAGGTTCCTGAAATAAATACAGGGGTTGTTGAGATAAAAGCTCTTTCAAGAGAAGCAGGCGCTAGATCTAAAGTTGCTGTTTCATCAGAAGATTCTGAAATAGATGCAGTTGGAGCTTGTGTAGGATTAAGAGGTATAAGAATTCAAAATGTAGTAAATGAACTGCTAGGAGAAAAAATTGATGTTATTGATTGGAATGAAGATCCTAAGATATTAATTACTAATTCTTTGTCACCAGCTAGCGTTTCGAAAGTTAATATAGATGAAGATAATTCATCAGCAATTGTTATTGTTCCAAAAAAACAGCTTTCTTTGGCAATAGGTAGAGAAGGTCAAAATGCGAGATTAGCTGCAAAATTAACAAATTGGAAAATTGATGTCCAAGCAGAAGAAGAAGTTGAAGTAAAAACAGAAATACCAAATGAAAAACATGAAATTCAAGAACAAAGTGTTCCCATGACAAAGGAAAAAATAACAGAAGAAGCGCCAGAAGTTTTAGAGGTAGTAAACCAATCAGAAATTCAGTCAGAAGAAATTATTGATTCTGAAATGTTTGATGAATCTAAACCATTGAATGAAGAAGAAGAACTTCGAGTATTGGAAAAAGAAATTGAAGATCTTGAAAAACAAGAACTTGAAGAAGAAAGAAAGGCTAAAGAAAAAGAAACCATTTTAGATTTTTCTTCTGAAGAAATTTGGAACATTGGAGGTTCTAAAAAGACGGAAAATTCAGATGATGAGGTCATAAGATTTGCTGAAGATATTGAATCTGTGAATGTTTATAATTCTAATAGTACAAAAAGTAAAAAATCTAATAAGAAAAGAAGAAATAAACGTTAATTAGAAGAGGTAGTATTGACTACAAAAGAACCTGAACAATCCAATCAAGAGGAAAAAAAGGGACCTATAGCTTTGCCATTGGTTCTGTCCGTGGGAGAACTTTCTGAAATTTTAGATGAATCGCCAATAGAAATAATAAAATCACTAATCAAATTAGGGATAATGGCGACAGTAAATGAGGAAGTGGATTTTGCAATTGCTGCAAGAGTCGCCCAATCTTTTAATTATCAAGTTTTGAAGCCAAAAGAATCAGTAGATAATACATCAGCGTTGAACATAGGATCAGAAATAGATACAAATGAAAAAAACACTGGAGAAAATAGAGCCCCTGTAATAACGGTATTAGGTCATGTAGATCATGGAAAAACTACTTTATTAGATTCAATTAGGGAATCAAATGAAGTATCTAAAGAACAAGGTGGGATTACACAAAAAATTGGTGCATATCAAGTAAAACATAACAAATATAAAATGACTTTTATAGATACTCCGGGTCACGAAGCTTTTTCATCTATGAGAATTTCAGGAACAAGTGTTACCGATATAGTAGTACTAGTTGTGGCTGCAGACGATGGTTTAATGCCACAGACAATAGAATCAATCAACCATGCTAAGAATGCTTCAGTTCCAATGATAATTGCAATTAATAAAATAGATTTAGATGGTGCAAATATCGATAAAATTAAAGGACAATTGGCTGAACATGAAGTCATTGTAGAGGATTTAGGAGGAGAAGTTATATGTGTGCCCGTTTCTGCACTTAACAAAAAAGGTATAGATGAACTATTGGAATCAATAAATCTCTTGGCAGAGATAAATGAGTTACAAGCAAATTCAAATCTTCCAGGAATGGGAGTAGTTATAGAATCTTACAATGACCCACAAAAAGGACCTATGTCAACAGTATTAGTTAAATCTGGATCTTTTTTTATTGGAGATTTGATAGTTGTTGGAACTATTTCAGGAAAAATTCGACAAATGACTGATGGGTTTGGAGAAAAAATAGATGTTGCAAAACCTTCTACTCCTACACTAATAATGGGACTCCCAGGTATTAATAAAGTTGGTGATATTGTAGAGGTAGTTAATAATGAAAAAAAAGTTAGAAAAATTATTCAAGAAAGATCAAGGAATAAAAAATACGATCAAGCTGGGGTAACAACTTTATCTCAGGTCGTAAAACGTGCAAAAGCTTCTAAAGAACAAGAAATAAATGTAATTGTAAAAACAGGTTCTGATGGTAGCTTAGCAGCTGTTGAACGGGTAATAAATGATTTTACTAATGAAGATGTTCAAGTAAAAATTATTTCAGGTACAGTAGGCGCAGTTACAGAATCTGATGTTATGCTAGCATCTAGTGCTGATGATTCAATAATTATAGCTTTTCAGACATTTGTACAAAGCGGTGCTAGAAGTCAATCTGAGATAAATAATATTCCTATTAGATCTTATGACATAATTTATACTCTTGTTGACGAAATTAAGGAAATTATACTGGGAATGAAAGGTGAAATAAAAACAGAGAAAATTATAGGACAAGCTAACATTCTCGAAATATTCTCTAGAGGAAAGAGACAAAAAATAGCAGGAATAAGAGTAACCGATGGAAGTATAATTAGAAATTCTAGGATTAGAGTGTTAAGGAAAGAGAACGTAATTTTTGATGGAGTTATAGAATCTATGAGACATCTAACTCAAAATGTTACTGAAATAAAAAATAATTTGGAAGGTGGTATTGTTTTAGATGGTTATCATGAATTTGAAGTGAATGATATTCTTGAATGTTATGATTTAAATTAATTGATATGGAATTTAGAAAAGAAAAATTTGAAAAAACTATTATAAAAGTAGTAGGTGAATATATATCACAAGAAGATTTTTTTGAGAATCAAAGTTCAATGATCTCAGTAATTGATGCAGATATATCAAAAGATTTTTCTTATTGTAAGGTAAAGATTAGTGTATTTGGTGATAATAATTCTCAAGATAACATTATCAAAGAACTCAATCAAAAAGCTTATATTTTACAAAAAGTCATTTCTGAATCTATCAGAACTTCTCGTATACCAAAGTTGACTTTCGCTATAGATAACTCATTTGAATTCCAGCAACAAATTGACAATCTTATAAATAAAATCACGAAAGATGTTTAAAAATTAAATGACAAGATTCAATGATGGTTTTTTAATGATTAATAAACCTTTAAATTGGACTTCTAATGATGTGGTAAAAAAAATCAAATCCTTTGATAAATCGTTGAAAATAGGTCATGGAGGAACTTTAGATCCACTAGCTACAGGGATTCTTCCGATTTTGATTAATTCTGCTACAAAATATTTTGAATATTTTTTACATTTAAATAAGATTTATGAAGCCGAAATAACTTTTGGAATTTCAACAGATACTTATGATTTGGAAGGATTAATATTAGAAAAAAATAATGATTTGAATATTGATTTCAATCAAATTAAAGAACATTTGAAAAAATTTATAGGAAATATTAACCAGTACCCACCTATTTACAGTGCTGTAAAAATAAGAGGAGAAAAACTATACAATTATGCAAGAAGAAAAGAAAATATTATTTTAAAACCTAGAAAAGTATTTGTAGAAAATATAGAAATTTTAAGTTGGAATAATCCAAAAATTAAACTAAGGATAAAATGTGGATCTGGCTTTTATGTCAGAAGTTTTGCTAATGATCTTGGAAGATCATTAAAAGTTCCATCTGTTTTATCAAGTTTAGAAAGAGTACAGTATGGACAATTCAAAATTATCAATTCATTGAATATTAATGAATTATCTAACGATTTTGTAGATGAATTAATACCTATAAATAAAATATTAGATCATTTGCCAAAATTTATTATGAATAAAAAACTTGAAAATGAATTTTATCAAGGAAAAGTGTTTTCTTCTGAAAATCTGAGTTTCAATTTGTTGAATAATGAAGAATTAAAAATATATAATTTGAATCATAAATTTATAGGTTTACTATCTTTTGATGATTCAAAAAACTTTTGGAAACCAAAAAATATAATCAAATGATTTTATACTGTCATAACTACTATTAATTACATCAAAAAAAAATTGAGATAAAAAATGTCAATAAAAATTATTAGAAAATTTTTCACATTAAAATCTGCTCCAGGAATTTTATTACTTGTAGCTGCTATTCTTGCGATATTAGTTGAAAACTCCTTTTTAAGCGACTCATACTCTAAACTTTTACATAGTTCTCTCAATATAAATATTTATAATTTTGCTATAGAGAAGGATTTACATCACTGGATTAATGACGGTCTCATGGCAATATTCTTTCTTTTGATTGGATTAGAAATCAAAAGAGAATTAGTACAAGGCCATCTTTCCACAAGAGAACAATTTAGTTTGCCTGCAGTCGCTGCGATAGGTGGAATAACTATACCTGCAATCATTTATGTCAGTTTAAATTTTGGTAATGAAGTAACTACAAACGGATGGGCTATACCCACAGCAACAGATATAGCTTTTGCATTAGGTGTGGTCACATTACTTGGAAATAGAGTACCAATTTCCTTAAAAGTCACTTTAGTAGCGATTGCAATAATTGATGATCTAGTAGCGATAATAATTATTGCGTCATTCTACGCGTCTGACTTATCAATTAATTACTTGTTTTTTGCTGCTATAGCTACCTTTATTTTATTTGTTTTAAACAATAGGAAAATCAACAAATTATCGCCCTATGTTGTTTTAGGAATTTTACTTTGGCTATTTGTGCTAAAATCTGGAATACATGCAAGCTTAGCCGGGGTCTTATTAGCTCAGTTTATACCCATAAAACCTAAAGACACATCAGGCCAATCTCCTTTATACAAATTAGAACATTCAATAGAACCCTGGGTAAATTTCATTATTTTGCCAATTTTCGCTTTTGCCAATGCTGGAGTTTCTTTTTCAGGAATGAAACTGGACCTTCTTTTGGACCCAGTCACGTTAGGAATCATATTAGGCTTATTTGTCGGCAAACAAATTGGTGTAATGTTATTCACCTACTTAGGGAGTATTTTAAAAATTTGTAAATTACCATCTGACATTTCTTGGAAACAATATTATGGAATTTCAATAGTCACAGGAATTGGATTTACAATGAGCTTGTTTATCGGAAGTCTGGCCTTCGCAGATCCAGAATATCAAACCTCTGTAAGACTTGGAGTATTAATAGCTTCATTGCTTGCAGGTATCTTTGGTTATTTAACATTAAGACTCACAACCAAATCTTCATAACAAGGAATTCTTATATATAGATCATATAGAAAATGATTTATAGCAGAATACTTAATCCATCGTAGGCGAATTCCATTTCAATATTTGATTTAATTGACACAGCCTTTAGAAATTTATTGACCTCATTGTGATCTATGTCATGACAAGCATCTGTAAAGTACACTTTTTTTGGCCTTAATTGTAGGGTTTTTTCAATCGCCTCCTCAAGAGTAAAATGAGATTTATGCCTTCTTTCTTTTCTCAGTGCATCTAAAACTAATATGTCACTACCCTTAATTTTGTTAATTGTTTCTTCGGGGATATAAGAACAGTCACTAATATATGAAAAGTTACCAATTCTGTATCCATTTGCAAAATAGCCTTCACCATGGTTTACCTTTAGAGGTAAAAAATCTTCTCCTAAAATATTTATTTTTTCTTGATTTATTATTTTAAAATCTAACTTGGCCACAGTTCCACCTGATGTGATTTTTGATGTATCCACAAGATAATAAAATGTTTTCCTAACCACTTCCAAATCTTCTTTTCTCAAATAAATAGGGATACTATTTTGAGTATTATTGGTCCAATCTCTAAGATCGTCAAATCCTCCTGCAGCATCTTGGTGGGCGTGAGTCATTATTACGGCATCAATTTTCTTCACATTATGTTTTGGGAACCATTTTATTGCAGATTGGTAAAAAAATTTTCCAGCATCTATCATTATATTTTTTTGATTTTGTCCATCTTTGATTTTGACTAGAATACTTGTATTCAACCTCCTGTTTTTTGAGTTAGGTTTTATTGCATCATTACATACTTTACAATTTGAGTTGTTTGTTAGACAGCTAACTCTCGGAACACCTTCCGATGTTCCTGTTCCTAAAAAAACAATTTCTATATTTTTTTCAATCATTAAAAAGTCCTTTAATAGGGTCTGAACCAAACCCTAAATAATCAGCAGTTATTAATATACCATCTTCTAATGATTTTATGGTTTTATTATTCCATTGCTCCATTTGTAATTTTTTACTTTTAGGATTATGTAATTCTGCCATATTATCAACAACTCCTGATTCAATTAATGGTAATCCCCAAGGTTCGCCTCCTCTATGCAGAAAAATCTTGTACTTTTTCTTATTTATATTTATTATTTTTAACAATGAACTAATTCCTCCACACCATGTAATATCTGGTTGCCAAATATCATAAGTTCTATTTTTTAGCATAATTTCAAAATTGTGAAAGTTAAAATCATGCTCCCCTCCAGCAAGCTTAATACCACTCAGTTTACCTATCATAGAATCTTCCAGGAGCATAGTATCTGGAGTAGATATATCTTCTATCCACTCAATTCCTGTATCTGCTAATTGTTTAGAGATCTTCATTGTGTACTCTCTATCCCAAGACATATAACAATCTATCATTATTTTTTTTGAATTGGGGAATTTTGTCTTTATTTCATTAATTAATTTAATTATTTCTTTTGACTCATTATTAAAGTCATCCTTAGACTTAATACTCAATTTGAAAGTATTTATACCTAAAGAATAATAATTCTCAACACTATTTCCAGTAGCATAAGTTTTTATATATTTTACATGTTTTTTTTCATCGTTCAGTAAATTTTTTATTGGTGTTTCATAATACTTACTGTAGGCATCCCAGATTGCAATATCAATTGATGAAATCGCCATCATAGCTAATCCAGCTCTTCCATATGGAATACTTTCGAAAAATAATTTATCAAATAAATTATTTATATCAGACAAATTATTAATTTCTTTGTTCAACAAAAAATTAGATAAATGTCCATTAATAACTTCTATTGAAGCATTTCCTCCACCTCCAGTTCCGTAACCAAAAACACCTTTTTTATCTGTATGTATTTTAGTTACGATTTGCCAAAGATTAGGTCTCCAAGTTCTTAATGATTCTTTGTAAGATGGGTATACTGCTTCAATTTTAGTTATTTTCATTGATTAAACTTTTTATTTTACGTATAAAATATTAACTTACGGGGTGTGGCGCAGCGGTAGCGCACTCGCTTTGGGAGCGAGGGGTCACAGGTTCAAATCCTGTCACCCCGACCATCTTTTTTATCATTTATGTATTAAACTATAGCAATATATTTTTTTTTTATAAATAAAATTGGAGAAAATAATGAACTGGCTAGTAGGGACATACTCACAAAGGAACAGTAAAGGAATATATAGTATTAATTTGAATGAAACTTCGGGAGAAATAACTCTACTTTCTTCTTTTTCAAATGTAAGCCCAGGTGATCCTTCTTTTTTAATTTTAGACCAAAAAAATAGAGTTTATTCAGTAGGTGAATCATTGAATGGTGATCCTGGGGTAGTATACTCCTACAATTTAATAAACAATAAGTTAATAAAAGTAGATGAAGCTTATACAAGAGGAATTAATCCTTGCCATCTAGCTATAAATGATAGGAATGACTTTTTAGTAGCAGTAAATTATACTTCTGGAGATTTCTCATCTTATAAAGTATCTTTAGAAGGAAAATTAACTTTTATAGAGCAAATTACTCATACTGGATCAAGCGTTAATCTTAATCGTCAAAGAGAACCACATGCACATTCTATAAATTTTTTAGATAATTATAGTTTTTATGTTTGTGATCTAGGAGTTGATAAGATTTTTTATTATAAGATCGATCCCAACTCATTCAAAATTATTAACACAAATTTTACAAATACTAAACCAGGATCTGGACCTAGACACTTTATACTCAATAAGCATCTTAGAAGAGCTTATTCGATCAATGAATTAGATTCAACTATAAATTTTTTTGAAATAAAATCCAATAATGAATTGAGAACATTACAAGTAATATCTACAATTCCTAAGGACTATTCTCTAGAAACATCTACTGCAGATTTGCATTTTTCTAATGATCTAAAATATTTATACGGATCGAATAGGGGTCATGATACAATAGCTAAATTTATCATTAGCAATGATGGAACTTTAATTTTTGATAAACATTTTTCTACATTAGGTAAAACTCCAAGAAATTTTGCTATAAGTAAATCTGGTAAATTTTGTCTTATAGCTAATGAAAATTCTGATGATATACATAGTTTTAAGATAGATAGTAAAAATGGAGATTTGCTTCCCACGAAATTTAAAATCTCTATCCCTTCACCTGTTTGCTTATCCGAGATTTTCGAATGATGGCCTGATAACCCTTTTTGTTGTTTCTAGTGTCAATATCACTAAAGCTCCTAAGCATGAGAAAAATGCTGAAATCCAAATAGCATATACGTAACCTCCTGTAACTTCAAAAACTAATCCAGGTATAAAGCCTCCTAATGCCATTCCAAAACTAGCTGCCAATATTTGCCATCCGTATGTTGTATCCATTCTGAAAAAACCATAATATTTTCTATTCATTATTGGGAAAAGGGTTCCTTCTCCTCCGTAAGGTATAGCCCATAAAATACCTACTAGGTAAAACATCCATTTGTCTGAAGTAAATGCCCATGGTATTACGAACAGTCCTTGACCAAGAAAACAGAAAAACATAATTGTTTTTGGATTAACAGAATCACCTAAAATTGGAGTTATAAATCTTGTTGATATTGATACAACCATGATTATAGTAAGGCAAAGAACAGAATCAGTATAACTTATTCCTTTAGTAATCATTAGGGGAACAAGCCCTATTAATATTACAGCGTGACCAACACATCCTAAGAAATGAATATTCATTAAACTCCAAAAGGCGTTAGTTCCATAAACAATTTTTTGTAAATTGAAATGATAGTTATTGGTCGGTTTTTCGTGTTTTATTTCTTCTTCTGTATTATTGTCATCAGCCCCATAGGGCAAGACACCCTTATCTTGAGGAGTATTTTTGAAAAATGCGAGTGCTGTGATCATTATAAGAGTTCCAACTATTCCACTAATAATAAAAGTATTTTGCCATCCTATAGAATCTAACATTATTCCCATTAATTGAATTACTATAGCTGGACCTAGACTCCACATCCCAATAATTATACCTGTAGCTAGCCCTAAGCTTTTTTTAAACCAAATTGCAACTGCTGGAATAACAGGCACTAAAAACATTGATTGTGCAAAACCAAAAATAATTCCGTATGATATGTAAAATTCGTAAATATTAGTTGCTAGTGCTGTCCAAATCATTCCAATTAAGAAAAGCACAAGACCTATATACATAGTTTTTCTAGCTCCAATCATTGTTGAACAATAACCTGCAATCGGGGAAGAAATAGCAGTTACAATAGACATGATTGCATAAGCTATACCTATTGATTTTGGATCCCAAGAAAATTCTTCAACTAATGGATCAATAATAATCCCAAATGCCATTCTAATTGCTGAACCAATCATTTGAGCAATCGCACCTACAGCTACAATTACCCATCCGTAATGGTGGAAATCTATTTCAGAAATATTTTTTTTTATTAATGTAATGGACATAAAAAAATACTTCCTTCTTGAATCCAAGATGTTTCATAATTTGAATTTTCATTTAATTTATTTGTAGAATCCCATGCCGAAAAATAAATTAGGATTACTATTGAAGCAATAATTGAAACCAAAGAAAGAGATATTCCTTTAGTTGGGATTGTGTCAATTTTCATAGAGTAATTATTCCTTAGAAAGTATTAAGAAACTTGTTTTCAAATCTATTATCTTATATATTTTTCAAACTCATAGTGAAATTTTATCAAAATTCTATTTTTTTAAACTCTTAAAAACTCGTATAAAAATACCTTCGATGTAGAATTTTTTTTTATTTATCATTATCTAAATTAAAAAAATATTTATCATGTTGTATTTTCATTCATGTCCAAAATGTACAAAGGGTACCATTGAATATGGTTCCGATGAACAAGGGAAGTATATTATTTGTCTAATGTGTGGGTTTTATAAAAATTCTGCACAAAACATTACTAAAGCTAGAAAAGCTTGAAATTTAATCTTTTTAATAATTATTAATTGTATAAGTATATATAATTATAATTAGTTCCAAAAAATTAAATTTGTTAAAAGAATCAAAAAAAACAAACGTATACATAGTTGAAGACGACAAAAATATCAGAGAAGCTCTTAGATACAATCTGATAGCTGAAGGGTTTAATGTTGAATTCACAGATGATGGAATTTCTGCAATAGAAACTTTGTTGAATAAAACATTTGATATTATTCTTTTAGATCTAATGTTACCTGGTATTGATGGTTTAGAAATATGTAAAAGAATACGTTCTGAAAATGTAGATACTCCGATTATAATTTTAACCGCCAAAGATAATGAAATTGATAAAATTGTTGGACTTGAATTAGGTGCAGATGATTACGTTTCCAAACCATTTAGTATGCCTGAGTTGTTAGCGAGAATCAAAGCAAATTTAAGAAGAAATTTAATAAAATTAGAAAAAACAAAATCTATAACTAGAAAACAATTCACTCATTTGGACACTTTTATTGATTTAGATAAAAGAATTGTGAAAATCAATGATAAAAATATATTTTTTAGACCTAAAGAATTTGATCTATTGTATAAATTGATGTCCAATCCAGGGAAGGTTTTTACGAGAGAAAAATTGATTGAAGAAATTTGGGGCTTTCAATATTTTGGAGATACACGAACTGTAGATGTACATATAAGGTGGATCAGAGAGAAAATTGAACCAGATAGCGAGAGACCTCAAAAAATATTAACAGTTAGAGGATTTGGATATAAATCTAAGTTGGAATAGATATATGAATCTTAATAGACTTAAAAGAAATTTATTCTATCTTTCAAGACATAGGTTGTTCATTATTCTTTTATTCCTACTTCTTATACAAATAGCACTATTGTGGCTATTATTTAATTTTTATGATCAAGTTAACTTTTATTTTGTTATGTTTATTATCATCTTTTTTTCAGGAGTATTTTATTTTTTTATAAAAAAAAATATAACTTTATTGAAAAAAAATCTTATTTCCAATTCTCATGCATTTAGATTTGGAGAATTCGAGCCAATTAATGAACTTTTTACTAAAATCAATAAAAGCTTTATCTATAGGCAAAAAATAATAAGTTCAGAAAATGAAACTTTGATGAATACATTAAATTTAATTGAGGATGGAATAATATTTTTAGATATTGATATGAAAATTTCTAATTTCAATAAGAAATCAAAAGAAATTCTTATGTGTTCAATTGAAGATGAAAACATAAATTACTTAACTGATTTAACTCAAAGTTTTGAAATTATAAATTTTTTTGAAAAATCTAAGACAAGTAATTCTAATGAAATAAACATAGAATTTAATTTCCCTAAAAAATATCTAAAAATCGGATTATTTTCATTGAATAAACTTCAAAATAAATTTATGTTAATCATTTCTGATTTGTCTGATGCTTATAATCTTGATAAAACTAGAACTGAATTTTTTGCTAATACATCTCATGAATTTAAAACACCTATAACATCGGCAAAGTTAAATTATGAAGCGTTGAAAAATGATTTCAAAACAAGCAAGGGAAAAAACTTTCATCTTTTTTCAAAAAATATCTTTGAAGATTTGAATAGATTGGAGAAAATAACTAATGAATTATTAAATATTCATTCACTTGAAACAGGTAATTATAAACTTAACTTAGAAGAAATAGATTTTTTAGATATGCTTTATGAAGTGAAAAAAACTTTTTCTACAATCATCAAGGATAAAAAAATTATAATTGTCCATCCAGAAGATAAAATCAAAATAAAACTAGATAAGAAACTAATTATTCAATCTTTAGAAAATCTTTTTTCTAATGCTATTAGATATAGTGAGAAACAATCCAGTGTAAATATCAATTATTATATAAAGAACAATGATTTTATTTTTGAAATTCGTGATCATGGTATTGGAATAAGTGAATTTGATCTACCTCTTATTTTTCAAAGATTTTTTAGAGCAGAAGGTAATAGAGATTATGAACATTCAGGATTAGGACTTTCAATAGTTAAGCATGCAATCGAGTTACACAAAGGTGCAATCAAAGCAGAAAGTGTTGTTAATGAAGGATTATTAATTTCTTTTTCTATACCTTTATGATTATTTAACATTTTCTTAACAATTTTGCCTATTTTTGTAATACTCTAGAGTTGTTGAATCCTTTTTTTCAAATTCAAATAATGCAACAAAGAAATATTAGAAGAAGAAAAACTGAAGAAATAATTGTAGTAAACTTATTAAAACTTTCTGGTTTAGTATCTATAGGAACTACTATAGGAATAATTTTTGTTTTAGGATCTCAATCAATTCCATTTTTTGGGACAGTATCTTTAAAAGAATTTTTTACTGGCTTAAATTGGACTCCATTATTTGTACCCCAAGAATTTGGAGTTATGCCACTTATTAATGGGACTTTTATGGTAGCTATCATTGCTGCTTTGGTTGCTCTTATTTTTGGATTGGGCAGTGCTTTTTTTCTCTCTGAATATGCTTCAAGAAAAGTACGAAGTTATGTTAAGCCTTTGTTGGAAATTTTAGCAGGAATTCCAACGGTGGTATATGGATATTTTGCTTTGACTTTTGTCACCCCAATAATTCAGTATATTGCACCTGAGACTATAATTTTTAATGCACTAAGTGCGGGTATAGTAATGGGTATAATGATTATTCCTATGGTTTCCACTCTGTCTGAAGATGCCATGTCAGCGGTCCCTAGGAGTTTAAGGGAGGCTGCATATAGCTTGGGAGCAAAAAAATATCAAGTAGCACTTCGAGTTGTATTCCCATCAGCAATTTCAGGTATCGTAGCTTCTTTTATATTATCTATTTCTAGGGCTATAGGTGAAACGATGATAGTTAGTTTAGCTGCCGGTGGGAAACCTGCATTAACCTTAAACCCACTTGAAGCTATACAAACCATTACAGCTTATATTGTTACTGTAAGTCAGGGAGAAACACCTCAAGGTTCCATAGAATATCAAAGTATTTTTGCAGTGGGACTACTTCTATTCTTTCTTACTTTGATAATGAATCTTATAGGAAGATGGGTTGTTTATAAATATGCACAGGAATATGAGTAAACCATAATGAAAGAACGATTCTTTTATATATTATTTTTATCTTCCATTTTAATTGCTTTAACTTCTTTGTTAATTTTGCTTATTGATGTGATATTCGATGGATATTCATATCTTTCGTGGGATTTTTTGACAAATTATGCTTCTAGAAAAGCTGAAAAATCTGGTATTTTAGCTCCATTGGCAGGGACGTTATGGTTGGTTATTTTAACTGCTTTTTTTACTATTCCGCTAGGAGTATCTACAGCATTATATTTAGAGGAATTCGCCGGAACAAATATATTATCAAAGGTAATTAAAATTAATATTTCTAATTTAGCTGGAGTCCCTTCAATTATATATGGTTTGTTAGGGTTGGCATTTTTTACATATTTTATTGGTTTAGGTAAAAGTCTAATTGCTGGAGCCCTTACCATGACGCTATTAGTACTACCAATAGTAATAATATCTGCTCAAGAATCAATCAGGACAGTTCAACCATCCTTAAAAGAAGCTGCTTATGCTTTGGGAGCAACTAAATGGGAAGTGTCCAAGAAAATAATTTTACCACACTCTATTGGGGGTATAATGAGTGGTATAATTTTGTCAATGTCTAGAGCCATTGGAGAAACAGCCCCAATATTAATTATTAGTTCTATAGTGTTCATTACAACAGTTCCATCAAGCCCTCTAGACAGATTTACTGTTTTACCATTACAAATTTATACTTGGGCATCATTTCCAAAAGATGAATTTCGAGCCATTGCTTCTGCAGGGATTATTGTTCTTCTGGTGATATTATTAACAATGAATTCTTTGGCTATTTATATACGATGGAAAAATCAAACAGATAACTATTAATTTTCTGTTATATCTAAAAACTGTGCATTAGGTATATTATTTAGGTATATGGGCTCGATTAATATTTTAAAATTTCTACTACCTCCTCCAAAAATTATCTTTTTAGATATTTTTAATCCTTCATCAAAATAAATTTGAAATTTTTTTGATAAACCAAATGGTGTTATCCCTCCAACTTTCATGCCAGTTAATTCCTCTGATTTAGTTGCATTAGCAAAAGATAATTTTTTTACACCCATAATATTCTTTAATTTAGTGTTAACATCTAATTTTTTAGAAGCTTGTACAACCGCAATTGAATAAATACCTTTTGGACGTTTTGATTCCAAAATTATAGTATTAGCAGATTGATCGAGAGAAAAATTATATTTTTTACAAAAATTTTGAGTATCTGAAAAATTTGGATCTATATCAATCTTCTCATATTCTATTTGTTGTGTTTTTAAGTAATTTAATACTATATTTTCTATTTCATTCATTAATCAAAGAAATATTTATTATTATAAAATATACATAGAGAAAACTATGAATACTTATTGGTTAATTAACATAAATGATAATAATTACAATGTGTTAAAAGATAGATCTTTTGATATATTGGGCTTTCCTAATAGCTACAATAAACTGACAAATAAAATTGCCAAAAAGGATAATGTAGTTTTTTACATATCCACAAATAAAGTTTTTTCTGGATATGCTGTAGTAACTTCAGATAAATTTTACGATGATGAAAAAATATGGCAAGAAAAGGAAATTTCTCCTTATAGAGTAAAAATAAAATCTAAAAAAATTTTATCTAAAGAATATTATGTAGAAGCATCTGATGTTGTGCCTTCCTTAAATTATTTAAAAAAATGGCCACCAGAAAAATGGGAGTTGGCATTAATGAATAGAGTACATGTGATTTCTCAAAATGATTTCATGATAATAAAGGCAAGCATTGACAGTGCTGAAAAAAAAATAAAAAATAATAATAAGAAAAACAGAAAGTAAAAACTACAACTTTAAAATTTTTTTTGAATTGTTATAAATGTTCTCTGTGATAATATCTTTATCTATCTTAAAAAGTTCACTTAATTTTATTATGATCAATTTTAAATCTTTTGGTTCAGTCCACCTCATTCTGTTTTTTTTAAAATATTGAGGATAAGAATCAGTCTCTATAACAATTTTATTTAATGGAATTTTTTTGATAACTTCTTCTAAGTTTTTATCTCTAAGTATTGGTTTTGCAACAGATATAAAAATATTATTATCCAGTAATTTTTTTGCGTAATTATACGTACCGTTAAAATAATGTGCAACTGCATTTAATTCAAATAATTTTTCACTCATCATTATATCTATGATCTCTTTTTCTGCATTTCTAACATGAAAAGCAATAGGTTTGTTAACCTCTCTTGCTAAATTAATTTGGTCTAAGAAAATTTTTTTTTGTATTTTTAATGGAACACTATTATCTTGAATATCTAATCCAATTTCACTAATCATAATAGTTTTTTTACAATTAAGTAGTTCTTTAAATACATTTAAATAACCTTCAGTTTTATCGTCTTTTATATTTTGTGGATGTATACCTACTGCTGCATAAACTTCTTTGAATTCATTTGATAATTTTACACATTTTTTAGAATCTTCAATTGTAGTACCCGCTGCAACTATCACTTCTATTTTTGAATTTCTAGCATTTATTATTAGATTTGATAAATCTTTGTCTTCAAATTGCTGTATATGTGTATGAATATCTATTAGCATTAATAAAATTTTTTTTATTTAATCATACAGGAGGTTGATATATGAGACCCGGTTTTGGACAATTTAATTTTCCTTCATCAGAATACCTAAGATTTGCTGCCCAATATGGAGTAAAGGATATTTTATTAAACACACCTGTATTAGAACAATCTAGACCCGGGGTATGGTCAAAGAAAGAATTGATCAAGTTAAGACTAAATGTAGAAAGTTATGGCTTACAATTATCAGCAATAGAAAATGTTCCTACCTATTTTTATGATCATATAATGCTTGGTGGAGATAAATCCGATCAACAAATAGAAAATATGATTGAAAATATTTCTAATATTGCGGACGCTGGAATACCAATATTTGGTTATAACTGGATGCCTTCTCATGTGTGGAGAACAGATCCCGTTACAATCAGAGGAGGTGCTATTGCTACCGCCTTTGATTACAGTATTGCAAAACAAATTCCAAACACTCATGATAGAAAATATACTGAAAAGGAATTATGGAAAAATTTGGAAAATTGGATAAAAATAATTACTCCGATTGCGGAAAAGAAGAATATAAAATTAGGAATTCATCCTTGTGATCCACCAGTAGAAAATTTAGGAGGTATTCCTCAATTGTTTAGGTCCTTTGATTCTTATAAAAGATTGATTAATATTGTTGACTCTCCATCCAATGCTATTGAATTTTGTCAAGGGACATTTTCAGAAATGGCAGATGCCTCAGGAGAAGGGATTTACGAAATGATAGATTATTTTTCTAAAAGAAAAAAAATTTTATATGTACATTTCCGAAATGTTTCTGGAACAGTACCAAAATTTAATGAGGAATTTATCAATACTGGTTATGTAGACATGTATAGGGCTATGAAAATCTATCATAAAAATGGCTTTGATTCCTTTTTTATTGATGATCACGTTCCAATGACATTTAATGATACTGAATGGGGTCATAGAGGAAGAGCATTTGCAAATGGATATATTCAAGCCATGATTGAATCTATTACGAAAAGAGGTTTTGATGATTAATGAAAAAGTGGTGTTTATTACTGCCAGTGGTGGTGGAATGGGTGAAGCACAAGCCAGATTATTTTCAAGTAACGGATATAAAGTTTATCTCACTGATATTAACGAAAAGTCAATAAGAAGCATTTCAAAAGATATCAATCTTAATGGAGGGGAAACTGCTTTTTCCAAATTAGATGTTACAGATGAAAAAGAATGGAAAAAAAATCTTGCAAAATGTATAAAAAAATTTAAAAGAATTGATGTTTTATGTAATAATGCTGGTGCTAATTTTCGAACTGGTTTTGAAAAACAAAGTTTTGAAATGTGGAATAAAATTATATCAATTGGTTTATCAGGGACTTTTTTAGGGATAAAAAATGTAACAAGGTATATGAAAGAAAGAGGAGGAGTGATAATTAACTTAGGTTCTTTAGCTTCGATCAATAGTAGTGATTCTTCACCAGGATATTCTGCTCAAAAAATGGGATTGCTTGGTCTTACTCGCTCTGCAGCTCTTGCTTATGCAAAATATAAAATTAGATGTGTTATGATTTCACCTGGCCATGTAGATACTCCATTTGTACGTTCTAATAATGAATATAGTCCAAATGATTGGTCAACATCAATTGATAATCCTCTAAATTATAAAAAACGTCTAGATAAAATTCCTTTAGGTAGATTTTTAGTAGGCAAAGATATAGCTAAGTTATTTTTATTTATAGCTTCTAATGATGCAGAAATGATGACAGGGAATAATATTCTTATAGATGGCGGGACTTCAATTATTTAATGTTTAATTCTAGGGGACGCTATTATTAAAATTGCTGCAATTATTGCTACCACCGTAAAGATAGGGAAAGTTAATTGATATGATCCAGAAAAATCATATATTAAAGCTGCAGTAATACCCCCAAATGCCTGCCCAGCACTAACAAAGGGCTCACTATAACCTCTAATAGCACCAATATTTTCTTTACCGAAAATATCTGCCAATACCACAGGTGGAATAACCAATAAGCCTCCTAGAGCAATGCCAAATATAAAAGCAACTACAAAAGCTGAAAAAATATTAGTTATTCCTAAAAATAGTAATGAACTTAAAGCTAACCATATTGCAATAAAAAAGTATGTTTTTTTTGCTTGGAATTTGTCCGATGCCCAACCACAAATAATACTTCCAAACCCTGTTCCAAGAGCCATAATAGTCAAAGTTGTTGCAGCATAAATAGGACTTATTCCTTTATCAATTAAATATGCAGCCTGATGAATATTTACTCCTGTATGTATGAAATAAGTGAGAAAACCAACAATTGCCAACATCCAAAATGTAATAGATTTTAATGCAAATTTTAGTGAGACTGATTTGTATGATCTACCTAATTTTTCCGAAATTGCTTCTTCATTTTTACTTGTATTATTTTTAATCCCTATATCAGAAGGAGAATTAAATAAAGTAAACGATATCAAAGGAACAGAAATTATCAAAACACTTACTCCTAGCCACAACCAACTGTTTCTCCAAGAGTCAGGATTTCCACCAGAAATATTCATTATAACTTGAGCAAATAAAGGGAAAAAACCCATACCAAGTGAATGAAACATTCCCAATAACCCAGTTGCTTTACCTCTATTTTTTGAAAACCATTTAGTGACGACAGTGGTGGCTCCTATTTGTATAGGAGAACTGAAAATGATTCTACTTATACCAAATAATATATAAAACATTATTGGTGAAAATGTTTGGCTTAATAATGCGGTAGATAAACCTAATAGTAAGACTGAGATTAATAAAGTAATTTTGGTCCCATATTTTTGAATAAGCCAACCCGATAGAGGAGAAACAAATATTGCCAAAATTCCTGCTAAAGATGAAGCCCCAACAATTGTAATTCTTGACCATCCAAGGTTTTCGCTCATTGGATAGACAAATACTGCTATTGTTAATGTGGCAGCAGAATTTCTTACAAACATGCTTGAACCCGATCCGGCAACAATTATCCAGCCATAATAAAATGGTATTTTTTTTTGAAGGAATTTAGCGAATTGTTTCATAATAATCTATTTATTAACTCTAATAATAGAATGTAACATTATATGTAACATAATTTATAATAAAATCTAACTTATTAACAATATAAATATGACATTGAATTTTGAAATAAAAAAATATTTAAAAGAAATCGATTTAAATGAAGGTAAAAAAAAGTATTTCGATATTTTGAGCTTTGCGAATGATAATAATGTTCAAATAGAAAAACTTCCATTCTCTATAAGAATTTTATTAGAAAATGTGTTGAGATCTTATGAAAAACAACTTTCCAATTCCAATCATATAAATCAACTATTAAATTGGACTAAAGATTCTGTACCTGAAGAAGAATTTCCATATATGCCTGGAAGAGTTGTATTACAAGATTTTACTGGAGTTCCAGTGGTTGTAGATTTGGCTTCAATGAGAGATGCGGTATCAGATTTAGGAATGGAACCTTCTATGATAAATCCAATTGTAAGATCAGATTTGGTTATTGATCACTCAGTGCAAGTAGATTCTTTTGCACAGAATGATTCAATGAATTTAAATATTTTGAAAGAATTTGATAGGAATACAGAAAGATACAAATTATTGAAATGGGCTCAATCAGCATTTTCTAATTTTTTAGTTGTTCCTCCAGGTACAGGCATTGTTCATCAAGTAAATTTGGAAAATCTAGCCGAAGTTATTTTATCTTCAGAGGAAAATTTTATTTACCCAGATACATGTATAGGAACCGATTCACATACAACTATGATAAATGGAGTTGGAGTTTTGGGTTGGGGAGTCGGTGGAATTGAAGCTGAAGCAGTTATGTTAGGTCAACCATATTATATGCAGGTTCCTGAAGTTGTAGGAGTGAATTTAGATGGAAATATTCCTGAAGGCACTACAGCAACTGATTTGGTTTTGTCTATTGTAGAAGTTCTAAGAGAAGTGGGAGTTGTAGAAAAATTCGTAGAATTTTATGGTAATGGATTGAAAAATTTATCTTTGACTGACCGAGCTACTATTTCAAACATGGCCCCAGAATATGGTGCGACCTGTGGTTTTTTCCCAATAGATGATAGGACTATAGATTATTTAGCTTTAACTGGCAGATCAAGTGAATTGATAGAAAGAGTTGAAACATATGCTAAATTAAATGCATTGTTTTATCAACAAGATGCTTATCCTGAATATTCTATGAATGTAAATTTTGATTTGAGGGATGTTCGACCTTCATTGGCAGGACCAAAAAGACCTCAAGACAAATTATTATTATCACAGGTAAGTAAGAATTTTAAAGAAAGTTTTGATTTTAGTTCAGTTGATTTATCTAAGGAAAAATTGGATAATGGCTCTGTTGTTATTGCTGCTATTACCAGTTGCACTAATACATCAAATCCCAATGTTATGGTGGGAGCAGGTTTAATTGCAAAAAAAGCTTTTGATATGGGAATCAGACCCAAATCTTGGGTAAAAACTTCTCTTGCTCCTGGTTCAAAAGTTGTAACCAGTTATTTAGAAAAATCAGGTTTGAGTTACTATTTAGATAAAATAGGATTCCAAACAGTAGGTTATGGATGTACAACTTGTATTGGAAATTCTGGACCTTTACCCAGTTTAATATCCAAAAAAGTAGAAGATGAAGAATTAACAGTTTCATCAGTTTTATCTGGGAATAGAAATTTTGAAGGAAGAGTGCATCCTCAAGTTAAAGCTAATTATTTGGCTTCACCAATGTTAGTCGTCATTTACGCACTAACTGGTACCATCAATATAGATTTATCAAATGATCCTATCGCTTTAAATCAAGACGGTAAAGAAGTTTTTCTGAAAGATTTATGGCCAACATCAGATGAAATAGAAGACACTATAACCAAATCATTAAATTCTAAAATGTTTATAGAAGAATATGAATCTGTTTATGCAGGTCCTGTCGAATGGCAAGGTTTAACTTCAACAGAAGAGAATCAGTTTAGCTGGGATATCAACTCAACTTATATACAAAAACCACCTTATTTTTACGACTTTAATTTAACTCCCGGTTCTAAAGATGTGGTAACAGAAGCTAGATGTTTAGTTAAATTAACAGATTCAGTTACTACGGATCATATCTCACCGGCAGGGGCCATACCCCAATCAGCTCCTTCTGGGCAATTATTAATATCTAATGACGTTCCAAGATTTGAATTTAATTCTTATGGATCGAGGAGAGGTAACCATAATGTTATGGTAAGAGGAACATTTGGAAATATACGATTAAGAAATCAATTAGTTGATGATGAAGGAGATTGGACAATTTTTTTTCCTGAAGATAAAAAAATGAGAATATTTGATGCTTCAGAAAAATATCAAGAATTAGGAATACCTTTAATTGTTATTGCGGGTAAGGAATATGGAACAGGTTCTTCAAGAGATTGGGCAGCAAAAGGACCTTCTTTGTTGGGAATAAAGGTTGTAATAGCAGAAAGTTATGAAAGAATACATAGGTCAAATTTAGTAGGAATGGGAATAGTACCATTACAATTTCTTGAAGGAGAAAATGCTAACACATTAAATATAGATGGGACAGAAACTTTTGATTTTCAAGGTTTGGAAAATAAAATTAAACCCAATTCAGAAATAAATGTTATTGCAAGAAAACAAGATGGATCATTTATAAACTTTAAAACACTTATAAGGATTGATACAAATATAGAAGCTGAATATTATTTACATGGAGGATTATTACCATTTGTATTACGTAAGATGATTAGAGAAGAGAGTTAAGGCTTTCCAAGGGAGTTTTAACTACCCATTGAAATTTGGAATTTTGTAATTTTTTTGGAACCACTTTTTGATCATTTAGTAATGCTTCTACGCCTATTTGTCCAAAAATAAATTTAATTAATATTTTCGGGACAGGAATTTTTATAAAAGGTTTTATAATTTGGTTTAAATCATTAAAGACTTCATTAAATCGTAAATAATTGTTTGAGGTTATGTTTACTGGTCCTATTATCTCTTCATTATGTATTATATGTTCTATTGCTCTTAAAGTATCTAAGAGTGAAATCCAAGGGAAAAAAAAATCTCCACCATTTATACTGTTAGTTCCAATAATTTTACTAAATTTTTTTAATTGATTAAACATATGTGAATCATTCTGTATAATATTTCCGAATCTTAGATTAACTACCCGTAAATTTTTTAATGATGATTTATTTTCCCATTCATTTGAAATTTCAGATAAAATTCCATAACCTTTAGGAGAATATTCATCTAATATTTCATTAGGTCTATCTCCATAAAATCCGCATGCTGAAGCAGATATAAATAATTTCGGTAGTTTTGTACATTTACCAAATGTTGAAATAAACGTTTCAACGGGATTGTATCTACTAGATTTTATTTCTCTAAGTTTATTTCTGAAAGGAGATATGATATTTTGACCATTTAGGCAAACTACTATATCAGATTTTTCAACCAAATCTTTATTTAATTTAAAATTATCTGGGTCCCAAAACTGAATATTTTTATTTTTTGACAAGTTAGAATCTCTTGTCAAAAAATATATTTGATGGTTCTTTTTTAATAAAAATTTTGTTAAATTTTTACCAATAAATCCACTTGCTCCTGATATTAAAATTTTCATATGATTTATAAAAAATACAAATAATACTAATAATGAATAGCAAAATTTCTGATATATTATCTGTAAAACTTATACTAATTTATCATCAGTATAACAACAAATAATTTTATATATGACAATAAATAACACAGAAAAATTAATAAAAAATATATCAAATAAACTAATTGGTTTTCTAGAAAGTTTGGATGAAAATCAGAAATCAAAATTGATCTTTGATTTCTTAGATGATGAGAGATATGTATGGTACTATACACCGCATGTACAAAACGGTCTTTTAATATTTGATATGAAACCATTTCAAAGGAATTATGTTTATGATTTAATGAAATTATCGTATTCTATCAAAGGATATGAAACATCAAGATCCATAATCGATCTAGAAACAATTTTGGGAGATTATGAAGGAAGAAATGCTAATAATAAGGATGGTGGCTCAGGAAATTGGGTTAGATCTCCTGAG
This sequence comes from uncultured Dehalococcoidales bacterium, assembly GCA_964590915.1. Taxonomy (GTDB): domain Bacteria; phylum Chloroflexota; class Dehalococcoidia; order Lucifugimonadales; family Lucifugimonadaceae; genus TMED-70. The sequence goes on from CAZPYN010000006.1 coordinate 56,743, forward strand.
AGATATTGGATAGCTATTTTTGGAAATCCATATAAAAGTGAATCGCCTTGGGGATTTAGAATAGGAGGGCACCATATAGGATTAACTGTTAATGTGATAAATAAAGAAATTAGTATTCATCCCTTGTTTTTTGGTGCGAATCCAGCAAAAGTTATAGATGGTCCACGTAAAGGATTTCGTACTCTTGCATTAGAAGAAGACTATGGACGTGAACTAATTACATCGTTACCTGATGAAAAAAGGAATAAAGCAATTGTATCAACAATAGCTCATGATGATATATTAACTATGAATTATAGAACTTTTGAAAAAGAAAAATTTACTCAAGGGATTGTTTTTTCAGATTTAAGCGATTCTGAACGTGATAAACTCATTAAATTAATTGATATTTATATAAATAGATTTAACAACACAATTTCTGATCAATATAGAATAAAAATCAATAAAGTTGGTTTTGAAAATACATATTTTGCTTGGGCAGGTTCAATAAATGAATCGCAAGGACATTATTACTCAATAAAACACGATAATTTTCTGATTGAGTATGATAATACACAGAATAATGCTAATCATATACATTCTGTTCTAAGAGATTTTGCTTCAGACTATGGCGAGGATCTATTGTCTTTACATTATAAATCTAGTCATTCTAATTAAGTTGACAGTATATTTATGATTTCATCTTGATCGTTCAAATCAATGTCATATGCATTTGGATTACTTGGCAAACCTGGCAAAGTAATTATATCGCCTGCTAAAGTAACTATTTGCTTTGCACCTGCAAGCACCCTAACTTCCTTGATTGGTATTTTATGATCTTTAGGAGCACCTCTAAGTTTTGGGTTTGCTGAAACTGATAAGTGTGTCTTTGCCATACAAATAGGAAAATTCCATCCTTGTTGTTCAAAAAGTTTAATAGTAGTTCTTGTTCTTGGACCCCAAGTTATGCCACTTGCTGAATATATTTCTGATGTTAATATTCTTACTTTTTCTAAAGTGGAATCTTTGTCATCATATAACAAATTAACTTCATCAGATTTGTTATCTAAATTTGTAATATACTGTGCCAACTCTGTCATTCCAGCACCACCTTCTGCAAATCCATTAGATTCAATAGCTACAGAATTATTTTCTTCACATATTTTTTTTACTAATTTGATCTCTTCCTTAGAATCTCCAGGGAATAAATTTATAGCTACTACAGATTGTAATCCATATTTAGAAACAATTTTTATTGCATTAATCAAGTTTTCTGAGCCTCTAATTATTGCTTCGTCATTTTTTGTCATTAATTCTTTTATGTCTACTCCTCCATGCCATTTTAATCCTCTGATAGTGGCTACTATAACCGCACAAAATGGTTTAGGACCACCTTGTCTTACTTTAATATCCATAAATTTTTCAAAACCTAAATCAGCACCGAATCCAGCCTCTGTTATTACGTAATCTGCATAGGAAGTTGCTAATTGGTCAGCTAATATTGAAGAGCAACCATGAGCAATATTACCAAATGGTCCCATATGAACTATAGCTGGTTGACCTTCAATTGTTTGAGCTAAGTTAGGTTTTATTGCATCTTTAAGTAACGCCATCATTGATCCGACGCAGTTTATATCTTTTGCCAGAACTGGAGTTTTATCTTTCTTCCATCCAACTACAATTGAACTTAATCTTTCTCTCAAATCTTTTTGAGAATCAGTTAAGGCAAGTATCGCCATAATTTCTGAAGCTGAAGATATATCAAATCCTGTGGATCTAAGTGGGGCAGTACTTGACCCTCCCGATCCACTTATGATAGATCTCAAAGATCTATCTTCTGCATCAGTTACCCTTCTCCAAGTAATATCTTCAGCTGAAAAATCTTTTATTTTATTTCTATAAACTGCATTATCTACCATTGCTGCCAATAGATTATGAGCTGATTCCATAGCATGAAAATCACCATTGAAATGTAAATTTATATCTTCTGCAGGTTGAACGGTTGCTCTACCCCCACCTGTACCTCCACCTTTATGTCCAAAAACAGGGCCAAGAGAGGGTTGTCTAATTGTTAATGCAACATTTTGATTAATTTTTCCAAAACCTTGAGTTAATCCTATTGCAATTGTTGATTTTCCTTCTCCAAGAGGAGTTGGAGTTATTGCTGTAACTACAAGTAAATTAGATTTTCTATTTTTTTTAATTGCATTTAGAGAAACTTTGGCTTTATAGTTCCCATAATTTTCTATTGCATCTTTATCTAGTCCAAGTTTTTCTGCAACTTGTTCAATTCTTAATAATTTTTTCATAAATCTTTCTTAGTAATTGGGCTTTTAATTAAAAGTATCAAAAATGATGAAGCAATGCATAGCAATGCCATGCTTAAAAGAGAGTAAAAATATGTGTTTGTAGAATCATAAATAAATCCAATTATAACTGGTGAAAGCATCATACCAATACCCATAGGAAATGCATTTAGCCCTAATATAGTAGCATAGTGCCTACCCCCAAAGATTTCTCCTCTTAGAGAATGCAAAATAGGAGTTCTCATACCAAATCCTATACCCCAAATAACAGAAAACATAATTGCATCAATAAAACTATTTGCAAAAGCTAAAATTACTAAAGATATAGATTGTACTAAAAATAACACTGGCAATAGGATCCTCTTATTATATCTATCCCCCAAAATACCTCCACTTATTTGACCCATAAAAGATACTAAAGCCATCAGCGGTAGAATTGTGCCAGCAACATATAAGGTTAGATTAACTCCATCATGATCTGTCAAATACAAAAAAATATGTGCACTGATAGCTCCAACAGAGACATTTGCAAGTAGATGACTGATTGCTATTATCCAAAAATTCTTGTTTCGTATTGCTTGACGTGGCTCTATGTTGGTAATAATAATCTTTTTAGGACTATCTTTAGTTATAACAAAGTCAAGATTAGGTTTTCTCTTAATAACTAAAGATACCAAGGGTCCAACTACTAAAAATATAATCCCTAAAACTATTAATGAGTGTCTCCAACCTATGCTTTCGATTGATAAAACAAAAAGTGGAGTAAAAAAACCTCCAAAAGCACCCCCTCCTATAACCCAACTCATCGCTTTAGTTCTTTGATGAGGCATCCATGCATTAACTACTGACATTGAAGGTACAAATCCACCTATGCTGGTCCCCACTGAAAGTAAAAAATAAGATGCATAATAAAATAAAATACTGTCAATAGAACTTAACCAAAATAATCCTAATGAAGATACAAAAAATCCTATTACAACCATTTTCCAAGCGCCAAATTTATCACTTAAAAAACCTTCTACTGGACCTAATAATGCCCCACCGAATCTACCAAATGAAGAAACTCCAGAAACTATAGCTCTTGACCACCCAAATTCATCTTCCACTGCTTTGAAAATAACACTAGATGCACTAAAGGTAGGAATACTAGAAAAAAAGGCGTTGACCCCTCCTGCGAGACTTACCCACCAACCATAATAGATTTTTTTTATAGAAAAGTTTTTTTTTATCATTAATCGTGTACACGGTTTAGTGTACCTCTTAACATGTAAACGATAAGAGGTAAATTTATATTTTTATAAAATCCCCCTCGACATAATCATAAAATATTGGTTTACCAGTTGGGATTTCCAAGTTAGATATGTCCTTATCTGTTATTTTTTCTATTATTTTTACAAGTGCTCTTAGGCTGTTCCCGTGAGCAGTTATAAGAATATTTTTTCTTTCAACAATTTGTTTCAAAATATTTTCTTTGTGGAATTCATCAACTCTTTGCAATGTATCTTTAAGAGATTCTCCAAAAGGGAATTTATCTTTAGGAATATTCTTGAATATTCTTTTTTTCAACAGTTTTTCAATATCATTTCTACTTATTGGAGGAGGTTTTGTTAAATAGTCTCTTCTCCAGAGAGATATTTGTTTTGTTCCATATTCTTTTTCTATTTCACTCTTGTTGAGTCCTTGGAGTTTCCCATAATGTCTTTCATTCAATCTCCAATCTCTCTTTATCTTTATCTTTTTTTGGGCTAGAACATCTAAAATTATTTTTCCTGTATTATATGCACGTTTGAATATTGAACTATATGCTAAATCTATAGTTATATTATTTTCTCTTATCTGTTTTCCGGCCTCTTCAGCTTCTTTTTCACCTTCTATATCTAAAGCGATGTCAATCCAGCCTGTAAAACGATTTTCCTTATTCCACAGACTTTTGCCATGTCTAACTAGGATTAATTTTCCCAAGTGATTACCTTAAATTGACTTTATTTTGAAATATACTATCAATTATTCCTCAATAAATTAAGTTTTTCTTTATGTAAATAATTTTTTAATTTATCTATATCTTCATAAGATTCAATTATTTCAATTACATATAGATAGTTTGATTGTGGAATATAATTACTAGATTCTTCTAAGCATCTTTCTGCCCAAACATTTTGATTTTCGAGTATTTTTTTAGAGCATGGCTTCATTCCAAAATTCCCAACAGACTCATTGAATTCATTAAAATATACTATCTGTAATGGCATAATCGTTTTGTACATCCAAAATGCTTTATCTTGAGGAGTCTGAAATTCAAAAATCATACCGTCAATTCCTTTATTTAAATCTTTAATACACATTAGTCCCGTTTGTAATTCAGTAGGTGTTTTTGCAACATGTAATTTCAACTTTAATTCACCAAAATTATTATTTAAAATTACAGATTTAGTTTTTAAGTTCAAATTATTTTGTTCACATTTATTTAGTATGTATGCAATATCTTTTTTTATAGAATCAGAATTTATGACGCAGGAATTAAAACAAATCATAAATGTAAAAGATACTATAATCATCAATTTCATTGATCTAATAGACTTTTAACTTTTCTGGGAATTTCAAACACAATGTTTTCACTTTTATCTTCGATTTTATGTACTGATTTTGGTTTTAATTTTGTGATTATTTCATACACTAACTTATCTGGAGTTGATGCCCCTGAGGTAACTCCTAATTTATTGACATTTATTAACCATTCTGGTTTTATCTCTTCAAATGAATTTATTAAATATGATTCAGTTCCACTATCGATTGCAACATCTTTAAGTCTATTACAGTTAGATGAATTTGAAGCTCCGACTACCAAAACTAAGTCAACTTCTTTTGCTAGTTTCATAGTCACCTCCTGTCTATTTGTTGTAGCAAAACAAATGTCATTCCTGATCAAGGCATTGGGATGAATTTTCTTAATTTTATCTATGGTATTTTTTGTATCTTTAACAGATAATGTTGTTTGAGACAAAACGACTATATCTTTTTTGTTTTTAGAAGATTTTTTTGTTAATTCAAATTCTTCTCGATCATCTATAATTGTCATTTTGGTTTGTCCAGAAGTACCTATTACTTCTTGATGTCCTTTATGACCAACAAGAATAATATCTTTATCTTCTTTGGAATATTTTTTGGCCTCATTATGTACTTTTGTCACGAGAGGGCAAGTAGCATCAATTACCTTGAGATTTTTTGTTTTCGCAATTTTATAATCTTCTGGTGGTGATCCATGTGCAGAAAAAACTACTGTGGAATTGTCAGGTATTTCTGATACATTTTCTACTGTTATCGCACCTTTACTTTCTACTTCTGAAACAACAACTGAGTTATGTACTATTTGATGTTTAACATATACTGGGGCTCCAAATTTTTTTAAAGCATATTCGACCAAATCAATAGCTAACACTACTCCTGCACAAAAACCTCTGGGACTTGCTAAATAAATATCCATAATTCTTATTATTTTTTTTATATAAACATTATATAAATTTTCTCTTTAAAATGTTTTTTTTTTTTATATACCTCAAAAATTTATTATTATTTAAATTATTTTTTGATAGATTATGAGAAAGGACAAAATTTACTCTAATGAAAAATTTACAAAAAGGACCATTGATTTTGAGTGGGAATGCCCATTCTTCTTTGGCAAACGAAATATCTCAGTATATTGGACAATCGCTAACAAAAGCTGAAGTTTTTAAGTTTAATAACGATAACACATTTGTAAGGATTTTGGAAAATGTAAGAGAAAGAGATGTTTTTATAATACAGCCAACTTCCTTTCCCGTTAATGATAATATAATGGAACTTTTGATAATGATTGATGCTGCTAAGAGAGCATCTGCGGGTAGAATCACTGCGGTAATGCCATATTTTTCTTATGCAAGAACAGATAAAAAAGATCAACCTAGAGTTCCCATTACAGGACGTTTAATTGCTGATTTAATTACAACAGCTGGAGCAGATAGAGTAATGCTCATGGATTTACATGCTGGACAAGTACAAGGATTTTTCTCCTCAACGGTTGATGAACTAACAGCCCTACCAATATTGGCTAGATATTTTTTTGATAAAAAAATTGATAATATTGTTGTAGTTTCACCTGATACAGGAGGAACTAAAAGAGCTAGAGATTTTGCATCAAAACTTAGAGCTCCTCTAGCAATTATAGAAAAGAGAAGAATAGGAAACAAAGACACAGTCGAAAGCTTAAACATTATTGGTTCAGTTGAAGGAATGACAGCGATTGTTTTTGATGATGAAATCAACACCGGAAGTACAATGATTTCAGCTGGAGAGATATTGATAAAGAATGGAGCAGAACAAGTTTATATCTCAGCAACCCATGGGATTTTCCCAAATGATTCTTTGAAAAAATTGCTAGAATCAAGTGATATTAAAGAAATAGTTGTAACTAATACTTTACCAATTGAACACAACCACGATAAACTAACTATTTTGTCTATCTCTGCATTAATTGGTGAAGCAATTAAAAGGATTAATAGAGGAGATTCAGTTGGTGCTTTGTTTATGTGAAATAATATATGTTTAATTTGTTAAAAAGATTTTTAAGTAATTCTAATGAATCTGAAATTGCTGAATTACAAAAATTAGTTGATGATATTAATGCTATCGAAAGTCATTATGCCTCTTTAGATGACAAAATGTTAAGTTCTCAAACTGATTTATTAGTAGAAAAATATAAAAATAAACAAAGCTTGGATGAAATATTAATTGATGCATTCGCTGTAGTTAGAGAAACATCTAAGAGAATTTTGGAAATGAGACATTTTGATGTTCAACTAATGGGCGGTGTGACTTTACATCAAGGAAAAATTTCTGAGATGAGAACTGGGGAAGGTAAAACCCTTATTGCTACTCTAGCTGTTTATTTAAATTCATTATCAAAAGAAGGTGTACATGTTGTTACAGTTAATGATTATCTAGCTAAAAGAGATGCTTTGTGGATGGGTAAGATTTATAAATTTTTAGGATTGACCGTAGGTTGTATCCAAAATGGAGGATCGATGACTTTGGAATATGAGTCCGGTTCTTCTAATTTAGTCCTGATTGATTGCCCACGATCAGAAGCATATAAATCAGATGTTGTTTATGGTACTAATAATGAGTTTGGATTTGATTATTTGAGAGATAATATGGCACAAGCTCATGGAGAAAAAGTACAACGTGATTTGAATTTTGCAATTGTTGATGAAGTAGATAATATTTTAATTGATGAAGCTAGAACCCCATTAATTATTTCTGGTCCTGCACCAGACAAAACTCAAGATTATAAAAGATTTTCTATGATTGCTTCAAAATTAAACAACGATACAGATTATCAGTTAGATGCTAAAAGACAATCTGTAGCTATTAATGAAGCAGGAATAGACAAAATTGAAAATATTTTAAATATTGATAATTTATATTCTGAAGAAAACCAAATATATTCACATCTTATAGATAATGCTATTAAGGCAAATGAATTTTATAAAAAAGATCAACAATATGTCGTTAGGGATTCAGAAATAATAATTGTTGATGAGTTCACTGGTAGGTTGATGGAAGGAAGGAGATATTCAGATGGATTACATCAAGCAATAGAGGCAAAAGAATCAGTACAAATAAGACGAGAGTCTATTACTTATGCAACTATCACTTTACAGAACTATTTTAGGTTATATAAAAAACTTTCTGGGATGACTGGTACTGCAGTCACGGAAGCAGAGGAATTCCAAAAAATATACAAATTAGATGTTATTGAAATACCTACAAATAAACCTTCTAAAAGAGCAGATTTGCCTGATCAAATTTTTATGACCGAAAATGCTAAATGGAATGCAGTTGCGAATAAGATTGAAGAATTAAATAAAAATAGAGTCCCTGTGTTAGTTGGAACAACTACTATAGAAAAATCAGAATTTTTATCGAAAATTTTAAGATCTAAGAATATTAAATGTAATATATTGAATGCAAAACAGCATGAATCGGAAGCAGTAATTATTTCAGAGGCAGGAAGCCCTGGATCAGTTACTGTTTCGACAAATATGGCTGGTAGGGGAACGGACATAATTTTGGGAGGGAATCCAGAAAAATTTAATAATTCTAATGAATGGGATATTGCCCATGATCAAGTAATAGATACAGGCGGACTGTACGTTATTGGAACCGAACGTCACGAATCAAGACGTATAGATAATCAATTAAGAGGAAGATCTGGGAGACAAGGAGATCCAGGAACTACTCAATTTTACATATCTACTGATGATTCATTAGTAAAAAGGTTTGGAGGTGATAGGATAAAAGCTGCCATGAGCGCTTTCAAGTGGGATGAAAATGAAGCAGTAGAAAATAAAATGATCTCTAGATCTATAGAGTCAGCTCAGACAAAAGTTGAAGCATTTCATTTTGAAATAAGAAAAACTCTTGTTGATTATGATGATGTTATGAATACTCAAAGAGATGTGATTTATAAGTTAAGATCAAAGGCCTTATTAGAATTTGACCTCTCTGAAGATGTTTTGGAATTCGTTACAGAAATAATTGGTGGAAGTACTAATAATTTAGATATAAATGATGAAATGGAAAAAATCAATAGAATTGCATTTTTAAGAAACTTTTTTCCAGAAGATAATATAAAAAAGATCATTGAAGAAAAAGATTTATCTGCAAATTTTTTGATTGAAGAATCAAAAAAAATATATACAGATCGACAAAATATGCTTGGTGAGGAGATATCTAAGAAATTAGATAGCCAAATCTTTTTAAATGCAATTGATTCAAGGTGGGTTGAACATTTAACAATGATGGATAATATGAGACAATCCATTGGGTTGGAGGCAGTAGGGCAAAGAGACCCATTAATTCAATATAAAAAAATGGGATTTGATATGTTTTCGGATTTAATAACAAATGTTAAGACTCAAATAGCTAGTGACGCTATAAGAATCAGTACTATACAAAAAAATAGAGTTGATCAAAATAAATACAAAACAATTAAACAAAATTTTCAATACGAGCAAACTAAGAATGATATGCAGAATGCTTCAAATAGCTCAAGTAATGATAGTAACCTATCAAGAAGAGATAGGAGAAGACTTGAAAGAATGAATAAGAAAAGAATGAAAAAAAGTGTCTAAAGAATCCTTATGAGTAACTTAACAGATTATGAAAATGATTTAATAAATAAGTTTTCTGATATTAATGAAAAGAATTATCAAACAAATATCTTATCAATGATCCGTCTTTGGAAAATAAAAAAAAATTCTCATTATGATTATCTTGTTGGAAATGAAGCTTTAAACTGGAAAAGATTAGCTGTTCAGATCTTAAACAATATTAATATAAAAGAGAATCTATTATTAGAAATATATCATTGGTTTTCAATTCCTGAAATTTATTCAGGGATATCTGAATTTCAATTCAGACAACTTATCGGATTTGAGAAATATACTTCATATTTATCCTATTTTTACGGAGTTTTAATAGAAAGAAGTATTTTATGTTATGTTGAAAGAGAAAATTATAAAAAACGGATATCTAATGGTAAAAGCACAGTTAATGTACTAAATGTTAGTTATGAACATATTTATGGTTTTAGTTTCTTACATTTATATGAAGAATATTGTAAAAAATCTGCAATATTAAATAAAAAACACTATGAACATGATGATGAAAATTTTACATATTATTGTTTTAAAAAAAGAATACAGGATTCAGAACCAGCAAAATTGGCTTCTGATACTAAAAAAGGGACGATTTTTTTGCAAGAATTGATGAGATCAGAAAAAAAAAGATTAACTTTATCTAATAATAAAGTCAAATCTAGCAATATATATTGATTTATTTTTTTTAACAATGAGAAAATATTAAAGTGATTTGTAAAAGACTATGAAAATTAACAAAAAATATAAAAGTATTGATCCTAAAGACTTGCCCAAAAGATATGAATTTAAGGATAAAGAAAAATTATGGAGAGATATTTGGGAGAAAAAAAATATTTATAAACGATCGAAAGATAAATCTAGATCAGAATCTTTTGTTATAGACTCTCCTCCTCCAACAGTTTCAGGCTCATTACACGTTGGACACATTTTTTCTTATACCCATCAAGATATAATAGCTCGTTATAAAAGAATGCAAAATTTCAATGTAATTTACCCAATGGGATGGGACGATAATGGATTACCAACTGAAAGAAGAGTACAAAATATATTTGGAGTTAGGATTGATAATAAAATCCCATATATTGAAGATTTAGATATTGATAAAAGAAAAAAAGAATTGGGAATAAATAATAATGATTCACTAGTTATCAATAGACAAAACTTTATTGAAATGTGTCATAAGGTTACTAAAAAAGATGAAATTGTATTCAAAGATTTATTCAGAAGAATGGGATATTCAATTGATTGGCAAGACGAGTATGCAACTATTGACAATAAATCTAGATATATAGCCCAGTCTTCATTTATAGACTTATTTAATAAAAAACATGTTTATCAATCAAATGCTCCAACAATGTGGGATGTAGATTTTCAAACTGCTGTAGCCCAAGCAGAGATAGAGGATAGAGAAATTAAAGGTGCTTATCATGATATAAGGTTTGGAATTGAAGATTCGAAACAAGATCTAATAATTTCAACTACAAGACCTGAGCTGTTAGCTGCATGTGTGGGTATCACAGCACATCCTGATGATAAAAGATACAAAGATTTATTTGGGAAAAAAGCGATATCTCCTATTTTTTTTGCTCCTATTCCAATTTTTTCAAGCGAATTAGTTGATAAAGAAAAGGGTACTGGAATATTGATGGTTTGTACATTTGGAGATCAAACAGATGTAATTTGGTGGAGAGAAAATGATCTTCCATTAAGACAAATTTTTGGTTCAGATGGAAAAATTTTACATATAAGATTTTCCAATGATAAAGAAAAAAATGGTTGGGTTAGTTTAAATCAAAAACTTGCTAATATTAATGCAAGAAAAATATTTGATAAAAATTTAAACGAATCAAAGAAAATAATAATTGACCTTTTGAAAGATCCTAAAAATTCTTCAACGGGTAAAATTCCATTAATTTCTGATCCAAAAAAAATTTTACACCCAGTTAGATTTTATGAGAAAGGTGAATCCCCTATAGAATATCTCTCAACCAGACAGTGGTTTGTTCAAATACTTGATAAAAAAGAAAAACTATTGGAAATGGGAGAGAAAATAAATTGGCATCCAGATTATATGTCAAAAAGATTTTCAAATTGGACTGAAAACTTGTCTTTAGATTGGTGTATAAGTAGGCAACGTTTTTTTGGAGTTCCTATTCCAGTTTGGTATCGTTTAGATGAAAATAAAACAATAGATTTCGATAATGTAATATTGCCAAATATAAAAGATTTACCTATTGACCCAGTTATTGATACGCCACCTGGATTTACAGAAAATCAAAGAAATAAACCTAAGGGTTTTATTGGAGAACAAGATGTTTTTGATACTTGGTTTACTTCTTCTATGTCACCTCAAATTGTTTCAAATTGGGGTATAAAAAATGAAGAAGAAATGGACAAACTATTTCCTATGGATATACGACCCCAAAGTCATGAAATTATTAGGACTTGGGCTTTCTATACAATTGTAAAATCGTTATTACATCATAATTCCATTCCATGGAAAAATGTAGTAATTTCTGGCTGGATATTAGATCCTGATAGGAAAAAAATGAGTAAGTCTAGAGGAAATGTAATAACGCCCATTGACACAATAGAACAATTTGGCTCTGATGCAGTAAGATATTGGGCAGGTTCAGCTCGATTAGGGACGGACACGACATATGATGAAAGTGTTTTTCTCATAGGAAATAAATTAGTTACTAAATTATATAATGCGGCAAAATTTGTATTATCTCATGATTCAAGTGAAACTTACGACATTAAAGAATTGGATGCTTCATTTTTACAAGACTTACAAAATTTAATAAATGATGTGACAAATTGTTATGATAAATTCGAATTTGCACAAGCATTACAACTGTCAGAAGAATTTTTCTGGAACATCTATACCGATAATTATATTGAACTTGTAAAAAAGAGGGTTTTCAATTCAGAAGGTGAAGAAAAGAAATCTGCAGTTACAACATTAAGAATTGCGTTATCTGTATTACTTAGAATTTATGCCCCAGTTTTACCTTCAATTACGGAAGAAATTTGGTCTTGGTGTTTTGCAAAAGAAACAAATACAAATTCAATACATCAAAGTAATTGGCCAAATGTCTTAGAATTCAAAAAGTTTAATCCCCCAGAAAACAAAGATTCTTTAGACGTAGCTATAAAGACTATACGGGCTATAAGAAAAACAAAAACTGCTAATGCTATTGGATTAGGAAAACCAGTAGATTCAATAAAATTAATAATTAATACTCATCAAAAAGATATTTTAACTAAAATCATGGATGATGTTAGCAATGCAGCTGGATGCTATAATTTTAGCTTTGAATTATCTGATTCTGAAGAAATAGAAGCTATAATATCAGAAAAAAATGTGTAGAAGTCTTCCTGAATTATCAATGCTTATTGGAGGTTCTGGAGGGCTTTTAGGGTTTATAATTTCGTTTATAAAATTGCATTTTAGGAAAAAATAGAATATATCAATTTAACTAAAGCGTAAGAATGATTTATTTAAAGAGATCTTAATCCTACTTTTCCTTTGTATTTATAATTTTTTTTTTAAATTCATTCTGTACTTTTGTCTCTTTTAATCTAACTTCTTTACATACCTTTAAGGTTTCTTTAGCTATTTCTAAAGGTACTCTTGTTATACCGTCTCCGTCTCCGATTAATAAATCGTTTGGATTAATTGTTAGATTAGCAACTTCTACAGTTGTCTGAGTTTCTATTAAATTAAATGGCCCATGTCCTGGGACTCTACCTGTACCCCAGACAGGACATTTTGCCTCAATTATACCTGGAAGATCTCTAATCGATCCTTCAGCGATAACACCTACGGCTCCCAAAGCCTTATGCTTATATGCCATCCCATCTCCCATAATGGCAGCTCTTCCTTTTTCTTTTTCAATATCTTGAAGTACTCCTATAACAGGGAGATCACACTTTGCAACTTCATCGTAATAATTATCCCAGTCGATAACATTTTTTTGTATATTTAGTGGAGTTACCTTTGCTGTTATTGCTATTCCAACTACTGCTTTGTTACCAAGATAGAAAGATTTTAAAGAAGGACCTGTATAATCTTGTGTTTCAGATGTGAAACCCCTTATTAAAATCATAGCATTTTGAACTGTTGCAGAGTCGTACTTGGATAAACTTTTAATAATTTCTTTTAAATCTTTCATGTTTTTCTCTATTCTAATTCAATGTTTAATTCTTCTCCAGGAAAAAATTCTCTCCAAGGTTGAAAATTTTCAACAAATATTTTTCCTTCCTCTACAGATGACAATCCTTTTATTGCCCTAGATGGATCATACCCTGTTGTTTTGGCCAAGGCTTCGATGCCTCTTTTAGTCTCTCTTACTCCACCAACTACGAATTGATCCTTTTCGTCATCTTCCACAACTAAGTCGATACCCATTTTTTTTTGTTTCCAAAATAGTCTCAATAATTTCTCCTATGATAAATAATTTTTGGCCTTATCTAATATTATGTGGGCCAAAGTAGTTTTTTCCATTAAAGGTAATTTTTCTACATTGTTTTTTTCAATTATTATAGCTTTATTTTGATCAGAACCAAACCCACTATTTTTCTCAGTAATGTCATTTGCAACAATTATATTACAATCCTTTGATGTAAATTTTTCTTTTGCATTTTCCAAGAGGTTTTCTGATTCTGCTGCAAACCCAACTTTTACTATATTAGATTTATTTATACTTTTTAATATATCTGGGTTATGTTCAAGGAATAAGTTATTCAACTGATCTTTTTTTAATTTATTTCTATTTATTGTTTTAACTCTAAAATCTCCTACAGCTGCTGCCATTACAATGAGATCTGAATCCTCTATCTTGTTAAATATCTCTGTTTTCATTTCTTCAGCAGACTGGATTTTCACATAATCAATTCCTTCGATTCTATGATTCTTATAAAGATCTGAGTGAATCATAGTAACATTAGATCCTCTGTCCCTTAATGCTTCAGCAATTGCAATGCCCATTTTCCCTGAAGATTTGTTAGTTATAAATCTAACTGGATCTATTGCTTCTCTGGTACCTCCAGCAGTTACTATCGATTTTACATTTTTGTAATCATTGTTTTTAGAAAAGATGTATTTTATTTTATCCAAAATTTCTTCTGGTTCAGACATCCTTCCTTTTTCATTTATACCTGAGGCTAATCTTCCTTTGTCTGGACCTGTAAAGAAAGTTTTATCATCCAATAACTTTTTTATGTTTTCGGTTACTTGCTTTGATTTATACATATTGCCATCCATTGCAGGAGCTATTAATATTGGAGCACTTGTAGCTAAAACACTCCCTATAATAGGATTGTCCGAAATTCCCAATGCTAATTTAGCTATTGTATTCGCAGTGGCAGGAGCTATTACAATGATGTCTGCTTTTTTTGCTAACTCAATATGATCTATATTTAAATTAGTTTTTTCACCGTAATAACCAGTAATAACAGAATTATGAGTTATACCAGAAAAAGAAGATTCTCCTACAAATTCTTTCGAGGATTGTGACATTATTACTTGTACATTAGCCCCTTCTTTTACCAATAAAGATGCTAAAAAAATAGATTTATAAGCTGCTATGGATCCCGTTATTCCAAGAATTATATTTTTATTTTTTATTATATTTTTATAAGTCATAACTATATTTTAAACCCAAAAGAGATAAATATTCATTAAATATATACTTTGATTTCAAATTTGGAGTAATTAAATAACTACCTCCACCTGTAATAACGAAATTAATTTTTTCGTTATTATTTGAAAGTTGTTCTTTATATGCTTTTATAGTACCCTCAATTAATTCAACATAACCTAATATAATTCCAGATTGAATTGATTCTTCGGTACTTCTTCCTATTACATTTTCTGGAATTTTCAAATCAACAGGTTTTAATAAAGCCGTTGATTTGAAAAGACTATCAGCAGCCATAAATAAACCTGGAAGAATGGATCCCCCTAAATATTCATTATCTTTTGTAATAGCATCGAAAACCAAACATGTACCTATGTCTAAAATAACACATGGAGTTCCATATAACTTTATCGCTGCTAATGAATCTACCAATCTATCTACTCCAACATCAGTAGGAGGATTGTATATGTTTTTGAATGGGAAGTTGAAATTATGATCGACAATTATAGGATCTTTACTAGTAATTATTTTTGCCGCATTGGATACTATGTGGGTTTTATTTGGTACAACCGAACCTATAATAGTTTCGATTTTTGATTTTATTTCATTTTCAATTTGGAGTAAGCTTACGATTGAAGATTCTATTTCAAATTCACTTTTATTATCTTTAGTTGAAATTTTTGCAACAGACTTTAACTCATTATTGTAAAATAAGCCAATATCAATATTTGTATTACCTATATCTATAGTTAAGAGATATTTCATTTGTTTTTTTATCGATAAAAACAATTATAAACTATTAGTCATAGGGAAGATCTTTGATATGACTTCTGCACATGCTTTTGCTATTTCAGTATGTTCTTTTTGTGTACCGTGCGATGCTCTAAGCTGAATATAATGAATCCAGCTTCTTAAAGTCCCATTCATATATAATCGACTTATGGTATTTCCTTCAGGAAGAACTGCACGAGCTTGTTCTTTTGCAATTCCATTTTCAACAGCCCATTTATAATTTTCTATAGCAGAATCAATAACTTTTTTTTGCCTTTTTTCCCATTCTTTATTTAAATCTTTATTTTCAGATTTTATTGAGTTTTGTCTATTTTTTTTATCCTGTAAACGGGTTTCCCTAACAACAAAATCTAAATCTTTAGTCGGATCAGCATATCTTTGACTGAATTCCTGGAAACTAAAACTTCTGTGCCTTAAAATCTGTCTTGCTATATCTCTTGTGGTCTCAATTTCAAGACAAGCAGTGACCATTTCCAAGGGAGACCAATGTGAATGGTTTATTAAGTATTTGATCAGCTTTTCACTTGTTTCTGCATTTAATTGATTTGAAGGATTAGAAACTCTAGCACAAAACGCTATTAAATCTTGAGCGTCACCTATTCCCATTTCTTGAAATTCTTTCGAAGGTTGTGAGTAACTTACTAGTTTGACTTTCATATCTTTACAATAATAATCTTGTTGGTTTTTCAAGATTTTGTTTAAATTCATTCATAAAAATAGCACCTTCAGCTCCATCACCTACTCTATGATCAGCAGAAAGAGTTGCATACATGATTTCTCTAACTAAAATTTGATCATTAATTACCTTGGGTTCTTTTTTTACAGTTCCCAAAGCAATTATTCCACTTTGTGGAGGGACTATAATTGCTGTAAAAGAATGAGTTCCAAACATTCCTAAATTTGATGTAGAAAACGTTGCTCCAGTCAATTCATCATTAGTTAAGTTTTCACCATTTCCTCTTGCCCTGTTACCTAAATTTTTTGATGCGACAGATAAAGCAAATAAATCTAAATTTTGTGAATCTAAAATAGCAGGAACTATCAATCCTTGTTCTAGTGCTATAGCAATTCCCAAATTTATAGATGAATGTCCTATTAGTTTTTCACCATCAAAAAATGAATTCCATTTAGGATATTTGATAAGGGAATTAATAGTTGCTTTTAAAACCAAATCATTTACTGAAATTTTTATATCATCTTTTTCTGAAATCTCATTTATATCTTTTCTAGTCTTCATAGCTTCTGTCATGTCTATTTCTACTGTGACCTGAAAATGTGGTTTTTCAGTTTTAGACCTTACTGTTACTTTAGCAATTGCCTGTCGCATAGAATTTAGAGGTATATCTGAAGATTCAAGAATTGTGGTTTTTTTGATACCTATACTTGATGAACTTACCAACCTTGGTCCAGGTACATAATTGTTTACATCATCTTTAGTAATTCTACCCCCTGGACCTGTTCCAATAATATCTTCTAAATTTATATTTTTTTCATTCGCAAGTTTTTTTGCCATTGGAGAAGCTTTAATTCTATAATTATCGAGATCTTCTTCACTTTTTGTTAATATTTGGGGCTTTTTAACTGTAGCAACTTCTTCTGATAAATTTTCTTTAGAAGATTCTACTATGAGGTTTTCAGATTTTTCTTCATCATCAGATTTTTTTTCTTCAGATAAACCTTCTTCTGGAACTTCATCATTAGAGTCCCCTATATAAGCAATAGTTTTTCCAACTCCAATTTTTGTTCCTTCTTTTACTAATATTTTTTTTAAAATCCCTTCATTATATGATTCCATTTCTACCACTGTTTTATCAGTTTCTATTTCTGCGAGTTTATCTCCTTTAGAGATTTTATCACCTTCATTTTTCAACCATTTAACAATGGTACCTTCTGTCATGTCTGCTCCCATTGATGGCATAGTAATTTCACTAATCAATTTTTTCTCCTAATTTCATCTAATTCAATAACTGCTTATATATTTTCTCTATTACTTTGTTTGATGAAGGATATACAGCATTTTCTAAATCCTTATTATATGGCCAAGGAACGTCTTCAGAGCCTATTCTAATGATGGGCCCGTCTAACCAATCAAGAAATTTCTCTTGAATATTTGATACTAGTTCAGCCATTATTCCTCCGTTTTTTCTTGAGGTATCTATTGCAACAAGTTTGTTAGTTTTTTTTATTGATTCCTCAATAGTTTTATAATCAATAGGATTTAATGACCTTAAATCTAATATTTCTACAGAAACATTAGATTCTGTCAATTTTTGATTAACTTCTTCAACGATTGACATCCCTGCTCCATAGGACATTATAGTTATATCATTCCCTTCTTTTACAATATTAGCTGAGCCTAGAGGAATTTCATAATAATCGTGCGGAACTTCTCCTTTTGATCCATATAAAAGAGCAGGTTCAGCGAAAATTACTGGGTTGTTATTTTTTATACTTGTTCTTAATAAACCTAAAGCATCTTTTGGATTAGACGGACATACACAATAAAGTCCAGGTACTTCTGCAAGCCATGTTTCAAAACTTTGTGAATGAGTAGCTCCTAACTGTACTCCAGCTCCAGTTGGTGCTCTTATCACCATAGGAACACTAATTTGTCCACCAGACATATATCTTAAATTTCCAGCCATATTTACTATTTGATCAAATCCTACTAAAGAAAAACTTATGGACATTAATTCAACTACAGGTCTTAATCCTCCTGCAGCAGCTCCTATCCCAGCTCCTATGAAAGTGGCCTCTGATATAGGGGTATCTTTTATTCTATTGGGTCCAAATTTCTTCAACAGTCCATCAGTTACAGCGTACGCTCCTCCATATTCTCCAATGTCTTCTCCCATAATTAATACATCGGGGTCATTTTCTAAGGACTCTTCCAAAGCTTTTTTGATTGCTTCTCTCATTATCATTTCAGACATCTCAATCTCGCTTTTCGTATATATCTTCATTAATCTCTGATTTTTCAGGATTTTCACTTGAGGTTGCAAAATCTACAGAATCTTGGATTTCTTCTTTTACCTTTTGTTTTACTTCATCTAGTTCTTTTTGATTTATAATACCAGCAGAAATCAACCATTGAGGGAACTTTTCAACTGGATCTTGTTTTTCCCAAAATTTCACTTCTTCAGATTTTCTATATTTTTGACCATCTGCTAAAGAGTGTCCAACAAATCTAAAGGTTTTACATTCTAAATAAAAAGGACGACTTTCTTTACGAATTTTCTCAATTGCTAATTTTGTAGCTTCTTTGACTGCCAAAACGTCCATTCCATTTACTTGAGTTGCAGGGATATCATACGTACTAACACCCGTATAAAAATCTTCTCCTCCTGCTCTGACTCTATCTATAGAAGATCCCATACCGTATTTATTGTTTTCTAAAATAAAAAGAATCGGGAGCTTCCAAACTGAAGCTAAATTTAATGTCTCATGATAAGTTCCTTGATTTGTTGAACCATCTCCAAAAAAACAAACAACAACTCCTCCTGTTTCTTTATATTGACATGCTAATGCCAACCCAGCCGCTAAAGGAAATTGTCCACCAACAATAGCATGACCTCCCATAAATTTTCTAGCAGAATCAAATAAATGCATTGATCCACCTTTTCCCTTAGATAAACCAGTTTTTTTGCCAAACAATTCTGCCATTGATCTATTAACATCCAGTCCTCTGGCCAAAGCATGACCATGATCTCTATAATGAGTTACTATATAGTCTTTATTGTTTAAGCATGAGATAGAACCAACAGCAGTTGCTTCCTGCCCTATATATAAGTGTAAAAACCCACGGATGTTTCCTTTTGTGTAATTTTCTGCACACGCTAGTTCAAATTGTCTAATCAAAAACATCTGACGATATAAACCGAGCATTTCTGTTTTTTCTAAAGACGATTTTTGATTTTTAAGATTTTTTTTGTTTTTTTCTTCTTTTAAAGTTGCCATTATGAAAATTTTAATAGAAGTTTAATTATACATCTAGCTTTAAATTTGTATTTTAGTACTGTTTGTATAGGCCTTTAGTACGTTTTGAAGTAACATCGTAATTGTCATTGGCCCGACACCACCTGGAACAGGTGTAATTTTTGATACATTTTCAATTATATTCTTAAAATCGGTATCTCCGACTAAACGATATCCATTTTTTTTGGATTTATCTTCTACTCTATTCACACCCACATCTATAATAATTGGATTATTTGCTATCATATCTACTGTTAATGTATTTGGTCTTCCTGTGGCCACAATTATTACATCGGCTTGTAATGTATACTTTGATAGCTCTTTAGTTTTAGAGTGACAAACAGTTACTGTTGCATTTCCCATTTCTGATTTCGATGATAAAAGAAGAGCTAAAGGTGTTCCTACTAATTTACTCCTACCTATAATTACTATATTTGATCCATCTGTTCGAAAATTGATTTCTGATAACATTTTTTGTACTCCCAATGGAGTTGCTGGAACAAATCTAGGTGTACCTGCTGCTAAAAGACCTAGGTTTTCAGTAGTAAGTCCATCAACATCTTTATGTGGGACAATGGATTGAATTATGGTATCTTCATTGATATTTTCTGGAAGAGGTAGTTGTACTATGATTCCATTTACATTTGAATCTTTATTTAATTTTTGGAGTACTTTTTGTAGTTCTTTTTCAGATACATTTTTATCATATTTATAAATTAAACAATTAATACCTGCTTTTAAACATGCCCTTTCTTTTCCTCTTACATAAGAGAGTGAAGCGGGGTTTTCTCCAACAAGTACAACAACTAAAGTCGGAGCATCATTATGTTTTTTTTGCATGATTTCAATTTCAGATTTAATTTTCAACTGAATATCTGCACTTAATTTTTTTCCGTCAATTAATTTTGAAATGATTTATTCCTTTGTTAAAAAATTTACATTATAAGATTATCATGTAGTTAATAAAAAAAAAATTTTAAAATGAAAATATGATATATACCGGAATAGATATTATAGAGATTGATCGAATAAAAAAGGTATATTTACAATATCCTAAAAGATTTATGAAGAAAATTTTCACTGAGAAAGAAATATCCTATTGTAAAGGGAGATATCCTCAAATTGCAGCAAGATTTGCCTGTAAAGAAGCTGTAATGAAAGCTTTAGGTACAGGAATAAGGGGTGTACCGTGGAAATCAATTGAAGTTTATAGAGCTAGAGGTAAAGCTCCTGAAATCATCCTTCATGGAAATGCAAAATGTAAAGCTAGTGAATTAGGAATTAAAAGAATAGCACTTTCAATCAGTCATTCAAAGAATTATGCAGTAGCTTCCGTAGTTGCCGAGTAAAATCATGAAAGTAGTAAATTCAAAAGAAATGCTTCAACTAGAGAAACAAGCAATCGCATCTGGGATTTCAGCAAGTAAAATGATGAAGAATGCTGCAAAATCCATTGTTGAACATTTAGAAAATTCTATTAGGTTAAATACGAGCAATGGAATTTCTATTTTAGTAGGGAAAGGAAATAATGGAGCAGATGCTATTATAGTGGGAGCTCTTTTATCTCATAAATATAATGTTAAAATTTTCGAAATTTTAAAAAGATCAGAAGATATTTCCATTACTTTAAAAAGAGAAAAACCTAAAGATTCCAATATAGAATTATACGAATCCAATACAAATATGATTAATACAATAAAACTTAATATTCAAAAAGACAATTTGATTATTGATGGTATTTTGGGTATTGGGGTCAACAGAAAATTAGATGACAATCTTTCTAAAATTACCAGTCATATCAATTCCCTTAATTCTTATATTTGTTCAGTTGATATACCTAGTGGTATAAATTCAGATGATGGAACAATTGATAAAAATTCAATTAAAGCTACTGAAACTTTGATGTTAGGATATCCCAAAAAAGGGATATTAAATTCTTCTGATTTTAATTTTATTGGTAGAATCTCAACTCTAGATATAGGAATTAAGAAAAATCTATCTGGAAGAATTAATTTATTAAATTCAGAATATATAAAAAAAATAGAATTTTATCAAAAAGAAAATAATCATAAGTATATGAATGGGAAACTAGTTATTTTAGCTGGGTCTCGCAATTATATAGGGGCAAATTTATTTTGTAATTATTCTGCACTAAGAAGTGGGGTAGGATTGATAGCAAATATTCTAAGTAAGGATTTGTATCCTTTTCTTGCTGGTAAAATAAATGATGTTATATATTTTGATCAAGATTTCCAAAATGAACTTTCGATTAAAGATTCTTTGGAAATCATCAACTCTTATGACGCAGTTCTTTTGGGTCCCGGACTAGGAACTGAAGAAAAACAATTAGATTATTACAGAAAAATACTAACTGGTGGAATAAAAATACCACTAATTCTTGATGCTGATGGTATTAAACTTTTAAATCTTCAAAATAGAAAATATTTTCCTGAAAATATTATAATTACTCCTCATATTGGAGAGATGTCTCTTTTAGCGGGGGTTTCAAAGGAAACTATCGTAAAAGATCGATTGAAATGTGCAATTGAAATATCTAAAAAATTCCATATATATACTGTTTTGAAAGGCCCATGTACCATTATTTCCACACCCTCTGGAAATGCTAACTTTGCTCCATGGGTAAATTCAGGATTGGCGAAAGCTGGTAGTGGGGATATTCTTGCGGGTTTAATTGCAGGATTTGTTGCTAATAAAAATCTAAAAGATCTTTTACACTCAATTGAGTTGGGAGTATATATTCATGGATTTTCTGGTGAGTTGACTCGTTCACAAAAAGGAAAAATTTCAATGAATGCAACAGACATCTTGTACAATATTCCAGAAGCTATCAAGAGCTTTTTCTAATACGAAAATATACAAAAGATAAATAAAGGGCTGTTAATAAAGTTAATATTGAAAATATAAACGATCCTATTAGAATTTCTTTGAAGACTTCTAACCCAGCAAAATTTATTTCTTGATTTATTTTTGTTTGGATAGTCGGATCAAGAGAAAAGACTTGAATACCTGTAACTAAATCTGCAAATCTTGCGGTTCCAATAGTTGTCATCAAAGACAATCCAAAAATCATTCCTAACATTCTTGATAAGGAAATCATTGACGAAGTTATTCCTCTAATTTTTTCGTTAATTGCAAAAAGTCCAATATTATGGATTGGAACTATAAAAAGACCATAACCAAGACCTATGATGAAGAAAACCATACTCAATTCGTTTGTAGGAGTAGAAATATTTTCAGAGTAAAGAAATATACCTACAGAGGTTAAACAACTTGCTAATATTAAAGTAAATGTTGCACTAAACCTATTTGTCAAAATACCTATCATTGATCCTATTCCTATAAAAGCAGTTAATTTTAATAAAGATAAACCTATAACCAAAGTATCTAGTTGATAAATAGTTGAAGCAGACAAAGGTATTGTAACCATAATAACAATCAAACTTGAACCTATTAATAAATGAGTAATAAAGGCCCAAACAAAGGTTGGATATTTAAATAATTCTTCAGGAATCAAATCTTGCTTCAACTTTGTTATTCTGTAAAACACAACTATAACTAAAATTAATAAAATACTTATCAAAACAATTTGTACTAGATCAAGAACTTTAAACTCTGAAATAATAATTGTAGACACAATTAAAATAAATGAAAATAATATTGTATCAATTAGTTTGATCTTCATAGAATGCTTATTGCTTTTAGGCATATATAAAATCATTGCTATCATTAATAACGAAAGTGGAATATTTATATAAAAAGCACCTGGCCAGTTCCATATTTTTAGTATAAGACTTCCCCATAAAGGTCCAATTACACCCCCTGCTTCAGCGGCTGCACCTATTAATCCAAAACCATATATCCAATATTTTCTCTCTAGAATTATTGAAACTGTCGCTATAGAAATTGGAACAATTGCTCCTCCGCCCATAGCTTGTAAAAATCTAAAAATTATCAACCAATTTAATTTTGAAGGAAAAATACTCATTTCAGGGATATTAACTGTTATTGCAACTAAAAAGGAACCCATAGAAAAAAACAATAATGAACTAATTAGTGTAGTTCTGTAACCATATTTGTCACAAATTTTTCCAGCTATAGGCATGACAATAGTAAATCCCAATAAATATGAAGTGATGGTCCAAGAGGCTTTATTTAACTCTCCTACAGCTATTCCAAGATCAACTGTCATACTTGGAAGTAAAGTAACTATAACTGTCTGATCATCTGCTGCAATAAACACAGAAAAGCACAATATAAACAAATAGAAAATTTTTTTATTGGTACTTATTTGATTAATGGTTCTTTCCATTCTATAGCCTTATCCCAATTGTAAAATTTTATTATTCTAACTGTATCTAATGTATCTTTCGGTTGTACTTCACCTATAATATTTACTTTGCTAATTTCACCATTTGGTGCAATTAATAATTCAATTTTTACAGATTTATCTGGTATGATCATTCCTCCTACCAGAGATTTTAGATCGTTTGAAATTATATTAGCGGAAATATTATATGAATTATCATCGTAAGATTTTATCTCGCTTGATTTAATATTCGTTATTATATCCTCGATTATTTGTATGGGATTTACTTCTCTGAATGGATTATCAGAATTTGGGATTTTACCCCATTTATTTGAAATTGGGTTCGTAATCCAAAATTTTTCATCAAAAGTTAAATACGATAATTTTAATAGAAAATCATTCGATATTATTTCAGCATCAATTAATATTTTATTTGGTTTTTGTATTTTTCCTTTTGCTTTACTAATATTTAAATTACCTGGAAGAAGAGTATAACCATTGCTATGTGTTAAAGAGAATTCAAATGTATTTGATTGATTTACAAAGATTTTAGAAATGTTTATGATTTCTTCAGAAGAGTATGTAACCTTACTTTCTGTATTACAACCAACCAGAAGGATTAAAAATAAGCTAATCCAAAGAAAAGTATTTTTTTGAATTAGAATCTTTCCAAAATTTAATACAATGTGTACATTTGATTCTATAATTCTTATTGTATGTCTCTCTTTCAAAAATATCATAATCTTATTTAGATATGATTTTTATAAATAAACTGGATTATTTAAGATTTTATAACATTTTTAGAATCTATTTGTTCTGATATTTTAGCAAAAGATGTCTCTATACATTAAATAAAAAGAATGATCATTTTCTAGTATAATGTAATATATCTTGGGGAGCTTAACAGCTGAGAGGGTAAAATTCCGACCCATTAAACCTGAACTAGATAATTCTAGCGGAGGGAAAAAATAGATAAGAATATATCAAAAAATATTTTACTTGAAAACGTATCTTTCAAATTTACTGATACTTGGCTAATAAGGAACTTGTCGTTTAATTTTGAAGAAAATAAAACTACAACAATCTTAGGCCACAGTGGATGTGGAAAAAGCACGCTATTAAAATTAATATCAGGAATTATAGATCCTAATGAAGGTACCATAACGGTTGAAAACACATCTGAAAGACTGGGTAAAATAGCATATATGCAACAAAGAGATTTACTTTTCAATTGGCTAACTGTTAAAGAAAATGCAATTTTACCATTGAGAATTAAGGGAAATTACAAAGATTTCTCTGACTCTGATGTTTTACAAAAAGCAAAAATTTTGGGGATTGAAAATGTACTAGACGATTATCCTCTGCAATTATCTGGAGGGATGAAACAAAGAGTAGCTTTTCTTAGGACAATTTTACAAGACTCTGATTTTATTTTACTTGATGAGCCATTTGCTTCTTTGGATGCTATTAGAAGATTAGAATTATACAATTGGATTGAGAATATCAAAGAGAAAATAAACAAGTCTTTTATATTAGTAACTCATGATATAGAAGAGGCAATTTATTTGTCAGATATTGTGATTATTATGCTTCCTGGTTCAAATAATTTTATACATGTTAAAAACATTACAATTCCTCATCCCCGAAAGAATTCAATAATAACCAGTCAAAAGTTTGTTAAATATAAAAAACAATTATTGGAAGATTTACAAAATGTTAAAAATTATTAATAAATTATTTAATTATTTTTTAGAATGGTATATGGCCATAATAATTTTTTTAATTCTAATTGTAATTTGGCAACTTTTATCAAATTTTAAATTGATTGAACCTTGGCTTTTACCTTCTCCAATGGATATCATAAAAGAACTTATAAATTCAAAAGAATTTATGATTTATCACACTGGTGTTACTGCAATAGAAGTAATTTCAGGATTCTTATTAGCTATTATGTTAGGAGCTATTTTTGGTTTAATGATGAATTTATCTAAAGTTTTACAAAAATCATTATTACCATATATAATTGCTTCACAAGTAATCCCCATATTTGCTCTAGCACCGATTTTAATTGTTTGGTTTGGAGCTGGATTCCTTTCGAAAATTATAGTCGTTTTTCTCATTTCATTTTTCCCAATTGTTATTGGAGTGTTTGATGGTTTAAAAAACTATGATACTGATATGGAAAATCTCTTGAAAACAATGGGTGCAAATAAAATACAAATATATTTAAGATTACGAATAAAACTAGCTTTACCATCATTGTTCTCAGGAATTAAGGTTTCATCTGTTAGTTCAGTTATAGGAGCAGTTGTAGCAGAATGGATAGGATCAAAGGCTGGTTTGGGCTGGATTATGAAAGTTTCAGGTCCACTTTTTCAAACAGATCGAGTTTTTGCTTCGATTTTACTTCTATCAATATTTGCATCGATTTTATTCTATGTTGTCAAGCTTCTAGAAATTAATTTATCTAAAATAAATAAAGGGGTGTGAAATGAAAATTAATATAATTTTATTAGCTATTATTTTTATATTTTTTGGCTGTGAAAAAAGCAATGGCATTTCTTTAGCATTGGATTGGTATCCGAATTCTAATCATGCAGGTATTTATGCTGCTTTAGAAGAAGGTTATTTTGATGAAGAAAATCTAACTCTAGAGGTTTATACACCATCGGATCCTACTGCTATAATTTCATCAGTTGCTTCTGGAAGAGATGAATTTGGATTATCTTATGCTCCTGATATTTTACAAGCACAGTCAGCAGGACTAGAAATAGTGTCTGTTTTGAGTATAGCTCAACATCCTTTAAACTCAATTATGACTTTGAGAGAAAGAAAAATAAATTCTCCCAAAGATCTAGAAGGATTAAAAATTGGATATCCTGGAATACCTTCCAATAAAGCTATGTTAGAAACGGTACTTAATTCAGAAGGATTAACTATTGATGATGTAGAGATATTAGATGTAGGATTTGAATTAGTTAGGGCTTTAATATCTGGATCTGTAGATGCAATAATTGGAGCTTATTGGACTCATGAATCAATCGTCATGGAATTGCAAGGTTTTGAAATTGATGTTATGAGATTAGAAGAGTGGGGAGTTCCTGATTATTACGAATTAGTACTAATTGTAAATAAAGATTTTCAGGTAAATAATGATTCTGAGGTTGAGAAAATGATTTCAGCTTTTTCAAAAGGTTACGAGTATGCGATAGCTCATCCAGAAGAATCTATTAATTCAATTATTAAAATTGCAGGTAAAGAAATTGTAGAAGAAGATGTGGAACAACAAGGTATAAAATTACTTATACCGATATGGAGTGACAATATTAAATTTGGTTATCAAGATTTAAAAAAATGGGAAGAAACATATAATTGGATGAAGAAAAATGAATTTCTTGAAAATGATTTCAATATTAACGATTTTATTTACACTAAATATTCAAATCAGTAGCTTTTTTTCGGGTAAATCAAGTGTCCTGTAAGTGTAGTGTTTTCTACTTTATATAATTTTCCTGTACCAAAAGTTACAAATAGTGTATCAAGATTTTTACCACCAAAAGTACAGTTTGTTGGCATGTCACTTGGAGCTTCATGTGTTTCTAATACGCGACCATTTGTATCAAAAATATATATAAGAGGACCTGGTCCTGATGTGTAAAAACCAGCAGTAGCAACAATTAAATTATTTGATGTCAAAGTCATTCCGTCAATACCTCTACCTGTACCAAAATCATGAAGAATTTTATAATTACCTAATAAGCCATTAGAAAGAATTTCATAGGAGCGTAATTCACGGTTATATTTTTCATCATATGGACTTTCAGCTACAAATAAAGTTTTTTGATCTAATGATAATAAAATTCCATTTGGTTTTTTTGTATCGAAAGTAACTGGGTCAATGTTCCATAAGCCACCAAAATTACTGGTTATTAGATATACATATTCTCCTGGCTGATTATTTTTTTTGTTTTTAGTATAGTTTGGATCAGAAAAATAGATTTTGTTATCAGAGGATATTGCTATATCATTAGGCCAATTTAGATTATTTGAATTATAATTTTCAACAATTACTTCTCTAAGTTTTGTTTTATAATTTATTTTTGCAATAGAATGATTTCCTCCTTCACAAACCCATAATTCTCCATTGCGATCAAATTGCATTCCATTTGCTTCATAAGTATTATCTCTAAATAATTTGATCTTATTATCTGTAAAATTGTATTCGTAAGTTTTATTATCAAAACATTCGTTATAAATTAATGATTCCCCAGTCCATACTGGTCCCTCAAGAAGAGAATCATGTTCTGCAAGAAGTTCCCAATTCCATTTAATCATTTGAATTCCTATTAGCTAAGGCCATAAAAGATAACCACTTAAGTCAGTTTCAGCAACTAACAAATGTCCCTCTATGCTAGTTACATATAATTTATTTCCAACTAATGTACAATTCGTTGGTCTTTCACAAGGAGTTGAATGAGTTTCAATGATTCTTCCTTTATTATCAAAAATAGTTATATTGCCACCAGGACCGGATATTTCCCATCCAGTACAAGCAATAATGAGACCATCATCACTTAAGGTCATTCCATCAATTCCTCTATGTGGTCCAAAATCATGCAAGACTTTCATTTCATTTAAACTGCCATCTTTATTTACTTTGTAAGACCTTAACTCTCTTTTTTGATCAGCTCTATAATCTGATTGTGCAACATATAATTCGTCATAATTTTTAGAAAATAAAAGACCGTTCGGCATTGATGTGTCAAAAGTTCTTCTATAAGTTTTATATGAGCCATCTTCCATCGGTTCAGCCGATATTATCGCTGAATACATTAATCCTACTTCTGGATTTATATCTCCAACTCTGTCTGAAAAATAAATTGAACCAAAAGGCGTTATTGCTAGATCATTTGGACTGTTTATTTTTTTATTATCATGAGAGTCGACTATACACTCTTTTTTACCACTTTCATGATAAATGGAAAGTTGTCTTCTGTTGCCTTCACATGCAAATAAATTTCCATCTTTATTAAAATTTAAACCATTTGCACCGCCTGTATCTTTAATAATTTCATTTAATTCATTGGTTTCTGGATTAAATGAAAGAATACGATTCTCAGATATGTTAGAAAAAAGTAACAGACTCCCGTTCCAACATGCTCCCTCAGTAATCGTACCTATTTTTGGAATAACTTCTTTAAATGACCAAGACATATAACCTCTTAGAAAATAAAATATATAAAAGTATTTTACAAGGATTAAACTCTTTGTAAATTTAGTTTATATTTTTTAATTGAAAACAAAAAAAAATGTTTATGAAACCTGACGGAGAAATTTTACCTATATGCTTAACGATTGCTGGCTCAGATTCAGGAGGTGGTGCAGGTATTCAAGCTGATCTGAAAACTTTTGCTTCAATGGATTGTTATGGTGTGTCAGTAGTAACTTCAGTAACTGCACAAAATACAAAAGGAGTTGATGATATACATGTGATACCAACTCTTACTATTTTAAACCAATTAAAATCTATTATGAGTGATATGAAATTTAGTGCAGTAAAAACAGGAATGATTCCTGAAAAATCTATTGTAGAATCCGTTGTTGATAATATTTCTTGTGTTTCCAATTTGAAATTAGTTGTAGATCCAGTTATAGTATCAACTTCAGGTCATAAGTTAATATCTGATGAAGCTATAAATTCAATAAGATCTAAATTATTCCCCATTGCCAAAATTATCACCCCAAATTTACCTGAAGCAGAAGTACTCATTTCAAAAAAAATTTCGAGCAAAAACGATATAAAAGATGCTTGTAAATCTTTAATTGATTTAGGCCCTAAATCAGTAGTTATAAAAGGTGGACATTTTTTTGATTCTAAGATCTCTGAAGATATTTTTTATGATGGACACAATTTTGAATTTTTTTCAGAAAAGAGAATTGAAACAACTTCTACTCATGGAACCGGTTGTACCTTTTCTGCTGCGATAGTAAGCATGTTGGCTAAAAATTATTCTATAATAGATTCTGTTTCTTTAGCAAAAAAATATGTGACAAAGGCAATTGATCAAGCATACAAAATAGGAGAGGGCAATGGTCCCTTGAATCATTTCTTCTCATAATTGTATCTTACCTATTTTATAGGGATCTTTTGTAATTATATCAATTGAATTTTTTGAAAATATTAAATTTATATTATTGTGAAATAAAAAATTTTCAAAATATATTTTAGGATCAATAATTAAAATAGATGGAGAAATGATCAGATGGTTATCTGAAAAAGAATTATCAAAATTTATTTTATTTAAATTTTTGGTTGCATTAGCTACTATTGAGTTTTCTAATTTATAATTTGAAAGATTTTTTTTGATTAGAAATTCATTGATTTTTTTTTGTATATCTGTTCCTGTTATTTTTTTATTTTTTTCTGTAATGTCCTCTAGATATCCTATTATTGACTTTTCCGTCTCTATCAATGCATTTATACATGCTTGTTGTCTTTCATTAAAATCACAATTTATTTTAACTAATTTCGATAAAGATCCAAAATTGTCAGAATCTTTATTCCTTACCATATAAGTTATCGATAATAATCCGCTTCGTCTAATTATTTTTGAATTATTAATATTTGGAATATAATTTGATATTGCATTATTTTCATTAAAGGCTATTCTTGGATTTTTTTTCGATACTAAATCGTAATCGTTATATTTCCCTAATATAAACTGTAATATGTCATGTTCCGAAATTTTCCAATTGATATTTTCACTTATAAATTCGCATGTATCTTTATAAATTTCAAATAGGACATTTGATATATTAACTGATTCAACAATATCATTTTTATTTAATTGTTTGTACTTAATCATCCTAAAATAATTTTAGACCTCTTGCTTTGTCTAAATTCTCGTTTGAATTCAAATCTATATGAGTCCATTCTGAATTGATTTTTATCGTTTGTACAATTTTGTTATTTTTTCTAAAGAAAGTTCTTAAGCCATCATCAAATTTTCCAATTTTTAATATTTCTGGAAACATTTTCTCATTGAAAATTATCGGATGACCTCTTTTGTTATTATTTAAAGGTGCCGATATCATAGAATTATTTTTACAATGGAAGTGTAACAATTTTTTCAAGAATTTTATTGGCCTAGGTTGATCAACGCCAATTATAAGTAGATTATCTGTATTTTTATTAATATTATTCACCCCTTTAATTATTGATGAAGATTTTCCTTTTTTATAATTCTCGTTATAGATAATT
>CAZPYN010000007.1:0-44034 GCA_964590915.1 uncultured Dehalococcoidales bacterium
ACCAGAGGATTCTAAATCTGAAGAAGATTCACCAGAGGATTCTAAATCTGAAGAAGATTCACCAGAGGATTCTAAAATTACCAGTAATTAAGATAATTTTATTTAATTTACCATTAAATGAGCATAAATAAAATTGTTGATAAAATCCTAAAATGCTAAGATTATTAAAATAAGGTTAAACAATTTTAATAGATTGAAAGGAGCGTCTTATGGCAAGCAGATTTGAGAAATTCTCTGAAAGAGCTAGAAGAGTCTTGTCATTAGCGCAAGAAGAAGCAACTAAGTTTAACCATGACTACATAGGTACGGAGCATATCCTTTTGGGATTGATAAGAGAATCTGAAGGTGTCGCTGCTAAAGTTCTAAATAATCTCAAAGTAGATATGGAAAAAATCAAATCTGCCCTTGAGTTTATTATAGGTAAGGGTGAAAAACCTACAGAAGGCGAAATAGGTTTAACTCCAAGAGCCAAAAAAGTCATTGAACTCGCAGTTGATGAAGCTAGGAAACAAAACCACCATTACATAGGAACTGAACATTTACTTATAGGACTTATGCGTGAGGGTGGAGGGTATGGTTCCAATGTTTTAGAAAGTTTAGATTTATCTTTGGACAAAATAAGAGAAGAGACTCAGAATGTTCTTTCAAGAACTGTATCGAGTTCATCTGCACCAAATACAGGTTCCTATACTGGTAAAAAGAAAGATTCTAGAACTCCCACACTCGATGAAATATCATTAGATTTAACTGAAAAAGCTACTAATGGAGAGTTAGATCCAGTAGTAGGAAGGGATACAGAATTACAAAGAGTTGTTCAAATCCTAAGTCGAAGAAGAAAAAACAATCCGGTATTAGTTGGAGAACCCGGAGTAGGTAAAACCGCGGTCATAGAAAGACTAGCACACCTTATAACAGATGGAGATGGATTGATTCCAGAAACATTAATGGGGAAAAGACTTGTCACACTTGAAATAGGAAGTTTGGTTGCTGGTACAAAGTACCGAGGAGAGTTTGAGGAAAGATTAAAAAAGATAGTTAAGGAGTTAACTCAAGCAAAGAACTGTATTGTCTTTATAGATGAAGTCCACACATTGGTTGGAGCAGGTGCTGCAGAAGGAGCTGTTGATGCGGCAAACATATTGAAACCAGCTTTAGCACGAGGAGATATACAGGTTATCGGTGCAACAACACAGGATGATTATAGAAAATATGTTGAAAAAGATAAGGCATTGGAACGTCGTTTTCAACCAGTGACCATTGAAGAACCCGATGGTGAATTAACCGTTAACATACTAAATGGTATTAAAAAGCAATATGAAGAATATCATGATGTTAAAATAACCGATGCAGCTATAAGTTCAGCAGTGAATTTATCTAATAGATACATTCCTGACAGAAATTTACCTGACAAAGCAATAGACCTTATTGACGAAGCAGGTTCAAGAGTACGAATAAAAAATTCATTTGTTCCACCTGAGTTAAGGGAAGCAAAAAAAGAATTAGAGAAGACTAGAAAATGGAAAGAAAATGCCATTTCTGGGCAACAATATGAAAAGGCTGCCAAATTTAGAGATGATGAACTAGAACAATCTGCTAAAGTAGAAAAATTAATTAAAGCTTTTGAAACAGATAAGACTAAAGATGCAGTACAGGTAACTATTGATGATATATCAGAAGTAGTATCAATGTGGACAGGGATTCCTGTAACAAGACTAGATAATGAAGACAAAGAGAAACTGAAGTCCATTGAAAATGTACTTTCCCTAAGCGTTATTGGTCAAGAAGATGCAATTTCAAGTATAGCAAAATCAGTTAGGAGAGCTCGTACCGGATTAAAAGATCCAAAAAGACCTATAGGCGCATTCCTATTTTTAGGGCCTACTGGAGTAGGAAAAACTCATCTGGTAAAAAAATTGGCGGAATTCTTATTTGGTCAAGAAGATGCTATGGTTAGATTTGATATGTCCGAGTATATGGAAAAACATTCTGTAACAAGATTGATTGGAGCTCCTCCAAGTTTTGTTGGGTATGAAGAAGGTGGACAACTGACAGAAGCAGTAAGAAGAAAATCGTATTGTGTAGTATTACTTGATGAAATAGAAAAAGCCCATGAAGATATATACAATATATTGTTACAGGTTTTTGAAGATGGAAGACTTACAGATGGAAAAGGAAGAATTGTTGATTTTAAGAATACTATTATAGTAATGACATCAAACCTTGGTTCTAGTCAATTATCTGCAACAAACTTAGGATTTTCTACCACTCCAGATATAAAAAATGAAGAAGCTGATTATAATTCCATAAAAGAAAAAATCATAAAAGAAACAGAAGATAGTGTTAGAGGATTTAGGCCGGAATTTATAAATAGACTTGATGATAGAATTGTTTTCCACCCATTATCTCCTGAGCACATTTTTGCTATAGTTGATTTGTTGATGAAAGATGTAAGAGAAAGACTTCTAGAACATGGACTGAATTTAAGTTGGACATCTTCTGCAAAAAAATATTTAAGTGAAAAGGGATTTGATTCTAAATTAGGAGCAAGACCTTTACGAAGAAAAATACAGGACGAAATTGAAGATAAACTTTCTGATGATCTATTAAATGCGAAATTCTCTGCTGGGGATGATATTGAGATTTCAGCAACAAAAGATGGTGAAGGAATAGTAATTTCTAAAAAGAAAGTTACTACAAAAAAGTCTGGTTCAAAGAGTAAATAGATAGATCTAGATGGCTGAAACAGAAATCGTTTTTAAATGTAAAGTTTGCGAAAGTTTTTCTGTTAAATGGTTTGGTCAATGCCCTAATTGTAAAGAATGGAATACCTTAGTTGAAGAATACAAAAGTAATATAAATGTATCTCCGTCGACTCTCAATAGGAATAATTTATTTACCCTTCAATCAGTAGATAACTCAAAAAACTTACGCCTAGTTACAGGAATTTCTGAATTTGATAAGTTACTTGGTGGCGGTATATGTGTAAATTCTATCAATCTACTTACAGGAGATCCTGGAATAGGTAAATCCACTCTTCTTTTACAAATAGCAGGAGCACTAGCAAATCTATCAAAAAAAATAATTTATGCATCAGGAGAAGAAAATGCATATCAAATAAAAATTAGATCAGAAAGAATTTTGTTATCAAAAAAAAGTCTAAAAAATATTAAAATTTTAGAATCAGGAAATTTAAGCGATATATTACATCATGTAGAATCTGAAAAACCCGATTTAGTTATCATTGATTCCATTCAGACATTAAACTATTCTAGCGACAATTTACAAAGTTCAACTAGTCAACTTAACCTTATTTCTTCAATTATTCACAATGAATTTAGAAAAATCAATACAACTTTCTTTTTTTCAGCTCATGTTACTAAGGGAGGTGAATTAGCCGGACCTAAATTACTAGAACATCTAGTAGATTGCGTGATATATCTAAGAGGAAATAATGAAACAGATAGAAGATTTTTAAATTCTACAAAAAATAGATTTGGTTCTACAAATGAAACGTCAATGTTTGTCATGAAATCAAATGGATTCGAACAAGTTAAAGATCCTTCTGCATTGTTGCTTAAGGATAGAAATGCTAATATTGCTGGAAGTTGTGTAACAGCATTAGTTGAAGGGATAAATCCTTTAGCGGTTGAGATACAATCATTAGTATCTAAATCTTATTCAAATTATCCAAAACGTATTTCGAATGGTATAGATTTAAATAGAGCAAATTTGATATCAGCTGTTATAGATAAACAAACGAAAATAAAATTATTTAATCAAGATATATATATAAATGTTGTTGGCGGAATCAAATTAAATGGAAACGCTTATGATTTACCTTTAGCAATTTCAATTTTTTCAAGTTTCTTAGATAGTCCAATACCCAGTCGTATAGCATCAATAGGAGAAGTTGGATTGGGAGGAGAACTTAGAACAATTAATGGTATTGAAAAGATGATAAAAGAATTGGACAGAATAGGATTTGAAAAGTTTTTAATCCCAAAAAACTCAAACATAAAAGGTTCTAATATACTTTCTTTTGATAACATTAACCAAATATTGAAATATCTGTTTAATAGAGATTAATGAATACTGCTTACTTTAATTTAATTGGTGGTTTAAGTGGAGATATGCTTTTATCTTCATTTTTTGATCTTGGAGTTGATAAAGAAGAAATTTCCAAAGAATTAAAAAAAATTAAGAACATAAAGTTTGATTTATCTATTTCCAAAACTTCAAGAGGGAACATTTCTTCCACCCATACAAATGTAAAAATCTATGATGATATTAAATGGGAATGGGATATATTTTTTCAAACTGTGAAAAAAAGTGAACTAAAAGAATCCATAAAAACAAATATTATTAATTGTTTAAATATTCTTATGGTTGCTGAACAAGAAGCTCATTCGGAACCTAACCCTCATTTACATGAACTAGGAACTTCAGATACTTTGGTAGATATTTGTGGCTTTTTTATATGTGTTGACAAGTTGAAAATAAATAAAATTTATAGTTCACCTATTCCAGTTGTACCAGGATATGTAAAAACAAGCCATGGCCTTCATGAAACTTTAGCTCCAGCGACAAAAAAAATTGTAGAAAAATATAAAATCCCAATAAATTTTATAAATAATGAATCCAATATAGAAACTGTTACTCCCACGGGGATCTCTATTTTAGCCACTATAGCAGAATTTACAAAGGGAAATTCCATAACTCATTTTGAAATAGGCTATGGGGCAGGAACAAAAACTTTTGCAAACATACCTAATGTCTTATCACTATGGATTCAAAAAACTAATTCAGACTTTTATGATTACAAGAACTTAGTTTATTTGGAAACAAACCTAGATGATATGACACCTGAATTCATTGGTGATTTTATTTCTAGGGCACTTGAAGAAGGAGCTCTTGATACTTGGGTGGTCCCATACACTGGGAAAAAGAATAGACCAAGTCATCAATTAAATATTCTTTGTGATTTGAATGAAAAAGAAAAATTTATAGATTTAATATTAAGAGAAACTTCATCTTTGGGTGTAAGAGTTCAAAAAATACAAAGATATGAAGTAAAAAGAGAAATTGTAGAAGTCGAAACTTCCTTAGGTAAAATAAAAACTAAAATTAAGTATGTAAAAGGAAAAATGTATTCAATAAAACCAGAATTCGAAGAACTAAAACGTTTGGCTTTTGAAAATAAATCATCGATTAATAATATTTCTAATCAAATTAATATTGAGCTTAATGAAAAATATTTTAAAATTAATAATAAAATTTGAGTGATTATCTTTAGAACTATTCAGTTATAATCATAAGCGAAGTATTTTTTTTGCCTCAGTAGCTCAGTTGGCCAGAGCAGACGACTTGTAATCGTCAGGTCGGGGGTTCGAATCCCTCCTGGGGCTCCAAATCTCATTTTATGATAAGTTTCAAATTATGCAGGGGTTGGGGAGTGGTTAAACCCACCTGTCTGTAAAACAGGCGCTTTATGCTTCACAGGTTCGAATCCTGTCCCCTGCACCACTATTTGTAAAAATTATTTTTATTAGTTTATTATTTAAACTAATATTATTATTTGCCCACATAGCTCAGTGGTAGAGCGCGTTCTTGGTAAGAACGAGGTCGGAAGTTCAATTCTTCTTGTGGGCTCCAGTATTTTGATTGGTTTATTAGTTATTAGTTATCCCAAATAAATAAGAAGAAAAAACTATATGAATATTATGAAAAAAAGTATAAAATATATGAGTGCAAGATTTTATTTATAATCTTACGTATTAAAATTAAATATTAACAATGGAGAATTAAGTAGATATGTCTAAACAAGTATTTGATAGAAGTAAACCACATGTAAATGTGGGAACGATAGGCCATGTGGATCATGGTAAAACAACACTAACTGCTGCAATTGCCACTGTTCTGTCTCATTCTCAGGATAATGTGAAAGCTAAATCTTTTGACGAAATAGATAATGCACCTGAAGAAAAAGAACGAGGAGTAACAATTGCTACATCCCATACTGAATACGAAACAGATTCTAGACACTACGCTCACGTTGACTGTCCAGGGCATGCAGATTACGTAAAAAATATGATAACAGGAGCAGCTCAGATGGACGGAGCAATACTGGTAGTAGGTGCAGATGATGGACCCATGCCACAGACCCAAGAACACATTCTTTTAGCGCGTCAAGTTAATGTTCCTAAAATAGTTGTTGCATTAAATAAATGTGATCAAATGGATGATCCAGAATTATTAGAATTGGTAGAGTTAGAAGTTAGAGAACTGCTAACTAAATATGACTTTCCTGGAGACGAAATACCGATAGTAAAAGTTTCTGCTTTGCAAGCTTTAGAGAATGCTGATAAACCAGATGATAAATGGGTACAAGGAATCCAAGAACTGGTTAAAGCAGTTGATGAATACGTACCTGTTCCTGACAGAGCTGTTGACCAACCATTCCTAATGCCAGTAGAAGATGTTTTTTCAATTAAAGGAAGAGGAACTGTTGTAACTGGAAGAATAGAAAGAGGCGAAGTTAAGGTTAATGAAGAAATAGAAATAGTAGGTTTTGGGAAACAGGAAAAAGTAGTTGTAACTGGTGTTGAAATGTTCCATAAAACACTTGAATCAGGTATACCAGGGGACGCAGTTGGAATATTACTTAGAGGCCTTGAAAGAGAAGATATTGCTAGAGGAGCCGTATTGGCAAAGCCAGGATCAATTTCTCCAAGTACAAAAGCAAAGGCGCAAGTTTATGTTTTAACTAAAGATGAGGGAGGAAGACATACTCCTTTCTTTACTGGGTACAAACCTCAATTTTATATAAGAACAACGGATGTAACCGGTGAAGCAAAATTACCCGCAGGAACAGAAATGATTATGCCAGGTGATAACACTGAAATGGATTTAGAATTGATGTACCCTGTTGCTCTGGAAGAAAATCTTAGATTTGCTATCAGAGAAGGCGGAAGAACTGTTGGTTCTGGCGTAATAACTTCTATCGCTTAAGGTTTTAATAAAATGGCAAAAAAAAGCGCAGTTCGAACCGTTTTAACTTTAGATTGTGAATGTGGTAAGTTTAGTTATCATACGGAAAAAAACAAGAGGAATACTGAGGGAAGATTGGAACTTAAAAAGTTTTGTCCCAAATGTAGAGAGCGAAAACTTTTTAAGGAAAAGAGGTAGTTTTGTCTACAGACCCACCCAAATTAACACGTAGAGGATTCGCTCCAATATCTTTTTTAGTAGAAGTTATTGGTGAATTACGAAAAGTAACTTGGCCTTCTAGACAAGAAGCAACTCGTTTGACCATTATGGTTCTGACTTTATCAATTATTATAGGATTGTTTTTAGGACTATTTGATATGATATTCTCTAGATTTTTTTCAATACTAGCAGGTTCTTAATTTTAATATTTAAAGTGAGTATATTCCAAGATGGTTAAAGAAACTGAAAAAATGAATAACAATAAAGAAATTGCAAGATGGTATATTTTACATACTTATTCTGGACATGAAGATAAAGTTATGCAAAACCTTAAACAAAGGATTGAAAACATGGATTTGCATGAAATAGTTCATGATGTTTTGGTTCCTACTGAAGAACAAATAGAAATTAAAGACGGTGAACGCACTACAGTAAATAAGAAAATGTATGCTGGGTATCTTTTAGTAAAAATGATTATGAATGATGATTCTTGGTTTTCAGTTAGAAACACTCCTGGTGTAACTGGTTTCGTGTCTGCAGAAGATGAAATAGAAAAACGACCCAAGCCAGTACCTCTTGAAGATTATGAAGTAGATAAAATCATGAATAGAATGGAATCAGGTACTCCTTCAGTCTCTGTTGGATTATCTCAAGGTGATTCAGTAAAAATTAAAGATGGCCCATTTGCAGAATTTTTAGGGACCGTGGACGAAGTGAATAAAGAAAGAGGAAAAGTGATAGTTCATGTATCTTTCTTTGGTCGTGAAACTCCTTTAGAATTGGATTTCTTGCAAGTTGAAAAAGTATAAATTTAGGAGATAATTTTGGCGAAAAAGATAATAGGGATAATAAAATTGCAATTACCTGCAGGTAGTGCAAATCCTGCTCCACCTGTTGGTCCTGCCCTTGGTCAACATGGTGTAAATATTATGCAATTTTGTAAAGAATATAATGAAAAAACTAAAGATCTTTCTGGAAATATTGTTCCAGTAGAAATTGAAGTATATGCAGATAGATCCTTTTCGTTCATATTGAAAAGTCCTCCAGCTTCAGATTTAATTAAAAAAGCAATAAAAATTGATACAGCTGCTTCAACTCCTGGAGTTGAAAACATTGGAGAAATTACAAAATCTCAACTTGAAGCAATTGCTAAAATCAAAATGGAAGATTTAAATGCTTACGACATAGAATCTGCCATAAAAATCCTAGCAGGAAGTGCTAGAAGTATGGGTGTAGTAGTAAAGGATTAATGTTGAAAAGAACATCTAAAAGATATAAAGAATTGAAATCTAAAGTTAGTGAAGAAAAACTTAATTTGTCTTCTGCAGTAAAGTTACTTAAAGAATGTTCTAATGCCAAATTTGATGAATCAATAGAATTTCATATAAAAACAAATGCAGACCCAAAACATGCTGATCAACAATTAAGAGAAACTACTGATTTACCTAATGGAACTGGTAAAGAAATTAAAATTTTGGTCTTTGTTGAAGGAGAAACTGCTAATAAAGCAAAAGATGCTGGAGCTTCATATGTCATAGATGATGCTTTAAGTAAACAAATTGAAGATGGGTGGGATGATTTTGATGTTGCAATTGCTACTAAAGATATGATGCCCAAAATAGCTAAACTTGGAAAATATTTAGGTCGTAAAGGTTTAATGCCAAACCCAAAATCAGGAACTGTAGTCACTGATGATAAAATTGTTGAAGCTGTTGAGAAAGCTACTAAAGGTAGAGTTGAACTTAGAATGGATAAAGATGCTAACATTCATACAAGAATTGGTATGTGTTCTTTCACTGAAGACCAAATAACTGAGAATCTTACTTCTGTATTTTCCGCAGTGGTAAAAAATAAACCTGAAGGAATCAAAGGTGATTTTGTTGATTCTGCATCTATTTGTTCTTCTATGGGCCCTGGAATAAGAATTGATATTGAAAATTTACATCAGATTGTAAGTAACTAAGCTATATTAATTATGTTAGAATAGTTGTTAGTAACTTAAGACAACGGGTATCATGAAATGTATAAAACCTGTCGAGGTTGTTAAATTATAGATTATATATTAATTAACCGGTTTTTAAGAGCCGGTTTTTTTTTGGAAAAAATAAATGCCTACTAATAGAAAAATTGCAGAAGTAGAAGAATTATCTGAATTGTTTTCAAATTCAGAAATAATACTTTTAGCTGAGTATATTGGAACTTCTGTGGGTCAATTGAGCGAATTGAGAAAAACTCTTAATAATGCATCTGCTAGTTTTAGAATTGCTAAGAATACCTTAGCAAAACTTGCAGTAGATAAAGCCAACAAATCAATTTTATCTGAACAAATCAAAGGACCTATTGGATTTGTTTTTTCTAATGATGAAGCTTCATCTGTGACTAAGTCTATTTATGAATTTACTGAAAAAAACGAAGTCCCTTTCATAGTGAAAATAGGTTTACTAAATGATGAGCTAGTTGATGAAGCTACCCTTATTAAATTATCTAAACTTCCATCTAAGGAAGTTTTATTATCAAAACTTATTGGAAATATGAATAGTCCTATATCCAATTTTGTTTTTTTAATGAGTGCTAATGTTAGATCTTTTGTTAATGTTTTACAAAGACACATAGATCAGTCTGCTAAGGAAGAAGCTCCTGCGGAAGAACCTAAGGAAGAAGCTCCTGCGGAAGAACCTAAGGAAGAAGCTCCTGTGGAAGAACCTAAGGAAGAAGCTCCTGCGGAAGAACCAAATAAAGAAGAAAAAAAATAAAACGAATTAGGAGGAAATTATGGCATTATCTAAGGAAGAATTGATTGAAGAAATCAAGAAGATGTCAGTTTTAGATTTATCTGAAGTGGTAAAAGCTTTAGAAGAGGAATTTGGAGTAAGTGCTGCGGCACCGGTTGCTGCGTCTGCACCAGCTGCTTCAGATGCAGGAGCACCTGCCGCAGAAGAAAAATCTGAATTCAATGTAACCTTAAAAGAAGTAGGTGCTAATAAAATAGCTGTTATTAAGGCTGTGAGAGAAGTAACTTCTTTAGGTTTAAAAGAAGCTAAGGATCTAGTTGAGTCCGCACCTAAACCTATAAAAGAAGGTATAGGTAAAGAAGAGGCTGATGAAATCAAGAGTAAAGTGGAAACTTCTGGTGCTGCAGTTGAGATTTCGTAATTTAGAATAAATTACTTGATTGACCACCATCAACATTCAAGCATGTTCCTAGAATCATACTTGCATTTTTTGATGCAAGAAAGCTAACTGTATCACCAATAGCTTCTGGGAATCCAAATTGTCCCATAGGTAAATTGTTTTGTATAAAAGTTTCTACGTCTTTTTTAGAATTATTTAATACAAAATTTTCCCAACTTCCCTTTGCATGTTTTATAGACCCAGGGGCTATGCAATTTGCAGTCACACCTGTCTTTGCAATATCTAGAGCTGTATGTTTTGTTGCAGCGATTAAAGCTGCCTTAGCTGCCATATATGGGGCAGAACCACCATATTCCCTCCCATAGATGGATGCAATATTAATTATCCTCCCCCATTTATTATTGATCATTTTAGGAAGAATTGATTTTGTTAATTCTATTGCTGACCAAGTATTAAGTTCCATGACCTTGTGAAAATCTTCCAAATCAGTCTCTATTAGTGAAGAAGTTCCTAAGCTCCCTCCCACATTATTAACCAATATATCAATTGATCCTAATTGTTTTTCTGTCTCTTGGATAAGATCTTCTAGTTTTTTATTATCTGATAAATCAAAATTTATAGTGTATATCTTCACTTGATATTTAGATAGAATTTTTTTTGCATTTTCTAAATCTGATTTGTCACGAGCACATATAGCTAGATCGACTCCTTCTTTTGCTAATGAAACGGCAGAAGCTAGACCCAATCCTCTAGATCCTCCTGTAATTAATGCTTTCTTTCCTTTAATACCTAAATTCATTATTTCTAATTTATTTATTTAGTACTTTTTTTGTCTGTACTTTTGTCTGTACTTTTTTTCTTTGTAAAATCGGATTTTGAACCATACCATGATGAAAATTCAATTGAATTTTTGAATTCTTTTATGGTACCACATTTCTTACACTTACCTTTAGAAATTGGACCATTAGGAGCGTCTATAACCCAATGACAAGATCCACCTTTTGAACATTTTGGAACTTCCTCAGAAGATTCTTCACTGGTATTTTTTTTGTTTGATTTATTTTGGACCATTAATTAATATTAACACTTTTTATTGAATAATATTCTTTATTTTAGATGTTCAGTGTCATTTAATTTTGTCAAAA
Organism: uncultured Dehalococcoidales bacterium; assembly: GCA_964590915.1. Lineage (GTDB taxonomy): Bacteria > Chloroflexota > Dehalococcoidia > Lucifugimonadales > Lucifugimonadaceae > TMED-70. The sequence goes on from CAZPYN010000007.1 coordinate 11,484, forward strand.
GAGAGTTATTGGATATGTTGTAAGCTATTTCCGTTATGGAACAGTTATCAAAATAAAAATTAACACTATTTTTAATAGGTATATTAAGAAAGCTGATAATTAAAATTCGTAAAAAACCTCCATGGGTAACAATAAGATAATCTCCTTGATTATCGTCATCATTTAATTTTGATATGAAGCGTATTGACCTGTCTGCCATATCTTGAAAAGATTCACCTTTAGGAGCTTTGAATTTTTCAGATCCTTGAACAAACAATTTTGTTAATTCAGGGAATTGTTTTTTTAAAACTTCGAATTTTTTATTTTCCCAATTACCAAATGACATTTCTCTTAAAAGTTTTGTTGTTGTAAAATTTTTTGTTATTTGATTAATAGTCATCTGACATCTGGTAAGATCACTTGACCAAGACTCGCTAATATCATAGTTTTTTCGAATATATTCTCCTGTTTTTTGAGCCTGAACAATTCCTGTTTCGTTTAAAGAAGTGTCAGTTTGACCCTGGGTTCTACCATGAATATTAGAATTTGTTTGTCCGTGTCGAACTAAAATGATTTTTCTCATATTTTCCTCCGAATTTCATCTAATTAAATATGTCCCTTTATGTTTAAAACTATTATCATGCATATGTAATTATCGTTGTATTATAATTAAATAATAAAATTAAAATTATTTAAACTTCTAAATAAAATATATAACATTTTGTTTGTATTTTATTTAAAACTAAAACTTTATTAATCATTAAGTTTTAATTAGTTTTAATTCAACAATTATGTATACTGTAAGAGCTTTGTTTAATTTATAAATCGTAAAATGTCAGAAATAGTAATTTCAACTGAAAATTTGCATAAATCTTATGTTAGTAAAGATATTAAAGTTCATGCTTTAAAGGGCGTACAATTATCAATAGAAAAAGGAGAGATAATTGGAGTAATGGGTCCTAGCGGGTGTGGAAAAACTACTCTATTAAATTGTCTTTCTGGATTAGATTCAATTGACGATGGCCATATTTCAATTCAAGGTAAATCATTAGTAGATTTAAACGACGATCAATTGAGTGAATTCAGGGCAAAAAAAATGGGATTTGTGTTTCAAACATATAATCTTTTACCAGTATTAACAGCTGTAGAAAATGTTGAATTACCTTTATTGGTATCAGGCTATTCAGGTAAAGAAGCAAGAAAAAAATCAATTGAAACACTAGCTGTAGTGGGTTTGGAACCATGGCAACATCATTTACCAGGTGAATTATCAGGAGGTCAATCTCAAAGAGTTACTTTAGCAAGAGCACTTGTAAACGATCCAGCTATAATTTGGGCTGATGAACCAACTGGTAATTTAGATAGTGAAAATGAAAAAGAAATAATGGATCTTCTTATAAATTTAAACAAAATTAATAATCAGACTTTTGTTATAGTTACTCATTCAGATTATGTTGGTGGTCGAACTAATAGAATAATTAAAATGCATGACGGAGAAATTGTAGATTAATTATTATGGAAAAAGTTTTTGGAATACCAGCAAATAATTTAGCAATTGTGATGGCAATTTTATTAATAGTGATTTTTTTCGTAATTATTTTTGGTGCTATAAGAAGATTTATTTTATTTAAGATGGGAACGAGGAATATACCTAGAAGAAAAGGGCAGAGCTTATTAATTGTAATTGGTCTTATGCTTAGTTCAATAATTATTGCTACTTCCTTAGGTATTGGTGACACAATCCGTTATTCTATTAGATTTGTTGCAGTAGACAGTCTAGGTGTAGTTGATGAAGTTATTAAGGGTCCAGGAAAACAACTTTTTGGTGAAGAATATTTTGACTATTCTGAGTTTACATATGTCAAAAATATTACTAAAGATAATACAAATATTGACCAATTGATTCCATATATTCAAACAACATTGCCTTCTTCAAATGAACAAAAAGATATTGCAGAAAGCAACATGAATATAAGAGGGATAGACTTTAATTACATAGAACAACCTTTTGAAAACTTAGATGGCAAAGAAGTTCCAAAAGATCTTTTAGGCACAAACAGTGTTTTTATAAATTATGATGCCGGAAAAGTATTGAAGTTAACCAAAGGTGATACTCTTCAAATTTATACTAATAAAGGTCCAAATAATTTTATTGTTGAAGAAGTTTTAAAGTCAGGAGGTTTAACAGGAGGGAGTTCATATCCTTACGTAACTTTTGAACTCTCAACTTTACAGAAACTTCTTGATAAGGAAAATAAAATTACTAATATAGCAGTTTCAAATATAGGTGATGGAGACGCATCTTTAGAGTATTCAGATGATGTTACAAAATTTCTAAGATCTCAATTAACTAACAACGATGTTGCTTCTGAAATATTTGATCTACTAAAGTCTGATGATATTCCTAAATTTATTGATAAAGAAGCAGAAGAACTTAAGGATACTGATAAAGAAACTTATGAAAGTTTAACTGAACTTTCAAAAAAATTAAGTGATAATACCTATGATGATGAATTTCTAACTACAATAACTGATTATCCAACACGGTTACTATTACTAGGTATTTTAGAAAAATCTGGATTCCAAAAAGAAGCAGTAAAAGTCTTAGTTTTATCTCAGGATCTTACAAGATTACGAGTAGATAATACTAAAAGTGATGGAGTAAAATTAGCTGAAAGAATCTCAACTGGAGTAACAACAATTTTTTCAATTTTTGGTTCCTTTTCTATAATGGTCGGAATGCTTTTGATTTTTTTAGTTTTTGTACTTCTTGCAGCTGCTAGATCTACAGAGCTAGGTATGGCTAGAGCAGTTGGTTTAAAAAGAAGAGATTTGATTCAATTATTTACTTATGAAGGTACTGTATATTCATTTTTAGCAGCTATAGTAGGTACTTTACTTGGGGTAGGATTAAGTTTCGGTTTAGTTTATATTCTTCAAGATCTTATAAATACAGATAATTTTAATATCTTGCCATACTATTCACCTATTTCGTTTTTGATTGCTTTTGCCAGTGGTTTGATTTTGACATTTATAACTGTAGTATTTTCAGCTTATAGAGCTAGTAATTTAAACATTGTTGTAGCTATAAGAGGCCTTAAAGATGAGTTTGTGAAAAAGGCTCCTGATCCTCTTAATATCAAGTTGGTACAACTTTTATGGAACCTGTTTTATCCAATAAAACAGATTTATTTTATATTTTCAGGGAAAGCTCCAAGGTTTAGAAGCTTCTTATTATTACTGATTTTTCCTTTGTCTTGGCCGTTTAGTTTTATTAGATCTTTGTTTCTTTTATTTGGAAAACATTTATACGTTTTACTTGGAGTTATTTCTTTATTGCTTTTACTATTTGGGATACAAAGTGATACCTACGTTAACATCTGGTTTGGATCAACAGGAGGTGTCTTAGCGGTAGCATTATTAATTAGATTTATTGCATCAAAGTATATAAATGATCCAGAAACAGTTAATCAAATTGGAGGGACCCTTGAAGGAGGATTAGTACTTCTGGTCAATTCTTTGCCTTTAAGTTTTTTTGAAAGTTTTGCAGGAGAGTTATCTCAACCTGGACCATGGGCATGGCCAATAGGAGGAGCAATATCTACTGTAGCAGCAGTTTGGCTTCTGATGAGTAACACAAGATTTCTAATTTTTATTTTAAACTTGATTTTATCAAGATTTTCAGGTCTACAAGCAGTTACAAAAACAGCAATAAGTTATCCTATGGCATCTAAATTTAGAACTGGATTAACTGTAGCTATGTTTGGATTAATAATTTTTACCTTAATGATTTTTTCTGTACTAAATGGTATTGGAGATATAGCATCTGAACAACCAGATAGAGTTACAGGAGGATATGATATAAAAGCATCTATAAGTCCAGAGTTACCTATTAAAGGTCAAATTGAAGACTCTTTAGATATGAATGCATTTACTTCAGTTGTTGGTTCATCCAGTATAGGAGTTGAGATCAAAGAACTTGAAGGAGAAAATACAACTTTCAAAACCTCCAGATTGATTTCATATGAAGAAGATTTTATGAATACAACTAAATGGAGAATGGCACATTTTGATCCTAACTATGGTTCTACAGATGCAGAAATATGGCAATCATTAGTAAGTAACCCAAATTTGGTAATTGCAAGTGCATCAATTATTCCATCTGGGGATCCTTTTGGTCCTCCAGATAGAAGTTTTAAAACCTCTTTCATAGAACCTGGTGATCAAAAAGAGATGACAGCATTTGATGTAAAAATCAGAAAAAGAAAAACTTCTGAAGATGCAGAAAACTTTACTGTTATAGGTATTGTGGAGAGACTCGCTGAAGGAGATGGATTTGGTGGAGGAGGTGCAAAGTTTTATACAACTTATTCTAATGGTAATAGCATAGCTAAAGAAGATATTCCTTTAGATACATATTATTTTTTATTGTCTGGAAATCAAAATGCTGTTGATTATGCTCAAAAACTTGAAAAGACATTTCTATCAAATGGTATGAATGCATATAGTCTGCTTGATCGACTTGAAGCGGAACAAGCAACAAGTAACGCCTTTAATAAACTATTTCAAGGCTTTAGTGGATTAGGTTTAGTCGTGGGAGTAGCAGCTATAGGAGTTCTTTCTGTTAGAGCGGTAGTTGAAAGAAGGCAGTCAATTGGTGTCCTGAGGGCTATAGGATTTAGATCCAGTATGATAAGAACACAATTCTTAATTGAATCTTCATTTATAACACTATTAGGAATTGTTGTCGGAATATTTTTAGGAATATTGCAATCTTGGCTAATATATAATGAAATTTCAAAAGAATTGGAAGGAGCTAAGTTTGTCATACCATTTGACGAAGTTGGAATTTTGATAGGGATTACTATTATAGCTTCTATATTGGCAAGTATTATACCTGCCAATGAGGCAAGTAAAACATATCCTGCTGAAGCACTAAGGTACGAGTAAAAGATTTGATACTATTTTGAAAATTTATTATTTGCTTTAGTTAAGTCCTCAATCGTATCAATATCAAACAGACTGTTTTGATAAGTTTTTTTTAAATTATTATATTCAATTATCTGTTTATCTATATTTTTATTTTCTTGAATTATTTTATTTGTTGAAAAAATCGATTTTGTTCGCAAATATTTTTTTAGAACCGATTCCCATTGAGTTTTTATATATACTGCATGTAAAGGATTTATACCTTTATCATACTTAATAAAAACAGATCTTTTGTTCTTAGATAAATTAAACATAAAAAAAATAAAATCTTTGGAAAGGAAAGGATAATCTGATCCTATAGCAAAAACCTGATTGTTTTTTGAATTGATTAAACCTGAATAAATTGCCGCTAAGGGGCCAATATTTTCTTCAAAATCTTCAACAATCTCCATCCCAAGATCTTTGCCTAGTTTGGTTATAGAATCATTTTGATTTTTTCTTACCACTAATAAAATTTGAGAAAAAATGTCTTTTATAGAATCATTTATTCGGACTAGTATTTTTTCACCCTTTACATTTATAAGAGGTTTTAACATTTTTATTCTTTTATTAGATCCTCCAGCTAAGATTATCGCTGTTTTATTTTCCATTTTTTATTATCATTTAAAAGTTAAACTTTTAATTATTATATTTTATGAAGGCCAAATGAGCGATATAATTTTTGATTTTGGAGATTTCCAAATACAAGCTATGCTTAATGATTCACCAACTTCTAAGGCTTTGCTTGACATTTTACCTATAGAAGGCTCTGCGCAGATATGGGGAGAAGAGATATATTTTTCAACAGATGTTGATATCAAGGAAGATGAATGGGCAAAAGAAACTGTTGAATTAGGAGATATAGCATTTTGGCCTCCTGGTAAAGCAGTATGTTTATTCTTTGGTCCTACTCCTATTAGTGGCAGCGGAGAAATAAGGCCCGCATCTTCTACCAATATCATGGGGAAATTACTAGGTGATTTAGAAATTCTAAAATCTGTTAATTCTGGATCTTTAATCAAGGTTTATTTTAAATAAATGTTATTATCTGAAAAATTAAGAGAAACTAATTTAGAACTATGGGATAAAACTCACAAAAAACATCCTTTTGTAAATGCTATTAAAGATGGATCTTTAACCATTAATAAATTTAGATATTATATGATACAAGATTACAAATTTTTGATAGAGTACTGCAAAGTAATAGCCATAGCTATATCTAAATCTGAAAAACTACCTATCATGTCTTATTGGTCTAAACTCTTAGATGAAACATTAAATTCTGAAATGAAAATTCACGAAGATTTTTGTAAAGATTTTGGAATTAATGATTATGAATTATTTGATTCAGAAATGAGTTATGAAACAAAAGCATATTGTAATCATCTTTTAACCATTGCAAATAAATATGATATTAATATCATCGCTTGTTCACTTTTACCATGTCAGTGGGGATATGATTATATAGGTAGAGAATTGGGAAAGGAAAATAGTGCAAAAAAGGGATCTTTTCACTTGAGATGGATAGATTCTTATAATAATCTTGAATATCAGCAAGCCACAGAATGGCTAAAAAATTTTGTAAATTCTTCAGAAAAAAAACTTAATACTGAATTAGCTAATAAAGTATTTAAGGAGTCTTTAGAATTTGAATATTATTTTTGGGACAGGGCGTGGAAAGAAAAATAGTAAGGAAATAAATTGAGTATTTATAGAAAAGATGAATTGAAAACGAATGTACCATTTAAAGGAGCTAAATCTTTTCTTCTTACAGGTAAAGAAACTGGGTCAAAAATGCTGTCAGTATCTCAGATAATATTAGAACCTGGATCAAGATCTCCATTTTATAAAATACCTAATGTTGAAGAATCTATTTTTATAGTTAAAGGTCAACTTATGATTCGATTAGAGAATAAGGAATTTGATGCATATAGGGGAGATTGTGTTTTAGCAAAACAAAATGATCCTCATGGGTATGAAAATAATGGAAAATCTGAAGCTATTATAATTACTGTTTCTCCATCAACAGAAGTAGAAAAAGTAGAATTACAAGAAATAGATTACATTCAATCAAAACCAGATTCTGGATTTTATGATAGATCAATTAATAAACCTTACGAGTTTGCGAAAGGGATTATGAGATATGATATGGTTGGTGATTTTTTAGGAGCCAAATCTACCTATTTCTCAGAATTAATATTTGAACCTGGAGCTATAGCTCCAACTCATTATCATCCAAGGCATGAGGAATCAATGTTTTGCTTAGAAAATAAATTAAATTGTGTATACGCTGATGAAAACGATATTTCTCTTTCTCAAGGGGATATTTTTATGGCTGAAATTGCAGTTAGACATGGAATTTTCAATGGACATAAATCCGTTGGTAAATTATTGGCTATCCATTCGGTTTTGAATCCTCCTCCAAGGGTAGATGTCGATTAATACCTTTGAATGTAAATATTGAAATAATTATACCAATTAATGAACAAAAACTAGCACTGTAATATACTTTGCTAAGTGCATTTTGAAGGTTTGACTTTGATATCTCAAGATCATGATTAAAAATATCTAAATCAATTTTTTCTTTCAAATATTCATGTTTGATTTCATTTATCTTTTCTAATGATGAAATGTTATCTGGATTATAAATTTCACTTCTAGGAAAATCAAAATTGAAACTGCTCATATTCATTAGCAAGATCGCGCCTAATAAAGAACTACCCATTGAGATGCCAAAAACCCTTGAAAATTGTAAACTGGAAGTGACAATTGCTAGTTTGTTTTCAGGAAGATTATTTTGTATTGGAACAGTAAATGCAGTAAAAGTACCAGTAGATCCAAATCCTACTAAAACTGCCATGATAATTACCAAATTATATCCAATATTTAGGTTAGTATATCCACACGCAAACATACCTACCCCAATTGATGCGAAACCACTTATAGCTATTGGTAAAGTTAATTTTGGTTTTGAAATCAAGTTACCAAAAAAATTCGCTCCAAAAGCTGAACCAATTGCTAGCGCTATAAGTGCCATAGATGCTTTGGAAGCAGAATAACCAGATACCGCAATTAAAGATAAAGGTAAAAAGACTGACCATACAGTCCAAGACATAACTATAAATAGTGATCCTAATATTCCTCCCGAGAAAATTCTAGATTTAAACAAATATAAAGGGACCAAAGGATCTTTTACTTTTTTTTCAATTACAATGAATAAAATCAAAGTAATTATTGATATTAAAAAAAGTATTAAAATATTCGTTGATAAGTATGAATTTTGCTGACCTCCTATAGAAATTCCTAAAAGAAAAGTACTTGCAAATAAACCGAATAAAGTAGTTCCGATTAAATCAAATTTACTTTTATCAATCACATTTTGCTTAGGGAAAAGAAAAACTATGCTTAATGCGGCGATTAAACAAATTGGAACATTTGTAAAAAAAATCCATCTCCAACCTATATAGTCATTTATAACGGCTCCTATGATCGGACCAATAACGCCAGAGGTCGTGAATCCTGCAGAAGTTATACCTAACCATTTCCCTCTTTCTATGGGTTTCCAAAGAGAAGCAATAACAATCCAAATAGTTGCCATAACGCCTGCAAAACCGATTCCTTGTATTGCTCTAAAGAAAATTAACATCAAGATATTTGTACTAAGACCACAGGCAAAAGTTGATAAAGAAAATATTAATAAGGAAGGTATTATAATTTTTTTTGCACCGTATTTATCATTTAATTTCCCTATTACCGGAACTACGATAGCTGATGTTAATGAGAAACTTGCAAACACCCACGAATAATAATTGAAACCTCCTAAGCTTGATACTATAGAAGGTCCTGCAATAGATACAATTGATTGATTAATTGAGGTAACAAAAAGACAGAACAATAGACTTACCATTAATTTTAACTTTACAGAATATCTTAAATCTACTAGATTTTTTATATCTTCTTGCATAGTACTTTCTTTATACTGGGAGTGACGTTTACTAGAAATTATTTCCGTCTTATTCTATCATTCTAGTTATAAATACTCTTAAACAATCTATTACGATATGATAGAAAAATTTTATTTTAATATTATTATGCTCATGTTTGGAGGAGCATTAGGAGCAACCGCAAGATTCACCTTATCACAATTTATTGATAAACATTTCACAACTCAATTTCCTGTGGGCATCTTCATTGTTAACATAATAGGATGTTTTTTTATAGGATTAATAATGAGCTTATTGCAAAATAAATTTCAATTGAATGAAGTTTTTAGGTTTTTTTTAGTCATAGGATTTTTAGGTTCTCTTACCACATTTTCAACTTTTGCATTTGACAATTTTAATTTATTTAATATGAAAAATTTTACTTTTTTATTTCTCAATCTTTTTGTAACAAACTTTTTAGGAATTATAATGGTTTTTTTGGGGATAAAAAGTGTAAAATTATTTACATAAAAACAAACAAATTATCGTTTTGTAAAAGAGGCTTTTATGGGTAAAATAAGATCAATTAATTTAAATCAGGGTGCAAATATGCCCATGATTAATAAAAACGAAATCCGTGTTTTGGAAGATATTGGATTTGAAGGAGATAGATATTCAGATCCTAACAATGATAGACAAATTATGATTGTTGAAGGTTCGTTGTATGATAAACATGAACTTAAACAAGGATCACTCAGGGAAAATTTATTGATTGATGGTATTAATTTAAATAATTGTAAAAAAGGTCAAAGAATAGTTGTCAATGATAATATAAACATGGAGATTACATTAGTCAAAGATGCTTGTGCTAGTAGTAAATATAATGATCCCGATCTTATAAAAAAGTTATCAGGAAACATGTATGTTTTTGCAACACCTAAAACTTCTGGAATGATTTCTCAAAATGATGAAATTATTATATTAGACGATAATGAATAAATGGATAATATTTATTTCGGTGGGAATAATTTCATCAATATTAGGTGTTATCACTGCTCTAATAATAGACTATGTGTTTAATTAGATAATTTTGATACTTTATACCAGGATCCAATAGATAATAGTATTACAATTGCTAGAATAATAGATACAGATACTGCATAACTTGATCCATATTCTCTAGAAAAATAGCCTAAAATAAATGCTCCTATTGGTTGAGTGCCTATCGTTATTGCTAATGCTCCTAAAACTCTTCCTCTTACTTTTTGAGCAGCTTTACTAATGACTATAATCGATTGCATTGTTCCAAAACCAGACATTCCAAGTCCTCCAATGATCATTAAAGCACCACAAAGAAATAAAGAACTAGATTGTGAGAAAATCAATATAGAAATACCGAACAAAAATGAACCTATAAAGAAGATCTTCATGTGAGCTCTAGAGAAAGAGAAATTGGCAATTAATAAAGTTCCAATTGTTGCGCCTAGACCTTCTAACCCGGCTAGTAAGCCAATATGAAAGGAACCTTTAGAGAGATTTTCTAAAACAATAACTGCAATTTGACTTTGATAGGTAAAAACTAAAGAATTCATTATTATTGTTACTGATAAAATAGCTAATAAAATCTTGCTCTGAAAAATGTACTTTATTCCTTCAATCAACTCAGAAGATAAATTTTTCAAGGTATTTATTTCATTTTTAGGATTGAAATTATATTTTAGATTTAATGATATAAAATAGCCGCATATAAAAAGGAAAGACCCAAAAAAATATATTGGGAATAAATCCGATTTCATTAAAACAATTCCAGCCATGATTGGGCCAAATATTCTTGATAAATTGCTTGATGCCATATCCAGCCCAATTGCACTTGAATATAGTCTTGGTTGAACTTTTTCACTTAACAGTGATCTCCTTATAGGAAAATCAATAGACCAAGCTAATCCTGCAAAAAATGCTCCCAAGCAAATTTGTGTGTAATCCAAATTCCCTGTTACTGCACTAATTCCTAATAATAAGTAAATACATGATGTTAAAAGTAATATGTAAGAAAGGATCTTTTTTTTATTATATTGATCAGCAAAAACCCCAACTATAGCACCAAAAAATAACATTGGAGACATTCTAAAAAAAAATACTATTCCAACTTTAAATTCATCTCCAGTTAGATCATAAACGTAAAAGCCCAATGCTATGGTTTCAATCCATCGCATTGTCATTCCTGTGGCTCCAATAAACCAAAGTTTTGAAAATTCACGAGATTTTAATACTTCAATAATAGGGTTCAAATTATCAACTTGCTAAATTTAGAATACTAATCATTATAGATACATATTTGTTCAAATGTTTAATCCATAGATTTGAAAATTAATAATAATGGTTGTATACTTCAATTTATGAAATTAAATACTTACACACAAAACATGTCAATGATGATGACTTTCTCTGAGGGGGACGTCTAGTTTTTGTTGTAAGAAAATAGTTTCATAGGTAATAAAAATTTAGAAAAACCCCAAAATGGGGTTTTTTTGTTTTAAAGGAGAATTAATTATGAGTGAGGAATATAAATTTAATACACAAGCGTTGCATGCTGGACAAGAACCAGATCCAACGACGAATTCTAGGGCTGTTCCAATTTACCCTACAACTTCATATGTGTTCAATGATACAGATCATGCTGCTAATCTTTTTGCATTAGCAGAATTTGGGAACATTTATTCGAGATTGATGAATCCCACAAATGATGTGTTGGAAAAAAGAATTGCCGCTTTAGATGGAGGTGTAACAGGATTAGCGTTTGCTTCAGGTCAAGCTGCAATAAATGCTGCATTATTAACAATTGTGCATTCAGGGCAGAACTTTGTTTCTGCTACAAGCTTATATGGTGGAACTTGGACGCTATTTACTCAAACCTTTCCAAAATTAGGTATAGAAGTAAGATTTTTTGATCCATCCGAACCAGAAAAAATAAATGAGTTAGTTGACGAAAACACTAGATGTGTTTATTATGAATCTTTGGGTAATCCGAAAAACGATATTCCAGATTTTCAAAAGATAGCTGACATCAGTCATGAAAATGGACTTCCATTACTTTGTGACAATACTGTTATGACACCATATTTGCTTAGACCAATAGAGCATGGGACTGATATTGTCATACATTCCACTACCAAATTTATTGGAGGTCATGGCGTTCATATAGGTGGGGTAATAGTGGATAGTGGTAATTTTAAATGGGCAGATAACCCAGAGAAATGGCCAGAATTTTGTGCTCCTACTGAATCTTATCACGGAGCAATTTTTGAAGAAGTACTAAGACCAATGGGAAACATTGCATATTTGATTCACATTCGTACACATTGGCTTAGAGATACAGGTGCTGCTATGAGTCCATTTGCTGCCTGGGCAACTTTACAAGGTCTAGAGACTTTACATTTAAGAATGCCTAGACATTGTGAGAATTCACAAAAAGTAGCAGAATTTCTTAATAAACACAAAAATGTAGAATGGGTTAATTATCCTGGATTAAAAAGTCATCCTGACCATAAAAGAGGTAAGAAATACCTTCCAGATGGAGTAGGAGCTATTATTGGATTTGGTATAAAAGGAGGCAAAGAGGCAGCTGTTAATTTTATCAATAAAGTTAACCTTGCAAGCCACTTGGCTAACATAGGTGATGCAAAAACACTTGTTATCCATCCTGCTTCAACAACTCATTCTCAATTGACTGAGGAAGAACAAGAAAGAACTGGTGTGACTCCGGAATACATCAGATTATCAATAGGGATTGAAGATGTAGATGATATTATTAATGATATAGATCAAGCTTTATCATAATAATAAATTGATGCTATCCCTTAATTAAATTGAGAGGGATAGCATTGCATGGACAATTGGGATTAATAAATGAAAGATTTTAATAGTTCAGATGAAGATAGGACTTATCAATATTCAAAATATCTCAAAGAATTCAAACTTCCATTTAGATTAAATTTAGAACGTGGAGGTTTTCTTGAAGATGTTGTTGTTGCATATGAAACCTATGGAAAGTTAGATTATAAAAAATCTAACTGTATTATGATATGTCATGCTATAACTGGAGACTCTCATGTCGCAAAACATAATCCAGATGATATTCCTGGATGGTGGGATATTATGGTTGGTCCTGGTAAGTACATAGATACTGATAAGTATTTTGTAATTTGTTCCAATATCCTTGGTAGCTGTAGAGGAACTACTGGACCAAATTCTATAAATAAGAAAACAGGTAATTACTATGGTCCAGATTTTCCTTTAATTACCGTTGGAGATATGGTAAATGTACAAAAAAATCTTATTGATCATTTGAAAATTGATAAATTATTAGGTGTGGTCGGAGGATCACTTGGTGGATTTCAATGTCTCGAGTGGGCTACTAGATATCCTGATAAAATCCTAGGTTGTGTACCCATAGCATCATCACCTAGATTGACAACTCAAGGATTAGCATTTGATGTTGTTGGGAGAAATTCTATAATTAGTGACCCTAACTTTAATTCTGGTAACTATTATAATCAGGAAAAGAAGCCTGATATAGGCTTGGCATTAGCTCGAATGTTAGGCCATATAACATATCTTTCTCCAGAGGCTATGAATGAAAAATTTGAAATAGATAGAAATAATCCCAGAGAAATATCTACCAGTTTTGAAAAAAAATTTTCTATTGGAAGTTATTTAGCATACCAAGGAGAAAGATTCGTAGAAAGATTTGATGCGAATAGTTATATAACAATTTCTACTGCCTTGGATTTATTTGATCTAGGCTCAGATAAAAAAACTTTGTCAAAAAATCTTATAAAATCTAAATGTGATTGGATGATTATAAGTTTTTCTAGTGATTGGTTATATCCATCTTTTCAATCACTAAATATTGTTGAATCACTAATTGATAATTCAAAAAAAGTCTCATATTGTAATGTTGAATCTAACGCTGGGCATGATGCTTTTTTATTGTTACAAGATGTAGGTGAATTTGGACAAATAACTCAGTCGTTTTTTGATGTTCTTTTCAATGAAAAAAATACAACAATTACAAAAAACAAAAATTTAGATGACAAAATAAAAATAGGACTGGACAATCGAATAGATTTCCAATATATTTCTGAGCTAATTCCGGATAATGCCAAAATTTTAGACTTAGGTTGTGAAGATGGTAATTTAATTGATAGATTGATTTCTAGAGGAATTTCTTCTTCATTGGGAGTTGAAATAGATCAAGCAAATGTAATCGAATGCATTAGGAAGGGCATAAAAGTTATTCATAGTGATTTAGATAGTCGTTTGGAAAAATTTGAAGATAAAAAGTTTGATGTAGCTATATTATCTCAAACTTTACAATCAATTAAAAATGTCGAGAAAATTTTAAAAGAAATGACTAGAGTATCAAAATTTGGCATAGTTTCATTCCCAAACTTTGCTCACCAACCCATGAGAGAGATGTTTTACAATGAAGGAAGAGCTCCTAAGAGTTCTGGTTGGTATGGTTATAATTGGTATGATACACCGAATGTAAGATTTCCATCCATTCTAGATTTTATAGAATTTTGCAAAGAAAAAAATATTAAAATTATCAAGTCTTTATTTTTGAATTCTAACACTTCAAAAATAATAGAAGAAAATCCAAATTTGAATGCAGATAGCGCAATCTTTTTAATATCTTAAAACTTTTTTAAATAAATTTAGAAGATATTAAACCTACACATATCATAAAACTGATTATGGAAATTATAGTTATTGCAACTCTAGGACCAACATCGATAATTTTTTTAATATCAACCGACAATCCAATTGCTATCATCGAAATAATAAATAGATACTTAGCTATACTCCTAATATCTTGTCCTAGACTTTGATCAATAATGTTTATACTTCTTAGTAAAGATAAACCTAAGAAACCTATTATAAACCATGGTAAAAATTTAAATATTTTTGTATGTAAACTGTCATTTGATTTACGAATATTTTCAGATTTGAAAAAGAATTTTAGTATAAAAATAAGAGGTGCTAATAAAATGACTCGTGTTAACTTAACTAAAGTAGCAACATTCACCGCTTGTGGTCCGATAGTAGATGCTGCAGCAACAACTTGAGCAACTGCGTACACGGAAAGTCCAGCTACAAGACCATATTCAAATTCTTCAATTCCAAAGATTGGTACTAACAAAGGTAAAAGAATAATTTGACTTGCTCCTAAAATAGCACTTATTCCTATAGCTGCTGCTATTTGAGATGAATTAGCATTTATCACTGGCGCGACTACAGCTACAGCTGAATTACCACAAATTGAATTTCCAACTCCAACTAGAGTGGCTAATTTTTTTTCTAATTTAAATATTTTATGACCTACTAAATATGAAATAAACATAGAGCCAGATATCCCTATAATTATTATCAACAATATTTTCAAACCATTATCTATAAGATCAGGGAAAAAAATGCTTGCTCCCATTAACATGACAGAAAACTCTAATATATGTTTCCCTGCAAATTTTGCACTTTTGTCCAATGATTCAAATTTTGGTATCAATGTAACATTATTAATAGTCATTCCTAAAAGTAATCCAACTAATAAAGAATCAATAAATGATACATTAAGTATTTTGATCAATTGAAGTATTAATATTGAGCTTACAATAAAAAATGTAATTACTGGGAAATATTTTTTTATAAGATTTAATACTGAATAGTTCAATGTGTTTTCCTTTTTCATGATCATTTTAAACTTAATAAAATAAATATCAAAATGAATTCAATTTAGTTTATTTGCTTTTAGTTTATCAACGTGTAATGATTTAGCATAAATTAATAGGAGGTTTTTTATATGTCCAAAACTATAACGGGATTAAGTCTTATTATAGGTGTGTTGGTTATCATAATAGCTAGTTTTTTGATCCCCGGCAACAGTGCGGGTATAACCGGAGGAGATGCAATTAGCTTTTCTGCAATGACTAATAATGTTGGTTTAGAAAAAGGTACAACTCAAACACTTATCATAATTTTAGGATTCGGATGTTTGATTTTTCTAAATGGTTTTTTGGGAATTTATCGAGGAATAGGAGATAGAGAAACAGAATTTAAAGGTCTAGCTATGGCTTTGACAGTTATAGCGATAGCTTTGTTTTTGGGAACTTTAGCTCTTGGAAATGCTTTTGCTTCTTCTTCTGAAAAAGTTATAGATGCAAGTCAAAAAGCCGGAATAGCAGCACAAGCAGCAGCTGGAGGCGACCCAACAGCTATCGCACAAGCTAATGTAGAAGGAATTTCAGAAATTGTTGCAGTTTCAGCATCCGCAGGTATTTATGGTGCATATTGGGGTGTTTTTGCAATGTCAGGTTATGTTTTGTTATTAGCAACTATTTTCACTGGATGGATAATAGTTAAATCTGGAGATCATTATCTAAATACTATGTTAAATATGATTGTTGGTTATGGATTAATGATTGCAGGTATTGTTTTCTTGATTCTAAATCTAATTTGGCCAGTTAATGAAACAATTGGTTATCAGATTTTTAATATATCACAATTAATCTGGGGAATATTGATAATAATACTTGGAACAGGAATACTTACTTCCAAAGCTAAATAAATTTTATTCATTTCGGTTAACTATTTGCATAGCTTGGTGATGTGCTAATCCATCGTCTCTGAGCTTTGCATATAGTACTTCGTCAATGTTTTCTCTGTTCAAAAAACCTCTTATATCGTATCTTTCTTTAATTTCTAAAGGTAGTTTCCCTTCATCAATCATAAGTGAAAGAGGATAGTCTTTTTCTTTAATTGGGAAATTTATTACTCTGTTTAATCTTGCTGATTCATAGATGCCCATCATAATTTCAACAGTTTCTGCTGCAATATCTCCTGCACCTCTGTGTTTTTTTCCTCCTTCAATCCATTTGATCAACTCTTTAGTTTGTTCAGCATTCATATTTCCACCAATTGCTTTGTCACCTTCCTTCAAATCTAAATCTATATTTTTCCATCCTTTTGAATCTTTATTAAAAATTTTCAAATCTGTTTCAGTGACTTTTAAAAAACCATTTGATCCATATATTTCAAATTTACCAGCATCGCATTCATTATCCATAAGATCTGATTGAATGAAAAATTGAATGTCTTTTTCAAAATGAATAAGTCCTATACATGAATCCTCAATAGGAGTATCTCTTTCAAATTTATTTGTATATCTTTCTACTGCACCAACGACCCATTTTGCTTTAGGATCTCCCAAGATATACCTTGCTCCATCTATTGAATGTGTCCCCCAGTTTAATAAACCATCTTTAACCCTTAACTCTGCCCTCAAAGGATCACCTATAGCACCTGATTCAATTACTTCTTTTGCTTTGGTCCATCCAGGAGTAAAGCGACGTTGGTGTGATACGACAAGTTTTACATTATTTTTTTTACAAGCATCTACCATAGATTTAGCTTTGTAAGTTCCTATTGCCATAGGTTTTTCACAAATGATTCCTTTCACATAAGGAGAGTTTGCTGCTTGAATTGTTATTTCATCGTGTAGAAGGTGCCAAACACAAACAGATATAATTTCTGGTTTTGCAATTGATAACATTTTATCTAAATCAGTGAATCCTTGAGGGATATCAAATTCTTTTTGGTAAGTTTCGACAGCTGCTTCAATTTTGTCACAACACGCTATAACTTCAACGTTATCTAATTTTTTATATCCTTCCATATGAGCATGTCCTATCCCACCGCATCCTACTATTCCTACTTTATATTTTTTCATTTATTGCTCCTATTGCTCTCATTAAAGTTTCTTGTACTAAAATTTCGTGGTTTGATTCTCTTATTGGAGTTGTATTATTTAACACTCGATTTATAAAGATGTTGAAAGGCTCATGATACCTTGGGACATCTTTGATACTCACTGTATTTACACCTTTTTTAAAATCTTCAAAAGTTTCATCTAGACATAATCTAATTTTTTCTGCTGGTTCAAAAGGTTCCATTATTGCTGATCCTTTTGAACCATATACTTCAAATCTTCTTGCAGGAGGTGTAGTTTCCATTGCAGCAATATCTATTATTGACATAGCATTCTTAAATTCTAAAATTACAACAGCATTATCTATAAATTTTTTGTTTTTAGAATTATTGTTTTTGAAGAAAGAGGTTACCTTTATTGGTCTGCCTAATATCCAACAAATTTGATCTAACATATGGCCACCAAGATCATATAAAACTCCACCACTAAATTTTGAAAGTCCTTCTCTAGATATTTCGTTGTTAATAGGGTTTTTTTCAGGAAGATTTGTGGACATGTGTGCTCTTATCATAAAGATTTCGCCTAATTTTCCTGATTTTGACCATTTAGCTATTCTACTAAAGCCATCATGTTGACGAAACATATATCCCATTTCCACAATCAAATTTTTATTAGTTGCAATTTCTACAAGTTTTAGAAATTTTTCATAATTATATCCTGCTGGTTTATCAAGTAAAACATGCTTGTTATTTTTTACACAGTATTCCAAAGCCTCCAAGCTCAATGCATTAGACTCTTCAATAAAAACAATTTTAATGTTCTGGTTTTTTAAAAATTCTTCTTTGATTGTGAGCCAATTGAGATCTTTCCAAATTTTATCTTCAGATTCAATTAATTGGGTTCTTCTTTTTTCATCAGGTTCGTATATTCCTTGGAAAATTATTTCTTTTGATTCAAGTAACCTTTCTAACCACCCTCTTGCATGTCCATGCTTAGTTCCCCACTGTACAACAGATATTTTTCCCATTTCTTCCTTTTTAAATTTTAATATATTCTATTGCTATATACGAGATTTGCCAACTTTTTAAAAACTTATAAAATAGTTTTGTTGCCAATAAAAAAAGGATGTTCATTGAAATTAAATTACAAAGATGTATTAATACCTCCTAAAATAACAAATATAGATTCCAGATCAAAAGTTAATCTTCAATCTAAAAAAAAATTTAAATTTTCTAGAAATAATTGGGAAGGGATTCCTGTAATTGCCTCTAATATGGATTATGTGGGTACATTTGAAACTGCAAGAGCTCTACAAAAAAATAAGATTTTGACAGCAATTTCAAAATATTATAGTGATTCTGAATGGGTCGAAGCTATAGCATCTGGTGTTGATATAAATTACTCCTTTATAACTTTTGGTTTAGAAAATCCAAATAACATTTTGGATAAAATTTATTCTATTGAAGATTTAACTAACCAGACATTTAAATTTGTAATGTTTGATATTGCTAATGGTTACTTAGTTAAATACCACAATATGATAAATGAAATTAGAAAAAAAAGAAAAGATTTAATTTTAGCAGCGGGGAATGTAGTAACAAAAGAGGGAGTAAAAGCTATATCAGAAGCAGGTACAGATTTGGTTAAAATAGGTATTGGTAGTGGTTCTGTTTGTGATACTTCTACTGTAACAGGGATTGGATATCCTCAATTTTCAGCTGTAGATGAATGTTCTAATGAAGCTGTAAATCTAGGAGTAAAAATTATTGCTGATGGAGGAATTAGAAACTCAGGTGATATTGTGAAATCTTTTGTTGCAGGTGCAGATTTTGCAATGCTTGGTAGTCTTTTAGCTGGTCATGAGCAAGGTGGCTCTCCAATAAAGGAAATTAATGGAAAAAAACACAGACAATATTATGGCATGAGCTCCGAACAAGCTATGTCTAATCATGACGGTAAGAAAAAGTCTTATAGAGCTTCAGAAGGAAGCGTAAAATGGATTGAAGATAAGGGAGATGTCAATAGAACTGTAGAAGAGATTCTTGGAGGATTACGATCAGCGTGTACATATTTAAATGTCAGTCACATAGATGGAATAAATAAAAATATAGACTATATCACTGTTAAATAAACTCTTATGGCTCCCGAGACAGGATTCGAACCTGTGACCCGCTGATTAACAGTCAGCTGCTCTACCGCTGAGCTACTCGGGAAAGTTATAATACTTAATCATTATAAACCAACATATTAAATTTCATTTGTTCATTAAATATTTCTTTTTACTCTTTTCATGAATAACATTTCAGATAATTTTACCTTTAGAATAGAAGCTATTATATTATTGATAGGTAATGATTTTATTTAATAAATTATTGTAAACTAAAGAAGTATCAAAAAAATTTATAATTTTTAGATTTTCATGTTCGATATTTTTTCTAAATTGGCTTCAAATAAAACTAAATCATTTTCTGCTATTTTTTTATGGATTATATTGATAGGTGTAATTGCTTTTTTGACTCCATCTCTTTCTGAAGTTACCACTAATGATAGGCAAGATTTTTTACCTGTAGATTCTGAATCAAAAAATTATCTTCAGATGAAAAACGAAAAATTTCCTATGGAAGATGGATTGCCAGGCACCTTAGTCTTTTATAATGAAAGTGGATTTGATACTAAACAATTAGATCTTATCAATTCTTTTCTAACCAAAATTCAAACAGATAATAAATATGAAAATATTTTTCAAATTACATCTATATTTAATACCCCGTTAGCTAGATCAAATTTATTGAGTGAAGATAAAACGACTATGCTTTCAATAATTACTTTTGCTGGAAATCCCGCATCAGAAAAATTCGAAAAGACTATTGAGTGGATTAGAGAAGAATCTGAATTTTTGAATCAACAAAACCCAAACCTTGAAACTGAAATTCATTTGACTGGACCAGCAGGTATTTTAGTGGATGCTATTAAAGTATTTAAAAGTATTGATCTTAGAATAACCATAACAACAGTTATATTGGTATTAGTTTTATTATTCATCATTTATAGATCCCCAATATTAGCAATTTTACCTCTGGTTATAGTCGGATCTTCTTTATTTTTGTCTCAATCTATAGCAGCATTTCTATCTGAAACTTTTGATTTACCACTAAATGGACAAGTAACTGGAATAATGTCCGTGCTAGTTTTTGGAGCGGGAACAAACTATGCATTATTTATAGTTTCTAGATATAAAGAAGAATTATTATTAGGCAAAGATAAATGGGAAGCTATGCAAGTTACTATGTCTAGAATAGGACCTTCAATTGTAGGATCTGCTGGGACTACTATTGTTGCAATGATCGCACTTGTATTTGCTACATATGGATCTTTTAGAGCATTAGGACCCATGCTAGCAACTGCGATTTTTGTAGTTCTTTTATCAGGTTTATTTATTATGCCTCCAGCTATTGTTTTATTTGGTAAAAAGATTTTTTGGCCTATTAACATAGATAAGAAAATAAAAGTTAAACAGAAAGGTTTTTGGTTTAAAATTGGCTCCTTAGTAGCAAATAGACCTAGAATGATATTGATGGTAACCATATTGGGGATAATAATAACGTCTATTCCAGGATTATTTATTAAGCCGAGTTTTAATTCTTTGGATGGATATCCAGATTCCACAGATTCAAAAAAAGGATTTGAGATTATTAGAGATTCATTTCCAGAAGGAGAATTAGCTCCGACTGAAATATTAGTATTTTCATCCGAAGTAAAAGAAATAATTAATGATAAAGAATATATTAATTTAATCTATTCAAATTTGGAAACAATAGAAGGTATTACTAGAATTTCTGGATATTTACGTCCGAACGGTTACCCAGAAACTCGTAAAATATGTTTATGTGATATATCTAGTGCTGAAGCATTTTATGAAAATATGCGCTTTGTATCGGAAGATAATTCTACATTAAACATTCAAATAATTCTTAAGGATGATCCTTATTCTTTGAAAAGCCAACAAATAATTACTGAAATCAGAAACACCCTAGAGAATATTAAAATGTCCGGGTATGATTTTTATGTTGGTGGAGAAACCTCTGTAGCTTTGGATACTAAAAAATCTATTGATCATGATATGACTTTATTAGGACCAATAATTCTATTGGCTATTTTGTTGATATTGATTATTTTACTAAAATCTTTAATTGCTCCTTTCTATTTATTAATAAGCGTGATTATTAGTTACACAGCAACATTTGGAATAGCTATATTTTTCTTCCAATACATATTTGGGCATTCGGGTGTAGCTTATGCAAATGCAGTGTGGATGTTTATCTTTCTAGTAGCTTTGGGTGCCGATTATAATATTTATGTAATGTCCCGAATAAAAGAAAGCACGAAGTCATTGGGAATGACTGAAGGAATAAAGGATGCAATTGGTCAAACAGGAGGAGTTATCACTTCAGCTGGAATAATTTTAGCAGGTACTTTTGCTATACTCGCGACCCTTCCACTTCGGGACCTTTTCCAACTTGGTTTCGCAGTAAGTATAGGTGTTATAATCGATACCTTTGTTATCAGAGCATTTCTAGTCCCAAGTATTGCTGTTTTACTTAAAGAAAAAAATTGGTGGCCTAATAATAACAATCGGTTATAATGAATTAAACTATAAATAATAGGTGACTTACTATGATTCAGGATCAATTAAATATTTCAGGAGAAAAAATAGAAGAACTTCAGAATCTTGCTTCTCAAAATTTATTTATGCATGCTCAGCAAATAAATGATTGGGCTGGAAATTTGAAAATTTTTGTCAAAGGTGAAGGAGTATGGGTTACCGATGTAAATGGCCATAGATATTTGGACTCAATGGGTGGATTATGGTTTAAATCTGCTGGATATGGAAGAGAGGAAATAGCCAAAGCTATTTATGATCAAGCCTGCGCAATCGAAACACCCCCAGCTAATGGTGCTTGTATTCCACAAATAGAGTTAGCAGGAAAGATTGCAAAATTATATCCTGATAAGAATGCTCGATCTTTTTTTACATCTGGAGGATCAGAATCAGTTGAAACAGCTGTAAAAATGGCCAAAAAATATCAAATGAACCAAGGGAAATCTGGGGCATATAAAGTTATTTCACGAAGATATTCATATCATGGAGCGACTGCTATGGCTGTTAGTTTGGGGAAACCCTTAACATCTGATACCATGGGCCCTGAAATGCCAGGAACAATACATGTTGAAAATTGGGATTCATACAGGATTCCCAATAATTTAGATCCAGTTAAATATGCAATTTATTGTGCAAATCAATTTGAGGAAGCCATAAAACATACTGGTCCAGATTCAGTTGCTGCTATGATTGCTGAACCAATTTCTGCAGCGTACGGCATTCACATTCCTCCACCAGAATATTGGCAGAGATTACGAGAAATTGCCGATAATTATGATGTAGTACTAATAGCGGATGAAGTTATAACAGGATTTGGAAGGACTGGAAAATATTTTGCAACAGATCACTGGAATGTAATTCCTGATATTACAACAGTTGCAAAAGCTTTAACGAGTGGTTATTCTCCGTTAGGTGCGGCTATCGCATCTAAAAAGATATCTGATTCCTTTTTAGGATCCGAAAAAGAAATGTTTCGACATTTAATCACCTTTGGTGGTCATCCAGTTTCTTGTGCAGCGGCATTAAAAAATTTAGAAATATTTGAAAAAGAAGATTTGGTACAAGCATCTAAAAACATGGGAGAATATCTCTTGGAACAACTTGAACCATTAAAAAACTCTAAGATAGTAGGAGATATAAGAGGATTGGGTTTGCTTGTTGCTATTGAATTAGTATTAGATAAATCGAATAAAACTAAAATCCCTTCTACCTATGAATTACAAAAAAAGATTCCAAATTATTTGCTAGACAGGGATGTTATTTCTTTTAGGGCTGGTGATGTTATATCTCTGTGTCCGCCGTTAAGTATTAATAGAGATGAAATAGATTTTCTAGTTGATGCTTTAAAGAATAGTATAACTAAGGTTGAAGAAGAAATTTAAATTATAAACTGTCACCTTTTTTAAGTAGCTTTTGAGAATAAATATGATATCGTCTTGTAATAGAATGTTAAAACACGGAAAAAAAATTAAGGAGCTTAAAACGGATGGTTAAAAAAGCAGCATCAAAAACTACTAAGAAACCAACTGCAAATAAAAGTCTTGATACAGATGGATTTGGACCTTCAACAATAACAGATGAAGTTGTTTTGGAAGTGAAAAATCTTCAAACTAATTTTACCACCAAATGGGGTACAGTAAAGGCATGCGATGGTATTTCTTATTCGGTAAGAAGAGGAGAGACCTTGGGGATTGTAGGAGAATCAGGATCTGGAAAGTCTGTAACAGCATTGTCAATTATGAGATTGATTCAATCTCCTCCAGGTGACATAGTAGGTGGAGAAGTTATTTTAAATGGAAGAGATATTTTGCAAATTAGTGAGTCACAAATGACATCCGTTAGGGGCGGAGAAATATCTATGATATTACAGGATCCTATGCAGGCTTTGAATCCTGTATTTGATATAAATGATCAGGTGGGAGAAGCCATAGGGATCCATCAAAAAGTAAGAGGTAAGACTCGATGGGAAAAAGTAGTAGATGCTCTTAGAAAAGTTAGAATTCCAGCTGCTGAGACTCGAGCAAAAGATTATCCTCATCAACTATCAGGCGGTATGAGACAAAGGGTGGTTGGAGCAATTGGAATTTCTTCAAACCCTGATGTTATTATTGCTGATGAACCAACAACATCATTGGATGTTACTATACAAGCAGCATACCTAAGACTTTTGAAACAAATACAATCAGAAACTGGTGCCGCAATTATTTTTATAACTCATGATTTTGGAATAGTGGCTAAAATGTGCGATAGAGTAGCAGTAATGTATGCAGGTAGGATTGTAGAAATGGCTGATGTAAGGGAGATTTTTAATAACCCATTACATGAATATACTAAAGCATTAATAGGTTCAGTTCCAAAGCTTGAAGAGAAAACAGGGAGATTGCCACAGATAGAAGGTCAACCTCCACTGTTGTATGATTTGCCCCCTGGAGATTCTTTTGCACCAAGATCTCCCTTAAAATATGATGAAAAAGATGCATTGATTAGACCTGAATTGATTGAAGCGAAACCGAATCATTTTGTGCAACTATCAAGATGTTCTGTTAAGGATTTTGATAAGTACAAAGATAAAGTTTCATATGGTTAGAGATTTAACAAATAATTAAAGATTTAAAATGAGGTAAATGATGACTACAGAAGAAAAAGTAGACTATTCACATATTCCACCTGCAGTGGGTTGTTCCAATGATGGTGACCCCATTATTCAAGTGAGAAATATTAGAAAATGGTATCAGGCAAATAAGGCTATTCCGTTTATAGGAAAAATTGATTGGCTTAAAGCAGTAGATGATGTTTCATTTGATGTAACTCCTGGTAAGACCATTGGTTTGGTTGGAGAATCTGGATGTGGTAAAACAACGACCGCTAAAATGGTGTTAGGACTAGAAGAACCTTCTACTGACGGAGAGGTTCCTGTAGGTCAAATATATTTTCAAGGTGAAGACGTAAGGACTTTAACTTCTGCAGGAAGAAAAGAAATGAGAAGATCTGTTCAAGCAGTTTTTCAAGACCCTTGGTCATCTTTAAATCCTCGAATGCGTGTTAATACTATTATTGCAGAACCACTAGAAATAAATACAACAATGACAAAAAAAGAGAGAGATACACGTGCTGGAGATTTACTTGCTGAAGTGGGTTTAAATCCATATCAAGGGAATCTTTATCCTCATGAATTTTCAGGAGGTCAACGTCAAAGGATTGGTATTGCTAGAGCTTTAGCATTGAATCCTAAGTTGATTGTTTTAGATGAGCCTGTATCTGCATTAGATGTTTCTATTCGAGCTCAAATAATGAATTTACTTGTTGATTTACAAGAAGAGCATAATCTAGCATTTATTCTTATCGCTCATAACTTAGCAACAGTAAGATATATGTGTCATGTGACAGCAGTTATGTATCTTGGAGTTGTTCAGGAGTATGGAGATACAGAGGCTATTTTTGCTAAACCAACTCATTTGTACACAAATGCTTTAATATCAGCCGCTTTACCTTCTCATCCTGACATTGTTAGAGATGAAATTGTTTTGCCAGGAGAAGTAGTTTCTCCTGTAAATCCACCACCAGGAGATGTTTTTATGTCTCGAACTCCTTTAGAGGTTAGAAAAAATCACAAATTCACAAAAGAAAGACCTCCATTGGTAGAAATTGGTAAAGATCATTATGTGGTTGAAACTCCTTGGAGCACTGTTACCGGGCATGATTTATCAGAATTCCACTTGTCCGTTGATCAAGAGATGTAAAATTTTTTTGGCTCCCGGGCCTGGATTCGAACCAGGACTGGAGGAGTCAAAGTCCTCTGTCCTACCATTAGACTACCCGGGAAAAAATTTGAGCTAAATTAAATTTACATCTATATTAGCTCTTTTGAAATAGAAAACAAATTTGAATTTAATTATTATTTATTTTTTGTAATTTTACTTGATACTAATATAAAATAGAATAATGATGAAAGGGGCCTTAGCTCAGCTGGGAGAGCGCCTGCCTTGCACGCAGGAGGTCGGGAGTTCGATCCTCCCAGGCTCCACCAAAATTTTATTTATAATTTTGAAAGTTATTAATAACATAAGAGAAATGTTTTATGAAAGAGCTTTGATTTCAAAACAAGTTGCTCTTGTTCCTACAATGGGATCATTACATAAAGGACATGAGGCATTATTGAAAAGATCAAAAGAGATATCTGATATAACTATTGCTTCTCTTTTTATAAATCCTAAACAATTTGATTCTCATAAAGATTATGCTGGATACCCTATTTCAATTGATTCAGATTTAAATATATTCGAAGATAATAAAGTAGATATAGTATTTATGCCTGATAAAGATGAAATGTACAATCATAATTTCAATTCAGTCATAAAAATCAATGATTTAAATAATGAATTAGAAGGAAATTATAGAAAAGGGCACATGGATGGAGTTTCTACTGTCGTTATGAAATTGTTTAATATCACAAAACCTAATATAGCTTTATTTGGAGAAAAAGATTTTCAACAATTAAAATTAATAGAAAAAATGGTTTATGATTTTTCAATGGATATTAAAATAGAACCTGTTGAAACCGTTAGAGATTCCAATGGACTAGCTCTTTCTAGTAGAAATCATCTACTTAGTAAAAGTCAAAGAATTTCAGCACAGTCGATCAGTAAATCATTGGAACTTGCTATTGTAGCTTTTAAAACAGGCCAAGTAGTTACTAATGAAGTTTGTAAAATTGTGATAGATTACTTAGATAAAGTAGAAGAGATTAAATTAGAATATGTGACGATTAGAACCTTGGATACTTTTAAAGAAATAAAATACATTAAAGGTCCTTTTGTCATTTTGATTGCTGCATATGTTGGAGACGTAAGATTAATTGATAATTATGTTTTTAGATAACTAAGATGAAAAAAAAATTAGATTTAATTGATATAAAAAAATTTAAGAAATCTAAAAATAATTTAGTGATGATTACGGCTTATGACTATGTTAGCGGGTATATAGTTAATGAATCACCTGCAGATATTATACTTGTTGGTGATAGCTATGGCATGACTACTTTAGGTTACGATCAAACCAGTTTAGTTTCAATAGAAGACATGGACAGGGCAACTCGCTCAATTAATAATGTTAAACTTAAAACTTTTTTAGTAGCAGATCTGCCATATAAAACATATGAAACCAATGAAGAAGCTTTGAAAAATTCCAAAATATTAATCAATTCTGGAGCTGATGCAATTAAATTAGAAGGTGGGAAAGATAAAAGAGAAATAATAGAACATCTTACGAATAACAATATAAAAGTAATGTCTCATATTGGTATTGTTCCACAGAGTATAAAGTTTAAAAAGGATTACAAAATTCTAGGAAAAAATAATGAAGAATATAATCACTTGTTAGAAGACGCTAGAGAAGTTCAAAATGCGGGAGCATTCGCAGTAGTCCTAGAACTTATTGAAAAAAATTTAGCTAAGGAGATTACTTTAAGTCTAAATATTCCTACTATAGGTATTGGCTCAGGTTCATATACTGATGGGCAAGTACAGGTTTTTAATGACATAATCGGTTACAGCCCCCATCCATTTCCAAAACATGCAAAACCTTTTTCAAATTTATTTGAATCAGCATCAGAAGCAATATCTAAATATATTTCTAGTATTAAAAGTTAAATATTTTTACTATTCAATCAAAGATTTAGCTTTGGATTCGGCCATTGTTTTGTAATTTTTAAACCATTCTGTTTCAATTTTTTCTTGATTATCTTTGATGAAGTCTTCAAGATTAGAAATGGATTCCTCAGTTTTCTTTTCCAGTTCTTTCTGTTTTTTTGCTACAGCATCCTTTGATTTTATTACTAAAGCATCCTTAAATTCTTCAGGTTTAGCCTTAAATATTGATCTATATTGATTCATTGTTTCTCTTTCAATCATTGCTACTTCAATTCCTTTTCTCAAATTAAAACAATATTGTTCATCCTGGTAACAACTTTGTAATATGGTATTTATAGATTTAATATAATTTCCAATCATATGAACCTTGAAATTTTCATTAAAAATTGATTTATAAGCTGCAATTCCAAAATTATCAGTGGATATTTTGTTATTTTGAGTTCCTTCAGTTGATATACCAAGTGCTATTCCAGCATGCTCATATTCAATAAGCAATCCAGGTATACTAACTATTGGGTCATCAGGGAAATAAATTCTGTAATTATCAGGCACATATTGTTCCATAACTTTTCTAAAATCTTTGTTACCTACTCTTGGGGAGCCGAAAGTAACAACAGATACATCATATTTATAATTAGATGCAAGATCTAAAGCAGTTAATGTTGCTAATGCCGAGCCTAAGCTATGCCCCGAGATAATGAATTTTTTGCTTTCAGTTTTTGCTGCAATGTTTAATATTTTATTTCTAAATCTAGTATATTCAGTATCAAATCCTCTATGAATCAATACTGAATCTGAATTTTCTCCATCGTACCATTCAGGCGCAATTAAAGCTCCATCTAGATCTGTTAATACATTTTTTGTAAAGTCTGTTCTGTCTCCACTTGTAGATCTGTATACAATAAACATCATGTCATCTTTAGTTGATACAAGAGCTCTACCTCCACTTAAATCTATTGAAATTTTGTCAGATCCTGATTTTGTTGATGCTTCTACGTAGCCGTCATAAACATCATATCCTTTTTTCTTTAATTTGGATTCTGTTTCTTTGAATTCCTTAAGTACAAGATAGTTTTGCAACATTATATCCGGGAGAGTATTTTCAAAACCTAGTTGTTGGAGAGTTATAGGGTCGCTATAAAGTTTTGACTCTTTACTTATAGTACTAGTAGTACTAGTGGATGAAGCTTCTTTCTCGGATACTCTAGATGAAATTTCCGATGCAGCTGAACACCCAAATAAAGCTAATATTACAATAAACAGTATTGATTTTTTTATCAATTCACTCTCCAAAACCATTTTATATATCAAATTATTATATCGCATATAAAAATTAAATTATAAATTTTTTGGGATGGGTTTTTTGCAAGAAAAGAAAATAATTGTAGTTATTAGCATCAATCCAAGCCCTATCCACCATATACTTTGATATGATCCAGTTATATCTCTGACATATCCAGAAATGGGAGCACCTAAACCTCCAACAATCAAAATTATGGGGGTAACTTTACCTCTTAATTCTCCCACGTTTTTTCTACCAAAATAATCTGCCCAAATGTAAGAGTGAATAAACATTAATCCTCCAATCCCTAATCCAAAAATTGCCATAGAGATGAATATTGCTGTAAAAGAATAAGCGTAGATAGTTATTAAGCTAGCTATTGATAAAAGTAAAAAAGCTATACTGCCTAAAATTCTAATATTAAATTTATTTACTAAATATCCTATAAAAAAAGTACTTATTCCTGCACAAACTGCATCAAAAGCAGTTGCTAAAGCTATAAGTTGTGGCTCAAGCCCTCTATCCATAAAAGCAGGAATTCTGTGAATTGCAATTGTCCCAGTGGCCATAGAAATCATTGTTAAGCAAAATGTGATTTTCCAGAATACTTTTGTTTTTATAGCATCTTTTGTATTCCATGAAAATTCTTTAGTGTTTAAGTTTTCTTTTATTCCTGAAGTAATTCCATCAGGCTTTTGATTTATATCTTCTGGCTCTCTACGAAGAATGAGAAGTGATGGAGGGACAACTATTATTATTGCGATAGTTCCAAATATAATCCATGTGTTTCTCCAACCATAAATATCTATAAAAAATTGAGTAAGAGGTACAAAAATCATTGCACCAATTGGAACTCCTAATGAAGCTATTGCTAATGCTTTCCCTCTTTTTTGTATAAACCACTTAGTTATTGGAACTGTGGTAATTAGAGCCCCTGGACCGCCCATTCCTGCTATCCCCATTATGCCAAAAATTACAATCATTATATATCCTGATGAATTATAACCAAGAAATATCAAAGAAATTCCTACAATTATTATTGAAACAGGTAAAAGGATTCTTGAACCATATAAATCTATCCATTTCCCTATCCAAGGACTAGTGATTCCTGAGACAATTTGTCTTGAAGTCGATGCCCATCCAAAGAAAGACCTTCCTATTAATAGTTCGTCACCCATTGGTTTTATGAATAATCCAAAATTCAAACCTCCTAAAGCCATTGATAAAGATGAGGTTACAGCCATAACTACAACAATGTTCCAGCCATAAAAATACTTGGGTTTAGAAAAAAAATTAATCACAACAAATTAAACTTATTTCGTTGTAATCTTTATGTCAATTATGCTCATACTTGAATTAAACTAATAATGGAAATATTTATATTGATTTTCATGTACGGTATTGTATATTGAAAAAGTCAACAATTATTTAACTTATTAATTTATAAAGAAAGACCATAACGCTTTGTCCAATAAACAATTTAATCCTTCTAAGAATAAATTTATAAGATATCTCTGGATAAGCTTAGGTTCTATCTTTGTAGGAGTAGGATTTGTAGGAGTCTTTGTTCCAGGTCTACCTACAACTATTTGGTTAATTTTAGCAGCAGGGTGTTACATCAGATCTTCTGAAAGATTGTATAACTGGTTAATTGAAAATAAATTATTTGGTAAGTACATAAAAAATTACTACGATGGTCTAGGAATGCCTAAAAACTCAAAAGTTCTGGCTGTCTCCTCTATAACTTTATTTTGTGCCTTAGCTATTATTTTTTTTATAAATATTATCTGGATTAAAATTATAGTTTTTTTTGTAGGCATTACAGGCATTTTATTTATTCTATTGAAAGTTCCGACTCAAAAATAATTTTCATTGTAATTAACTATTGACAATAAAAAAAAGACTATTGTACACTAAATAAGTACACAATATTGTATACCAAATCATAGTACAATGTCCAAGTTAAAATATATTTGAAAAATTATTATAGGAGATAATAAAAATGAAATTGAAAAATAGATATGTTTTGGGGCTTTTCATTTTTCTTACTATAACAATGTTTTTCTTGGGTTGTTCAAGTCAATCAGAATTGACTGAAACAGGAAAAGCTTTGGTTATTTATTCTGGTAGATCTGAGTCACTGGTTGGTCCAATAATTGAGCAGTTTTCAGAATTATCGGGTACTCCTGTACAGGTTAAATATGGTAAAACGGCTGAAATTGTCAGTTTATTAAATGAGGAGGGAAATAAAACTCCTGCTGATGTTTTTTATGCACAGGATCCAGGTGGACTTGGTGCTGTAATTGATATGTTTGATTCTATGCCAGCGGAAATTTGTGATGTTATTCCCGAATGGGCTGTTTCAGCTAAAGAATATAATATTATCGATCATACAATGAGATGTAAGTGGATTGGAATAACTGGAAGAGCAAGGACACTTGTTTATAATCCAAACGTTTTAAATGAATCTGAATTACCAAGTTCAATGATGGATTTAACTGATCCTAAATGGAAAGGGAAACTAGGTTGGGCACCATCAAATGGTTCTTTTCAAGCTATGCTCACAGGAATGAGATTAACTTGGGGAGAAGATAAAACCAAAGAATGGTTACAAGGAATAATGTCCAATGAGCCAATCGTTTATCCTAAAAACACTCCTCAAGTACAAGCTGTTGCTGATAAAGAAATTCAGATCGGAATGGTAAATCACTATTATCTGCACAGATTTATAGCTGATAAAGGTGAAAATTTCGCAGCAAGAAATCATTATCTCAATAATGGAGATATTGGATCAGTTATTTTAGTATCTGGAGCAGGAATACTTGATGTATCAGATAACAAAAGTAGTGCTGAAAAATTTATCAAATTTATGACTTCAAAAGTAGCTCAACAATATTTTGCTTCCCAAGTGTATGAATATCCATTAATAACTGATGGAGTAAAACCTAATAGGATGCTTAAGGACTTAGAATTATTAAATAAACCTGAAATAGATATTTCACAATTAGGAGATTTAGAAGCCACTCAATCCTTATTAATGGAAGTGGGAGCTCTTGAATAAATAATCTCTTATACACTTATCAACCTAAAATTAACAGACTTATTCAATAATCATTTTAAGTTGGCTAATTTTTTTATTTTATGTGTAGTATAATTATTGATTACAGAGAATTTAGTGATGTTTAAACTTACAATCGTAATTATTGGGATTATTTTAACGCTTCTGGCTTTATATATAGCAGTAATAGTCAGTCTTATTTTATTTGATTCAAACGTTGCAGGTAAAGGCTTTACAGAAGAAATAAATCCTATGCCATTTCAGCATAA
>CAZPYN010000007.1:44134-83573 GCA_964590915.1 uncultured Dehalococcoidales bacterium
TCAACCACCTATGCCATTTCAGCATAATCAACCACCTATGCCATTTCAGCATAATCAACCACCTATGCCATTTCAGCATAATTTAATGCCCCTTACTCCTAAAGATAAAGACTGGAAAGGGAAAGGACTATGGTATGAAAAAGAAAAGGGCGATCGTAGACCTTCTATAGAATTGACTGTGGAAGATTTTGACAAACTAATATCTGAATTAAAATTAGAACAAAAAATGTTAACTAATCAATCAGAAATTGAAATATCTCGCTTTGAATTAGAAATCGAACATTTAAGTAAACAAAAAGATAAATTGAAGTAAGAAAATATTAGTTATCTATCTAGAATATTTACAGTTTTAGTTTTTTCATCAAAGGTGATAACTTTTCTCATATCAGGGTTTCTCAAAATAAATGCGATCCAAATTGGTGCCCAAATAAATCCAGTTAATATAGATACTATTGCATGAATGATGTGAGACATTTCTTTTCGTTTTGAAACTATCACCAAATTTTCTTCTTCAAGATCTATAGACCAACCAGCAATAGCATATGCTATTTTTGCCTGCTTTAATGTTTTATAAGTTATTTCTCCAGAAGTCATTTTGTCTCCTCATTAATAAATGTATTTTTATTAACCATTATATAGATAGAAATGACTATTTCATTTGCCCAAAAATCTTCTTAAGGGATTGTCTGTTTTTTTTACTTTTATCATTATCATCTTCGGGTAAGATAGGATTTTGCTCATTATTGTCAGTTTTCATATCAAACATTCTGCCATCTTCGTATAGTTTCCAATCATGAGTCCGTAAAAATCTTTGTACTGGTTTAGCATTTCTTCCTCCTGGATCAAAATGAAAAAATACCCAATCTCTAGAGTTCCCTTTTTCCCCCATTAGTTGAGGGTAAAAAGATCTCCCATCAATTATATAATCTTTAGGAATATCAATTCCTGCGGCTTCAAAAATAGTGGGTAAAAAATCTGAACTGTCTACTAGATCAGAACTGACTAATGAACTAGGTATTTTATTTTTCCAATTGCAAATTAATGGAACATGCGTACCAGTGTCGATAGTTTTTCCTTTACCTCCAGGAATTTCAATATCACCTATAAAAGAAGAAACTTCTATTGGAGAACCATTATCTCCTAGATAGATAATTAAAGTGTCTTCCCTAATTGATAATTCATCTAGTTTATCCACTATTCTTCCAACTACTTGATCATGATATTCAACCATATCTTTATAATATTTACTATCATCATCCCATCCTTCTAATTCATCCCAAGTTTTACCACCCAAGGTTTTATTTGATGGAGGTTCAAATGATGCAAATTCTTCACTATCAGGAGTTGGTTCTAAAGGTCTATGTGTTAATGTCATTGGAAAATATACAAAGAAAGGATCTTCTGAATTCCTATCAATAAAATCTAAAATATAATTACAAAATATATCTTCGCCATAATTTCCTTCAGTTATTTTTTTAGATAAATATGATCCATTTTCATATATTATTGGATCTTTATATCTTGAACCTTTTTCTTCAGTTTGATGAGCATGCCATACACAAAATTCATCGAATCCAGCATCCTCAATCTTTTGTCCTTTGTTTCTTTCTTCGGGCATTTGATCTGGTGGATTATATGAATATAACTGCCACTTGCCAGATATTAAGGTTTTGTAACCATTTTCAGAAAACATATGACCAAATGTCTTTTCTTCAGGATGCATTAATCCAAATCCTAAATAATTTCTAAAGTTATATTTTCCTGTCATAAGCTGAATACGAGTGGGGGTACATAGAGGTTGAACATGAGCATTTTCAAATCTAATTCCAGTTTTGGCTAATTGATCTAATATGGGTGTTTTATATGATGTGCCACCATTTGAACCTATTACTTCATATCCTAAATCATCAGAAAGAATCAATATAATGTTTGGTTTTTTGTTCATTTTTTTCTCCATTTTTATCCTCTTTCTCCTTTATCGTATTCAGTATACAGATATGGATGATTATCATCAAAAGATGTTAAAGGTTTTGGGTTATTTTTTCTCCCTGCTGGTCTTACTTCATTGCCGACAATACTTAATGATTTATCTCCCAATTCTTTTCTGAAACTATCTATATAAGATAATAATTCATTAACTAAATTTTTGTTTTCATTAAATAAATTATTACTTTCACCTATATCTTTTTCTAGATCATATAATTCATTCACATTATTACCTTCTTTTTTAATATGAAGTTTCCAGTTCTTATATCTAATGGCTTCTAAATTGTCTTCATTATAATAAAAGAAAATGTCTCTCTTAGAAGATATTTCATTTGAGAAAAATAGATCTGACATTTCTATTCCATCAATTTTTTTTACAGGTAATTCTCCACCTATTAATTTTGTTATTGATGGTAAAAAATCCATTGTTGTAGCAATTTCATTACAAACTGTACCAGCCTCTACATTACCAGGCCATCTGATTATGCATGGAACCCTTTGACCACCTTCCCAAGTTTGACCTTTTCTTCCTCTTAAATCCCCATTGCTTCCTCCTTGATTTTGTAACCTTGAGCCATTATCACTTGTAAAAATAACTATGGTATTCTCATCAATTCCTAACTCTTTCAATTCATCAAAAATTACCTGAGTTGACCAATCTATACTTGCTACACATGCACCATAATCTCCATTTTTAGATTCATTTACAAATTTTTCAGCAGCATAAAGAGGTAGATGAACTTGCATGTGAGCCAGATATAAGAAAAAAGGTTTGTCTTGATTATTCCTTATAAATCTTACTGCATCTTCTGTGTATCTCTCGGCAATGGATCTCTGATCAGGTTGTTCTTGTATTACTTTTTTATCTCTAATTAATGGAAGAGGAGGCCTGTCCCATTGAGTAACTTTTGCTAGAGTTGAGTCGTCTGGGTGGTAATCATCTATTTTTTTTTGTATACCCATATCATTACTGTAGGGAATTCCAAAGTAAGAATCAAAACCATGATTTGTTGGAAGAAATTCTTCTTGATCACCACAATGCCATTTACCTATAATTTTTGTACTATACCCTGATTTTTTTACAATTTTTGCTATTGTATCTTCTTCTGTATTAAGACCTATTCCTTGTCCTGGAAACAATACCCTAAGACCATCAAAGGTTCCAAAACTAATCCTTTGAGGATAACAACCCGTCAATAGCGAAGCTCTAGATGGAGAACATACAGGAGAACTTACATAGAAATCTAAAAACTTTTTTCCCTCATTAGCCATCTTATCTAAGGTAGGGGTTTTATTTTTTTTTGACCCAAAGCATCCTAAATCACCATAACCGAGATCATCAGCAAAAATGATTATAATATTTGGATTATTTTCTTTCGAAGTAATGATAGCTTTCTATTTTTGATTTATAATTATCTTAGATTTTTATATTATTAAAAGTGAGATATCTATGCATAAAATACTAAGTTTTTATGAATTTAATTTTTTTGATTTATCTCAAGTTAAAGAAAATCAAAAAAAATTATCGATTGAGTGTAAAAAACTTGATATTAGAGGAACAATTATCCTAGCTGAAGAAGGAATCAATGGAACTATTTCAGGTACTGTGGAAAATATTGATTATATAAGTGTTTTTTTATCTAAAATTGGTTACAAAGCGAATATTAAAACTTCATATTCAAAAAAAACGCCATTTAAAAGATTAAAAGTGAAAATACAAAATGAAATAGTTACCTTTAATCTAATGGGTCAATTTGCATCAAATACTGGTGATTTTATTGAACCCGAAGAATGGGATGATTTTATTCAGTGTGGGGATGTAAAAATTGTAGATGTAAGAAATTTTTATGAAACTGTTATAGGAAAGTTCCCTAATTCTATAGATCCACAAACTGAAACGTTTACAGAATTCAAAGATTTTATTGATAAAGAACTTATTAAGTCAAAGAACAAAAAAATAGCAATGTATTGTACAGGTGGCATTAGATGCGAAAAAGCTTCTTCTTATATGAAAGATATTGGGTTTGAAAATGTGTTTCAGCTAAAGGGTGGAATTATTAATTACTTAAATACTAAAGATAAACATAATGGGGTTTGGGAAGGAGAATGTTTTGTATTTGATGAAAGAGTTTCCCTAGATTATGGTTCTGAAGTTGGTAACTTTGAATTATGTCATGGATGCAGGAATCCTATTGATGAATCTGATAAAAAATCTATTTATTTTGAAGAAGGAGTAAGTTGCCCAAATTGCATTAATATTAGAAGTGATAATCAGAGGAACAGATCAAGAGAAAGACAAGCACAAATGGCATTTGTTAAAAAAATGAAAAAATTTTCACGTTAACATTTAAAGAGGATTTACTCCTCCTTGGAAACAAAGATTAAACATCAATGCAAATACTGATACTAATAGAAGTGTAAATACAGCGCCAAACACTATTTTTGTAAAGAATATAATTAATTTTTTTTGTTTTTCTTCCAAATTAACTCGCTCGTATTATTTCTCCATTATATAAAAGAGTTTCTTTACCTGCTACTACAGCTTTTTTACCATTAACAAAAACAAATGATATACCATCGGGTCCATTTTTTGGGTTTGTGTAAGTAGCATTATCTTTTATTTCATTTTTATTGAAAATAACCAAATCTGCGAAATTATTTTCTTTTATTAGACCTCTATGTTGAATATTGAATTTTTTAGCAGGCATTTCAGTCATTTTATGTATAGCATTTTCAATTTTTAAGGATTGTTTTTTGTTTACATATTCATCAAGTATTCTGGGATAAGTTCCCCATGCTCTTGGATGAGGTTTTGATCCTACATCAATTCCATCTGTACCAATCATAACCAACTTATGTTGCATTATTTCAACAACATCTTCTTCTTTCATTCCAAAAGCTGCGACTAAAATTTTATCTGAAACATCCATTAATTTTTCTACAGTTTCTTCAGTAGGAAGATCGTAAATATTTTGTATCTCTTCAAGAGTTTTACCTTCAAGACTTTCTTCTCCTGGAACAGAACATAGTAAAACTTCGTTACTAGTAGATTTACCCATTGGGCTATATTTACTTGATTCATCAAAAGTCCCATTAATATATAATGCTTTAAGCATTGTTGATCTTGCAGTATAGGGGTATTGATCTGCTGTAATATCAATTCCATTCAAATTGTGATTATCTATAATTTCTAGTGCCTCTCCTACTTTCCCCCAGTTCTCTTTTCCAACTGACTTTAAATGAGAAATTTGTATTTTTGTTCCAGCTTTATTACCAATATTTATGGTCTCAGATATAGAATTGAATAATTTTTCTGCTTCATTCCTCATATGTGATACATAGACTCCATTATATTTTCTTAGAGGTTTAGTCAGATTAATAATTTCTTCAGTATTGGAGTACCTACCTGGTTCATAAACTAAGCCTGTAGAAAAACCTAAACAACCTGCTTCCATTCCTTCTTCTACAAGATAGATCATTTTATTAAGCTCATCTGAGTTAGGTACTTGCTTATTTACTTCATTTAAAATGGCTCTCCTTATTGTATGATGACCAATTAATACTCCGACATTGATTGATGCCGGATTCTCTTCAACGAGCTCAAAAAAATCTGCAAAATTATCCCATTTATATTTAAGTGAATCTACCTCATATAATGCTGACATTTGTTCTTTAGCAGCTCCGTATGGTGAAATTCCAAATCCACAGTTCCCAACAATCATCGTAGTTATCCCTTGGAGGATATTATGAGTGATTCTCCTTTCAGATAATATTTTAAAATCATCATGAGAATGGACATCTATGAATCCAGGGCAGACAATGCTATCTTTTGCATTTATTGTTTCTTTACTTTCAGCATTAGATAGTACGCCTATAGTCTCTATTTTTTCCCCTATAATTCCTATATCACCTTTAAAAGATTTTTTATTACTACCATCAATAATGGTTCCATTAGTAATTAAAGTATCGAACATTTAATGAAATTTTCCTCTACCAAGTATTGGTACAACTTCTTCTAATTTATTATTCTTATGTACGTAGTAATTCTCATGAAGATTTATTGTTGTATCTGAATGCATTGGTCTTACCAATACATTATCTCCAATATTTATATCCACATCAGTTTCCAAAATACATTTACAATGTTCTTCAGATAAGCTTATTAGTTTTATACCCTTTGGAAAAATCACTTCTGGTAATCCCTGATCATTTGAAACCGATTTAAGACCACAATCAATTACTATTCTATTCTCTCTTTTAGAAATGACTGTAGTTATCAGTGATAGAGCTGGAGTAAAATCATTGAAAATCTTTAAATAATTCCCATCCATAAATATATATGACCCACATTGTAGCTCAGTAATTCCATCCATCTTTCCTGTTATATTGTAAGTTCCTGTTCCAGATGCAGATACTATGTTTACTTCAATTCCATTTTTTCTGAGTAAATTAGCTGAATTAAGAAGCTTATTCATAGCTATAGTTGTGTTATCTACCCTTTCTTCGTAATCACTAATGTTGACTGTATGCCCTTCGTAACCCATTACTCCTTCAAACTGAAGACCAGGACTATCAATAATTTCTTTCGCAAAATCAACAATCTCATCAAGTTCTACTCCACATCTATCCATACCGACATTAACTTCAATTATTACACTTAATACTTGATTGTTTTCTGAAAATATTTTTGAGAGCTCTTTCACATTTGATAAATCTTCAACAGCAATAATAATTTTTGATTTCTTTGATGCCTGAACTAATCTATTTATTTTTTTTGACCCAACTATTTGATTAGGGATTAATATTTCTGGCACACCATTTTCTGCCATGATTTCTGCTTCACCTAATTTTGCACAACATATACCTATTGCTCCAGCTTTAATCTGCTTTTTAGCCCAATAAGGACTTTTGTTTGTTTTTGAATGTGGTCGCATTGATACATTGTTTTCATTCGCAAATTTTTGCATTTTGTTTATATTGTTTTCTACTATGTCTAAATCAACAATTATGGAAGGTGTATCTATCTCTTTGATATTTATACCTTTTTGATAGAATTCTTTATTATTGGACATCAATTTCCCTTTCAATTACATAAATAAGGTTTTTGGTAATGATATTTA
The DNA here is from genome assembly GCA_964590915.1 of uncultured Dehalococcoidales bacterium. Taxonomy (GTDB): domain Bacteria; phylum Chloroflexota; class Dehalococcoidia; order Lucifugimonadales; family Lucifugimonadaceae; genus TMED-70. The sequence continues at coordinate 51,241 of CAZPYN010000007.1, forward strand.
TTATTATCATTAAGAAAATGAAAATAAATAGTTTTAAATAGCAAATTGAGAAATAATTCAAAATCATTCACAATTAGATTAAAGAGGATTTTAATTTTTATAGTAATAATTTTACTTATAATCAATTTGGTTTATTTTAGACTTTTTTGAGCATGGAAACTACAAAAAGAAAATAGAAATAATAGGATTTGGAGTTTTAAATAAATGAGAAATAAAATTATCGTTCTTCTATTCATATTAATATTTTCTCTAATAAGCTGCTCCGGAGAAGAAGTTAGTTCTGATTCTGATACTGAAGTAAAAGAATATAACCATCCTGTTTCTAACTTTTCTGTATCGGGAGAGAAACTTAGTATTTTTGATCCAGCTTCAGAAATTGATTCAACTCAAGGGAAAAAATCCCCCAAGATAAATTATTTATTAGAATCTCAAAACCTTTATGTTAATTATCCTGATGAAAGACCAACTATATTTTTATTTGTTGCACATTGGTGCCCGTATTGCCAAAATGAGATTCCAGTTGTAAAGAATTGGATCCAAAATGAACAACTTTTTGAACAAGGAGTAAATATTGTTTTAGTAGTTACTAATACTAATCCAGATAAATCTAATTACCCACCAAATTTATGGTTAAATAGGGAAGAATGGGAATATCCGGTTATTTATGATGATAATTTCAGCACATTGGGGAAATATTTTGGAGTTCCAGCATTTCCATATTGGGTATTCACAGAGCCAGATGGTACAATTGCTTTTAGGTTTGCTGGGTCACTTTCTGAAGAACAATTATTAAATATCATTGATCTAAACTAAAAATGATTATTTTTTTATTATTTAAATACTGATTTTTTTGATCATTAACCCGTAATTGCCCTTTAAATGTCTTTTTTTTTACCTAAATCGGTTGATTAACTCATTTTTCGTGTACAATGATACAAATAGATACTAATATAGGTATCTATTTTTTAATACGGAATAATAACTAGAACTACGGAGGATATGTATGTTTAGAAAATTCCAGTATGGACTTGTATTGGTTGCCATGCTCTCAATGGGTGTAGTAGCTATGTCTTGTTCAGACGAAGAGGTAGAGGAAGCTACCAACACTACTAATGCTAGTGCCGCTGCTGCGGCTGCACCACCTGCTGCAAAAGCTGCTGCTAAGGCTGCTGCTCCTGCTGCAAAAGCACCAAAAGTTGTTGAAACTTCTAAAACTTCGAAAGCTGCAACTGCAGAAGACCAAGCTGCAGGATTAGGAGAAGGTGATGTATCATGGCCAAGCTTATCAGATAAGATGCCAAGTTCATTCAGTGAATCTCCTTTATGTGCTGCTCAAGCTGCAGCTGGAGAAATTCCAGCTCTAGAGGATAGATTACCTGAGAATCCACTTGTAATTCAACCTGCCGAGAGTATCGGTGAGTATGGAGGAACATGGTTCAGAGGATTTACAGGACCAGCAGATGGACAGAATATGGAAAGACCTATGAAAGACCATTTGCTATTTTTTGGTACAAACATGACAGATGTTCAAGCTAACATTGGAGAAAGCTGGACTTCTAATGCTGATGCTACAGAATTCACAATAACTCTTAGAAAAGGGTTAAAGTGGTCAGATGGTGATGATTTCACTACTGCTGACATTATGTTCTGGGTTGATAACATGATGGCTGATGAAGATCTAAACCCTGCTCCGCCTGCATGGGCGAAGTCTGGTGGAGAACTTCTAAAATTTACAGCGCTTAGCGATGAAGTAATTCAAATTAATTCAAAAGAACCTTATGGTCTATTGATAACTTTGATTGCTTCCGTTGTAGTAGCTGGACCTCACACAAGAGGTGACGGAGGAGATGGACTATATGCACCTAGTCATTACCTAAAGCAATACCATCCTAACTTTATTGATGGTGGAGTAGAAGCTGCAAATGCTGCTGCTGAAGCTGCAGGATATGACAACTGGGCTAAGTACTTCTTATTCAAGAACCATGCTAATGCAAACCCTGAATCTCCAATGATGACTGCATGGAAGGTTACACAACCAATAACTTCAGAACAATGGGCCTTAGAGAGAAATTGTTTCTACTACGGTGTTGATACTGAAGGTCAACAACTTCCTTACATGGATTATGTTGTTCTAGACTTGGCTGAAAACCTTGAAGTTTTGAACCTTAAGGCGATTGCTGGTGAATATACAGTTCAAGGTCGTCACATAGACTTGTCAAAACTTGCTGTGTTCAAAGAAAATTCTGACAAAGGTAACTACAGAATTCAATTCTGGAGACAACCTGAAAGTGGAATTGCTAACCTGTACATTAACGAAGACTGGGGAAGAGGACCTAATGGTGAGCCTGAATTAGCTTCATTCTTAACCAATGCCGATTTCCGAGCTGCTTTGTCAATGGGTACAGAAAGAGACGAAATTAACGAAGTATTCTTCCTTGGATTAGGTGAAGTTGGTGGGCTTTGTGCCGGCTGGGATGATCCTAACAACCCTGGAAAGTACATTGGTGAAGATTTTGTACAGTTCAATCCAGATGAAGCTAACAAGATTCTAGATGGACTTGGACTAGATAAAAGAGACTCTGATGGTATGAGATTAATGCCTAGTGGTGAAAAACTTGTGATAACACACAGTGTTGCTGTTGCTGCGTTCGAAGACTATGAAGGAATTAACGGAATGGTCATAGAACAGTGGAGACAAAACCTTGGTGTTGATGGTAAATTAGATGCTAAAGAGAGAAGTCTTTGGTCAGGACAAATTGACGCAATGGAAGCTCAGCTTAACAGCTGGGAATCATCCGGACGAGCTGGAGCTATCATAACACCTGGACATTTAGGTGTAGTTGATGCTAGTGGATTTATTGCTCGACAGTCAGCTATAGATCATTCAAATGGTATATATGCTGATGGATGGATGGGAGAGTGGCAACGACTTTATGATGAGGCTGTAAGTGATGGAGCCGCATATGCTGGAAACCTTCAGCGGGTTGTTGAATTAAACTGTGAGAATGTAAACCCAATCACAACAGTGATGAACAAACCTACATACACAGCTATAATTAAGAAGAACGTACATAACGTTCCAAACCCACTACCATTCTCTTACCACTCACAGACTTCAGGAAATGGTTTTCCTGAGACTTGGTGGTTAGAAGGTGGAAACCAATAGTATAAAACAAAACTTATTTTGTTGAGTATTACGTATAAAAAGGGGACATCTCAAAGATGTCCCCTTTTTATATTGTTTTTTATATAATTTTTATCTTATAATGCTATTATGTTAAATTTCCTATTAAGAAGAACTGTGTTTATGTTTGTAGCACTTTTTGCAGTGTCTGTAATATCTTTTTTTATAATTAATTTACCTAAAGGAGATTATGTAACAGCTTATATTGCCCAACTTCAGGCTACTGGAAGTCTTGTTGATGCTGAAGAAGCAATAAATCTCAGAAAATTTTATGGTTTAGATAGACCTTTGTACATACAGTATTTCAAATGGATATGGCAGGTGATAGCTGAGCAAAATTTAGGTTTTTCTTTTGAATATAATCAACCAGTTACGGTAGTTATTGCTGAAAGATTATTATTGACAGTCATATTAGCTATAGCAACAGTTATTTTCATATGGATCGTTGCTATTCCTATTGGTATTATTTCTGCTGTTAAACAATATTCTATTTGGGATTATATTTTTACCTTTTTAGGTTTTATAGGGTTGGCTATTCCTGATTTTATGATTGCACTTATAATGATGTATCTTTTTTTTGTATGGTTTGATTTTAGTCCAGGAGGTTTATTTTCGCCGGAATATGCTCAGGCAGCTTGGTCTTGGGGAAGAGTAAAGGATTTAATTGAACATATGTATCTCCCAATTGTTGTATTAGGTACAGCAGGTACAGCATCTTTGATTCGAATAACTAGAGCTAATTTATTAGATGAATTAGCTAAACCTTACGTGGTAACTGCTAGAGCTAAAGGGCTTAGTGAGTGGAAAGTAATAGCCAAATACCCTGTTAGAATAGCATTAAACCCTGCCATTAGCTTAACTGCATATATTTTACCTTTTTTAATTTCAGGCAGTGTTATAGTAGGTGTAGTTTTGTCTTTACCTACCGTTGGTCCTATGTTGGTTAAAGCGCTTGTTGCTCAAGATATGTATCTTGGAGGAGGAATTATTTTACTTATAGGATTTATGACAGTTATTGGTACTTTTATATCAGATTTATTACTTCTTTGGATTGATCCAAGAATCAGATTTGAGGGAGAGTAAAATTTAAATGAATTATTTATCGAGAATAAAAAATAGATTGTTAAACAAAAATGAGATACCTGAAGAAATAGAAGAACCAATAATTCAGGATGATGTATCTATACAAATTGCCACACAAAGACAGTTGATATGGAGAAGGTTTAAAAGACACAGATTGGGATTTGCATCTGCTATAGTTGTTCTTCTATTTTATGTTCTTGTACTTTTTGCAGATTTCTTTTCTACTTCCTTGCCTGTTAAATATGGTGCTGCAAGGGGTTTTATGCCCCCTCAAGGAATCCAATTTTTTGAAGAAGGTCATTTTTTGAGTGTCTGTCAGGTTAATGGTGAAAGAGATATGGAATCATTTCTTATGGTACATACACAGGATTGTAGTGTAAGAGAGCCCTTAAGTTTGTTTGGTAAAGGTTATGAATATAAATTGTGGGGATTATTTAAAACAGAAAGACACCTTGTGGGTATGACCAACCCAGATGCCAATGCAGACGAATGGATCCACATAATGGGAACCGATAAGCAGGGTAGAGATGTCTATTCAAGACTCATGCATGGAACTAGAGTATCTTTAACTATAGGACTGATTGGTGTTGCCTTGAGTATTGTTTTTGGAATATTTATTGGATCTATTTCGGGATACTATGGAGGACTTATTGATTCATTATTGCAAAGGTTTATTGAAATTATTCGTTCAGTTCCTACAATCCCGCTTTATATGGGTTTTTCATCAGCATTTCCCGAAGATTGGACGATAAATCAGGTTTACTTTATGATAACTATTATAATTTCTTTATTTGCATGGACAGATTTAGCTAGGGTTATTAGAGGTAGATTCCTATCTTTAAGAGATGAGGACTTTGTTGTTGCAGCAAGATTAAATGGAGCTAGTACAATGAGAGTGGTTTTTGTTCACATGTTACCTTCATTTTATAGTCATGTTATTGCTCAAGCATCACTAGCTTTACCATTGATGATAATTACAGAGACTTCTCTTAGTTATTTAGGTTTGGGCTTAAGACCACCTGCCGTAAGTTATGGTGTACTATTAAAAGATGCTCAAAATGTCCAAGCAGTCGCACACACTCCATGGTTATTCTTACCAGGGGTAGCCGTAATCGTGGTTATTTTAGCTTTAAACTTTATGGGAGACGGAATTAGAGATGCCGCTGATCCCTACCAAGAGGTATAAATTATGACAACAAAAAACAAGTTAGATAAAGAAACATCCATACTAGAAGTAAGAGGTTTGAAAACTTATTTTTATACAGCAGATGGTATTGTTAGAGCTGTAGATGGAGTTGATTTGGATATATTTCCCAAAAGAACTTTGGGAATAGTGGGTGAAAGTGGCTGTGGGAAAAGTATAACTACTAAATCTATTTTACGATTGATTGATCACCCAGGTAGAATAATTGAAGGTCAAGTTAATCTCAAAGGAGATACTCCTAAAGATACAGTGGATATAACACAATTAAAAAACAATGGTAGTCAATTGCGACAAATAAGAGGTGGAAGAATTTCCATGATATTTCAAGAACCAATGACTTCCTTTAGTCCAATACATACTGTTGGAAATCAAATAACTGAAGCTATAAGGTTGCATTCTAATTTAGATAAAATTGAAGCAAATGAATTGGCAGAAGATTGGCTTATACGAGTTGGAATGTCAAATCCTTCTCAAAGACTTAAACAATATGCTTTTGAACTTAGTGGTGGTCAAAGACAGAGAGCTATGATTGCTATGGCCCTGTGTACAAATCCTGATGTATTAATTGCAGATGAACCTACAACAGCTTTGGACGTTACAACACAAGCTCAAGTTCTAGATTTATTGAAAGAAATGCAACAGAAAAATGGTATGTCTATAATAATGATTACCCATGATCTAGGGGTGATTGCTGAATTAGCTGATGATGTTTCTGTTATGTATTTAGGTAAAGTCGTGGAAAGTGGTACGATTCGTCAGGTATTCAAAAATCCTAAACATCCTTATACGCAAGCTCTTTTAAGTTCTATTCCTTCTTTGGCTACAGGACACAGAGAAAGACTACCAATTCTTACAGGCACAATTCCTCATCCACAAGCTAGACCGAAAGGATGTCCATTCAATCCTAGGTGTAAAGATTTTATAGAAGGAAAGTGTGAGATATCTTTCCCTGAACAAGAAACAATAGAAGAGGGACATTTAGTTAATTGTCATCTTTATAATAAGTAGGTATTTATGTCAGCTACAAAAACAAAAAATGAAAATATTGTAGAAATAAAAAATTTAAAGAAATATTTTCCTATAACTTCAGGTATTTTTCAAAGGGTCATAGGACATATTAAGGCTGTAGATGATGTTTCTTTTGTAATTCCTAGAGGAAAAACAGTTGGACTTGTAGGAGAATCTGGATGTGGAAAAACTACTATTTCTAAGTGTATTTTAAGAGCTGTTGATCCAACCTCTGGTGAAATCCATCTGAATACAGAAGATGGAAGTAATAATGTTGCAGATATGCGAGAAAAGGATCTGAGGCCTTTAAGAAGACAAATGCAAATGATTTTTCAAGATCCTTTTTCTTCATTAAATCCTCGCATGAACCTTTTTGATATTGTTAGTGAACCTTTGTTATTAAATGGTGTAAAAAGTAGAATGGAGAGACAGGATAGAGTAGAAGAACTTTTGTCAAAAGTTGGGCTTAGACCAGAATATATGGTACGATTTCCACATGCATTTAGTGGAGGTCAAAGACAAAGAATTGGAATTGCCCGAGCTTTAGCTTTAAACCCTTCTCTAATTGTTTGTGATGAACCAGTTTCAGGGTTGGATGTTTCTGTACAGGCTCAAGTTATAAACCTATTGATGGATTTACAAGATGAATTAGGATTATCATACCTATTTGTATCTCATGATTTAAGTATTGTTAGACAAATAAGCGATAGTATCCAGGTAATGTATTTAGGAAGATTAGTTGAAAATGGAACTCCTGATGAAATCTTTTCATCTCCAAAACATCCTTATACAGAAGCTCTAATTTCAGCTGTACCACAAGCAGATCCAGATGTAACTAAAAATCATCAAACCTTGATAGGTGAAATTCCAAACCCCGCTAATCCGCCTGATGGGTGTTATTTTCATCCACGATGTGCCTATGCAACAGATGAATGTAAAATAACTAATCCTGATTTGACAGTTGACAAATCAGGGAGATCTTTTAGTTGTCATAATGCAAAAAATATAAAATTGTCGGGTCTTATTTAATAACTATGTATTATAAAATTACCCTTTTAATTTTCACTCTTTTTACTATTCTTATTTCATGTTCATTTGGTGAAAAAGAAGATTATTCACAATTAGAAGAATGGAGAGAAGAATTAAGAACAGAAATGGTTCAATCTAGAAGAGATTTAATGTCTACATCTGACTTAAATATAAAATCTGAAATTTTTATTAATGAACACATAAAATTTTATACTTGGTTAAGACCGAGGATTTCTTCTGAATTTATAGATTCAACTTGTGATGATCAGATGCTTAAAACACTTCTTATACCTCAATTAGAACCAGTAAAATTACTCTTATCATTTAGTGACCCCAAGGATGATTTTTTTGAAATATACCCACTGCCTCCAGAAATTTTACATATTTTAGGTCCGAATGATGCGAAAGGGATAGAAAAGGATGAAATTCAATTGATTGATAAGAACAATCTAGAATGGACAGTTAGCTATTCAAGGGAACCGTTGAAATTAATAAAAAAAGATGTATGGTATATATTACCTACCAAAATGACGGAATCAGTATATAAGGGATGTAAATTATGACGTCAAAAGTTTTTTATACCAATAGGTACATTGATACAAAAAAAGGAAAAGTTGTAGAACTTGATAGCGCTATATTAATTGAAGATGAAATTATTGTAGCCATTGATACTAAAGACGCTATTTCAAGCCATCCTAATTATAATAATGCAGAAAAAATCACACTCAAAGGAACTGTTCTGCCTGGGTTGGTAGATAGTCATGTTCATCTTATAGGATTAGGCACGGGTATTCCAGGAGATGATCTAGTTAAATTAGACGACAATTTATTGGCTATAAATGGTGCACAAAATGCAAGAAAACATTTGGATTCTGGAGTAACAACTATTAGAGATTGTGGAGCTAAGAATCAAACAACATACATGATTAAAAAATCAAAAGAAATGGGTTTGATAAATGCGCCAGATTTAATAATTGCAGGCAGACCAATAACTATTATTGGTGGACATTTGAACTGGTTTGGAGAGGTTGCAACTGGGGTTGATGAATGTGTAGCATCTGTAAGAAGATTAGTAATGGATGGAAGTGATTTTATTAAAATCACGGCTACAGGAGGGAGTACAGGAACTTCTAGAGTAGATGTAAGATCTTTTAATATTGAAGAGATGACTGCAATAGTAGATGAAGCTCATAAGTTTGGTATTCACACAGCTGCTCATTGTGTAAATATAGATGGAATTAAAACTGCAGTTGATGCAGGAGTAGATACAATAATTCATGGGAGATTTATGAATGCAAGTGGTAATTTAGAATTCGATGAAGATTTAGCAAAAAAAATGTCAGACAATCGTATTTTTATAAATGCTACTTTGCATCAGGGAAGAGAGAGAATTTGGCAACTTAAAGAAATTGCCAAAAATAAAAATTTATCAGATTTAGAAAAAGCTGAAATTCAAGCTTTTGAGGAAAATTGGAACGATTCTAAAAAAATGTGGAATAAAATTATGGATTCAGGAATTCAATTGGTTGCTGGATCAGATGCCTCTTGGCAACATTACAAATTGGGAGGAACTAGCTTTCAAGATGAAATTCATGCGCATGTTTCTATAGGAATGACTCCTATGGAAGCAATCCAATCAGGAACTATATATGCAGCTCAATCTTGTTGGGTGGATGAGAAAGTAGGATCTTTAGAACCAGGCAAGGTAGCTAATATTATTTCTGTAGATGGTAACCCTGAAAAAAACATTGAAGATTTACGAAATGTAAATTCCATTATTTATAGGGGCTATGTTCATAAATAAGATTACTATCTTACTAGACGCCTGAATGGTTCTGTTAATATAGGTGCTTCCAAGTAATCTTCAAAGTTTGAATTCATCGCTTTTTCAATTACTTTTAAAGTTTTCTCAATAGCATTTGCAGTAATAGTAATGTCCTCTTTATTATGTGACATATTGGGATGGAAAACAGTAGTCATATGTATTCCTTGTTTAGCCATTTCTTGAACAAATAAAGTCTTTGCAAACGGGATTAATTCATCATCTACATTGAATTGAATTACAGGGCATGAATTTACTCCAGCCATTTCAACATCGACACTAGAGTTAGCACAAATTTCAGATATTATTGATTTTAGTTCTATGCCGTAATCATCAAACCATTTTTCAGAATTATTTTTTAGCAAATATTCAATTGTAGCTTTTGATGCTGCTAAACCTATACTGTCAGTCCAATATGTACTTGAGACAAACATTCTATCTGCAGGTTCCATTGCTTCATAAGATCCTACAACTGCACCCATTGGATATCCATTAGACATTGCCTTAGCAAAAACACTCATGTCTGGAGTTACTCCAAGTCTTTTTTGGGCTCCTCCCACAGACATACGCCAGCCAGAACTCACTTCGTCGAAAATAAACAAAGAACCATTTTTATTGGTCAGTGATTTTACTTCTTCTAGATACCCAGTTACAGAATAATCAGATCTCATTGGCTCCATCATAACAGCTGCAACTTCATCTCCATGTTCATCAAGAAGGCTTTTAAATTGATTTAGATCTCCATAAGTAAAAGGAATAGCTGTACCTTTTAAAACCTTCGGAACACCTATGGGTTCAATTCCTGCAAAAGGAAATCTCCCGTCTTCAGGATTTACTAGATAATTAGCTGATTGATACCAATCATGCCACCCATGATATCCACTGAAAAGTATTTTATCTCTTCCTGTGGTTCCTCTAGCAATTCTAACAGCTACCGCACAAGCATCTCCACCACCTTTAGCATAGCGAACCATTTCAGCACTTGGGATTTCATTTATAAGAATTTCTGCCAATTCTATTTCTAATGAATTATTAATAGTATGGATGCTTCCTTTATCAATTTGCTCTTTAACTGCATTATTAACATGACTGTGCGAATGTCCCAAAATAATTGCAGAAACACAATTCATCCAATCTAGATATCTATTCCCGTCTACGTCTGTAAAATAACCTCCTTTAGAACTTACTGCATATAGAGGATTAAATCCATGTGCAAATTGACTAGATCTTTTACTAATCAATTGTGTTTTTCCTGGGATGATTTCCTCTGCTCTTTTATATAGATCTAGTGATTTTTGTATGTTATGTTTTTTCATATAAATTTCTTTTTTTACAATATTAATATTTAAGGTAAGGTTCAAAAATGAAAATCGCAATACTAAAGAAACCATATTGCATTGAAATTCAAGATGCAAAACTAAAAAATAAACTTGAACCTGATGAAATAAGAGCGAAAACTATTATAAGTGCATTAAAACTTGGTACAGATCGAGGTAACTTTGAGGGTGCCGAAGATGTTCCAGGTGCACCTACATATCCAAGATGGGTAGGTGATTCAAATCTAGCCAGAGTTGAAGAAATTGGATCGAATGTTAAGCAGTTTAAAGTTGGTGATAAAGTAATTGCTCAACTTCCACATCAATCAGAATGGATAGCTTCTGAAAATTCAAATGTTTGTGTTGTTCCTGATGGAATAAAAGATGAAGATGCCGTTTGGGCTACTTTATACTCTTTAAGTGGATTTTGTTATACGAAAGGAGGATTTATTCCTGGTGAAAATGTTGCTGTAGTTGGGTTGGGAATATTAGGATTAGGTGCTATAGCACTTGGACCTATCTATGGTGCAAACAAAACTATTGCAATAGGAAATAGTGAAATTAGAAATAAAATGGCTGAAAGTGTAGGAGCTGATCATTCTGTCTTAAGCGATGATAAAAATTTAGAGGAAAAACTTAATGAATTTACAAATAATGAAGGAATAGATTTAGTTATTCTTACAGCAAATCCTTGGGAAGCATATATTGCTAGTTTGAAAAGTGTAAGAAGTGGCGGAAGAATTGCAAACGTTGCGCTTTCAGGTCGAGGAGAGGAAACAACATCTTTTAATCCTTTCCCAATGGAACATTTCTATTTTAAGGGAATTAGTATCATTGCTGTAAGTGGAGGTTATCCTACAAATCCCAGAATGACTGTTTGGAAGACTCGTTGCCTGTCTATTCTTAATCTTATGAAGAAAAATAAATTGAACCCCAGTGTACTTAATACTCACAGAATGAATTATACAAAAATCCCTGAAGCATACGATTTGATGACTAAGAGAGATAAACAAATGCTTGGGGTTATTTTTGAGTGGGGGATTTGATATGTCATTAGATATTTCTGAAACCCTTGATCGGACCATAAAAAGTTGGATTAAACAAAAATTACCTGTAACTGAAAGAATTCAAATAAAACAGAAGACTGTCCACGTTGGCGATATTTCTAAAGAAGAAAAAGATGAGCGACCCATTTGGTTTTTTGATTATCAAAATGAGATTTATCTTGGATCAAATGAGAATGTACGAGAAGAAATGCTTGATTTGATTGATAGATTAGGTAGAGATATGATTTTTTCAGCATTCGGTATGTATGAAATTTCTAGAATTACACATAAATTTGGCTATTATGTATGGGGGCCAAGTTGGTTTATGTTTGCTGAACAAAATCAATGGAATAAGATAAATAAACACAAAGTAGAAATTTTAAATCAAAAAGAAACTGAAAAACAATTGGATTTTGAAATATTTTGGCACAATTATAGAGACTGTATTCGAAGCTTCGTGGTAAAAAAGAATAAAAAAATCCTAGCTGCAGCAACATTATTTAAAACAGATGAGAATTTTGCAGAAATAGGAGTTGATACACATCCAGATGCTCAATTATCTGGACTGGGAAGTACAGTTTATTCAGCAGCAGGAACATGGGCTTATGAAAATAATCTAACACCATATAGTTCAGTAGGACCTTGGAATGTACCTTCTACTAGAACTCAATTAAAATGTGGGATGAAGTATGTTGGTGTTGATATGAAAGGAACTAAGGAATTCAAAGTACCACCTCAAATTTTAGGTTCTCCAAGTAAAGATATTAGAGTTGAAAATTACTACCCAAAATGGGCTTTTAACAAGGAAATATATTAAATATATCAACTGAAGTTTTCAGTTATTAAATTATTTAATAAATATGATATGTGATTAATTAATTTCTATTTTGTAAAATATAATTAAGTCTTAAGCTACTAGGGAAATTTATGAATTTATTTGAAATGGTAATGAAAAGTACTAAGGTTCTTCTGAAACCAAAAAACCTATTGTCAACATATAACCAAACAAAAATACGTTACCATATTGTAACTGAACCTTCATACAAAGAAATGAAGTTTGAAGGCAATGATTCTGTTATACGACATGGAGTAGTGACAGCCCAAACCCCTAAAGTTGTTACACCAGATTTTTTGTATAGAACTTCAGGTTTTGGAGACGATGCGAAAGAATATATTAGAGAATTAACCAAAATGTTGGGAAAAAATGAACCTGCTTTATTATATACCTATAAGAATGAATCGACAGATATGGAAATTGTAGCCGGGAATCCTATGGAAGTTTCAGAACGAGTAAAAAAGCGACTTTTTAATAATAATGCCAATCACACAGTGATTAGAGGAGTTAATGCTTTGTGGGATGTATCGCTTTTGAAGTTTATCTTTGATTACACTAGAGAATCTGCAAATAATAATTATAATGATTTAAGTAAATCGGGATTGTTAGATGATCAAAATGGAGTTCCAGTAGCAGTTCGAAAGAGGATACAAGGTCTAATAAATGAAGCAAAAAAAGGAAATATTAGAGCTAACGATTTACATAAAGAATTGGATGACTGGGGCCTATTTAATGAATATGAAGATGAATTTTTATCTTTATTCAGATGATTAATCTAGCACACTTATTCTAATACGCTTATTAATTTTACCCTTACTTTCATGCCCAGTTATTTTGATATATCCAACTTTTGAGGTGCTTGAAAGATGAGTACCTCCATCTGCCTGTAAATCTAAACCATTAATATTTATAGTTCTAATTGTTTTCAATGAATCAGGAAGTAAATTTACTTTTGTTCTGATAAGGTCAGGTATTTTGAAAGCTTCTTCTCTCGGAAGTAAATCTACAGTTATTTGTCTATCTTTTTTTACTTCGATGTTTATTTTTGTCTCAATTTCTTCTGTAAGCTCTGCTGATAATGAAGGAAATTCAAAATCCATACGGCCTTTGAGAGGTTCCATATTTCCTCCAGTAACTGCCGCTTGGTAATCTCTCCAAATAACCCCACATAGAATATGTAATGAAGTATGTGTTCTCATTAACTTATATCTTCTCTCCCAATCTAAAATACAAGTTATTTCATCACCAACTCTTAATTTTGACAAATCTGATTTACTAAGGAAATGAGCAATTTTTCCATTTTGCCAATTAACCTTAATGATTTCGAAAGAATCTTTATCAGACTTTATTAATCCAAAATCATTTGGTTGTCCTCCACCACCTGGGAAAAAAATTGTTTTATCAACAACAAAATAATCTTCTATGATTTCAATAATAGTAGATTTTATTTCTTTCTTGTATGCATCAATATTATAAATTTGTTCAGTCATGTTTCTTAATTTAGATAACTAAATAATACATTACTATATTATAAAATTTATTGAATGTTTTTTTAAATCAATTTAATATTTCTTAATATTGATATCAGAAAATTCATATAAATTCATAAATAGAAACATTTTTTATATGTAAGGAGTTGTGATAGTTGTATAAGAAAAATTTTGTTGCTTTTTTGATAGTAATATTTATTATAAATTTTAGTTTATTATCTTGTTCAACTAATAATGAATCATCCAAATCTTCAACTGTAGAAATTGATGGATCGTCAACAGTTTTTCCTATTAGTATGGCTGCTGCTGAAATTTTTAGAGACACTAACCCAGAGATACAGATACCTGTAGGTATTTCGGGTACTGGAGGAGGGTTTAAAAGATTTACAGTTGGTGAAATTCCTATAAATAATGCTTCAAGACCTATAAAAGACCAAGAAGTGAAAGATGCCAATGAAAACGGAATTGATTTTATAGAACTCACAGTTGCTTTCGACGGATTATCGGTTATTGTTAATAAATCTAATGATTGGGTAGATTGTCTTACGGTTGAAGAGTTGCATAAAGTTTGGGATCAGGGCTCTAATATTAATAACTGGAATCAAATTCGGCCTAGTTTTCCTGATGTAGATATGAATCTTTATGGTCCAGGAACGGACTCAGGAACATTCGATTATTTTACAGAAGTAATTAATGGTAAGGAAGGCAGAACTAGGTCAGATTATACGCCTTCCGAAGATGATAATGTTTTGGTATTAGGTGTATCTGGAGATAAAGGAGCAATGGGTTACTTTGGATATGCATATTATGTAGAAAATATTAAGAGATTGAAATTATTAGGAATTGATGATGGAAATGGTTGTGTAATGCCTAGTGAAGCCAGTATTAATGATGGTACATATTCTCCTTTATCAAGACCTCTATTTATCTATGTAAATACCTCAGAAATTTTAAGAAAAGAAGTTTATGAATTTGTAAAATTCTATCTAGAGAATGGTCAGATGTTGGCAAATGAAGGAGGATTCGTTGCTTTGCCTAAGAGTATGTATGATGATGGACTATCTTCGATAGCTAATAATCAATAAAGTTATTTCTCCATAATACTAAAAAAGAGCACCTTAAATAGGTGCTCTTTTTGTATCATGTTTATTATAAAAATAAAGAAATCAGATTATATATGGAATTATTTGCATACTCGCTATTGGCCTTTACATTAGGATCGATACCATTCTCAGTAATCCTAACTAAATTATATAAAGGTAAAGATGTTAGATCTGTTGGAGATAATAATCCTGGAGCTACAAATGCTTGGAAAATAGGAGGATCTATTTTTGGCATGATTGTATTGCTTATAGAATTTAGTAAAGCTATAATTCCAATTTATATAGCTATACACGTTGGAGATATTACAGGTAACAATTTGATTTTAATTTCTGTTCTACCAATATTAGGACATGGCTTTTCACCATTTTTAAAATTTAAGGGAGGTAAAGCATTGGCTGTCACTGCAGGGATGTGGTTAGCGTTGTTTGGTATAGAAGCATTTTTAGCTTTATTCATTTCATTAGCTGTTGTTTGGACAATACAGAAAAATGATGCTTGGACAGTTAATATATCGCATTTAGCACTTTTTCTCTATGGAATGACAGTGGATATATCTAATCAATATTTTACATTAAACAATTTTTTGATCACTTGGATAATTGCTGCGCTATTTATGGTGTTTAAACATAGGGTAGAACTCAGCGAGCTACCAAAATTTCGTAATATTAAAAGAGATTTTAGGAGATTAGTATGAGTGATATTTTTAATTATCTTGTAATATCTGTCTGTTTGATTTCTGGATATACATTACTTGTATCTATTTTTAACGTTTTTTATTTTAAAAAACCTAAATTGTTGAAACCAAAATCAAACAAAAAAATCTCTATAATTGTTCCTTGCAGGAATGAAGAAAAAAATATATTAGAGTGCGTCAATTCATTACTAGAACAGGATTATGAAAATATAGAAATAATTTTAGTAGATGATAATTCATCTGATCGAACATGGTTTTTGATTAACAATTTATCTAAAAATAATAAAAACATAAAATCAATAAAAGGCAAACAATTACCTAGTAATTGGCGAGGTAAAAATTGGGCATGCCATCAAGGGTTTAGTGTTACAACAGGTAATCATCTTCTATTTATGGATGCTGATACTAAATTGACAAAGTTTGCTGTTTCGTCTGGAATAAATCAGTTGGAGAATGATAATTTAGAATTTTTATCCTTAGTTCCTAATAGGAAAATTAATAACATAGTTGATTTTTTTATATGGAGTATGGTTTCCTTTTTTATCTTTTCATGGATACCTTTATTTCTTGCAAAAAAATCACCTTATAGTTTTTTTGCTGCAGGTTTCGGTCAATACCTTTTATTCACTAGAGAATCTTATGAAAAAATTGATGGCCATAAATCAATTAAAAATTTATTGTTGGATGATTTTGAACTTGCTAGAAGGATAAAATATGTGGGATTCAATTCATCAATTTTTAATGGTACTGATTTAGTAGAAACAGATGGCTATTCAACATCAGCTAATGCGATTGATGGACATGGAAAAGTGATATTTGCTGCTTTCAGGTACAATATATTAATTTTCTTATTTGCATTTATTTCTTTATTATTGTTATTTTATTTACCTTTTTTAAACCTTTTTGCTTTTATTTTGGGTATAGAACTTTATGATCGCCATTTATTTTTTTCCTTTATGTCAGTTATTTTTATGTTTCTTACTTGTTTTATTTCTACAAAATCCTTTTCTCTTCCATTTAAATCTTCATTTTTGTATCCAATCTCAATGATTGTTTTATTATTTAGTGCATATCGTTCTTTTTTATCTTCATTTGATGCTCAAATAGAATGGAAAGGAAGAGCAACTCCAGTAATAAATTTAAATAAAATTTACAAAATAATTTTTTTCCCTATTTTAGTTCTTTATTGGGTTTACAGAAAGATAAGGTAGTAATGAGTCCTTTTGTTAGAAATAAATTAGCATCTAAATTAGATGAAGGTAAAATTGCTATAATTGCTAATGGATTAAATAATCCTGAAATTTGTGATTTCCTAGGGCAATTGGATTTTGATGCATGTTTTATTGATATGGAACATGGGAATATCGATTGGAAAGATATTCCTAATATTACAAGAGCATGTGAATTATGGGGGATGTCAACAGTTTTAAGAGTAAATAGAATTGAAGAAAGTTTGATTCTCAGGGCCTTGGATTTAGGAGTTGGATCTATAATGGTACCGCATGTTAGAACAGCTAATGATGCAATTAAAGCTTCTAAAGCATGCAGGTACCCACCACAAGGGACTAGAGGTGTAGCTGGGAATAGAAGATCATATGGTGTAAATGATTATTACAACAAGGCTAACTCTGATGTTAGGTTAATTGGACTAATTGAGGATAAAGAAGCGATAGAAAATTTAGATGAAATTCTAGAAGTAGAAGGATTAGATATACTTTATGTAGCTCCTGCAGATCTGGCTGCTAGTTTAGGTTTTTTAGGTCAAAATGATCACCCTGAAGTAAAAAAAACAATTTTCAATACATTGAAAAAAATAATTCAAAAAGGTAAAATAGCAGGAACACTTGTCAACGACGAAAACTTAGATGAATATGTTGATATGGGGGTAAAATGTATTGGAATTCCGTGGCAATTGTGGGTAGTTAAATCTGCAAATAACCTCAAAGCCAAAATAAATAAGTTCTATATGAATAATTAAGGAAAAATTGTGAGATACACATTTACACAAGAAGATGAAAAATTTAGACAAGAATTGCGAAACTGGATTAGAAATGAAATTCCGGTAAATTTTGAAAAATGGCATGGAGTAAATGAGGCGGGAGAAGATTTTGAATATGCTCTAAAAATCAGGAGAAAATTGGCCAAAAAAGGTTGGTTAACCATGGCGTGGCCTAAAAAGTACGGCGGTCAAGGAGCATCATATATGAAGCAAGTAATTTTTAATGAGGAAATGTCGTATCATCGTATGCCAGGTAGAGATGGGTTTGGGGCCAAAATGCTTGGTCCTACATTAATGGTTCATGGTACAGAAGAACAAAAAAAAAGATTCCTGCCTCCAATTGCTAATGGAGAAGTACAGTGGTGCCAAGGTTATTCAGAACCTGATTCAGGTTCTGATTTAGCTTCATTGAAATTAAAAGTTGAAGATAAAAAAGATCATTGGCTTGTAAATGGAACAAAAGTTTGGACGTCTATGGCACATAAAGCCACATGGATTTTTTTCTTGGGACGAACTGATCCTGATGCTCCTAAACATAAAGGTATTAGTTTTTTTGTGGCAAATATAGAAGATTGTGGAATAGAAGTACAGCCTATTATTAATATGGGAAGTGAACATTATTTCAATCAAGTAATTTTTAATAATGTAAAGATTCCTAAAGATTCATTGATTGGTGAATTAAATAGAGGATGGTATATTGCTGCAACACTTTTGGATTTTGAAAGATCTGGTGTAGAATACCCTTCCGCAGCAAGAAGAAATTTTGAGGAAATAATTCAATTTGTCAAAAAAAATAATAATTCCTCCGGTGAATCTCTTATTAAAGATCCATATATAAATAAAACGCTCGTTGATTTGGACTTAGATATAGAAGCAGCGAGATTGATAGCCTATGAAGTAGCATATCTACAATCACAAGGAGAAGTTCCGAGCATAGAAGGTTCAGTAGCAAAAATATTAGGAACAACATTAACTCAGAAAATTGCTAAGATAGCAACGGATTTTTCTGGCTTATATGGACAACTAACAGATTCATCAGCACCATTTGATGGAAAATATTTGAAACAACAATTGCATGTTACTGCTTTTACTATTTTTGCAGGAACAACAGAAATACAAAAAAATATTATAGCCACTAGAGGACTAGGCCTACCCAGAGAAGATAAATTAACTGTAAAAAAATAATATTAAATGGATTTAGGATTATCTGAAATACAAAAAATGCTTCAACAATCTTCAAGAGAATTTCTTGAAGAGAATTGTTCAATGCAATTTATTAGAGCTATGGAGTCAGATCCTATAGGAGTGACAGATGAGCTTTGGAAAAATTTTGCAGAATTAGGGTGGTTAGGCTTAATGATACCTGAAGAATATGGTGGCTCTGGTTTTGAATATCAAGATATGTCTATTCTTTTAGAAGAAATGGGAAGAGTAGGCCTTTCAGGTCCTTTTTTTAGTACCTCAATTATTGCTGTCCAAACAATTTTAGCTTCAGGTAATGAAATCCAAAAATCACAACTCTTACCAAAAATAGCTTCCGGGGATCTTAAATTTTCTCTTTCATTTTTTGAGAAAAGTGGAAATATAAACCCTTTAGAAATTCAAACTACAACAGCAAGAAAACAAGATAAAGGATGGGTTATTAATGGAGAAAAATCTTTTGTTACTGATGCAGTTTCTTCAGATTATTTTATAGTAGCCGCAAAGGCAATGGATTCCGAAAAACAAGGAATATCATTATTTCTTGTTCCTAGAGATAATGAAGGTATAGAAATTACAGAAATGAAAAGTGTTGGAGGTGAAAAATTATCTAAGGTTAATTTTCAAGAAATCAAAATTGAAGATTCTCAATTACTTTCAGATGAAAACTTATCCTGGGATGTTTTAACAAAAGTTTTTAAATTAGGAGCTTCTGGAAAGAGTTCTGAAATGGCTGGAGCTGCTACAAAAATACTAGAAATAACAATAGATTATGTTAAGAATAGAGAACAATTTAATAGACCTATAGGCTCTTTTCAAGCAGTGCAACACCAATGTGCAGATTTGGCTATAATGTCTAAACTTTGTACACAGTTTGCAAGAAAATCAGCTTGGTATTTATCTAATCAAGAAAAGAATGATTTGGAAGTTCATAGGTCTAAAGCGTATGTTTCAAAATCGTTTCATGATATTTGTCAAATCTCTCATCAATTACATGGAGCGATTGGATATACTTGGGATTATGACTTGCAAATTTATACACGGAAAATGCAACATCAAAAACTAGCATTTGGGGATTACAATTATCATCATAAAAAAATAAGTGAATTGTTAAATTTAATCTAAAACTAAAAAAATCTTTTATCCTAAATGTTCTTCGCTCTCGAGGGGATTAAAGGTTATTCTACTAAGAACTGATTCTCCTGTATTTTCAAAATAATGATCTGCATTTGGAGGTATTAAAACAAAGTCTCCTTGCTTTATGGGATAGTTTGTTCCGTCAACATATATAATTCCAGTTCCTCTTGTTATGTAGGCTTGATGTTCCCATGGATGCGTATGGTGAGGGCTTGTCTCTCCTGGTTGATGATCGTGATAAAGAGAAACCACGGTTGGTACTCCATCTTTGGATCCTAAAACAGGGTTCTGAGAATGTTCAGATATATTTTTTATTACTGGTTTCAATTCTTAAGTAATCTTAGATTCTTCTTTTTCTGCTTCAGCAGTATTTTCTGATGAAGTATTAGAAGTTTCAACTGGAGCCTGATCAGGGGTTTTTAATTTTACAAATGCATTAGCTGCAACAAATGCTAAGGCAATGGTTAAAACCGTAGCTCCAATAATAGTAGACCACATTAAAGTAGGTCCATGGCTAAAGATAACGGTACCCACTACAGTATCATTTGTGAACCCAAATTTTGACATCACTTCAGCAGTTCCTTCTTTATTAACAACCGTTACTAATTCATCCACTGAGGCTGTTCTAGGAAACAAAGAAACTAAAAAACCAAAAACAAATATAGCTAAACCTACTGCAGCTGTTATGCCTACCAGACCACGTGATTTCCAACTTCTTATCTGTGATGTATATTCTGCAGAGATTCGTGATCCAATTTCGTTTGCACGATTTGAAACTAGTTGCTCTAATTGATCATTGGATAAATCATTTTTTTCTTTCATGATAGTCATTTGTTCACCATGTAAATTTTTCATAGATTCTATATCAGTTTTTAGTGAATCTATTTCAGCTTGCTTTCTAGCTGTTACGGCTACTTGAACTCTCCATGCTGCAGCACCCAGTGCTCCTACAACAGGAATTGATACCACACTAGTTACTAATCCTATATCCATAAAACTCTCCTCATAAACTTACGCATTTTGATTAGGAAGCATTCCACGTAAAACCTCTGCAACACTTCCTGGATTATCTATTTCTTCCATATTAATTGTCATTCTAGCACCTATTCCACTTGAAACAACAACCGTACCTCTTCCAGATAATGCTTCTACCATTGATCTTTTTTCTGATATTTGAACAATTCTAGCTATTGGAATTTCGTTTGTATGAAGATATAAAAATTTGTACATATAAATAGCTCTTATATTAGTAACCATATAAGTAACATGTAAATTTCGAAAATATCTCATTACTCCCTTAAAGAAGAACCATAGACCAAATAGAAAAGTTACAAAAGGGAACACGTACGCCAATTCAGTAAATCCGTATAGAAATGCTGTTACGAGAAACAATGGTATGCTTAAGGTTATTCTTGCATACGCAGGTTTCATGGTTGGATGTCGTTCAATTTTTACTTCTTCACCATTTCCAAGGTTTGGTTGTGGGAACGCTCCTACAGCTGTCATATAGAATCCAAAAACCAATAATGTTAATCCAGTACCTACTGTAACAGGCCCTGTCCACATAGGCACATTTGCTTCTGTACTAGAGGCAAATATTAAATATCCACCTAAACCTATAATCGGAACTGAAACAATAAATGCTATAAACATTCTCATCATAATTCTGAGAAATAATCTTATTCCATATGGTGTTTGTGATGTAGTCATGGTTAATTCCCTCTTATTAATGATACTACCGAAGCACCTAGTGTAACTATAATACCTAGTATAGCTAAATTAGTTGGGTTTGTAAGATCCCCTATAGGAAGACTTTCAGTACTGATTCCTGGGATCAGAGATCTAATTCTTGATCCAGCAAAAATATGTAAATCCATTATTTGACAAGATTCAAACGTAGCCATCTCCATAGCAGAAGGAACCCTAATTCCTGATACATCAGTTAACAATGGATGATTTCCATTAAAATCACCCATAGGCATTGAAATTTCTTTTACAACTTTTTCAGCACTTTCTCTAACATCAGTATCCTTGAAGAGATACCCAAAAGTATTTGAATAGTTTTCGATCATACAAGCTCTTTGTGCTGGAGAAGGAGTAGCTAGATAGTCAGGTTGTCCTGGTGCTCCAAGCTTTAGAAGTCCAGTTACTCCACCCTGACCTTGAGTTGATGCTCTTATTTGAGAATCACATCTTGAAATAGCGTTAAACTCTTTTTTTGTTGGTCTTCTTCTAGGGTTCCATAAAACTTCATCAGCAGTTACCGTTCTTGCCAATTGAATATCTATACCCATATCTTGTGCCAAACTCGCAGCTATACAGTCTTCAGCGCCACGAGCTAGTTCAACAAGCCTCGCTCTGGCGTCTCCCATCACACCCAATCCTGAAAGAGAGCCTGATGTTGTATTAGAAGTTTGTTGTATATTCTGCCTAAATTCTTGAGCTTTATCTTGGAAATCTTGACGGTTGTCTCTTAATTCTGGTTCGTAATCATAGTCTGAATGATTGGTAAATTTTACCCATTCAGCTCCTGTTCCCATTTGAGATATATCATGTAAACAGTTTACTATGACATCATATTGATCATCATCGAAATGACCACTGAAGTACTCAGGTTGTCCTCCAGAAAATATAACAGCGTTCAAAAGTGGATCTACACCACGAGAATTATTATGGTTATTGATCTGATCAAATCCTTCATTAACACATTGGTGTGTGTCATCCCATAATTCCTCAGGATACCAGAAAACATATTGTTCAATAAAAGGTCTCATTTGATTTTCTAGTTGATTGTCATTAAATACATCACGAATACAATCACCGTATATATATGCAATTTCTTTTCCTATGGGTCTATTGATTATCTCAGTAGGGTCATTGAAATCTACAATTCCCTGTATGATAAAATCATGTTCGGTCTGTGCTGTTTGACGATCAAATTGCAAGCGATTCTCCATTTGTTTCACAGTACATTGCTTAAAAGATTGTTCGGTTATTTTTACAAGAAGTTTTGCTTCAATATCCATCTGTTCTTCACCAGGAGGACGATAATCTCGTAACCATCCAAGATCTTGATTACACATTATGATTCTTTCCAGTGCATTTTGCGGAGGTAATGCATGAGGCTCAGGTATATCACCTAGAATGAAATCTATTAATTGAGATATATTATTTGAAGCATCTTGATGTGGCACACCCATTTCCACTAATGCTTGTATCATACATGTTTCACCTGGTATTTTATCCTCTCCACCTGAACCATAAACGAATCTTACCAATCTATCGTTTGTTAATGGAAAATACCCTCTATTCATAGTATTATTTCTTCTATTATCTTCCATGGTGTCCCAACAATCATATCCAGCAAGTAGTTCTTCAAACGTTATTGATCTTTCACCTCTATTCGCATCTTCTAATCTCATTCTTACTTCCATGTACGGGTCTTGAAAGGAACTTGTAAGGTCCAATACATCAGACATGTAAGGGATAACACAAGCATCTACCATAGCATTTACCAAGTCTCTTCTAGCCCAACCATCTGAAGATTGGTTTTCATGACCAAAACCTCCACTTAAGGCTTTTGGATATATTAGATGCATACAGCCAACTGTAGCATCATATAAGAAAGGAGGTTCATCAAGATACATCACACCTATGTTCATTGCAAATTGTTCGTAAGCTACTTCGTAAGGCATTCCCTCCGTATCAGAAATCCAACGAGCAATACAATCCATTGTTGCATATCTATCTTCAGTTATCATTTGGGTCAAGTTAATAAATGGACCTATAGGTATATCCCTATCATCAGGCGGTTGATATCCCCCGAAAAGGTTTCCTATTACATTAGGTTGGCCACCACCGCCACCACCACCGCCACCGAAGATATTTTGGATTCCTCCTCCAGATGCTTGTCTGGCTTGTTCTGCTTGCCTATCTTCTTCTTGACGTTTAAGCTCTTCTTCCATTCTTGCCAATTCGGCTAAAGCATCTGCTTTTTCTTGCTCTCGTCTTTTCTGGTTTGCTTCCTCCCAGATTGCTTCAATCTCTTTTTGTGCTTCCCAATCGGCATTATAAAATTCACCTCCAGGTTGTACTAAAGGGGAATCCATCAAAAATAATTTAAATTTACACTGACCAAATTCCGTTCCTGGGGGGATTGGTTTATTACCCTGAAAAACAACTGTCGTTGTTTTTCTCCCTTCTTCACCTCTAGATGCTGTCTGAAATACTCTATTTACCCAAGCAGCTTCCCATTCTTCTTGTCTTGTGCTTTCACTTATACAGCCTTCTGTCCACGGATGATGTCCTTCATAGGTTTCTACAGGTACGACTGTAGTGGTCTCAAGCATATTACTGTAGTCAACTCTCGTTTTACACGTAATTTCTCCCGTTGCTTTATTTGTTATACAATCAGCTTTAGTTATACCTGCTGCTTCACTACCAGGAGGAGGTCCCTGAGCGACAACATCCTTAGTTCCACTAAACATGATTGAAAATAGGACCAACAACACCAAGCCACTAAGTTTAAAAATTTTTTTATTATAAACTTTATTTGATAAGTGAGCCATATTTTTTAATATCTTTATCGTAATATATATATAAGTACTTATATTAGCATTAATGTTATTATTGCATCATACAATAAAAATGTATTAATATAAATATAAAATTTATCTTTTATAATAAACGTATTATAGATAAAATAAAATAGTTTTGAGGTTAATTATGTCTTGGTTTGATTGGATTCTTATAGTCCCTATTGTTTTAGGCGTTTTGTTTGGATACAGAATGGGTTTGATAAAAAATGTTTTGTATATCATCCTAGTGGCGATCACAATGGTCCTTGGTGGATGGCTATCTCAATTGATAGTAGAAGGAATAGGGCTTGAATTAGAAAGTGAAGCTCTAGTTACAGCCATCGGATATGCGTTGCTATTAGTAATTGGATTCATTTTAGTTCAAATATTTAATGGAGTTATTGAAAAAATACTAGGAATGATAACTTTTGGGGTTGGAAATAAAGTAAATCAACTTGGAGGGTTAGCTGCAGGTTTGGTAATGGGTTTTCTCATAATGACTATCATGGTAAATATAACTGCAAGATGGGCTTATGCTATTGAAGAAGACCAAACTGGTAAATTAGAAATATCAGAAGAAGCTTTAACGCAAATGTTTCAAAATAGTCTTGAAAATACTTCTAGGGAGGCAGGAGATCTGATTCTTAGGGAAAGTATAATGGTTGGAATTGTAATTGATGTAAAAAATGTACTAGGAGGATCCTTTTTGGGGCTTATTCCGGGTGATTTTAAAGACGCACTAGACATTGCTGAAGCTAGAAGAGATCAAGACGGATAATTTTAATATCTTCGACTTACAATTAAATAAATCAACCCTGATAATATTAAAATTATCCCTGTTATCATTATTGTTATTTCTAAACCAAATTTATCAGAAGAATAACCAAGAAAGAAGTGTCCAATCCATCCAAATCCTATCGTTATAAACCAAGCTGAAACAGCAGTACTACGAAATTCATCAGGAATGTTTTTTTGTATAAAAATCCATTGTATGACGTCAAAACAAGCAGTGCTTCCACCAATAATTGCTAAGAAAAACAGGACCGAAATTATATTAGGGAAAATTGAAATAAACAATATTGATATTCCAAAAAATATTGCTACTACATAGGCTAAAAAATGTGCTTTGTTTATGTCTTTCCATTTAAATAAAAATAAAATTCCCACTATTGCACCCAAAGACATGCTAGATTGTAAAAAACTTAAAGTGCCTATTTCTGATTTCAAAATATATTTACTTATTGAAGAAAGTAAACTGAGGAACGAGAATCCAAAAATTTCCACTATACCTGCAAAAATTAGTAAATTTCTAGTATAAAAATTTCCAAAGACTAATTTTAATCCTGTAGATATAGTTTTAAAATAATTACCTTTATTTTTAATTTCATTAAATTTTAATGAATTTAAAAGAAGATAAATTCCTCCACTCAATCCAAATAAACCTGACAATAAAATCGCTTGTTCTATACCTATAAATATTGAAAAAACTCCACCTATTAAGGATCCAATTACGCCAGTTGACCTGAAAATTATCGAGTAAATTAACATTGAGAATATTTTTTGATTCTCTTTCACTGCATTTATGACGCTCCCCTGAAGTGCTGGAATAATAAGTGATCTACTCAATCCTGTAATGGCAGAAGCTATATAAGCAAGTACTAAAAAATTTTTATTTTGATATACAAATAGTGCAAGGATACATAAAACGAAAAACCTACTAAATCCAACAATAATAATAATTTTATTTCTACCGAATTTATCTGCAGCAGCTCCGGTAAATGGCGAAAATAAAGTTTGAACAATTTGACCTATAGCAAATGAGATTGTTGTGGCAAGTATTGATTCGGTTGTCTTCAATATTAACCAGCTTATACATAGTCTTTCTATCCATTCAGCACAGTTGAAAAAGAACAATCCAAACATTAAATGTCTAAATCTAGAATTATAAAAAACAGGATTCTTGAAAATTGTTATATTTTGCAAGATCATTATTTAGACTTCACCATGTGCCCAAGCTTTTATTAAATGATGAGCTATAGCAATCGATCCAGGTACAGACAAATTATCATTTTTACCATTTAATGCTTTTATAATTTCGTCTTTGTGAAACCATTTTACTGATAACATTTCATATTCATCATAATTGATATTCTTAGTTTTTGCTTTTGCATGGCAACCAATCATCAATGACCAAGGAAAAGGCCATGGCTGAGAAGCATAATATTTTACATCTTCTACTTCTATACCAGATTCTTCCATTATCTCTCTCGCTACGGCTTCCTCTATTGATTCACCTTGATCGACAAATCCAGCAAGTGCAGAATATATATTTAGTCTTGATAATCTACCTTTTGATTGACCTAATAAACAATAATCACCATTAACAACCAAAGTTATAATTACTGGATCAGTACGAGGAAAATGTTCTGTATTACATTTTAAACATTTTCTTACTTGTCCACCACGTCCTACTTTTGTTTTACCACCACATATGCCACAGAAAGAATTTTTTAAATTCCATTCAAGTTGACTTTTGCTTTGACTAATCAGACCACCTTCTTTTTGGGATAACTTTTCACCAGCAGTTCTGCAATCAATAAATTCATCTTTATTAGTTAAAAGTAAATTTATAGATTTATCACTTAGTTTTGATAAATCTGATGTTAGGTATATTTCACCATCCAAACTTCCCATCAAATAATATTCTAGTTTTTCAGATATTTTTTTTAGTTGATCCAGTTCTATGAATTTAATCGATATTGTATTATTGTTGTTACGTATTAGTATTTTTGATTTGAAATAGATAATTACTTTAGATTTTGGATCTTTAAACTTTTGTTTTATCCATTCTTCTTCTCTTCTTTCTACCTCTAGTCTATTTATTTTGTTGCCAGCAAATTTTAATAATTTCCCCATACTATATAGCCTTTATAAAATATTTATTTAATTGAAAATAATCAGACCTCTTGCCAATTCGCCTCTTTCCAGTGCTTCAAACCCTAAATTTACGTCCTCGATATCGTATTTTTTCGAAATCATTTCATCAAGATAAAGATCTCCATTCATATATAGATTTGCAAGTCTTTGAAAATCAATGCGTGGCCGACTTTTTCCATATGATGTTCTGATTATTTCTCTTTCTCCCATCAGTGTATAAAAAGGTAGATTTATTTCCACACCATATGGGGTTTTACCTAAAATAACAATTCTAGCACCAGGTCTTGAACATTCTAAAGTTTGCCTAATAGATTCATTTTGTCCTGCTGCTTCTATTGCACAATCAACACCACGACCTTCGGTTAATTCCATACAAAATTCAATTGGATTCACACTCTTAGAATTAACAGTATGTGTTGCTCCAACTTTTTTGGCCATTTCCAATTTATTATCGATAATATCAACTGCTATTATTTTTGATGCACCAGAAATTCTAGCACCTTGAATAGCACTCATTCCTACTGCTCCACAACCAATTACAACAACGGAAGTTTCAGGAACAATTTTTCCTGCATATACTGCTCCACCATACCCGGTCATAACTGCACATCCCAATAAAGCTGCCCTATCTAAAGGAAAGTCTTCTCTGACTTTTACTGCTCCTTGTTTAGGTATAACAGTATATTCTGCATGTGAGGATACCAAACTATAATAGTGAATTTTTTCTCCATTAATTGAAGCGCGAGTTGTACCATCAAAAAGTACTCCTTTTGAGTTATTGTTTTTTTGAACTTCACACAAAATAGGTTGACCATTATCACAATAAAAGCATATTCCACAATTTGGATTCCAAGAACAGATTACATGATCTCCAACTTTAACGTTTTC
The DNA here is from genome assembly GCA_964590915.1 of uncultured Dehalococcoidales bacterium. Classification (GTDB taxonomy): domain Bacteria; phylum Chloroflexota; class Dehalococcoidia; order Lucifugimonadales; family Lucifugimonadaceae; genus TMED-70. The sequence continues at coordinate 79,794 of CAZPYN010000007.1, forward strand.
AACTCCTTCACCAATTGCTTCAACAATTCCCGCTCCTTCATGACCTATTATCGCAGGCAGATTTACTGGTTGAAAACCATGCATTGTTTCCCAATCGGTATGACAAAGTCCGCTAGCAGATATTTTTACCATAACTTCATCTTTACGCGGCTCAGCTAAATCCACATTTTCAACTGATAATTTTCCCTTAGTTTCAAATAAAACAGCTGCTTTCATAATTTATTTCCTTTATTTATTAAATACTTAAGTTCTTTTACCTAATTTAAAGATCTTGATAAATAATATATCTAAAAAATATATTTAATATATAAAAAAAAGTTGAAAAATGTTTAAATAATTTAATGATAAAGAGTAAAAAATTTATTGGAGCGGGAGACGAGATTCGAACTCGCGACATTCTGCTTGGAAGGCAGACGCTCTACCAACTGAGCTACCCCCGCTTGTTTATTACAATTTTAACATCAATAATTTAATTAACGATATAAAATTTTTCCATTTTAATTCTTTTATCTCCCACAATTTTAAAACATTTAAAGTGGTGCCGAAGGTGGGAGTCGAACCCACACGGGTTTCCCCAGCCGATTTTGAATCGACCGCGTCTGCCATTCCGCCACTCCGGCTATGGTTTGAATTATCAATTTAAATACTATCAAAATTTTATTGTATAAAATTTTGAAGAGCTCATTTATTTTATTTAATTTCATATAACTCTCAAAATATAAAATTTCTTTAATTTACTGGTTATTTACTAACTTAAAACTATTAAATAATAAATAATATTTATACATAGAAGGATTAATGAATGGATTTCAAGCAATATTTAATTTTAGATTTAGAAACGACGGGTATAGATCTATTTAAAGATAGAATAGTAAAACTTACTACAATATCCTTCTTAGATGAAACAATTTCTGACACCCAAATAAAAAGTAGATTGTTTAATCCAAAAATATCTATATCCACTGAAGCAGAAAAAATACATGGTATAAGTGATGAAGATGTTAAAAACGAAAACGAATTTAAATATTATGCAAAATCTTTATCGGATTATTTTGAAAATTCATGCATAATAGGATTTGGAATTTATGATTTTCATATACCAATTTTAATGAGTGAATTTTATAGATCTGGAGTTTATTTTGATGTTTCAAAAATCGATATTGTTGATTTGAAAAATGTCTATGAAAAATTAAGACCTAGAAATTTGTTAAATGCTCTTAAAGAATTTTGCTCAGTAGAAGTTGACTCATTTGATAGAAAATCAAATGAAAAAACAGAGTCTATTTTAGAATTATTTCTTGCCCAACAGACTGAAATGAGTAGTAAAAATATTAACCTAAACTCTTTTATTTATAAGGATAAGAATATTAAAACTTTAGATAAAGAAGGTTTTTTTAAAATTTCAAATAATAATGATTTAGTTTTTGCAAAAGGTAAGTATGAAAACCAGAAAATAAAAGTTGTTAAGCAATTACATCCTGATTATATAAAATGGATTAATGATAATGAGGAAATTTCTACAATGGTAAAAATGATTTTAAATTATGAGAAATGATTTATATATTTCTTATTTCTTTTTGTGAAATATAAATATATAAATTTATCATTATAAGTAAAGTTGAACTGACAATTACTGCAATACTTGATCCAAAAAATTCTGCTAGCAATCCTAAGATAAATGCACCAACCGACATTAAACTAAAAGTAATTGTATGTATACCCATAACTCTACCTCTTAATTTATCTGGTACATTCAATTGAAGTATTGACATCGAACAAACCATAAAAATTGAACTAAATGTACTTGCTAAAAAAGTAAAAAGTAAAGAAAGTAATAAATTGTAAGAAATCCATGGATTGGAATATATATTGTTTTCATTAATAAAAAAATTAGAAATCCCAAATAACAATAAAAAGATGACAGATATTACATTTGAAGAAAATGCCAATCTCCCAATATTAATTTTGTTTTTTAAATTTGAAGTAATTGTTGTACCAAAAACAGCTCCAATTCCTGCGCTTGATAATAAAATCCCCAATATCTGAGCAGATACGTCACCTCTTGCTGTTAATTTATAACTATCTGCAAAAGAAGGAAGTAATTGCAGGTAAGATATTCCAAAAAAACTAGTCAAATAAGTTGCTAGTATTATTATTCTAAAAATTCTATTTTCATATATATACTTAATCCCTTCTAAAGTTTCTTTAAAAATTGAATTTTTTTCACTATTTTTTTTCTGGGATTTATCAGAGCTCTTATTTGGTTTTATTCTTATCATTATGATGCCCATTAGAAAAAAACCTGCTGCACTTATATAAAAAATAGTTTGAGTTCCATAATATGCAATGATAAATCCTCCAATCCCAGGAGCGATAATTCTTACTCCCTGCCACAAAATAGAATTGAGTGAAACGGCACTTACAATCTGCTCTTTATTATCTAAAAATTGTGTAAATATAGATGATCTTACTGGCCAATCTAAACCACTGATAAGGCCCAATATAGTAGATAAAATTATAACAATAGATACTGTTTCTAAATTTAAATTATCAACTATGGCCAATATGATTAAAATTGAACTAGAACAGAAAGAAGTAATTATCATTAGAATTTTTTTCTCTAATCTATCAGCAATTACTCCGCCTAAGAAATTTATAATTATAGTTCCTAGCCCAAATACTGCTGCTACCAAACCTAAAAAAAATTCTGATCCACTTATGTTATAGATTAGTTTCCCACTTGCCAAAGTAAATAGTTGTGTTCCACCTACAGAACCTAAAGAAGCAAACCAGAATAAACGAAATTTACTAGCTTTGAATGCTTCAAGAGTTCCAGTAGATTTTTCAATTTTTGTCTTTATTGGATGCTCCAGTCGCCACCCATAATCTCAATACTTTCTTCTAAAAGATACTTAGAACCAAAAATTAAATTTTTCTTCCCGTTTACGGAACTTTGTTCTGCATATCCTGCTCCCGATTCTTTTGCTAATGATTCAAGAGCGATAGTTTCCCATAAATTTAAATCTACCTCTATAACTAAGTCTACTGCTCCTGAAAATGCAAGAGAATAACCAAAACAATCATAGCAACCTCTTGAATCCCAAGCTACTGAATCTATTAATTGTAATTTATCTAACATTCCTTCTTTTTCAAATCGTTGTGGAGATCCATAAGTTATTAATGATTCAGATAAAACTTTAGAGGTTGACGCTTTTATTTTTTGGCCATTTTTTTCTGCCCCAAAATTTTTAACAGAAATAAACCTATCTTGTAATTTTGGGATATCAATTAAACCCATTATCGGCTTTTTTTTATAGGTTAACCCTATAATTGTTCCAAAGAGAGGTATCCCTCTAGAGAATGAGGTGGTTCCATCTATAGGGTCTATATACCAACAATAATCTTTATTATCTTTCCTTCCAAGAATTTCTTCTGTTATTATGTCACCTTCACTCTTACTTAAAATATTAAAAATTTCTTCTTCTACTTTAAGATCAAATTCAGTCAGTAAACTTCCATCTTTCTTGAGGGAACTTTTAGAAGAATCAACATCTTTGGTAATTTCTCGAGATTTATCTAATGCTTGGATACCTAGTTTGAGGAATTTATTTAAGGGATTATCCAAGTTTAATATTTCAGTAATCATAGTAAAAAATATTTTCTAATTTTATTTTCATAATAATAAAGATTCAAACCGATATTTTGGAGCGGAAGACGAGATTCGAACTCGCGACCCTCTCCTTGGCAAGGAGATGCTCTACCACTGAGCCACTTCCGCTT
>CAZPYN010000008.1:0-72101 GCA_964590915.1 uncultured Dehalococcoidales bacterium
AAGATAATGATTTAACTGATGGAATAACAACTAATGACGATAATCAATTTAAAATTTTATCTGTCAATCACAAAAAAAATAGTAATTCAGAAATAACAATTATATCGATGGTCCCTACTGGAAGTAGTGTTATCATATTAGAATTTTGGACTACAAGAAAATAGCTAAAGTTGCTCTAATGATTGATTGAATTCTGTAAATCCACTGTATATCCAATCTAAAGCTCCTGACAAAAAGAATCTAGCTCCAGTTTTCATAGCCCACTCATAATTACTCAAACTGGCAACAGTACCTGCTGTTCGTCCTTTTGCAATTATTTTAGTAATAGTATCTTGAACTACCTTTTGAACTTCTGGATGAGTTTGTTCACCTATGTATCCTAGTTCTTGAGATAAATCTCCTGGTCCTACAAAAAAAACATCTATATTATCAACCTCTAATATTTCGTCTAAATTATCTAATGCAATCAAGTCTTCTATAAATACCAAAACAAACGTTTCATCATTTGCTTCTTTGAAATAATTTTCAACCCCAATACCTTGTCTACTTGTGAACATTCCCCTTTGACCAATAGGAGCAAATTTAGATGCTCTGACAACTAATTCGGCGTCTTTTTTAGTTTTTACGTGAGGAACAGAAATTCCTTGTGCACCCAAGTCTAGAGCATGATATATTAATTGATATTCAGGCCTGGGAACTCTTACTATTGGTGTTGCTTCGATCAAATCTGCAGCTCTGGTTAGATCTCCAATGTTTTGTACATCTGCTATCCAATGCTCACCTTCAAACCAAAAACAATGAGGATTATTAGGAGCAAAAAGTTCAACACTATTTGGATCGTTTAAATTTTCTATGGCTATAACATGCTTACCTTCTTTTAGCCTTTTCTTTATTATATTTTTACGAATTTTCATTTATCTAAGGCTTTCTGTGCAAAATCTTGGTATTTTTGAAACCCTTCTGCCATATAGGGCCTAGGATCACAAAGATAAAACTTTACTCCATTTTCATATAAATTTTTTACATTCCCCTTATTTCCTATTGCTCCAGAAATTTTTCCCTTTGCTGAAATTCGTTTTAGGGATTCATCAACTACTTTCTGTACCTCTTTGTGATCATTTTGACCGGGAAATCCCATTGATTGAGCTAAATCGCCAGAAGCTAAAAAGAATACGTCTATGTTATCAACCTCTAATATTGAATCCAGATTATCGACAGCAATTATATCTTCTATAAGAATTATGAGCATAGTTTGATCATTAGCTAGGTTATGATAATCTTTGACTCCTATTCCCTGTCTACTTGTAAAAGAGCCTCTTTTACCTATTGGATAAAACTTACCTCCTTCTACTACATTTTCTGCTTCTTCCTTATTATTTACATGTGGGACAACAATACCCATTGCTCCTAAATCCAAAGAACGATAAATAATTCCTTGATCATTTTGATTAACTCGTAATATAGGAGTTGAACCAATAATATCGCATGCCCTTGTTTGGTTCGGCAAATCTCCAAAATCTACATTACCATGTTCACCCTCCATCCAAATGGCATGAGGCTTGATGGGTGCTAGTCTTTCTATATGATCAGATCCTGCATAACCCCATAAAGCAAAACAAGTAACAGTTTTTCCTTCATAAAGGCGTTTCTTAGCTATATTTTGCCTTAATTCCATCATAGTTAATAGTAAATTGAACCTCTTGTTCCTCCACCCGCAGCTATTGCATCTCCGTTTATTGATTTCGAAAGAGGAGAAGATAAAAATACTACTATATTTGCAATATCTTCAGAATCAATGACAGATTTTATTGAATTATTCTTGAGCAATAATTCATTTGCCTCTTCAAATGTTATAGATTTTTTCTTGGCTAAATCTTTTATCATCCCATTACTTCGTTCAGTATAAGTCATTCCCGGATGAACTACGGTTGTATTTATACCATAAGGCCCTAAATCATCTGCAAGATTCTTCGTTAATGAACTAACAGATATGTTTCTAATAGAACCGATAAGATTACCTGATATTCTAGCATTTAATCCACTTATGTTGATAATTCTTCCCCACCCATTATCTTTCATATATTTTGAAGCATATTTTGCACATCTTAGATAACCTGAAACTTTAACGTCTATTTGCTCAATTAAATCTTCTCCTTCAAATGAATCAATACTGCTAGTCCCAGAAGCAGGCATGGCTGCGCAATTAACTAATATATCTACACTGCCAAAAAGTGAAAATACATCAGTAACCATTTTTTTTACTTGGTCATCAAATCGAGTATCACAAATAAAATATTCACACTTTATATCATTATTTTGAGATAGAATTTCAGATTTAACATTTTCAAGATCTTTCTTTGATCTTGCAACTAGTGCTATATTTGAACCTTCTGAGGCAAGTTTGTTGGAGATAGCTTTTCCTATTCCTCTACTGGCTCCTGTAACTATTGAAACTTTAGATTTCAGTTGAAGGTTCATTTTACTAAGAGTTCTTTATTCCTACTTTGTGATTTAGGCTTCCTGATCTAAATCCTACAGGATCCAGCTCAACTATTTTATAACCAAAAGTATTTAACTCTTTGGTTATATCATCAATTTTCGAATTAAAATATGAAAATTTATCTTTGGGGATTTCTATCAAGGCTTTATCTCCGTAGTGTCTAACTCTTACAATTGGGAAGTCAATAGACTTTAGAAATTTTTCAGATTTCCCTACCATTGTTAATGCTGCGACTGTCACCATAGTTCCATAAGGTAATCGAGAAGAAAGACATGGAGAGGCAGGTCTATCCCAAGATCTTAAATTTCTTTTTTTTGCATAATATCTAATATCTTCTTTGGTATATTCTGCTTCAATCAAAGGAGACCTAACTTTATGTAATTTTGCAGCATTCATTCCAGGTCTATAATCACCCTTATCATCTAGGTTTGAACCATTTAATACCCAATCGAATCCCAATTCATTAGATAAATCAACCAGTTTCCCATAAAGTTCGTGTTTACAAAAAAAGCATCGGTTGATGTCATTTTTTACATAATTTTCATCATCCATTTCTAATGTATTTATAATTTTATAGTTCCAATTTTTATTTTTAGCCAAGTTAATTGCATCATTTCTATCATCCTCTGCTACGCTAGGTGAAAAAGACATTACGGCTAAAGATTTTGATCCTAAAGTTTGATTTGCAACATCCATCAGATAAGACGAATCTACTCCGCCAGAGTAAGCAACAATAGCACTTTTCATTCCAGACAGAACATTTTGTAAATTTTTTTCTATGTTAGTTATTTTTGCTTTCATTTAGCAGAATATTAGCTAATATTGCATAAAATTTCATGTAAAAAAAGATGGATATTGAACTATTTTTTTTTATAAATTATGATAAATATAAATATAATTTACAAATTTATAAATAAATTCGGAGAATAAGGGGACTATGATGGACAAACCTAAGGTATATTTTATGGACGCTAGAAGTGAGTCGCCAGATACTAGCTTGATTAATAAAACTGTAACTGTTTTTGAAGCAGCAGGATTCGACAAGATGATTAATAAAGGTGACGTTGTTGCAATAAAAATCCATTGTGGAGAATTAGGTTCTAGTGCTTATATTAGACCTGCTTACGTCAGAGCAATAGCCGACAAAATAAAGGAACTCGGAGGAAGGCCATTCGCCTGTGATACTACTACTCAAACATATGGAACTTGGGGATCAAGGGCCATGGAATTGGACCTAATTGAAACAGCGGAAAAAAATGGCTTTTCATCAGCCACTCTAGGCTGCCCTTTTATATCTGCAGATGGATATGTTGGTACAAGTGATTATAGAATAGATATTCCAGAAGGATATTTGTTAAAGGAAGCTTACGTTGCTCAAGCAATAGCGGCAGCAGATAAAGTTATAGTACTTACTCATTTCAAAGGACATGGAATGGGAGTGATTGGTGGAGCCTTGAAAAATATGGGCATTGGTTGTCAATCTAAAAGGGGAAAATTTAATGTTCATATGGGTAGACATCCTTCATATGGTATCGGAGATTCTACGGTATTCCATCCAGAGAACTTTAAGGGAAAGGAAGCTGATCCTGATTGGGAACTTCTAGAAAACTGTTGCCCTCTGGGATTATTTAAAGTTACTGAAAAAGATGAATTACTTTGGGAAAGAGAAAAATGTATTAATTGCTTAGGATGCGGAAGTTGGATGAATCCTAGGGGGATATTTGAACCTAATCTAGCAAATTTTGATGCAACAGACATTGCGATCGGAGATGCAGCATTAGGTGTAGTTAAAACTGTAGGGAGAGAAAATATTGGATTTATAAATGTTGCAGTAGACGTTTCTCCCAAATGTGATTGCGCAGGTTTTTCAGATTTACCTTTAACTCCACATCTAGGAGTATTTGCATCAAAAGATCCTGTAGCAATAGATCAGGCATGCGTAGATGCTGCTAAACATGCACCAGGAATGCCTGGTTCTTTAGCAGAAGAAATGGGAATAGATGCTCCTGGAGAAAGAAAATTTGATCTAGGTGGTGGTGCAATTGAAGGATTAAGTGAACAAACTACAATAAATACAGCAGTGGTTAATGGATTAGGAAGTAGAGATCATGAATTAGTCCATGCTCAGCCATTAGGTAGAGAAAGATTTTTATTCCCACCTGATCCAAGACCTACAAAAATCAGGTTTGCAAAAATGTTTGAAAAATTTCAACCATTTCCTTTCGATAGACATAATGGTAGAGGTTATAATAGACTAGAGAAGGTTGATATTGAAGCAGTAAAAGGACACGATGGACCTACTGTTGATCCTCATTCTCACCAAGACGCAGCATATCATGGAGACGGTGGTTGGCATCCAGGAGACGACGATCCAAGTTATCATCCAAATGGTTCCACCCATAATGGTAAAGCTAGCAAAAAGGATAAAAAAGCGAAAAAATAACCTAGGAGAAAAATATGGGAAGAGCTCAAGATTTACTTGCAAAAGCTATGACCAATATATCAAGTCTATCTGGAAATTCAGATTACAGCGATAAGGCTTCATCAGTTATTGAAAAATTAAATGCTCAAAAAGACAAATTCTTTTTTCAATCACTTGCTGGATTACCTTTGGCAAATCTTCTTTTTAAGGCTAGTGAAAAAATGATTTCTGATCAAAATGATCTAAATATGGACGAAATAGAAAAAATTGTTCAACAAATTGAAGATAAAGCTGACGCCCCTGGAACGGTATTAACGTAGTGGAAACAGTTTTAGTAACTGGTGGTGCTGGAAGTATGGGACGACTAGTTGTAAACCAGTTGATTACCAAAAATTATTTAGTGAAAGTTTTTGATCTCCCTCAAGCAAATTTTGAAGGATTTGATGCAACGAAAACTAAGTTATTAAAAGGAGATTTGAATAATTCTGAAGATCTTGAAAAAGCAGTAAAAGATACAGATTATATAATACATTTAGCAGCTATTTTGCCCCCCACGGCTAATACTAATATTGAATTAGCAAAGATTGTAAATGTAAGTGGAACCGAAAAACTTATTGAATCAGTAAAGAAATTCAATCCAAATGTACATTTTATTTTTAGCTCATCTGTAAGCATATATGGTAAAAATTTGAACAATAAAATCGTAGATGGAAATACATCACCTAATCCAGATGATAATTATGCAATAACTAAGTATGAGTCAGAAAAGATAGTTACAGAGTCTAACATAAAATTTACTGTTTTAAGAATCTCTGGGGTTTCTATACCTGTTTTTCAAGAACCTCCATCAGAATGGCCTTTCTTAAAAAATCAATTGATAGAATTCGTTCATCGTGATGATGTAGTGGATGCAATTTGCAATAGTGTAGGAAATCTAGGAAGTGTGAATAAAGTATTTAACATTAGCGGAGGAGAAACATGGAGAACAGATGGAGAAACCTATGTTAAGGATTATTTTAATTTAGTTGAAGTAGATATAAATACTGCAAATTATCAGAAAGAAGCTGGTCATTTTTCATGGTATGATACTGATAAATCTAATAGTATATTAAAATATCAAAATAAGAATTATGCTATTTATCTATCTGAAATAAAGGAAGATCTAGAAAGATTATTGGGTAGCTACGAGTAGAATCCATATGAAAACAATAGAACAAACTTATGGTTACGATGATGTTGCAATCGTACCGGGAGAAATAACTCTTAATCCGGAATTGGTGGAAACTCAAATAAAGATTGGTGATATAGATCTAGATATCCCTGTATTAGCTTCTGCCATGGATAGTGTTGTGGATACAAATTACGCTAAACATTTATCAAATTTAGGAGGAGTGGGTGTAATAAACTTAGATGGTTTACATGTTAGATACGAAAATTCTGATGAAATATATCAAGAAATAATAAACGCTCCAAAAAACAAATCTACAGAAATTTTACAAAAAATTTATAGTGCTCCTGTGAAAGAAAATCTAATAGGAGAAATTATTGAAAAAATAAAATCAAATAATTCAAAATGTTTTGCATCTTTTGTGCCAGCATCTACGAAAAAATTTGCTCCGGTTGCTGTAGAGGCAGGATGTGATGCAATTGTAATACAATCAACAGTTACTACAGCAAGACATAATTCAAAAAGTTTAAAGGGATTAATATTATCTGAACTAGTAGAAACTTTGAAAGTGCCGATCATTGTTGGTAATACCGTTACATATAATGTTTCAAGAGAACTGATGGAAACAGGAATTGAAGGGATTTTAGTAGGGGTTGGACCTGGTTCTGCTTGTACCAGCAGAGAAGTTCTTGGGATTGGGGTCCCTCAAATATCAGCTACAATGGCTTGTTCTACTGCAAGGGATGATTACTTTAAACTCACAGGAAGATATGTGTCTATTATTACTGATGGTGGTATCAGAACAGGAAGTGAATTATGTAAATCATTCGTAGCAGGTGCAGATGCAGTAATGATAGGTTCTCCATTTTCAAAAACATACGAATCTCCAGCAAAAGGTAATCATTGGGGAATGGCGACTCCTCATAGTTCTCTTCCAAGAGGAACAAGGATTGTAAACAAACAGGAATATTCAACTAAAGAATTATTATTTGGGCCCTCTTCTAAAACTGATGGGACTAGAAACCTCATTGGGGCATTACGTGTTTGTATGGGAATGATAGGCGCCGAAAAAATAATTAATATGCATGATGCTAAACTTATATACGCTCCAACAATTAAAACAGAAGGAAAAATTTACCAATTATCGGGACAAGGCTCATAAATTCCATGATTTACAAAGCTCAAAGAGGTACTTTTGATATCCTTCCAGAAAATGAAACCATTTGGGAGAGAGTAAGGAAAATCTGTTTAGATACAGCAAAGCTATATGGATACAACTATATTGAAACCCCAATTTTCGAAGACTCTGAAGTTTTCGAAAGAACTGTAGGTCAAAATACCGATATTGTAGAAAAGGAAATGTACACTTTCTTAGATAAAGGTGGCCAAAGCATAAGTTTGAGACCTGAAAATACCGCAGGAGTATGTAGAGCATTTATAGAACGAGGACTTCATAATAGAACATTGCCTATAAGATTATTTTATTATGGAACAATGTTTCGATACGAAAGACCTCAATCAGGTAGATTTAGACAATTTCATCAATTCGGAATTGAATGTATTGGAGATAACGATTATGAACTTGATTATGAAATTATTGAAATCGGTTGGAATATAATAACAAACTTGGGTATCAAAAATTCTAAACTCAATATAAATTCTCTTGGAGATCATAATGATAGATTGGATTATATAAAAGTTTTAAAAAAATACTTTGAACGTTACAAAAATGATTTGCCTAAAGTTGATCAATTACGATTAGAAAATGCACCTTTAAGACTTTTGGACTCAAAAGAAAAAAGTACAATAGAAATTGGGAAAAATGCTCCAAAAACTTTAGATTATCTATCTGAAGAAGCAAAATCTCATCACAATAATTTGATTAAAAAACTGGAAAGATTAAATGCAATTGATGAAGATTTCAAATTTGTTGAAAATTATAAATTAGTAAGGGGGCTTGATTATTATAATCGTACTGTTTTTGAATTCACCACTGATTCCAGCGGACCCCAGGGAGTAATTCTTGGAGGTGGAAGATATGATCCTCTTATCAAAATGCTAGGTGGTCCAGATACTCCCGCAGTAGGTTTTGCAATGGGTATTGAAAGAATCATAAACGAAATAAATAATAAAGATGATAATTTTTCAAACCAAATAGACGTAGTTATAGTAATAACCAAAGATATTTATCGAGAAGAATCTCAATCTTTGGCTAATAATTTAAGGAAAAATAAAATTAAAACTATAATAGCTCCTAATAAATCAATTAAAGCGCAAATGAGATATGCAAATAATGTAAATTCTAAGTCTGTAATTTTTATTGGAGAAAAAGAATTGAAAAATAATTCCATTACATTAAAGTTGTTAAATTCTCCTGAAGATCAAATGACTTTTTCAAATGATAATATAGATAAAATAAAACAATTATTAAGAATTTAAGAGAATAAAAAAATGGAAGAATGGATCCTTAAGAGATTAGATGAAATCAAATCTAGATTTGAAGAAATCGAAGTTTTAATGACCAAAAAAGAGATTGTATCTAATCAATCAGAAATGAAAAAAATTTCAAAAGAATATAGCAAACTTAAAACCATTAATGAATTGTGGGATCAATATAATAAAATTTTAAAAGATACAAATGATACTAAAGAGCTTTTGAAATCTGATGATGATGAAATCTCCACTATGGCTAAAGAAGAATTGGTGGATTTAAATTCATCTCTAGAAAAGGTTTATTCAGAATTAAACAAAGAACTCATACCAAAAGATGCGACAGATGAAGCCGATGCGATAATTGAAATACGGGCAGGAACAGGAGGAGATGAAGCAGCTATATTTGGTAATGACCTTCTAAGGATGTACACAAGATATTCTGAAAACAATAAATGGAAAATAAAAATATTAAGTTCCAGTTATAATGAATTTGATGGTATCAAAGAAATTATTTTAGAGATTTCAGGAGAAGGGACTTTTTCAAAATTAAAGCATGAAAGTGGTGTCCATAGAGTTCAAAGGATTCCTAAGACAGAATCACAAGGAAGAATTCATACTTCTACAGCAACTGTTGCAGTGTTGCCTAAATCTGAGGATATAGACATTGAAGTAAAAGAAGACGATGTAAGAACAGATGTATTTCATGCCGGAGGTGCAGGAGGACAAAATGTTAATAAAGTAGCAACTGCTATTAGACTTACTCATACCCCAACTGCAATTGTTGTAACTTGTCAAAATGAAAGATCTCAACTTCAGAATAAATTACAAGCAATGGAAATATTAAAATCTAAGTTATGGGATCTAGAATTACAAAAACAAAAAAGTGAAATCTCTGAAGCAAGAAAATCTCAGGTAGGTTCAGGAGAAAGATCAGAAAAGATAAGAACTTATAATTTCCCTCAAGGTCGAGTTACAGATCATAGATTAAAATTAACATCTCATAATTTAACAGAATTTATGAACGGATTAATTGATGAAATAATTGACCCATTAATGAAAGATGAACAAGCAAAAAAATTAATTTCTCAGAAAAATTAGATATTGAAAACTCTAAATGAAATCAAAAATTATACGATTAAGAAATTTCGTGAAGCTAAATTGTTAAATTATCAAGAAGAAATGTTAATGATCATTAGTCATTCAATGAGCTTATCTAAAATTGACATTCTCACCGAATCAAATATTAAAATCAGTAGGGATAAATACACAGAAATAAAAGAAAAAATCAATAGAAGAATTTCAGGAGAACCAACTGCTCAAATATTGGGGTTTAGAAATTTTTTAGATGAACAATATTTTGTAGATAAAAATGTTTTAATACCAAGATTTGAAACTGAGGAAATAATAGATTTATTTAAAAGAAATAAAGGCGTTAATTACAAAGACCATTTTAATTGCTTAGATATTGGTACCGGGAGTGGAGTAATTGCAATAAATATAAAGAAAAAATTTCCTGGAATAAATGTATCTGCAATTGATATAAGTAAAAAAGCTTTAGTTGTAGCAAAAAAAAATGCTATAGCAAAAAAAGTAGATATAAATTTCTTTCATACTTCAATAGAGGACTGCGATTTATCCAATATAAATTATATTATAAGTAACCCTCCATATATTAAGACTTCAAAACTAAATAATTTATCAAAAGACTTAAAATATGAACCACTAATTGCTTTGGATGGTGGTAAAGATGGAACTAAAATCATCAATTCAATATTCAATTGGGAAAGTTTAATAAATAATAATAATGCGTCCTTAATAATTCTAGAAATAGATCCTGAAATCAAAGATAAGGTTATTTCATTAGCAAAAGGTTATTACCCTAACAAAAAAATTAAAATTCACAAAGATTTGAATAACTCAGATAGATTCATAAGTATTACTAAATGATCTTAACGTTTTGTATATTGAGGAGCTTTTCTTGCTTTCTTTAAACCGTACTTTTTACTTTCCTTTACCCTAGAATCTCTTTTTAGAAGTCCTTTAGATTTCAAGATAGGTTTCAAGGTCTCATCCATTACGCACAAAGCCCTTGCTAATCCCAAAGATATTGCACCAGATTGACCAGAAATTCCTCCACCATGTGTATTGATTTCAGCAGAAAGTTTTTCAAAAGTTTCTGTCATCTTTAAGGGTAATAATGCAATATTTACCAAATCTTCCATGACCAGAGCTTCGCTGATTTTTTTCCCATTAACAATTATTTCACCCGGATTATCAAAAATTTTTACTCTTGCTATTGAAGCTTTTCTCTTACCTGTACCATAATAATATTTTCGTTTAGGACTCAAATTATTCCTCTTTTATGATTTGTTAATTTTTTCTGACCAAATCAACTGAGCCTCATGTGGATGTTCAGAATTTGGATAAACTTTTAGTCTCGTCAACATTTTTGCACCTAATTTGTTTTTAGGTAACATTCCTTTAACTGCGTGTGAAATAATATATTGAGGATTATTATTCAATAATTCAGAATATTTTTTTTCTTTAGTACTACCAGGTCTAGTCGAGTGTGTAATATAAGTTTTCTGTTCGAGTTTTTTCCCAGTTACTTTTACATTTGATGAGTTTATTATAACTACAAAATCTCCTGACATTTGATGAGGAATATAATCTACTTTATTTTTACCCATCAAAATAACAGATATTTCTGATGCTAACCTTCCTAAGGTTTTATCAGTTGCATCAATCAGATGCCATAATGATTTGTTATTTTTGGTTTCTTTTGGTGAAAAATGTTTTAACTTTGCTATCATAATATTTTTTTCATAGGGTTTTATTTTACACTTTTTATAGTGTCTTTATATATAGATTTAATCAATAAGTTCTAAAATAACTAGATCAGCATTATCACCTTTTCTTTGTCCAAGAGAGACAATTCTAGAATAACCCCCTTGTTTATCAGAATATTTCGTTGATACGTCGTCAAATAACTGTTTAACAACCGACTTTTCTAAAATAAATTCTGAAACTTTACGTATTGAATTATAATCTTTAGATTTTCCTATTGTTATTAGTTTCTCTAAAATTGGTTTTGCTTCTTTTGCTTTTGCTTTTGTGGTCTTAATCTTTCCATGTCTTATTGTCTCAGTAACTAATCCTCTCAAAAGTGCTTTTCTAGATGATGATTTTCTACTCAGTTTATTATTTGATATTTTATGTCTCATTTTTTCCTCATAATTTATTTATTTGGTAGCATGTTTCTTTCAGCTAATATATCAAATAATTCATTCAGTGATTTCCTTCCAAAATTTCGAATCTTTAATAGATCAGGTTCTGGCATTGCAACTACTTCTCCTACTCTATTGATTCCTGCTCTCTTAAGACAGTTCAGAGTTCTTGCCGATAAATCAAGTGTTTCTACTGGAGTATTATAAATTTCTGGAGTTATACCTAAGCCTGAAGCTGGACTTTGTTCTTCTTTAGAATCATCAAATTTGGAAAAAATATAGCAATGATTCATTAATAACTCTGATGCTTTTTTTAATGCCTCTTTTGGATCAATAGAACCGTCAGTCCATATTTCTAAAGTAAGTTTTTCCCAATCAGATCTTTGTCCAACTCTTGTTGGTTCAACTGAAAAATTAGCTTTCTTGATAGGAGTAAAAACCGCATCTATTGGCAAAGTCCCAATACTACCATCTTCAATATCAGTTGCTTGTTGATAACCAAATCCTTGTTCAACACTAAACTCAACAGACAAATGAGCATCTTTAGAATCTAGTGTTGCTAAGTGATGTTCAGGGTTTACAATTTCAAAGTCAGCCGTAGCCATAATATCTCCTGCTTTTACTTCTCCTTCACCATCAACTTCTAATCTTAATCTTCCTGATCTATCAGATAATGAACGAAGCCTTATCCCTTTAGCGTTCAAAAGAAATTCAAAAACTTCTTCTCTCATACCTTTCAATATAGAATATTCATGCTCTATACTCTCAATTTTAACCCAATTAATTGCTGTCCCAGGTAATCCTGATAAAAGTGCCCTTCTCAATGGATTCCCAAGTGTAACTCCCCAACCTTTATCAAGTGGTTCCGCAACAAATTTACCATAAGTATCGGTCCCTTCAACTAAATTTATTCTTAAGTTAGGAACTTCTGGTTCACTTACAGTAATGTCATCAATCGGTGACAATCCAAATTGTTTTTCTAGCATTTATTACCTCCGGGAATAATATTCCACTATTTGTCGAGTATCAATATCTAACTCAGCATCGGACGCAGATGGAGAGTTATTAATTTGAACGGATAATTCCGATTTATCAAGTGCTATCCATTTAGCACAATCATTATTTTGTATATTTGAAGTAGCTATTTCAAATAAACTAGATTTTTTAGACTTTTCTCTCCAAGTTATTTTGTCACCAACTTTTAGTTGAAAAGAGGGTATATTGACCTTACGATCGTTAACTAAGAAATGAGCATGATTAACTGCTTGTCTTGATTGTCTTCTGGTATTGAACATTCCTGTTCTATATAAGGCATTATCAAGTCTTTTTTCTAAATATTCGAGTAATAAATCCCCAGTTGAACCAGGATTTTTTGATGCTTTATCATAATAATTTCTGAATTGTTTTTCCAAAATTCCATACAAAAATCTTGCCTTTTGTTTTTCTCTTAGTTGTAACCCATATGCTGATAATCTTCTTCTCACTGGAGGTCTATTATTTCTAACTCCCTTTTTAGGAATTTCCAACCCTAGAAATCTCATTTTTTTATTTACCGGACCCGTATATCTTGCCATAAATATGCCTTTTTATAATTTTTATTTAACGATTTTTATTTAAATTCGTCTTTTTTTTGGAGGTCTACAACCATTGTGAGGAATTGGAGTAACATCTTTTATTGATATAACTCTTACCCCTGAATGTTGGATTGCTCTTATCGCTGCTTCTCTCCCAGCTCCTGGACCTTTTACGAACACATCCACAGTTTTCATCCCATACTCGATCGCTTTTACTGCTGCAGTCTCTCCTGCTTTCTGAGCTGCAAAAGCAGTAGATTTTCTAGATCCCGTAAACCCTTTTGCTCCAGCACTACTTTGAGATATAACATTACCTTGATTATCTGTTATGGAAATTATTGTGTTATTGAAGGTTGCTCTAATATAAGCATTTCCTTGTGTTACAAAAATTTTTTCCTTTTTTCTTGTTCTATTTCTTGCCATTAATTCCTCATATTATTAATGTGTTAATTTTTTCTTATTAGCTACAGTTCTTTTCTTACCTTTTTTTGTTCTTGCGTTAGTTTTCGTTCTCTGTCCATTAGCTGGTAAACCTACCTTATGTCTTGTACCTTTATAACTTCCAATATCTGTTAATCTTCTAATATTAAGTTGAACTTCTCTACGCAAATCTCCTTCAATACGTATTTGGGAACGATCTATTGCACTTCTGATTCTTGCTAATTCATCTTCCTTTAGATCCTTAACTCTTGTATTTAAATCAACTCCAACATCTGAAATAATTTTAATTGATGTAGATCTTCCTATTCCTGCCACTGCAGTCAAAGCAATTTCTATTCTCTGAGAATCTGGTATATTCACACCCGCTAACATTGCCATAATTATATTATCCTTGTACTTGTTTAAATCTAGGGTTACGTTTATTTATTACTCTGATTTTTCCATGTCGTTTTATTATCTGACAATCAGAACTTCTTTTTTTCACTGATGCTTTTTTCTTCATAACTATTCTTTCTAATTACTACTTAAATCTATATGTGATCCTACCTCTTGTTAAATCATAAGGCGAAAGTTCAACCAAAACTTTATCTCCTGGTAAAATCCTAATATAATTTTTTCTTATTTTTCCTGAAGCGTGGGCTAGAACTTCATGTCCATTAGCCAACTCTACCTTAAATGTTGTGTTGGGTAACGCTTCTCCAACCTTTCCCTCTACTTCTATTGCTTCTTTTTTTGCCATATATATATTTTTTATGTTTTAGTTAAAATCTTAGGACCATTTTCTGTTATAGCAACTGTGTGTTCAAAGTGAGCAGATAATTTTCCGTCCTCAGTAACCACTGTCCATTTATCATCAAGAGTCTTAGTTTTCCACGATCCTTCAGTAACCATAGGTTCTATAGCTATGACCATCCCTACTCTAAGCAAAGCACCACTTTCTTTATCCCCAAAATTTGGAACACTTGGGGGTTCATGAAGTTGCTCTCCAATGCCATGCCCAACATACTCTCTAACAACATCATAACCCTGTTCTAGAACATATTTTTCTATAGCGTTAGAAATCATTCCAATATTATTACCTGAGATGGCATTTTCAACACCTATATCTAATGCTCTTTTAGTTACAGAAATCAAACGCCCTTTTTCAGAATTATTACTTTCTTCTATCAAATAAGTCTTTGCATGATCACTATACATTCCATCAACGATCGCCCCACAATCTATCGAAACAATATCCCCTTTTTTCAATCTCCTAGATCCTGGAATTCCGTGAACAATTTCTTCATTCAGAGAGATACATGCTGTTGCAGGAAAATCATATAGGCCAAGAAAAGCTGGTTTAGCACCTTCCTTTTTTATGGATTCTCTAAGAAAATCATCAATTTCTTCAGTGGATATAGAACTTTTTAGATTTTTTTCACATTCTAAAAGCACTTTAGCAACGATTTTCCCAGCTTCAATCATTGAATTCATTTGATCTGGTGTTTTAATTGTCCCCTCAGTTACCAATTATTCAAAAACCTCTCTACAAATAAACTAACCAAACTATCATTATATACGCCGTATCACACAAATGTATATAATTATATAGCTAAAACTGTATCAATTTCACTAATTACTTTCTCAATTGATTGATTAGCATTGATTTTTGAAAAAATATTTTTCTTTTTATAGAAATCAATTAGAGGAAATGTTTCAGATTGATAAACTTCTAACCTTTTAGTTATGGATTGAGGTTTATCATCTTCTCTCTGATAAAGATTATCCTGAGAACATCCATTCTCACATTTCAAGTCAGTCATACCTTTAACATAAGTCTTGCCACATTTCCTGCAAGTTATTCTTTTTGATAATCTTTCAATTATCGCTTCGTTAGATAGTTCAAAATAAATTACATGATTTATATTTTTTTTCAGCGTTATAAGTTTATTTTCAAATGCTCTTGCTTGTTCCAAAGTTCTTGGAAACCCATCAAGTAACATTGAAGGTATATATGCAATATAATTTGTTACCATTTCTATTATTATCTGATCTGGAACCAAATTCCCTGAATCCATATATTTTTTCGCTTTTAATCCCAAATCAGAAGCAGAAGAGACTTCTTTTCTTAAAATGTCTCCAGTAGAAACATGTTCAGTGTTATATTTTTTTATAATGTAACCAGCTTGTGTTCCCTTTCCTGAGCCTGGGGGACCTAAGAGAATTATGTTCATAATATTAATTTACAAAACCTTCATAGTTTCTCATCAAAAGTTGCGATTCTAATTGTCTCATAGTATCTAAAGCAACTCCTACCATAATTAATAAACTAGTACTTTGCAATATACTTGTTGCTGAGCTGAGATTTGTGATAGCTTGAGCTATGGCTGGAATGACAGCTACTATCCCCAAAAATATTGCTCCTCCCCAAGTAATTCTTAATATCACTCTCATTAAATATTCTTTCGTCGGTGGACCTGGTCGTATCCCAGGAATAAATCCACTGTTATTTTGAAGTTGTTCAGACAAATTCTGTTGGTTATGAACAACCAAAGTGTAAAAGAAAGTAAAAATTACTACTAGTAAAAATATAGCAATCCAGTAAACAGTACCTGTCGGTCCAAATTGAACTGTTAACCATCCTGCTATCTGAGATACAAAAGAATTTGAAGCAGGATCGACAAAATAGGAAGCCAACACAGCAGGTAAAGCCAAAATAGAAAAAGCAAAAATTAGAGGTATCATTCCAGCTGAGTTAACTCTAATTGGAATATGTGATGATCCAGAGGATCTATACATTTTATTACCTCTAAAAACACTTCGTCCGTATTGCACAGGAATTCTTCTTTGGGCTTCAGTAAATACTACAATGCTAAAAACGATGAGAAGCCCTAATCCTATCAACATAGCAACCTGAAAAGGCTGATCTCTTAATAACCATAATTCACCCCCAGTTCTTGGAAAAGTTGAAACAATCCCAGCAAAAATAATTAATGAAACACCATTCCCTATTCCCTTTTCTGTAACTAATTCTCCCAACCAAACTAAAATCATAGTACCTGCTGTCATTGAAACCAATATAGAAAAAGTATTCAATATTTCTCCTGAACCTAAACCTATACCGGTTATCGCTCCTTGACCTAATGATCCAGCAAATAAATTCAATTGGCCATAGCCTTGAAGGAAAGCTAAAGGAACGGTTAGATAATGAGTATAACGGTTAATGGCTTTTCTGCCTACATCACCCTCTTGAGCTAATTCTTTTAATTGAGGAACTAAAGGTGTAAGGATTTGCATAATAATTGAAGCTGTAATATAAGGATATACACCTAACGCGGCAATAGATAAATTTCTTAGCGCACCTCCGGAAAATATATCAATAAAACCTAACAATGGATTGGCATCAAATGCTGCTTGTAGTGCGTTTCTATCTACTCCAGGTACCGGAACATGAGCAAAAAAACGAAATACTACCAGTATAAATAAAGTAAATAGAATTTTAGATCGTAAATCGGATATCCTAAATGCATCAATAAAGGCTTGAATCAGAGCAGGTCTACTAGATTTTTGATTAACAGCTGTTGTCATTTATTAGCTCTCTTTTATGATTATTTCTCCGCCAGCTTTCTCAATTTTTTTTCTGGCAGACTCAGAAACCGCATTCACTTCTAATTTAATGGAGTCTTTTATATCCCCATCACCCAAAAGTTTTATCATCTCTTTATTTTTAATTATTCCTTTTTCTCTAAAATCTTCAATAGTGATGGATTTTTTGTTAAAAATCACATTCAAATCACTAATATTTAATGCAACGAAGTTCTTCTTAAATACATTAGTGAATCCTCTCATATGAGGAAGTTTCTTAACTAATCTTAGTTGGCCTCCTTCAAAAGTTGGATTCAAATTTCCTCCGCTTCTTGAAAGTTGCCCTTTTGAACCTCTACCAGAGTATGTCCCTTTAGAACCATTCCCTCGACCTAATTGATTTTTCTTTTTAGTATTAGTATTTTTTCTTTTTATTTCATTTATTCTTGCCATTTTTTCACCAAAAATTTATTATTAAAGTTTATCTATAGTTATTAAATGTTCTACTTTTTTTAACATTCCTTCTATTTCAGGAGAGTTATCTTTTTCTACTTCAGATCCTCGTTTCCTTAGTCCTAATGCCCTCAAATTAGCTCTTTGATTTGGAGAAAGCCCTATATTGCTTTTGGTTTGAATGATTTTTATTTTTGCCATGTTTATGATTTTCGTTTAGTTATTTCATCTTTAGGATTCTTCATGTTTTTCAAAGCAGCCATAGTAGCGTAAACAACATTAATTGCATTGGTTGAGCCAAAAGTTTTTGATACAACATCTCTAACTCCCACCGCTTCTAATACAGCTCTAACTCCACCTCCTGCAATTAAACCAGTTCCTGGGGATGCAGGTTTTAACATTACTTTAGACGATCTGAATTTTACAATTGATTCATGTGGTAAAGTCGTATCTTTAAGTTTAATATCAAACATTTTGTTTTTTGCATATTTTACAGCTCTTTGTACAGCATCAGGGACTGCAGTTGCGCTTGCCAAAGCAATTCCAACTTTCCCAGCTCCATCTCCCACTGCCACCATAACATTAAAGGATAAGTTTCTCCCACCCTTCACTGTTTTTGATACACGCCTAACCTTTATTACATTTTCTATCAAAGGTGTCTCGTCACTATCTCTGTTTCTTCTTCTAGATCTTTGATTTCTTCTATTAGAATTAGTATTACCTTGATTTGGATTAGTTGTCATTTTTATACCTCTATACCCGATTCTCTTATTCCATCGGCTATTGCCGCTACATTACCATGATAAAGATATCCACCTCTATCAAAAATTACTTGTTTAAATCCTAATTTAGAAATTTTTTCGCCAAATTTAATCCCTATTTCTTTTGATTTATTTATATTTATACTTTTTTCAGTCAATTGCAAAGTAGATTCTGATGCTAAAGTTTTACCTTCCTCATCTATAATCAATTGAAGATATATATTTTTATTAGATCTAAAAACTGAAACTCTTGGCCTTTGATCTGTTCCTATCAATTTCTTACGTATTCTTAAGTGCCTTTTAACTCGAGCAAGTCTATTAGTTTTTTTTGACGATTTCATTATGGAGCTCCTTCACCAGCACCAACTGCCGATTTTCCTGTTTTTCTTCTTATTTGTTCGTCATTATATTTTATCCCTTTACCCGTATATGGATTTGGTTTTCTTAACATTCTAATTTTTGCTGCTTGTCTACCGACATGTTCCTTATTTATACCTTCAACTATTACCCCTGTTTGTTCCTCTACCAACAATTTATTTTCACCTATAGGTTCAATTGTAATTGGATGAGAAAATCCTAGATTTAACTCTAATGATTTCCCTTTATTTTGTGCTCTATAACCAGTACCTATCAATGTTAATTTTTTCTCAAATCCTGTTGATACCCCAATCACCATATTCTGAATCAAAGATCTATAAAGACCGTGAAAAGCTTTAATTTGAATTTCGTCTTTTGTTCGAGAAATTATAATATTATCTTCTTTCAAAACACATGAAATATCATTGCTCATGATGGTTTCTTCAAGTTGCCCCTTAGGACCTTTAACTGAAATTACTCTATCTTTTATATTTACCTCTACACCTTGAGGTATATTCACAGGTTTATTTCCAATTCTACTCATAATTTTACTGTTCTTTTTTTTCTACCAAATGTAAAAAAGAACCTCTCCTCCTAAAGATTGTTTTTTAGCTTCAAATCCGGTCATAATCCCTTTAGATGTTGACATAACGGCAACGCCCATCCCGGAAAAATAGGAAGGAATATCATTTTTCTTAACATATATTTTCAATCCAGGTTTTGAAACTCTTTTGATACCGGAAATAGCAGGAGTTCCGTCTTCGTAGTATTTCAATTCTATTTTATAATGATATTTTTCTTCTTCTTCAGTTTCTGTAAAACTATCAATAAATCCTTCATTAGATAACAAATCTAATATATTTTCATTAACTTTAGATTTAACCACAGAAACATTTTCATGTTTAACCATGGTTGAATTCCTTATTCGAGTAATCATATCTGATATTTGGTCTTCTATTGTCAATTTGGTACCTCTAATTTTAATCCTATAAACTTCCTTTTTTTATACCAGGCAAATGCCCCCGAAGTGCTAAATCTCTAAAGGAGATTCGGCTCAATCCAAAAAATCTCATATATCCTCTTGGCCTTCCAGTCTTTTGACAACGATTTCTAACCCTTATAGGGCTAGAGTTTTTTGGCAATAATGCTAATTGTTGTCGTGCTTCCATTTTTTCTTCAAAAGATTTTTTTGGATCACTGGTAATATCCTTTAAATTATTTCGTTTTTCTTGATATTTTTTTACCAATCTAATTCTTTTGTTATTTCGTGCTATTGATGATTTCTTTGCCAATTTATCTCCTTAGTTAATGTCTTCAAAAGGCATACCTAGTAACTCTAACAACTTTTTAGATTCATTATCATTATAAGTTGTTGTAACTATGTTTATTTGTAATCCTCTTAGTTTATCTATTTCGTTATAGTCTATTTCTGGAAACATCACTTGTTCTGATAGTCCTAATGAATAATTTCCATTTCCATCAAAAGATTTATTGGATACTCCTCTGAAATCTCTGACCCGGGGGAGTGCAATGTTTAACAATCTATCTAAGAAATACCACATGTTATTTGATCTCAAAGTAACTGACAATCCGATTACTTGTCCTTCTCGAAGTTTAAAATTAGCCACAGATTTTTTTGCTTTTTTTTCAATAGGTCTTTGACCTGTTATTAACTGAAGATCATTTTTTGCTGCTTCAATAACATTTGAAGAGGACAAAGCTTCTCCCAAACCAATATTAACAACGACTTTTTCTACTATAGGTGCTCTTAACTTATTGGTGAAACTAAACTCTTTCATCATCTCAGGAACAACTTGATTAAAATATTCTGATTTTAATTTTGGGATGTTTGTATCCTCAACTTCATCTATAGTTTTCTTTTTCTTAGCTGCTTTACTTTTATTGTTTTTTTTCGTTACCAATTAATTCTCACAATCATTTCTTTGATTCTCTTATCACACGGTTAAATTTACCATCTTGTAGTTTTTCATATCCAACTCTACCTTTTTTAGCTGATTGAGGATCTATATACATTACATTTGATATATGTATGGGTGATTCCGCTTCAACTATTCCAGCTTGAGTAACATTTGGTGTCTTTTTTATGTGTTTTTTAGATATATTAACTCCTTCTACAATTACTTTTGAAGAGGTATTAAAAACTTTGATTATTTCACCTTTTTTACCTTTATCTTTCCCAGAGATTATTTCAACTTGGTCACCTTTTTTTATTTTAATTTTACTCATTACAGAACCTCCGGAGCCAACGAGACTAATCTCATAAATTGTTTGTCTCGTAATTCCCGAGCTACTGGCCCAAATATTCGAGTACCTCTAGGATTATTATCATCTCCTAATATTACACAGGCATTTTCATCAAATTTTATGTATGAACCATCGTTTCTCCTGTATTCTTTTTTAGTTCTGACAATAACAGCTTTTACCACTTGATGCATTTTAACTGTTCCTCCAGGTTGAGCATCTTTTACTGTACAAGTAATAGTGTCACCTATTTTGGCAGTTTTAGTATGACTATTACCATTAATATTGATGCACAGCACTTCTCTTGCTCCTGAGTTATCTGCTACTTTTAATCTGCTTTCTCTTTGGATCATTATTTTTTTACAACCTCAATTAATTTCCATTTTTTTGTTTTAGAAATCGGTTTAGAAAATTCTATTATAACAGTATCGCCTTTTTCAGCCTTGTTCAATTCATCATGCGCTACAAGTCTAGTGAGTTTTCGATAACTTTTTTTATATAATCTATCTTTCTGAGCCCAAGAAATTCCCACTACAATCGTTTTTTCTTGAGATGTAGATAAAACTTCTCCAGTCTTTCGTATTTTATTATTTATCATCTTCTTCTATTTCCTCTTTAGTAGCAGCGATGGTACCAACAATTTTTCTTTCATTTATAACTGTTAATATTTTAGCTTTATCTCTTTTTAATTTTCTTATTTGGCTCGTATCATTAAGTGCCATAGACTTATGCTTAAATCGACCATCCATTATATTTTTAATCACAGACTCTTTTTCTTTAATTAAATCTTCATTATTCAATTTTCTTATATCTTCTATATTCATTAAAACGTTACTTCTTCTCTTGAAATTATTTTGGTTGGAATAGGTAGCTTATGGCTAGCTCTTTTTAGAGCTTCTAAAGCTATTTCATTTGGAACATCACCTATTTCAAAAATAATTCTTCCTTTTCTTACAACTGCTACCCATCGATCAACAGCACCCTTTCCTCCACCCATTCGTGTTTCTGCTGGTCTTGCGCTAACTGGTTTATCAGGATAAACTCTGATTCTGATTTGTCCACCTCTTTTTACGTGCCCTGTAATTGCTCTTCTAGCTGCTTCTATTTGCCTTGCTGTCAACCATGCTGATGCTAATGCCTTTAGTCCAAAATCTCCGTAAGTTAAAGTTGAACCCCTTGTGGCCATTCCTCTCATTTTTCCACGCTGTTGCTTTCGATATTTTGTTCTACTAGGTTGTAACATTTAGTTATTTCCTTTTTCTTCTTTTTTCCCTTGGGGTTGTTCTTGATTTACTTCTGATCTTTGAATTCTTTCTGTTTTGATTGCTAATAGATTTTCGGCTGTAGGAATAATGTCCCCTTTATAAATCCACACCTTGATACCTATAACCCCATAAGTAGTGTTTGCTTCACTTATTTCATAATCAATATCGGCTCTTACAGTATGAAGTGGAACTCTACCTTGATGATATTTTTCAGTTCGAGCGATGTCAGCACCTGCTAATCTTCCTGAAATAACAACTTTTATTCCTTTTGCTCCCACTTGCATCGTTCTTTGCATTGCTGTATTTACAGCTCTTCTAAAAGCAACTCTTCGTTCAAGTTGTTCTGCAATTGATTCACCTACAAGTTTGGCAACTAATTCTGGAACTCTTATTTCATTTATGTTAAGTCTTATTTCATTATTGGTGAATTTTTCTAGAAAATTTTTCAATTCTTCTACTCTTGTACCTCCTCTACCTATGATAATTCCTGGACGAGCAGTAAATACTGTAATGGAAATTTCTTGGTTGTTTCGTTCAATCTCTATCTTAGATATAGCTGCATTTTCACCTAATTCTTTTACTATAACATCTCTGATTTCTCGATCTTCGTTAGTTAATTTTGCATAATCTTTTCCTTTATTAGCAAACCATTGGGACTGCCAATCAATAACTCCTCCTAATCTGAATCCTATTGGATGTGTTTTTTGGCCCATCTAATCTTCTCCTTTAGTAACTTCTATGGTTATATGTGAGGAAGGTCTATCAAAAGCTCCTGCTCTACCTCTTGCCTTTGGTTTGAACCTCTTTAATTTTGGTCCCACATCAGCAAATATTTTGGATATTATCAAATCAGTTTCATTTAGCATTTCATTATTTGAAGCATTTGCTACAGCAGAGTTCAAAATTTTAAGTATTTCTCTTGCTGGAGGAGTTCCTATCAGTTGCAATTGTATTTTTGCATCTGTAACACTTTTATAACGAATTAAATTTATTACTCGTCTAACCTTATATGTAGAATGCCCTACGTTTTTATTATTAGAAACAGCCATTATTTAGTTCCTCTTGCATGTCCTCTGTATATTCTTGTTGGAGAAAATTCTCCCAAACGATGACCAACCATATTTTCACTTATGAAAACGGGAACAAATTTTCTCCCATCATGGACTCCAAAAGTAATACCAACCATATCAGGCATTATCATTGAAGATCTTGCCCAAGTATTTATAACTGCCCGACTTCCAGATTCTTTTGCTTTTAAAACTTTTTTCATCAATTTTGGATCAACAAACGGACCCTTTTTTATTGAACGTGTCATAACATTACTTCTCGTATCTTCTTCTTAAAATCATTTTATCTGTTTTTTTGTTCCTTCTAGTACGTGTCCCTAATGCTGGTTTACCCCACGGTGTTTTTGGATGGGACATTCCTATTCCTGCTCGACCTTCTCCTCCTCCATGAGGGTGGGCATCTGGAGACATAGCTGAGCCTCTAACTGATGGTCTCTTCCCTAATCTTCTAGACGTTCCAGCTCTTCCTAATTTTCTATTTTTATTTTCTGGATTAGACACCTGACCTATAGTCGCATTACAAGTACTCAATATTCTTCTCATTTCTCCTGAAGGTAATCTTATCAAAGTATAACCTCCTTCATGAGCCATCACTTGAGCAGCAGTACCAGCAGATTTTACCATCACTCCACCATTTCCAGGAGATAATTCTATATTGTGAATTAACGTTCCAGTTTGCAGAGATGCCAGACTTTTTGTGTTACCTAAATTATTTGGAACATCTTTGCCTGTTTGCACAATATCTCCGAGTTTTATATCATGGGGTGAAATTATATATTTTCGTGTACCATCTTCAAATCGAATCAATGATATTCTTGAAGATCTATTTGGATCATATTCAATCGTTTCCACTGTAGCTTCTCCATATTTGGATCTAGAAAAATCTAACATTCTATATCTACGTTTATGACCTCCACCTCTATGTCTTACAGTAATTCTTCCTCTATTGTTTCTTCCCCCTTTTTTAGTTAAAGGTGCAAGTAAAGGTTTAAAAGGAGATCCAGTAGTAATATCTGAAAAATCATCAACTGATGAATCTCTCATCCCTCCTGTTATTGGTTTTTGTTTTTTAATACCCAAAATTATGCTCCTTCAACCAACGAGATTGTATCACCTAATTTCAACGTAATTAACGCTTTCTTCCAACTAGGAGTAAGAATTTTTTTTCCATTGAAAACTTTATTCTTCCCATGGACTTTAAGCACATTTACACCTAGGACAGTAACTTCAAAAATTTCTTCCACTGCTCTTTTTATTTGATACTTATTTGATTTAGGGTTAACTTTGAAGACATATTTATTGTTTTCTTGTAACAAGGAAGATTTTTCAGTAATGACAGGATTTATTAATATTTCTTCATTTAGCATTTTGTTTTACTCCTGATTTTTTTGTGGTTGTCTTTTTTGTAGGGGCTTTTTTTGTGGTTGTCTTTTTTGTAGGGGCTTTTTTTGTGGTTGTCTTTTTTGTAGTTGTCTTGAATTTAGAGTCTCCCCAAATTGATTGAATTTTTTCCAAAGCTGAAAGAAAAATAACCAAATTTTTCGGTTTTGAAGAATTATAAGCATTTAACATTGAAGCTTCCAATATATCAATATCTTTTATATTCTTACATGACTTTTGCAATATGAGATCATTTTCACCCGTAACTAACAAAATTGATCCGGAAAAATTATGTGAATCAATAAAAGATAACATAGTCTTTGTTGAAGGAGATTCCTCCAGTGGTGAGTTATTAATAACATAGACATCAGAATTTTTATATTTATCAGAAAGTGAAATTTTCAACGCTTTTTGCTTCATTTTTTTATTCAAGGATTTTCTGATATTTTTTGGATGAGGCCCATGAGCCACCCCTCCACCAACCATAAGTGGTGATCTTCTAGATCCAACCCTAGCCCTACCACTACCTTTTTGATTTCTAATCTTTTGGTTAGCATATTTAACTTGAGATCTTGATTTAGTTGAAGAATTCCATTGTCTTACGTTAGCTAAATATACATAAATAGCTTGATGCAATAAATCAGCATTATATTCTACATCCCAAATAGATGGATCGATAGTAGTACTATTCATTAGTTGTCCCAATACATTTTTTACTTCTATTTCCATTTTTTCCTTTATTGAATTTCAACTCTAACAGTTGCACCTGAATATCCAGGAATTGCTCCTTTTAATAACAATATATTTTCCTCTACGTCCACTTTTACAACTTTAAGCCCTTTTACAGTTGCGGTTTTATTACCATATTGCCCAGGCATTTTTGTTCCAGGCCAAACTCTTCCTGGCGAAGATCCAGCACCAATAGACCCCACAGCTCTATGTCTATCAGATTGACCATGAGTTTTTGGGCCACCCTTAAAACCATACCTTTTTACTCCTCCAGAGAAACCTTTTCCTTTAGTAGTTGATGTTACTTTTACGGACTTTTGATCAACGAAGATATTAGAAGTGATACTTTGACCAACTTCAATTTCATCTAAATTTTCTACTTCAAATTCTTGAAGTGTACTGAATTTACCTCCAGATCTTTCTTGATGCCCAGATTGTGGAGAGTTTATTTTTTTTACTTCAGAAAAACCGATTTGTACGGCATTGTACCCATCATTATCAAATGTTTTAACCTGCGTAACTGTACAAGGACCAGCCTGTATCACTGTTACAGGTTGAACCTTACCATCTGCATCGTAAATAGTGCTCATCCCTAATTTTTTTCCTATTATTCCTTTGATAGTCATTTTTTCCTCAAGCTACAATTTTATAGCAATATCTACTCCAGCTGGTACAGTTAAGCTTGTGAGAGAATCAATTGTTTTGGATGAAGGTTCCAAAATATCAATTAATCTCTTATGGGTTCTTAATTCAAAATATTCTCTAGAATCTTTATTGACGTGGGGAGATCTCAAAACTGTAAACATTCTTTTCGAAGTAGGCATTGGCACAGGGCCAGAAACTCTTGCACCAGTTCTCTCTGCAGTTTCTAAAATTTGTTGTGCTGAAACATCCAAAACTCTATGATCAAAGGCTTTTAATATAATTCTCATCTTTTGTGTAGGTGCCATTATTTTTCTGATCCTTTACTACCCGATATTTCAGTTGCTATATGTACGGGAACTTTTGCATAATGATCTAATTCCATAGAAAAACTAGCTCTTCCAGTTGTTAAAGACCGCAAAGTAGTAGCATATTGAAATGTTTCAGCTAACGGTACAAAAGCATTAACTGCTTGCGAATTTCCTCGTTGTTCCATATTTAATATTTGTGCTCTTCGTGAATTAAGATCTCCTAAACAATCCCCTAAAAATTCATCTGGTGTTACTATTTCTATTTTCATTACAGGTTCTAATAAATTTGGAGCACTTGATGCCATTGCAGATTTAAATGCCATTGAACCTGCTATCTTGAATGCCATTTCTGAAGAATCCACATCATGATGCGATCCATCAGTTAATACTGCCTTAAGATCTACTACAGGATATCCTGCTATAGTACCACTCTGTGCAGCTTCTCTGAAACCTGATTCTATAGGTCCATAATATTCAGTAGGTAAAGTGGCACCTGTTATTTCAGATTCAAAAATTAGACCTGATCCTGGTTCCAAAGGTTCAACTCTTAAAGTACAATCTCCATATTGACCTCTTCCACCGGATTGTCTTATAAATTTTCCTTGTTTCTCAGAAGTTTTTGAAATCGTTTCTCTATAAGCTACTTTAGGAGCTCCTTGAATAGCTTCTATTGAAAATTCTCTTTTCATCCTTTCAACAATTACATCAAGATGTAATTCCCCCATTCCTGCTAAAACAGTTTGTCCAGATTCTTCATCAGTCCATGTTTGTAATGTTGGATCTTCTCCAACTAATCTCGCCAAGGATTCTCCCATTTTATCTTGATCAGCACGAGTTTTTGGTTCAATAGCAACAGACAAAACTGGGTCAGGAAAGTTTATAGATTCCAAAAGTAAAGGTTTAGATTGATCACATAGAGTATTTCCAGTCAAAGCATCTTTGAGACCTATTGCAGCAACAATCTCACCAGCAGAAGCTTGTTTTATTTCTTCTCTAGAATCTGCATGCATCTTCATTAATCTACCAGCTCTTTCACGAGTCCTAGTTGAAGAATTATAAACATTTGATCCAGACTCCAATATCCCAGAATAAATCCTCAAGTATACCAATCTTCCAACGTGTTGATCAGTTACAACCTTAAATACTAGAGCACTAAAAGGATCATCAGCAGTAGGTTTTCTTTCTAGTTCTATTGATTCATCAGAAGGGTCTGTTCCTTTTATCGATGGGACATCTATTGGAGACGGTAGATAATCTATTACTGCATCCAATAAAGGATGAACTCCTCTGTGCCTTAAAGCTGATCCACACAAAACTGGATAAATTTTTAAGGAAATCACTGCCTTTCTCAAGGCTAATTTCATTTCTTCAATAGAAATTTCTTTGTCTTCTAAAAATTTATCCATTAAGGTTTCATCTGTCTCAGCTATTTTTTCAATTAATTCGTTCCGAAATTTTTCCACACTTTCTTTATACTCATCTGGGACATCTATAACTTTGTGCTCAACTGCATCTTCAATTTCATAAACATAGGCTTTTCTTTCAATCAAATCAATCATACCTTTAAAGTCTGATTCAGCTCCAATTGGTATCTGTATTGGTACAGCATTAGCACCTAATCTATCATGAACTGTTTTTACAGCATTATCAAAATCAGCACCGAGCCTATCCATTTTGTTAACAAAAATCATTCGAGGGACTCCGTAATCATTAGCTTGTCTCCAAACTGTTTCAGATTGGGGCTGAACTCCCGAAACTGATTCTAGGACAACAACACCTCCATCCAATACTCTTAATGATCTTTGTACTTCTGCTGTAAAATCTACGTGCCCTGGAGTATCGATTATATTAACCTGATGGTTATTCCATGATGCATTTGTTGCAGCTGAACCGATGGTAATTCCACGTTCTCTTTCAAGAGACATAAAATCCATAACGGTAGTCCCATCATCAATATCTCCTATTTTGTAAGTTTCCCCTGTAAAATATAAAACTCTTTCTGTTACTGTAGTCTTACCTGCGTCTATATGTGCTATAAAACCTATATTTCTTACTTTTGATAAATCATTCACTGCAGTAGTCATATTGAGTCCATTTTCTAGTAATTACCATCTATAATGAGCAAAAGCTCTATTAGCTTCTGCCATTCGATGTGAATCTTCTTTCTTTTTTATAGCAATCCCTGTATTATTCACCGCGTTTGACAATTCAGAATATAAAGCGTTAGTGATAGTTTCTCCTTTTCTTGATCTAGCAGCTTCAACAATCCATCTATGGGCTAAAGCCACTCTTCTCTTAGGACGTATTTCCACTGGAACCTGGTATGTTGCTCCACCAACTCTTCGAGGCTTAACTTCTAAAGTGGGCATAGTGTTTTTCATAGCTTCTTCAAATAATTCTAATCCAGGTCTTTTAGTCTGATTCTCAAGTTTATCTATAGCTAGATAAACAGCTTTACGAGCAACAGATTTTTTACCGCCCTTCATCAGGCGATTTATAAATTTTGATAGCTCAATACTTCCATATTTGGGATCAGGATTTACTTTTCGTAATATTGATTTTCTTCTTCTAGACATAATGATTCCCAAATATTAGGTGAATTTAACTTTTATTTTCTCTAATTGCACCGTATTTACTTCGACCTCTTTTTCTGCCCTCTACACCCGAGGTATCTAGTGCACCTCTAATAATATGGTAACGAACACCAGGAAGATCACGTACTCTTCCTCCTCTGATCAAAACAACTGAATGTTCTTGCAAATTATGCCCTTCTCCAGGAATATAAGCCGTAACTTCCATTCCATTAGTCAATTTCACTCGAGCTACCTTCCGAAGAGCAGAATTTGGTTTCTTTGGAGTAACTGTTCTGACCTGAAGACAAACACCTCGCTTTTGCGGACTTCCATATTCATCATTTGTCATTTTTTTTGTTAAAGAGTTAAACCTAAATCTAAGGGCAGGAGCCTTAGCTTTTTTTCTCCCCCTAGATCTAGAATTTTTAAGTAATTGGTTTACGGTTGGCATGTCTATCTCATATCAAACTTAAATTCATCCTTATAAATCAGTTTAAACTAAGTGTTAATTTAAAACATAACAAAAAGGATTATATATTCCACAAACTACTAGTATACGAATCTTAGGCATGTATAGTCAATGAAAAAAAGTTTTATTTCGAGAGAATTTATGATTTATTAAATTTTGCACAATGAATTTTCCATTATAAAATAAATTAGAAAACTTCTAAATTATCACATACAAGAAGCTAAATAATATGTTTGAAAATATTTTCCTAATTGGTTTTGGCGTTAGAGCTGAGGATGAATTAATTAAAATTTTGGTAAATAACTATAAAGAATCTAAAATTTTTTGTGTTTCAGAATTTTATTTACAAGATGAAAAAATAACAAATTCAATAGTAAATTACAAAATAAAAAATGATGAAAGTCATCCCCTGCTAAAAAGTAGTCATCAAGAAGAGGCTGTTATAACCAATAATGATCTATCAATAATTAATCTTCCTCATGTCTATTCAATTGAACATAGAAATCTAGTTGCAAAAGAAATCCCTATAATAATATCAACTCAAACGTTTGACTCATATTATCTTCATTGCCCTGAAGGTAATAACAATCAAATAATTACTACTCCATTTATAGACTCAGATATTAACATAAAAATAAAAATTACACACACGAAAAATAAGAATAAAAATATCCCTAGAAATTCTAATTCTTTTATAAGAATTTCTGAACTCTCCATTGATTCTAATAAATACGAAGTAAAATTAAATGAAAAAATAATAAATCTAACATTTAAAGAACTAGAGTTACTAAAATTATTAGCATCAAATCCTGGAAGAGTTTTTTCTAGAGAGAATTTGCTTAAGAATATATGGGATTATGACTATTATGGTGGAACAAGAACGGTCGACGTACACGTACGTAGATTAAGAACTAAGATTGAAGATCATAAATATAATTTTATTGAAACAATTTGGAATGTAGGGTACAAATTTAATGAAAACATTTAGGGGAAAAAATGAATAGAGATATAGAAACTCAAGATTATATTCTTAAACAAGCAAGTGAATCGAATGTTAAATTTATACGACTCTGGTTCACGGATATCAATGGAGGCTTAAAGGGATTTGCTATAAATGTTGAAGATTTAAAAGATTGCATGACTAATGGTGTTATATTTGATGGAGGTGCAATTGAAGGCTTATCAAGAGAAGGTGAAAATGATACTTTAGCCATTCCAGATTTAAATACTTGGCAAATTTTACCTTGGAGACCTAACGAAAATGCTGTAGCAAGATTTATTTGTGACTTAAAAAGCATTGATGGAAAAAACTTAATGGTAGATAGTAGACAAGTTTTAAAAAGCAAATTAATTGAGGCCAATAAACTTGGCTATAAATTCTACATAGGTCCTGAAATAGAATACTATTACCTTAACTCAGAAAAAAACATAACTTCAGGAGATGATGCTGGTTATTTTGATCAAACTTCTGCAGATAGCGATGGCGCTAATTTGAGAAGAGAGTGTGTTTTGATTTTGGAACAAATGGGAATCCCTGTAAGATCTTCTCATCACGAAGTTTCTCCTGGACAACATGAAATAGATTTAAGGCACACAGATGCATTAACAATGGCAGACTCGATTATGACTACAAGATTGGTTGTTAAAGAGGCTGCGCACAGATTGGGTGGATTTGCAACATTTATGCCAAGACCCTTTGATAAATTAAATGGTAGTGGCTTACACCTTCATTTGTCTTTATATAAAAATGAAAAGAATATTTTTAGTGTAAAAAATGAAAAAACCATATCGAAAACAGGAGAGAGTTTCATGGCAGGATTAATAGAAAATGCTAAAGAAATGACCTTAATTACTAATCAATGGGCTAATTCATATAAAAGATTATTGCCGAATCTAGAAGCTCCAGTTGCAGGTTATATTGATTATCAAAATATAGAAGATATAGTGAGAGTTCCACCAGTATTTAATAATGACGATGAGAAATACAGAGTAGAATTTAGATTACCCGATGCTGCGTGTAATCCATATTTAGCATTTGCAACAATTTTAAATGCAGGAATTTTAGGTATAAAAAATAAATATAAAATAACAAAAAAAATAAAATCAAACATCCCTAATAGTTTAAATGAAGCAATCAAAGCTAATGAAAACAGTAATTTTTTACAAGAATCTATAGGGACGGAAGCATATAATAGTTATATTGATAATAAGAAAAAAGAGTGGATGGGTTACAATTCTTTAATTTCAGAAGATGAAAGAAATTTTTATATGAAATTTCTTTAAAAAAATTAAATCAATCACTTCTATATAAAACTTCAAAAAAATGTTTTTTTGAATTAAATAAAATATGAAAAAAAAATACAAACGAAAAGAATATACAAAGCAACTTATCAATAATCTAAATGAGTTAAGTGTAAAGGGTTTATGCGATATTCATATAGGTAAAGATGCTTGTGGAGTAGGAGTCGTTGCAAATATTAAAGGTCTCAAATCAAATAAAATAATAAAAGATTCTTTAACAGTCTTAAATAATCTTGCACATAGAGGAGCCTGTGGTTGTGATCCAGATACAGGAGATGGGGCCGGTATTACATTACAAATTCCCGATAAGTTCTTTAGAAATATATTAAACAGTAACAAATTATCTTTACCTGAATTAGGACAATATGCCTCCGGGATCATCTTTCTACCTAATAAAAAAATATTACGAAAAAAAATAATAAACATTGTAGAAAAAATTCTTTTGAAAAATAAACTTTCATTGATTTCCTGGAGAGATGTTCCGGTAGATCAATCCAAAATTGGATTGTGGGCAAGAGATGTAAAGCCAGAAATTAAACAAATTTTTATTTCAACAGATAGAAAAATTACCGATGACGAATTTTCAAAGATCCTTTTTGTAGCACGGAAAATGATAGAAAAAGAGGTATTATCAATCAAAGATAATTCAAATTCCACAGATATTAACAATGAATTTTATATATGTTCATTATCTAACAAGATAATCATATATAAGGGTTTGTTAAAATCTGAACAATTAGCTGATTTTTATGTTGATTTACAAAGTTCGGATATAGAAAGTTGTTTTGGACTTGTACATTCTAGGTTCTCTACAAATACATTAGGATCTTGGAAACTTGCTCATCCTTATAGAATGATTGCTCATAACGGAGAAATCAATACAGTTAGAGGGAATAGAAATTGGATCAAGGCTAAAGAACAAAATCTTCAAAATATACATTTGGGTAGTAATATTCAAAACATTTTACCTATTTGTGAAGAAGATGCTTCCGATACCGCTTCATTGGATAATGTTTTTGAATTACTAGTAATGGGAGGAAGATCTATTGAACATGCTGCTTCAATGATGATTCCTGCGGCTTGGGACCATAATGAACACATGAAGCAAAAAACAAAAGATTTTTATCAGTTCCATGCTGGGTTAATGGAACCATGGGATGGTCCTGCAATGATAGCTTTTACTGATGGGATTAAATTGGGAGCCTGCCTTGACAGAAATGGATTTAGACCTTTTAGATATACAGTAACAAAAGATAATGTTCTAGTTATGTCTTCAGAAACAGGTGTATTAGATATAGATCCAAATAATATAAAACTTAAATCCCGAATGACCCCAGGACAAGGATTTTTAGTAGATTTCAATGAAGGAAGAATAATAGATTCTGAAGAAATAATAGATAGACTTACCTCTCAGAAACCATATTCAAAATGGGTAAATAATCAAGCTATAAATCTTGATGATATAAAACAAACTTCATCTGTAAATTCTTATGTAGGTTTAGAACTATTGAAACAACAAAAAGCATTCGGATATTCTTCCGAAGATATTGAAATGTTAATTAAACCAATGGGAGAATCGGGGAACCAACCAAACGGTTCTATGGGTAACGATACGCCATTAGCAGTCTTATCAGACAAACCTCAAAATCTTTTCTCTTATTTCAAACAATTATTTGCTCAAGTTTCTAACCCACCTTTGGATCCAATTAGAGAGAAATTGGTAACACAAATGAGTATTTTAATAGGTAAAAAAGAAAGTTTGTTATCAGAATCAGAAAAACATGCTCAATTACTAAAAATAGAAAGGCCAATCTTATTAAATTCAGAAATAGCAAAAATTAAAACATTAGATAAAGGCAATATAAAATCTGGTACAATTTCAACTCTTTACAATATTAACGATGAAATAAATGGATTTAAAAAAGCTCTAGAAGCCATTAAGACTCAATCAGAAAAATTAATCTCCGAGGGAGTTGGAATAATTGTTCTTTCTGATAGAGGGGTAGATAATAATATGGGTTACTTACCTGCGTTATTGGTTGCTGGTACAATACACCATCATTTGATAAGAAAAAATTTAAGAGAAAATGTTGATTTACTCATGGAAACAGGAGAAGCAAGAGAAGTACATCATTTTGCATCGTTATTTGGATATGGAATATCTGCAATAAATCCTTATTTAGCCTTAGACACTTTGAATAATGAATCTTTTAAAACAAAAAAAGAAATCTTGGATTCTGAAAAAAATTACTGTAAAGCTGTGATTTCAGGAGTTTTGAAAACAATGTCTAAGATGGGGATTTCAACTTTACAAGGATATATGGGAGCTCAACAATTTGAAGCCGTAGGATTAGGAGGTAAAATTATTGAAGATTCATTTACTTGGACTTCTTCCAGAATTGGAGGAATAGAAATTAACGAAATTGCCACTGATTATTTATTATTTCATCAAAATGCTTTTCCTTCTTCGAATATCCCATCAAATCTTAATTTAGACATTGGAGGGTTATACAATTGGAGAGGAACTGGAGAAAGGCATATGTGGTCACCGGAAACTATTTCTCTTTTACAGCAAGCAGCAACAGAAAATAATTCTCAAAAATATGATGAATTTGAAAAGTTGGCGAATAAAGATTATTACGGAGATATCAGTATTCGAAACCTCCTTGAATTAGATTATAAAAAGTCTAAATCTATTCCAATCGATGAAGTCGAATCTGAAAAAGAAATATTAAAAAGATTTGCAACTGGTGCAATATCTTTAGGATCAATTTCAAGAGAAGCTCATGAGACACTCGCTATCGCCATGAATCGAATTGGTGCACGATCAAATACTGGAGAAGGTGGAGAAGATGAAACTAGATTTATTCCGGATGCAAATGGTGATTCTAGAAGCTCAGCTATAAAGCAGGTAGCATCAGGTAGATTCGGTGTTACTACCAACTATTTAGTCAATTCTAAAGATATACAAATTAAAATGGCACAGGGAGCAAAGCCCGGAGAAGGAGGTGAAATTCCAGGACACAAAATCTCAAATTATATTGCTTCTATTAGAAAAACAACTCCCGGGGTAGAGTTGATTTCACCACCTCCTCATCATGATATATATTCTATTGAAGACTTAGCTCAGCTCATACACGATCTTAAAAACGTAAATTCTAAAGCACGTATACACGTAAAACTAGTTTCAGAAGTAGGAGTGGGTATTATTGCAGCTGGGGTTTCAAAAGGAAAAGCTGATGTAGTTTTAATTTCAGGTTTTTCTGGAGGAACTGGAGCTTCACCATTATCTTCTATTAGACACGCAGGATTACCATGGGAATTAGGAGTGGCTGAAACTCAACAAGTTTTAGTAGAACAAGGACTGAGAAGTAGAATTGTAGTACAAACGGATGGACAAATAAAAACCGGAAAAGATATTGCCATAGCAACTTTGTTAGGAGCAGAAGAATGGGGGATTGCAACTGCTTCTTTAATAACTATGGGTTGCATAATGTTAAGAAAATGTCATCTAAATACTTGTTCAGTAGGTGTGGCAACTCAAGATCCAGAATTAAGGAAATTATTTAACGGAACTCCTGAAGCGGTGGTTAATTACTTTAGATTCTTAGTCGAAAGCTTACGTTTAGAAATGGCCAAATTAGGGTTTAGAAACATAAATCAAATGGTCGGCCGAGTAGATAAATTAAAACAAAGAAAAGATATTGATCATTGGAAGGGTAAAAAATTAGATTTATCAAAAATGTTATATGCCCCTAAGGGGATTCCAAACTATGAAAACTATTGCAATATTAGTCAAGATCACGAACTTGAAAATGCTTTGGACAAAAAAATATTGAAGGAGTTAGATATTAACTCATTAAAAGAGAAAAAGTCAAAACTAAATTTTGAAATTAATAACGTTAACAGAACTGTAGGAGCAATAATATCTGGAAATATAACAAAAATATATGGTGAAAAGGGAATCCCTCAAGATAATTTAGAAATAGAATTTACGGGTTCAGCTGGTCAAAGTTTTGGAGCGTTTCTATCTAAAGGAATTTATTTCAATGTAATAGGAGATTCAAATGACTACTTTGCCAAAGGAATATCCGGCGGAAAAATTAGTATTTCACCTAATCGATTAGATAAAAGTTACATCCCAGAAAATCATGTTATTATAGGCAATGTAGCTTTATATGGTGCTACAGGAGGAGAAGTATATATCAACGGAAAAGCTGGAGAGAGATTTTGTGTGAGAAATTCTGCTGCAAATGCAGTTGTAGAAGGGATAGGAAATCATGGTTGTGAATATATGACTGGAGGAATCGCAGTAATTTTAGGTGAAGTCGGAAGTAATTTTGCTGCAGGTATGAGTGGAGGGATTGCTTACGTATATGATAAAAACTCTACTTTTATCAACAATTTCAATTCTGAATTATCTAATATGTCAAAAATATCAATAAACTCTAAGGACGAAAATGACCTAAAAAATCTTATCAAAAACCATGTTAAATATACAAACTCAGAAAAAGGAAAAAAAATTCTACTCAATTGGCGAGAGGAATTAAAAAAATTCAAAAAAGTTATACCTAGAGATTATGAAAAAATCTTACACAAATTAAACCATCAAAGAAAAAGAGTAAAAGTAAATGGGTAAAGCTTCAGGTTTTAAAGAAACCAAAAGAAAAACAGAAAAAAGAAAAAATATAAAAGTAAGGGTGAAAAATTGGAATGAAATTTATGAACCTTCTACTAAACAAGAAGTCTCAGCACAAGCTTCAAGATGTATGGACTGTGGTGTACCTTTTTGTAATAATGGTTGTCCTCTTGGGAACCTAATACCTGAATGGAATGATTTAGTATATAAAAAGGATTGGGAAACTGCCTACCATAGATTAGCTGCTACAAACAATTTCCCAGAGTTTACTGGTAGAATTTGTCCAGCTCCATGTGAAGCTTCATGTACCTTATCAATTAATCAAGATCCTGTTGCTATAGAGATGATAGAAAAAAATATCATTGAAAAAGCATGGGAATCTGGGTTTGTATTACCAGAGATTCCAAAAAAAAGAACCAATAAAAAAATTGCAATAGTTGGATCTGGACCAGCAGGTTTGGCTGCTGCCCAACAATTAAACAGAGCAGGACATAATGTTTCTGTATTTGAAAGAAATGAACTTCCTGGAGGACTTCTTAGATTTGGAATACCTGAATTTAAGTTAGAAAAAAAAATTGTTGATAGAAGAATAGATCTACTAACAAAAGAAGGTATAAAATTTATTTGTTCTACTGATGTTGGTATAGATATTTCTGTAAAAAGTCTTACACAAGAATATGATGCTATATGCTTGGCTGGAGGATCAACAGTTCCTAGAGATTTAAGTATTGAAGGTAGGAATCTTGAAGGAATTCATTTTGCAATGGATTTTCTGTCTGAACAAAATAGATGGGATACAAAAAATTCTAATATTAGAAATATATCTGCTAAAAACAAAAATGTTGTAATTATAGGTGGCGGTGATACAGGAGCAGATTGCTTAGGTACATCAATAAGACAAGGTGCAAAAAAAATTGTTCAATTAGAAATATTACCTGAACCTCCAACGGCCAGATCCTCATCTAATCCATGGCCAGAATGGCCTTTAATATTGAGAACATCTTCAGCTCATGAAGAATCAGGAGAAAGAGAGTTTAGTGTATTGACTAAATCATTTGATGGGATAAACAATGTAAAAAATTTAACTTGCCAAAAAGTAAAATGGGAAAAAGATCCAGATTCTCAAAAATTTGAAATGAAAGTTTTAAATAAATCAACATTCAAAATTAAAGCCGATTTAGTACTACTAGCTCTTGGTTTTGTTCATCCATTACAAGAAGGCCTCTTGAATGAACTAGGTGTAGAATATGATGAAAGAGGTAACGTAAAAACTAATAGTGAAATGATGACTTCTAAAACAAAAATCTTTGCCTGCGGTGATATGGAAAGAGGACAATCACTTGTAGTACACGCTATCGCAAGCGGGAGAAAATGTGCGAAAAAGATAGATGTTTTCTTAGAAGGGCAATCTTTGCTACCTGAAGTTAAAGGGTATTTCAGATCTCCCTTTAGTAAAATTTAAAATATTGGGATTAAGATGTCTAAAATAAAGATATCAATGAGTCAAATAAATACTACTGTTGGATCACTAGATTCCAACACGAAAAAAATCATTGAGAAAATAACAAAAGCCAAAAAAGAAAAATCTAATGTAATATGTTTTCCTGAGTTATCCATAACAGGCTATCCTCCCGAAGATCTCGTTCTTAGTGAGTTATTTATAAAAAATAATATTCAAGCTCTAAATTCTATTAAAAAACATACAAAAAATATCATCGCAATTGTAGGTTTCATTGATAAAGACATTAATGGGATTTATAATTCAGCTGCAATTTTAAATAACGGAAAAATAATTGAAATTTATAGAAAAACTAAATTGCCAAATTATGGAGTTTTTGATGAAAAAAGGTATTTTCACTCAGGTTCGAAAGTTGTAGTAATACAAAACAATGATATTAAAATTGGAATTAGTATATGCGAAGATATTTGGGATGACTACGAAATATGTAAATTACAATCAAATTATGGTTGTAATTTATTAATTAATATAAATGGTTCTCCCTATGATATTAACAAAAAACAAAGTCGAATAAAACACCTATCTTCTGTTTCAAAAAATTGTAATGCTCACTTAGTCTATCTGAACCTAGTTGGAGGGCAAGATGAACTTATTTTTGATGGAAGCTCTCTCGTGTTTAACAATTCTGGCAATGTAATTTATTCACTTCCAAGTTTTGAAGAAAAAGATGGAATCATAGACTTAGATTTAAATTTCAATGAACCAAATAAAGCACTTTCAAATAGTCTTCAAAAATATAATTTGTCTGTAAAAGACATTCATTTTAAATATCTTCATACTAAGGAAAGAAATAAGGAACTTCCTCTTTCCAAAATAAATGTAATTGAAGATGTTTATAAAGCCTTAATTTTAGGTACAAGAGATTATCTTCTCAAAAATAAATTTAATAAATGTCTTGTAAGTCTTTCAGGAGGAATAGATTCAGCTGTAGTAACGGCAATAGCATCTAAAGCAATCGGTTCAAAAAATATAGTTACAGTAAATTTACCTTCTAGATATTCATCTGATCATTCAATAACTGATTCAGAGAAATTGTGCAAAAACCTTGGGATTAAGCTAATAAATTTACCAATTGAAGATTCTCATAGATCTATGGAAGATTCATTAAATTTTATTTTTAAAAATACTAAAAAAAATGTTGCTGAAGAAAATTTACAAGCAAGAATAAGAGGAAATATCATAATGACAATTTCTAATAAATTTTCTTTACTTGTCTTGTCTACAGGGAACAAATCGGAAATTGCAACTGGATACGCTACTTTATATGGTGATATGGCAGGGGGATTTTCTGTTTTGAAAGATGTACCTAAAACTATGGTGTATAAATTAGCTAATTACATAAACAAAGTGAGTGGTAATTATACAATTCCACTAAACATAATAAATAAACCTCCTTCAGCAGAACTAAAACCTGATCAAATAGATCAGGACAAGCTCCCTAAATATGAAATACTGGATAAAATCATTGAATTGTATGTTGAAAAAAAACAAAATATCAAAGAAATCATGACCAATAAAATTCTTAGAAAAAAAATATCTAATAGTGAAATATTAGATATAATTCAAATGATTGATCGAAATGAATATAAAAGAAGACAATCTGCACCCGGAGTTAAAATAACTCCTTTGGCGTTTGGCAAAGATAGAAGATATCCAATAGCTTCTGAGTTAAAATATACTTATACGAAGTTTATACATTATGATAAATAAGAAAATAAAAATTGGATTTATTTTTTTGTTATTATTTTTGTTTTCATGTAGAGAAAATAATTATCAATTAATCTATGAGGAAAAAATCCCTTCAGTGGTAGAAATTACTGTTTATGGGAAAAATATATTTGGTGGATTCGCTAAACTTTCATCAGGATCTGGTTTTGTTTGGGATAATAATGGGAATATATTAACCAATTATCACCTACTAATAGACGTAAAAGATTCAAATTCTAGAATAATAGTTCGTACATATAATAACGATGAATTTGAAGCACAATTAATTGGAAAAGATCCATATTCAGATCTAGCTGTAATTAAAATAAATAAAAACTTACCCAAGTTAGAGTTAGGAGATTCCGATATTGTCTTACCTGGTGACGATGCGATTGCAATGGGGAGTCCTTTTGGACAATCTTTCACAATGACAACAGGCATTATAAGCGCCATTGGTAGAACATTGGACGGAGTAACTTATTACAAAATACCCCTTGTCATACAAACTGATGCTGCAATAAATCCAGGTAATTCAGGGGGGCCTTTGTTAAATTCAAAAGGAGAAGTTATAGGAATAAATACACAAATTAAATCTAATAGGGAGTCTCCTCAAAATTCTGGAGTTGGATTTGCTGTACCCATAAATCTTGCTAAAAAGGTTGTAGAAAATATTAAATACGGAATTGATCACGAATATTCATATCTAGGAATTGAAGCATTAAATCTAAATTATGAAATAAGAATTAGAGCAGATGTAGAAGAAAATTTCAAAGGGTTACTTATAACAAACCTTGAAGAAAATGGACCTGCAGAGCAAGCAGGGATAAAAGGGAACTCAAATGTAGGAAATTATGATGGGGATATCATAACAAAGATAGACAATTTTGAAGTTAGTTCTTTTGAAGACTTAATTGCATACTTAGCTCTTAACACTTCCCCCGGGGATATAGTAAAAATAGAATTAGTAAGAGATTATAAATATAGGGAAGTCAATGTAACACTAGGGGCACGGGCAAAGTAAAATGAACGAG
Organism: uncultured Dehalococcoidales bacterium; assembly: GCA_964590915.1. GTDB lineage: Bacteria > Chloroflexota > Dehalococcoidia > Lucifugimonadales > Lucifugimonadaceae > TMED-70. The sequence continues at coordinate 40,796 of CAZPYN010000008.1, forward strand.
GTTAAAACACGTTGACAGAACACTTGAACTATTTAGAACATTTGTGCTATAAATTAATAATAATAGTAAAATTCGGAGAAAAATGTGGTACGGAAAAAAACTGACAATAAGAATAATAATAAAAACCAAACTATAGATATTACGATTGAGCAAATAGAAAAAAATTTTGGAAAAGGCTCTGTAATGAGGATGGGCGAAAATCCAATTGTAGATTCTAATATAAAATCTATTCCTACAGGTTCTATGGGTCTAGATATAGCTTTAGGAGTAGGAGGCCTTCCTAGAGGGCGTATAGTTGAAATTTTTGGTGCAGAAAGCGCTGGTAAAAGCACCTTGGCATTGTCTTGTATTGCTGAAGCTCAAAAAACTGGTGGTCAGGCAGCTTATATTGACGTTGAACATGCAATGGATCCTGGATATGCAAAAAAAATAGGAGTAAATACTCAAGAATTGCTGATTTCACAACCAAATTCTGCTGAGGAAGCTTTAGAAATAACAGATTACTTAGTAAGATCTGGAGCATTAGACATAGTAGTATTAGATTCAGTGGCAGCATTAGTTCCTAGTGCGGAACTAGAAGGCGAAATGGGTGATTATCACATTGGAGCTCAAGCTAGGCTTATGTCACAGGCTCTAAGAAAATTAACAGGCACTATACATAAAACCAATACAACATGCGTTTTTATAAATCAGTTAAGAGAAAAAATTGGAGTAATGTTTGGTTCTCCTGAAACAACTCCCGGAGGGCGAGCTCTAAAGTTTTATAGTTCTGTAAGAATAGATCTAAGAAGATCAGAATCTCTAAAGGTAGGTGAAGAATTGGTAGGAAATAAGGTGAGGGTTAGAGTTGTAAAAAATAAAGTCGCTCCACCATTCAAAAAAACTGAATTGGAAATATTATATAACGAAGGAATTTCTAAAGAAGGAGAAATTTTAGATCTTGGAGTCACAAAAAATATACTAGAAAAAAATGGTTCATTTTATTCTTTTGAAGGTGAAAGACTTGGGCAAGGTAGAGACGCAGTGAGAAAATTTTTGAAAAACAATCCAGATTTGACAAAAAAAATAGAAGGTTTAATACTAAATCCACCAGAAGAAAACCAAACGATAGAAACTAATATTATGGAAGCCACTGGTTAATTGAAACTTTGATAAATTAAAGATCAATTGTAAAATTTAATAGTGGAAATAATAATAATCATAATAATAATTGTAATTGCATTACTAGGTAGCGCATTTATCAGTGCATCCGAAGCTGCAGTTATAGCAGTAAATAAGGTAAGAATAAAACATTTATCCGACGGAGGAAACAAAAGAGCTACTGCAATTGTAAAGACATTGCAAGAGAATGAAAAATTTTTTGGAACATTATTACTTCTTGGAAACTTGTTAAATGTATTAATTGCAACCTTGGTTGGAACTTTAATAATAAATTTATTCGGCAAAGGAAGTATATACGCGGTTATATCTGCAACCATTATTTCTACAATTATAGTGGTAACTTTTGGAGAACTAACTCCAAAATCTATTGCAACAAGGGTTGCAGACAGATGGTCAATTTTTGTAATTCAATACATAAGAGCTCTTATGTATTTAGTTGGACCAGCCGTATGGGCATTTACCATTATTCCAAAATTTATAACTAAATCTTTATTAAAATCAGATAAACTAGAAAATCCTGCTGTTACCACTGGAGAATTGAGAAGTTTGATTGATATTGGTGAAGAAGAAGGAACTGTCGAATCATCTCAAGGAGAAATGTTAGAAAATATTTTTAGATTTAGTGAAACTGAAATAAAAGATATTATGACGCCTAGGCCAGAAATTATCTGGATTCAATCTGAAACATCTATAAAAAATTTCCTAAAGATATATAAAAAAAATCCTCACACTCGTTTCCCTGTTTGCGACGGTAAATTAGATAATGTTATTGGAATCATTAATGTAAAAGACGTAATGCTTTCTCTAACTTCACCTGAAATTGATGAATCAAAATCAATAAATAGTCTTTGCAAGGAAACTATGTTTTCGCCTGAAATGAAATTACTAGATGAATTACTTGAGGAGTTTCAAATTAGTGGACATAAAATAACTTTATCAATTGATGAATATGGAGATATTTCAGGCATTTTAACTTTATCGAGATGTATTGAAAAAATAGTAGGAGAGGCTGCTGAAGAAGGTAAAAAATTAGAAAAAAAAATTAGTAAAGTCAGCAATGATACTTATGTAGTGGAAGGTGGAATTGCTATCGATGAAATAAACAATGATCTAAAAATAAAAATTCCTGAAGGAAGATATGAAACACTAGCTGGATTCATAATAGATAGAATGCAAACGTTCCCTAGTAAAAAATCACGTACGAATTTTCGAGGTTTTAGATTTACTGTAATGGATATAGAAAAAAACAAAATTTCTAAAATTCAAATAAAAGTTCCTCTCCAAAATATTAAAAAAAATGTTAGATAATTCTATTGTAGAAAAAATAAAGAATAATATTTCAAAAAAAATAGTTAATGGAAATAAAAAAGCTATAGTTGGATATTCTGGGGGTTCTGATTCAAGGTTTTTAGTTGAAATATTATCAGCAATAGTAAATGACCCAAAAAAGAATTTAGTGGTTTGTCATATAAACTATGGATTACGTAAATTAGAATCTGATAAGGATCAACAGTTGGTAGAAAAGATTTGTAGTTCGTTAAATCTAAACTTGGAAATCAAGAAGTGTTCTTTATCTACAGAACGTACGGGAATTCAAGAAAAAGCCAGAAGAATACGATTAGAATTTTTTTCTGATTTATCAACTAAATATAATACTAACTACTGTTTTTTAGGACACAATATCAATGATCAGATAGAAACCATTATGCAAAATATAATTCGTGGTACAGGCTTAAAAGGTTTAAGTGGAATGAAATATACGAATTCAATTTACTTTAATAAAAAAAAATTGATACTTTCAAGGCCATTACTGGATTTGAAAAAAAAATTTATTGAGGATTATTGCACAAAAAACAATTTAGAATTTTGTGTGGACTCATCAAACAAAAAAAATATCTACAATAGGAATTTATTAAGAAATAAAATTATTCCAGAAATAGAAAAGATAAATCCAAAATTTGTTGACGCAATCAATAACCTTTCAAAAAATGTAAACAATTTAGATGAAAATGTAGAAACTCAAAAAAAAATGATCATAAAGGATTATGAATCTTTAATAAATGAAGAAAAATTTCTAGGTAGAAATCATCACGAAATGATAAATAATGTAATAACAAATAAATCTGATTCTGAAAACTTACCAGGAGATATTACTATCAGATCTACAGATAAATCTATTTTTTTGGAGAGTAAATCAGATAACAAAAATGAAAGCTATAAAATATTCTTGCCCATTCCAGGAGCAATATTTTTACCCAGTGGCGAAAAAATTACTTCTAAAATTATATTAAAGCCAAAAAATTTAAAGACAATTAATAAAAATAATATTTATATAAGTTCTAAATATATAAATATGAAATTATTTGTTCGAAATAGAATTAACGGAGATAAAATATCCCCATTTGGAACTGAGAAAAATATAAGGGTGAAAAAACTTTTGTCTGATAATAAGGTTCCGATAAAATCAAATTATCCATTATTATGTTCAGAAAATGAAATAATATGGTTAATAGGTATAAGGCAATCTAATAAATCAATAGTGCTAAAAACAGAAAAAAAAGTTATTGAACTATTAGTATCAAAGAACTCTGTTTAATCGTGATGACGCAGTAATTCCGGGCTTTCTACCTCTCCTAGCTATAGATTTTCCATCTATTTCTTTTATGTCTCCAGTAAAAGTTATTCCTGAACCACGTGCTATATAATTATCAATTGCAAATCCGCCTACTTTACTCCCATTTTTAACAAAATTTCGTATATCATCTGGTTGTAAATCTCCACTAACATATATATCAATTTCTTCAAAATTTTCGTAATCTAATTTGATTCGTATTTCATCAACTAAATGAGGTGTAATTCCACCTCTTTCAATAGGAGTTTCTATCCTAATCCCTCTAAGAGTTCCCTTTAATCTTCTGGAAACTTCTAAAGCTTCTTCTGCTTCATCTTTAAATGTATCTATAAGAACTACTCGAGGAACATTTTTTTCTATATGCCTGTCAAATGCTAAGGCTGCTCTAACAGTATCTCCCATTATTAAAACTAAAGAATGAGGCATTGTTCCAGATGGAGTAGTTTGAGTTATTTTACCTCCAATAATAGAGCTTATCGCTGAACATCCTCCGGTTATAGCAGAGTAATCAACATGAGCAGCAACAGAAGGATGAACAGCTCTAGCTGCAAAACTTACTACTGGTATTCCTTCAGCTGCTACTGCGCATCTATTTGCAGAAGTCGCCCATCCTGAACATGAACTTAAAATTCCCAACATTGAAGTTTCATATAGGCCAAAATTTGAATATTTTGATTTTATTCTCAAAACCACTTCTTTCTTTGATATTTCAGTAGAATCACTTAAAGACCAAACTTCTCTATCTGATTCAGGTAAAACATGTTCTAAAATATCAATAATTTGATTAATTCCGCACAATATTCCATCATCTCTTGCTTGTATTTCATATGTGACATATGGATTTAAACCTTCGTTCCTTAAAACAGTAAGAGCTCTATGCAGATATATTTCAGAATTTTCACCCACTAAAAGTGATCTTTCTAAAAAACTTTCTTTATTTGTTTCATTCATATCATTTATTTTATATTTATTCTAATTCTTATCAAACCAATTAAATCTTCTATTGCTGTTTTTAATATATTGACACTTGAAGAAGGGTCATCAATCCATTTAACAGGTAATTGTTTGATTTGTAAATTTAATTTTCTTGATAATAAAAGCAATTCTGTGTCAAAAAACCAGAAATTATTCTTTACTAAAGGTAATAAAATTTGTGCTTTTTCACGTGAAATGGCCTTGAAACCACATTGCATATCATCAATTCTACTTTTTGGAAATAAAATTTTCACAATAATATTGTAAGATCTAGAAGTGATTTCTCTTATTTTTTTTCTTCCTATAACTTCTGACCCACGAGAAAGTCTTGATCCAATAGATATATCATAATTGTCTATAATGATTCCATTTATTAATGGGAAAAAATGTTGTAAATCAGTTGAAAGATCTATATCCATGTAACAAAAAACATTAGCTCTTGATTTTTTCATAGCGATTTTCAAAGCCCTTCCTCTGCCTTTTTCAGGTATTCGAATATAATTATCAAGTAATTTATTTTTTAACAATTTTTTTGCAATTTCTTGCGTTCGATCTGTTGAACCATTATCGACAAGTGTTAAATATATAATGTATGAATGAAAATTATTATGATTTAGATAGTTTTTAAGAATTCTCAATTGTTTTTCAAGTACTTCAGATTCATTGAAAACAGGTAAAATTACGTCTATTTTTATCTTTTTTGTATTCAATGTGAAAAATGTCTAGTATTAGTAAAAATCATTTTTATGTTATGACGATTAGCTTCAGAAATCACTTCATTATCTCTAATTGAACCACCAGGCTGAATAATATTTCTAATGTTATTTTTTGAAGCCAATTCTATACTATCTGAAAAGGGGAAAAAAGCATCAGAAGCCAAGATTGAATTTTCTGTTAAATAAGATTTAGCTTTTTCAATTGCTAAATTTACACTATTTATTCTGTTAGGTTGTCCAGATCCAATACCAATTATAGATTTTTCAGAAGTAATAATAATAGCATTTGATTTTACAAACTTCGTGCATGCCCAAGCAAATGCCCAATTTTCAATTTCATTTTTATTAGGTTTATTTTTTGTTACAAAATCCCAATTTTTAATTACTTCATTTTTATTATCTATTTCTTGATACAATAAACCTCCATTGATGGTTCTAAATTGAAAAAATTCTTTTTGAAAATTTGAAGTTAAAATTCTAGTATTTTTTTTCTTTTTTAATATTTCTAATGCTTTCATTGTGTAAGATGGAGCAATAATAACATCAAAAAACATACTTGACATTTCTTTCGCTGTTTTTTCCTCTAATTCAGTATTAAATCCAACAATTCCACCATATGCAGATACAGGATCTCCATCAAGAGCTCTTTTATAACTATTCACTTGATTTGAAGAATATGATAAACCACATGAATTTGTATGCTTTACAATGGATACACAATGATTCGGAAATGAATTTACTGACGTAAAAGCAGCATCAGCATCAAGATAGTTTAAGTAAGACATTTCCTTTCCGTTTAGTAATTTCGAGTTAGCAATCCCATTTGTTACATTTGAATAAATAGCTCCTTTTTGGTGAGGATTTTCTCCATATCTAAGATCTGATATTTTATTATAAGTTATGTCTAAACGATTTTTAAAATTTTCTTCGGATTGACTACTCAAATAATTTTCAATGGCTTTATCGTACCTTGAAACAAGTTGAAAAACTTTTTTTGCTAAAACTTTACGGGTAGGTAGATCTATTTCTCCTTTAGTTATTTTTTCAGCTAACATTTCATAATCTTTCGGATCAATTAAAACGGTTACTCTTTTAAAATTTTTTGCTGCGGCTCTCAACATTGCTGGCCCACCTATATCTATATTTTCGATAATTTGAGCATCAGTAGATTTTTTTTTTAAAACAACATCCTCAAAGGGATACAAATTATTAATAACAATATCAAAAGTGTCAATGTTTAAATTATTTAAATCTTCTAAATGAGAAACGTTTTCAGTATCAGCTAATATACCTGCATGAATTTTTGGATGTAGCGTTTTAACTCTTCCATTCAATATTTCTGGTTCTCCAGTAATGGAATAAACAGAATCTACTTTAATACCAATTTTTTTTAAATATTCAAAAGTCCCACCTGTTGAAATGATTTTATAACCTGCATCTATTAGAACAGGACAGATTTTATCTAATCCAGTTTTATCATAAACACTTATTAAAGCTTGCAATAAAAAAACCTCCTAACTTCACTTAAGTACCACTGATGATCCTTTATTATCATTTATTAACATTTCACCTATTACCCACGAATCAGGACATTCAGTTAATATTTTTTTCACATTTGAAGGGTCTGTAATGATAACCAATCCCACTCCCATATTATATACATTGAACATTTCATCAATTGAAACATTACCTTTTTCCATAATAAATTTAAATATTCCAGGTATTTCCCATGTATCTTTTTTTATTTTAGCTTTCAAATTACCATTGAAAATTCTTGGGAGATTTTTGTAAAGACCACCACCTGTTATATGAGAAATTCCAGAAATTAAATGAAAAAGATCCTTTATTGAAGATAAATATTCTCTATGTGGTTCTGCTAAAAGTTCTCCAAAATTTTTTTCTTCTCCATTTATTTTTTTAGACAAAATATTAATATCATTATCTAAATCAAAAATTGCCCTAACAAGCGAAAAACCATTCGTATGGAGTCCACTTGAAGGCAATGCTATTAATATATCTCCTTCTTTAACTTTATCGGGTTTTATTAACTTCTTTGGATCAACTATTCCTACCATAAATCCAACAACGTCATAATCATTTTTACTATAGACTCCGGGTAGAGTAGCAGTCTCTCCTCCTATAATAGAACAATTAACTTTTTTACAAGCATGAGCTATCCCTTCTATGATTTCTATTACGATTTTTTCATTTAATTCACCAAAGGCTAAATAATCTAAAAAGTATAATGGGAATGCTCCTTGAGGGATTAAATCATTTACACAATGATTTACAATGTCAATACCCAAATTTCTATGTAAATTCATTCTCGATGAAATTTTCACCTTTGTCCCGACAGAATCTGTAGTGGAGACCAGTATTGAATCTTTCTTGAATGTGCTTATACTGAATAATCCACCATAACCATCATTATTGTTTATAACCTCATCTCGATGAGTAGATCTCACCATTTCGATAAGTTTACTTTTTATCTCATCCGATTTTTCTAGATCCACTCCAGATTTTTTATAATCGAAGTTTTTATTCATAGTATTTATTTTTTTCTAGATTTTTCAAATTGATATTTATCAAAATCCAATTGAATTGGGATGGGATAAGTACCTGTAAAACAAGCTTTACAATATTCTCCACTAGTAGCATTAACAGATTCCAATAAACTACCTAAACTTAGAAAACCTAAAGAATCAGCTCCAATTATTTTTTTTATGTTTTCTACATCAAAATTATTTGCTATCAATTCTTCATTTGTTGCCATATCAACCCCAAAATAACACGGAGAAATTATTGGAGGAGAAGAAACTCTCATATGTACTTCCGCTGCTCCCGCATCTCGTAATAGTTGTAATACTCTTGAGGTAGTTGTACCTCGTACTATTGAATCATCAACTAAAATAATTTTTTTGTTTTCAATAACATTTTTCAACACATTAAATTTAGTCCTAACTCCTAATTCTCTTAAGCGTTGGTCGGGATAAATAAACGTTCTACCTACATATCTATTTCTAATTAATCCTTCTGCATAATCAATTTTACTTTCTTTTGCATAACCGATTGAAGCTGGAATCGCAGCATCTGGGACTCCAATAACAACATCTGCATCAACCGGATGTTCTTTAGCTAAAGCTTCACCCATTTTCACTCTTGAATCATATGTAATAATTCCATTTATCATTGAATCGGGTCTTGCAAAATAAATTTGTTCAAATATACAAAGAGAATGTTGTTTTGCTGCTGAGTTAAATTTTTTACTTTCTATCCCATTTTTATTAATTACAACGGTTTCTCCGTTTTCAATTTCACGTACAAAGTCAGCTCCAATATGATCAAGAGCTGCCGATTCTGAAGAAAGAACCCAAGCATCATCCATTTTCCCAAGACACAATGGTCGGATACCTAATGGATCACGAACCCCTATCAATGTATCTTTAGTCATCATAACTAATGAATAAGCCCCTTTAACCAAACGCATACAATAATTCGATTTTTCTAACCAATTTTTACCTACTGCATTTGCATATAAAAGTGCTAATACTTCTGAATCTGTACTTGTACTAAACTCAATATCATAATCAGATAGTAATCTTTCTCTTAATTCAGATGAATTTATAACATTACCATTATGAGCAAAAGATAATTCACCATTAGTTCCATAAACATTCAAAGGCTGTGCATTTTCTTTTAAATGACTTCCCGTAGTTGAATATCTAGTATGCCCTATCCCAATATTTCCTTTTAATTTGCCAAAGTCTTCTGGTTTAAATACATTTGTTATCAGTCCCAAATCAGATATAGTGTGCGTATTGATAAAATCTGATGTAGTTATTCCTGCACTTTCTTGTCCTCTATGTTGTAAAGCAAAGAGACCATAGTATATTGATTCAGCCACTTGTTCTTTGGTATTATAAACACCAAAAACTCCACATTCTTCATTTGGAGATTCTATAGCCATTAATCATTTCACAATTATTTTGAAAATTTATGCCTCATATAAAGGTTACATTTTCGTTCTAAAATATAAAGTATAAATAAATACCTTTTTTTATTATTTACACTTTATATTTTTTATTCGATAACATGAAAAAATTTATCAGAAGTTCAAGACCAAAACAAATGACAAAAAATTTATTAATTTTTGTTCCTCTTTTTTTTACGATTGATACATGGATTTCATATAGTTATACAGATATACAGATAATTATTTCTAAAAGTATTTTCACCTTTTTTTCTTTTTGTTGCTGTTCAATAATTGGATATCAGATAAATGATTTTATTGATAGAAATTTAGACAAGTTTCATTCTGTAAAAAAAAATAGGCCTATTGCCAAAAATGAAATCAAATATCTAGAACTTTTATTGTTCATTTTTTTGATTTTTATTGTTGGGAGTTGCTTTGCGTTTTTAGTAAATATAAATGTTTTATTTTTATTCATCATATATCTATCATTAAGCATTCTTTATTCTTACATATTTAAAAATTACTTTATAATGGATTTAATCTTTATAGTTATTTTTTATATTGTACGAATGTCAGCAGGAACAATAGCAATATCTTTTGATATTTCCATTTGGTTGTACATATTAACAGGGGTATCTTCTTTGCTAATAATAACCATAAAACGAGTTTCAGAAAGTAAAAATAACTTAAATAACACAAGATCTAATATCTCTTTTTATAGAAATACAGTTTTCAAAAAATTAATTTTTTTGCTTGGAATAATAACTTGTTTTACTTATTTAATTTATTCAGTACTAGAAGTATTTGAAAATCAAAAAAATTGGTTTTTTATCCTAACATCATTTTTTTTCTTTATGGGAATAATTAGGTATATTCAATTGACTAATGACAAATCAAAGGGAGAATTCCCTGAAGAAATAATTCTAAAAGACAAATATATCTTTTTGTCCATAATGTTTTTTTTCTTATTTATACTATTAAGTTTAATCTAGAACTTAAACTTGTTATTTATATATATATCAAAAATCATGTATGATTTGTTAAAGTTATTTTGAGTTTATTAACGAAAAAATTATAGCTTAAAAGATTTATACAATAAGGATAAAAATGAAACACAAACTAATTCCCATCCGTAATATTCATAATTTTGATAATAAAACAATGGAATTGCGATCAAAAAAATTTTATGAAGATATTAAACAAAGGAGAACTGTTAGAGATTTTTCTGAACAATCAGTATCGAAATCAATAATTAATAATTGTATTCTAAGTGCAGGAACAGCTCCAAGTGGAGCAAATATGCAACCATGGCATTTTGCAATTTCAGGTCGAAGCGATATAAGGAAAATAATCAGGGAGCAAGCAGAAAAAGAAGAAAAAGAATTCTATAAAAGCAAAGCTTCAAGAGAATGGTTGAAAGCCTTAGAACCTTTGGGTACAAATTATTCTAAACCATTTTTAGAAACTGCCCCCTATCTTATATGTATATTTGTTAAAAATTACGGTTTATTAACGGATGGATCCCGTGTAAAACATTATTATGCAACTGAATCAGTCGGTATAGCAACAGGGATTCTCATTACAGCTTTACACAACGCAGGTCTAGCAACTTTAACACACACTCCTAGTCCAATGAGATTTTTAAATAAAATCTTTATGCGTCCAGATAATGAAAGACCTTTCCTTTTGTTAGTTACAGGATTTGCGGATAAGGAAGCAAAAGTCCCAGACATTGAAAAATTTCCACTAGAAAAGATTTCAACAACCATATCATAGTAGATATATTTATTTAATCAAAATAAATATTACTGAGAAATTTTTTCATAAATTCCTTTCATTCCCCAGTATTTGGTACTTTCAGAAGCAATTTTTGATGCAAGATTTGCGGAATATATTAATTCTTTTGTTGAAAAAAATGTTATAGCAAAAACAGCAGCATAAATATCTCCAGCTCCTGTTGTATCAATACTATTAACACGATAACTAGAAAAATTAAAACTCTGTTCCTGATAAAAAATTGTTGAACCAATATGCCCTCTAGTAATGACTAATATTTTAGCTAGGTTTTTCAAATCATTAATCTTCAGATTAGATGATTTAATCTCCTCTTCAGAGAAAAAAATAATTTCCAATTTAGTAAGAAATTTTAGTAAACTAAAATTTATTTGAATTTTTTTATTATATCTTTTTCGAATCCATCCTTGAGGTACCCCCACAAAATATTTTTTGTTAGAGTCTACCAATTGATTAACCTGCTTAATATCAATCTCTTGGAAAATAGGGGCTAAAAACACAACATCATACGTATCGATACTTTTATTTAATTTTGCCAAGTCCAATTTTGTTGCTTCTGATGGTATTTCAAATTCTCTTAAATTATTTTTGTAACTTAAAATAAATTTTGTAGTTTTTTTTGAAAAATTTTTTATCAGACTTATTTTAGGATTTAAAGATTCAATGGGAAAATCTTCAGCAAAAGAGCTATACATAGTCACATTATGACCATATGAAGAGAGTATATTTGAAATGTAAGATACAGGGCCACCTGCACCAAAATAAACATTATCAATCTGATCTAAAGAAGGGTTTCCTACTACCAAAATTTTTGACATAATCAATCTTCAACAGGTATTATCACTACCTTTCTATTTACTCCTTCTCCTCTACTTTGTGTTTTTACATTTTTGTAATCAACAAGAGCCATGTGTACAATTCGGCGATCAGAAGGAGACATAGGTTCTAGAGAAATACGCTTCCCAGTTTTTTCAACTTTTGAAGCTGATTTTTCAGCTATAGATTTAAGTTTTGATCGTCTTCTAAATTTATAATCTTCAACGTCGATTATTACATTTGCTCTTCTTCCTAAACTTTTACTTGCAATCAATCTGACTAAATACTCTATTGAAGCTAAAGTCTCTCCTCTTCTGCCAATTACTAATCCAGCATCATCTCCTTCTAATTCAAATACAATAGAGCCTTCTTCTACTTCGTCTCTTACATACACATCAATTGAAGTATCTGTTGATTGAATAAAATAATTTAACACCTCACCTACCAAAGTTTCTACTTCTACATCTTTCTCCTGGTCAGAATCATCAATTATCTTTACTTCTTTTTTTGCAGTAGATCTTTTTGCAGTAGATCTTTTTGCAGTAGATCTTTTTGCAGTAGTTTTTTTTGCAGTAGTTTTTTTTGCAGTAGTTTCAATTATTGGTAATGTCCCAACTTCATAGACTTCTATTTCAGCTGGATGGCCTCCTAACCCCAAAATTCCAGCTCTACCAGTATCTATTATCTTAATTTCTAGATTTTCTAGATCTGTTTCTAGGGTTTTTAGAGCTTCTTCTGTTGCTTCTTCTACTGTTTTTCCTTTGAATATCTTCGGTTCCATTAGAATCCTCCTTTATAATTTTTTCTTTATTTGTTTCTTCATTATTTTTCTTATTTTCAGTTAATTTGTTTAAATACTCATTCCTAGAATTAGTTGTTCCAAAATACAATTTTCCAAAAAGCATAATTGGTTGTTTCCCACCAATATAATATTGGATCAAGATTCCTATTAAATTTGAGAAAAGTATATAAACAGCCAGTCCTGCTGGAAATTGCCAAGTAAAAATAGCAAACATAATAGGCATCATCCATAACATCATTTGCTGTGTCTGTTGTTGTCTAGGGTCAGTATTTGGTGACATAGAAAATTTTTGTTGCAAATACATCGAAGCTCCTACTATTATTGGTAATACAAATTGCCAAGGAGTTGGTGCATACTGCACAAAATCGACTAAATCTATCCCAATAAAATCACTATTAAAAGGAATTTTTGATACAGAAGCATTCCATGAGTAGAAATATTTTGACAAATCAACAAATCCTTCTGGTGTTGAAGGAGAAGTATTAATTATAGCTCTGTACAGTCCTATCCAAATAGGCATTTGGATAATCAACGGCCCCAAACAACCAATGGGATTAACTCCTGCTTCTCTATATAGAGCCATTGTTTCTTGTTGCATTTTTTGCCTATTTTGTACATCTTTTTTGGGGTATTTTTTTTGTATAGCTTGTAATTTTGGTTGCAATTCTTGCATTTTCTTCATTTGTTTAGTTTGTCGTATAGTTAGAGGGATCAAAATCAATCGAACTAAAATAGTAAACGATATGATTGATAATCCAAAATTATCGCCCAATAAATCATAGAGAAACGCTAAACTATTAATCATAGGTTTCATAATGATAGAATTCCAAATTAAACTAATAAAACTCATAAATTTGTCCTTAAATTAATCACAAACCGATCCTTTATTTAGATCCAAACAATAAATTAAATCTCTTGATTTTATACTGAAAAAAAGAATTTCTCCATCTTGGGTGTGTATTAACAATGTTCGATCATTAATTAATGGAGAACTATATAATTTTTTATCTGTTGGATAATTCCCTAAACTAGACCCTCTTTCAAACCCATTATTAGTGACAATTTCTATTCCCTTTTTCTCAGTAGGAATCAAGAATTCTTGATCAGATGCATCAGATAAAACTATGGGATCACCTACAACGATTTTATCAATTGAAAACTTATCCTTAACTTCATTGGTATCAAAATCTAATACATATATATCACCATTTAAAGTGAATAAATAAACTTCATCATTAAGAAAAATAGGATTATTAAGAATCCATTCATTAGTACTTACAATTTTTATTTTATCTAATTGATTATTCTTAAAATCTTCTAAATTTATAGAATAGAAATTACCAGCAATGTCTGCAAAAAATAATCTTTTATTATGTACAGCCAAAGGTGAATTGATTGCATGAGGAAATTTATGTGAAAAAATCAAAGCTTCAGAATATTTTTTATCTTTAACGGATAATAGTTCATCAACATTATAGGAATATATCATCCCTTTCATTGTACCTATTATGATGTTCTCTTCTCCATAAGAATGAACACCAGACCAAATTTCACCTTCAGTAGGAATTTTACCAATAATTTCACCTACTGCTCCCTTTTTCAAGGAAATCATATATATAGAACCATTATTTACCTTATCTTCTTTTTTATTGTTTAATGAAGCTACAAATAATGTGTCATTAATTACAATTAAATTCGAGTTTATTTTAGACGGTATAGTTTTTTTCCACAAAACATCCCCAGAGAGTTTATTCAATTCAAATATATCTCCAGTACACGTCTGTCCTTTACATTTGTATGTTGCACCAATAACAGAATCTTTTCGGATTATAGGAGTAGAATATGATGTTCCGCTTTCTTCTTCAGGATATGACCAATTAATCATTGGAATTTGATCATTGAATTGGATTTGAAATAATCGGCCTTCATCAGAAATAACATAATATTCTTCTTGATTTATATCCTTTACAACATTAGACCAGCCGCCTTGAGGAGAAAAATTGGTGCAAGAAATACAAATAATAAATAATAACGAAAAAAATAAAAAAACTTTCAATGAAATTCTTTTATTAGATAGATTAAATCTTTTAATTATTGGATATATTGAACAAAATATAATTCTAGCGATTGATAAAAATAATCCTTTAATTATTCCTTTTGAAGAGATGGTTTTTTGAGCATATTCTGAACAAGTAATTGAAAAATTACATTCCCCACTTAGATATGGTGATATTGCTCTTTTATAAAAGATAAGCAATCTTAGTAATGCATTAATAAGACTCTTATGAATCTTATGCCATATATATGTCAATTATTTTCCCTAATCTGCAAGATTAAAATAACTATAAAGATATGACCTGAAGTCTTTAAAGTTCACCTTATCAATATCGGGACTTACATAAATTAGTATCCACAAAGATTTTATTCTTTTTTGTTCTAAAATTTTTTCAAATATTTCATAAAACAAATGTCTAATTTGCCTACGAATTCTATTTCTTCGTACTGCATTCCCAATTTTTTTACTGATTTGAAATCCTAAACGAAAATGTTCATTCTGAGTCGACAATATTGATAAGGTAACAAATTTATATTTCTCTTTTTTACCAAATCTTCTAACTCTATTAAAATCTGTTCCTTTATTTAAACTTTCTATTAGCAAGTCTCTAGGTTAAACTGTAAGTTTAGCTCGCCCTTTATTTCTTCTCCTTGATATGACACGCCTTCCACTAGGAGTTCTCATTCTTGATCTAAATCCATGAACTCTTGCTCTTCTTCTATTCTTTGGCTGATAAGTTCTTTTAGGCATATCGTCATCAAGTTGGTATATTTATAATCTATTAATTTATTTCTTATATTACTAATTATTAATAGTATCAAAAAATGTCGCGAAAAAATCGATTTTAAACAAAAAGATAGCTCAAAAAGAAACATTATTTACTTTTTTGGAATAAAATAAAGGAATACGGGAATTAATTTATGAATTTGGAGGTAAAATGTCTGCTTTAAAGGAAACAAAACCTGAAAATAAAGAGGCGTTGAACAACATTCCAGATAATATAAATGACGCATTCCAAATCTATGTTCAAACATCATCAAGAAAATTAAATAACGTTGCTCAACAAGAAATTGGAAGAATGATTAGATGGTTGGGCGATAGAAGAACTATAAGTGGTATTACCCCTTCTGAAATAGGTAATTATTCTGACGAATTTGCTAAAAGAACCAGTGTCGCAACTGTAAGTCAAAAAGTAAATTATTTGAAAAAATTCTTGCTTTTTCTTAAATTAAATGAATTGACTGATTTAAATTTAGCATCACATTTAAGAATGAAAAAATCTAATGTTGGAAAAATTACAAAAAAATTAGAAGAGACTAAAAGAGAAGAAATCAATCTTACCGAAGCAGGGTATAAAGATTTAGAAAAACAACTAAAAGAACTAAACGATCAAAGACCAAGGCTTGCTGAAGAAGTTAGAAGAGCTGCTGCAGATGGAGATATTCGTGAAAATGCTCCTTTGGATGCTGCTCGTGAAAATCAAGATATGGTGAATTCTAAAATTCACGAACTTGGAGGAATATTGAAACTTGCAAAAATTATAGATGAAAGTAATACTGGAGACAGAATTCAAATAGGTTCAAAAGTTGTGATAGTAAATCCAGTAAACGAAAATAGTTATGAATACCAGCTAGTTGAGCCCAATGAAGCTAATCCTTTAGTAGGAAAAATCTCAAGTGTTTCTCCAGTTGGATCAGCTATTTTGGGAAGAAGACTGGGTGAAGAAGTTTTAGTAAAAACTCCAGGTGGAGAACAAACATTTACTATAAATGAAATAAAATAACATATTCATGAGATCAATCCAAGAGAAATCTAGGAAAAGTATAAATTCTGACTTACAAGAAGAACTTATAAAATCTATCCAAGGTGAAGTTCGTTTTGATGACATTTCCAGACAAATGTATTCTACAGATGGGTCAATATATAGCATCTTACCTGTAGGCGTTACTATTCCTGCTAACTCAGATGACGTATCGGCAATAATCGAAATATGTAACAAAAATAATGTTGCTATATTACCAAGAGGAGGAGGAACGAGCCTGTCTGGTCAAACTGTAAACTCAGCAGTCGTAATAGATTTTTCAAAATATATGAATAAAATAATAGAAATCAATTCTGATGAAAAATGGGTAATTACTGAACCTGGGATCACAATAGATAATTTAAATGAATCTGTAAAAAAACATAATTTACATTTCACTCCTGATCCATCAACTAAATCAAGAGCAAATGTCGGTGGTGCTATGGGTAATAATTCATGTGGAGCCCATTCAATTATTTATGGAAAAACAGTTGACCAAGTTAAAGAAATGGAAGTTATTCTTTCCGATGGTAATAAAACAAACTTTTCTGAAATATCTGGAAATTCCTTAGAATACAAATTATCTCAAAATAATTTAGAATCACAAATTTATAAAGGAGTCTTGGATATATCTGACAAAGCTAAATCTGAAATAAATAAAAGATTCCCAAGAGTTAATAGAAGGGTGGGAGGATATAATTTAGATCTTATTCATCCCAAAACCAATAAAATTAACTTGGTTAATATAATGGTAGGATCTGAAGGGACTTTAGCTGCAGTTACAAAAGCTAAGCTCAATTTAGAACCTCTCCCAAAATTTACAGGATTAGCCATATTACATTTTAGAGATCTAATTGAATCAATGGAGGCAACGGTTGCTGTCTTAGATGAAAATCCTGCAGCCGTAGAACATATTGGTCAAATGATTATCACACAAGCTAGAAAATCTTTAGGATTTTCTAGAAATTTAGATTTCTTACAAGGTAATCCAAGCGACATACTCGTTGTAGAAGTTAATGGCAATTCTGAAAAGGAAATAAATTCTAAATTAATTAATTTAGAAAATAAAATAAAAAAAATAAATCTTTCTTATGCTATGACGAATATAACTGACCCAAATAAACAAGCTCAGGTTTGGGCAATGCGTCAAGCAGGATTAGGTTTAATGATGAATATCCCTGGGGATGCTAAACCTATTCCGTTTGTAGAAGATACAGCAATTTCTCCTGAAAAATTGCCTGAATATGTTAAAAGATTTGATGAAATAGTAAAAGCAAATGGTACTGAAGCTGGTTACTATGGACATGCCGCAGAAGGGTGTTTGCATATAAGGCCAACTATTAATTTAAAAAAATCTGAAGGTATAAGTCGTATGATCAAAATTGCAGATGAAATATCTGATTTGGTTAAGGAATTTGAAGGATCCATGAGCGGGGAACATGGAGATGGCATTGTAAGAGGTGTATGGACTGAGAAAATGTTTGGCCCCAAGCTTGTTAATAATTTCAGAGAACTGAAAAAATCTTTCGACCCAACTGGAATAATGAACCCGGGTAAAATATTTGACACACCCAAAATGGGGGAAAATCTAAGGTATGGAGCATCTTATCAAATGAAAAAAATAGATACAATATTAGATTTTTCAGAAGAAGGAGGATTTGAGGGAGCAATAGAAAAATGTAATGGCGTTGGAGCCTGTAGGAAAATCAATGCGGGTGCAATGTGCCCATCTTATATGGCTACAAGAGAAGAAATACATACCACTAGAGGAAGGGCAAATGCTCTAAGAGGGGCCTTATCGGGAGTAATAAATAATAATTTATTTTCGGATAAAAAAATGTTGGACGTTTTAGATTTATGTTTAGAATGTAAATCCTGTAAATCAGAATGTCCATCTAATGTTGATATGGCCAAAATAAAATATGAGTTCCTAAACAATTATTATAAAAAAAATAAAATACCAATTAGATCAAAATTAATTGGTAATATTGGTAATATCTATAAATATATCTCTGGCCCTCAAGCAAAATTATTTAATATTATAAATAGTTTTCCAATATCAAAATATTTATTAGAAAAGATAATTGGAATAGATCATCGTAGAAATATACCCGCGGTAAGTGATCACACCTTTGAAAATTGGTTCAACAAAAGAGAATCTATGTCGACTAATTCAAGAGGAAAAATATTGTTTTTTCATGATACTTACATTAATTATATTCATCCTAACGTTGGGAAAGCTGCAATTAAAATTTTAGAATCTGCAGGATATGAAGTCGTAATTTCTGAAAGAAAATGTTGTGGCAGACCAATGATTTCAAAAGGGTTATTGGAAGATGCTAAAAAAAATATCGATTACAATACAAAGATTTTAACCAAATACATTAATGAAGATATAAAAATAGTTGGAGTAGAAGCAAGTTGCATGTCAGTTATGAAAGACGAATTCCCTGATTTAGCTGAGGATAGAAAGATGGCTTTGAAAATTTCAAACAATACTCATACAATCCAAGATTTACTTTTAGAGATTCAAAATGATGGCAAACAACAAATATCATGGAATGAAGAAGTTAAAGATTTGCTTCTACTAGTGCACTGTCACGAACGTGCCTTAGAAGGAGTAAATAAGGCTTTAAATTCCTTAAAAATTCCTCCAAATTTTTCAGCAAAGATTATTGATTCAGGATGTTGTGGCATGGCTGGTTCCTTTGGAATGGAGAAAGAACATTATGAGATTTCAACTACAATCGCTGAAGATAGACTTTTACCAAACTTAAGAAAATCGAAAGAAAATCAAGAAATAGTAGTCACTGGGATTTCATGCCATGATCAAATAAAAGATTTGTCAAATAAAAATCCAAGATATTTGGTAGAAGTAATCGCAGAAGCTGTTAGAGATTAATATTTATTTGAAGTTGCTAATTGTCCGCATCCCGCACTAACTTCAATGCCTTTTTCCATTCTAACAGTGGAAGGAATTCTAGATTTTTTTAATTCGTTTTGAAATTTTATGATCATAGAATCACTGGTTCTTTTATATTCAGATAACTTTGTTGGATTTACTGGTATCAGATTTACATGAGCCAACATACCTTTTAGTAAGACCCCTAAATCATTTGCGTGTTTTGTTGAATCATTTTGTCCAGCTAATAATACGTATTCAAAAAATATTTTACGGTTAGTTTGTTGTATATATTTCTTACATGCATCTATCAACATTTCTATAGGATATCTTTTATTAATAGGGACAGTTTGTTCTCTGGTGAAATTATCTGGAGCATGAAGAGAAACTGCTAAATTGATTTGTATATTTTCTTTGGATAATTTTATAATTTCTGGGACAAGTCCAACCGTGGAAATAGTTATACTTCTAGCTCCTAAATTAATACCATTAGGATCGTTTAGAATTTTTATTGCCTTAATAGTGTTATTATAATTAGCCAAAGGTTCTCCCATTCCCATAAAAACAATATTTTTTATCCCATCATAAGATTTTTCTGGTTTACTTAAATAAGAATCAAAATATTTTTTTTCTTCTAATTTTTTGAAATACATAATTTGAGATATGATTTCTCCTGCTTTAAGTTGTCTAAAAAATCCCTGTTGACCAGTTGCACAAAAAGTACAACCTAAAGCACATCCAACTTGACTAGAAACACAAATAGTTTTACGTGGTTTTCTATGATCATCAGAAGGGTAGTTCATTAACACAGTTTCAATGCGTAAGTTATCTGATAATTCAAATAAACTTTTATAGGTTGATTTATCTTTAGATATCACATAATTCACCTCATTTAATTTTTCAATAAAAAAGTAATTGTTTAAATCTGAAATTAAATCAGTTGGAATATTTTTCATATCCTCAAAATTATTTATATTATTTCTATATAAATAACGCCAAATTTGAGAAGTTCTATATTTGGGGTAATTTTTACTAGTTAAGAATTCTTCAAGTTCAAATTTTGAAAAATCGTATATATTTAGTGCCTTAATCATTATTTAACATTCAATAGTAAACTTATGTTAGTATTATTTATAATAATTTTATAAGACAAAACTAAAATGGTTAACGATTTTATAGATGAAATTTCAAACCAAGAGGCTATATTAAAAGCAAAAGATTTAAGCGTTTTCTATGGATCTTTACAAGCTGTAAATAATGTTACATTTAATATTCCTAGAAACAAAATTGTTGCTCTTATAGGACCATCAGGCTGTGGCAAAAGCACTTTGATAAGATGTTTCAATCGTATGAATGATCTTATCCCGACGGCTAAAGTTGAAGGAGAAATTAAATATAACGATATTTCAATTTATTCTGAAAATTCTGATCCGACCGACATAAGATTTAAAATTGGAATGGTCTTTCAAAAACCTAATCCATTTCCTAAAAGTATTTTTGAGAATGTGGCTTTTGGACCGAAAATTAATGGTTTTGACAAAGATAATATTGAATCAATAGTAGAATCTTCTTTAAAAAAGTCAGCTTTGTGGGATGAAGTTAAAGATAGGTTAAAAGATAATGGATTGACTCTATCAGGAGGGCAACAACAAAGATTGTGTATTGCAAGAGCATTGGCTGTAAATCCTGAGATTATACTTATGGATGAACCAGCATCTGCATTGGACCCAATTTCAACATCTAAATTAGAAGATCTTATTCAAGAAATATCATCAAATATTACGGTTGTTATTGTTACCCACAATATGCAGCAGGCAACTAGAATTTGTGACTATGCTGCTGTTATGATGGCTGGAGAAAATAGAATTGGAGAATTGATAGAATATGGCACAAATGATTCTGTTTTCGGAAATCCCAAAGATGAACGTACCGAGGCATACGTTACAGGAAGAATCGGATAGGTAATAATATGGCAAGACAAGAATTTGACAATAGTTTACACAAACTTGAAACTGAAATTAAAATAATGGTTTCTCAAGTAGAACTTTCTATAGAAAAAGCTATGAAATCACTAATTGAACAGGATCTAGTATTAGCTGATGAAGTGATAAAAAATGACGATGTAATTGATAAAATGCAAGACGATCTTGAAAAATTGTGTATAGACCTAATAAGAAGAGAGCAACCTTTAGCAGGAGATTTAAGAGAAATAGTTGCATGTATGTATGTAATTGAAGAATTAGAAAGAATAGGTGATTATGCTGAAGGAATTGCTGTATTGACAAATAGAATGGGTGTAAGACCTTTACCGACAGACTTGGTGATTATTCCACAAATTAGTATTATAAGTATTTCAATGTTAAAGACTAGTACAGAGACTTTTTTGTTAAAAAATGCTGATGAGGTAAATGAGAGATATAAAAAACTTCAAAAAGAAGATACTAAATTGGATAAATTATATAAAGATGTTCAAGAAAGATTAATTGAACTCATGAAACGTAAACCAAATGAAATTGAACGTGCAACCTTTTTATTGTGGGTTGCTCATAATTTAGAAAGAATCGCTGACAGATCAATTAATATTGCAGAAAGATCTATGTTCCTGGTAGGCAATTAGTTTCTCATAGGAACTATACTTGTAGTCAATTTTGAACTCAAAAACTGTACTTGAATGACCTTTACTGTAGTTATACGCCACTTAATACGCCATTTTTTTATATTAAAAGGCAAATTATTGAATAATTAGTCTGATTGATTCATAATTCAAGTATGAAAATATTTTACTTCATAGTTATATCCCGTGGAAATAAGTCATGATTTTTTCTGATTTATTTAAAATATTAAAAAGTTTTTACTAAAAGCTATTTGAAATATGTAGCTTACCACTAACATCGAAGCAACCCAAAACGCTATTTGGATTTTAAGGTTGCTAGCTCTAAATGAAATAATTCCAAAAATTATATAAAGAAAAACCAAAAGAAGTTTTACTGTTATCCATGATTCTATACCTGGGATTCTATTCCCCATGTATGCCAAAGTAGCTCCTGAAATAGCAAGACAAGAGTCAATTGCATAAGAAATCTTTCTATATTTATTTTCCTTAATATAAAACAAAATAAGACTTCTTATAGTAAATAAAGAAATTGATGTAAAAGCTGTGGCTGAATGAATGAAAATAACATATTTATACATCTAAATTGCCTAGTCGAGACAGTAGTTAGGGCATGCAAAAAAAATTGTAAGTTAAAGGGTAATCAGGGTACTAGTTCTTTTTTTACATGCCCTAGGCCTCTGTTTTTTGCGATCTATTTTACCCTTTATCGATTAATTACCAATATTTAAAGATTCTAAAATCTCATAAAATCCAAAAACAGGTATAAAAATACTAATATTTTTATGGCTATAACATTCAAAGACCGACCTAGATAACTCTAGAATAAGGAGCCCTATAATAGTTAATATCAGAAGAAATATTTCTATACACAGAAATTTTTGGTATGCCTAAAATAGCAAATAGGTGTAATATGATTTTAATATGAATGATCTTGAAAGCAAGATAATAGAAATACCATTAACTATCCAAGAAGAAGACGTCTGGAGAGTTATGGGTGCTAAAGATAGAATTACAAAAGAACTCAAGGATGAAGCTGCTTTCGCGATTAAAGAAATATCTAGGCTTTCTGATTCAAAGGCTATAGTTAAGAGATTTAAAATTAGTTCCGTAACTCCAAAAGGGATAAAATTTGAAACTGGAGAAGAATTGGTAAATAAGTTTGCCTCTCATCTATTCAAAGGTGCAGAGGAAGCGTTTTTTATTATAAGTACAATAGGTTCTGAGGTAGATAAAAGAATTTCTGAGCTAATGATAAAAGGAGAAAATATATTAGCAATAATTTTGGATTCAGCTGGAACTGCTGCTGCATTCAACAGTTTTACTTATATTTTGGATAAATTATTAGAAGAAACAACATCTAGAGATTTGAAAATGGGTACCTGTTTAAGGCCAGGTCAGAGTTACTGGGATATAACTGGGCAAACATTGATTTTCAATATGTTAGAAGCAAAAAAGATAGATGTTGAATTACTTTCATCTTCATTTATGAAACCTCAAAAATCTCAATCAGGGATTGTTCCTATAGGATCCAATCTCTTAATCCAAGAAGATCCTTCAGAAAGTTATTGTAAATATTGTAAAGCTTCAAGATGCCCAATGAGAATTGAGCCTTATCAAGCATTAAAAGCATAAAGGTTTATGATTATAAGAGCTAATTTTGAGATTTTTCAGAGCCTTTTTTCACTTGTTTAGGTTGTTTTATATTGATATAAAGAAAAAAAAGGTAGGAGAGTTATGGATTTAAATGTTCTAAAACAGTTTATAGTTGAAGGTAAATCTCAAGAAGCTGAGTCTTTTACAATAGAGGCCTTAGAAAAAGGTTTGGAAGCTGAAGATATTGTAAACAATGGATTAATTGCAGGGATGAATATAGTAGGAGATAAATTCGAAACCAGAGAATATTTTATGCCAGAAATGTTAGTAGCAGCTAAAGCTATGAAGACATGTATGGTCCATCTAAATCCATTATTAGCGAAATCAGATGGCTCAACGGGTGTTAGAGCTATTTGTGGAACAGTTGCAGGAGATTTACACGATATAGGAATAAGTCTAGTAGGCATGATGCTTGAAGGAGCTGGATTTGAAGTTATTTATCTAGGTCCTGATAATTCTGCAGATGAATTTCTTTCTGCTATGGAAGAAAAAAATGCAACGGTTTTATGTCTTTCTGCATTGCTAACAACAACCATTAAAAATATGTCCGGCGTCATTGAAAGAGCTAAAGAATTAGAAGTAAGAAATAGAATGAAAATTTTTGTTGGAGGACCTCCTGTTACAACAGAATTCTCGGATTCTATAGGAGCTGACGGATATTCCCCTGATGCAGCTTCAGCAGTAAGAATGATAAAAAACAAGATTGGAGAGTAAAGGAAAAGATATGTCTGAAAAAATGACCCCAAGAGAAAGAGTTGTTACAGCACTAAGCCTTAAAGAACCTGATAGAGTTCCACTTGATTGTGGAACAATTGCTAGTACTATAAGTAATATTTCTTATGGTCGTCTAGCTAAACTCCTTGGATTTCCTGAAGAACTTAATCGTCCAGATATGAATGATCCTGTCAATCCGGATCATGATTTAACTCCTTCAAAAGAAATTTTAGAACTTTTTGAGATAGATACTCGTAGTGTTAGCCCAGATCAACCTATAGATTCTCAGTCATTGTCTGTAACACGAATAGATGATTTTAAATATCGAGATGAATGGGGAGTTATCTGGGAAAGGCCTCGTAACGAAGTTGGCCCCTATATTTATAGACATGGTCCTTTTCAAAAAGAAGATATAACAATCAAAGAAATAGAAAATTATGAATGGCCAGATGCTAACGAAGCACATAGAGTAGAAGGTCTAAAGGAGAAGGCAAAAAAACTTCATGACGAAACTGATTATGCAATAGTGGTATCAGTTGGACACTCTTCGGTTGCACCAAGTCAGCGTCTTAGAGGCTTTGGAGAATGTATGGAAGATTTATTAATTAGACCTGAGATTTCTGAGGCATTACTGGATAATGTTACCAATGTGATAGTTGAATCAACCAAATCAATTTTGAAAGAAGCTGGTCCTTATGTAGATATAGTATCTTTTTCAGATGATTTAGGTTTTCAAGATAGAGCTTATTTTCGGGAAGATATGTTTACGAAACAGATCAAACCTTATCTAGCAAAGTGTGTCGATGCGATACATTCTAACACTGATGCAAAGGTTGTGATGCATAGTGATGGATCTATTCGATCACTGATTCCTGATCTTATAGATATTGGTGTAGATGTCATCAATCCAGTTCAAACAACTGCTTGGCAAATGAGCCCTGAAGAACTAAAGGCTGAATTTGGAAAAGATGTAGGTTTCTGGGGGGCTATTGACACTCAGCAAGCATTACCTTTTGGGACTCCAAGTGATGTTAAGGAGGATGTTAAAAGGAAAATAGAAACTCTCGGTTCTGGAGGGGGATATGTTCTAGCTTCATGCCACACAGTGAGAAGTGAAGTGCCTGCAGAAAATATTGTTGCAATGTATGAAGCAGGAAAAGAATTTGGAAAATATTAATTAATTTTCTAAGATCTCAAGAATTATTAACGTTATGTATGAAAATTTTTCACAATATTTTCCACTTTGGATTTTCATATTACTAATGGTTAGCACTCCAGGTCCTGCTAACTTATTATTGTTTTCGTCCTGCTGCTCAAAATGGCTTCATTAAGACAATTCCTTTCATATCTGGATTGATATCGGGTAAATTATTTTTGAATAAACCTTCCTTAGTTTCCCATATTATATGAATTTTTTTCTAAAAAAGTGGGATGAAAGGTGGGGTCAATTTTTTTGTCTCTAATTAATAAGTAATAAATGTGTCCCACATTCGTTAACACAGTCTGTAGCACCAAACTTATCAATCACGATTGTAGCATCGTTATCGATTAATTTCTTATTCTCAATACATTCGTCATAAAAATTATCAGATTTAATAATTATGTCAATTATTTCTACATATTCATCTGATAAAAAATAGTCGATATGCCAAAAACATTTTTTGTTAGGTTTATAATGCCTATCTATTCTTTGAGAAAGATTCTTTTTTGCCCTTCCTGTATAAATATATTTACCTTTCCTAAATACACAAGAGCCTAGTTTCCCAATAATTATAGTTCGGTTTTGGTGAAGCTCAACAATTATTTGATATACACCTGAGTTGGCATTATCAAACATATTATTTATCCTTTGAATCAACCATATTACTCCAATTATGAACCAATCAGACTAATTATTCAAATGTTTGAGTTTCCATTTTCTCTATACCAAACAATGGTGAGTTTGCATCTGTTGTTCATATTTATTACTCATGATAATGGTAGTTAATTATGATTTAAATTAACTAGAATGAGGTGATTTAATGAAATACAAAAATATTTTAGTTGCTGTAGACCTAACGAAGGATTCAAAAGCTATTCTCCAACAAGCATCTTCAATAGCCAACACAAATGATTCAAAAATGTCAGTTGTAAATGTTGTGCCTCGCTTGATACAGTATTATTCTTTTTCTCATTTTGATGAGGGGATATATTTTCAAGAGGTGCAAAATAATGTTATCCAAAATGCCAAAGAACATTTAAATGACCTATTATTTGAATTAGACGCAAAATTTGACAGTACTCATGTAATTATAGGTCCTGTTGCTGAAACAATTCGTTCAGTATCTGAAAAGATTGATGCAGATCTCATAATTATTGGTTCACATGCTAGAGGAGGGATGAGTAAATTCATATTAGGTTCCACAGCTACTTCTCTTCTTGGAGGATTAGAAAAAGATGTTTTGATAATAAATTTAAATAAAAACAAAGAATCTGGTAAAACGAACTCAATCCAAAAATATAAAGATAGGATAGTTTAAATTATTCACCTGAAAGAAAGATAACATATTTCATGAAATTAACTATTAGGTGTTATGCAAAATTTAATAACCTAGGAAAAAAAAGGAAAAAAAATATGAGTATGAAAGAAAGAACAAAAATTGGACATCCCGTTGACGTTCAATATTTAATGCACAAAGCGTATGAAAAAGTAGCTCTACTAATAGAGGGTTTGGCTAATGATCTACAAAAAGGTGGCTCACTGGATACCTTTAAAGAGGCTTTTGGATTGTGGGGGAAACATCTACATTACCACGCCCAAATTGAAGATGAGTATATGACAGGACCTATAAAAAATAATATCCCAGCTCGAAATAACGAATTGGAACATATAAAGTTACGAGCTGAAGCAGAATCATTTGGTGCATTTTTAAAAGGTGAGGACGAAGTCGTGATGAAAGAAAATCTAGGAATTCTAATAGACTTTGAGGAACAGCAACATCAGGAACTAGAGGCTCATTTAGAAAATGTAGGGAAAATATTAAAGAATGAGATTGGTGAGAATGCTCTATCTACCAGAAAAAGAAGACATTTATTTAGTCAGGTTGTAGCCCTTAGGGTTTGTATGTTTGATCATTTCGATAACGAAGAAACTTTTGTTTTCCCTGTAGTTCGTAAATTTTTAGATGAACAACACCAAATGAAAATGGCCGAATTATTACTTTTTGACAAAGAAAGTGAAAATCCTAGATGGATAATAGATTTACTATATGAGAATCTTGAAGAAGAAGACAAGCAAGAACTGTTAGATTTTGAGAATAAAATAAAAAATTCAAGGTAATAAAATCATGTTCAATGAGATTAGCCGTTATGCAGATATGGTTAATCCATATGTAGTTAAAGAAAGAGATGGTTTCTCATTTATCTCAAATCCCGAAGATTTCGAAAGAGCAATTGAATCCTTAAAAAACCATGTTGATTCAAGAGTGTCTAAAATTGAATTATATTTCGATAACTAATTCTATTAGAACTAAATTTTCCCAATTATTTTTAATCAACAATTATTACTTTACAAATATTTTTTTTTAATTAGTTATTCCTGAATTGATCGTAAATACAAAATTATTGCTTTAATATCTTCATCCTTTAAAGCAGGATTACCTCCATTTGGCGGCATGTCAATTCCCGTTGAATTGTCAGGACTTCCTGTATCACGTCCTTCTTTTATGAAAGTAATAAGCTCATCGTCGGCAAGGCTTTTAATAAAAGCACCCTTTACAAGATCTTTCCCTAGTCCATCAACTCCAGTAGCTTCAGAACCATGACATGCTGAACAACTTTTCTGATAAATTTCCTTCCCTTCTCCAGCGGATTTAACTACTTCTTTTTTAGATTCTTTTGATACTTCAGACGTTTCTGATGAAACTTGATTGGAGTTATTTTCTGAATTCTCTGTGTTCCCACAAGAAACCAGCAAAATCATCAAAGTAAGAAAAATAATTATTTTTTTCATTTTAATTCCTTTCATTAATGTTTATGTTTATGATTTAATTCTTCATTTCTAATTTTTATGTCTATAGACAATATTTCTTCAAAATTTTTAACTTTTAAATCTAATTCAGATGCTTTTAAATTTGCTTTGTCTTCATTAGAAAAAGCTATTATCCCATGATTCATTGGAGTATTAAAATTACCGTCAATAAAAAATGCCTCATTTGCATTTATCCATTGTTCATTATCAAAACTTTGAATCCAAAATACTTCAACTGATTCTTTATTAATTTGGTGATAAAGTATCATATCTCCAATATCATCAAACTTTCTTATTTTTCCATCTTGTGTTATATACGAAGAGGCATAGCGAGCTTCGCTGATGATCATATTACAATGGTCACAAATATCTACACCATAAATTATTTTAGGAGGATCTTCAAAATTGATTTCAGATTGACATCCAAAAAAAATTATTATCATTGTAAAAAAAATTAAATAAACCTTATTCATAGATCTCCTCTTCTTTGAATAATCAAACAAGCTAAAATCATAGGAAAAATTGTAAATAAAAAAAGTATCCCTAATAATAGAGGCAACAAACTTTTACCATATGTCTGAATAGCATATGTACCACCTGGTCCTAGCACATTTAAATTACCATTTAATATCAAAATTGATGACACCTTAAATACTTGCAAAGGATTGATTATAGATAGATAAAAAAGTTCACTAATTTGTAGTTTTAAAACTATAGCTGTTCCCATTAACCCTAGATCAGTAATAAAAACTAATAACAACCATAGAAATAATGTTATTCCTAGAGAAGAAATACTTTTACGAGTAGAGGTAGAAATTAAAATGCCAAGACTAAGACTAACTAATGAAAGTAAAAAAGTAAGCCCTATAAATGAAAAATAAAGATCTATTTGTGGGATTCCACCTTTATAAGATATAAATAATCCGCTTAGTCCAAATCCTATAGTCAATGAACCTAAAAGTGCAAAAGATAAGCCAATAAATTTTCCACAAATAATTTCTAATCTGCTTATAGGATGTGATAAAAGATAATGAAGGTTACCTTTTTCAAGTTCTGAGGAAATACTTACAGCACCCAAAGTTAAACCCATTAGAGGAACTATCAAAATGATTAGGTTTATAAGACTTGCAGAAGTACGAGAAAAACTAACATTACCAAAACTACCTGTACCTGAAAGAGCTAACCAAGCCAATGCTATTGCTAACCCTCCAAATGAAATAGAAAAAAGTAATAGCCATCTGTTATTGAAAGAATCTCTAAGTTCTTTTTGAGCAATTATATAAACAAGATTTAAATCCATAAGGTTCATTAATTCAACTTTTCTATTTCAAAATTATGTATTTTGATTTTCTTATCCAAAATTTCTTTTATTGGAGTAATTTTTTCTGCCTTTTTTATGTTTATTACAATTGAACTATGAAATTTTTCTACTACATAACCCTTTTTTGAAAGTATTTTATAAGCTGGCAGAATGTCTTCTTCATCAATAAAAATTCTTATTTTTTCTTCTAAAGAGATTATTTTTTCTAAATTATTTGAGTTATAAATTTCACCTTTTTTCCCTCTTTCTAAAATTAAAACCTTGTCAGAAAGAGTTTTAATTTCTTCAACTCTATGAGATGAGAAAAATAAAGTTTTGCCTCGTTGTTTTAAATTTAAAACTAATGACAAAAAATTGGATCTTGAACGAGCATCAAGATTTGCTGTAGGTTCATCTAGAATAACAATTGGTGGGTCTGGTAAAAGTGCAATAGCTAAAGCTAACCTCTGCTTCATACCTCCAGATAATTGTCTTATCAATTTAGTAGAATGATCTAGCAAATTCATTTCAATAAGGCATTTTTGTGTTTCAGAAAGTGAGATATTATTCAATTTTGCATAAAACTTTATAGTTTCATTTACGGATAAATCTTCATGTAAATGTAATTCTTGAGGAACAAATCCAATCATTCTACGAATTTTTTTGCTGTCATTTTTGATATTGAGTT
The DNA here is from genome assembly GCA_964590915.1 of uncultured Dehalococcoidales bacterium. GTDB lineage: Bacteria > Chloroflexota > Dehalococcoidia > Lucifugimonadales > Lucifugimonadaceae > TMED-70. The sequence goes on from CAZPYN010000008.1 coordinate 71,402, forward strand.
TTCCAATATTTACAGATCCTTGGTGAGAAAGTAATCCAAGAATACAATAGAAAATTGTAGTTTTCCCTACTCCATTATCTCCCCAGACAGCAACAGATTCACCTGGATTAATTGTAAAATCAAGATCTTTAAATATGGTTAGAGATCCAAATTTTTTAGTTAATTTTTTAATCTCTAGTGAATTTGATAATTTACTATCTAACTCAATAGATTCTTTTCTTATAAAAGTTGGATATAAACGAGGCAAAAATAAGATTCCAGCAAATGCTAAAATAATCCCACTTGAAGCAATAGCAAAGAGACTTGAAGAATTTACTATTTTCTTAATCGGTATATCTGAAGGAATATAAATTTTCATTAGCGGAGCAGTATCAACCACTTTTGGTTTAGGCCTAACCGTAGGCAACGATTTAGCAGCAAAATCTATACTTTGGGATGAAGGACTATATAAAAAAAGTCTTAATTCAGGATTCCTGTCCATTAGATTCTCAAATAATTTTTGAGATTTATAAGTCATATCACCAATACCATCTTGGTCTTTATCAAATCCTACATAATCGCTCCAATAATTACCTATTCCATCAATACTCCAATAATTATCTTCAAGTCCTCCTCCACCAGCTGTTGAAACTTGTTCTTGATTATCCTTAAAACTGTTACTTCTAAATTGGTTTCGCTTTACAGATGGTGAAAACCTAAT
>CAZPYN010000008.1:72201-81531 GCA_964590915.1 uncultured Dehalococcoidales bacterium
ACTGGTTTATTATGACCAATCAATTCAATGCTTTTATATATATTTATTGGTCCATCATATTCACCCGCATACACATTTAATATGTCTCCATCTTCTGAATTAAAAATAGCTTCTTCTAAACTTAAAAAGGTCCCTCTTTGAGAAACTATCAAACCCATGTTTAATTCATCTGCATAAAGGTTATTTGAGGAAATAAGAATTAAAGATAATAATAAAGAAAAGCAAAATGCACTTATTTTTTTGTTGTTGTCTAATAAAGTCATTGAGATTTCATTTATGAATTGGAATATTTTGAAATTTTTTTTGGCAATAGACACTAGCTAAAACTAAAATATCCGCAAAGAAAACTAAATATAATCCAATACCTGCGCTAGTTATTACCACAAAGTTCGCTATTGCTTTACTGCCAAAAAGAGGTGGAGTAAAAGGGTCAACAGATGAGCTAAGAGGAGCTCTAGGATCTAAGTTTTGGCCAAAGAGATTAAGCCAGTAGAAAAGATCTAGAAAGAAAATAATCGGGTAAATTAAAATTGGTAAAGTAAATAAAAAAGCCCATTTGTTATTTATAAATATTGCTAATACGGTTGAAAAAAGCATTAAAGAAATAGCATAAAGACTTATTGATCGTTCAAAAATCGCTCCTTGATCTAAAGTTTTCATTCCAATATAGTGATTTAGGATATCAATTTCTCTAACATCTCCCATTAATTTATTTACATACAGATACATATCTAGTCCTTTAGGATATTGAGGTGCTTGTAAGTGTAAATGCCAGTAAGGAAAAAAAATTGACACAATGATTGATAAGGATGCAATACCTAAAAGTATTTTTGAAATTTTGTTACTATTACAATCAAATATATTTTTTATTCTAAGCAACATTTTATTCCCCTCCTTATCAATCATAATTTCAGATTCCTAAACTGATATTTTTTATCTCTATAAGAACTAAGTTATTTACCTGGTTCAACAAGTAAGTAACCTGCCATTTCCAGATGTAAAGCTGAACAAAATTCCGTACAGTAATAACTAAAAACACCACTTGTTTTTGCATCAAACTCAAATGTAGTACTCTCTCCAGGTTCGATACTCAAAGTAACGTTATAACCTGACAAAGCAAAACCATGTGTTGCATCATGAGCTCTTTCGACATTTGTAATGTGCCATGTTACATGATCTCCTTTTTTGATTTCCACTCTTTCTGGAGTAAAATGACTACGTACTGCAGTCATGAAAATTTCTACATTATTTCCATCACGTATAATTCTTTCCTCACCTAGAGCAACAGCATTCTCATCAATAGCTTGTTTGGTAGGATTCCATCCAACCTCAGGATAAACATCCCATGGATTTAACTTATCTACCTTTATTATCTGAGCGTAATGAGGTTCACCAGCTGTTATAGGCATGTCGTAGAGCATCTGCATTTTTTCTCCTTTTTCAGAAATATCAATCAGCTGAAAATTTTGAGGCAGTAAAGGCCCAACACTAGTAAATCTATCGAGTGCCCATTTATTTAAAGAAACAAGATATCCTCCATCGGGATCAACTGTATCTCCTTCAGCTACAGCAATATGGCCAACATTATATTGAACAGGTATTTTTGAAACCAAAGACCAGTCAGGTTCAGGGTTTTTTTCACCATTAATCCCTCCTAATGACCATCTAGCAACAGCAGGTTCTAAAAATAAACTTGTATAGGCGTATCCATTATTATCAAATTGTGTGTGAAGAGGCCCTAGCCCTACTTCAACTTGAGATTCAACTACATCATCAAAACTTAGAATGGGAACTCCATAATCATCTGTTTCATAATCTCCATCCATTGCTTTAGTCATTTTTTCAAAACTATATACAGTAACATGAGGATCTAGTTTTCCAGAAACTACCATATATTCTCCAGTTGGAGATACATCAACTCCGTGAGGACTCTTTGGTTCAGGTGCAAAATAAAGAAGATTCTCAGAAATAGCTGTGTCCAAAGAAATAACTTTAAATCCGTTAATTTCTTCTACTTCCCCAGATTCTGCAATTGATACAGCCTTTTCAAGGTTAATAATATGCAAGTAATCCATATCTCTTTGCGATGCCCCTGCCTCAAAAGGTGGGGCGCCATTTTCAACCCCTCCTGTACTCATTTCAGTATTAAAAGAATTACAGAATACCCATCCATCACTAGCTAATTTTCCAGCATCACAAATATCTTGCCAATATGGAGGCAGTTCCATAGCGAATGAACTATCTTGATCAATTCTTCCTTTATCCCTATCAAATTTCCAAAAAGTTACCATTCCTCTATAAGCACTAGAATAATTTTCTATTGAAGAATACTCTGTTCCCAGAGGAGCTCCGTATTGTCCACCTTCAATGATCCATTCTGTATTAGGAGTTACCATCGTTCCTCCATGATCATTATTAGAAATCGGGTTTTTTATAATCTGTTTTGTTTCAAAATCTCTTAAATCAATTACAGCAACGCGTGCATTTGCTTTATCGTTAATAAAAAGGTATTGCCCGTCATAGTCTCCATCTGTTTCACTTAAAGCTGGGTGATGAGTATCTCCCCAGCGTAATTCAGTTGAATTAAAATCTCCTTGACTAATTACATCCATTGTATCTTTTGCCCCATACCCCCATCCTTGCCAAGGTTCAGGTGTAAAGACGGCAATAACTTTTAATAATCTCATAGAAGGTAGCCCAATGACCATAACTTGCCCTGAATGTCCACCAGATGCAAACATGAGATACTCATCGTGTTGTCCTGAAGGTACATAAGTCTTGACAGCTGCTTCAATATCCGAAGGGGTGAGTCCTCTCATTTCAGCAATAGTATCAATATCGTTTGAGGAGACAGAAGTTGAAGCGTCACTCGAACAACCTAAAATAATAATCGATATCAGCAACAAGGTCGTTATAGAAAAGTATTTTATATTATAATTTAGAAACTCTTTGAATTTTTTGAATTTAAACAAATTTTGAACAAATAATTTTTCCATTTTTACACCTCACTGCTAATTCTGATTTATTTAACCGTGTCCTTTTTAAATTTTTTAAATTTTTTAATTTAGACAGTAGTTAAAATCTAATTTTGTCGAATCTGACATGTCAAAAAAAGAGGGTCTTATTATCCAAAGTCAAATTTTCCAACAGATACCTGAACCCCAAAGCCTTAACTTTTAACTACTGCCTTAATAATTAATTCTAACTTTGAACAATTACCCAAAAAAGGTATAAATATACTAAGAAATAATTGACTACATCATATGACTGAAGTTTCTTTTGCCAACCAATTTGAAAGTCTCTCAATCCCGCCAAATGGGAAAAAGTGCAAGTTATCAAAAGGAACAATTTCATGTAATATAGTTTCTGGTATAAGATTTTCTAAATACTCAGTTGGTTCATAATTATTTTTTGTTTCTAATTGTTTTATTAAAAGTTCTGATTGAACTCCGCAAATTTCAGCAAACCTTATAAGACGTTTTAGATTAACTGGACCTACGATTCCCAAATGAATTTGAAAATTTTCAGGATCAATTTTTGAAGTCATATTTTTAGTATCCATAATCCACTGATTAGTTTGTTTTGTATCAGTGGTCCATTGAGTGATAATCGAAGATTTAATATTCTTTTGATTCAACCAATCACATTTTTTTCGCACATTTAAATCTGTTTCAGGATCATCAATATTTCCCTCAGGAAAACCTGCAATATTTATTTCTTCAATACCATATTCTTCTAAAAGACCAGAAGTAAAAACATCCATAGTTTCTTTGTAGGATTCTAAATCTTTCAAATTATCTCTGATTAATCCTGCATGGTTATTTGAGCTACCAGCAATACACAAAAGCTTATTGACCCCTATATTTGTGATTTTTTTAAGATATTTTTCTAATGATGATTTTGTTCCAATGGTTCGCGCAGGGCAATGAGGTACTGGTCTAAAACCTAAATTATTAACTATTTTGCAAGCTTCAACAATTTCAAGTTGATTAGTACTTGGTAGATATGCAATATGCACTTCATCAAAAAGATCTCTAGATAAATTTTTCAATTCATTAGCCTGATTGGTAACTATTTCTATAGAATATTTTTTTTCCATTCACCAACCTCTTTATATTTTCTCAATAATAAAGATATCATTTTTTTTCTTCGATTTGATACAACCATAGAAGCCATTATCATGGGTAATAAATAATAAAAATAGATGCAAATTCACCATTGTTTGGCATGGAGTACAATATAAAATATATTATGAATTGAGTTGTTTAAAAAAATAAAAGAGGGTTTATTTTGATAAAAAAACCAACTAAACATAATTTAGGTTTAGAAAGTTATAAGTCAAAAAGTGGAGTATTTGTAATTGATGCAAATAGAGAAATAACTTTTTGGTCTGAATCTGCTGAAAAGATTTTAGGATTTTCTAAAGAAGAAGTAATAAATTCTAAGTGTTATGTCACATTATGTAAATTTTATGAGTCTAATAATGTTTGCTCCGAAAATTGTCACCCAGTAGCAAATTCAATAAGAAACAGGGTGTCAAACGAATTTGAAGTTATTTGGGCAGACAAAAAAGGTAAAAAAGGAAAGTATAGAGTTAACACTCTCTTTTCTAATTCAGGTAAAAAAAATACAGAAATAGTTCATGTTTTTACAGATATAACTAATGAAGCACCAATAAGCGATTACGTAAACGCTAATGAATTAGAGCTCGAAATTCCCGTTTACGTTGAGAAATTAACTAAAAGAGAAGGGCAAGCTTTGAAATTACTTTCAACTGGTATGAATATAAAGGACATATCAAAAGTTATGACCATTTCTCAAGTAACAGCTAGAAATCATATTTTTAGTGTCATGAACAAACTAGGAGCAAAAACTCAACTTCAAGCGGTTATTAAAGCGGCACAACTAAAAGTATTATAGGATTAGCCCAAAAGATATAAAGTTGGATAGATTGCAACCCATGCTACATCTACAAGGTGCCACCACTTTACAACACCTTCTACTGGCCAACTATTATTTGAATTGATCTTATTAAAAGCTGTAAGGTAAAAAACTATTATCAAAGCAATAATTCCAGTAAAAACATGAAAAGCATGAACTCCTGTAAGTGTGAAAAGAACTGTCCCAAAAGGCTTAGAAGGCCAGGTTATTTCGTGTTGAAGAGCTACATACCATTCAAAAGCAACTCCAACAAGAAAAATCAATCCTATAATTATTGTAATTAATAAATTTCTTAAAACCATTTTTTTGTTTTGATTCACTGATGCAACTTCTGCTCTGTAAGCAGTAAGAGAGGAAGCCAATAATAATATAGTTAGAGAAAGGCCAAGTATTTGATTTATTTCTGAGGGAGTATTTGTACCATATATAAAAAATCTAGAGGAGACTAAGGCTACAAAAAAAGATATGTCCGATACAATAAAAAGCCAAAGCCCCAACCGCTTTAAAGATATCTCTATATCTTTTATGTTGTTTACTATCTGAGTTGCCATTTACTCCTCATCTTTCTCTTCAAAAGTTAAAACCACTCCCGACCATAAATTAGAAATATTTTCCCATAGTTGTCCAAAATGCATGAATGTTTGTAATATTAAACCAGCTTTTAGTAACCCTGAAATAAATAAACCTATAATCTGAAGTTTTCCTTGAAGAAAAATAGCTACTAAAAACTCAATAATCGTCAAAATAAACAAAATTGACATTACTATCCAACCTGTTTGAATTGCTTTTGAGAAATTATTTGTAGTCATTATATTTCCTTAATTGTTATATATTTTTAATTGTTTTTTTCATTTTTGAATAGTCGTAAATTTGACCAGAAACTGTAGGAATTGTTTCGAAGTTTTCTATAGGAGGAGGGGATGTTGTTGTCCATTCAAGTGTTGTAGAACCCCATGGATTATCAGGTGATTTAGTTCCTTTTAACAAAGAATAAATCATGTTTATTACAAATGGAATAAATGACAAAGCCATAAAAAAACCAAATATTGAAACCCACAAATTAGTATCCGCAAAAGTGTCAGGATATGTTGCAATTCTTCTGTTCATTCCATGCATTCCAGGAGCAAACATTGTCAAAAATGTAAGGTTGAAAGAAATTAACATAAGTATTGCATGAATTCTACCTAAGGTTTCGTTATACATTTTTCCAGAAATTTTTGGGAACCAGTAATACGTTGCTCCAAACAATGAGAAAACCACTCCACCTACCATTGTGTAGTGAAAATGTGCCACAACAAAATATGTATCTTGCAATTGAACATCAGTAGCTACATCTGCTAGAAAAATTCCTGTTAATCCTCCAATTGAAAAATTAAAAACCACAGATAAAGCAAAAATCAAGGGTGTTTTGATAACTATATTAGATCTCCATAAAGTAGTTAGAGCTGCTAAAAAAATTATTCCTGTAGGAATCGAAATTAACTCTGTCAACAACATAAAAGGAAGATGTAACCAATGAGCCATACCACTTGTAAACATGTGATGAGCCCAAACAACAAAACCCAAACCTACAATACCCATAAAAGCTTTGACAACCCATGTATAAGCAAAAAGCGATTTTTTACTAAAAGTTGTAATAATCTCAAGAATGACCCCAAATCCTGGAAGCGCCATTATATACACTGCTGGATGAGAATAAAACCAAAAAACATGTTCATAAAGTAATGCATTTCCTCCTACTCCATCGACAGGATTAAAAAAATGCATGCCTATCACTCTTTCGAGAATAATCATTAATAACGCAAAAGCCACCCATTGAGTACCGATCAAAGCTATAATTGAGGCTGCTAAGACTCCCCACACAAAAATAGGGACTCTCCCCCAACCCATTCCTGGGGCTCGCATCAAAATTATTGTAGCCAAAAAATTTAATCCTCCAAGAATAGAAGAAACTCCAAAAGTAAGAAAAGCTAACTCAAACAATAATGCTCCAGTAGCAGTTTTAGAAGCAAGCGGAGGATAAGCTGTCCAACCTGTATCAAAACCTCCAAATAAAGGAGTTAACAAAAGTAAAATTGCTACAGGTGGAATTATCCAGTAACTTAAAGCATTAATTCTCGGGAAAGCCACATCTCTGGCTCCTATCATTAGAGGAACAACGTAATTAGCAAAACCTCCTAGAAAAGTAGCAACGGCTACAGCAATCATCATTATTCCATGAAGACTCATTACAGTGTTATAATGTGTTGCATTTAATAGATTTTCTGATGGTGAAATCAATTCCATTCTTAGTAAGACACTAAATAAACCAGCCAAAAGAAAAACAACAACTAGTGTTACAAGATATTGAATTCCTACAACTTTATGATCTGTAGAAAACCTAAAGTATTTCTTCCATCCTCCAGAATTATCATGAACTATAAATTTTAATCCAAACCATTCTTTACTCCATGTTCTCCACATACCTACTCCCATTAACCACCCAATTAAAGCAAATATATATCCTAAAGTAATTAATGGTTCCTTTGTAGGGTATCCTGTCAAATTTGTTAAACCTATCGCAATAAAGGTTCCAATGAAAAATCCTATAACAGCAAATATTATTCCTCTAATGATTGGTAATAACCCATTTGTTATATTCATTAAATTTTCCCTTTTATAAAATCTATTTTTGTATATTTTCTTCTAACCATTTATTAAATTCTGTCTTTTCAACTACATTAACATTTGAAGTCATTGGTGCATGACCTATTCCACACATTTCAGCACACTGGACTCTATAGTTAATATCTTCTTCAAATCCCCCTATTCTATTGGTGTTTACATCCATAGAAGTAATTAGTCCCGGAACCGCATCCACTTTCAATCTAAATGCAGGAATCCAAAAAGAATGAAGTACGTCATTTTCTGGAGCAGTGACAATGAATCGAATAAGACTTTCATTTGGGAGAATAAGAACATCATCTTTTCTTTTTAAAGTTAAAACAGTCTCTTTGTGGTCATCATCGAGGTATTCATATTTCCATTGCCATCTCTGACCAGTGACATTGATTGTCAAATCTGGTTCATCAAACATTGTTGCATGTAGTTCTTTAATACCAGTATATCCAGGATGTACTACCACTACTAAGCACAAAGCAGTTGACCATATTAACCAAGACCAACCCCACATTCTGTTTGTTTTAGAATCATTCCATTCTTTATCTGGAATTTTATTGCCACCTCTAAATTTTATTAATGAATAAGTTATCATCACACAAACTAATGTGAAAATTGGAACAGCTAGGACAGTAAGAAGAACAAACGCGTTATCTATAAATATTGCTTGTTCAGATGCTTGAATTGGATAAAGAGTTTCACGAAATAAAATCACAAGTATTTCCAATAAAACCGTAAAAATTAACCAAAAAATCAAAGTATATGTCGTATCTTTATTCATTCTAAATTCATTCTTTCTTATGTTTATTTAATAAATAAAATTTCATTTTTACATTTTTTTAATTCAACGTTTTAAGGTAAGCAATAACATCTTCAATTTCTTTTTGATCTATATCATCCCAATTTTCAGGCATTAAATTCTCAAACCCATCAACAACGAATTCTCCAGGATTTCTTATAGACATTTCTATATATTCTTCTGGGGTATGAATATTTGTTTCATGATGTGTTTCATGATGATTGTGCATTGTGTGTTCTTTTGCTCTTATAAATACATTTGAAAGACCTGGACCAATTAAGGTGTCTTCATTAGTAGAATGACAAGTAGAACAACCTTGAGATTCAAACCATTTCTTACCTAAATCTGGATCTCCTGTTAGCTTATTTTCTTTTCTTTCAGACACTTCTTTTTCTTTTGAGCTCTTATATTGTTTTTCATTATCAATGTTGGAAGTGATTTTATTATCAATAGACTGAGATTTTGAATTATTTACTTCTATTTCTTCTTTATCAACTGCGCATGAAAATAATAGAAATAAAGTTATTGATAAGAATAAAACTACATGAAAACAAGTCTTAAACATTACTCCATCTTTTCTAAATTAAATTTATGTAAATAGTTATTTATTTGATATCAACAACATTGATTTTCTTCATCACATCTACAATCTTTACATGTACATTCTGTATTTGTGCATTTGCCATTGTTACACATGTAACCTCCACAATAATTTCAATTGAATATTTTATAAGGATAAGAATTTAAAGTAACCAAATTTAGGTATATATATACCATTTATTGATTTGATTGAAGAATACAATTAAACTCAACATAGGGAGAAAATATGAAAGAAGTATTTGACGCAGCAATAAAAGAAATCAATAATAACAAGAAATTTGTTATTTCTACAGTAACTAAAACTATTGGTTCAACACCTCAAAAGACTGGCG
>CAZPYN010000009.1:0-76549 GCA_964590915.1 uncultured Dehalococcoidales bacterium
ACTTAGTTCCAGTATAGATTGTACTCAGGATTACTCACCACTGGACAAACATTGGCATGATAATATGCAAAAATCCTTGATTAGCTTCTGATCTAAAAACTCCAGGACTGGAAGAACTTAATGTTTCCAGTTCTATCTCATCTCCTTCAAGTACACTTAATATATCACTAAGGAACCTTGAATTAAATGCAATCTGGGTCCCTTCACCTGAAATTTCAGCCTTAATCCTAGATTCATTAGATCCTACTTCTTCCGCTTGAGACATAATTCTCATTGAGCCTTCTCCATTGACAGATTCTGAAATGACTCTAATTATGCCACTTCCATCTCTTGCAAAAACTTTTGCGGCATTTGTTGAATCCAACATTTCTGAACGATTTATTTTGGTAACAGTACCTTCTTCAGATGGAATTAAACGTTCATAATCAGGAAAGTTTCCTTGAATTAACTGAGTGACCACTTCTATATCACCAAATTTGAAAAGAGCCTGGCTTTTCTGTTCAGTAACTGTTATATCCACATCCCCAGATTCATTCCCAATCAAATTAAAAATCTCGTTTACAGTTCTCTGGGGAATAATAATAGAAATTTCTTCATCTACTGTAGAATCACACTGCCCCTTCTCAATCGATAGACGAAATCCATCTGCAGACGCTAAAGTAAACTCATTGTCCTTTATATCTAACTTCACACCTGTTAAAGCTGGCCTGGATTCGTCAGTAGCTACTGCAAATTTTACCCTTGCAAGAGAACTTTTGAATTTAGAAGATGAAATCGATACTTTAGGACCATCTGTTATATTCGGTATTGGGGGATAATTTTCTGAGTCCAGCCCATTTATTTGTGCATCGAAATTTGCACAGTGAATTTTCAGACCTATAGGATTGGGGATAAATTCCATTTCAACCTTCTGATCGGGTAATGAATTCGTAAAATCTCCAAACATTCTTGCTGGGATAGACAAAGATCCTTCTTGTTCAATTTGAGCACCAATCCAGGTAGTTATGGCCACTTCCAAATTGGTAGCTGTTAATTTTAATCTTCCATTATCCGTTGCAATTAGGACATTCTGCGTTTCTGGAATAGTAGATCTTGTCGCTACTGCTCTACCTACAGTAGCCAATCCTTTACTCAAATTTGACTGCATACAAGTTAATTTCATTGAAGTGCCTTTCAAGAAAAATTTTCAAAAAATAATTTCGTATATAAAGTATAGAACATGAATAACTTTGTTCAAGGATCTAAATTGTTTAGTTTGTAAGATTTATTAATGTAAAATAATTTTATATTCATCGATATAATATAAAAATGAAAAAAGATAATGACCTAGATTTCGCTGAAATAGACCTCGAAAGAGAAAAAAGAACTGGTTTCCCAGAAGTTATATATGGAGAAACAAAAACACCAGATCAATCAGCTAAAATAGCAAAAAAAATATATGACAAGTCTGATATATTTCTCATTACTAGAACCAATTCTAAGACTTATAATCAAGTAAAAAAATTTATCCCAGAAGCTAATTTTGATCGATCAGCGAAATTGATATGGGCAACAAGAAAGAAAAAAACTAAAACAAATGGATACGTAAGTGTAGTTTGTGCAGGTACTTCAGATATTCCTATAGCAAAAGAAGTGGAAATAACTGCAAAGCTTATGGGTTGTAAGGTTTTGGTTATTAATGATGTGGGAGTCACGGGTATTCATAGAATTTTAAATCAGATAAATAAGATAAGAGAAAGTGACTGTGTAGTTGCAATAGCGGGAATGGAAGGAGCATTACCTACAGTTATAGCTGGATTAATTAATAAACCAGTTATAGCTGTTCCAACATCTATCGGGTTTGGCACAGGAGAAAAAGGATATTCTGCACTACTAACAATGTTAAATTCATGTGCCCCAGGTATTTCTGTGGTTAATATTGATGCTGGCTTCTCAGCTGGTTTTCAAGCAGGTTTAATTGCAAGAAGATAATTTGTGAATTAAAATAGCATGAAACACATTATTTCAATGTTTTTAGGTACTCTATAATGTCTGCTATTTCTTGTTTTTCGGCATCTTCCCAAGTTGTTGGCATCAAATTCGTATACCCTTCAGCAATATATTCATCTGGATATCTAATAGAAGATTCAATATAATCTTCTGCGGAACTGTAATCAGATCTACTTGCAGCCCTTTCATATATTCCAAGTTGGCCAGGTCCTACTAATTTATCACTACCTGTTGAGTGGCATGCATTACAACCTTGAGAAGTAAACCATTCTTCTCCTGCAGTTGCATTTCCAACAATTTTTACCTCTATTATGGGCTGAGCTCCTTCTGATATTTTTTCAGATGTAGCTGGAGTGGGTTCAAATACAATTGGTTCAGACATATCAGCTGTAACTTCTCTACAACCTATACTTATTAGTAGAAACAAAACAACAAACGAAAATGAATAGAATTTTTTATACATATTAAGTGATTTTTTAAAAATTTTTAAATTTCCAATATATAGATTATTACTACTCAAGAAAAAATCAAGAAAAAATATGATGAATTATCCAGATAAACGTCTAATTTCAATAGATTCACCAGGAGCTAGAGCAACTTTTCTGTATTCAATATCAAGCTTTAGCATCCAATAGCTTAATGTAGCTTTACCTACACCTAATTCATTAGCGGCTCCCGTAAGTCCATGAAGATTAACCAACTCAGGAATAGCATATTCAAGCTCCCTCTTGATTTTCTTCTCTAAATTTAGCATTTTAGCTGTTTTTCTTGGTTCTTGTGCCATGATTTTTATTATACCAAAAGAATTATTATTTGTACAAAACAAAAACAATAAATGTATTATCTTTGTTTTGAACAAATTCAAAACTATGTATTAAATAAACTCAAATAAGCAAGATTCAGGTAAGTGTTTCGGTATAGAATATGATTAATTTTTTTTGATTTATTTCTTTTATAACTTAGTTTTTCTTATATTTTGTATTGAATTTTCATTTTGAGGCCCTTTGAATATGTTTCATTATTAAAACTCCCTATAATTAATTTCTAAGACTGTTTCTAAAAAAGGATCTAATGGAATCATCGTTTATAGAACTGATAGTATTCTTTATAAATAAAATAAGTTATTTGGGTTTATACTTACTTATGTGTTTAGAATCCACTGCCCTACCATTGCCAAGTGAGCTTATTTTACCTTTTTCAGGTTGGGTACTTGTAAAAGACTCTTCTATCGTACAGATTACTATTTTGACTATTATCGCTTCTGTGGGTTCTGTATCGGGTTCTCTTATTGAATATTTCATTGCAAAGACCTTAGGCAGAACATTTTTTATAAAATATGGAAAATATATTTTATTTGATGAAAATGATTTAAATAAAACTGAATCTTTTTTTAAAAAATATGGATCATACTTTGTGTTTTGGGGTAGATTTATTCCAGGTATAAGGGGATTCATTGCCATTCCAGCTGGTTTAACTAAAATGAATATATATAAATTCTCAATACTAACCTTTGCTGGAAGTTTCCCATGGATTTTCATATATATTTATTTTGGAAATATTCTTGGAGAAAATTATTTAGCAATTCATGAATATATAAAACCTATAGAAATTCCCATAGTTTTAATATTATTATGTTCCGTTATATTCTTTTTTTGTTATAAATTTTATAAAATAAGAAAAAAAACATAAAAATGCTAAAAACAGATTTGATAAAAATACAAGTAAATGGGACACCTATTTCCATTCCACAAGATAAGAGAGTTTTAGATGCAATCAATCTCTCTGAACAAAAAGTTCCTACTTTATGTTTTGATGAAAGAATAGGTCCACAAGGAACATGTCGTATGTGTCTTGTAGAAGTTAAGGTAAAAGAACAAGTATCATATGTTGCATCTTGTACTGCTATGGTAGAAGAAAACATGGAAGTTTTTACTCATTCAGATTCTCTTATAGAGTATAGGAAAACTTTATTAGAATTAACTTTATCTGAAATAAAATGGGATCAAAAATCTATGGACAATACTAAGCTCACTAACAATGAATTTAAAATGGCTGTAGAAGAATATAAGCCTACAAATTTTTTCCCAAAATTACAGCCTAGAGAAAAAGTAAAAGATGAAAATCCATTTATTAGTAGAGATTATGATAAATGTATAGCTTGTTATAGATGTACTAATATTTGTAACGATTGGGAGCAAGCTTCAGCAATTACTATAGATGGAAGAGGACAAGATTCAAAAATATTTTCTTTCTTTGATAACAAATTAATGAATTCTAACTGTACTTTCTGTGGACAATGTATAAACACATGCCCTACTGGAGCATTATCAAACAAAAAATTGGAATTGGATAAACCTGTAGAAAAAACTAAAACTAAAACGGTTTGTCCTTATTGTGGTGTTGGTTGTGGTATTGAGTTAATTAGCGACGGGAAAAAAGTCCTTGGAGCTACTCCAGACTTCTCTGCTCCTAGTAAAGGTTCCTTATGTGTTAAGGGCCAATTTGCATCTTGGGATTTTGTAAATTCAAAAGAAAGGCTGACAGACCCATTACTAAAAAATGAACAAGGAGAATTTGAGAAAATTTCTTGGGAAAAAGCACTCGATACATTTAGAGAAAAACTAAAAGGATCCATAGATAATTATGGTCCTGATTCCACTGTCTGGTGGGCTTCAGCTAGAGTTGTCACGGAATCCAATTATTTATTGCAAAAGTTTGCTAGAACTGTTGTAGGTACAAATAACATCGATAATTGTTCAAGAACCTGACACGCTCCTACGGTCGCTGGGATGGCGATCATGGTAGGTCGTGGAGCCATGACTAATTCAATTGAAGAATTAACTGGTTCTAAGTTATTACTTGTTACAGGGTCTAATACTACAGAAACTCACCCTGTTATTTCATTAAGAATGAAAAAAGCGGTTAAAAATGGAGCAAAACTAATCGTAATAGATCCTAGAAAAATAGAATTAACAAAATGGGCTAGTCGGTATATTCAAATTCGAATTGGAACAGATATTCCTTTTTATAACGCAGTTGCGAATTATATTATAGAAAACAAGCTTTATGATAAAGAATACGTAGATACACGTACTAGAGGATTTGAAGAATTAAAGAAACATTTAGAAAGATATACTCCAGAATATTCAGCAAAAATATGTGGTGTGTCAGTAGATGACATCATTTATACTGCTAAAGAATATGCAGCAGCCTCTCCAAAAGCTGCAGTATGCTACACAGTCGGCATAACAGAACATTCATGCGGGACTCACAATGTACAAGCTCTAGCTAATTTAGGAATGCTATGTGGAAATTTTGGAAGACCAAACGCTGGTATAAATCCACTAAGAGGTCAAAACAATGTACAAGGAACTAGTGATTCCGGATCATTACCAACAGATTTACCTGGCTACCAGAAAATTGAAGCTCCTGGAATTGTTGAAAAATTCGAAAAAATTTGGGACGCAGAACTACCTAGGAAAAGAGGATTAACTAAAATTTCAGCAATGGACCAAATGATTAAAGGAAAAGTTAAATTCTTATATGTAGTTGGAGAAAACACTGTTGTTTCAGACCCAAATGCAAATCATGCGGAACATGCATTGAAATGTGTAGATTTTATGATCGTACAAGATATTTTCATGACTGAAACAGCTAAATTAGCAGATTTAGTTTTACCTGCTTCAAGCTTTGCTGAAGCTGATGGTACTTTTGCTAATACAGAAAGAAGAATACAAAGAGTTAGGCCTTCAATTTCTACACCAGGAAATGCAAAAACAGATGTTGAAATACTTTTAAGTCTTTTTAAAGTTATGGGAAGGAAGCATAAAGCAGAAAAACCTGCTGATATATGGGCTGAAATGAGTAGTACCTCACCATTATTCTCGGGTATATCATACGAGCGCCTTGAAAATGAAGGCGGATTACAATGGCCTTGTCCAGAATTTTCACATCCTGGAACACCTTATTTACATAAGAATCAAATGGAATCAGGAGAAGCAGGTATATTTAGTCCCGTAGACCATATTGAACCTGCGGAACCAACAGATGATGAATTTCCATTTACTCTTTCGACTGGTAGGAGAAGATCAACATATCATACAGGCACACAAACTGGAAAAGCTAAAGGTTTCGATAAATTAATTGATCAAGAATTTGTAGAAATAAATCCTAAGGATGCCCAAGAATTAAAAATAGATGAATTGGATGTTATTAAGGTAGAATCACGAAGAGGTTCAGTAGAAGTAAAAGCAAAAATTTCTGATAAATCACCAGTAGGTGCAGTTTTTATGAGTTTCGCATTTCCAGAAACAACTCGTACAAATAATCTAACTTCTGATGCAGTTGATTTTATTACTGAAACACCTGAATATAAAGCTTGTGCTGTGAAGCTATCTCTAATCAAATAGTCTAAGCTTTCATTATAAGAGTTGTTAAATTATATTTAGTTATACTCGACAGTATCATGTTTAACATTTAAAATTAAATTCTGTGCGCCCGTAGCTCAGTTGGATAGAGCGATTGGTTTCTACCCAATAGGTCGCGGGTTCGAATCCTGCCGGGCGTGCCAATAAGTAATTTTTTAAGGCTTATGTAACTCACTTGGGCTGCTAATTACTACCTAGCTGTATATCCACCATCCACGGGAATAGCTGCAGCAGTTATAAAAGATGATTCGTCACTTGCAAGAAATAGTGCCGCGTTTGCTACATCACTCGCTGTCCCAAGTCTTCCCATAGGATGTAGTTCAATTAGCTTTTTGTGAATAGTTTCATCATCTGTTATTCCTTTGGTTAAATTTGTGTAAGCAAATCCAGGACATAAAGCATTAACTCTAATTGAATGCTTTGCAAGATTAACTCCCATATCTCTTGTCATTTGTACAATCCCACCTTTTGAATGTGGATAAGGATTAAATCCATCTGAAAAACCTAATGTATCTGAATACCCAACTAGACCAATTATTGAAGATAGGTTAATTATCGAACCACCTGGATTTTTTTTCATATGAACCACACTTTCATAAGACATTAACATAGAGCCTTTTAAATTAACTTCCATTACAAAATCCCATTTTTGTTCATAATTCCAATCACTCGGGGCGTGTCTGGGTGTGACTCCAGCACTATTAACCAAAATATCTAATCGTCCCCAAGTATCTACAGCTTCATTAGCAATATCAATACATTCTTGTCTTTTGGTCACATCAGATTTTATTATCAAAGATTCTTTTTTATATGAAGATAATTCGTTCTCTAATTCTTTAAGATAATCATCATTTACATCTGAGCATAATACTTTACACCCCATGTCTAAAAATAACTTCGCAGTTGCCATGCCTATGCCTGAAGCAGCACCCGTAACTATTGCAACTTTGTTTTGTAATCTTGTCATTTCATTCCTCCGATAAACAAATAATTAAGTAAATAATATATTCCTAAAATCAAAAATTATATACCATTATAAGATTAGTAGAAAAATAGATTATGAAAAAAGAGGAAAATATAGCGCCATTTTTTAGAAGATTCATGGCTTTTATTATTGATGTGTTTTATATTCTTCTAATCTTCTTGGGACTAAATATAATTGGAAAAAATGTTTTAGAAATCAATTCACCTTTATTTGATTATTTTGTTGTTATAGCATGTTTCTGTTACTTAGTTATTCCTACTGGGATCTACGGAAAAACAATTGGGAAATGGGCTTTAAGAATTTCGGTAGTAAATCATAATGGTGCCAAAATTGGAATAGGCGCAGCATTTGCTAGAGAAATTGGAGGTAAAATCATCTCAAGTATTCCTTTTTTCATTGGCGTAATATGGATGTTGAAAGATGGTAAAAATAGAACATGGTATGATATTTTTTTTGAAACTCTAGTGATAAAAGATAAGGCAAAGAAATGAGTATAGCGAAATCAATACAACAGATAATGGAGCAGTCCAGTTGGATAAGAAAAATGTTCGAAGAAGGTATTGAGTTAAAAAAAATACATGGTGAAAAAAATGTTTTTGATTTTTCTCTTGGTAATCCACTGTTAGAACCTCCCAAAAAATTTACTGATAATTTAGCCAAATTAACTACCTCAAATATAAAAGGCTTACATCGTTACATGCCAAATCCAGGGTTTCCTTCTTCGAGGACCGAAATCGCTAAACATTTATCAAAAGAATCTGGGTTATCAATTAGTATGGATGAAATAATAATGACCACAGGAGCAGCTGGAGGATTAAATGGAATATTGAAATCGTTACTAAATCCAGATGATGAAGTAATAGTTTTTTCACCATTTTTTGTAGAATACCTTTTCTACATTTCAAATCACAAAGGTAAAGGCATAATTGCTGAGACAAACGATAAATTTATTCCAGAAATAAGTGACTTAGAAAATAAAATCACCAATAAAACAAGGGCAATAATAATAAATTCTCCAAATAATCCAACAGGAGTAATGTACCCAGAATCTACTATAAGTGATATAGGAACTTTAATTAAGAAAATGGAAAAGAAATATAATTCTGAAATATACCTAATTTCTGATGAGCCTTACAGAAAATTAATCTATAACAATGAAAAATATCCTTTCATTTTTAAACATCATTCCAGATCAGTAATTGTAACTTCTCATTCTAAAGATTTGGGATTAGCAGGAGAAAGAATAGGTTATATTTCATTATCACCATTAGATAAAGACAGAACCATTCTCTTTGACGCCATAATTTTTTCTTTACGTACTCTAGGGCATGTTAATGCGACGGCGCTAATGCAGAAAGCAGTGGAATCAGTACAAAACGAAATTGTTGACATAAAAATATACAAAGAAAAAAGAGATTTTTTATATGATAATTTAACAAAATTGGGTTATGAATGTGTCAAACCCGACGGAGCTTTTTATCTATTCCCTAAAACTCCCATAGCCGATGATACAAAATTCGTTAGTATTTTACAACAATATAACATTCTGACTGTTCCTGGAAAAGGATTTGGGAAAGGAGGATATTTCAGAATATCTTATAGTGTTGAAGATTGGGTTATAGAAGGGTCTATTAAAGGTTTTGAAGAAGCTTATAATACAGTTAAATAGCTTCTTTTAAACCTGATCCAGTAATTGGAATAACAATTTTTTCCTCTTTTTTAATAACACCCATAGAAAAAAGTTTTTCAAGAGCGGAGAATGAGAAGGCAGATGTTTTCTCACAGAAAATTCCTTCTTCTTTTGCCAAAATTTTATGCCATTTTAATGCTTCAACATCTGTTGATGATAAAGCAGTTCCTTTACTTTTTTTTATTACATCTACAATTTCTTGCAATCTTGGAGGTTTAGATACTGAAATGCCAGAAGCTACTGTGGTCTTAGAGCTGTCGAAAGTCCAATCTGTATTATTAAATTTAGCGACAATTGGTTCAATTGCCTTAGACTGAGCAGCGTGAAGTTTAGGAAGATTAAAATTTGTTTTTTCAGAAATATCCAAAAATCCTCGCCACGTTCCTAATAATAAAGAACCATTCCCTGTAGGAAAAATGATATGATCGATTGAACCAATTGACTCATTAATTTCATAAGCAAAGCTTTTCATACCTTCTGAAAAATATGGAGATAAATTATGAGATAAATATGGTATGTTATTTTTTTTTGCAAATAATTTAGCTTCAATTGTAGAATTTTCTCTTGGTCCAGAAATTTTATGTAATTCAGATCCAAAAATAGAGATTTGATCAACTTTACCTTTACCCGCAGTTTCTGGAACAAATATATGAGCTTTAATTTTACCTAATGCTGCATATGCTGACAATGAAGCACCTGCATTACCTGAAGAGTCCTCAACAAAATCTCTGATATTTTCTTTTTTTGCAATGTTTACAACCAATACACTTCCCCTATCCTTAAATGATCCTGTAGGAGACATAAATTCCAATTTACCATAAATATTATTTAGCCCTAATTTTTCTCCTATTTTTTCCAGTTTGATAATTGGAGTATTCCCTTCTCCTAAAGAGAAAGTTTTACTACTTTTTAATAAAGAAACTAAAGGATTTTTTTTTATTTCAGAAATATCCTCACAAACTAATAATTCATTACAACCGTTTTGGCAATAAATCCTTGAAATAGAGTTGTCTTTTTGTATAGCACTACATTTATAGCATTTTAAAGAATAGCTTTGCATATTTGAATCCTTGATAAAATTATCTCCGATAAAAAAAATTAATCAAAGAAGTAATTGAGTGAGTTGTATATGATTATCTTAAATATAAAAAATTTTAGATAAAAAGGTCTTTCCTACTTCTGTTAGCTATAATATCTTAAACAAAGATTTAAAATAAAAACCATTATGAGACTAAAAGACTGTAATAATTTTCACGATTTCAGAAAGCTAGCTAAAAAAAGGCTTCCATCTCCAATTTTTCATTACATTGATGGAGCTGCTGAAGATGAAACAACTCATCAAAGAAATACAAGTGCTTATAACGACGTAGATCTAGTTCCAAATGTTTTAAGAGGTGTTGAAAATATAGATTTATCAACTACCATTTTTGGGAAAAAAATTGATTTACCATTTTATTGTTCACCAACAGCATTACAAAGATTATTTCATTATGATGGAGAGAGAGCTGTTGGAAAAGCAGCACAAAAATTTAATACAATGTTTGGAGTTTCAACAATAGCAACTGTACCTGTTGAAGAACTTGGAGCTATAGATACTCCCAAAATGTTCCAATTTTATTATCATAAAGATCATGGCATAAATAGCGCTGTTCTTGAAAAAGTAAAAGCTTCTAACTATGATGTTTTGGCATTAACTGTTGACACAATAACATCTGGAAATCGCGAAAGAGATTTGAGAACTGGTTTTACTTCGCCTCCTAAATTAACATTGTCTAGTTTATTCAGTTTTTTATCAAAACCGATGTGGGGATTGAATTATGTCTTTAGAGAAAAATTTGAATTACCACTTCTGAAAGATACTGTTGGAGAACTTTCAAATGTAGCTACATCAATCGGAACTTATTTTTCTACAATGTTAGATCAATCAATGGATTGGAATGATGCAGAAAAGCTTTCTTCTGAGTGGGGAGGTCATTTCGCATTGAAAGGAATTATGAGTGTTGAAGATGCTAAACGTGCTGTAGATATTGGTTGTACAGGTATTATCGTATCTAATCATGGAGGAAGACAACTTGATGGTTCAAGATCTAATTTTGATCAACTGGCAGAAATAGTCGATGCTGTTGGAGATAAAATAGATGTTATTTGCGAGGGCGGAATTCAAAGGCCAACGCATATGTTAAAAGCCTTGTCATTAGGTGCAAAAGCTTGCGCAGGCGGAAGATTATACCTTTATGCATTAGCTTCAGCTGGTCAGGCAGGAGTAGAAAAAGCATTAGGTCTATATAAAACAGGATTAGAAAGAGATATGAAATTAATGGGTTGCACTAAAATAAGTGATCTCAATAGAAATAATCTAAGATTTAGAAATACTTTATAAATTTATACCTAATTTCCTAAGATATAAGTTCTTTCAAAGATGAAACGTCGCTATCTGATCTTAATCTACCTAATGCTTTTCTTTCAATTTGTCTGATTCGCTCTCTAGTAAGGCTTAGATCTCGCCCAATTTCTTCTAATGTTCTTGGTTTACCATCTGTAATACCAAATCTTAATTCTAATACTTTTCGTTCTCTTTCATTTAACTGACTTAATACTTCGTCTATATGACTACGCATTGAAGATCTAGCTGCTACATCAGGTGGGGTCGGAGTAGATTGGTCTTCAATCAAATCGCCTAATTCATTTTCACCTTCTTCTCCAATAGGAGTTTCCAAAGACACTGGCTCTTGAGCCATTTTCAATATGTCTGAAACTTTATTAACTGGCATTTCTAATCTCTCTGACAATTCATTTATTGAGGGTTCTCTATTTAATTCCTGAGCCAATTCTCTTCTTGATCTCATTATTTTGTTAAGAGTTTCCACAACATGCACAGGAATTCTAATAGTTCTTGCTTGATCGGCTATCGCTCGAGTAATACCTTGACGAATCCACCAAGTTGCATATGTTGAAAATTTGAATCCTTTTCTAAAATCGAATTTCTCTATTGCCCGCATCAATCCTATATTACCTTCCTGAATTAGATCTAACATTGATAAACCTCTATTAAGATGTTTCTTGGCAACAGATACTACAAGTCGTAAATTAGCTTCTCCCAAATGTCTTCTTGCAATCTCACTATCAGATTTAATAGTTTTGAAATGTTTTTTTATTAAGTGTGCATTTTTATTAACATAATTTTCAAGTGAATTTATTTCTTTACTAATTTTCTTTAGTTCAGGATCAAATTGTTTGTTCTTGAATATAAGTTCAGGGAAAATTCTATTGATTAATGATAATTCAACAATTTCATTTTGAACTTCTTCCAAAGGTTTACCATTCACATCAGAAATAAATTGTGAGACTTCTATAAATTTTTCATCAATTTTTAGAGAATTAATAATTTCTGATATTTCTTTTATTGAACCAAGATCTGACAAGTTCAAGTTATGTTTTATGTTTAAATATTTCTTTAAAGAATCTAACGTTTTTGATAGTTCTTTTATTCTTTGAAAAACACTTTTATAGATACTAGTATTCACACTGGAATTTAGATAGAAATCAAGTTCATAGTTGTAAATTTCTTCTGGGAATTCTTCATTATCTAAACTTTTTAAAATCTTTTTTATATAGATAGAAGTTTCTATAGATCTTGCAAGCACTATTTCATCGGCTGCAGAAAGAAGATTTACTCTTCCTATTTCCTTAAGATACATTCTCACAGTATCGCTGCTTAATTCTGATTCATCTTTTGGTTTCTTAGTATCTTGAGAATTTGATTCTCTTCTGTCTTCCCAATCTGATAGTTCACTACCAGTGAACGGTTTAACATCCTTTTCTTCTTCGTTAGCCTCATCTTCAAAATTAGAATTTTCTTCTAAATTTATTGAGTCTTCATTTTCAAAATCATCATTTGAGATGATTTCTTCATCGGCTCTTTTTTTAACCAATTGATTGCTCCTTTAAATTTTTGGGTACTAAAAAAGAATTAAAAGTAATTCGGGTACTATTAATCATTTTAAAGTATTGGAATAATTAATAAGTAGCATTTTTTATACGAGTTTTAGCTTGAGACATTTCAATTCAGTAGTAAACTAGAGTAACATGTTATCATATCGAAGAGGAGTAGCCAATGAGTAAATTTAGTTTTGAAAATTTATGGTCTGAAAAGTCTACTGATGTGCCTAGAAAAATAGTAAATCATGCTGAATACGATTTTGCTGTTGCTTACCCACCCCCAGAAGGTATACCAATGGATGGATTAATAGATGGTTTAAAAACCATAGTAGATGCTAAATCAGATGAAGTAGCAAGAAATATGTCCTATTACCCACATGTTCAAGGAGAAGAATCTCTAAGAGAATTAACTGCTGAAAAAATATTTGTAGATCGAGGAATAAAAACTGACAAAGAATCTATCGTTCTATGTAATGGTTCAGGAGAAGCAAACAGTTTGATTATTCAAGCAATAATAAATCCAGGAGATTATGCTATTACTGAAGAATATGTCTATATGGGAACTACAAATCAACTCTATCATTTCGGAGCCAATATTATTGGGACTAAAATAGACGATAAAGGAATAATTCCTGAAAAATTGGAAGAAACTATTGTAAATATAAAGAATAAAGCTGGAGTTACTCCAAAGATCCTCTATACCATTCCTGAACACCAAAATCCTACTGGTTCAATCCTTCCTAAGGATAGACGAGTCGAAATTATAGATATTTGTACAAAATACGGAATAATGATTTTAGAAGATGATTGTTATGTAGATAATCGCTTTGAAGGCTGTCCAGAACCATCATTTGCCTCTTTGGACGATTCGGGCATGGTCGCTTATGTTGGTTCTTTTTCGAAACTAATTGCTCCTGGTTTAAGAATGGGTTATTTTACTGGAACCGAAGAATTGATTGATAGAGCTTTATCTGTAAAAATCGCATCAGGACCAAATCAGTTTGTAGCATATGCAATTGATGGATATTTAAGAAGTAATTTAAATACTCAACGTAATAACTACAACAAACTTTTAAAAGAGAAAAAAGAAGCCATGGAGCAAGCTCTAGAGGAAACTTTTGATAAATCAAATGCAAAATGGTCTTCACCAAGTGGAGGTTGTTACACTTGGATTGAATTTACTGATGGAACAAATCTTTCAAGTATTAGAGATGAAGTTTTCAGTAAAGGCGTAGGATATCTTAGTGGAGAAAATTTTGCTCCCAATGGGGACGGACAAAATATGGCAAGATTATGTTTTGCTTTTGAAAGTGTCGAGAAAAATTATGATGGAATCAAACGTTTAGGTTCCATTTTGAAGGGGATGAAAGTTAAATAATTTTTTCTCTAATATTTATCTCTTCTGTTCCACCAATATATAATCCAACTCTCTGATGTAATGATGAAGGTTTTATATCTAGAATATTTTCTGATTCATCCGTTGCCCTACCTTTTGTCTGCTTAGCTATAAACGCCAAAGGATTACATTCATAAATTAGTCTTAGACGACCTATTCCTGATTTAGGGTCAGCAGGATATGCAAACACACCACCCTTAATTAAATTTCGATGAAAATCTGCCACTAAAGATCCAACATATCTTGCGGTATATTTACCAAATTCTCCTGATCTTAATTTATTGACCCACAGTTTGTTCTCATCTGTAAATTTATTCCAATTTGATTCATTAATAGAATAAACTTTTGAATCACCATGTACGATATTTTCGGAGGTAAGAAAGAATTCTTGATTATCACTTAAAGTAAATAAAGAGGTTTTATTTGGAATTGATAAACATAACACTGTAGAAGAACCATAAACGGTATAACCAGATGCCAAAATCTGATTACCTTTTTGAAGTAAATTATCTACATCTTGTTGATTTGAATTGATTTTTTTATAAATTGCAAATATTGTTCCAATAGAAATTGACACATCTATATTTGACGAACCGTCTAATGGATCAAAAACTACTATATATTCTGCGTTAGGATTTTCCGGTTTAGGTAAAATTATAGACTCTATCTCTTCAGATCCCATCATAAATACTTTTTTAGATTTAGAAAGTTGATTAATTAAAGTATTATTAGCAAACTCATCAAGTTTTTCAACTTTTTCACCTTGGACATTTATATCGCCTGTCTTTCCTAATAAATCATTCACCCCAGCTAATCTCACAGAATTTGAGATGGTTTTGCAAGCAGTAGAAATGCTTCTAATAACTTCTTGTAAATTTGAATCTTCTATAAATGAATCAATATATTCTTCTAAGATGGTAGTTTTATTCACCATATTTATCACCAAAGACCGTTTCAATTAATACAAATAAATAACATAATTAAATAAATTTTAATGTAATTATAATATAGATTAAATTAACTAAAGTTTCTTCATTGAAGGGAAATTGTTATGGATGTTCAACAGTTAAATGAAATAGCTAAAATTATGGTAGCTCCAAAAAAAGGAATTTTAGCTGCAGATGAGAGTACTGGAACAATAAAAAAAAGATTAGATACAATAAATGTTGAATCTACAGAAGATAATAGAAGAAACTGGCGACAATTACTTTTTCAGACTAAATCAATATCCGATTATATTAGTGGAGTCATCTTATACGACGAAACTTTACGACAAAATACATCTGATGGTATTAGTATGGTGGATTTACTTTCAAGCAAAGGAATATTACCAGGAATAAAAGTTGATAAATCTACACATGATCTTGGATTATCTAAAGGAGAAGTTCTTACTGAGGGGTTAGATGGGTTAGGAGAAAGATTATCTGAATATAGAGAATTAGGTGCAAAATTCACCAAATGGAGAGCAGTAATAAATATAAATGATAACTTACCAACTGAATTTGCTATTAATGTCAATTCCATACTATTATCCATATATGCCTCTCTCAGTCAAGAATATGGACTAGTACCAATTGTTGAACCTGAAGTACTAATGGACGGCGATCACTCAATAGAAAAATGTGCTGAAATAACTGAAAAAACTTTACATAAAGTATTTGAAGATTTAGTAGAGGCTAATGTTCATCTAAGTGGTATTGTTTTGAAACCAAACATGGTACTTTCTGGAAAAGATGCACAAAACAGAGCTTCAACACAAGAGGTTGCAAAATATACGGTTGAAGTATTAAAAAATACTGTTCCAGCAGACGTCCCAGGCATTGCATTTTTATCCGGTGGACAAGAGGACCAAGAATCAATTGATAATCTAAATTCAATAAATATTATTGGAGCAGAGGAAAAAGTCCCTTGGGAATTATCATACTCATATGGCAGAGGTCTTCAGGGTGCACCATTAAAAATATGGGGTGGAGAAAATGCCAAAGTTTCTGAAGCACAAAAAGAATTTGAAAAAAGAGGGATAGCAGTGTCACTTGCTAGACAAGGAAAATATTGAAAATGGATTTTAAAAATTTATTAAATGAATCCAATGATAACTTGATCAAACACAGAAGGAATTTACATTCAATCCCTGAAATAGGGTTTGAAGAAGAAAATACTTCTAAATATATTCAAAATGAACTAAAAAAATTAAATATTCCTTATAAAGCAGGCTATGGAAAAACTGGTGTTGTTGGGATAATAAAGGGGGGGCTTGGAAAAGGTAGATCAATCATGATAAGGGCAGACATTGATGGATTGCCTTTGACAGAAGAAACTCAGTTGCATTTTGCATCCAAAAATGGATGTATGCATGCTTGTGGACATGACGGTCATATTTCAATTTTATTGGAAACAGCAAGAATCATAGAATCATTAAAAGATACATTTAAAGGTGAAGTAATTCTATGTTTCCAGCCTGCAGAAGAGATAGTTCAAGGTGCAATGGCTATGATAAAAGACGGTTTGTTTGATGATTATAAGCCTGAGAGAGTTATCGGTTTACACATTTGGAATCAATTAGAATCTGGATTCGTAGGAGTGAATGACACAGTTGTTTTTGCATCTGCTGATGCATTTTCTTTAGAAATTAGAGGACGTGGTGGTCATGGCGCTTTGCCTCATTTGAACGTAGATCCAATAGTTGCTGCTTCTCAAATAATAACTAATGCTCAAACCGTGATAAGTCGAGAGGTATCACCTCAAGATCCAGGTGTTCTTACATTTGGAAAAATTGAATCTGGTACCGCATCAAACATTATTCCTGATACAGTCTCAATCCAAGGGACAATAAGAGCTTATTCTCCTAAAGTTAGAGAGCAGATTTTTTCTTCCCTAAAACGTATAAGCTCCTTAAGTGCAGAGGCAATGAGGACGAAGGCAGATACTGAAATAATGTTTGGTACTCCTCCAGTTATAAATGAATCAGAAGTAGCTCAGTGGGTTAGGGATCAATCGAGTAAAGTTATTGACAAATCTTTGATAGGGCAAGTTGATCCAGTTAGTGTGGGTGATGATGTTGCCGAATTTATCAATAGAATTCCTGGTGTATATTTTCTACTAGGAGCAAAAATTGGAGATGGGAAATTCCCTCACCATAATTCAAAGTTTGATTTTGATGAAAAGGCTATGATAAATGGTGTAAAAGTTTTTTTGAGCTGTACTATCGATTTTTTGGATAGTTAGACTACTGGAGAAGTCCCTCCATCAACATTTATAGCTGTTCCTGTTACATAACTTGCTTTTGAAGATGATAAAAAGCAAATTACGTTACCTACTTCTATAGCTTCCCCTACTCTTCCCATGGGAACATTTTTACCCATTATCTCCCAATGATCTTCCAAAGTGTAGTCAGGTTTTTCTTTTTGAATATTTGCTACTCGTGTTCGATGCTGACCCGATTTCAAAAGCCCAACGCAAACTGTATTAACACGTATGTTTTGACTTGCATATTCTTTTGACCAAGCTTTAGTAAGTGATATACCTGCTGCCCTAGACAAAGAAGTAGGTTGACTTCCTCCTGCTGTCGCTTTTCCTCCAGGAGTAGTGATATTAATGATACTTCCGGATCCGCTTTCTTTCATATCTTTTATAACCGATCTAGCACAATATATTGCACCATAAACTTTCAGATTAAGATCTTCAGTTAGTTGTTCATTAGTCATTTCTTCAAGTGGAGAAGCTGAAGATGTCCCAGCATTATTAACTAATATATCTATTTTACCAAGTTCGTCTCTTACTTTTTTTATTGAAGTTACAACTGAAGATTCATCTCTTACATCTGTAGAAATTGCTATAACTTTTCCTTTTGATTCTTTTTGAATTTCTTTAACGGCTGAATCTAATTTATCTTGAGTTCTTGCCAATATAGCTACATTAGCTCCTTCTCTTGATAAAGAGATAGCTGCTGCTAACCCAATCCCATCGCTACCACCCGTAATTATTGCATTTTTACCATTTAAACCTAAATCCATATAAATCCCTTTCAGTTATAATGAATTAATTCTTAAGAATATATGAACAGGAATTCTCTTTGAAGCCTCTAAAAGTAAATAAAAGAATTATTCTTGGCCCCGGGCCATCTTCTGCTAATCCAGAAGTTCTTAAATCTTTGTCTAATCCTATACTAGGATATTTAGATCCAGAGTTTTTCAAAATACTCGATGATGTAAGAGGCAGTCTTAAAAATTTGTTTAGAACTAATGATAATGCTTTTGCTCTAAGTGGATCAGGGTCATCTGGAATGGAAGCAGGTCTTACTTGTCTTGCTGAACGAGGAGATAAGGTGATCATTTGTAGTTATGGTTACTTTTGTGAAAGACAAATACTTATGGCAGAAAGACTTGAATTGGATGTGATACCTCTTAGGTCCGAATGGGGAAAGCAAATGGATCCTTCATTATTAGAAGAAGCATTGAAAAAAAATCCCGATACAAAATTAGTGGTTGCTACCCACGCAGAAACAAGTACAGGTGTTAAGCAAAATATACAAGAATTAGGAAAAATAGTTTCAAAATATGACTCAATGTTTATGGTAGATTGCGTAACTTCATTAGCAGGAACAGAATTATTATTTGATTCTTGGGGTATTGATTTTGCTTATAGTGGCTCACAAAAATGTCTTGCGAGTCCCCCAGGATTATCTCCATGTGCTTTATCAAACAGAGCTTATGAATATATAAGAAATAGGTCCAAGAAACCTTCATCCTGGTACTTAGATTTATCTCTTGTTAATGATTATTGGGGAGAAGAACATATTCCTCAATATACTGTTGCAGTAAGTTCTATATATGGTTTATATGAATCACTTAGACTTTTAGCCGACGAAGGTATTGAAGAACGATGGACCCGACATAAACAAAATGCTGAAAAATTAAGAAAAGGACTCTTAGAGCTCAATATCAATTTGCCTATTTCTGAGACAGATAGATTAGATCAATTGACTGTGATTACAAAGCCTGATCATATTGATGATGTAAAGTTTAGAAATAGATTAATAAATCATTATTCTATAGAGATAGGAAGGGGATTGGGTGAGTTTGAAGGAAAGGTTTTCAGAATTGGATTGATGGGAGAAAGTTGTAAATCTGAGTATGTTGATTTAATCCTAAAAATTTTAAAAAAAGAAATTTAAAAACTTAACAATTATACTTTTCTTTCATATGAAAAAATAACTGTACATTTATCAAGGGAATGATAGTATAGTTGCTGATTAAAAAAAGATTTTAGGAGATTTAAATTGGCAAATAGATTATCTTACGAATCAAAAATAGATTGTTCAGATATATTTACCGAGAATTTTATAGATTTACTTATACACCTTCATGATAAATTTAGTGAAGAAGTGAAAACTTTAAGAAAAGTAAGATTAGAAAATTTGAAAAAAGCTCGAAATGGAGAAATGCCTGAAGTTCTTCCAACTTCAGAAGCAAATTCAGATTGGATGATTGAAGAAATACCAGAAGAACTCAGGAAACCTGGGATAGAAATTTCCGGTCCTGCCGGTATAGCTTCTATGCTTATAAACGCACTTAATCCAGGACCAGGAGGTGTGCGAGCACAAGGAGATCTTGATGATGACGAAGATGCTGCTGGACATACTCTTGAAGATACAATTTTAGCTACTAGAAATCGAATGCAAGCAACTCTTGGAACATTACAGTTTGATAACAATATTACTGGTAAACATTATGAATTAGAACCAGGTAAAATTCCATTCTTTATGCATCGGGAGAGAGGAATCCATTTAGACGAAGCACAAGTCACAATAGATGGAAATCCAATCTCAGCTACAATTTTAGGAACTGCATTGACACTTTATTTTGGAGGGAAAGAACAACACAAAAAAAATCAAGGGATTTATTTTTATATTCCTAAAACTGAAACACCAGATGAAACAAGATTTTACAACAAACTATTTAACGAAATACAAAACAAAATTCCTGAACTCGCTGATGCAACCATTAAAGGGATAATATTAGTTGAATCACTACCAGCAGTATTTCAAATGGAAGAAATGTTGTTTTCTTTAGGGAAGTATGCTGCAGGATTGAATGCTGCAAGATGGGATTTAAAAGCTAGTATTTTGGAATATGTAATGCATGATGAAAATTACGTTTGGCCTGACAGATTTGATGTTACAATCCAAAATACTGAATTCATGTCTAATATTTTTAGAAGATTAGTCGCAATATGTCTAAAACATAATGCTGTTCCAATAGGAGGAATGGCTACAGCTCTGCCTTCAAGAGATGAGGAAGTAAATGTAGAAGCTGCAAAATCCATAAAATCTGATAAAGAATGGGAAGCAAACCAAGGTTTCATTAGAGCATGGGTAGCTCACATTTATCATATGGACCCAGCTGCTGAACCATTTAAAAAACTCCACGCATCAGGCTGGGAGCCATCAGAAGATATGAAAAATCCTGACAACTATCCGATAAAAATTGAAAAACCTAATGGTATTTTGACCAAAGAAGGAACAAGGCAAAATATCAGAACTTTAATCGAATATTTGGAAGGATGGTTGAATGGTCGTGGTGCAAAAGGTATTGATAGATTAGCAGGTAAACCTGGGAAAAGACCTGCATTAATGGAAGATTTGGCAACTGCAAGAATTTCTACAGGCCAGATTTCTCAAAGAATTATACATAAGTCAATAAGTGAAGATACAGAAGAAGCACATTCAAAAGAATTAGTAAAAGAATTGATTGTATCAGAAACCAAGGATATTATTGATCAATTAGGAGAAACAGCTTCTGAGGATCAGAAAACCAATTATAATAAAGCTTCTAAAATTGCTATGCAATGGATAAAAAACTATACAGAATTTAATTTCAGATCACTTGGATCATATACTAGAAAAGAACTAAATCATATAGCAAATAATTCTGATGCTTTATAGAAATTATGAATTTAAACCTAGATTTTATTCAGTTTTCTAAATCTTTGTCCAACCGCACCAAATCCAATTTCTGCAATATATAAATTTCCTTTAGAATCTAATGCACATCCATGAGCTGCTTCACACACTTCTGGTATACCTCTCCATCTTGTGATAAGTTCTCCATCTAGATTCCAAATTGAAATCCCGTTACCTCCACCTTGTTCAACAACAAAGACATAATCTCCTTGAAAATACACATCTCCAGGACCAGCTAATCCATTTGTCCATATATCCAAAAGTTCCCCTTCTGTAGAGAAAATCTGAATCCTGTTATTTTCCCTATCACAAACAAAAACTCTTGAATCTTTAGAAACGCCTAATTTGTGAACAATTGCAAATTGTCCGTCTGCGGTACCATGTTCTCCCCAAGATAACTCATACTCACCTGTTTTAGAAAATCTATGAACTCTTCGATTCCCGTATCCATCACTAACAAAGATTTTACCATCAGGAGCTATACTTGAACCTGTTGGAATATTAAATGGTAATCCTTGAGATCCATCAGTAGTCAAAGTAGTTTTGGTAAACCCAAATTCTCCCAATTCAAGTAAGCATTCTCCGTCAGGTTTATGTTTTGTTACTTGATGAGTTTGATTGTCAGTTAACCATATGTAACCTTCAGGATCAATATTTAATCCATGGGGTACTCTAAATTCACCCTTTTCAGATCCTAAATTTCCCCATGATCCAAGAAATTCTCCATCATTAGACCATTTTGTTACGGGATGTAAATTTCTAGAAAAGACCCAAATGTTATCATCAACATCTACATCAATATCTGCACATTGACCTAAAGTCCAATATTCAGGAATCTTTTTGGGCCAATTTTCTTCAACTTCATATTTAAATTCACCGTCTCCAACTATCATTATTTAATCCTATTCCATTTTTTCAAAGATACGACTTGGTTATGTGAAACTTGTATAGAAACTTCTACAAATAATTATTATGCTTTATATAAATTATGAATTTAAAACTAGATTTTATTCAATTTTCTAAATCTTTGTCCAACCGCACCAAATCCAATTTCTGCAATATATAAATTTCCTTTAGAATCTAATGCACATCCATGAGCTGCTTCACACACTTCTGGTATACCTCTCCATCTTGTGATAAGTTCTCCATCTAGATTCCAAATTGAAATCCCGTTACCTCCACCTTGTTCAACAACAAAGACATAATCTCCTTGAAAATACACATCTCCAGGACCAGCTAATCCATTTGTCCATATATCCAAAAGTTCCCCTTCTGTAGAGAAAATCTGAATCCTGTTATTTTCCCTATCACAAACAAAAACTCTTGAATCTTTAGAAACGCCTAATTTGTGAACAATTGCAAATTGTCCGTCTGCGGTACCATGTTCTCCCCAAGATAACTCATACTCACCTGTTTTAGAAAATCTATGAACTCTTCGATTCCCATATCCATCACTAACAAAGATTTTTCCGTCAGGGGCTATACTTGAACCTGTTGGCATATTAAATGGTAATCCTTGAGATCCATCAGTAGTCAGAGTAAAGTTTGCAAAACCAAATTCTCCCAATTCAAGTACGCATTCCCCGTCAGGTTTATGTTTTGTTACTTGATGAGTTTGATGGTCAGTTAACCAAATGTAACCCTCAGAATCTATGTTTAGACCATGAGCTACTCTAAATTCACCCTTTTCAGATCCTAAATTTCCCCATGATCCAAGAAATTCTCCATCATTAGACCATTTTGTTACGGGATGTAAATTTCTAGAAAAGACCCAAATGTTATCATCAACATCTACATCAATATCTGCACATTGACCTAAAGTCCAATATTCAGGAATCTTTTTGGGCCAATTTTCTTCAACTTCATATCTAAATTCACCATCTCCAACTATCATTATTCACTCCTTTTCCATTTTCTCAAAGATACGACTTCCCTCGGTGGATCTTGTTTCGATCCATATGCCGTAAATGAAACTTCCGCAATGTATACTGATCCTTCAGAATCCACAGATATGCCATGAGGTCCGATAATTTGATCAGGATTCTCTCCAAGAGTTCCTTTACCAAAAGATGTCAATTTTTCTCCTTTTTCATTAACTATAACTATCCTTAGACCTAAATTAGGAACTCCGTTATTCCCAGATTCCCCAGTGATACCCGCTTCTGCAATAAACAAGTTTTTTGAATTTTGTTTTGAATAAATGGCTATAGGCCTATGAAAATGCCATTGGTCAATATATTCTCCTTCAAAATTAAATATCTGAACTCTAAAATTCTCTCTATCACATAAGGCTATTTTATTAGTATCAAAAATGGAAAGATTATGAGGTAATGAAAATTGTCCATTTTCTGATCCTGGTTGACCCCAGCTTTTTATATGTTTACCATCAGAAGTAAATTTATGAATCCTAGAATTTCCATATCCATCGGATACAAAAATGTTCCCAGATTCTTCATCTATAGCAACATCGGTTGGTCTATTGAAAAACTTGCCACTTTGCCATTCAGCTGCTTTTCCTCTTTCTCCAATAGTAAAATATATACCACCATTTTTATCTCTCTTTTGAACCATGTGCGCCATATCATCTATTAAAAACAAATCATCATTTTGATCAATTCTAATTCCGTGAGGTCTATCAAATTCACCTTCGCCCCAATGTGATAAATAATTACCTTCTTTATCGAATATGATTAATGGATAGGCACCTCTATTAAATACGTAAACGTTATCCTCAGAATCTGTTGCGACACTTGTAGCCTCATGAAAACGCATTGGATGAGGCAGTTTAGCCCACATTGGTTCTGGTTTAAAAACGGTATCTTTAGTTATTTGTTTCATTTTTATTTTTATCCTAAATTATTTTTTTATCCATTTTCTTAACGACACCAATTCACCCAGAGGGTGAGGATCTTTTTTAGAATACCAAAAAGTCCAAGCTACTTCACCTACATATACATTTCCTTTAGAATCTGTAGTAACGCCGTGTGGAGCAACAAATTGATCCGGGTTTTGTCCTGGCAAATCATTTCCAAAATGTGTAATTCTTTCACCATCAGGATTTAGAATCACAATTCTATTCCCCAAACCTGGGACACCATGCTGTACTTCTGGAGGGCCCATTTCTCCAATATATAAATTTTTATCTCCATTTTTACCTTCTGTAACGGACATTGGATGATGTATATGCCATTGATCTAAATATTCGCCTTCTGTATTAAAGATTTGTAATCTGAAATTCTCTCTATCAGCAACTATAACTTTGTCATCGCCAATCATTGAAATATTATGAGGCAAAGAAAATTCTCCATCACCTGATCCAGGAACTCCCCAACTTTTAATATGTTTACCATCTGGAGATAATTTGTGAACTCTAGAATTTCCATATCCATCTGAAATAAATAATTCACCTGTTTTTGGATGAATAGCTATATCTGTAGGCCTGTTGAACATATCTCCACCTTGCCATGGGGCCTCATTTCCTCTTTCTCCAACAGTAAAGATAACTTTGCCATTGTTATCTCTTTTTTGGACAAAATTTCCTGGACCATCATCAACTAGGTAAATATTATCTTCTTTATCAATTTCAATGCCATGTGGACGATCAAATTCATTATGCCCAAACGATTTTATAAAGTTTCCTGATTCATCAAAAACACATACTGGATCTGTCCCTCGGTTAAACACATAAACATTATCTTTAGAATCTGTTGCAACTCCTCCACAATCTCCATAAAAAGATATTCCCATAGGCAATTTAGCCCAATTAGGGACTGGTTCAAATTTCAAATTAGAATCACTCATATTTTCTCATTTACTTTCTTTTCCATTTTCTTAAAGAAATAAGTTCTCCTAATGGTTGAGGGTCTCTTTTGGAACCCCACCAAGTCCAAGCTACTTCTGCTACATAAACATTTCCCTTAGAATCCGTTCCTACACCATGTGGAGCAACAAATTGATCCGGGTTTTGTCCAGGCAAACCATTTCCAAAATGTGAAACTCTTTCACCTTCAGGATTTAGAACCACAATTCTATTCCCCAAACCAGGAACACCAGTTTGAACAAAAGGTGGTCCCATTTCTCCAATATATAAATTATTATCTCCATTTTTACCTTGAATAACAGACATTGGGTGATGTAAGTGCCACTGGTCTAAATATTCACCTTCTGTAGTAAAGATTTGTAATCTAAAATTCTCTCTATCAGCAACTATAACTTTGTCATCGCCAATCATTGAAATACTATGAGGTAATGAAAATTCTCCATTCTCAGTTCCTGGAACTCCCCAACTCTTAATATGTTTACCATCTGGAGATAATTTGTGAACTCTGGAATTTCCATATCCATCTGAAATAAATAATTCACCTGTTTTAGGATGAATTATTATGTCAGTCGGTCTATTAAACATGCCTCCTTCTTGCCAAGCAGAGGGTTTACCTCTTTCTCCAATGGTGAAAATAACTTTTCCGTCATTATCTCTCTTTTGTACGAAATGTCCACCAGTATCAACCAAATATATATTATCATCTTCATCTATCGCAATACCATGAGCTCCATCAAAATCTCCTTTTCCAAAAGATCTTATAAAATTGCCAGATTCATCAAAAACACATACAGGGTCTGTTCCTCTGTTAAACACATAAACATTATCTTTAGAATCTGTTGCTACTGCTGCACAGTCTCCGTAAAAAGATATGCCCATGGGTAATTTAGCCCAATTCAAAACAGGTTCATAGTTGATATTTTTAGTTGTCACTATAATTTCACCTCGATTCTAAACAATAAATACTTTCAGTAATAATAAATCTTTCGTTATCTTTATTGAAGATATAATATAGAATAAATTCATTGTTTTCAACAAAATGATTTTAAGGACTTCTAAATGAAAATACCCTATCGTGGATATCAGATTGCATTTGTTGCCTTTTTATCAACTGGATTATCCATAGGGATGTCTCAATATGCCTTCGGTCAATTTGCTGAACCTCTTCAATCGCAGTTTGGATGGACTAAGACTCAATTAAACGCAGCACTGTCTTTGGCTTTTGTCTCAGGAATAACAGGTCCTATCCTAGGGAAATTGGCAGATAAACACGGAATTAGGTTGGTTCTTTTTATTTCTTTACTGATTATTAGTATTGGATTTTTATTAAGACCAACAATTTCAACATTATGGGAATGGTATTTATACAGTGGATTAATATATGCTGGATTCCCAGGAGCTACTCAAATAGCTGCTGGAAAAATAGTACCAATTTGGTTTCCAAAAACTAAGGGTAGAGTTATGGGTGCAGTAACATCTGGAAACAATTTTGGTGGATTTACCATGCCAGCTTTGGCAGCATCTATAATTACTTTTGTCAATTGGGAAATGGCATATTTCATTTTTGGAATAATAATGCTCTTTTTGGCAATATTTGCTTATATTATAGTTACGGAATCTTTAGATACTATTGAAAAAGAATCAATTAGAACTAATAGAGATCCAGATATGCTGTCCATAACCAAGGCACAAGCTGAACTGGGGTTTTCTCTAAGTGAAGCTTTCAAATCTTTTCGTTTCTGGACAATAAATTTATCACTAATGTTAGGAGTTTTAACATATCAGGGAATCTTAACTCAGTTAACTCAATACCTGTCCGATGAGGGAATGAGCTATAAAATGGCTACTGGTTGTCTAATGATGATAGCATTTATGGGAATTATTGGGAAAATAACTTTTGGTAGAGCAAGCGAAACATACACCGCAAGAAAAACTTTGATTTTAAGTTTCTTTTTTCAAACTATTGGAGTTTTTGTTTTATGTATTAGTGGTAGTAACTATATTTTATTTCTTGGATGTTTCGTTTATGGATTAGGATTTGG
Source organism: uncultured Dehalococcoidales bacterium (assembly GCA_964590915.1). Taxonomy (GTDB): domain Bacteria; phylum Chloroflexota; class Dehalococcoidia; order Lucifugimonadales; family Lucifugimonadaceae; genus TMED-70. The sequence continues at coordinate 27,250 of CAZPYN010000009.1, forward strand.
AGCATTCGGAGCTTTAATTCCACTTATGGTAGTTGAACAATTTGGTATGAAAAATATTGGATCTATGATGGGAATAAACCAATTTTTATCAGCTATTACCATGGCTATTGCACCACTAATTGCAGGAATAATTCACGATAATACAGGCTCCTATAGAAATGCTTTCATTGGCATAGGGGTTTTATTCCTTGTTTCGATATTACTCTCTTGGATATCAAAATATGGGAAGGCTCCCAAAGATTTAGACATCTAAAGATTCAATAACACCTTTTGCATAATTTATACTTTGAAAATCTTTATAAAACTGATCGCCACTTGATGCCCCTTCAATAGCCATATATCCTGTATATCCAGAGTTGGTCATAGAAGTTATTGCATATCTATAATCAATTTCACCATCTGGTAAAGGGACCCTAATAAAAACGGATCTCTGATTCTCTGGATGGTATACAGTGTGCAAATTTTTACAATGCCAATACTTTGAAATTGAAGCAACATTATCTATGCATTCTTCAAATGATTCTTCAGGTTGATCATAGTTCCACAAAACATTACCTAAATCAGGATTAATTCCAAAATTTTCTCGGTTAACAAGTTCATGTAAATACATTGCAGACCAGGAATTATCAACAGGAGAATTTTGATGGATTTCAACAGAAATATCTATATTGTCATCAGAAGCTGAATCACATGCATCTTGATAAATTTTTGCCAAATGATCATAAACCCATATATTGGCGTCCTTAGAAGAATCCTGTGCTTGAGGCCAACCTGATGCTGAAGCAGGTAAACTACCAGGTGGATTCCCTGGATATCTTGCAGGAGCACTTATAGCTCCATTGACTACTTCTGCTCTACAATATTTTCCATAATTAATTGATTTTTCCATTTTTTTAACATTTTCAGGTCCATTCTTTGCTTCAGTTAAAGTTCCTCCACTTCTAATGGCTCCAATATCTAATCCAAAACCATTAATTCTTTTTGTAAATTCAGTTATAGTTTGTTTTGTTCCGCCTACTCTATCTAATGTTTCTGTAGACATTTCTATAGCTTCAAATCCCATATCTTTTACTCGAGTTAAAAATTCTTTAGTGTAATCATCAGGAGAAAGTGCCCATGGATCTACTGAATTAGGATATAACGTCATTCTTCTATTAGCATAACAATACTTCATATCTTCCCCTTTTTATTATGGAGTTTACCATATTTTATAAGTAATTTGGATGTATAAAAAAAAATATATCATATTGAAATATCTATTCAAAGAAATTAAAGAAAACCCTTCAATTATTTTTGTTATTGTAGGTACATTTTTATTTTGGGTATCTTTATATTTATATGTCCCTATTTTACCCAATCATGCAAAAGCAATCGGTGCAAGTTCAACTATGATTGGTTATATAATTGCTTCTTATGCTATAGGTCAAATGTTTCTTAGAATTCCGTTAGGATACGCAGTCGATAAATGGGGTACGAAACCCTTTGCTATACTTACAATGATTTGCTCTGCTACAGGGTCATTTGGATTAGCAATTGCAGATAATTCATTTGAAATATTTCTTGCGCGATCAATAACAGGGATTGCAGGAGCGGGTTGGGTTGCTATAAGTGTTTTGTTTGCATCTCAATTCAAAACAGAATTTTTACATTATGCTACTTCTTTTATGATGGGTATAAATGGAATAGCAATAACTATTGCCACTTTAATTAGTGGGAGAATGGCAGACATGTTTGGAATTTCTACTCCATTCTATAGTTCTGTATGTGTAAGCATATTGGGTATTTTTGTTTTATTTTTTTCAAAAGAACCTCGGAATAATAGACATAAAACAATCAATCTAATGCACATAATAAAAAACAACACTTTACTAAGAGTATCAATTATTGCAATTGGTTTTCATTTTGTAACCTTTGGAGTGACTTTGGGATTCCTTCCGATAATAATTGAAAATTTAGGAGGAAGTAAGACAAATATTGGAGATATAACCACTTTATCTCAACTTGCAGCTATAGCTGGTATGAGTTTATCCGCCTTTTTCATAAACAGACTCGGGATTCGAAAAACCATTTTCTTAGGTTCAATTTCAATGTTTTGCAGTTTAATTTTAACAGCATACGTAGAAAACCTTATTATTATTGCTGGCCTGCAATTTGTTGCTGGATTTGGACGAGGAATACTTTATACAGTAACCATTACATTGATATTAACTAGTTTTAATAAAGAGTCCAGAGGACTTGCTATGGGAGCATACCAAGCTTTTTACGCCATTGGTATGTTTTTAGGTCCTGCCCTATCTGGTTTAATAGTAAATTTATTTGGAATTAATGCTATATTTTGGATATCTAGCTTAATAACGCTTATTGCTATGATTGTTGGTGTTTATAAACCTTATAAATCAAATTTATAAAAAACAGGAGAAGAAAAAGTGAGTGATTTTGAAGAACTAAAGAAAAAAGCTAATGAATGGAGAGAATGGTATTATGATGGAGCACCAAAACCACCTGAGGTTGCAAAATCTACTGAGGAAGCTTTTGAATTAATAAACGCCACTCTTTTCGGTCATATTTATCAAAGACCAAAATTAGATGGCAAAATAAGATCTTTATGTACAATTGCAGCCTTAATTGTCCTTGATAAGCCCAACCAATTACCAGGACATATAACTGGAGCCTTAAATTATGGATGGTCAAAAGAGGAAATAGTAGAATTGATAACACAAATGCTCTTTTATGGTGGTTATCCAACAGCGGTCAACTCACTTGCAGCCGCTGCAAAAACATTTGCAGAATATGACGAAAGACATAATAAATAGGAGAATTCTTGTGAACATGAGAAAAGAAAAAGACTCTATGGGCGAGCTAGAAGTTCCTTCAGGAGCACTTTATGGTGCTAATACGCGACGCGCTCAATTAAATTTTCCTATCTCAAGCCTGAGACTTGGAAGATCTTTTATAAAATCAATAGGCCTAATAAAACAATCTGCAGCAGAAATAAATAAAGAGTTGAACCTGTTAACAACTGATATAGCCGATGCTATTATAGAATCTTCGCAAGAAGTAATTGAAGGAAAGCATGATTCAAGCTTTGTTGTAGATGTTTTTCAAACAGGTTCCGGCACTTCAACCAATATGAATGCTAATGAAGTAATTTCTAATCTTGCAATTTTGAAACTTGGTGGACAAATTGGATCAAGAGACCCAGTACATCCAAATGATCATGTAAACAAAGGTCAATCTTCTAACGATGTTATTCCTAGTGCAATTCACATCGCAGCAGCTATTTCAATGAATGATAATTTAATCCCCTTAATGACTAGATTAGAAAAAGAATTAGAAAAAAAATCTAAAGAGTTTTGGAATGTAGTGAAAACTGGTAGAACTCATCTTCAGGATGCTACTCCAATAAGATTAGGACAAGAGTTCAAAGGTTATTATGGACAAGTAAGAAATTCAATAAATAAAATACAATCCGCATTAAAGGCATTATCAATATTAGCTCTAGGAGGAACAGCCGTAGGAACTGGTATAGGTATGAATCCAGAGTTTTGTGGAAAAGTTATTGATAGAATCAGTAAAAAGACAGGTCTCAATTTTTCTGAAACTGAAAACCATTTTCAAGCACAATCAACTATTGATTCAATTGTTTTCGCATCAGGTTGTCTAAGAAGCTACGCAGTAAGCCTTATGAAAATATCAAATGATATAAGATGGTTGGGCTCAGGACCTCGTGCTGGCATTGGTGAAATAATTTTACCTGAAGTACAACCAGGGTCATCTATAATGCCTGGAAAAATCAATCCAGTAATTGCAGAGTCAGTTACTATGATATGCGCACAAGTTATGGGAAATGATCAAACAATTGCTATAGCAGGACAAAGTGGAAATTTTGAACTCAATGTTATGATGCCTATTGCAGCACACAATTTATTGGAATCTATTGAAATTTTATCGACAGGGTCAAATAATTTTGTAGACCAATGTATCGCTGGTTTAGTCTCTACCTCTAAAGGCCAAGAAATGATTTCTAAAGGACTTGCAATATGTACTGCACTCGCACCAATAATTGGATATGACAAAGCAGCAAATATTGCACACATTGCAGCACAAAATAATGAAACAATCAAAGAAGTGACCCTTAGAGAAACGAGTTTATCAGAGAAAGAAATTGATAAAATATTAGAACCATTAAGTATGACAGAACCAAAATAAAGGAGTAAATAATGTCTATTGATAACAAACTTAAAGAATTAGGAATAACTCTAAAATCTCCACCTTCACCCGTGGCTAATTATATACCTGTTCAACAAACGGGAAATTTGATATATCTATCTGGCCAAGGACCTAGAAATGAAAATGGAGAATTCATTACTGGGAAGGTTGGTAGTGATATAACAGCTGAAGAGGCTTATGATTTAGCAAGAAATACTGCGATAAATCTTTTATCAGCAATGAATGCATATTTGGGTTCACTTGACAGAGTTTCCAAGATAGTAAAAGTACTTGGAATGGTTAATGCTGAGCCAGACTTCAAAGATCATCCTATAGTTATAAATGGTTGTTCGGATTTGTTTGGAGAAGTATTCGGAGAAAAAGGTAAACATGCACGGTCAGCAGTTGGAATGGGTTCACTTCCAAATAACATGGCTGTTGAAATAGAAATAATTGTAGAAATAGAATAGAGATAAACAACATGTCAAATAAACCAAATATAAAAATAAAAAAAATAAATCATGTTGGAATTCCCATAAATGATAGAAAAAAATCATTCGAATTGTACAAAAAACTTTTGGGTCTAACAATTATTCCTTCGATGGTAGATGAAAAGCATGTGATTTGGTCAAAAACATCAGATGGAACAATGGTTCATCTTATAGAACCAAAAGAAGGTCCAGGCAATCCCCTTCCAAATTCTCATGTATCTTTTGAAGTGGAAAATTTTGAAGAAACTGTTGAAATTTTGAGGAATTCATCGTGGGAGATTATTAATGGTCCAGGAGAGCGTTATGATGGTCAAAAATTTGTGTATATTAAGGATGATGATGATAATATGTTGGAATTTAATGCAGGTACTAACTCAAAGCACTCAAATAGAAAAAATGATGAATGGGGATATACCAAAAACCCATAGAAAACACATTTGAATAATAACAAATTTAGTATCAGATCTATATTTTGGAGTGTCTATGCGCCAAGTTTCCTTTTGGCGATGGGTCAAGGTTTACTATTACCCGTTCTACCTTTATATGCCAGAGAAACCTTTGGTGCAGGTGATTTACTAGTTGGATTAGCAGTATCTGCTAGACATTTTGGTACTATGGGATTTGATGTTCCTGCAGGAGTTCTAATTGGTAGATTTGGATTAAATAAAACTATGATTGCGGGAGTCCTTTTATTTACAGTCAGTTCTATTTTTGCTGCTTTAAGTCAAAATTTTACAATGCTGATTTTATCAAGATTTTTAGCGGGAATGAGTTTCGCATTATGGTCAATATCTAGACATTCTTATATAGCTTCAGTAATACCAAATGAACAAAGAGGAAAGGCATTGGCACTATTTGGAGGGCTAAGCAGAACTGCGACAATAATCGGACCATTATTAGGTGGAATTCTAGCGGAATTTGTCTCCATAAGATCTCCTTTCTTCATTCAAGCTTTGATTTCTCTAATGACCTTGGTTTTGATAATAAATACCACAAGAAATTTTGAACTGACTATTACAGATACAAAAAGAAAGTTTATAAATGAATTTACATATACTTTCTCAAAACACAAAAAAGTATATTTGACAACTGGAATTGCTGCAGTAGCATTACAATTCTTACGTGCAAGTAGAGAATTTTTTATACCAATTTGGGGAGATAATATAGATCTAAGAAAAGACGAAATTGGGTATTTAGTGACTTTAAGTCACGTAGTAGACACAATAATGTTCCCAATTTCAGGATATGTAATGGATAGATTTGGAAGAAAATTCACAGGAATTCCAACATATATTATATTGGGATTAAGCTTGATGTTGATGGGAACCGTAGGAAATCCTTTGCCTTATTTAACTTCTTACAATACATTGTTATTATCATCATTATTAGCCGGTATAGGTAATGGAATATCAAGCGGTTTAGTTATAACTCTTGGGGCAGATTTATCACCAAAAAAAAATCCAGCTAGTTTTTTGGGTATATGGAGATTAATATCCGATGCCGGAGGAGCATCTGGTCCTGCATTTATAGGTGTGCTAGCAAATGTTTTTTCACTAGGTTTAGCAAGTTTATCTTCTGGATTTATAGCAATCGTTGGGGTTGTATTTCTTGGGTTTCTTTCTAAAGAAACATTAATCAAAAAAAAATCAAAATAAACTATTAAGATCTCTTAAACAAATCTGATCCTCTTCAATTGATCTTCCATCTACCCAAGGTTTAGATTCTCCAGACATCCCTTCTACAGCTCCTAATTCAACTGTTTTTTCGATCATCATTTTACCCTCTTCGATTGAAGGTAATAAATTTTTGCCAATTTTTTTTGATATCCCCGCAATTAATCCAAAGGCACCCCAATTAGATGTACTGGCAATTATATTTTCTGTTGTAGTAATAACTGATGGATTGCTATATATTCCTAAATCTAAAATTTCCTTTTTATAATTTCCCATTCCAATCTCATTCCCTCCATCACCTATACCAATTGAATTAGGTAATTGTTCAAATAAATAATCAACTTTCGCATTATAATCTGAGAAATCTATTCCTCTAAAATTCCTATATTTACCATCAAAGGAAAGCCCCGCCCTTTCAATAGAAATAAGCAGTTGAGGATCATAACTCTTTATCAGATCATTAGCTATTTTATTTGATTCCGCATGACTAGTAATAGGAAATTCTATAACTTTATTTTTATCTGACATCCCTTGAAATATTGATTTTGAATATTTATCAGTAACAAAGTAAACATCATGATCTAGAGCTTCTAAAGTTTTAGCTAAAGAAATAGCTCCAGGAGGACCATCTGTTTCAGGTGATTTAGAATTTAATATATAAAATCCCGAACAAATAAAGATTCTACCTTTTGTATCTAAAAGCAAATCAGCCGATCTTTCTATAAAGCCTTTATTGATATGCTCATATAATGAAGACATACCTCTTGTATCATCTTGTAAAATAATTTTTTCTATATCCAAAAAATCCACTATATCACTGCCATATCCTCATCCTTAAGATCCGTTACGAACATCTTTCCAGGAGAATGGGTTATTGAAATATCAACCTTTGCAGATTGAAGTATTAACTGAGGAGTCACACCACATGCCCAATACATTGGAATATAGTCTTTGGTGTTTTTAGGAATCCAAGGGTCTCCAAAATCTGGTTTATATGGATCTATAATCCCAATATCTTCAGAATTATTTATTTGTATTGGTGTTCCGTGTTGATTAGGATATCTACTCGTGGCCTGTACTGCTTTTACAACCTTATCTTTTTTCACCCACCTTTGAGTAACAACCATTTTCCCAGAAAAATCTCCTACTGGTTCAGTATCTATTGAAGTTATAAACATTGGAACATTTTTTTTATTTGTAAAATAAGGTAAATCGATTCCATTTTTAATTAACTCATTTTCAAATGTAAAAGAACAGCCTAAAAGAAAAACCACAAAATCTGATCGCCAAAATGATTTAATGTCTGTAGAAAATTCAAAAAGTTCTCCTTTTTTAAATACTTTATATTCAGGTACATCAGTTCTAATATCCGAATCTATAGCATAGTTGGACTTAAAATTCCCTGGATCAAAAACTTCAACTATTGGACAAGGTTTTGGATTCCTTATACAAAAAAGCATAAAATCAAAAGCATGAGATTTTGGGATGATTACTACATTTGTTTGAACATGTCCTTTAGCCAAACCTGACGTTGTGAAATTTTCTCCGTTTCTAGCTCTTTGTCTTAATTCTTTTCCATTCATATTAATCTCCATGCATTATGTGATCAGATATTTTCTCACCCATCATTATTGCAGTTGCATTTGTATTTGCTCTTACACAATCAGGCATAATTGAACAATCAACTACTCTTAGACCTTCTATTCCAAAAACTTTAGCATGTTTGTTCACTACTGCAAAATCGTCAGATTCATTTCCCATCTTACATGTGCCAGATATGTGATGCATTGTATGAACTTTGGATTTTATCCATTTTATTAATACTTTTTCATCTTCTAATGCTTGAGGCATTGGTTCAACTAAATCTCCCCTGAAAGAATCAAAATTACTATTCCTAGCTATTTCAAAATTAAATTTGACTCCTTCAATCAGTCTCTGTAAGTCATAATCATTACTTAAATAATTATAATTTATTATTGGATAAGAATAATGATCTTTAGGGTTTAAAGTTAGTTCACCAGAACTTTTAGCTAAAAATAATCCTGTAGTTATAGCAATTCTTGATTCACCAAAATCAGAGGTCCTAAAATGTAAGTCATCCTTAGAAATACCCCCAGGTTGAAACCTCATTACAGAAATCATATCCAATCTATCTTTAGAATTATTAGAGGTATACCTTAAAGCTACTTTTTGAGCCCCAACATCTGTAAGTTGATCTAATAATTTTTCAGTTGATTTCCATACCAATTCTACAGCAGGATGGTCTCTTAAATTTTTCCCTACTCCTTTAAGCTGGTGTATGTGTTCTAAGCCATAATTAGTAATTTCTTCTTTATCTCCAATCCCAGAATTTAATAGTAATTTTGGACTTTCTACAGCTCCAGCAGAGATAATGATTTCTCCAGCTTCATAGATTTCATCATTTTCAAGTAATATCCCAATTTGAATACCATTTTCAATAATGATCTTTTTACATTTTGAATTGGATAAAACTTTGAAATTATCTCTAAATAAGGCTGGCATTACGTAGCATATACCTGTACTCCATCTGATGCCATGTGGGTTATTTAAAGGTAAGGGCCCTACTCCTTCAGAAAAAGGCATATTATGATCTTCCGTTTCTGGAAAGCCCATATCTTTAACAGTTTCATAAAAAGTTAATTGATCTTGTAACAATGTATCTAACTTATGTCTTCTAACGGGAATTGGACCATCATTACCATGATATTCATTTTCAAAATCAAGATCATTTTCAAGCTTAATAAAATATTTTAAGCAATCTTCAAATGACCAATCATCCAGTCCTGTATTTTTCCAATTTTCAAAATCTTCAGGAATTGCTCTTACAAAGACTTGTCCATTTATTGAACTAGTTCCTCCTATTACTTTACCCCTAGGTACTCCCATATTTTTAAATTCAGGGTTAGATATTGCATTATATTTCCAATCATATTCAGTTCCAACCGCTAAGTTTCCTGTCCAATCAGCCCCAGTAGCCATTCCTCTTTTTATAACATCAGGTATATCTTCGATCTTTTCAAAAGTTTCACCTGCTTCAATAAGCAATACTTGGTTATTTGGATTTTCACTTAATCTGGAAGCAATAACTGCACCCGAAGATCCAGCACCAATAACAATATAGTCATAAGAATTTTTCATTAGATTCCTTAAATTTAATTAAGAGACGCTCCACCATTAACATTTAAAGCTTGTCCAGTAATTTCTGAGGAATCTTCAGAGGCAAAAAACGCAACTGTTTTTCCTATATCTTCAGGAGTTTGTCCTCTTCCTAAGGGAGTTCTAGCTTTTACAGCTAGTTCATCAAAAACTTCTTTTGGAGTCATCTTTTTTAGGTTTGGATTTTGTTCAATATGATTCTCCGCAATTTGTCTCCATATAGGAGTCCAAATAACCCCAGGGCATACCGCATTTACGTTTATATTGTATCTACCAAGTTCTATTGCTAGTAAATGAGTATATTGAATGACAGCTGCTTTAGATACTAAGTATGGTGTTTGAACATTTCCTCTATGTAAATCACCCAAACCTCTTGGTTTTCTTCCTCCATGTGAAGCAATATTTATTATTTTTCCATATTTATTATTTTTCATATGATCAACAATTGCATCAGCACTGTTAACAACTCCAATAACATTCACATCAAAAGTATCATCCCAATCCTGTTTTGAATAGTCTTTTCTCTCTGCGAAACCTTTTGCTCCTATAACTCCTGCATTAGATACTAAAATATCAATCTTACCGTGTTTTTCTATAACTTTGTCTCTAAATTTTTCAATGTCACTTTTTTCTGTGACATCAACTGAATCGAAAAGATAATCATTTGATAAATTTTTAGCTGTTTTTTCAGCAGATTCTCCAAATAAATCACACAAAGCAAGTGTCGCCCCTCTATCATGAAGAATTTTTGATATTCCTGTTCCAATTCCACTTCCCGCTCCAGTCACAATTGCTATCTTATTTTTTAGATTCTGATTAGACATTTTTTTTCCTATCTATTAATTTTGTTAAATATAACAAGAAAGTTATTAATATGAAGTATAAGGAGCCTAGAGATTAATATCAATTTAAAGGTAGAATTTTTAAGTGATATAAATACATAAGAAGTCAATGCCTATTAATAATTACAAATTAACTGATCTAGACAAATTAGTTTCTCTTTCTAAAAGAAGAGGAATTATTTTTCCTTCTAGTGAAATATATGGAGGGTTAGCATCTGTTTGGGACTATGGGCCAGTGGGTGTAGAAATCAAGAGAAATATAAAAGATCTATGGTGGAAATCATTTGTTAGTGAAAGAGAAGATATTTTGGGATTTGATGCATCTATATTAATGCATCCTAATGTTTGGCAAGCATCTGGCCATTTAGATTCATTTTCTGATCCCCTTGTAGAATGTTCTGAAACAGGAAAAAGATATCGAGAAGATAATATCTTTATAGTCGAAAAAGAAGATAAGGGCAAAAAACAAATATTCTCAATTGAAGCAAATGATATTGAAGATGTAAAAAACCAAATAAAAGATAAATTAGCGGATATAACGAATTTAAAAGATTATGAGGAAAACAATCCTCCTTCTCCTGAAGGAGGAATTTTATCCGAACCAAGAATGTTTAACCTTATGTTTAAAACCTTTATGGGTCCTTTAGAAAACGAAAATGCTACCGTATACCTAAGACCTGAAACAGCTCAAGCTATGTTTGTGAATTTTATCAATGTATTCAATTCATCAAGAAAAAAAATCCCATTTGGAATTGCCCAACAAGGTAAATCTTTTCGAAATGAAATAACTCCAGGCAATTTTACATTCAGAACCAGGGAATTTGAACAGATGGAGATGGAATGGTTTTGCAAACCGGGAGAAGATGAAAATTGGTATAAATATTGGATAGATTTTTCTATGGAATGGTTCAAACAATACGGAATTAGAAAAGAAAATTTGCGATTAAGAAATCATGATAAATCTGAATTACCTCATTATTCAAAAGCAAGTGCAGATATTGAATATAATTTTCCTTGGAGTTGGGGAGAATTGGAAACAATCTCTAACAGAACAGATTATGATTTAAAAGCTCATACAAAGTTATCTGGCAAAGATTTAACTTATTTTGATCAAAGTACAAATGAAAGATACACTCCTTTTGTAATTGAACCTTCAATGGGTGCAGACCGTAGTGTTTTAGCATATTTATGTGACGCATATTGTGAAGAAGCACTTGAAAATGAAACAAGGACTTTGTTGAAATTACATCCTCAAATCTCACCGATAACTGTAGCAATATTACCTTTATCTAAGAATGAGAAATTATCATCCTTAAGTAAAAAAGTTTATGACATTTTGAAAAGCAAATATAATACACAATATGACGATACTCAATCTATTGGCAGAAGATATAGAAGACAAGATGAAATAGGAACTCCAATTTGTGTAACTATAGATTTCGAAAGTGTAGAAAATGACAATGCAGTAACGATTAGAAATAGGGACACTATGGAACAAATCAGAGTAAATATAGATAGAATCGTTGAAGGAATAGAAGATTCAATTACTGAAATGTATTAATATAATGAAAAAAATTATAGTAATATCTACCATTTTTTTTCTCTTTTTTTCTTGTGATAGTAAAAGTGTCAACATCTTTGAAATAGAATTACCTAATGAAACGATTGATAATAAAAAATTCAACATTAATGATTATAAAAATAAATCAGTATTATTAAATTTCTGGTTCCCCTCATGCCCTCCATGTGTATATGAATTGGAAATATTAAATGAAATTACCAAAGAATTAGATTCAACATCAATAATAGGCGTTCAAGTTTTAGGTTTAGACACAAAGGATGATGGTGTGAAAATGTTTCAAAATAAAAAAATTCAATACAAATCAATAGTAGACGATGGAGATTCCCTTGTTCAAAACTTTGAAATTACAGTTTTCCCAACTACAATTTTATTTGATAATAAAGGAGATGAGATCAAAAGATGGATTGGCATTATAGATAAAGAACAAGTCAAAAGAAAAATAAGAAGCATACAAACAGATGAATAATTATCTATATTTAATTCTAATTTGGATACATAGCATGGGTGCAGGGATTTGGTTAGGTGGGTCTTTATTATACTTTTTAAAATCAACTGTCTATAAAGATTCTAATAAAGCTGATTTCATATCTGAATATAATAGCGTACTTACAGTTTCTACAATAATTTTGTTTGCTTCTGGAATACTCATATCATTTGATAAGTTAACCTATGGTAATTATTCAAATTTTTCTGCAATACTTTTACTTACAAAGGTGATTTTAAGCTTTATTGTTATATATCTTATATGGAAAAGCAGAAACATAAAAAATAAGTCAGAAAAACCTAATCCATCAATTTTTATAACAATGCTAATTTATCTTATTGCTTCTATTTTGAGTATTTTTTAAAATTTCAGAAATTCTTTTTTTAGTTTTAGGATCTTTAAAATTAGATGCTATTTCATTCATAGGAATTAATACAAAAAGCCTTTCAGAATATCTAGGATGTGGAATCACTAAATTATCTTCATTAACTATTTTTTTGTCAAAAAAAATAATATCAATGTCTATAATACGAGGTTCGTTTTTAATACCTCTTCTAACTCGACCCATTGTTTCTTCAATTTCATTCAATTCCAATAATAATTTCTGTGGGGAGCCTTGGTATGCAAGTTTTATAACTAAATTAAAAAAATCATTTTGTTGAATAATTACTTCATAGGGCTTGGTTTCAATAATTGAAGAAATCTTAATTATTTTTCCAATTCTTTTGATCTTGTCCAAACAAAATTGTATATTTTGATTTCTATCACCTAAATTAGAACCTATAGACAATAATACAACATGAGTTTTATTCACAAAACTCATTCTTTTTTTGAAAATTCTATTAAAGTTTCAGTAATATTTCTAATATCAATCATTTCTTTGTAATCATGAACTCTTACAATATTTGCTCCCATCATGATACTGTATGCTACCGTCGCTGCTGTTCCAAAGATTCTTTCATTTACATCTTTGTCAATATATTCGCCTATAAACGATTTACGTGATGCTCCTACCATTACAGGTAAATTAAAGGCTTTTTTCAAAAGATTTATTTTTGAAAGAACTTCTGCAGAATGGAAATATTTTTTTCCAAAACCAATTCCTGGATCTAAAATTATTTTTTCTCTGTTTATGCCACCAGAAGTCAACATATTAAGTTTATTGTTTAAATCATTTAGCATTTCGGAAATAATTTTTTTATGTTTACCTTCTTTTCTATAATGAGTTAGAACGTAATAAATATCATAGTTTTTTAGTAATTCAATTAGGTTTTCATCTTCAAGCATTGAGATATCGTTTACTAGATTTACTCCTTCTTTTATGGCTTCTTTTATTACTTTTGTTTTTTTGGAGTCAATCGAAATTGGTATTTTGAAGTTTTTTCTTATTGTTTTAATAAGTGGAATAACTCTATCTATTTCTTCGTCTTCACTAATTTCAACGACTTGATTATAAATAGATTTTGGTCTGGTAGACTCCCCTCCAACGTCAATGATTCCCACTCCAGCATCAATCATTGATTGACAAGTCTCTAGAATCTCAAAATTACTCTTATCTGAATAAATACCATCACCAGAAAAAGAATCGGGAGTTGCATTTATTATCCCCATCATAAGTATAGATTTATTATTTATGAGTAAATTATCCGGATTCATATTTGATTTATTGATATACTCTTTCATAAATAATTATATTTAGTATTTATTATTTAATCTCAAAATTATAACATTGGAACGTAGAAAAAAAGAAAATATATTTAAGGTTGAAAATTGACAGATAAAGATAAAAACAATAATCTTTTGAATGAATTAAATGCAAGAAGAGAAATTGCTAAAAAAGGTGGTGGGGATAAAAGAATAGAATCTCAAAAAGGCAAAGGCAAAATGACCGCTAGAGAAAGGTTGAGTTTTTTCTTTGATGAAGGCAAATTTGAAGAAATAGACTCTTTTGTACGTCACCAATCAAAAGATTTAGGTTTAGACAAAAATGTTTTTGATGGAGATTCAGTTATAACAGCATTTGGAAACGTTCAGGGGAGGGCCACATTTGCTTATGCACAGGATTTCACTGTTTTAGGAGGTTCATTATCATTAGTTGCAGGAAAAAAAATATCTAAAATTATGGATCTTGCAGCAAAAAACGGAGCTCCAATTGTTGGATTCAATGATTCAGGTGGAGCCAGGATTCAAGAAGGAGTAGACTCGTTAGCAGGTTACGGTGAAGTTTTTGTAAGAAATACTAATTTTTCAGGAGTAATTCCACAAATAACAGTTATTGCTGGTCCTTCTGCAGGAGGTGCCGTTTATTCTCCAGCTATTACAGATTTTATTTTTATGGTTGAAAATATTGGTCAAATGTATATAACTGGTCCAGATGTAGTAAAATCCGTAACTGGGGAAGAAATAACTCATGAAGATTTAGGGGGAGCTAGTGCACATACTGCTTTGTCAGGAGTCGCACATTTTGTCTTCGAAAACGAAAAAAAATGTATAAATCAAGTAAAGAAACTATTAAATTTTATACCTGCAAATAATGTAGAAAATCCGCCTAAAAAAAATTTCCAAAAAGAAATAGTTCAAGTCCCAGAATTAAGGAACATCATTCCTGAAAAATCAACACAACCTTATGATATAAAAAATGTGATTCTAAATATTTTAGATGATAGTGATTTCATGGAAATTCATGCAAATTTTGCAAAAAATATAGTAGTAGGATTTGGAAGAATTAATGGTCAAAGTATAGGAATAGTAGGTAATCAACCTGCACATATGGCTGGTAATCTTGATATAGATGCTTCAGATAAAGCTGCAAGATTCGTCCGCTTTTGTGATGCGTTTAATATTCCCATCATAACACTGGTTGATGTCCCAGGATTCATGCCAGGAGTAAATCAAGAACATCAAGGAATAATAAGACATGGTGCTAAATTAATATATGCTTATGCAGAAGCAACTGTACCGAAATTATCTGTAATTCTAAGAAAAGCATATGGAGGCGCCTACATAGTGATGAATTCTAAGGAATTAAGATCGGATCTAAACTTAGCTTGGCCTACTGCAGAAATAGCAGTTATGGGTCCTGAAGGTGCAGTCAATGTTATATCAAGAAAAGAAATATCTGAATCAAAGAATCCAGATGAAACTAGAAAAAATCTTGTTGAAGAATATAAAGAAAAATTCTCATCTCCATATCTTGCTGCCTCTAGAGGTTATATTGACGATGTAATAGACCCAGCAGATACAAGAATAAAATTAGCAAATGCTTTAGAGATTTTATCTAACAAAATTTTGGAGAATCCCCCAAAAAAGCATGGGAATATACCACTATAAATGATTAGGAGCAGAAATGATTGACTTGCTTGATATTGCTAGAACCGAAGCAGACGGTGGTGATCTTTTTGAAAAACTATCTGATTTATTTGTTGCTGCAAATATAAAACCAGAAGGATATCCAAATGCAATTGTATGGCAAGGTGGACATCATGATGGAAAAATTAATCCTGTAGCTCATTCACTGACTGATGCATATGCATTGCTAGGTACAATTGCTGCCGCAGATATTTTGGGACTTCCCTATTATGCAGTTCCTATGTGGTCTCAATATAGACATGACACCAAATTAGAAGCATTGGCATGGTTTGGAAATATTCCATGTACATCAATTAAATGGTCTACTGCCGGAGACGCTTATGTTAACGATGGAAAAGGAAATAAAGTTGTAGTAATGGGAAAATCAGGGAATGCTCCATTAAGAACTCAAGCAGGAGTTTATTGTAATGTACGACCTTACGGCCCAATTACTGTTGTAAGAAGCATGCCTTGTTTACCATACTCTCAAAATAAAAATGTATTTGATGTAGATAATTCAGGGATAGTACATTCTGAGATGAATACTCCTGGTGTTCAAATGGCATATGCAAATAGATTGTTTCTAAAACTAGTAAATGATACTGGACATGTAGGTAGGGTGGCAATGAAACCCACACAAGCAATGGAAGATGGTATAAATGCAGGTCTACACTCTTGGTTATTAAAAGATACGAAATTTAAAGTTGGTAGAAAATATGCAGTTGATCCATATGAAGAACACAAAGAAAGTATAGAAAAAATTATAAACTTGCTTCCAAATGATTTTAAAGATGGCATGGAAAATTGGTCAGGACAAATAGAGCAACATATAGCTGATACAAATTACGGATTACTTATATGGGACATTATTAATAAACAAGATACGATAGTTATTTCAACAGACCTAGATGGTGATAGACTAACAGATCTTTTAGCAGATATATCTGATCCTTTAAGATCATTTAGCGGAATTGTTGCTAGCCAACTAGGCAAAGATGTTGACGTATCAAAGTTATGGTCAGATATGGGTTATTCTACAGGAAATGGTAGAGATATGACTTCAGTGATGTACAGAATGGATGGACCTCCAATTCATGAACAAACACTTGGTTCAGCTGATGCCATGCTACTAAGATTATTAGATGGAGATGAGTGGGTTGGAGGAACAAAACAGCCTTATGATCCAAGAATTCATTTCGTTTTAATAAGAGATGCATACCTTGATGCAAATCCAGGAAATAAAGAACTTCACAAATTTTTAGATAATAGTCTAGAAACGTTTGATAAAGTTTATAGTGGAGATAGACCAGGATTCTTAGAAGGATATAAGTCTTTAAAAGAATTGATAAAACCATGGGGATCATAATTTAAAAAAAAATTTTAGCAAAGGAAAAATATTATGAAATTTAAAGTTTCAGTTATTGGAGCTGGAAATGTGGGTGCAACAACAGCCCAAAGAATATTCGAGAAAAAATATGCAGATGTTGTTTTAGTTGATGTGGTAGAAGATATGCCACAGGGAAAAGCATTGGATATTCTAGAATCAGGTCCGGTTTTAGGAACTGATAGTAAAATAACTGGTTCAAATGGTTACGAAGAAACAGCAAATTCTGATCTGGTTGTTATAACCGCTGGTATTGCTCGAAAACCTGGAATGAGTAGAGATGATTTGTTACTCACTAACATGAAAATTGTAGGGAGTGTCACTAAAGAAGTTGTAAAACACTCTCCTGAATCAATTATAATAGTTGTTTCAAATCCTTTAGATGCAATGGTTCAACATGCCTATAACATAAGTGGTTTTGACTCAAAAAGAGTAATTGGAATGGCAGGGATTTTAGACACGGCAAGATTTAGTACTTTTATAGCGGAAGAACTAGATGTCTCTGTTGAAAGTGTAAATGCATATGTTTTAGGAGGTCATGGAGATACAATGGTTCCTGTCATTGGAGCAACTAATGTTGGAGGAGTTCCAGTTGAAAAAATGATTGAAAAAAATAAGTTAGAATCTATCGTTCAAAGAACTAGAGATGGTGGAGCTGAAATCGTTGCATTACTAAAAACAGGTTCTGCTTTTTATGCACCATCTGCTGCAATTGTTCAAATGGTTGAAGCAATACTTCTAGATAAGAAACAAATTCTTCCTTGCGCTGTTTTATTAAATGGAGAGTATGGATTTAACGACGTCTATGCAGGAGTTCCAGTAAAACTAGGATCGGAAGGAATAGAAGAAGTTATTGAAGTAGATTTGAATACTAAAGAACAAAATGCTCTGTCAAAATCAGTAGATTCAGTGATTGAATTGTTGGAAATTATGGAAGAAAATTCTTAGCTATATTTCAGAAAATCTTTTCATTATTAACGCAATGTGCTTTGCACCGAGAGACAAATCATCTATAGTTATGTTTTCATTAGGTGCATGCATATTATGTGTGGGATGATCTACTCCAGCACTACAAATAGGCATTTTTAAAAGTCCTCCAAATTCATACATAGGCCCTGAGCCAGCCATATTTGGTGTAACAAGAGGTTTTTTATTATAAATTTCAAACGCAGATGTTTTCACTATATCAAGCAAATCAGAATTCATATCTGTTCTAAATGGAAAAATCTGATGAAGTGGTTCTATTTCTATATCTGAAAAACCTTTTTTTATTAAATGTTTTTTTATATATTCATAGATTTCTGCTGGGTTTTGGTTAGGTACTAACCTAAAATCCATTTTACATTCTGCATATGCAGGTACAACAGATTTCATACCAGGCCCATTATAACCAGACTGAATAGAGTTTACATTTGCTGTTGGTTCAGAGTAAAGCTTCATATTTAAATCATCTATGGATTCAAGATCATTTCCTAATAATTTAACTCCAAATTTATCCTCCCATTCTTTAGTATCATCTGGTAAAGAATTAATAGCTTCTCTTTGTTCTTTGTTTAAATCTATAATTGCATCATGAAAACCTTCTATAATTATTTGACCTAAATCGTTTTTCATTGAATTCATAGCTTTTGTTAATCTATCTATAGATGAAGGTAATATCGGAGAATAAGAAGAATGGGCATCTACACTTAATTTATTAACAGACATTTTTATAGTTAATCCACCTTTTAGACCAATATATATTAAAGGAGAACCTGACATGTTTACTCCTCCTCCTTCCCATATACATGCATCTGCTTTAAGTATTGGCTTATAAGTTTCAATTAATCCTAATAAGTTTCTACTTCCTATTTCTTCTTCTCCTTCTATAAAAAATTTTAGATTGGTAGGTAGCTTATTCTCTATATCTAAAAAAGCTTTAATTGCAGCAAGCCTTGCAGCAATATTTCCTTTATCATCAGACATTCCTCTGCCATAAAGCTTATTCCCCCTTTTTTCAGGTTTAAAAGGATCCGATTCCCATAATTCAAGTGGGTCAGGTGGTTGAACATCATAATGAGTATAAAACATTAGAGTTTTATTGCTATTTGATTTTAACTCCCCAAATATTGAAGGATTCCCATTATTAGGTGTATCTAATAATTGAGAATTCAATCCATAATCAGACAAAATATTTTTTATAAGATTTGGGGCTTTATCAAATCCATAATTTTGAGCGGATACACTAGGTTGAGATACCATTTTAAAAAGAGTTTCTATAGTTTCTTCAATATGTTGATCTATATGATTAAAGATTTTTTCCATAATTCTCACTTTTAATAAAAAATATAATAATACATTTTACATGCCCTGAGTTATTACTGTAAAAAATTTTCATTAGATCAATGATTAGAAAATTGGAATCTATATTTTATTTACAACTTCTTCTGTAGAAACTATATGCCTTCCAAGGCCTATTTCTTTTGTTTCTATACCCATTGCTAAAGCTATCATTTGTGGCATATGTATTATTGGAAGATCTGCTTTATCTCCCCTATTATTTTTTCGTGCCTTACCCTGATAGCCGTCCAAATTCAAATGGCAAAGTGGACAAGGGGTTACCATAGCATCAGCACCAAGGTCTTTCGCAGAACCAGTATGGTTCGACACCATTTTTAAAGAATTAGTTTGATTTATAAATAATACTGGAAATCCACAACAAGAAAATTTTCCAGGAAATTCGATCGCTGTAGCACCAACTGATTCTATAATTTTCTCCAAATACATTTGTCTTTCTGGTTTTTCATCAAAACCAAGAGCTTCAGAAGGACGCACCATGTAACAACCATAAAATGGTGCAAAACTTATTCCTGATAGTTTCTTAATAAAATTATCTTTTAGTTTGTCTAAGCCATAATCTTCAACTAAAATCCATAACAAATGTTTTACGTCAGTTGTACCTTTGTATTCATAACCTTCTTCTTTTAATAATTCATTAATTTTCTTTAAGTAATCTTTATCTTTTTTTACCTTATGATTTGCTTGACTTAAAACACCTTGACATGTCGAACAAAGAGTCATTATAGGAAGCTTTTTTTCTTCAGCCATAGCTAAAGTTCTAACATTGATGGTATCTCCAAGTAACGGATTTTTTTCTTGTAATACGCCGGCACCAGTACATCCAGCTTTAGTTAATTCTTCAACTTCTATTTCAAGTTTTTCTAGTACTGCCAAAGAGGAGCTCAACAATTCAGGTGTTCCCCCTCTTGCAACACATCCTGGATAAAATGCATATTTCATTATTTATCTTCCTTAATTTTCTTAGCTAATTCTTGTATCTTCTTATTGTCTTCAGCTTTATGAGGAAATAGTGGAGGTAGTTTACCTCTAACAAGTGCTTTCAAGCCTACAGGTATCAAATCTATTAGTCTAGAAATATTAAAAATTCCTGCAGATTCTATTGCTAACCTTGTTTCATCTAGTCTTCCATTTGCAGTAACAGATTTTTCAAAAGAGTTAGTATGATGATAGCCGTGAGTTTTCTTTGCTCCTATTTCAATTGCAGATTCTCTCAAATCCATAATCCTATCCATTGGAGAAACACCTTTAGGACATACTTCAACACATTGCAAACACCTAGTACAATCCCAGATCCCTCCTTGTTCATCATTCAAGTAATTTAATCTTTGGTCTGTTTGATCATCTCTTGGATCATAAACAAATCTTGATGCTTTTGCTAAGGCTGCAGGGCCAATAAAGGTTTTATCAACT
This sequence comes from uncultured Dehalococcoidales bacterium, assembly GCA_964590915.1. Classification (GTDB taxonomy): domain Bacteria; phylum Chloroflexota; class Dehalococcoidia; order Lucifugimonadales; family Lucifugimonadaceae; genus TMED-70. The sequence goes on from CAZPYN010000009.1 coordinate 48,190, forward strand.
TCAAGGACTTTACAATCAGAAACACATAAACCGCACATAATACAATTCATTTCTGTTAATAGCTTATCCATAGATTCATTTGATACAATAAATTCTCCAGTTTCAGGTTCAGAATCAGGTTGTAAATAAGGAGTTATTTGTTCGATTTTTGCAAAAAAAGTATCGAGATCAACTATCAGATCTCTTATTACTGTATGATTCCCCATAGGTTCAATTAATAAAATTTCTCCTTTAGGAGCAATTTCTTCTACTCTAGTTTTACATACGAGTTTAGCTTGACCATTAACTTTCATTCCACAAGATCCACAAATAGAAGCTCTACAAGCGCATCTTAATCCTAAGGTTCCATCCACTTCTTCTCTAATATTTATTAATGCATCTAGAATTGTTGAAGAAGGATGAATATCAATATTGTAATCTTGGTACCAAATATTATCTTTGGGTTTTTCAGGATCAAATCTTTTTACCTTAAGTTTTACTTCCATAATTCCTTTTAATAAACTCTTGCAACTGGTTTCCATTGAGTTATTGTAACTTCTGGTGTTTCTATCTTTATTTCACCATTTCTATCACGATAAATCAAAGTGTGTTTTAGCCATTCTTTATCATTTCTATCTTTAATATCTGTTCGAAAGTGAGCTCCCCTACTTTCTTTTCTTGTAAGAGCGCCGTGCACTATTGATTCTGCACAATCTATCATATATCCCAATTCTAGAGCAAATAATAAATCAGTATTATAAACTTTACCTTTATTCTCAACTACAAGAGAATCTCGATACTTTATTTTACTTTCTTCTACGATTTTTTTTGCATATTCCATTGATTTTTGATCTCTGAAAACTCCGATTCCTTCCGTCATTGCTGTAGCCATTGTATTTCTTATTTCAGAAGTACGAAGTTTTCCTTTATTATTTAAAATTTTCTTTATTCTATTAAGGTCTTTTTCAACATGTTCATTAGTCAAAATTTTACTGTCTTTAACCGTTTTAACATATTCAGATGCCTTACTCGCCGAACGTCTTCCGAATACAACAGTATCTAACAATGAATTAGCTCCAAGTCTATTAGCTCCATGTACACTTACATTCGCACATTCTCCAGCAGCATACAGTCCTGGAACACCAGTCTCTCCATTTACATCTGTTTTAATTCCCCCCATAATATAATGCATCCCAGGTCTAATTGGAACTGGTTTTTCGGCCATATCTATTCCCAAAAATTCAACAGAAACTTCCTGTAAATACCCTAATCTACTTTCAATAAAATCTTTTCCTAAGTGTCTTAAATCCAATAGAACATTGCCATCAATTCCTCTACCTTCATTAATCTCAGTTTGTTCAGCCCTAGAAACAACATCTCTACTTGCTAATTCCATATAGTCTGGTGCATACTTTTCCATAAATCTATCACCTTCTGAATTAAACAAATAAGCACCTTCTCCTCTAGCTGCTTCAGACATTAAAATACCAGTTCTTGCCAAAGTGGTAGGGTGATATTGAATCATTTCCATATCCATTAAACCGGCACCATTATTCCATGCCAATGATAACCCGTCACCCGTACAAATCAATGCATTAGTTGATGGTTCAAATACTCTTCCAGCTCCTCCAGCAGCTATTACAACTGCTTTAGCAGTGATTGCCTCTAATTCACCGGTTTTCAGATCAAGAGCTACTACACCTTTAACTACTCCATCTTCATTAATTAATGAGGTAACAAACCATTCTTCATATACTTGCAATCCTAATTTCAAAGACTGTTCATATAAAACATGTAATAAAGCAGACCCAGTGATTGCACCTACAAAAAATGTCCGTGCTACTTTCTGTCCTCCGAATCTTCTAGTCCCTAGTTTCCCATCTTCTCCTCTAGAAAAAATTACTCCCATTCTTTCCAATTCTAAAACGGCATCTCCTGCTTCTTGACTCATAATCTCAACAGCATCTTGATCAGCTAAATAATCACTTCCTTTAATAGTATCTAAAGCGTGTCCTTTCCAATCATCACCTCTATCAGTTAAAGGTGCATTTATTCCTCCTTGTGCAGCATTTGAATGACTCCTTACAGGATGAACTTTAGTTATAACAGCAACTTTCAAACCCATACGTTGCGCTTCTACTGCACAACGAAGTCCAGCCAAACCTGCTCCCACTATTAATAAATCATGATCGTACATTTTTTTCCTTATAAAATATATTTTAAAGTAGAGATTTATATAAAAGCAAAGCACAAATAGTACTTTGATCAACAATTATTTGTTTAGTTATTAGATCTAAGGCATTATCTAAAGAATATTTCTCTAAATAAATGTCTTCATCTTCATCAGGAGGTAAAGCAGATTCAAATAAATTTTCTGCTAAAAAAAGCTCTGTTTTTTCAGAACTATATCCTGGAGCAACAAAATAAGATCCCAAAGAAGTATACTTTTTTGCTCCAAATCCTGTTTCCTCTCTAAATTCTCTATCAGCTGCTTCAATAGAATTTTCATTTATTTCTAAAGTTCCCATAGGAAGTTCTAAAGTATTAGTTTTGACAGGCTGCCTCCATTGTCTTACAAACAAGATCATTTCATTAATAAATGAAATGATAAGTACTGAGCCTGGATGATTTACATAATCTTTTACAATATCTTTTTTCTGAGTAGTATTATATTTTTCTCTTACTATATGAATAGAATCTGAATCATAAACCTTTTTATTATCTGGATTTGGAAACTTAATCATTTCAGGATTCTAATTGATTACCCTTCATAATTCCAAGTTTTTCCGAAATGTTGGCCCAATAATTATTCATTGAATTTTTTCTTAAAAATTTTGCCTTTGTTTTTGAAATAAAAATATTCACTGAATCTCTGTTTTTTAATTCATGCTCTATGAACCCATCTATACTTATCAAGGCATCTTTTTGTGTAGACAATGTAATTTTACAAGTTGATGTAGAATTAATTATAACTCCACCAAATTGACTCATATGAGTCGCTATTGGTTTTATAAAATAATGGCTGGAATTAGGATCTATAACGGGGCCACCTAATGCTAATGTATAACCAGTTGAACCGGTAGGAGTAGCAACAACTATCCCATCCCCTCTATAAGTTGCTAAATGGGCTCCATCTATTTCAGTTATCGTTTCTATTAAAGACGTAGATGTTCCTCTCGCAATAACAATATCATTAAGAGCTTTGTAATTGTAATTATCTTTTCCAATTTTAAAGTTGACTTCAATCAATGCCCTCTCTTCGATTCTAATTTTTTCATCCAAATATAATTCGAAACCTTGTAAAGCATCATTTCCATCAATATCTGACATGAACCCTACTCTTCCCATGTTTATTCCTAAAACTGGGACATCATGCTTAATAGCTAAAGAAACTGCCCGAAGAATAGTTCCATCACCTCCGATAGCAACAACAAGATCAACTTCAGAGCCATTATTGGAATCCAAATTATCAATTTTCTTCCAATTTAAATTGCTATATTTTTTTGACAAAGAATCTGCCAATTTAAAGGCTTCCTCAGAGTCTGGATTTATAACTGCGAAAATATATTTATACATACTTTTATAGTACTAAATTTTTTTATAATTTTGAAATCACTTCATCTACCACTGACAGCAATATTCCAGGGAAAATTCCTAAAATTATTACACCAGCAGAGGTGATTAATGAAAAAAACAAATAATTGATTCCATTATTATCAGATTTTTTTACTTCGTCCGTTGAAATAAACATATTACGTAATAATCCAAGATAGTAATAAGCAGAGACAAATGAGTTTATTACACCTATAATAGCCAACCACATTAACCCATTATTTATAGCTGAACCAAATACCAAAACTTTCCCCATAAATCCTGCAGTTGCTGGTATCCCTAACAGACTTAAAATACCCAAAGAAAAAATAATAGAAACTAAGGGATATTGGTGGAACATTCCTTTTAATGAATCTATAGAAGTTGAAGAAGAAATATTAATCATATATTGAAATGTAAAGAAAATGGTAAGATTACTCATTGCATATCCAAGGATATAAAAAATTGTAGTAGACGCTGCTGATGAAGTTGATATTAAAGCAACTACACCTATTAACATGTAGCCTGCATGTGCAATAGTAGAATAAGCCAAAAGTCTTTTAAGGTCTTTTTGAATCAATGCACCAAAATTTCCGATTGTCATTGATATTACAGATATTACTGATAGAAAAATAATAATATTATTTTTATCAAATTCAAAAGAAAAGATATGCATAAATATTCTAATAATTAAAGCAAATCCAGCTATTTTTGAAACTGTAGATAAATATGTAACTATTGGCATTGGTGAACCTTGGTAAGTATCTGGAGTCCACATGTGCCATGGTGCTATTGAAAGTTTAAAAGCGACCCCTATAAATAAAAATACCAAACCTATAATAAGTGATGGAGAAATAGTTGAAATTTGAATATTCATTAGTTCTAAGGAACCAGTAGATCCATATAAATACACCAAACCAAAAAGGAAAATTCCCGTTGAAAAAGAAGCTAAAATCAAATATTTAAAAGACGCTTCCAAGCTAAATTTTCCTCTTCCAAAAGCTATCAATGCAATTATAGGTAAAGAAGCTAGTTCCAATGACAAATAAATAGTAATGAAATCAACAGCCATAATAACAAAGGTTGAACCTATCAGTGATAATAATAACAAACTCAAAAATTCTGAAATGAAATTTGTTTTCCTAAGGATATAATCCGAAAATGCAAGGATAATAACTAATGATACTAAATTCAAAGTTAAAGCAAATAAAATATAAAACTTATCAAAAATAAGGGTTTCAAAAAATACATATTGTCCAGTCTCCATAAAAATCCACTGATAAATTAAGACCCCTGAGGAAACGACTAATCCTAAACTTGACAAATAAATTAGAAGAATTTTATTTTTTAAATAGAAATCTATAATCAAAATAGTCAAAGCTAAAAATATGAGTATCAAGGGGGAAATTATAAAGTTTAAGTCAGAAAAGAACATTATTTTATAATCTCCTTAATTCCCAAATCAAAAAGACTTAAAAAAAATCTTGGCCAAATACCTATCAAAAATATAGGTATTGTCAAAATAAATGCAGGTAATAAATCAAGTAAAGTACCATCAGATAATTCTTCATATTTATAAGGTTGATCTTTATTTAATAATTTATTTTTACCAAACAATGATCTTTGAATCATCCATAGAATATATCCAGCAGCCAAAACTACTCCGAATGCAGAAATAATAGTGTAAATAGGGAAAATTTTAAATGCCCCCATAAAAATGATTATCTCAGAAACAAATCCTGACAATCCAGGAAGTCCTAGAGATGCTAAACCAGAAATCATAAAGAAAACTGCAATGATGGGCATCTTATTTGTTAAAGATCCCAATTTGTGAATATCTCTTGTATGAGTTCTGTCGTATATAAGGCCTACAGTCAAAAAAGATAGTCCAGTTATAGTTCCATGAGTAAACATTTGTAACGCTGAACCATTTAAAGCTGCAATAGAAAAATTAATACCATTTCCTATTGCAGAAAAACCTAAAAGTACATATCCCATATGACTTATAGATGAATATGCAATTAATCTTTTTAAATCAGTTTGTCTCAAAGTTACAATAGCCCCGTAAATTATTGAAATAGTTCCTAAAATTGCTAGGAAATGAGATGCATCGAAAATAGTAAAACCTTTAGTTTCTTGAAAAAACCCTAGATTTATTCTGAATAATCCATACCCTGCCATTTTTAAAAGTACACCTGCTAGCATTACAGAAACTGCTGTGGGTGCATCCGTATGAGCATCTGGTAACCAATTGTGTAATGGCCAAAGCGGCAATTTTACTGCAAACGCAATAAAAAAGAAAAAGAAAATAATAAATGCAGGAACTATCAAAGTTTTCCCAGATATCAAATCAGGAATACCAATGATGTTCAAATCTGGTATGGAAACCATGGATAAGCTACTAATAGAATCTGTTGCAAATAAAGCTAAAATAGCTAGTAGCATAAAAGCTCCTCCTGCAAGGGTAAATATAACAAACTTAATTGCAGAATACTCTTTCCTACCAGAGCCCCATATTCCAATCAACATATACATTGGGATCAATTCAAATTCAAAAAAAACAAAAAATAGAAGCAAGTCTAAAGATGTGAAAACTCCTAGTACACTCGTCTCTAATAATAATAGCCATATAAAATATTCTTTAACTCTCTTCGTTATACGAAATGATGAAATAATAGCCACCATAGATAAAAGACCTGTCAATAGAACTAAAGGTGCAGACAAACCATCTATTCCCAAAATATAAGAGGATTTAATATTAATCGAACTTATCCATTTAAAGTGATCTACAAATTGAATCCCACCTAAATTTTTATCATAGGTAATAAATAAATATGCAGTCATTATGAACGTAATTATTGAAGAAAATATAGATATATTAATTATTTTGTTTCTAGATTTAAAGAATAGTAGCATTACTGCAGTAAGTGCAGGTAAAAATACAATTAATGTTAAAAAATAATCAAACATACATTCATCCTAAAAGTATCAATATTAGTACAGAAACAATACCACTCAAAATCATAGCAAGACCGTAAGAGTGAATTTGTCCATCCTGTAATTTTAAAGAATTGAACCCAAACCTATAACTTAGGCTTGATAATAATATATTTATTTGATCAAATATATTATTATCAATCCAAGCTAAAGATCTACAAATAGTTTCATAAAATATATTTTCAACGATAATTTTTTCATATAAATAATCAATGAAATATTTTTTATCGAGCAAATAATTTATGTTTTTCATTAAAGAATTTTTATAAATTTCAGTTTTCCTTCTATAAGTATTTAAAGCAAATAACGATCCTGTTACTGCCATAAAAGTAGATAATAAAGCAATACTGAAGTTAAAACTATGCGTACCATGGTAATGATAAATTTCTAAACTTTTTTCTAAAAATTCAGAAAAAGCATGTTTATTAATAAATATCAAATCAAAAAAAACAGGATTGACGACATATCCTATAAAAATAGCAAAAAATGACAAAACAATTAGTGGATATGTCATAAATTTTGGAGATTCTTCTAAATGTACGTTTTGAACTGTTTCAGGGACCTCAATATTATTTGATTGTAGGACTTTTCTTTCTTGATCTCCGCCTCCTCTAAATGACCCATAGAATGTTAATGAAATTGTTCTAAACATATAAAACGCTGTCATAAAAGCAACAATCAATCCTATTGACAAAAACAAATAACCCATGAAGCCTCCATGATTAAACGTAGAAAGAATAATTTCATCTTTTGACCAAAATCCTGATAAAGGGAAAATTCCTGCCAGAGAAACCCCGCAAATTAACATTGAATAATATGTTAATTTCATTTTAGATTGTAATCCGCCCATAAATTTCATATTAAATGTTCCACTTGCATGATGAACTGAACCAGCACATAAAAATAATCCCGCTTTAAAAAATGCGTGTGTAAACAAATGAAATATTGCGGCAGAATAAGCTCCTAATCCTAAGGCCATAACCATATATCCTAATTGAGAAATTGTAGAATACGCAAGAACTCTTTTTATATCGGTAGAATTTAATCCCATAGTTGCTGCTATCAAGGCAGTTATAGCTCCTATTGAGGCAATTAAAATCATTATCTGAGAATGATCAAATAATGGGAATAACCTAGCTATAAGAAAAACTCCTGCAGTTACCATAGTTGCTGAATGAATCAAGGCAGAAACAGAAGTTGGGCCTTCCATAGCATCTGGTAGCCAACTATGCAAAGGGAATTGAGCAGATTTTCCAATTGCACCAAACAAAAATCCCAATGAAGCAATAGTAGCAATTTTTGTTGAAATAGTCCCAGCTGCAATCATTTTATAAAGCTCTATAATATCAAGTGATGCTGGGTTAAAATTGAAAAGATAAATAATAGAAAAAAGGAATCCAAAATCACCAAATCTTGTCATAATAAATGCTTTTTTGGCTGCTACTGCCGCAGATGATCTATTAAACCAAAATCCTATCAATAAATATGAAGTAACTCCAACCAATTCCCAAAATATAAAAAGCTGTAGTATATTTCTAGACATTACAAGACCTAGCATAGAGCCCGTAAATAAAGACATATATGCAAAATATCTAGTATAACTTTTATCTCCGTGCATATATCCAAGTGAATAAATTTGAACCAAAAACGAAATTCCTGATACTACTACCATCATAATGCTGGTCAAAGGATCGATTAATAACCCAAATGTTATATTTAAATCAAATAAATTTATCCAGGTTAAATTTATTTGATTAGTAATATCACTTGGATTAAACAGAATAATAAGTGAGAGTAAAAGACTAATTCCGATAAATAAAGAATTAATATATCCAGAAATTAAACTCTCAGAACCGAATAAAATTCTAATTATTGTGGAATTAATAAAAAATCCTACAAAAGGAATAATTAAAACCATTAATGCCATTACCTCTATCAAAAAACCACCTCGTAATTTAAATTTTTCTTATGATTTCATCTGCCACATGCTCTCTACCTTTAGGTACCAAAATTCTAAACACAGAGAATTCAGACCAACTTATCAAACCTTCTTCAGGTATGATTTTAGTTGGAAGACCTTCTGATTCCAACAAGTTTTTCCAAGATTCAGCAATAGACAAATTTTTTACTTTTTTATAATCAATCCACATTTCTAATTCTTCATTTCTGATAGATCATTCAATTCTATCGTAGACTTAAATTTTCCTAAAGCTAATACCAATGCCAAAGCTAGAGCTGTTTCACCAGCAGCTACACTAATAATAAATATTCCAAGAATATGTCCTGAAAAAATTGAATATAAACCTTCTAAAGAGAGTTCGTCAAACAATAATGTGTAGTAGATTGTATATCTTGAAAATGCTATAAGTGCTAAAACAACAGAGTTAAATATTAACTCTAGAGACATTAAAGTAATAACAATGTTTTTTCTAGTTAATAATCCAAATATACCTATTGAAAAAAGGGCTGAAGAAAAAATTAAAACAATAGTTAAACTCACAATAATTCCTCCATTTCCTCATCATTTTCAATCGTATTTTTTGTAATTGCTATAGATCCAATTACACATGAAACAATTATTAATCCTATAAGTTGCAATGAAATAAAGTATTTAGTAGCTAGTAAGGTACCTATAGGAATAATTGAATTATTATAAACTCCATTATGGATTTCCTTTGAGGGTGTTTCTTTTGAAACAATCGTAATATTTTTGTTTTCATTTAAACTATATTCTTCAAATAACGCAGCTGTTATTTTTGGTTCATTTAATTTGTCGACGGTCTGCCAATCGGTTGAAAAAATTACAAATAATAACACAAAAAAAGTCAACAAAGAAATGAAAGTTGAAACAAAAAAATTCACTCCTATAATTGAAGTGGAACCAGTTTGTAAATCCTTAACTAATAAAACTGAAAAAGCCATCAATACTGAAACCGCTCCAACATAAACCAAAATTTGCACGGTACCTAAAAATTCAGCATTAATTGCAAAATAAACCACTGCTACACATAAAAAATTAAAAGATAATGCAATTGCAGATCTGAACACATTAGATTGCATAACAACTATTAAAGAACAAATGGTTCCTAAACTTGCAATTACTATCAAAAAAATATTAATAAAAGAACTAGTCACTTTTACTCCTCTTATTTACCCAATTATTCTTTATATTTTCATAAGTAGGTTTCTCATGCCTACCTGCCTTTTTGGAATCAGGTAATGATTCTTTCCAAGGATCATATTCATCAGATTCAAACTGAGGTCTAAACCAACTGCTTGGATTTTTTTTCTGAGATATTAAAGTTTCTTTATCTAAAACCAAATCATCTCTTATATAATTTCCTTTTTCAAAATCAGTACCCATGTGCAGAGCATCGTAGGGACATGCTTCTACACATAATCCACAAAACATACATCTACCTGTATCTATTGAAAATTTATCTATTGCGTAATTTTCTCCTGCCTGAATATTTTCTCCTCCGGGGTGAGTTTCAATTTCTATTATTCCTAATGGACAATATTTAGCACATGATGCACAAGCAGTACATCTATCGTCGTACCAAACAAACTCGTTACCCCTAAAACGTGAAAACTGTTCAATTTTAACAGGTATTTTTACATAATTAATCAATGCTAAAAAGAAATTTTTTCTTTCATCTAAAAATATTCTTAATATTGATTTATTACGGTATTTTACATATTCAAATATACCAGCTCTTTTATCTGGGTACTGTATGGTGAAAATTGGTCCAAATAGATTCCTCAGTGTTACGAATAAACCTTTTATTAATCCAAAACCAAGCATTAAGATCCTCTCTTTTCAAATTTAGGATTTGCTGATCCAACTGGATAATTTTTATTTGTAAAATTAGTCGCTTTATAATCACTAGTTTTTAAAACTTTTGCAACAATGAAAATAAATGGTACCACAAATACCCAATTGGCTAAAGTTATATATAATAATCTATTATCGGACCCTTCCGGCCAAATTATAACTACAATTGAAGTTACAACTATATTAATCAATGTCAATTCAAATAAACCTTTCCATGCAAGATTTAATACTTGATCTATTCTAAATCGTGGCCATGTAGCCCTAATCCATATGATCATAAACAGTACTGCGACAACCTTAAATGTAAACCAGATAATAGAAGGTAAAAAAGGACCATTTGGTCCACCCAAAAATAATGTTGTAAAAACAGATGCAGTAGCTATCGCAGCAGCGAATTCTCCTAAATAAAACAACCCCCATTTCATACCTGAATAGTCATTTTGGTATCCAGCAGCTAATTCTGACTCTGCTTCAGTTAAATCAAAAGGAGTTCTATTTATTTCAGCTAAAGATCCAAGAAAGAAGACAAAAGCAGCTACAGGTTGAATAATAATAAAAGGTATTTTTTGATAGGATACTATGTCTAAAACGGACATTGATTCAGTAATTAAAAGTATCCCTACTAATGATAATCCCACGGGTATTTCATAAGAAATAAGCATTGCTACAGATCTGAGAGCAGAAAAAATTGCTATACGATTTGCAGATGCCCAGGCAGCACAAATTATTGATAAACCACTTATAGAAGTTACTGCCAAAATAAAAAGTAAACTTACGTTTATATTAACAGCATATAATCCAATTGCAAAAGGGATTACAGAAAATATTATAAAAACAGGTATCAAGAGAAGCAATGGTGCTAAATTAAAAATATATTTATCAGACTCCTCTGGGACTATGTCTTCTTTAAACATAACCTTTATTGCATCAGCAGTTGATACCAGTAATCCTCTTGGACCCCATCTATTAGGTCCGGAACGTTGTTGAAATCTACCTAACAATCTTCTTTCACCCCATATTAATAACAACACGCCAACCAAAATTGCATTTATGATTATAAATGCAATAATTAAACCCGAAAACACAAAAATGATTTCCTTTATCAATAAAGAATCTGGAAGAAAGATTTCTAGAGTCTTATATATAAATTCATAAACAAAATTCAACATTATCTATCCACTTCTCCCATATTTATATCAATGCTTCCAAAAGTAACAAATAAATCACCAAAGAGAGTGCCAACAAGCATATCTTTTAAAAGAGTCAAGTTGATTAAAGATGATGACCTTACATGCCATCGATAAGGGGCTATAGAACCATCGGATACTAAATAAAAACCTAATTCTCCTTTGGAACCTTCAATAGCAACGTAACAATCACCCAAAGGAGGTTGCAATAGATTTGGGACTTCATCGTGATGTGGCCTAACTAATCCTGGTTGAATATTTTTCTTACATTGTTCAACAATTTTTAAACTTTCACGAATTTCTTGTACTCTAAGTAAATATCTGGCATAATTATCCCCTGCTTCATGAATTGGGATATCAAATTCTACATCATCATAATAATCATAAGAATCTCTTTTTCTCAAATCCCAATCTACACCAGTGGATCTTAATATAGGACCAGTTATAGATGCATCAATTGCATCCTTTGATGATAAGACTGCTATACCTTTTGTCCTTGAAAATATTATCTCATTAGAAGTTATCAATTTTTCTAGTTCATCTATAGACTTTGGGAAAGAAGCTATGAAAGAATCCAGCACATCCCAGAAAACTGAAGGTGCATCCATAAAAACACCTCCTGGACGAAGATAAGAGTTTGTTATTCTTGCTCCGCATAACATTTCAAACATTTGTAAAATTTTTTCTCTTTCTCTCATTGCGTATGTTAAAGGAGTTCCCCAAGCTCCAAGATCTTGTATTAAGAATCCTATAGCAACTAAATGACTAGCTATACGTTGCAATTCAGAAGCTATCATTCTAAGCCAGACTCCTCTAGGCTTTGGATTAATGCCACACAATTTTTCCACTGCTAAAATATATCCTTGATTATTAAGCATTGAAGAAACATAATCCATTCGATCTGTTAAAGTAACTACTTGAGTATAAGTTCTTTCTTCAGCTAATTTTTCACTACCTCTGTGAAGATAACCAAATATCGGTTCAACATCTATTATAGTTTCACCATCAAAAGTAACTCTCATACGAAAAACACCGTGTGTTGAAGGATGTTGGGGGCCTAAATTAATAGTTATTGGCTCACTTCTAATTGGCATTATTTAACCTCTTTTTTTTCAACTAATGATTGATCATTAGTAACGAAGTCTTTTCTCAAAGGATGACCTGGGAATCCTTCCCAAAGAAGTATTCTTTTTAAATTGGGATGATTTATAAATTCAATCCCCATTAAATCATAAATTTCACGTTCTTGAAAATCTGCACCACGCCAAATGTTACACACACTATCAATTTTAGGAGTAGATTTTCTCCCGTATCCCAATTTTACTTTTATAGTTGCTTTAGCTAAAGTTATTATGGAAGTTAAATGATAAACAACTTCAAAATGATCAATATAATCTACTGCTGTTATTGATGAAAGCAAATCAAAAGAAAATCCAGATGTTTCTTTTAAAAATTTTAATACTTCATATACTTTTTCTGGATTAATATAAACATCTTTTTCATTTGAATCTACAACACTATCTTTTATCTTCAAACTTATCTCATTAGATAGAACTTTACCATTCCAAGTTTTCAAGATCTAAACTCCTCCAGCCTTTTTACCAGCTAAACTATATTTTTTTATTTTTTCGTGTAACTGCATAATTCCATATAGCAAAGCATCGGGCCTAGGAGGACAGCCAGGAACATATACATCAACAGGAACAATATGATTAACTCCTGGTACAACAGAATAACTTTCATAGTAAGGTCCTCCAGATGTTGCACATACACCCATAGAAATTACCCATTTTGGTTCTGCCATTTGATCATAAAGCCTTCTTAACGGAACAGCCATTTTCCAAGTAACAGTACCTGCAACTATCATTAAATCGGCCTGTCTTGGTGTTGCTCTAAAAACTTCCATCCCAAATCTTGAGATATCGAATCTACTCATTGCGGTAGCTATCATTTCAAAAGCACAACAAGCTAACCCAAATTGTAAAGGGAAAAGACTTGATTTTCTTGCCCAATTAATTAATTGGTCAACAGAAGAAATCATTATGTTTTTATCTAAATCTTCTTGATCCAAAATGGGTTCATTATATGGAGTCAAATGTGTAGATTTCATGTCATTAATTAGCTCTCCCTCATTTCGATCAAGATCTGAAGTTGTAGTATAAAGAGGAATTTTTTCTATTTTATCCATTCTAAACAACCTTTCAGCCACACGTAGATAAATGAAACAGTCAATACAAACAATAAGAACAAAACTCCAACAAAAGGAAGTAGTCCCCATCCTGAAGAAATATAGCCATGAGCGACAGCCCAAGGGAAAATTAAAATCGTTTCCACATCAAAAGCAACAAACAACAAAGCATAATAAAAATATCCAAAACTAAACCTAGATGGCCTATCACTAAAGGCTGGATGTCCACCCTCATATGCTGTTGTTTTCACTTCATTGTCCTTTTGAGGTCTGATTCCTATTCTCATAGAAAATTTAGCAGTTAATAACATCCCTGCAGGAACCAAACATGATAACAAAACAAACAAAAACAACAAACTATATTGATTTATATAATTTTCTATCATCAAGATAAAATTGAACTTCTATTTATTTAGGTTTAAAATCAACTGAGAAAAAGTTAAACTTTTGTTAGAGACTCAAGCATATTAATAACTTTTGCCTTTAATTCTTTTGCTTCCATTATATCTGGAGATTTTCCTTGCTCTTTCTTATCCCACAAGACTTGATTGTCAACAGTGACTTTAAACGCTCCAGCAACTCCCGGCTTAAGAGAAATTGCTATAGCAGTACCTGCTGCTTGAAAAAGTTCACTTGTCATCCATGCTGCCAAATTAGCATAACCACAAGGGACGCAATATTCTATTTCTGCTTCCATTTTCCAATCAGCCATGATTCACCTCTCTTCTTTAGTATTTAATTATTAAATTTTTATATTCTCTTACAATTTACTATAATCTTTTAAAAGGTAAAGAAAATTTAGATAATAATATTGATATTATGAAACAGTATATCCAACTAAAGAATGTAATTAGAGGAGATATTCCTCGAATAGTTAAATGGTTAAAGAATGATGAAGTGATAGAAAATTGGTTTGGTAGATATACATATGGCGAACCTGCACACTTGGGTTATGAACCAGAAAAAATGCTTGAAGCAAATGAAGATCAATGGAATGAAGTTTTCCATGATCCACATCATGAACCTCATAGATCAATTTTTTCTATTTATTTAGGAAATACTCACTTAGGTGAAGCTCAGTTATCTATTGATGAATCTTTGGGTGATGCACAAATTTCTATTCTCATAGGAGATCCCAAAAATTGGCACAAAGGCTATGGAACACAAACAGCTGTGGCTTTATTAGAACACATTTTTGTACACTTAAATCTTTACAGAGCATGGGTTGATATACCAGAATATAATGAAAAAGCGTTCAAAATGTTTGAAATTTTGGGATTTTCACATGAAGGAACCTTGAGAAAAAGTCGACCTCACAAAGGATCAAGACATAATTCATTCATTATGGGAATGCTTCTTGAAGAATATAATGAAAAGTTCTCTGATACTGATATAAAAAGCCATGTTATTGAATGGGACACTTATATTTAGTCATCCCAATAACCTTGCAAAGAGTCAAGGTATTTATAAGCAGAACCTGTATTCAAAATAACAACTTTGTCAGAAGTGTTAATAAAACCTTGATCTTTTAGTTTTATTGTAGCGGATAATACAGCACCTCCTTCTGGAGCACAAAAGATCCCTTCTTTCTTAGAAAAGAGTTTCACACCTTCTATCATTTCTTTATCAGAAATTCTTAAAGCTGTTCCATTGCTTTTGCGTAAAATATTAAAAATAATAAAATCTCCAACAGCCATAGGTACTCTCATACCAGCAGCTATTGTACTCGGATTTTCAATTGGTTTGGCAAACTTTTCTCCTTTTTCAAATGAATCGACCAAAGGAGCACATCCTTCAGCTTGAACACAAACCATCCGAGGTTTTTTATCATCTATTAAACCCATAGTTTCAAGTTCTTCTATTGCTTTCCATATTCCTACTATTCCAGTTCCTCCACCAGTTGGATAAATAATTACATCTGGAACTTTCCAATTTAATTGTTCTATTATTTCAAAGCCCATTGTTTTTTTGCCTTCGACTCTGTAAGGTTCCTTCAATGTAGAAATGTCGAATAAATTATATTTTTCTGCAGCTTTAGCAGATTCTACTCCTGCGTCTGATATAAAACCATCAACAAGATTAAGATCTGCACCAAAAGCTTTACATTCTATCTTGTTAGCTATAGGAGCATCTTTTGGCATAAAAACCTTTGCTTTCAAATTACTTTTGGCTGCATAAGCAGACATTGCTCCAGCTGCATTACCAGCAGATGGCATTACAATCCCTTTTATCCCGTATTCTTTTACTTTGGATATAGCTGCGGATAAACCTCTAGCCTTAAATGAACCAGTTGGATTATTACTTTCATCTTTTATAAATAATTCATTAATTCCAATATATTGCTCAAGATTTCTTAAGTTGAACAATGGAGTATCTCCTTCTCCTAAACTAACAATGTTTTCGTAATGAAAAACTGGTAACAATTCTTCAAATTTCCACATATCTCTGCGTCTTTGATTAAGGGAATCTTTATTAAACGTTTGTATGGCTTTATCAAGGTTATACCTAGCTAGCAGAGGTTTCCCATTTTTTGGGTTGAGTCTTTGGGGTTCATTGATTGAAAAAGTTTCTTCAGAATAAGAACATTCTAAAGATTCAAAAGTACTCTTTGTTTTGTTCAAAAGAACCTCCTTTATATAATTTTTGATTTAGGAATAAAGTTAATTTTTGAATTTAGTTCAATTTCCATATTTTTCACTATTTCTTTTGAAACTTTATATAAATCATATTTTATTTTCGTTTTTTCCCCTAAAGATGTTACATTTAGGTTTTCCATTCCACAAGGAGTGAATGAATTATACATCTCTAAATCATTATTTATATTTAAGGAAAAACCATGCATAGAAACATTCCTCACAATCTTTAAACCTATTGCTCCAATTTTTTCTCCTGAAGGATTTTTTTTAGCATTAAATTTTTCATTTTCTAAACCACCAACCCATACACCTCTTCTTTTAGATACACGATGACCAAATATACCATAAACATTCAAGGTTTTAATAATTATTTCTTCTAGAAAATTTACATATTCTATAATTCCTGAAAAATATTTTTTTATATTTAATATAGGGTAACAAACCAATTGACCTGGATTATGTAAAGTAACCTGACCACCTCTAGAACTTTTTGCAACCATATATCCTTTTTTTTGATACATTTCTTTTAAATCTTTAAAGGCGTTTGATGAAATTCTCTCTGTAGATCCAAGTGTCAACACTTCATTATGTTCCAAAAAAAGAATTGTATGATTTGATTTTTGATTTAATATATTCGAATGCAACAAGTTTTGTAAATTCATTGCATCAAAATAGTCAACCCTACCCAACCAACATGCTAAAATAATATTTGAATCTAATGTCATAAACAAAATAATATAAAAATATATATAACAATTATAGGAGAAAAAAATCCATGAAGTTCAAACTATCACTAATCATAAGTATTTTAATGATATTAATATCTTGCTCTGAAGAAAACACAGCTAATCAAGCTATTGAAATGAATAAATCAACTACATTATCCCCTCCTACTGGGAATCTAGATATTTCTAAAAAATATAAAGCCAATTTTCAAACTGAGATTGGTGAGTTTGAAGTTGAATTGTTTGATGACCTAGCTCCATATACTGTTGAAAATTTTGTCAATTTATCTAATGCAGGTTATTACAACAACACTACTTTCCATAGAGTTTTACCAGATTTTATGGCACAAGGTGGAGACCCTAGTGCTACAGGGATGGGAGGCCCAGGATACAAATTTTCAGATGAGTTTCATGTTGATTTAAGGCATGATTCTGAAGGAATATTATCTATGGCTAATTCAGGAATAAATTCTAATGGTAGTCAATTTTTTATTACATTTGGACCATTAGAACAATTAGATGCATTTGATGAAAATAATAATTTAAAAAATTGCGCTAATATGACAGTCTCTTGTCACGCTGTATTTGGAAAGGTAGTTAATGGTATGGAAATTGTTAAGTCAATTAGACTAAGAGACCCTGGCACAGATACAAAACCTGGAACTAAAATACATAGTATTAACATTTCTGTCGAATAAAACTATAATTTTATGTAGGGGATCTCTTTGGAAAACCTAACTTGGTTACCCATCGATCCTATCCATTGATTACTAGTAATATCTGTTCTTTCTGTTATCGGAACTGAATTAATTCTTATATTTGGATCTTCTCGAAGTTTCTTCACTAGCATATAAACATTTTGATTTGAAAATTCAAAATAACCACCATTATAAGGTAAAGAATTTAATACATTAAACTCTACTCGTCTAGGAAAAATTAGCTTATTGATAATATTCCTCTTTACGTTAGAAAAATCAACTAATATCTTTCCATCAACATCGGTTAAATAGCCATATATTCTTTCTTTTCTCAAATAGTTTATAACAACTAAAATCAGTGAAATTATTAGTACTATTATAGGAATCCAATAATAGTATCTTAGACCTAAAATAAAGAGCTGATTTGAATTCACACCGGTTTCAATCTTCGAAGGTTGTGATATGTATTGTTGATCATATATTTTCGAGTTAACAGAAACGCTTAAACTGATATTTTGGTCCAGTTGTATCAAAGGTTTTATAAATAGTTTAAATTTGTAGGCTTTATTAGTATCAATTGTACTTGCAGGTTCAATTCTATAATTAAACTTTTTAGCATCTTCTTCGACTGATATATCTAATTCTTCCAATGTAATAGGATAAGGATATGTACTAATTTTAGTTTCAAAATTTCCAACTAGTTTTTCTTCACCTGGTTTCCCTTTATAATTCTTTATTTCTGTGACTACTATCTCTGGGAAATTTTCAATTTTTACATGATCATTAAATTCTATTGGAGTTGATACATTTTTCCACTGTAAAGTATAAGTTGTTTCTAGCAGAGTCTGTTTTTCGATTGCGGGTAAATTAACTGTATATATCCCATCATTTTCTTTCATATCACCTTTTATTCCTGCGTCATTCATTATTTGAATTGTTTCCATCCCTTTTGAATCTTTTACTCTAACCTGTAATTCTGCATCTGGGATATTAAAAAGTTCTCCTCTAAAATATGCTCCGACCTCAAGAGTTATCTCTTCAGCTACTGGAAAAACTTTGGGACCCATTGTAGATAAGGTTAAAGGATTATAAGAATCAGATAGAATAACAAAAATTCCTTTCGAGCCATTCGTTATAACACTCCACGTTCCTGATATTGGTTCATCAACTATTACATAAAGATAACGATCAAGTTCCCAAGAAACTATTGAATCAATTTCTGAGATCTCTATACCACCGGGGTCAATTATAGATATTTTAGTATTAACATCCTGTCTATAAATTCCTATGATTAATTTTTCAGAAGTCGGAGGAACATTTATAAAATTAGAAAGTGGTTTTGGAGTCAAAATGGCATTAACTAGTTCAACAGGTTTTGCCATAAATAATTTTGCGAAATAAATAAATGAATCTTCTGAACCAAAATCAATCATAGTACCATTGGTAGAATTTGTTATATTTCTAAAAAATTCTCTATTAGAGACAGTAGAACTAGGTAAAGACATAATATTTACTTGTATACCAGAAGATTGATATAACTCAGAAAGATTAAGTAATTTTGTCTCAACAGATTCTATATCTAAATTAAGATTTAGAGGTGAAATTAAATAAAAAGAAGAATTGTTGATAGTTGAATTTTCAGCAAAAAAAGTAAATCCTTCAGATAAAGATAAATAATGGTTAGAAGATCCTCTATGATTTATTTTATACAATTCATCTAAAAATAACTGTATTTGACTATGTATATCTTTAGATTTATCTATACTTATTGTTTTATAAACAAGTTCACCATAACCAATTATTTCAATTGATTTATTATTTTTATCGTTAACATAAACATTTACAATATGATGAAGAAGGTCTTGAGTAATAGAAAATTCTATAGGATCATTTAAAGACACTTTATCAACTGCTATAACAATATTCTCATTTTTACTCATATCTAAAGCAAAAATTTTCTCTTCAGAATTTGAAAAAAGTAAAATAATGCACAATAGAAGAAATGATGTGATAATAACTCTATATAAAAATACAAAATTGTGCTTTATAATTTTTTGAAAATAACTCATCTTAAAATGATAATATTTTTTTAGGTTTGATTTCTAGATATTTAAATAACGATATTAATAAAAGTGAAAAAAATGAATTTGGGTAATTATGAGAATTACAGGATTAAAAACAACTTTATTTGAACATACACTCAGCAGAACTATGGGAGATGCAAATTCTCCTAAAGGTAGAAATAAAGCTGGAGGATGTCTGATTGAAATCTCAACTGATGAAGGAATAACTGGCATTTCATTAGGAGGCGCAGGAGCAATCCCTCAAATAAACTTACTATATGAAAATATATTAAAGGGGTCAGATCCTAGAAATGTGACAGGTCTTTGGAAAAAAATGGTTGAAAGGTTTTTTAAAGGAGGCCATGATGGTATAGCCAACGATGCTATATCAGTTTTGGATGTTGCACTATGGGATTTAAAATCTAAATATTATGAAGAACCACTTTGGAAAACATTAGGTGGTAACAGTGAACAGGTAAATGTTTATGCATCTGATATAGCCTTACCGATAAGTGATGATCAAATTTATAAATGGTATTCTGATATGTCAACTAAATTTGGTTTCAACGCGGGCAAGCTTAAAGTAGGACTTGACCAAGATTCAGATTTAAAAAGATTACAGTTGATGCATGATGCATTAAAACTCTCTGGAAAAGAACCAATTCTCTACGTAGATTCTAATGAATATTGGTCCCCAAAACAAACAATAAGAAAAGTATCCGAAATGGAAGAAAGATTTACCCTAGGATGGATAGAAGAGCCTGCTAGAAGATGGGATTTTTTGGGATTAAAAAAAGTTTCTAATTCTCTTAAAACCCCTGTTTGTGCAGGAGAGAACCTTGATACACTTGGAGATTTTTTACCTTATTTTCATCATAGATCTGCTGACATAATACAGGTGAGTCATGGAATGACAGGAATTACTGGAGCATTGCAAATTGCGGACGCAGCCTATGCATTAGAATTACCTGTTACTTTAGGAGGTTCAATTGGAATAATACATGCACATTTAGCTAACGCTATTCCTAATTGTATAACAGTTGAAGTTCCGCATGCCGAACCTGAATCAAAAGTATTTTCAACTGATGTTAAAATCACTAATGGTTTTGCAAAAGTAGGGAACAAACCAGGATTGGGCATAGAAATAAATTATGATGAATTAGCAAAAAGTAAAGTTGGTAGCGTATCAGTTAAATCTGGGCCAAGTCCTTATGGCAGAAGACGGGGTGCTGGTTTATATGAAGTTCCCCCATCAAAAGATGAAGTAAAAGAGGCAAGAACAAAATGAAAATTACTGATTTTAGAGTAGAAAAATATCAACAGATAATGGATAGACCTTTAGGTGATTCTAATGGCCCTTCAGGTGATGATTTAATCAGCTCATCAATATTATGGATCAATACGGATGCAGGTATAAGTGGTCAAGCACCTATGGGGAATGATTATGTTGAAAATTTATTTCATCTCATTGAAGGTAGGGATCCCAGAGAAATTTTTTCGCATTGGAAAAATATGATTGATTACGTATTTAAAGCTGGTGATGAAGGTGAAGCGCATAGTGCCCTTTCTGCTATAGATATCGCACTTTGGGATTTAAAGTCAAAAATTTATGGAGAACCTCTTTGGAAAACATTAGGCAGTGATGATCCTAAATGTAAAATTTATGCTTCAGATATTGGATATAATCTGTCAGATGAAGAGTTATTTATATTTTTTGATAGGATGGCGGAAAAAGGAGTTGACTCAGGTAAGGTTAAAATTGGGATATCCATAGAAGATGATATCAGAAGAATTGGAGTGGTTCATGAAGCACTTTCAAAAGCTTCTAAAAGACCTAGAATAATGATAGATTCAAATGAATATTGGTCAGTAAAACATGCTATTCAAACAATTTCCAAAATTGAAGAAAAGTTTGATATCTTTTGGGCAGAGGAACCAGTAAGACGTTGGGATTACAAGGGATTAAGACTCGTTTCTGAAAATATTAAAGCAGCAGTATCAACAGGGGAAAATCTTAATAATGTTGGTGATTTTTATGCACTGATAAGTAATCAAGCAGCAGATGTATTGAATGTTAGTACTTATCAGTCTGGTGTAACTGGGTTGAAACAAATTTCTAACATAGCATATGCCTTCGAATTACCTGTAACTACAATGAATTGCATAGGTAATTATAACGCTCAAATTGCATCTACTATTCCAAACCATGTGATGATGGAGGTTGTCGATCCCGGAAGAGAACAAGCATATTCTAAATGGAATGATAATATAGATGATGGATTCCTCCATTTAGACAATACTCCTGGATTAGGATTAATAGTGGATGAAAATAAATTAAAAAAATTACAATCTGCAAAGCTAAACAGAAAAGCTAAAGCCCCTTGGGGTAGAAGAAAGGGTGCTGGACTATTTATAAAAGGATTTACCAAAGGAGAAGTCAAATGGAAATAGAAAGGAAATCTCATATTGAAAGTGACTAAAATTACAAGTATTCCAATTATGGACGAAGCAGGTAAAGTTTTTTTCTTTGTCAGAGTTGATACTGACAAAGGAATTCATGGACTTGGTGAAGTGGGGATGGCTAGTCAAGGTAAAGCAATTTCAAATGCTATAGATCATCTCTCAGAAATAGTTATAGGATCTGACCCTTGGGAAACTGAAAGATTGTGGCAAGTAATGTTTAGAAGTCTATTTTTTCCTTCAGATAAAATTTATTCTTGCGCTATTTCTGCAATAGATATTGCACTTTGGGATATTAAAGCTAAATCAGTCGACTTACCTTTATTCAAGCTATTGGGAGGTCCTTACAGAGAAAAGGTAGTTTGCTATCCACATACACAAGGAGAAACATTAAAAGAATTTTTAGATATATGTGAAGAACACCTAAATAAGGGATGGAAATTTTTAAGATGGCATCAACCTACTCAAAAAGATAATTTAGAATCAAATATTTTAGAGCCAAGAAAATCAATTAAATATGCAGTGGAAATCATGAGTGAAGTACGAGATAAATTTGGTTTTGAACCTGAAATAACATTTGATGTTCATACGAGACTAGATCCGCCAGAAGTCATTCAAATGTGTAAAGATATGGAAGAATACAAACCATTTTTCATAGAAGATCCCATAAGATCAGAAAATCCAGCTTCTTACAAAAATATTAGAAATAAAATAAATCTTCCAATAGCTGCAGGTGAACAATGGGCAACTAAATGGCCATTTAGAGAGGTTATTGAACAAGAATTAATAGATTATGCAAGAATAGATTTATGTATAGTTGGAGGGATTACAGAAGCTCTAAAAATAACACATTGGGCAGAAACTCATTACATAAATATAGTGCCTCATAATCCTTTAGGACCAGTCTCTGCTGCTGCTTGTGTAGCACTATGTATGGCATCAAGTAACGTCGGAGTTCAGGAGATGCCAAAAGCTCCAGGGACTTATGCAACTAATTTATTCCCTCAACAGATAGAATGGGAAAACGGATACTCTTGGTCTCCAGATATCCCTGGATTAGGAGTTGACATTAACATGGATGAAGCTGAAGCAATGAGAATAAATCCACCTTCATTATTTACACCTCAACTTAAACGAAAAGATGGGAGTTTCACAAATTGGTAACTAGAGGATTTTTTGGTAAAAGTAATGATAATTTAGATAAAAAAAGATTACCTCCAGGACAATATTTAGAAAACAGGTTCCCTGTTCTGTCAGCTGAACCAACTCCAGATATTAATTTACTAGATTGGAAACTCTCATTTTCATACAATAATGAAATTATGGCAGAAATTGACTGGAACACTTTAATCAAAATAGAATCAACTGAATTAACTAAAGATATCCATTGTGTTACTCGATGGACTAAATTTGATATGAATTGGAAAGGAGTAAGCGTACAAAATATAATAAAATCACTAGATTTAGAAGTCCCCTCAAATTGGGTTATGATTGGATCTTCTACTGGTTATACTACTAACCTCCCAACCGAAGATCTATTGAGAGAATTCACTCTGATTGCGTATGAGTATGAAAAAAAACCTATTACTCCAGAACATGGTGGTCCTATAAGGTTATTAGTTCCTCATCTATATTTCTGGAAATCGGCTAAGTGGGTTAGTTCAATTAGTTTTATAGATGAAGACAAGCCAGGGTTTTGGGAAAATTATGGTTATCATATGTATGGTGATCCCTGGAAAGAACAAAGATATTCATAAAAATGAATAAGCATTTTTTCAAGGCAAAAATTTCTTCAAAAAAAATTATAAATGGAGAATTATGCTTGATTAGATTATCAGTAGATGGGTGGAAAGGACATATCCCAGGGCAATACATGGAGATTTGTTTAACTGCTCAAAATGGTTATAAAGCTTATAGGCCATATTCAATTGCTTCAAAACCAAATAATAAATATATAGAAATATTGATAGAGAGAATTCCTGAGGGTGAGGTATCTACATACTTTTACGATATATCAGATATTGGAGACGAATTACTAGTTTCAAAACCTCTGGGTCAATTTTTTGTTTTACCTGTTATAGATAAAAATGTCATTTTGATAGCCGGAGGCTCTGGGGTAGCACCATTTATGTCGATGATAAAAAATAGATATTCTAATAAAAAATTTCAATTGACATTATTTCATTGGTCAAAAAATTTTAGTGGTTTAATCGATTATGATGTATTGATTAATCAAAATCAAAAAATAAATTACTATCCTTATATTACAAAAGAGGTTCCAGATAATTGGTCTAGAGGAACTGGAAGAATAAATAAAAAAACATTTGAAAAATTAAATAATAATTTGTATTATAAAATATTTATTTGTGGCTCAGACTCATTTGTTGAAAATGTAAATGGAATAATTAAGGAAACATTCCCTAGTAGGGAGATTTTAAATGAAAGATTTGGAGACGTTTAATATTTCTATCATTTAAAAAAGTTCTGTCATTAATTCTCCTACCATTATAGACATCATAATTCCCCAACCTCCTCCGCCACTTGCCAAATAGATCTGATCGTTTGATATTTGAGTTATAGCGGGCAGATCATCAAGGATACTAGGTCTTAAACAAGCAGTTTGACTATGAATGGGAAATTTATCTATCCCATCATAAAGTAACGTTGCTTTCTGGATCAATTCTTGAGCTGCAGCAGATGTTATTTTTTTATCAAAACCCATATCTTCTACGGTTGCTGCCACCCATATAAGACCATCTCGCTTTTTAACAACTGAACAAGGCCCGTGCAAATGAAATTCAGTAAAATTACTATTAGGATCAATTAATTTTATTATTTGTCCTTTAGACGGGAATATATTTATATCGGTTAAATCTCCTAAAATTTGATTACTCCATGGCCCAGCAGCAACTATTAATCTTTCGGTCAAATATTCTTTGTTTTTACTTACCAATTTTATTCCTTCGTTTGACCTCTCAATACCTGTAATTTCATCAGTGATCGACATTAGTCCTTTATTATTACACTCTTCAAATAAAGTTGATCTAAATTTCTTAGAATTTATAAAAATTGTTCCATTGAAAATTGATTGGTATTTAAAATTCTTATTGGGTAGAAAATGAAAATTTTTAGTGTAATCTTTTTTTTCTATCGAAAAAAAAATTCTATCATTATCAATTATTTCTATAAGTTCATTTATGGCTTGATAATGATTCTCTTCATTATAAAAATGAATAGTAGGTTTTATTTCAAATTCTATGCTTTCCTTAAATTGATCATTTAAACTAATAAATTTTTTATAGGCTTCTAAACTCTTTTTTGCAACATCCATAGGTTTTGTTTCATTACCATGACCTGCACCTCCAAGTATGGGATCAATTCTGCCTAAAGCATTAGCGGATGATTCATTTGGATCAGAGTATCTATCAATAATGCATACTTTTTCACCTTTATTCAGTAATTCTCTAGCAATAGATAACCCAAACAAACCAGATCCTATTATCAAATTTTCATATTTCATTGGTTAAAATTTAAGTACTGTTTTTATAATATTATCTTTCTGACTCATATAATTTTCAAATTCTTCTTGAATATTATCTATTGAAGTAACCTTAGTCTTCAAAAGCTTTGGATCCCACCAGCCTCTCTCTGTTAAAGATACTAATTCTCTGATTTCTGCTATAGGCTCAGGGGTTGTAGCTATCTGAGTTGCATGAATATCCAAATTCTTTCTTAACATTAGACTATGTTCGAATTCAACCATGTCTTCAGTAACAATACTGAAAGTTATAAACTTTCCAGCAGGTTTTAATAAATTCAAACAAATGTTAAAACCTTCTTTATTGCCAGAAGCATCTACAACTATATCAAAAAGTTCTCCGTTAGTAAGATCATCTGTTTTTTGGATTAAATCGTCAAGATTAACAAATTTCATAGTTTTGGTTGCTCCTATTGAAATACTTTTCTCAAGCCTGTAATCATGTTTATCTATGCCCACTATTTCAGCTGCACCTTGCTTAGATGCAAACATTATAAATGATAATCCTATACCACCTTGACCTAGAACTGCTATTTTTTTTCCAAAAATATTCCCCCAATGTTTCGCAGAATATAAAACTGTCCCTGAATGTTGTAGCATCAACCAATCTTCTAATTCTCCCCAATCAGGCAATTTAATAATTTTTTCATGATTTTGATCGATATATTCCACCGCCCCACCTGTTCCAAGGCTTCCATCTGGTTTTCTATAATTAGGTATAACAATTGCTCTAGAACCTACGGGATATCTTTCATCTTTTGATTCTACTACTACTGATGCTACTTCATGAGTTGGCATTCCGGGTGGCAATGGATACTCTTCCTCAGGAATCACTTTATCAAAAGCACCATGAATGTCAGATCCACAAACTGAAATGCAATCAGTTTTAAATCTTACGTGTCCATCTTCTAAGTCTCCTAAATCTGGAATGTTTGTAATTTCAATTTTTCTATATCCAGTTATTTGAGCTGCTTTCAAAAATCTCTCCTTTTTGGTGGGTCCGGCAGGATTTGAACCTGCGACCAATCGGTTATGAGCCGACTGCTCTGACCACTGAGCTACGGACCCTTTAAGTTTAATTTCTCTCTATACATCAATGAAAATTATAATATACGTTTACCTTGAAGAAGAAAAGGTTTAAACTTTCTAAGACAATTATTTCATAAATAACATAACTTGGGGTGAAAAAAATGAAAATAACAGATGTTAATCTAAAAATATATAGATGGGAAAGATCAATTCCTATTACTAATGGATTATATACATATACTCATAATGTTTTGAACATTGTAGAAATCGAAACTGATTATCCTGAAATTACTGGGATAGGAATTTCTGCTGGTATAGATGTTAGCCCTACTGTTGCAAGAGAACTTGTAGATCATTTTAAGAAAGGAATAATTGGATTAAATCCATTAGACAATGAGCGAATTTGGCATGAAATGTGGAGACCAAAATTAGTTGGTAGAAGAGGTGTTACTACTAGAGTTATTTCTGGAATAGATATTGCTTTATGGGATATTAAAGGAAAAGTCTCAAATTTGCCGGTTTATAAATTACTAGGAGGTTTTACAAATAAAGTTGATACATACATTGCTGGAGGATATTACGAAAAAGGAAAAGGTTTAAAAGAATTGGCTCAAGAGATGGAAGATAACGTAACAATGGGGGCCAAATCAGTAAAAATTAAAGTTGGGGCTTTATCGATAAACGAAGATATCGAGAGAGTAAAAATTTGTAGAGAAGCTATAGGAAGTGAGGTGAAATTAATGGTGGATGCAAATAATGCTTACAGGCATTATCAAGCGATTGAATTTGCTAGAAAAGCAGAAAAATATGATTTGTTTTGGTTCGAAGAGCCTGTTGAACCCGACGATTATATTGGCCAAGCTGAAATTACTAGATCTACATCTATTCCAATAGCTGCAGGGGAAAATGAATATACTCGATATGGATTTAGAGACATGATAAATCACAGAGCTGTTGATATCTTACAACCAGATTGTCTTATACTTGGAGGAGTTACTGAATTCATGAAGGTATGTGCACTTGCTCAGAGTAATGATTTAGATATTGCTCCTCATGGTGCTCAAGAAGTACATATTCATCTTGTCTCGGCAATTCCAAATGGATTAATTCTTGAATATTATAGAGATACAGTCAATCCAATGCATGGAAAAATTTGGGAAAACGAACTAGTTTTGAAAGATGGATATGTCTACGCCCCAGATCTTCCAGGGTTTGGACTAAACCCTAAATGGCAAGATCTAGAACCATATCGTGTTTAATAGAAAATATGTGTAGTTATAACAAATATGATAGAAAATAAGTAATATAATTTATCTAAGGAGATATTTATGAGAGATGTATTTCAAGCAGCTATTGAAGAAATAAAAAATAAAAAAAAGTTTGTTATTTCTACAGTAACTAAAACTATTGGTTCAACACCTCAAAAGACTGGCG
>CAZPYN010000010.1:0-30673 GCA_964590915.1 uncultured Dehalococcoidales bacterium
AATTATCTATAACGAGAATTATAAAAAAGGAAAATCTTCATCAATAATTAAAGGGATTAATAATATTAATAAAAATACAAATAATCTACTTATAATTGGGGTTGATCAACCTAGGCCAATAAAATTCTTGAAAAAATTATTACACTTTCATTGGTAAATGTGTTCCCTAAAGTGTTAAATAAAGATGATTCTAAGTTCAAAATAACAAAAATCCTTCATACAGACTATAGCGGAATTAAACCTAGAGTTCAATTAACAAAAGATAAAATAACAGCTACAAGGCCAGTACCAAAAAAATCCATTCTGCCTTTGAATATTAGCGAAAAAATGTACAAGCTGTTTCTAAAGAATCGGAATGCTAAAAATTATATCTATTACAGAAAATTTATTGGTCTATGTCTTAAAGAAATAACTTCACCTGTAAAAAAATATAAAAGATACGATTTTGACAACCTGGTTGATAGATATTTAGTGGAGTTTTTTTCAATAGAAATAAGAAAAATTAAAGGACGTAAGGCTATATTCTTAAAGAAATCCTAAAGGTTAACTTAGTTAACTTACTATTTTTTCTATCATTTTTGAGATTGATTTTGACTTAAAGTAAGTTAACCAATGGCATAAAACTTATAGTTAATTTGGTTAACTTTATAGTGATTTATGTTGGTTGTAGCCACTTATGTAGCCGTATATGTGCCGAAGTTCTCCTATATATAACCGTAAATTATATTCAGCTATTGCCGAGTTTATTGCCGAGTATGTGCTGGGGTTCTCCTATATATAACCGTAAATTATATTCAGCTAATTGTGACACAAATCTTTTTTATATGATTATAGCTATTAGTATTTATATACCTGTTTTTGGATTTTATGAAATTTTAGAATCTTTAAATATTGGTAATTATTTGATAAAGGGTATGGGTTAAAATAATGGCTGTCCCTGAAACGTTTTTTAATATTTTCCCTACGTGGATAGGGGTTTACGGACTTGCTATTACAATGTTTAGTATATCTTTTATTTTATTCTATAAAAGAGTAATTACTCATATTTCTAATTCTATTTACAATCTTGATTTTTCAAACATTGAAACTAAATTCAAAAATGTTCTAACGAATGGTCTTTTCCAAAAAAAAGTCTTACAAAGAACTAGTTTTACTAAAGACAGATCAGGAATTGGGCATGTAATTATATTTATATCATTTTTATCCTATGCTCTATCTTATATTCTTTTTATTTTTGCTGATTCTATTAATTCAAATTTTTCAAAAGTAGTTTTAGGTACTTTTCTAAAAAATTTGTATCTTAGCTATCTTGAAATTTTAGCTATATTAGTTTTCATTGCTTTAATAACTGCTCTAATTAGAAGATGGATATTAATTCCTAACAGATTAAAGTTTTCTTTAACAAAAAAACCCGAATCAATAATTATTATTGTATTGATAGCTTCACTAATGTTAACTCATTTATTAACAGAATCAGTAAATCATTTAATAAAACCTGAGACAGCTTATTCATTTAATTTTATTTCTGAATATTTAAGTAAACCATTTAAATCACTAAATTATGATATAAATTCATATATTTTATTACATGATTTATTTTGGTGGATTCATTTAACAATAATATTATCATTTGCTGTATATATCCCTATTTCTAAGCATTTACACCTATTAGTTAGCCCAATGTCTTTTTTCTTTGGAAATACAAAAAGTTCAGGGATTATAGACACTCCTTTAAATTTAGAAGAAATGGAAACCTTTGGTGCAAATAATTTAAGAACATTCAAACCCAAACAAATAATGGATTTTTTTGCATGTGCAGTGTGTGGAAGATGCTCAGAAGTATGTCCTACTAATTTAACAGACAAAGAATTATCACCTATGCATTTTATAAATAATTTGATGCAAAGCTCTTCAAAAACAGAAGAAGATTTAAATATTGGTGTAATTGACAACCAAGTATCTAAAACTGAAATATGGGATTGTCTAAATTGTGGCGCTTGTGTAAACGAATGCCCTGTAGGTATTGAACATATAAGTCCCATAATTGATATGAGAAGACATCTCGTAATGGAAAAATCCGAAATGCCAAAAACTGCAGAATCCACTTTGTTAAGCCTAGAGCAAGGAGGCCATCCTTGGCGAGGAACTACATTTACAAGGTCTGATTGGCATAAAGATCTGAATGTAAAAACAATTTCTGACAACCCTGATGCTGAATATTTATTATGGGTAGGATGTACAGGAGCCTTAGTAGAAAGAAATCAAAAAGTAATTAAATCATTAGTCAAAATTCTAAATTCTGCAAATGTTAATTTTGCCATACTCAGCAACGAAGAAACTTGCACAGGAGATCCTGCAAAAAGGATAGGCAATGAATACTTATTTCAAATATTGGCTAATCAAAATATTCAAAATTTCATCAAATATGATATTAAAAAAATTATTACTCATTGCCCACATTGCTTAAATACAATCAAAAATGAATACCCTGCACTTGGTTTCAAAGCAGAAGTTATAAACTACACTGAGCTTATAACTAAATTAATAGATCAAAAAGATCTGATCCCAACAAATGAAACTTCAAAAACTGTTTCTTATCACGATCCATGCTTTTTAGGGAGGCATAATAAAATTTATGAAGAACCTAGAGATATTGTAGATTCTATACCTGGTATGAAAAGAATGGAAATGTGTAAAAATAAAGACAAAGCATTGTGCTGTGGTGCAGGAGGTGGGCACATGTGGATTGAAGAAAGTAATGAAAAAAGAGTTAGTCATCTGAGAACAGATGAATTTCTCGAAACCAAATCAGATACCTTGGCAGTTGCATGCCCTTTCTGTCTCCAAATGTTTGAGGAAGGGATATCTGCAAAATCTCAATCCGATAAAGAAGTTAAAGATATTGCAGAATTACTAGAAGAATCAATTGAAGAAAACAAATAAATCTAATTTATGAAAATATGTGTATGTATAAAAGAAGTTCCTGATTCTGACGTTCCATCAAACAAGCTTCGTATAGACCAAGAAAACAATAAAATTATACCTATTGAAAATGTTTCTAGTATAGTCAATGGTTTTGATCTAAATGCAGTTGAGCTTGCTTTAAGGTTTTCTGAAAATTATGATGATGCATCTATTTCAATTATTTCAATAGGAAACGACTTAACTAGTGATGTAATCAAGAAACCGTTAGCAATGGGTGCAGATGACATTATTACCTGTGAAGATCCTATAATAGACAAGTTAGACATTTACGGAATCTCTTTCATTTTATCTAAAATAATAGAAAAAACAGGTCCTTATGATATTGTTTTTTGTGGAAGGCATGCCTCAGATTTTGATAATGCGAGTACTCCTTTTGGAATTTCTGAAATTCTATCAATCCCACTTATTAACATTGTAAAAAATATAACAATAAAGGGGGAAAAATTGTTAATTGATCGTGTTATTACTGATGGATTTCAAACTATTGAAGCTGACTTACCATTAATTATTACAACTGGTAGTCAAGTTGGTGATCCTCGTTACCCAACCCTTAGAGGAATAATGGATGCCTCAAAAAAAGAAATAAAAAAAATTACATTAAATGAATTAGGAATATCTGAATTAAGCATTGCTCCAAAAATCCAAATTGAAAAACTTTATTTTCCAGAAAATGAAAACAAGGTAGAAATAATTAAAGGTAGCAACAATAAAGAGAAAGCTATCAATCTATTAAGTAAACTGAAAGAAGAAGGTGTAATCTAAAAGTGAACATTTTATCTGTGATAATAAACGAAAATGAAACATTTAATTTATCTTCTTTAGAAATTTTTTCTTTTATAGATGAATTAAAATGTGAAAACAAAATAACTTCTATCGTTTTTGGGGGAGAAAAGTCTGTAATTGCTAAGATTCCATGCGATGAAATTGTTTATGTGCCATTAAACTCATCAGTTGCATTGAATCCTAATGATGTATTATTTTCAATCGATAAGTTTATGGATAATAATTTATTCGATTTGATTATTTTTCAAAAAGACGATATTTCTAATTATGTTTCTCCCGCACTTTCTTTTCGAAAAAAAATTCCATATTTGCCAGATGTAAAAAAAATTATTTCAAAAGATAATAAATCATTTAAATTTGTAAGACCAGTACATGGAGAGTCAGCTGAAGGGATTTACTCGGTAGATTCAACCAGTCCTTTAATAATTAAAATAAGAAAAAGCTCGTTTGAACCAAAGCAATTAAATGAAAATGAAAAACCTGTAAATGAAATCATATTAAATAAAAACTTAGAAAAGTCATTTAAAATAATTGAAACAAAAAAGATTAAGCCCAAAGGTATTCAATTAGATGATGCAGACGTGGTTATATCTGGAGGAAGAGGAGTTGGTAGCAGTGAAGGGTTTGAAAAAATAAAAGAACTTGCGAATCTTCTCAATGGTGCAGTAGGAGCGTCACGAGCAGCTGTAGAATCTGAATGGATAGAAACATCTCAATTGGTAGGATTAACAGGTAAATGGATCAATCCTGCATTGTATTTTACATTTGGTATTTCTGGTGCTAGCCAACATTTAGCAGGGTGTATAAATTCAAAAAATATTGTTGCTGTTAACACAGATCCAGAAGCCTCAATATTTAATTACTCAAAATATGGAATTATTGCTGATTGCAATGAATTCATTGCAGAAGTGATAGAAGAAATAAAAAATATGAACAAGCGAGTTGTTCAAATCGTATAACTGAAGGTAGTAATGCTTATAAGCCTGAGAAATGTGAGTTACTAGGGTTTAGACATGAAAGTGTAGCAGCAGCTGTATGGCAACAGATAGAAGCTATTGTCAGCGATAAAAAAACTTTACTCAAAGCTTTAGCTGAAGCAAAATTGGACCAATCCCCTATTTTGAATGAGGAATTAGAACTTTTAATTGAAAAGATGAAAGAGATTCCAAAGCAAAAGAAAAAATTAAGAGAACAACATATTCTTTTTGGTGACGACATGAGTGAATCTGAAATGAAGAGTCTTTATAAATCAATTGATCAAGAAGAAGTAGAAACATCTAATAGAATTTCTCAAATTGAAAAATTGATAACTGAAATCGAAGAAACACAAATTGCTGGAGTAGACATTGAAAGATGGATGATAAATCTAGATCAATGGTTAAATTCAGCTTCTACAAAAGAAGAACTAAATGCACGACAAAGATATGTCCTGGACCAATTGAATGTGCGTGTCGTGATTAATAAAAGACATGAAGATGGTTCGGTTGAATTTTCTTTGGAAACATTACTTCCTTCAAATATGAAAAACACATTTTCTGAAATTTTAAAAATGAAGGATTATTTCCAATCTCAAAACAACACTTCGTTTCCTACCATTGAACAAACATGGGCATACTTAAGCTCAAGTAGTAGTAATTCTAAGTTCAATTCTTTCTCCAAACACTATACAAATGGTACTCAAGCTGAGATAAAACTCAATGAAATAAATAACAAAATGAAAAACTTTAATAATCAGTATGGACTTTATTTCAATACCAATAATCTAATGATGAATAAGTCTAACAAACCCATCAAGCTACAAGCATATTGTCGTAACGGAGACAACAAACTCTCTGCTAAAAAGACCTACAAATTATAAATTTTATTAATTAATAATGCTTATTACTACGTAATAGTCTTGCTATATTCCTGGTTGTTATAATAACTGAATGCAAGATATAAAATATTACATAATAATAGCAACTGTACTTACTGCATTAGTTATTGTAATTTCTTTTTTTGTTTATGGATTCACAACACGTTAACTGTTGTAGCCGAGTTTATTGCCGAGTATGTGCTGAGGTTCTCCTATATATAACCGTAAACTAATCTCAATATGTCGCTTTTATGCCTGTTACCACTTTTCGGGCCTATACTAATAACCATATCTATACTTAGATACTTCATAAGTGGCATGATAAGTGGCATGAACCTGTCACCAGATACGGTCTGTTTTGCTGTCGCTGGCAATAATTAAGCTGGGAATGTAGAGCATGTAGTTGGTGAAAAAATAGGAGTATAACAATGGACTTATTTAGACAATTTTTCTAAACTTAGTTCCAGTATAGATTGTACTCAGGATTACTCACCACTGGACAAACATTTACCGATGTTTGTGCAGTGGTAGGTCTAATAACTGCACTTGATGTCTCAATTTGTATTTGTTAGTTATTATTTGATGAAGATTGCTTTGTCAGATTCTTTATAATACTTATAGGCTGAAAAGTATCCAAATAATGTTCCAATAATTAGAACAACAATACTCAATTCAAAATAATAAGATAAATGAATTATTGGAGTTGCTATTACCATGCTTATACCCAACATTTGAACAATTGTTTTAGTCTTAGCAAGAGAAGAAACTTCAAGTGTTTTTCCATTTAAAGAGTTGGCCATCCACTCACGTAAAGACATAATGAATACTTCTCTAGATATTATTAAGATTGTAATAACAAATACAATAATTGATCCTCTTTGATAAACAAGTGAAATTAAAACAAGGAATACTAAAAATTTATCAGCGATAGGATCTAAAAAAGCTCCAAATTGAGATTCAGATGATCGCCTTCTTGCAAATGCTCCATCTAATGCATCACTTAATGAACCTAATATAAATAAAATCAAAGCAATTATAACTGCATCATTTGAATCAAAAAATAATAAAACAGAAACAAATATTGCAAAAATAAATCTAGAAATAGTTAAAACTGTTGGGAAATTTATCATTAGTTTTTATATTTATTCCTTCTATAAAGCTAATTTTTATAAGTTAACCAATGGCATAAAACTTATAGTTAATTTGGTTAACTTTATAGTATATTTATACCCTTATTGGGTAATTATTCTAAGTTACATTAATTATTAAGGTTTTTATATAGTAGAGAACCTTTTTTTGGGTAGTAGTAGTAGTAATGAGGCTCACAGTATCTTAACTCATTACTACTACTGATGGATTCTCTGACAATATACAATGGGGTGAGGGTTCCCTAGAACTAGGAGCCCCGTGGGGGATTAGACGCTTATGTTCCGAAAGGCTTTCTTAATCACGATATGCTTGGTGGTGGGTGTGTTAGCCGCGATATTCTTGGTGGTTGGCATGTTAAACGCGACCTGTAGCGGTAGCGACGAATTTGGATGTGGAGGACTGGCCAAAAACTTAGAATCATCGGCAGGCGCTAAACTTCCTAAGTTCATCACAGCTTCACATATAAAAATTAGTGATATATCCCACGTATCTAAGTTCCGCTCATCCGCTGGTCACGATTTCTCGGATTCCTTTGAGGAGTGCTGCTCGATGAAGCATTACTTCATGCCAATCGACTTCTATGGTGCTCGGTTCACACAGCCTATTTATTCACCCGTTGACGGCGTTGTTCTTTACTTAGAACCCCCTTTTGGTTTTGGGGGCAATGATGACTGGAAGATTAACTATCAAAAAGAGAGTGGGAAGGAGGCACCCGCTGATTATCGCGACTGGAATATATATATACGCCCGGACAGTGCGCCAAATGTATGGATCATACATCAGCATGTTAACCCACTTGATGAAATAATCAAGAAAGTTCCTCCAACTAAAGGGCATTGGATGATGATGGGAGTCTCTAGGCCAGCCACAGAAGGGTACCGCGTTAAAGCTGGTGATCTCATAGGGTATGGATTAGGGGAAATTATAGTGAAGAGACATCTAGATGGGTCTGGGATTCCCAGCCCATGCAACTCTGCCAATTTACGGCAAAGCTTCTTACTGAGTAAACTCCCAGGATGCAGGGCTAAAGTCCAGCTCCACTCAATTTTTGAGTTTATGACTGATGATGTATTTAATGAATACCAGAAAATTGCCGATGTATCGAGGTCAGACTTTATAATAACTGCAGAAGAACTTGCCATGATCCAGCTACTATGCGAGGGTGACGGCTTTTATAATGAAGTAATTAAAGATGACCCTGAAGTTTATGTGCAACTTCAAGTTTCATCTCCGCCGAATAAAGATAATTTAGGCCCTGATGTATTTACTCCGAAGAAAACGACTCCCTCTGAATCCTCTCCAACTAATGGATCTTCCAAAAAACCATAAGATATTTATCTGACCATAGATTATATACATACTTACAGATTGAGTATTATATCAGAATGATCATAAATTGATATTTAAAACCTTGTTTTATTTTGTACCATAACTAACTCCCTAAATTATTATTATTGAAAATATAATAAGCCTTTTTTGGGGTAGTAGTAATGAGGCCCACAGTATCTTACTCATTACTACTACTGATGGATTCTCTGACAATATGAGGAAAGTATTGAGAGAGTATGTTTCTCGGATTCACGGATCAATTAAGCTATGTCTGAAAGTCGATCCAGACAGCTTGAAAAAATAGTTTCTGGCACAAGAGGGTTAATATAAAATACCTACGAAGTAGGGATTTTATATTAAGTCTTCTTTTTTAATGTGTTTTTCTACTTAGAAAATCTATGGCTTGGCTGATGGTTTTGGAGTCGCAGTTGGTTCTGGAACGGGACTCCCACAAGAAACAATAAAAAATAAAACATATAATTGAAGTATTATGATTTGCTTAGGATGTGGAAAAGAAATAGATGATAACTCTAAGTTCTGTTCTGAATGTGGAAAAGACTATCCTCA
Organism: uncultured Dehalococcoidales bacterium; assembly: GCA_964590915.1. Classification (GTDB taxonomy): domain Bacteria; phylum Chloroflexota; class Dehalococcoidia; order Lucifugimonadales; family Lucifugimonadaceae; genus TMED-70. The sequence continues at coordinate 8,669 of CAZPYN010000010.1, forward strand.
TACAAAAAAAACTAATAATTTTATACCTAAGATCAAACCTCCAATACCTAGAAATTGGTTAGTAATTTTAACAATCATTATAGTTCTAGTTGCCATCCTCCAAGCCATAATTAAGTTTATATACGTTGGATTTTAGTCCAGTTTGTGTCCGTAACCTCAGAAATAACTAAAGATAAATCTTTGATAATAAAATCAGATAAAAAATCATAAAATGGCGGTAAGAATGACTAACGCCACCTATAACGCCACTTTATGTTTGGAGGCACTAGAGGAAAGCAATGAGAGGGGTACTTTCCTCAAGTATAAAATTGTGTGTAGTCTAATTCCTCATAGAAACTAAACTATATTTTTTTATTAAATTTTGATTCCTTAATTCTAGAACAAATTTTTGTTCGTCATCAATAGATCCTCTTTTATGATTATTAATAACTCTATGTACCGTACGAGTTGAAATTTTTAATGCTTTTGCAATATTTTTATTAGAAAATTCTGAATTCTTCATAGTCATAATCAGTAAATTTCTATTATTTTTCAACTTTGATTTATCTAGAATAGGATCATCATATTTACAAAGTGGAAGTGGACAGTTTAAACAACTATCAGAAAATTCGCATCCATCTTCTAAAATAATATTTTTATTAATTACATCATTATATTTTGTCATAGTCATAGAAGAATCCTCATTGATGCTTACAATTTTTAGAGACATGAAAATAATCAAGAGAATAATTTTTTTTATACACATTAATTGTGACTAATGCATTAGTATTAATTTTTTCTTCGTTTGAAAACAATATGTTCTCAAAAAGTAAAAATTCTTGATCTTTATCAAATTTATTGGAAAATAAATATTTGGACTGATTATAAGATATTCTATTAAATGATCCGTAAAAACCACAATTTAAATCTTTCAAATCATTTATCTTATCTACCATTTTAAAAATAGCAGGATACAAGCATTCAATCATAGAAGAACTTATTATAGCGGAAGAAATATTATTATTTTTGTTTTTTATTAGAGCCCAAATCCTAAGATCATTCATGGATTCATGCCAACAGTATACGCATTCAATTCCAATATTATATTCTTTATGTTTTTTATCAATAATGCTTGTAGCAATTGATCTTATAACATCTACATCAGTTGAATTTACACTTTTTGATCTGTCAAAAACATTTGCCTTATAATTTATTGTCATAACAACTCCTTAATTAGAACATATGTTCATTTTAGAACAAGTGTTCTAATTAAGTCAAGTAAATTAATTACGACTTTATCTGCTAGCTTTATCTATATTCATAATTTTGAACTGGTGGGACAGGAGGTGGTGTAGCAGGGCCAGCTGGGATGATTTTTTGTAGTTCTTCAATTGAAACTCCTAGTATTCTGGCTGCGGATTCAAAGTCAGGAGGAGGTCCTCCTAGAGCCGCAATAAGTTCTGCTGTTGTTATTCCTAATTTAGAAGCTGCTTCTGTAAAATCAGGAGGCCCTTGTCCTTGCCCGCCAGCACCAGGAGGACCTTGTCCTTGTCCGCCAACATCATAATTTGATTCATTTGGTACACCATGGTAACAAAGTAAAAAATAAGGAAATCCTATTTGCCCTTCACCGTTTCTAATTGTGCTAACGTAATGATAAATGCCATCAGGGACTTCTGGGGTTGAACTAGACAAACCGTTGCATTCATCAGTGTCTCCAAGTCCTTCAATATACTCCCAGTCATCTATTCCGTTATATCCGTTCGCGTCTTTTTTCAATCTATAACTAGAAGTTATTTCTATAACATTTTTGTATGAATCCCATCCATATGGTCCATAAATAGGGAATCCATCAAAAGCAAATCCTATAACTGGAGAATGTTCATTGGGGTCTAAATTAGTTCTATAATCCCAATCTTCCCAGTCTAAACCTGTGCCATCTGGATGCCAATGTAAGCAATTAGCGTCAAAATGATAATGAAAATAAGCACCCGCTGAATGTCCTCCACATAACCCTAATTCAATGGGCTGTCTATCTTCTTCAAAATATTCAAAATGTAAAGCAACAGCATCTCCACCTGGTCCTTCTTCAGGTCCATAAATTGGTACACCGGTAACAGTTATGGCAATAGGACCTCTATCAGGAGCCATTGTGATTTCTTCAGTAAATTGAGGATTAGTAGGAATTATCCATTGATAATTATTCTCTTGTGCGCAACAACCTAATCCAGATTGAAAATCATGATTAGGAATACCTGTGCTAGTTACAATTACAGAATTATCTGTCAATTCAATATCTACATAACATTTCCAGGTTTCTGCATCGTCCGTAGAAAGATCATCAACTATTATTTTTTCATTTTCACTACATAACCAAGCATTAGTGTACAAGCCATTAACATTATTATTAGCAATTTCTTTTTGGACAAATTCAGGCAAGGATATTGAATCAAGATTTAAAGAAGAATTTAAAGAAATCAAAAGATCAAAATCCAATTCTAAGGTTATTTTATCTTCCACACTAATAATAAAAAAAAGCTTAGGTATTTCCATACCAAAATCGCTGAAAGAGAAAGATGTGCTTCCTTGACCTTTCAATCTCCCCATTTCTGATACGGCTTGAATATCCCATGTCTTTGTTTGTGTAACTCCATGAATCGTAAGATCTCCTATCATTTGGAATTCCACCTCATTTTTATCTAAATTAAGTAAACTGCTAGCATTTAAATTCTTAATTTCTTTAACATGAAAAAAGACTTCAGGAAACTTATCTGTTTCAAGTGAATTTCTTTTTAAATAATTATCTCTCTTAGATTCATCACTCTGAAGGTTAGAAAGATCAATATTAATTATAGATTCTGGGGTAGGAATTCCTTTTTCGTCTAAGTAAATTCCTCCAGTAATATCCTCAGTGTATCCTACTGCATCAATTGGATATGATAATCTCGCAAGTTGCTCAGTGACTCTATAGTTTGCTTTAATATAATTGTCTGAAACAGATTGAAATTCAATGGATAGCAATGGCGTAAAAGAATCCTCAATGATTGTTTGGCTCTCAGATTCTTCAGATTCATATTCATCCTTATTACCTTTAGAGTCATTTTTTACAATTTCTGATTTTTCTAATTTGGGTTTCACATCAGGATCATTATCAGGCATATTTGTATATGATTCCTCTTGTGAGGAACATGATAAAAGAATTACGGTTAATAGTATCAAAAAATATTTCACGATATAGATAATTATAAACAAAAATATCATAAGAAAATAGAATGAAAACAGTTTTAATCACAGGGGCAACGTCTGGTATAGGATTTGAATTATTTAAGATATTTTCTAACGAGAAATATAAAGTAATTGGCATAGGTAGAAATAAAAAAAGAATAAAAAAAACTCTCAATTCAATAAATAAAAATAGTAAAAATTTACACGGTTTATATTTATGTAATTTTGAAAATTTAGAGGACATAAAAAAAGTATTCAATAAAATATCAAAGGAAGTAAATTCAATAGATATTTTAATAAATAATGCTGGGGGGATATTTGTTAATAATAAATTAACTAACAACAACATAGAGAGAACTTTTCAGGTAAATTATCTCTCTCATTTTTTGCTAACTGACATATTGTTAAAAAATAAAATTTTGAAATCAAAAGCTCATGTCCTTAACGTCTCTTCTATAGTTCACAAAAGAGGCGAAATTAATCTTGATGATATAAATAATCTTCAAAATTATAATGCAGTAAAAAGTTATGCTCAAAGTAAGGTTTCTCAAATCATGTGGGGATACTATTTGTCAGAAAAACATAAAGAAATTTATATAAATTCAGTACATCCTGGAATTATAGGAACAAGGCTACTTTCTAATAATGGATTTATTTCTCCTATTTTAGTTTTTTTTCATAAAATTTATGGTAAAAATGCTAAATATGGAGCAAAAAACGTTTTCGAGGTCTTAAAACATATATTAAAAAACGATATAAATGGAAAATACTTCAATGAACGAAATGAAGAAAAATCTTCTGATTATTCTTACAACAAAATTATTCAAGAAAAACTTTTACAGATTAGTAAAAAACTCGTTAAAGATAATTTAAAATAAATTTTCTAACAACTACATAAAAATAAATAGAATAAAATTAATAAAAAAAACATGAATAATTATACTTACATAGCTGATGAACAACTCTGGGGGCCTGAAAAATGGGAATCATTAGAACTAAATTATAATAAAAAAATTTCAAATGCTGTCTCAGAGGAAAAAGCATATGATTTTGGCAAGGAACTTGGAAGAAAAATTCTAAAAAACTACAGCAAAAGTTTTTTTACAGTCACAAGATTTTTACCCAAACATAAAAGAGATTTAGTTGAAATAGTATATGCGGCAGTTAGGTATCCGGATGAAATTGTAGACACTTTCAACTTTTCGGATGAACAAAAAGAAAATTTATTAAATGATTGGGGAGAAAAGTTTAGATTCTCCCGTAAATATACAAGCCTTATTTCATCTGTAAATAACAAAGTTCCAGTAGTTTTATCAGGTTTTAGAAAATTATCATTAGATCAATCAATCCCTGAAAAATATTATTTTTCTTTTTTGGATGCAATGAAAAAAGATATAAAAACTAAATCCTATAAAAATATGGATGATTTAATAGACAACTACATTTATGGATCCGCTATAGTAGTCGGATATTTTTTGGCATATATTTATGGTGCAATAAAAGATAAGAGTGTAAAAGATTTATTAAAACCTTCCAAAGAATTAGGAATTGCTTTGCAATTAACAAATATAGCTAGAGATGTTTATGAAGATTATTTTAGAGGGAGGTATTATACTCCTGTTGATTTATTAGATTTACCAAAAAATGAAATAGAACTCGAAGGATACGTTATCAATGCAAGGAAAGTACTAGCGTTAGAAGCAGAAAGTTGGTACATCAGAGCAGAAAAAGGAACGGAATTGTTTGCAAAGGATAGTCAAATTGCAATCCAGTCATGTTTAAATTTATTTAGAAAATTAAATCAAAAAATTCTTTCTGAAGAAAAACCAGCTAACCATAGATACGGTTTATCTTTTAAGGAAAAGCTTTCATTTATACCTTTAAGTAAAGTTTGGAAACTTATTATGATCTATTTAAGATGAAAAAAGAGAAAATCATGAAAAACAGTAAAGTTAAAGTGTTGATTTTTGATGTTTTTGGAACAGTTGTTGACTGGCGCTCGACAATAAAAAATGAACTAAATAAATTTCTACCATTAAATTTAAATAAAAAGGAACTTAATGATTTTGCTTTGGAATGGAGAAAAGGTTATACGGACTTTATTCGTAAATTTAACGATGGAAAAGTTGAATGGAAAAATGTAGATGAACTTCATTTAGATAAATTAAAGAAATTGTTAGAATCGAAAAAATTATTAAACTCACTGGATGATAAAAATATTCATGAAATTAATAAATTATGGCATAAATTATATCCTTGGAATGATTCAGTAGAAGGTTTACGTAAGTTGAAAGAAGACTTTTCTATAGGGACATTATCAAACGGAAATTTTTCATTATTGTTAAATATGAGTAAACATTCCAAATTAAATTGGGATTTCATTTTTTCTGGAGATATATTTGAAAAATATAAAACAAATGAATATGTTTATAAAAAGGCATGCCTGTATTTAGATCTAAATCCTAGTCAAGTTATGTTGGTTGCAGCACATGAGGGAGATTTAAATGCAGCAAAAAAATTAGGACTTAAGACTGCATATGTAAACAGACCTCTGGAATACTCAGATGTTCCCGATATAAACAAACCCACTGATTATGACTATTGTGCAACTGATTTTATAGATTTGTATAAAAAACTTAAAAAAAATAATACTTAATTTAATGAAAGCTAATTCAGAATTAAAAAAAATTATCAAAAATCGTAGGAATACAAAAAATTTCAACAATAAAAATATTTCAAATGAAGATATAAATTCTTTACTTGATGTAGCTGTATGGGCTCCTAATCACAGAAATACAGAACCATGGAGATTCTTTGTAATAAAAAAAGATTCAGAAATTAAGAATAAAATTGCTGATGGCATTATTGAAATACAAAAAAATATAAATAATCTAGATTTGTCAGAGAAACAAAAAAAGAAAATACATGAAGAAGTGAGAAATTATCCGTGTTTAATTTTTGTTTTTAGTCTTGAAGATGAAAATAAAGAAATCTCCGAGGAAAATTATGGAGCTACTTGTTGTGCAATACAGAATATCCAGCTTATGGCTACCTCACTAGGTCTAGGTGTAGGATGGTCAACTGGTAAGATTGCTAAAATAAATGCAATATCAGAAATTTTAGGAATTGAAGAACAAGTAAAAATTGTGGGAGTTCTAACTATTGGTTACTCAGATACAATAAAAACTAAATCTCGAACCAGTTATAAAATATTAACAAAATGGCTTTAATTATATGTGGAGTATAAAGAAAAAATATATCAAGGCATTAGTCATTGGAGTAATACTTGCTTTAGTTATTTTAGTAGATTTACCTTTGAACTCCAATGTAATCTTATTATTGTTTATCGTAGTAGTAATTGCTTATCTTCTAATAAATAAAAGTGTAAATCTTAGATTAGTAGAAGAAAGAAAACAGGAGTACCAAAAAGATCTTCCTTATATCAAAGATTGGGTAAGAGATAGAGATGAATATGAAGAGGAGATGGAAGTAATTCAAAAAATTTTGTTTTACGATCATCCATTCTATTCATCAAAAAATGTTAGAAATCATTTAAAAAACGTTATCGTTGATGGGGTTGAGAATGGGAAGTTTTTAGATGACTTCGAAGGATGGGATGAGGTTCAGAAGTATCGAAAGAGTTGGAAACAGATAATCGCACTTGCACCAGAATCAATTTCAAAAGACAGATTAATAAAAGCAAGAGATGTATTAAAAAAATATGAAGATATAAGTAGGAATGAAAAAGGTTGGCTCATTACTAAAGATTATTTGCGTGATTTTAATTGGGCTTGGAATGATTCTATTAAGTATATATTAAGTGGGAAGGAAATAACTCCTGAGGAACAAGCTGAAATTCATAGAAATTTCAGAAGAGAAAGAAAAATAGAAGTAATAAAAAAAATAGGAGAAAGAGATAGGAAAAAACAAATGAAAGAATTAAAAGACAAGATAAAGTTCTAAACATGTAAAAGAAGACCCTGATGTATGAAAATTTATTTTTAGTCTAAATCGCAATCAACAACCAAAATACGGTTTTAATATATAAAGTATGATCCTTATATTTAACTGAGGATATTCTGCCAAGAAATATTAGGATCTTTTACAGGAAGAATACCTTTTGGTTCAAGTTTGCCCAAATATACTTTTGCTACTGCCTCTTGTGCAGGTACAGAAGCACCGTATGATAAGAGCATGTTAGGGACGTGAGGAAGCTCAGCTAAGACATATGGAGTGCCGAAACAAGTGTATGAGACATTGTCATGAAACATGTGCGCAATCCGCCAGAGAGTTTGTCCAAATCCTGCCCCGATCTGATCGAAGCTTCCGCTCATAGGCACATGACAAATGTTTACAAAGACAGAATGAAAATTAGGTAAGTTTTCTCTTAATTCCATATCAGTGGGATTTTCCAATAACTCTACTGAACATCCTTCATTTTTGAGTGAATTAGCCATAGGTTCCAAATTTGAATTTGAAAATGGACCTTTTGAGAAAACATTTACAAAAAGTACATTTTCCTCACCCTTGAGCTTTCTTGGTTCGGGATTGCCTCTCCGTAATAATGTAATACTTTTATCAGACACAGTATTAATTATCCTCTTAGCATTGTCTTGACTTGATTTAGCAGGACTTTCTGAAAACGGGTCTTTATGAAGAGTCAAACGTGCTTTAAGTTCCAGTATTCTTTTGGTGGCATCTATAATGATTTCTTCAGAAATACGCCTTTCATGTACTGCATTTTTTATGAAGTCATAATCTTGTATTGTTTCGGGAAGCAAACACATATCTGTCCCAGCAAGTATATTCTCTATCGCTCTATCTGATATTTTTACCCTACTAGTCAGACCTGTCATAGGACTAGCATCAGAAATAACTACCCCTTGAAAACCTAGATCTTCTCTTAATAATTTCACTTGGAGGTTTTTACTGAGAGTGGCAGGTAACGTTTGGTTTGAATCTGGAATCTGTTGTTCATAGGCAGGAAATGCAATGTGGCCAGACATAATTGCATTTACTCCTGAATCGATAACAGTTTTCCAGATAAGACCGTATGTTTTGTACCAGTCATTTAAGTTGAGATGATTTGAAGTTGTGAGTAGATGTTGATCTCTTTCATCTGTACCATCGCCAGGAAAATGCTTCGCGGTGGCTGCCATGCTTCCACCATTTTGGAATCCTCGTATAAACGCAGCTGCATGCGCCAAAACTGTTTCTGTATTATCACCTAGAGATCTTATGTTGGTAATAGGATTTCTGAAATTTAAATTCAGGTCTACAACCGGATTGAAGGTCCAATGATATCCATAATATCTTCTCTGTTCCGCAATAAAGCGACAAGTTTCATAAGTTAAATCTGGGTCGTTGGCTGCGGCAAAAGCCATCATGGAAGGTGCATATGAAGCGTAATCGAATACCTTTGTCATAGGAGAGTTTTCGTGCATTATGCGGGCCGGACTCGAACTTCCAAGTTCTATGTTTGATCCAACTATCACAGGAATTTGAGAGTGATCCTGAATTTTTTCCAATACTAGTTTCAATTCATCGGATGGAGGTTTCCTGATACAAATACCTCCGAGTGGAATTTCATCTAATAGTCGTAACCAGTCATCTGCAGTTGCATTGGTTACAGATTCAAAGTGAGTTTGGGGTTTTTCAAAAGGATGGTGAGGGATAAGCATTTGAGCGATACACTCTTCGATAGTCATCGAATCTAGGGTGGAATCAACCCATTTTCTATCTTCCGTATTTAGTTCAGTAATCATATCATTTTACTTCTGAGATTTTCCAAAAATTTCTTCAAAGCTTAATCAATCATATTAATATAGTAACTTTATTAAAACAATTTAAAATTGGTACCCCAGCCGGGATTCGAACCCGGGCACCCGGTTTAGGAAACCGGAGCTCTATCCTCTGAGCTACAGGGGCATAAGTTTATATTCTTTAATTTTATACCACTAAAGAGTAATTAAAATCGTATAACAAATGTAACATTTAGTGTAAGAAAAATGATAAATGTAAATATCTTTTAATTTATATATAGTTATCTTTGAATGGAGTTAAATAATGTTAGAAATTTCTAAACAATTAGACAAAACAATTAATAACTGGATCAATCATCATGCACCAAATTTAGAAAATGTTGAAAGTGGGATTTATATTTCTGAATTCGATGATTCAAATAGTGATAAGAGGGCAAGTAAAATTTGGATTTTTGAATATAAAAATTCTTTATATTTGTCATTGAATAAAAATGTAAAAGAAGATTTATTGAAACTAATCAAAAAAACACCTAGAGACTTTCTTTTTTCAGATTATGGTAAATATGAAATTTCAAAGATTACCCATGATTATGGTTACTATGTCTGGGGCCCCACTTGGGAGCTTTTTGCAGAAGAAAAGGATTGGATAGACATAAATCTTCACGAAGTTGAAATATTGAGTGGTGATGAAATAAAAGATCAGTTAGATTTCAAGATATTTTGGCATAATTATGTTGATTGTGTCAAAGGTTTTGTAATAAAGAAGAAGAAAAAAATTATTGCTGCAGCAACATTATTAGATATAGGTGGAGGTTTTGTAGAAATAGGAGTTGATTCTGATCAAAGTGTTTCTATTCCAGGTTTAGGAAGTACAGTTTATTCTGCAGCAGGAAGATGGGCGTTTGAAAATGATATATATCCTTATAGTGCTGTGGGGCCATGGAATATCCCATCAACTAGAACACAACTAAAATGTGGTATGAAATATGTTGGAATAGATATGAGAGGGATAGATAAATTCTCTCTTTCACCTCAAACACTTGGATATCCGAGAAAAGATATCAAGATTTATGATTATTACCCTGAATGGGCTTTTAACAAAGACATAACTAAAATATAAATACCAATTTTATAAAATAGGTTCAGTGCGATCTGAGCTATAGGGCCTAAAATCATACAGATTAATTTTAAGCCCCATTAAGCAGCTTTTTTAGAGATATTATTTAATTTTCCAGATTATTTTCTAAGTGACAACCCGGCCATTGCGAGTAATATCACAAAAGTTCCTATCCAAGGAATAAATAATAATGTACTTCTGGAATCCAACAAGGTCATTACTATTCCAACTATTCCTATAATAGCCAATAATATTCCTATAATTATGTTGAAATTTTTCTGGATAGTTGTTCCAATCCCCAATAGAGATATACCTACAAAAGTAGATACTCCTCCAGCAGCTCCCATACCTATTGCTGCGGCAAATGTAGCAGATGCTATTGCCATGTGGGGAGCTGAACCAGCCATTCCAGCTGCAGCAGCTTCACCAGTTACACCCAACAAAGTAGCCCATATTAAATTCATTGTTGCACCTATCGCAAGAAACAAACTGGACATTACTGCATATTTATGCCCTTCGCCTCCAGACATAGAATCTCTTATTCCAAAAATTCCAATTATGATTATTATTTGGCCAATTGCTGAAATAAGCATCGATAGTTGAACCCACGAGTAATTAGCACTAAGTGCAGCCATCATTGACTGATCACTAGCCCAATCAGCAGTTGCAGTGTCGTTAGTAAAACCAAATATCAAGGTCACAGCGATACCGATGATTATCAATATAGCCGACATACGAGAACTCATAACAAACTCCTTTTAGCTATGTAAGTTTTGAGGTCATTCTATCAAATAACTATAATTCCTATATTTAGACAGTAGAAATATAAAAAATGAGTTTGGGGAAATTATTTCCCAAATATAAATTTAGTTAGAATCACAGTCTACATTGATTCCTTATTCGTAAATTGGTAAACATATTGGTTCAGCTAAAACTATTTTTAATTCATTTATCGATAAAGAGGCGTTCTTAATCTTCTCGTGATCTGTAGAATGTGTGAGAATAACTAATTGAGCAGATTTATCAGCTGAAATTCCTTTTTGAATAAAACTTTCAATGGAGATGTTGTTATCACGGAATATTGCTGTCAGTTCTGCTAAAACTCCTGATTGATCCACTACAGATAGACGTATGTAATAACGAGTAGGTTTCTCAAAAGAAGTAGCTTTTTTAGATACAATAATATTTGCAGCTGATCGAGAGAAACTTAGAGATTTTCTTCCTGCAGCAAAATCTATAACATCAGACAATACAGCAGATGCAGTAGGACCTGAACCAGCTCCTGCTCCAGTAATTAAAACAGGCCCAGTTAAATTAGAATTGATTTCTATAGCATTCATTGGTCCAATTACACTTGCTAGGGTGTTGTTGTTTGGGACTAACCAGGGTTGAACAGAGCAATTCAAATCTTTATTTTTTGTTTCACTGGCTACTCCTAAAAGCCTAATCTTAAATCCTAATTCTTCACAATAGTCCATATCATTTGATCTAATATTTCTTATGCCTTTTATTTCCATGGAGTTAAGAGAAGGTAATTTCCCAAATGCGATTGCAGATAATATTGATATTTTATGTGCAGCATCTATTCCATCTATATCAAATGAAGGGTCTTGTTCAGCAAATCCTTTGTCTTGTGCATCTTTCAAAATTATATTGAAGTCCCCTTTGGTATTCTCCATTTCACTTAGTATATAATTTGCGGTCCCATTTAGTATCCCTGCCATTCTATTGATTTTATTTGCAGATAAAGATTCTCTAACTATTTTTAAAATAGGAATACCTCCTGCGACAGAGGCTTCAAATGCAAAAAAAAGATTATTTTTCTCAGCCAAATCAGCTAAAAGGTGACCAGAATTTGCAACAAGAGCTTTATTAGCAGTTATTAATCCTTTACGATTTCTTAGTGAAGTTTCACATAATTCTTTAGCGATGCCAGTTTCTCCTCCTATAAGTTCAATTACTAAGTCAATTTCTTTATCTTTTGCAATAGAAACAGCATCTTCATAAAACTTAATTCCAGACAAATCCAAATTCCTTTTTTTTGATTGAGATTTATATGAAACGCCAATAAGTTCTAAGGGATATATTTCATCTTTGATTCTGAATCCATTTAAGATCTGACGTGCCACCTCTTCACCAACATTACCCAAACCTGCAATTCCTATTTTTACTGGATTAGTTGACACTATGCTTTTCTCCAAAATGGATCTCTTTTAGAAATGTTCTCTAAAACGGAATCATCAAAAGGAGTAAGATTAAAATCTTTTGAATCTTGATCAAAAGTCCAATTTATTTTTTTTTGTACTTCTAAATTGGAATAATAACCTAGGTAAATCAATTCAATAAAAATACCAAATTGATCAGAAAAAAGATGTTCAGCCATTTTTAGAATGTCAATCTTTTGAATTTCGGTTAAACTTAAAACTCCACCCATTACTCTTGAAGCAGGTTCTCTTTCTATAAAACTGATGATCTCCTTCGTAGGTTTTATATATTTTTGATTTTCTTTCAATATATTATCTAGATTTAAATCAATATCCTTGGCTGATGGCATATCATCATTTGAAGGAATAATAACTTCAAGAAAAGTTTTCAAAATATTCATTTCAATATTGTTAATTTTCAAAATTTCATCCTTTCAAAATCTTATCTGCAGTCATAAGTGCTATTGCCTGGATAGTTGGTGTAGGATTAACCGCTGCAGATGTGGTAAAAACGGATCCATCAATGATATATAAATTCTTAACATCATGACTTTCACAATTAGCATTTACTACTGAATTCTTAGGGTCATCACCCATTTTTGTTGTCCCCATCAAATGCCACCCACCACTTCTCAAAACTGGTATAGTTGTAGTTTCAACACATCCTGCTTCTTTTAACAACTCTTCTGCTTTTCCAATTCCGTGATTTAGAAGTTTTTTTGTATTATCTGAAGTTTTATAATAAATTTTTGGAATTGGTAGTGTATTTGAATTTCCAGAAACAATCTCTACTCTATTATGTAGCTCTGGAAGATCTTCACTGATAACTGCCATAGTTGTATATCTTCTAAATCTCTTTTTAAACTCATTGTGATGTGAATCTCCCCAAGGTACAATCGTTGGTGAACCAGCACCTAGAGCTGTCAAAGCAGGGCTTGTAGATCTATTCATTTGAAATGAATACCCTCTTAAAAAGTCTCTTGCGGGATCTGTTTCATAGAACTCCTGAACTATTAAAATGTTTCCGCTAGATCCCAGAGAATAATCAATATCTTCTTCAGGATAGTAACCGTTAACAATTGCATATGGATGAAACATTAAATTTTTTCCAACAAGACCCGAACTGTTTGATAGACCATTAGGGTTTTGTTTAGAACTACTGTTAAGTAATAACCTAGGAGTCCCTACTCCATTACAAGCCAAAATTACTTTACCAGCTTTTTGAAAATATGTATTATTTTTCGTATCTCTGTAAATAACACCATTTGCATTCCCTTTTGAATCTACTTGGACACTTTCAACTATGCTGTTAGTACGTAATTCAAGACCATTTTTTATTGCTGGTTTTATATAGACATGATCAGTTGAAGCTATAGCTTCCCACAATCTTTTGTTATGATAACTCCCATTATTATTTATCCCTTTCCTTCCTTTATAATCTATTGATGCCTGATAAGAATCCGAAGGCCACCAGTGCCAACCTAACCTATCTGCTGCCTTTGCTATTCTTTCTCCATCAATTCCTAAAGGTATAGGTGGCATTTGTCTTGCAGATCTAGGCGGATTAGCAGGATCACCATTAATACCAGAACAACCCATCATTTCGTCATTTAGATCATAGTATTTTTCCAGATCCCAATAAGAGATAGGCCAGTCGTCTGCAACTCCATCTAACGTTTTCACTTTAAAATCAGAAGGGTGAAACCTAGGTGTATGTGCAGTCCAGTGATGAGTTGATCCTCCAACAGCATTAAACATTAATGGTGAAATATCTGAATTTTCGTCTGATATTTCATAATCTGACTTTAAATTTCTTACATTAGGATTAAAATTAAAATCATTTTTTAATCTGATTTCCCAATCAGGAGTATCTCCTGGATAATTATTGAACCAATCCCCCTGCTCCAACAATACAACACTTGCGCCACTGGAAGATAATTTCCAAGCAAATGCACCTCCTGATGCTCCAGATCCAACAATTACTATATCGACGAAAGGAAGATTCTTTGCCAACTTAATGATCCTTCTTTTTAATTTTTATTCTAGACTATATTAAAAATACTATTAAGATCGTACTAATAAAATGATTAAAGGTGCCTTTACATCAGTAATATTAATGTTTGTCTTTATACCTATACCTGTGGTTCATTTTGTTGCTGTCCCACTAAGTCCTTTTATTGGAGGGTTCATTGGAGGAGGCATCGCCAAAGCTGATAAAGAAAAAATTATTGTATTTAGTTTGATAACAACAGGTATAACTTTTATCCCTTGTGCAATCCTGGTGATTTATTCTTTAATACAAAAAATAAACAATGTTGACGTTCTAGGGATAAATCCTACACTTGCAATAATAATTTCAATAATTTTAATCCCATATACTTGGTTTGGTAATATAGTTGGAGCTTTAATTAGTTATTTAATTAGATCAAAGAATGAATCTTCAACCTAAAATTACAGGACTTTTACCAATTATAAATTTTTGAATAGAATCTTTAAATATATATTTTTTCTCAAGAAATTTGTTTTCAGAAGAATAGTAAAAAACAACGTTGTTATTCACTTGAAGTCTATTCATCTCATCGAGATAACTATCTTTAATTTCTTTGAATTCAAATGGGATGTTAAATGAATCCAATTTATCTATTAAGGTACTAGTTTGTTTTATCTTATTTCGTTTATAAACTATAGTCATCTTGTTTAAATTTTTAAACATTGAAACATTATCTATTGTTTTAGTAAAAACTTCTTCATTTGGATAATTAATCATAAAATTATTTGTTTTGCTTTCATCAACTGTAAAATTTTGTGGGATCGAAAGTAATGGATGCAAAGTATTAATATAAGATTTAAATTTACTAGCTCTTAGAAAAAGTTTGTACAATTTATCATAAGCATGTGAAATAATAGACAATGAAATTAAATCGATTGATTGGATTTTTTTTATACTTTCAATTGAATCAACTATATTGATAGAAACTTTTATTTCATCATCAATATTTTTTATGATATTAAGAATTTTTTCCAAATAAACTTTAGCTAAAGCATCAGATTTTTCATAAGAGGAATCCGAAAATAATACCTGGTTTTTGCTTATTCTTTTTACGTGGTGTATAGGTTCTAAAACAAAACATAAAATCAATTCGTCAAAATTAATAATTTTAGAATCTAACAAATAATATATGCTTTTTTCATACTCTTCAGATCCATCTAACAATATAAGAACTTTAGACATTATTTATCCTAAATCTACAATAGGGCAATCGTAATCATTGCCCCATTCTCTCCAAGACGCATCATAATTTTTTATTTCTTTAAATCCTGATAATTTTAATGCCCAAAAAACATGAGCAGCCCTAATACCACCCTGACAGTAAGTTATAGTTGGTAAATTCGCATTTAATCCTAAATCTTTTGTTATATCTAAAATTTCGTCTGAACTCTTTAGCATCGGGACTTCAGAATCCGTATTAAAATTTACCCATTCTTTGTGAATTGATTTAGGAATATAGCCTCCCCTGGGACCTCCTCGTTTGTTAATGCCATTTCTTTCATCTTCAGATCGAACATCTAATATTTGGTAAGAGTTTTGGTCTTTATTATTAAGTATTTCTAACAATAAGGACTTATCAGCAAAGATTTCCTCATTAGGATCTCTAGCTTTAAAATTGCCAGTGATTTTTGAGTGCAAGCTTCCTTTTTCAATTTGCCTCTTTTCATAAATCCATTTTGGAAATCCTCCATCTAGAACTTTGATATTTTTATGACCATAAAACATCATTACCCAAGCTAAGCGAAAAGAATATAAAGATGATGATCTATCATAACCCACTACAGTAGTATTGTTATTTATACCTAATTTAGAAAAAGTATCCTCTATTTGAGATTTATCTTGAACGTAGGTTCTGTCTCCCAAAGATTTTTTATAATAATTATCACTAACATTTAATGCTCCAGGGATATGAGATTTTTCATATTGATCTTTTTCATCTAAATCTAATACAACAAGATCTTCAATGAGACGATTTTTCTCAAGCCAATCAGTAGTGACAAATATTTCAGAATTATGATATTTTCTATCTTCTATTGAAATAAAATTCATAAATTATCTCCTATTATTAATATTGAAAAATATAAGATCAATTAATAATAATTATTTTATATAATACTAGAATATATTTGTAAAATATGAATGTAGATACGCTTTATAAAGTCAACTTAAAAAAATTAATGTCATTAGTTAATTTTGAATACGACAAATTTCCAAATAAAAGGCAACCAGGATTCCATTTGGATAGGGTAAATTATTTGATGAAAACATTTGATTATCCAAATAAATCTCAAAATTTTATCCATATAGCGGGCTCTAAAGGCAAGGGTTCCACAGCAAATCTAATATCAAATGGATTATCAGAATATAAAGTTGGATTATTTACTTCTCCTCATATGCATTCGATTAGAGAAAGAATTAAAATTAATAACAAACCTATTTCAAAGACAATTTTCAATAAATATTTTGATCTAATCTGGCCAGTAGCAATTAACATGAAATCGAAGAAATTTAATGAACCTACTTTTTTTGAATTTGTAACTTTAATGGCTTTGTTAGTTTTTAGAAATGAAAAAGTTGATGTTTCTGTAATTGAGGTAGGATTAGGAGGGAGATTAGATTCAACGAATGTCATTGATCCATTAGTTACTGTAATAACCCCAATTAGTTTAGATCATACAAACATTCTTGGTCGAAGAATTAAGGATATTGCAAAAGAAAAAGCAGGAATAATTAAATCCAAAATTCCTGTCATAATTTCTCAACAAACAAAAAGTGCTTTATCTATTATAAATTCTGCTGCAATACAAAAGAATTCATATTTAGCATCTACAAATAATTTATCAATTAAAAGTAGAAATGTGATCGATGAAGATAAAGTTTATCAAGCTATAACTTTCAATAAAAAATATAAATTTAATTTAAACTTACTTGGGCAACATCAAATAGATAATTTAAAGACAGCAATTAAAACTATTGAAACCTATAAAAATATAATAAATGAAATTCCAAATTGGTCTTTAATAACTAAAAATATTAGCAACACCATAATGGTAGGAAGATGTGAAATGTTTAAACTAAAGAACAATTTCATGGTGATAGATGGCGCGCAAAATAATAAATCAAGTAAGGCATTATTAAAAACATTGAGAGATTTTAAAATTGATTTATCAAAAGTAATTTGGATCTTTGGAAGTACGCAGGGACATAATGCTATTGAAACGTTAAAACCTATATTGAAAACAAATTCAAGAATTATTTTAACAAAAAGTCGTATACCAAAAGCAAAAAAAACTTCTTTGTTATTTAATGAAATAAAAAAACTAAAATTAGATATAATTAAAACTACCGAAAATTCCAAAATTGCATATGATTATGCAAGGAAGATTATAAAGAAAGATGAAATGATTGGAGTATTTGGGTCTCTGTATGTTGCAGCAGAAATTAAAGAATTAGTTAATAATATTGAGCCAGAATTGTATAAATATGGATAACAAAATAGTAGTAACTGGGATAGGAGTAATGAGTTGTTTGGGAAGCTCAGTAGAGGAGTTTTGGGGAGCTCTCAAAAAGGGAAAGTCAGGCATACGACAAATATCACAAGTAGATCCAAACTCATTTCCTTGTAAAGTAAGTGGAGAAGTGCAAGATTTTATTCCAAAAGACTGGATGAATCCTAAAGAAGCAAAAAGGATGGGTAGATTTTCACAACTTGCTGTAGCAGCTGCAAAAATTGCTGTAGAACAATCAGGTTTCCTAGGCAAAGTGGATCCTTCAAGAATAGGCGTTTTATTAGGATGTGGAGCCGGTGGTTTGCCTGAAACAGACCAGCAAGCTAAAGTGAAAGAGACTAAAGGGGTAATGAAAATGAGTCCTTTTTATATCCCAAGTATGTTACCAAATATGGCATCAGCGAATGTATCAAGAATATATGGAGCTACAGGATATAACAATACTTGCATTACTGCCTGTGCTGCGTCTACTCAAGCTATTGGTGAAGCGTCAGAAATAATAAGACATAATAAAGCAGACGTGATAATAACAGGTGGTACAGAGTCAGGAATTTGTGAAATTGGGATGGGTGGGTTTAGCACTATGCATGCACTTTCTACCTGGGAAGGAGATCCATCGTCAGCTAGTAAACCTTTCGATTTGAACCGAGATGGGTTTGCCCCTGCTGAAGGGTCAGGAATTTTGGTATTAGAATCTGAATCACACGCATTAGCCAGAGGAGCAAAACCAATAGCTGAAATAGCTGGATGGGGAGTTAGTTCTGATGCTTTTCATCTTGTTCAACCCCATGAAAAAGGATTAGGGGCTGTAAGTGCAATGAATAATGCCATTGAAGACGCAGGGATAGATAAATCTGAAATAGACTATATAAATGCACATGGAACTTCTACACCAGCAAATGATCGTATTGAAACTTTGGCGATAAAAACTTTATTTAAAAAAGAAGCTTACAAAATACCAATATCTTCTACTAAATCAATGATTGGACATGCATTGGGAGCATCTGGAGCGATGGAAGCAATAGCAGGAATAGAATCAACAATAGAAAATGTAATACATCCTACTATAAATCTTAATGATCCTGATCCTGAATGTGATCTTGACTATGTTGCAATCGATAGTAGAACAAAAGAAATTAATTACGTCCTATCCAATAGTTTTGGTTTTGGAGGACAAAATGCATGTTTGATTATTAAGAAATATTAATAATTTGAACATTTGAGTCTTTTATGACTACTCCAACCTTCTCATTCAAAAAAAATTCTTCCGAATTATTCATTCTTACAACAAATTTGTTATCACTATTCTCTATGATATAAAGATAATCTCCTTCAATAAATTCCTTTTGAATAATAGTAAATTCTTTTTTATCTCTAACTATTCCAAGTTGGTTAGGGCTAACGTTTATTTTTACCTTACTTTTGTCTTTAAATTTTGATTGAGATTTAAATTTACCTATTTCTGTAATGATAATCCCATTAGAATTTTCCCCTTCTAATATGTTCGAATTTGTTATTGACTTGGCGATTATTTCATTTTTTGGATTATAAAAAATATCAAAAGGGGTACCATATTGGATAATTTCTCCTCTTAAGATAAACGCAATTTTATCAGATAAACTTAAAGCCTCTTCAGAATCATGCGTTATAAGAATGACAGTTGTATCTATATTTTTTAAAATCATTTTTATTTCACGACGTATTTCTACTCTTAATCCTCTATCAAGATTCGAAAATGGTTCATCCATCAATAAAAGTTTTGGTTTCCTAACTAAGGATCTAGCTAAAGATACACGTTGCTTTTGCCCACCTGAAAGCTCATCAACATATCTGTTTAAATATTTTTCAACACGAAGTAAATTTATAATATGTTCTACAAAAGTTTCATCATATTTATCTTTTTTATTTAATCCGAAATAGATATTTTCTTTTACATTCAAATGAGGGAAAAGAGCAAAATCTTGGAATATTGTCCCGATTGATCTTTTTTCTGGACTTATATGATAGAAAGCTGAAGAAAGTAACTGACCTTCAAGTCTTATATAACCTTCATCTAACTTTTCTAATCCATTTATTACTCTTAATAAAGAAGTTTTTCCTGCACCACTATCGCCCAATATACTAACAAATTCCCCTTTATTTACATTCAACGAAAGATTAGATAAAATTTTTTCATCCTTAGAATATGAGAAAAAAATCTCATCAATTTCTAATATTGGTTGGTTTTTATTTTCTATATCTTTTGTCATTTCAGTTCCCCACTCGTTTTGATAAATCTCTAGACATAAAAATATATGTGGGAATCCCTGCAATAATAACCAACAATAATGATGCAGCGGCAGTGTCCATGAAAAATGCTTCACTAGCAGAACTCCAAATACTTGTAGACAAAGTCTTAAAACCAATTGGACTTAAAATCAATGTTGCCGGGAGTTCTTTTAGGCAAAGAATAAATATCAAAATTGTGGCATAAATAAAACTAGGACTTGATAATTTTATAATCACTTTATAAAAAGTTTCAATTTTATTTTTCCCCAGTGTTAAAGAAGCTTCTTCCAATGATGGATTTATTTGGTTCATAGAAGTTCTAATCGGGCCTAAAGAAGCAGGTAAAAAAGAAATAAAGTATCCAACAATCAAAATAAAAAACGTTTGATAAGCTATGTTAAAATAATTTACAGTAAAAAATACCAATGACATAGCAACAACAATGGCGGGCAATGATAACCCTACATATGAAGATTTTTCAATTATTAACGATAAATATTTTATTTTTTTCCTAATAGTAATCAATATTGGAATAGTCAAAAAGGTTATAACAAGAGATGCAATTACAGAAATAGAAACGGTATTTAAAGTATCAGTAAAAAGATCCTTGAAAGAGTTATTATTGATAATCCCTTGAATCAACCAATAAATCAAAACTGATATTGGTATAAAAAATCCTAACAAAGAAGGCAATAAAACCAATGGTAATAAAACCCATTTCCAAATCCCTAGATCTAATTGTTTTGTGTTTTTTAAATTTGAGGAAGAAAAATTTTTTTCATTACCTCTAGTATGTGACTCTAAAAATAAAATAATAAAACAAAAAATTATTGTTAACAAAGAAATCTCTAAAACACCATAATTACTGATACTCGTGTACATTCTGTTGAAAATTGATGTGGTAAAAGTGGTAAATCGTAAAAGAGAAACTGCTCCAAAATCACTCAATACATACAAAGCTATTATTAATGACCCCGCTGCAATTGTGGGTTTAACCATTGGGAAAATAACTCTGATAAAAGTTTTATAAATCCCAGCTCCTAAAGTTCTCGAAGCATCTATCATTTCATAATCAAATCTTCTAAATATTGCACATAGCCCTATATATAAATAAGGATAAGTTATAAGTGATAAAACAAAAGTTGATCCCCATAATCCATAAAATGAAGGTATATAATCTACATCAAAAAAAACGTTTATTAATTTAAAAACCCATCCCCTTGGTCCCCAGATTTGTATTTGTGTAGTAGCCATAACATAGCTAGGTAAAGCAATAGGAAGTACACTTAAAGAAATAAGATATTTTGCATATGGGAGATTACTTCTGGTATTCAAAAATGCCATTGGAAGAGAAATAATGATAGAAAAAAACACTACTAAAGCCACCAAAGACAAAGTATTGATAGATAATCTTAAAATCTTAAAATTAAATAAAAAATCAAAAAAAATACGGAAATCAAAAGAGACTTTTATAATTAGATAGAATAGAGGAAGCAACAAAATAAGAGTTAACAAAACAGAAAACAGAAAAATGGCATAACTACCGATTTTCAATTCTTCCATAGGACTTATTATGTATTTATCAAGAAACAAATTTACTAAATCAATTATTATCAACTATTTTAGTATACAATTTCCAAAGCAAAAGTAATGCGAAAATTTCTGAATAAAATAGAATTTATTACGATTACCGCAATTTTATTCATATTTTTATTTCTTTTTTTTACTACAGAGAATAGTTTTTTGCTATTAGACTCAAATATTTCAGAATCTACTATGAAAAAGAAAGAAACTCCTGTAATCATTACTCCTGAAAAAAAAGAAACTCCTGTAATTATTACTCCTGAAAAAAAAGAAACTCCTGTAATTATTACTCCTGAAAAAAAAGAAA
>CAZPYN010000010.1:30773-74770 GCA_964590915.1 uncultured Dehalococcoidales bacterium
ATTACTCCTGAAAAAAAAGAAACTCCTGTAATTATTACTCCTGAAAAAAAAGAAACTCCTGTAATCATTGCCATGACTATGGCTAAAATTATTAGTGAAAAAAATGTACTAAATAGTGATTTTATATTAAATGGCTACGAAGAAAAAAATTGGGAAACATCATCTATGGGCTGTCCTAAAAACGGACTTTTTTACGAAAATAAACAAACATCAGGTTACATTTTGGAAGCACTTATAAATAGTGAAAAAACCTTTTACCATATAAATACCGAAGGAGAATACATAAATTGTACGGAGGTAAATTTATATAATAATCAATCAAATTTAAATTTTGTAGAAAAATTTAAATTAAATGAATCGAAAGCAATTGTACTAAGTATTCGTGAGGAGAATAAAACTTTAGCTGTAATAGATGAAAAAGAGGAAGTAACAAAAATAATAAATTCACTTAATGTAAATATATCTAATGAAAAAGTAGAAGATTGTGAAGCTTTATATGATTTAACGTTTCAAAAAACTAAGGAAAATATTGTATTTAATGTCTTTTGTTCAACAAATAAATATTATGTTTATAATAACGAAACTTTTTACGGTGCTGAACTTTTTATAAATGTTTTGGAACCAATTTTATCTAACATGAGTTTCCCTGGATTGCCTAATGAATAAAAAAAACAACCTCCCTATAGGGAAACTAAACAATGATCTTTTATCTAAAATATTAAATGGAATTAGTAATAAAACTTCCAGTCCTAAAGTAGGACAAGATTCAGCTGAAATATCTGTTAGTGAAAAAGATTTTATCCTTGTTTCAACTGATCCAATCACTTTTAAAAATGAAAATATAGGGAAGTATTGTATTGAAATAAATTCTAATGATATTTATGCTTCGGGAGGAATTCCAAAATGGTTTTTATTGACTATTTTAATCCCAGAAAATACGGATTTTAAAAATATAGAACAAATTACTAATAATGTTTCTAATACAGCTAATAAATATGGTATAGAAATAGTTGGAGGTCATACAGAAATTACTTCATCAGTAAATCAAATAATTTTAAACGGTACTATGATAGGAACATACAGTAAAAATTTCAATCCCAATCAAAGAGTTACACAAAACATGGATATTATACTTGCTGGTTATTGTGGTATCGAAGGAAGTAAAATAATCGCAGAACTTCAAAATAATCAAAAAGAGGTGAAAAATCTTGAATTGTATAATTCTTCTAAGAATATGAGCATTTCAGTAAAAGATATAGCTATTACAGCTGTAAATACAAAAAAAGTAGTAAAAATGCATGATCCAACTGAGGGAGGAATTGCAACAGCTATACATGAATTGTGCGATTATGCAAATTTGGGATGTCAGATTTATTATGAAAAAATTGAGTTTGCTCCCTTCTTTTTAGATACATGCAATTCTTTAAATATTAATCCTCTTGGTGTTATTAGTTCTGGATGTTTATTAATAATTTCAAAAAAAACTGAATCAGAAAAAATAATAGACTCCTTAAACACAAATAATATTAAATGTGAAATTATTGGTTATACTAAAAATAAAGATTATGGGAAAAAAATAAATATAAATGATCAAAACGTCGACCTTTTGAGATTTGATCAAGATGAAATAACAAAAATATTAAAATAGATGATCACAGACAATTTATATAACAAACTAAATTCTTATCTCCCTAAAGAGGAAATGATAAAAATAAAGAAAGCTTTCAAGTTCGCTAACAAAGCTCATAAGGGACAAAAAAGAAAGTCAGGTCATGATTTTATCGTTCATCCGGTTGAGGTTGCGTATCATTTGGCAAGATTAGAATTAGAACCAAATGTTATTGTTGCTGGACTTTTACATGATGTAATTGAAGATACAAATACCACAAATAAAGAAATTGAAAAAAAATTTGGTATGGAGGTTAGTAAATTAGTAAGTTCATTAACAAAACTTAATATTACTGAAGAAAATATCAATGAACATGTAGAAAAGAAAAATTTACGTAATTTCTTAGTATCAATGGCAGAAGATGTGAGGGTTGCTATTATCAAGTTGGCTGACAGACTGCATAATGTTGAAACGTTGCAATATTTAGATAAAGAAAAAAGAGAGAAAATTGCAAAGGAAACGCTCAGTATTCATGCTCCAATAGCAGAAAAAATAGGCATGAATGATTTTAAATGGCGTCTTGAAGATGAAAGCTTTAAATATCTAATGCCAAATGAATTCAAACTAACTAGCAGACTTATAAAACAAAAAAGGGAAGAAAGAGAAATCGCTACTAAAACGATGATTTCTCAAATTGAAGAAAGATTAAATAAAGAAAATATTTCAGTATCTGTATCTGGCAGGCCTAAACATTTATTTTCTGTACATAATAAATTGCAAAGATATAAACAATTAGGAAGAAACTTTTCCGATATTGAAGATCTTATAGCTATCAGAATTATTGTAAAAAACACTAAAGAATGTTATCTGGTTTTAGGAATCATACATGAATTATGGAGACCAGTAACTGGTTCATTTGATGATTATATTTCTTCTCCAAAAGATAATTTCTATCAATCATTACATACAGTTGTTATAAATGATCAAAGTCAAAAAATAGAATTCCAAATACGTACTGATAACATGCATCTTTACGCAGAAGACGGAATGGCATCTCATTGGAAATATAAAAATACATTACATGACAATAATAAAGATTTATATCACAATATAAATTGGACTCAAAATCTACTTGAATGGGAAACAGAAATAGTTGAAGATAGTGAATATCTGGAATCAGTAAACAATGACATATTATCTGACAAAGTAATTGTAAATTCTCCAAAGAATGAAGTATTTACTTTACCAATTGGATCAACTCCATTAGATTATGCGTATAGATTGCATACAGATTTAGGTCATAATTGCCAAGCTGCATTTGTGAACGGAGTTTTAGTTCCTTTAAACAAAAAATTAAACAATGGTGACACAGTACAGATACAAAAATCTGATTTAGACAACGGCCCAAGTTTAGATTGGCTGAATGAAAGTCTAGGTTTTATCGCTACAGCAAATGCTCGTAATAAAGTAAAAAGTTGGTTTAAAAAAAGGGAACGAACAGAAAACATAAAAAGAGGAGAGGAACAAATTCTAAGTAACATGAGGTTATCAAATATTGAAACTTCAGAAATAAATATAAATGATTTTTTTGATAAAGAAACTTTTGAGAACTTTGCTTATAAAGTTGGAACCGGGGAAGTTAACAACGAAGAAATAATCAACTTGATAAACCAGCGACAAGCTCAAGAAACTGTTAAAAAAATAAATATTAACAATAAAAGTGAAAATAAAGAAGAAATAAATGATACTCTCTCTTCAATAGTGGTAATGGGAGGGAAAGATTTACAAAATAAAATTGCCAATTGTTGTGAACCAGTTTATGGGGACGAAATCGTAGGATATAAATTATCCAGTAACGAAGTAATTATTCATAGAATAATGTGCTCACAATTAAGAAATAGAGAAAACACCAATAGATTTTTGGTAGCCCTCTGGGGACATACAAAACAATTAGCTCCAACTAAAGTGATGATTGAAGCATATGATCGAATGGGACTAATAAGGGATATTACAGATGTTGTCTGGGGAGAAAAAACAAACTTACATTCTATAAATTCTTCTGAAGATAATCAAAATGGCACATGCAAAATCCAATTAACAGTTTATACTAGAGATCTAGGACAAATAATAAGACTATTGGGGAAAATGGAAAAAACCCCAGGAGTGTACAAAGTTTCCCGAATAGAATAATCAAATAGGAACTAAAATGCCAAGTTTAAAAACTCATAGAACTCAATCAAGAAAGTTGAAACAAAATCTTTCAGTTAAAACTTCAATCAAGTCTTCTATTACAAGATTGAAAAATGGAATTGAAAATAAAAATGATAAAGCGGAAATCGAATCCTTATATCGAAAAGCTTCTAGTTTACTTGACAGAGCTTCAAAAACTAACGTCATTCATAAAAACAATGCGTCTAGAAAAAAATCAAGATTACAAAAACTTATAAATAAAAATACTTAATTGAATAATCCCGAATCTATATATAACTGGGAAATTGATCATTCTGATCCTAATGAAGAAAATCCAACTATACTTATTTCAGTCAGACCCCACAAAGGATTGATTTCTAAGTGGAAGTTTATTATACCAGCTGAATATATAGGAATTATAAATTGGGGAATCTCAAACAAAGATAAATCGAGTGAAATCAAAAGACCAAGAGGAACAATTGAAACTCCAGTGATTAAACTTATGGATGGGCAAGAAGTAGTTCTAAAGGGTGGAACCGAACCAATATCAAGTACAAAACAGGCAACAATTATTTTTAAATCCCCTCCTCCACACTTTTTGGCTTTCGGATTTAGTGAAGAGGAAGATTCTCCCCCTATCAATATTGAAGGGGTAACTTTTGAAGATCACCCACATTAAAAGACAGTAAAATTGACACTATATATAAAATTCAATAATTTGTTATTATGGAATCTATGAAACCGCTAACAGATAAGCAAAAAGATATATTAATTTTCATTGAAGAATTTATTAATGATTTTGGGTATCCTCCGACAATAAGAGATATCCAAAACAATTGTGATATTTCTTCCACATCGGTAGTCAAATACAATCTTGATAGACTTCAAGAAAAAGGATTAATGACTAGGGAGTCAGAGGTATCTAGAGGAATAAATCTTAAAAGTGACCCAAAAAATACAACAATTAAGGTTCCAGTAATAGGAACAATCACCGCAGGCGAAACCTTCCCTTTGTTTGATGATAATAGATGGGAATATGATGATATGAATATGCTTGAACTCCCAGATAATTTTTCTTATCTAGAAGAGAAATTATATGCACTAAAAGTTTCAGGAACATCAATGATCGATGCATTAATTGGTGATGGAGATACTGTGATTATGGAAAAAACTAAGTCTGTTAACAATGGAGACATGGTGGCAGCTAATGTAATTTCCGAAAATGAAACTACATTAAAAAGAATTTATAAGGAAGGAGAAAACATAAGGCTACAACCTGAAAATCCTCTTATGAAAGCTCTAATATATCCTTCTAAAAACATTTCAATATTAGGTAGAGTAGTTGCCGTCTGGAGAAACTTAAACAAATAATAATTAATTTGTTATTATTAATATAAATTCAAAAATTTAATTAATACAACATGGGATTTATTCAAAATTTAGGATTACCTCAGCTAGCTCTAATTGCTTTTATTGTACTTCTACTATTCGGAGTTGGAAAATTACCTCAAGTAGGTGATGGACTAGGGAAGGCTATAAATAATTTTAAAAACGCCCTAGGTAAATCTGAAGAAAAAGAAGATAAAGATAAATAAATATCACTTTTTGTTTTAACCCTGTTTACTCATAATCAAAGTTATCACTATGAATAGTCATTTGCCAAAATCTGTAATTATAATAGGCGGTGGAGTAATAGGAATGAGTGCCGCTTTCCATTTATCTGAAAAAGGTGTTAAGGATATATCCATAATAGAAAAAGGGACAGTAGGAAGTGGTTCCAGTGGTCAAGCAGCAGGAATTGTTACCTGTCTAATGTGGAATGCTACATCTGTTGTAGCAAGAATGAAATCTTTAGATCTTTTTGAGAGATTCAGTAATATCTTGGATGGTTATACATTTCAGCAAGTTGGATGTCTAAATTTATCAACAAAAGAAGATTATTTACTAGGTTCTGATCTTAGAGAACTACACGATAAATTAGGGGCAAAATATGAAACTTATATTGGTAGTGAACTAACACAAAAATTTCCTGATGTGATAACTGAAAAGCA
This sequence comes from uncultured Dehalococcoidales bacterium, assembly GCA_964590915.1. GTDB lineage: Bacteria > Chloroflexota > Dehalococcoidia > Lucifugimonadales > Lucifugimonadaceae > TMED-70. Next base: position 36,624 of record CAZPYN010000010.1, read on the forward strand.
TGAGTATGGAATCCTTGATCCTAGAGGAGGATATAGTGAACCTCACACATATATACCTGCATTGAGAAAGAAAATAGAAAGTATGGGAGTAAAAATATATGAAAATGAACAAGTGCGTAATTTCAAATTTAAAGGAAATAAAATTACAGGTGTAGTTTCTTTTTCAAAAAATGAAAATAAAGAAAAAAGATATGATTGTGATTCTGTAATCTGTGCAGTTAATGCTTGGATAAATGAATTATTATCTCCAATAGATTTCAAGATCCCAATGAATAATTTTATACACGAAAGATTTGTAACTGAACCTTTCGATAGGGAACTAAAACTTCCAGCTATAAATGATAGAGTTTTTCAAAGTTATGTTAGAGGAACTGAAGATAATAGAATCCTAGTAGGAACATCTCAACACAATCCAAAAAACTATCTCATAGAAGATGCAAATTTTAATTTTAAAGATCTAAAACCATTTGATGATGCACTAGATTTTTTGAAAGAAGCATTTAAAAATAGAGTTCCTATAATTATTGATAAAAAGTGGGATTATCATACAGTAGGACTTATAAGTGTAACAGCCGATGCAACTCCGGTTATAGGTCCTGTCCCAAATTTATCTGGTATGTATCTTTGTTCAAATTTTCATTCAGGTGGTTTTGCATATAATCCTATTGCAGGATTATTAATATCTGAACATGTAGTAGATGGTAAAACAACTATAAATTCTGATACATATTTACCAAGTAGATTCATTGGATTTGAAACAAAATCATACCTAGAAAAAACTCATAATTTAGAAGATTTAGAAGTCAAAAGACACTAAATATATCCAGTTCTTTAAATAAACCTATCTTATACAAAATGGTCAATGTTATTAAAAATATAATTAATATAACAACCAAAAAATTCAATAAATAAAAACTAAATCCTTTTTTCTCTGGTTCAGTTATTCTAATAAGCTGAAGTCCTATTTCAAACAAAATAATCATTGGAATTGCTACGATGATTTGAGTTAATGGATCTACAGTAGGAGTAATAATCGCACCCAAAATAAATGAAATCAATATAATCCATCTTCTATAATTTTTTAGTTTTTTATAAGAAATCAAATCTAATTTTCCCAAAATAAACATGATTATAGGAATTTGAAAAACAATACCCATCCAGAACATTAAGGAAAACATAATTGCAGTTAAAGGACCGATGTTTATCATTGGTTGAGCTATATCACTACCAAAGGTAATCAAAAACCTTAAAGCTGTAGGAATTACCATATAGTAACTAAAAAAAACACCTATAACAAAAAATATAAAAGAGCTGGGGATTAAAATATAAAGATATAGTCTTTCTCTTCCCCTTAATCCAGGTTTAAGAAAAAAAATTATCTCCGCTAGTAAAAAAGGTAATGATAACGAAAATGCAATGATTATCGACACTCTTGCAGCAGCTCCCCAAGCCTCAGTAACTCGACCAAAAACAATTTGTCCGTCTTTTATAGAATTGTTCATTATTTGATTTGCAGGATTTATAAAAATTGAAATGATTTTCTTGTAAAAAATTAGAGCTACAATCGTAAAAGATGTTAATATTAGAAAATATCTTATAAAACGTTTTTTTATTTCTTTGAAATGATACAAAATACCAACTGGTTTATCTTCTTTATTCAAAATTTACCTATCTAAATCTTTTTTGATTTGTTTGAGCTTGGTTGATGCATCTTCAGAAATAGAACCCAATGATTCTTTTATATTCTTTAATTCTTTTACACCTTCATCTTCAATATCCATACTTTCCTCAACAACTGAAATCAATTCATCTCTTTTCTTTTTAAATTCAGTATAAATTAATTTAGTTTTTCTTATTAAAATGAGTAATTTATCTGGTCCAACAATAAATAGTCCAACTAGAAAAATTACAATTAATTCAAACCCACCTATTCCAAATAAATTCATAATATTTCCTCATTACAAAAAGTAAATTTTATGTTCTTCATAAAATTAATCCTTGACAAAATTTCTCCGAGCAAACAAATTGGTAATCCTACAACATTTAGATAACATCCATAAAATTCTTTTACAAAAACAAATTTATTATTTTGTATCCCATAACTACCAGCTTTATCTTTATAATAATCTGTAAAAAGATATTTTTTAATTTTATCAAGCGAAATTTTATTCGTCTTAACTAAAGTTATTTTATTAGCACTTGTAATTAAATCATTATCTTTCACTAAAGCTATTGAGGTGATAACTTTATGATAATCACCATTTAGTAATTGCAATGTTTCAAGTGCATCTGATTTATTTAGTGGTTTCCCTATCACTAAACCTTTATAATCCAAAACTGTATCAGCTGAGATTATATAATTCTGAGGAAAAATTTTTGAAATACTTATGGCTTTTTCAGTAGCATTAAGTTGTGTAAAATGTTTTGCAGATTTATTGGTTTGTACTTCCTCTACAAATTTAGGTTTTTTAAACAAAAAATCGTCTCTATAATTTTGTATTATTTTTTTTCTTCTTGGAGATGAGGATGCAAAAATAATTTTTTTATTGTCAATTTTTTCTTTCATAGTTTCAAACGTAAAATACCTACTATCTCAGTATGATGTGTTTGAGGGAACATATCTATCGGTATAATTTTATCTATTATATATTGTTTTGAATTTACTAATTTATAAATATCTTTACAAAAATTTTCAGGAGAACATGATATTAAAATAATTATTTTTGGTTCGAGTGAAATTACATTTTTTATAACACTTTCTTCACATCCAATCCGAGGAGGGTCTAATATTACAGTGTCAAATTTTTCTGTATTATTTTGCAAAATTTCTTCAGTTTTACCGATGATGTAATTGATATTCTTGAAGTTTTTAGAATTGTTTTTGGCATCATGAATTGCTGAATACGATTCTTCTATTCCAACTATTTTTTTTACCATCGGTGCTATTAAACATGTAAATGTTCCAACTCCGCAATAAGCATCTAAAACATAATCTTTCTGATCAAAAATATTATTAGAGTCGAGTAATTTAACTATCTCCTCAATTTGTTTAGGATTAACTTGAAAAAAACTGGGACTAGCTACGTTATATATATTGTTTTCTATTTTTTCTTTATAATATTTTTGACCAGATTCAATTTCTTCCATATTTAATTTTGGTTGTATTAAAAATGATTTTGTTTCATCTGATGCTCTAATAGATACTTGTGTCAAACCTCTTAAATCTTTACTTATTATTTTCATTTTTTCATTAATTGTGTGGTTCATTATTTTACATTCATCTATGCCAATCCATTGTCTATTAAGAAAATTTATATATCCTAACTTTTGCTTATTAAAATCTGTAAAATCTTTTCTTACAGTAAAGCGTGCATGATTCCTATAATTGAAATTTTTCTTAGAAGGGATCGTATCCATAACAAAATCGTCATCTAGTAAATTTAAATTCTCCAATAATTCAACTATGTTGGATTTTTTTAATTTCAATTGTTCATCATATGAAATATGCTGCCATTGACATCCAGTGCACTTACCGTAAAACTTACAAATAGGCTTAATTCTTTTTTTTGAAGTCTTATTAAAGCTAACAATTTCAGCAATAAGTTTTTCAGGAAAAATTTTAGATATTTTAACTAAGACAGTTTCTCCAAGAATAGAATTGAAAATCCACACTGGAATATCTTTTAAATAACCAATCCCAACACCATTTTGATGATATTCTTTAATTTTTATTTCAAGTTGTTGATTCTCGTAAAAATCATATTGATCAGTTAAATTTGGTCCAGTATATATTTCTTTTTTTCTTCTTTTACCCATATATACTTGATTCTAACAATTCTTTAAAGTTGATAAACTTAAAATATATATAAAAATAAACTTATGAACAAAGTAAAAAGAAAATTACCTGATTGGTTTAAAGTAAAATTTCCTGCAGGTAAAAATTTTTATGAGTTGAAAGAAAAATTTTCTGACGCTTCTTTAAATACTGTATGTGAAGAAGCTGCTTGCCCCAACATAGGAGAATGTTGGGAAAGAAAAACTGCTACATTTATGATTTTAGGCGATACATGTACAAGAGCATGTTCTTATTGTAATGTAAAAACTGGATGGCCTGGATTTACTGATAATACTGAACCTTATAGATTGGCAAAAACTGTAAGAGAAATGAATTTGGATTATGTTGTTATTACATCTGTAGATAGAGATGATTTGGACGATGCGGGATCAGGAATTTTTGCAAAATCAATTGTTGAAATAAAAAAATTATGTGAAAACATAAAAATTGAAGTTCTTACTCCAGATTTTAATGGTTCAGAAGAATTTTTACTTAAAGTTTTAGAAGCAGGTCCAAGTATTTTAAATCACAATATAGAAACTACACCAAGAATATTTAAAAAAGTTAGACCAAAAGGAAATTATGAATTGTCTTTAAATTTTCTAAATAATTCCAAAAAATTCAAACCAAACATCCCTACAAAATCAGGAATGATGGTTGGATTAGGAGAAACTAAACAAGAAATTATTCAAACAATGAAAGATTTGAGATCAATAGATTGCGATCTTTTAACAATTGGACAATATTTAAGACCTTCCAAAAAACATCATCCAATTATAAAATTCTATCACCCTGAAGAATTTGAGGAATTAAGAGAAATTGCTATGAACTTGGGATTTAGTCATGTCGCTGCAGGACCATTAGTACGTTCTTCATATCATGCTGATGAACAACATAATGCAGCAATTGATAATTTAATAAGTAAGCACTCAGAGTAAGCAATTGTCAAAATTTTATATTGTAGGAAGTCCTATAGGAAATTTAGAGGATATTACTAAAAGAGCAATTGATATTCTTACATGTGTAGATTTAATATTTACAGAAGACACAAGAGTTTCAAAAAAATTACTTTCTAAATACAATATTTCCACTAAGACAGTACCTATTTACAATAAAGAACAAAAAGTGAATTTGAATCAATTCAAATATGCTATAGAGAAACACGATGTGGCCTTTCTAACCGATGCTGGAACTCCCGGAATTTCTGATCCAGTTGCTCAGTTTGTAACAATTTCTTTGCAAGAACAACATGAAATAATTCCAATTCCAGGTGCGTCTTCACTAACCTCAGCTTTTTCTGTATCTGGTTTTGATTCTAAAAATTTTATTTTTTTGGGGTTCCCTCCAAAAAGCAAAACTCAGTTTCAGAAATATATCAATGAATACATTGATCTTAATTTGCCGATAATTTTGTTCGAATCACCTAAACGGTTAGTATCAACCCTTAAATTTTTGAGAGATGAGTTTGTTATACAAAATATCTTTGTTGGCAAAGAAATGACCAAGTTATATGAAAAAATCTTTGTAGGTAATATAGACAGAGCAATTGAATTATTTAATAATGCAAAAGGTGAATTTGTAATAATATTTAAAAAAGAAGTGAATAAACTTTCTAAATCAACAATAAATCAATACGACAAAATCTTATCGAAAGGATACATAGAAGGAATTAAAGGTAAAGAACTAATAGCACTTTTATCAGAATTGACTGGTGAAAATAAAAAGTTTTTTTACAATAGATGGTTAGAGATAAAGAATAAAAATGAGTAAAAATAAAAAAGACATTTTAGTATGCGTAGCTTGGCCTTATGTAAATGGTCCTCCACATTTAGGTCATATTGCAGGTATGAGCCTCCCAGCTGATATATTTGCTAGATATAACAGGCTTGTTGGCAATAATGTGGCGATGGTTTCTGGTTCAGATATGCATGGAACACCTGTTACATTATTGGCAACTGATGAAGGAGTTTCTCCGGAAGAAATTGCCAATAAATTTCATAATATTTGGTCTGAATGTTTAGATAAAATGAATTTTTCTTATGATTTATATACAAACACACATACTGAAAATCACTTTAAAATTACTAAATGGATGTTTTCAACACTTTTAAAAAATGGTTTTTTAGAGGTAAAAGAACAATCAATGCCTTATTCAATAACCGAGAATATATTCTTGAGTGACCGCTTAGTCGAAGGAGAATGTCCTTGTGGAAATAATAAAAAAGCTAGAGGAGATCAATGTGACGTTTGTGGGAGAACTCTTGACCCTACTGATTTGAAAAACATCAGATCAAAAAGAGATGGCTCAATTCCAGAATTTAGAGAAACATCGCATTACTTTCTCAAGTTAAGTAAAATGCAATCAAAAATAAAGGAATGGTTATTATCTCAATCTGACTGGAGAGAAAATGTAAAAAATCAAAGTTTATCTTTTGTAAAGGAAGGATTAAAGGATAGAGCAATAACAAGAGACTTAGATTGGGGTATCGATATCCCTATTGAGGGATGGGAAGATAAAAAAATATATGTCTGGTTTGAAGCAGTAATTGGGTACTACTCAGCAACAGTGGAATTATATAGTAAGACAGATAATCCGGATCAATGGAAAGACTTTTGGGAATCAGAAACATCTGAGTCATATTACTTCCAAGGAAAAGATAATATACCTTTTCATACCATAATCTGGCCAGCAATTTTATTGGGTATTGAAAATAATAATTTACCCTCCGATGTAGTGGCAAATGAATATTTAAATTTTTCCGGTAAAGAATTTTCAAAAAGTAGCAATTGGGCAGTTTGGTTACCAGATTTTTTGGAAAATTACTCTGCAGATTCTTTAAGATATTACCTTACTGCGATAATGCCTGAAACTTCAGATTCTGATTTTACCTGGGAAGGGTATCTGAATGCTAATAATAATGAATTAGTAGCAAATTTAGGAAATTTTGTTCACAGGATACTAACGATGACTCATAGGAATTATGAGGGGGTGATTCCACAATATGATTATCAATCAGATTCAACGAAGATTATTATAAATGAATGTAACAAAGCCTTTGAAAATGTAGGAAAATCAATTGAAAAAAGAAAGTTTAGAGAATCACTGAATCACTTGATGAACTTGGCAAAATTTGGGAACCAGTTTCTTGACAAAAATGAACCTTGGAAAAAAATCAAAGAAGATAAAAAACAAGCTGGAGAAATATTGAGTCAGTCATTAATAATAGTAAGTGCTATAAGTTGTTTATTAGAACCATTCCTCCCTTCATCAGCATATAAATTGCAAAAAATATTATTTGATAAAAAACAAAATCCATGGGAATTAATTATCCCTGCAAGTGGCTCAAAGTTTAATACCCCTGAGCCCTTATTTCAAAAACTAGATGAAGAAATCGTCTCAATGGAGAATGAAAAAATAAAGCATGAGCAAAACTAAAGAAAAAATTTACCAACTTGTAAATGATGAATTAATCAATGTACTTGTTGAAATGACTCAGATAGCAGACAATCATAAAAATGAGTCCCATCTTAATGAAAATATTATAGAACATGTACTTAGTGTCCCAGGAAAACAATTAAGACCAACTATAACAATAGCTGTTTCAAAGTTATGGAATAAAGAGACTGATGAAAAAACAATGATGATGGCAACGGCAGTTGAGTTATTACATATTGCAACTTTAGTTCATGATGATACGATAGATTTCGCTGATACCAGAAGAGGGAGGTCTACAGCTTCAAAAGTTTGGGGGCCACATATAGCTATTTTAGTTGGAGATTATCTTTTTGCTACAAGTGCAGAGTATGTATGTAAAACAGAATCAATAAAAATTATAAAACAATTTGCTTCAACAATTGCTGATTTAGCCAAAGGACAATTGATGGAAATAGAAAATAGTTGGAACCCTAATCTGAGTATAGATAGTTACTTAGATATTATTCATAAAAAAACTGCTTCTTTATTCTCAACATGTACAATGAGTGGTGCAATATTAGGTCAAGCAAATGAACAAGATGTACAAAAACTTTATGAATTTGGAAAGAACTTAGGTTTGGGGTTTCAAATTTTTGATGATATTCTCGATTTTGAAGGTACAAAAAATACTTTAGGAAAACCAACTGGTAGTGATCTTAAAAACGGAATATTAACTTTACCGTCGATACTATCAAGAGAAAAAAATAAAAATATTAATCAAGAAATTATAACTTTTTTTAGTAATAAATCTAATAATGAATCAGAGAGTCTAGATAATTTATTAGAGATGGTTTCTTCCAGTGGTTCGATAGAAGAAAGTAAAAAAATAGGAGAAGATTATATTAATAAAGCTCTAGAAAATTTAAGGTCTATAGATAATTTAGAAAAAAATATTTATATGGAAGCTCTTGAAGAATTATCAATTTCTTCAAAAAACAGAACAAAATAATTCAATATAATTTTGATGAAAACTAAAAACAAAATAAGTCCTAGTGAAGTATTAAGTCATCTTGTAAAAGCTAATGGAAAAATTGAATGGGCATCTCGATACAAACCTCTTGATGAGCTTATATTTACTGTCCTAACTCAACATACATCTGATACAAATGCTGAAAAAGCATTTGAAAAATTAAAAAATGAAATCCCAATTTGGGAAGATGTAATGAAGACATCTACAAAAAAAATAGCATCTCTAATTCATAGTGGAGGTTTATCAAATCAAAAATCCATCAGAATAAAAAAAATATTGGAAACTATCTTTAAAGAAAAAAAAGAATTAAAAATAGATTTCTTACAAGATTTGTCCTTAGAAGATGCAAGAAATTGGTTAATGAACTTACCTGGAGTAGGGCCTAAAACGGCCGCAGTTGTTTTAGTTCTATGTTTTAAAAAGCCAGCAATGCCGGTTGACACTCATATTTACAGAGTATCGAAAAGATTAGGTTTAATAGGAAATGTCTCAAATGAAATAGCTCATAAAGAATTAGAAAAAATAATTCCTGAAAATGATCGATACGATATGCATATTCAATTAATTACTCATGGAAGAAATATCTGTAAGTCTCAAAAACCTTTATGTAATCAATGTAACTTAAGAAATTTAGGATGCCCATATTTTAAAATTTTGAGATAATATAAGTAATCTAATAAAAAAAAATCAATGTTAAACGTCGGAATCATAAATATTACGGGCTATGCAGGATCTGAAATCGCGAGGTTAGTATATTCACATCCTGAACTGAAACTTGTATCGGCAACAGGTAGGAGTAAGGCTGGTCAAAATTTAGATGAAGTTTTTCCACATCTTGAAAAAACAAACATTAAGATTCAAGAAGAGTTAAGTGACAATATTGAATTTGTATTTTCTGCTTTACCTCATGCAGCTAGTGCAGAAAAATTGTCCCAATATGTTGAAAGTGGAATCCCTGCAGTTGATATTTCAGCTGATTTCAGATTAAAAAATCTTGAAATATATGAAGATTGGTATGAAACAAAACATCCTAAGCCTGAACTTATAGAACAATCAAGTTACGGATTACCCGAGTTATACAGGGAGGAGATCAAAAAAAGTAAACTAGTAGCAAATCCTGGATGTTTTCCTACTGGGGGAATATTATCCATGGCACCTGCTGTTAAACATAATTTGATAGAAGAGTTGATAATAATTGACTCAAAAACAGGGATCTCAGGAGCAGGACGGACTGCGAAAGAAGCATTTGGATTTTCTGAGCTCAATGATAATTGCTCAGCTTATGGAACAAAAGGGCATAGGCATCAACCTGAAATTACTCAAGAACTGAATTTCCTTACTAACAATAAAATAAAGGTACTTTTTACACCTCATCTGGTTTCGATGACTCGTGGAATTTTAGGAACAAACTATGCAACCTTGAAAAATGATATAAATGAAAATGATGTAATTGAACTTTACAAAGAGTTTTACAAAAACGAACCATTTATTAAAATAGTTAATGCACCTCCTGCAACCAAACATACTTGGGGTTCTAATTTTGTTTATTTATATCCTTATGTAAGAAAAGAAACAAATACTTTAGTAGTTATTAGTGCACTGGATAATTTAGTAAAAGGTTCAGCAGGCGCTGCTATTCAAAACATGAATTTAATGCAAGGTTTTGAGGAAACTATGGGAATAAGTGTACTCCCAATTTATCCTTAACAATGCCCCGTTGGTGTAGTGGCCTAACACGCCTGCCTTTCACGCAGGAGATCACCGGTTCAAATCCGGTACGGGGTACCAAATAAATACATATAATTACAGATATGGTCAAAAAAAATATTTTAATAACTGGTGGAGCCGGATTAGTAGGAAGTATCTTAGTTAAGAACTTGAAAGAAAAATTTAATACCAGAGTACTTGATCAAAAAAAAGTAGATAGTGTTGAATGTTATTTAGGAAATATTAATGATTTGGAATCAATAAAACCTGCTTTTGAAGGAATAGATACAGTAGTTCACTTAGCTGCTGACAGACGAGTTCATGGAGATTGGAATTCTGTTTTAGAAAACAACATAATAGGTGCTTATAATGTTTATGAAGCATCAAAAATTTCAAAAGTTAAAAGAGTAGTATTTGCAAGTTCTCAACATGCTACTGGTGGATTTTATGAAGTGGAGCCTTACACATTTATTGACAAAGGCAATTTTGAAAGTTTGCCTAAAAATTATAAACCTCTCGATGAAGAAGTTCGGATTAGGCCAGATAGTTATTATGGGGTATCAAAGGGTTTTGGTGAGGCATTAGGAAGTTATTATTCTGATTACTTTGGTATTTCTTCTATAAATATAAGAATAGGCTTTGTTATTTCTGATGATGATCCAACTTTCTCACCCATTGGATTAAATTTGTGGCTAAGTCATAGGGATTTATCACAGATAATTGAAAAAGCTATCAATGCATCCCATAGTATAAAATTCGATACATTTTATGCTACTTCTGATAATTATTGGAAGATTTGGTCAATTGATAAAGCAAAAAAAATCCTTGGGTTTGACCCAAAGGATTCCGCTCCAAAATCATTTACACCAAGAGATGTCAGAGACGCTGATAAATAATCTTTCAGTTAATCTTTATCTTGGTGAAAAAATTTATGGACAAATGGAATTTTTGTAACATATACAACGACAATACTAAATAAAATTGTTGCTATGAACAATATAAAAATATTGATTTCTGTATATCTACCCAGGATTACCAAAGCAGCATCTTCAAAGAAGTGTAATACTGCTATGATAACTGTTATTGGTATAAAACCTCTCATACTATCTTTTTATACCACTAAGACCTTTTGCAATACCTTCAAGTGCCCAATTATTAAAAGGCAAAGTAAAAAATTTAAATCCTTTATCAACATAGAAATTAGGATCCATTCCAGGTGGGATAAAGTACATTCCAGGAACTACTCCATGATTTTTACATGCAGCTGCAATTTTGTCCAATCCTTTTTGGTAAGTACTTCCAGCAAAATCCATATTTGGAACACCAAGTTCTATGGCAAGATCTGATGGTCCAACTAACAATACATCTATTCCATCTACGCTAAGAATATCATCAATATTATCTATAGCTTGTTGTGTTTCAATCATCGGAGCAATTACTAAATCTCGATTAGCTGTATCTATATAATCTTTGTAGTCTTTCGTAGGTCCCCATTGCCCACGCATACCTGCATTACTACGATCTCCTAGTGGGGAATATTTACATGCTCGTACCATAGCTTGAGCCTCTTCTTTTGTGTTAACCATTGGAACAACTATACCTCTTGCTCCTGCATCTAATGCAAAGCAGATTAAATCTGCACGATTTATACTTACACGAACCATTGGTGCAGCATTTTTTTCAGTCATTGCTTCTATCATTGGTCTAAACTGCTTAGTTTGATAAGGAGAGTGCTGTTCATCAAAAAGTATAAAATCATATGCAGAATCAGCTAACAGTGGCATAGTAACATCATTGGGAGCACCAGCTACTCCTACAACTGTTTTCCCAGCCTTCAAGTTTTCTTTTACTTTATTCATTTAATTAAACCTCCTGTTTTTTTAAAAGAAATAATACAATAAAAATGTATAAAAAATACATAGTTAAACAATAAATACAAGTTTAGTTGATTATTTATCTAAACAGCTCTTTCTTTTAACCATTCTTGGGTTATATCTAGGCCAAACCCAGGTGCATCAGAAGGTATTATGTATCCATTTTTAATGACTGGTGTACCTGGAAGTAAAACCATTTCCTCTAAAGGAACCCCTGGTGGGGCAACTCCCTCAGACCTTTCTGCCCATGGGACAGCAGGCATAGCAAATGCTAAATGTTGTCCATATGGATAATTTGTGCTTGCATGAGGAATAACTGATAATCCATGTGCTTCCGCAAGATGACATATTTTAATTCCTGCGGTCATCCCTCCTACCCAATTAAGATCAGGCTGAAAAATATCTACAATTCCTTTACTAGCCGCAACAGCAAATGGGTAAAGTGAATACCAATGTTCACCTGTCGCTAAAGTTTGCCATGGAATTCTGTTTCTTAAATTCTGATAACCATCCAAGTTTTCTGGATTAATATAATCTTCAAGCCATTTAATTTTATATGGTCTAAGAGATTCAGCTAGTCTAACAGCATATTCATTATTTAGAGACATCCATGCATCAACTGCTATTTCAACATCATTACCTACTTGCTCCCTAGTATTAGCAACTAATTCTTCTGATCTATTAATTCCTCCTAAATTGCTTTCAGGACCTTCTCTTAAAAATAATTTAACTGCCTTAAATCCTAATTCCAAAAACCATTCAATACTATTTTCTGTTCCATAAGTAAAATCAGTGTTGCTAGCATAACAGAAAATCTTTTCTTTTTGAGGTCCACCTATTAATTCATAAACTGGTCTTTTTAAAATCTTTCCCTTTAAATCCCATAATGCATTATCTATAGCGCTTATTGCAAAACTCGAAAGTCCTGAAGTACCATATGGAATAGTAGATTGTTGCATAATATCCCACAACATTTCTGTTGCCATACAATTCTTTCCAACTAATATTTTAGATAGATGATCATTAATTATTGATTCTGTAGCACCCGAGTGTAGAGTAAATCCGAAGCCCCAGTTCCCATCCTCTGCTGTTATGATCACAGCTGTTCTATCCCAATTTGCACTCCAATCAGATCTTGAAATATTTGGATATCTCTTCATAGGACTTACCATCCCGTTCATATCAAATGGATCTTTTGACTTTGGAACTCTTGGTGTAGTTTTGATATTAGGTTTCAGTTCAATAGTAAATGCCTGAATAGATTTTATTTTCATAATTCCTCCAAAGGAAAAAGTTTATTTTTTAGATTTATTTAAAATAATTTTCATTTATCATATCCAATAACTGCAAATTTTATCATAGGTTTAACAATGAAAATAAAAGATATAAGATTATCAAAAATCAAATTAGTTGAGTATTTGGGAGAAGTAGAACCAGCTTGGAGTCCAGGTAGTAAAGTTAAATCGAATATAGGCGGAACAGATTTTGTTGAAATAGAACTTGAGAATGGTGAAATTGGTATTGGTCCGGGTTGTGATCCTACGATATTAAATGACTCAAAAGAATATCTTATTGGTAAAAATCCTACTGATGTTATTGACCATTTTAAATTTCTTATTTATAAAACAAGAAATATACCTTATAGAGGATTGGCGGGTATAGATATTGCTCTTTGGGATTTGAAAGGAAAAGTAGAAAATAAATCCGTTTCAGAAATGCTTGGAAGAAAAAAAGACTATCTGATCCCATATGCAAGTTTAGTTATCCTTTCTGATCCAGATGAAAGAGGCGAAATGGCAAAAAAATTATTTGATGAAGGATGGAAAGCTATAAAAGTCAGACTTCATCATAATGAATCTTCTCTAGATGTAGAAACGGTTGAAAAAGTAATTGAAAACTCAATGGGAAAGATGGATATATTGGTAGATGCTAACCAGGCTCAATCAAGTTATCCATGGCAACCTGGAATTATTTGGGATTTGAACAGAGCAAAAAAGATGAATGAAATTATGTATGATTTAGGTTGTTACTGGTTGGAAGAACCTAGGCCAAGATTTAACTATCAAGAATTATCAGAATTAGTATCAATGCAAAAAACACGTATCGCAGGAGGAGAAAACAATACAGTCATTAGTGATTTCCACCAAATGATAGATAAAAATACGTATGATGTGCTTCAACCCGAATCAATGGTACTAGGTGGAATTACACCATTAATTGAAATTGGTACACTATCAATAAAAAACAAGAAAGAAATTGTCCCTCATCATGGTGGAGGAGATATAGGTGTTGTGGCTCATATGCATTTATTATCTACTTGGGATAATGCTCCTTATTGTGAAATACTTAATGATCCACCGCTTAGTAGTTATAATAATAAATTTTACATATTCAATGAAAAACTAAATGTAGTAGAAGGTAAGATTGCAGTTCCAAATTCACCTGGCTTAGGAATAAGCATTAAAGAGGATTTGGTAATTAGAGAATGAGTATGTCTATACTTAAAAATGAATACCGTAGATGGTATATTGCTACAACAACATTTTTATCTGTAGGTGTTTCAATAGGATTTGTCCAATATGCTTTCCAAGCATTTGTAATCCCCCTTGAAGAAGAATTTGGATGGTCAAGGACTCAAATAAATGTATCAATTTCACTTGGAATAGCCAGTTCATTTGCAGCTCCTTTTGCTGGAAGAATCCTTGATAGAATTGGTTCTATGAAAATGATGGCTACTTCTCTTTTAATAGTTACATTGGGATTTTTCATCAGAGGATCAATGAATGAATTATGGCAATTTTATTTATCAAGCATATTACTTTATGTAGGTATACCTGGAGCTACTCAACTTCCTCTTGGTAAACTAATGGGTTTATGGTTCCCTAAAATTCGTGGAAGAATGATAGGAGTAACTATGGCTGGTAATAATGCATCAGCGGTGCTATCAGTACCAATAGCTACTTTCTTAATATTATCCGCTGGTTGGAGATTTGCATTTGTCGCATTAGGAAGTACAACTTTTGTAGTTATGTTACTTGTTATTTTATTTATTAGAGATGATAAAGATCATAAATTTTCAAAAAAAAATAAATCCAATGGCAATCAAACAAATACTGACAAAAATTATGAATTTTCAGAAGCCTTAAAAACTTATGCTTTTTGGGCTCTAGCTACAGGATTGACTCTTCAGCAATTTGCAAGAACTACTGTTGTTATACAAATGCTTCCACATTTTGTTTCACAAGGGATCAGTGCAGCTGTAGCTTCTTCAATGCTTTCAGCTTTTGCAATTTTTGCTGTAATTAGTAAATTAATTAGCGGCTGGTTAAGTGATACGATCCCTTCAAGATATCTATTACAAATAGTAATTGTTTTTCAGATGATAGGTATACAGTTGATATTAATTGATAATTATTTTTTATTGTGGGCAGGTACATCTTTGATGGGTTTTGGGATAGGTGCAATGGGAGTTTTAGGGCCTACAGTAACAACTGAATTATTCGGATTAAAAAGATACTCATCTATTTTTGGTATACTAAACACTCCTGTTGCAATCCCAATTATAATAGGTCCAATTTTTTCTGGCATTATTTTTGATAATTATAATTCTTATAATATAGCTTTTAATATTGTAGAATTATTACTATTAATTTCTATATTTAGTTTTACATTTGTAAGGGTGACCAAGAAGTAAGGATAATAATTATGGTAAAAGCAGGTGTTCTATACAAAGCAAATACTCCAATTGAAATAAAAGAGTTAAAGCAAAGTTCTCCAAAAAGTAATGAAGTAAAAATAAAAATGTTGGCTGCAGGTGTATGTGCTTCAGATCATCATGTAATGAAAGGGGAAACTAACTTTCCAATGCCTATAGTATTGGGACATGAAGGTGCAGGAATTGTTGAGGATTTAGGTGACAATGTTACTTCAATTAATAAGGGTGAAAAGTGTATTCTTTCTTTCGTTCCAAGTTGTGGTTATTGTTATTCTTGTAGATCTGGATTAGGAAACATTTGTGATACAAATAGGATTACTGGTACAAAACAGTATGACGGTACTTTTAGATTAACTGATGAAAACAATAATGATATTCACCAATATGCAAAATTAGGTGTTTTCGCCGAAGAAATTATAGTCCCTGAAAATGCTTGCTTTAAAATCGATGATGATTTCCCAATTGACGTAGCTTGTCTAATAGGCTGTTCAGTTACAACTGGAGTTGGAGGTGTAATAAATCAACCAAATATTTTTCCTGGGGCAACAATTGCTGTTTTCGGTACTGGGGGAGTAGGATTAAATAGTATTTTAGGAGCATCTCTTATAAATGCTTCAAAAATTATTGCAGTAGATATTTTGGATAATAAATTGGAATTTAGCTACAAATTTGGTGCTACACACACAGTAAATTCTAAAGCTGAAAATGCAACAAAAAAAATTCTAGAAATTACAAATGGCTTAGGTGTAGATTTTGGTTTTGACACTTTTGGTAGTCAAATAACAACAGATCAGATGATGAGTTCCGTCAGAAAAGGTGGTACTGGAGTTATTATTGGCCTAGCACCTGAAGGGCAAACCGCAAATATAAACATGGTTGATATGGTTAGGAATCATAAAACATTGGTAGGATCATATTATGGTTCAGTATCTCCACATTTAACATTTGAAAGAATCATTGAATTTTATCAGTCTGGCAAGCTAGATATAAATTCAGTGATAGCAAGAAAATATCCACTCGATAAAATAAATGAAGCCTATGATGACCTTGCAAAAGGTGAAGATGGCAGAGGTGTAATAGACTTCACTTTATAATACATTCTCAAACATTTAGGCAGGATTTTAAAACTGTCATTAATTATTGTTAATGGTTAAGGGTTAGGCACCCTGTAGTTAATCCGTAATCAATCAGAATAATCATTCTATGATAGGAATCATTATTTGAGTTTCTATCTTTACTCCAGCTTCTTCTATGACCTTTGCATTTTCAGGATCTTTCATAAACTCTTGAACTTTTTCTAATGATTCAACCTCAAGACAAACATGAACTATATTTTGATTCTTTGCTTCCATGCCTGTAAAAACAGTCTCCATTCCCCATTCTTTTCTTTTTGGTTCATGAGACATGAACGTTTTTTTCCAATGCTCATAGCCCTTAGACACTTCAAATGTACCTATTATTTTCACGGTTATTACCTTCCAATTTTTTATATTTAGTCCTCATTTTAATAGGGGCAAGATGGTAAGTATATAGCATGATATATACTTAAAAATGAAAAAATAAAAACTTCAACATATGAAATTACAAAATATAGGACTTATAGGATTTGGGAGTTGGATTGAGTCAGCGTATCTACCTATTTTAAATTCAAAAAATAATGCTATAAAAGCCGTAGCTAGTAGAACTGAAAACACTCTTATAAAAGCAAAAAAAATATTGGGGAATGATTGTTTTTATACAAATGACTATAAAAAGTTACTCAATAAACCCGATATAGATTTGGTGATTTTGTGTGTTCCTGATGAATTACATGAAAAAATAATGAAGGATATTATTAATTCAAAAAAGAATTGTATTTTTGAGATGCCTTTATCAGAAAGTATTAATTCATCTAAAGAATTAATTAGTTTGATGGATAAAAGTGAAAATTTTTTTATACCTAATTTAGAAACATCGCAATTGCCTATTATTAAGAAATTAAGTGATTTTAAAAATGAAAAATCATTAGGGAATCTATTAAATATTCATATGGTAATGAATGCTCCAAACTGGGGTCCAACACCTAATTTAACAAAATCAGTATATTCTATTTCGCCATGGTACATAGACCCATTAAATAAAATAAGCGGAAACCTACCTACTAGAGTTCTATCTATCGGTGAAAAATCCCCCAAAAGTTTTTCTGAATCAAGAGCAAATATAATATTAGATTATAATACCCACTGGGCTTCTTGGAATTTTAATATCGAATCTTCTAAAGAATGGGAAGTCATTATCACAATGACTTTCGAGAATTCAGAAATAATAACTGATTTAGTCAATTCAGAAATAATTATTTATAAAAATGAAAAAAAACTTCCAAAAATAAAAGTTGAAAGTATATGGCCGGGGATGAAATATTTTTTAAGTTATGTAGAAAATACAGATAATTTTAATAATAAAACTACTAAAGATTTAATGAATATATCTCATGCATTACAATTGTCACACAAATCTAATAATTGGCAATCTGTAGAACAATAGTATTTTACTTATTGTAATATTTGAAATCCAAATCACGTTGTTCATCAAAAATATTTATTATTTGCTATCCCCTACCATTCCTTCAAGTAACATTTCTGAGTACCAAATATCATTATCTGAAGCTGTTGATCCTGCAACTATCCATCCTTGACCGTTTTGAAAATTTATAGGACCTTTATATAGATTTATGTCTCCACTTGCTAAGCCAGCTATAAACTCTTCTAACATTTCAACATCATTCAAGGCATCACCTATATGAAATCCTATTGGTGATGTGTCAGGATCATTCATATTATCCCAGTCAGGATCATTCCAATGCCATTCTGCTTCAAATATACCTTCTGCTACATCATGTGCTAGTTTATTGTATGCAGGGCCCCAGTTAAAATATGGAACTCCTAAACATCGAGTTGGAGCTAAATCGCAAGCAAATTCATAATCATATCCGACAACCCAAACATTCTCTCCAGCTAATGCCCTCTGTTCAGTGACAATTAACGCTTCAGGAGTATCAATATGCGAAATAATTACATCTGAACCATTATCAAAAAATTCATTAGCTACCTGTGTTGGATCAGAAGTCACACCTGGGATATGAAACCAAAAACCAATCCAGACTACTCTGAAATCCAAATTTTTTACATCTCCTCCAGACGTCTTCCAACAATGCTTTGCTCCTAGATAAGCTGCATTAGCCAGTCTTCGTGTTTCATCGTTAATCAACGGCCCAAGAAATGATATATGTCCATTTTCAGATTGAATTGCAGCTGCACATCCTGCAATCATTTTGCCATATTCCATTTTACCCATTACATTTGCTAAATTACCCAAATCTGCACGATAGTTTTTCCCATCGCTTTTAGCACTATCTCCTGATGCCCATATCATACTTACTTCAGGATTATTTTCTGCTGCTACAAGGATTCCATCTTTCATATCATCTGAAGTTGCAATAATTAACTCAGCACCTTCAGCAATCATATCTGCTGCTACCTGATCAACCGTAAGGTTTGGACTATCAGCTGGATTTACAAAATCTACTGTTATCATTTCAGCACCATGGATATTTGCAAGATATTGTCCACCTTCAAAATGAGCTTGTGACCACCCTTTATCATCTCGAGGCCCAACAAGTATCATACCAAATTTTGGAATTGTTTCTCTATCTGCTGTTTTTGTTTCCCAAGATGTTTCTTCCGATTCACTTGAACATGAAAACAAAAACATTGAAAATACTAATAAACTTAGAGTAATAAATAATTTCTTCATAACAATTCCTAAAGATTTTAAATTTTAATTTTTATAAGTAAACAATAGCATTTATTAATCTTCAATAAAACAAAGAAATTTTATGTTTTTATAGTTTAATTTAAGAAGTGATTATAAATATTCCAAATAAATATATTATTAACAAAGAGGCTAGTAAAGATTTGTTTAGAACATGATTAAGTTTTTTATTAAAAAGGACTATAAATAGCGCTAATAAAATTAACAAAGATGCTACAAAACCAGCTAAATAATGAGCTTTCTCAAATTGATTGACTAAAAGATTATCTTTATAAAAAATATCAGCATAAAAAATAATTGTTACATTAAAAACACAACTACCAAAAAGACCTGCTACTCCTAGATCTGCAGCTTTCATCTTAACAGAAGCAAAATATGCTGATGCCTCTGGCATTGTAGTAACAATAGAAACTAGAATTATTCCTAAAGTACTTGAGGCAATTCCAGATATTTCAGCTATCTTATCAACACTAAATGCTAGAAAATAACCAGATATAATAACCCCAATAGAAATCATTCCGAACATAATCCAAGCCTTGTATTTGCCTACATTTAAATCCGTAGATAAATCGTCATCTTCAAAATCAAACGACTTAGAAACATAAACGAGTCTCATTCCAATTAAGTAAATGATTAACAAAATAATAGAAGAAATTCCTAAATTAAATAAAGATAATTGTATATTTATGAACCCTAAAACAAGAAAGGCTACAGTAATAACAAACGCCAATAAAGCTAAATACCATTGTTCATAAGATATTTGATCTAGTACAACTTTTCCTCCAAATATTAAAGCTATAAATCCTAACATGAACATATTTACCATGTTTGCTCCCAAAACATTTCCAATGGCAAGTGAAGGATTTGGAGGATTCAAAGTGACTGCAGAAATATTCGCTGACAATTCAGGTAAAGAAGTTGCTAATGCAACTAAGATACTACCAACAAACAATCTACCAAGCCCAGTTATTGAAGCAATAATATCTCCATATTTAGCTAGATAAGTCCCAAAAATAATAGTCGACAGTGCACTAATTGAAAAAATAATAATTTGAATTAATAAGTTATCTATGATGAAATCCTTACCACTGTCCTGTTTTAACTAATAAATACCAACTGAAAAGAAATAGTAATCCTAAAGAAAAACTCAGTACTATGAAAGGTCTAATAAAGTTCTTTTGAATCCAACTTAAATTATCATAATTTTCATTTATATAGTCTTCCCAAGGATCTACAATTTTTTTTGTTTTTTCAATTATATTTATTTTATCGTTATCCATTGTGATATTTTAAAGATTTACATTCACATTATTGTACAAGTAAAATCAATAGATTTCTTCATTAAATAAATTCGAGATAACCAATATATTCCAATCCTCTAAATTTACCTTGATAGTCCATTCCATATCCTACAACCCATTTATCATCATATAATTCAAAACAAGAAAAATCTGGTTGAATAATATTATTTCTTCTTCCTAATTTATCAAGCAAAACCACTGAATATACATCCTTTGATACTGTCTGATATATATTTTCAATAACTTTTTTTAATGTTTCTCCTGTATCCATTAAATCATCAACAATAATGGTAGGTGAACCATTATCTAGGCTATCTGATATTAATCCATATCCAAAAATAGTAGTCCCTTGTGATTCCATACTATTTCCGTATGTTTTTGCAGTTAAAGGAAAAATCTTATATGCGCCTGGTCTGTATTTTTCCAATTCGGTTAATAATTTTGTTGCAAATAAAATACTCCCCGTCATAATAGGAACAATATTTATTGATTCAAAATCTTTAAATTTTTTAGTAATCGAATCAGAAATATCAATAATAGCTTTTTCTACTGTGTCTCTATCCCATAAAATTTTAATATTATGATCTTCAACTATCTCAGGATTATTTTCATATTCCATTAAAACTCCTTTGGAAGCTTTTTCCCTAATGACTCAGGTTGGTTCCCACCTATCAATGATTTAATTATTAATGGCACTGAAGATGAATCTTTTCTATTAATGTATTGTATAAATATTAATATAAAAATCATTAAAGGAAATGGTAGCAAAGGCAAAATTTGTGACAAAGCTAAAGTTACTGATTGTGCCTTTATTGCAATAACTTGAAGCAATCCAAATGCATAGGCTCCCATAGCAGCTCTGAAAGGATTCCAACCTCCAAAAATAACAATAGCAAGTACAATCCAACCATAATTTGCTGTATGCCCTTCGGACCAGCCGTATTTAGCATAAAGTGAAAACGCAGCGCCAGACAAACCTAGTAAGGATCCTCCAATCAATGTACCTATAAATCTTATTTTCTGTACATCAATACCTCTAGAATTTGCAGCATTTGGATTTTCACCTGCTGCCCTAAGAGAAAGCCCAAATGTAGTTTTGTTAAGTAATAACCAAGTCGAAGGAATTAGTAATATAGAAATATAAGTTATTAGTGAATGATTAAATAAAACATTTCCGATAAATGGAATGTCATATAGTAAAGGAATAGATATTTTATTTAGAGTAGGGCCACTTATTCTTACATAATCTTGACCTAGATAGCTACTTAAACGTGAACAAAGAATTGTGAGGACAAAACCTACAGCGATTTGATCCATACGCAACTTAATATCACATAAAGACAAAAATGCAGCAATAATGGCACCTAAAATCATTCCGGCAATCAAACCCAAAACTGCTACATCTGTTAAATATCCAAAAATAAAGGCAAAAAGAGCACATATCATAATTGTGCCCTCAGCTGACAAGTTTATAACACCGCTTTTTTCAGATATTGTTTCACCTAATACAGCTATAATCAAAGGGGTGCTTAAAGCAATTACAGTAATTAAAGAATTTTCAATAGTAATCATTTTGTTAGCACCTTTGAAAATATATTTAATATTTTTTTCTCTAGATTAACTCTTTGTAAAATCAACCATGATAAAACAAAGCTAGCCTGAATGATCCCAACTAAACTGTGATCTAAATCTAATTTTATTTGTAATTGACTCCCTCCAACAATTAATGCCGCAAATAAAAAACTTATAATAAATGTTAAAAAAATATTCCTTGAACATATTAAAACCAACAAAATAGAAAGAAAACCAAACCCACCTGAAATTGTTGGAACAAGTTTGTGATAAGAACCAGAAACTTGAGAAAATCCTGCTATACCAGCTAAGGCTCCTGCAATAATAAAAGAATATACAATGTATCTTTCAGAACTAAAATTAAATCTGTTTGTTGCAAAAAAATTAATGCCCGTTGCTTTAAGTCTCAACCCAAATGATGTTCGCGACAAAAGAAAATACGTAAAAAGATATACTAATATTATAATTATTAATAAAAATATTGGAAAATCTAAACTTCCAACCGTAGGAATCCATGAACTTTCATGAAAAATTTCTGTTCCACTGGTAGACGCAATCCCTTTTCTTTTCCAAGGTCCAATAATTAAATAAATTGCTATCCCTGAAGCAACAAAATCCAAACCCAAACCACTGAAAATCTCATGAACTCCACCTTTAACTTTTAGAATTGCACAAATAAAACCCCAAAAACCTCCAGAAGCCAAAGCCATAATTAACTGAATATAAGGAGATACAAAATTATCCCCTAAAAATGAACGAGCTATAAAGGTTGCCCCAATAGCTCCCATAATTATTTGGCCTTCTATTCCTATATTCCACATACCTGATGAAAATGTATAAATTAGTGCAATTGAAGCTAGTGAAATTGGAACCCAGACTAGTATAGTTCTAATTATTTTTTCAAAACTACCAAAAGATCCAACAAATAATGCATTAGTAACATCTAGTGGATTAATACCGAAGGATAATAAAAGAAAAAAAATAATTAAAATAGAAAGAATGAATCTTATAAAATTAATTTTTAAGTCATTGAAATTCATAATTAATCAATAATGCCAGAAACATATCTAGCTATATTTTCTTTCTTTAATTTCTGCTTATTTTCTATATCCATTATTTTATTACCTGAAACCGAAATGATAATATCAGAATAATCCCAGATTTCATCAAGATCTGTAGATGAAAAAATTATAGCTATATCATTTTTTTTTCTATCTAAAATCATGTCCCACATTTTATTGGCAGAATTATAATCCAAACCTCTGGTAGGTTGTTCTAATAGCAAAACTCCTGAACTCTCTGGCAATAGAGAAAGCATCAATCTTTGTTGGTTCCCTCCTGATAGTTGATCTACTTTTTGAGTAATGGTAGCCTTGATGTCGTATTCTTGAATTTTTTTCTCCCCATATATTGCTATATCATTCCAATTTATATATTTACCTTCCTGCGAATAAATTAAGGCAAAATGATCTTTAAGGGTTAAGTCTTCAAATAATCCTCTCTCTAATCGATCTGCTGGCATATAATAAAGCTTACTTTTATCAATGTAATCTCCATTATCAAAGAAAATGCCTGATTTAGAAAAATCTCTAGTAAAAAAATTTTTAACTAATCTATCATTCATAGATCCCTGTAATCCTGCGATTCCTATAACTGTTCCAAATTCTATAAAGGATTCACTTGGAAGCGTTTTATGATTAGTCATATCTAGTTCATCAAATAAAAGCTTAAATTTATTAGACCTTTTTTCAATATTTGTGATTTTATTTTTAGTTCTGTTATCATCAAACATTTTGGCAAATATAGCATCTGAATCAAATGGTTCCTTCATTGAATAAACGACTTTTCCAGACTTAAGTACTGTTCCTGAATCACAAATCTCAAAAACTTCGTCTAATTTATGCGATACAAAAATTATTGTTATATCTTCTTTAGTTAGCTTATTTAAGGTGTCAAAAATCATTTTTTTTTGTTCAAGTGAAAATGCACTGGTAGGTTCATCAAGGATTATTATTTTTACTCCGTTATATAAGAGACGTAGTAATTCGATTTGTTGACGTTGGCCAATTGAAAAAGAAGAAATTTTTTCATTCAAATCTATTTTAATGTCGTAATTTTCAAATAAATGCAAAATTTTTTCTTTTGCTTTACGATGATTCGATATAAATGAATTTTGAGTATCTCCAACAAGAAAACTTTCTAAAACACTTAAATTAGCAAAGTCCAAAGGATTTTGATTCAACATTCCAATACCATTATTTATAGCAATTTTAGGCGAACCTAAATTGATTTTTTTGTCTGATATTAAAATAGATCCTTTATCAGGATTTAATTGACCAGAAATAATTTTTACTAGAGTAGATTTCCCTGCTCCATTCTCACCTAATAAAGCATGAATACCACCAGGAATAGAAATACTGATTTCTTTATTTGCCTCAAGAGAACCAAATGATTTGGAAATATTTTTCAGTTCAATTTTCATGTGATTAAGAAATATGATTCGATCAAACGTTAGTATTTATTTTGTAATTCACAAATATGTTAATTTGAAAAATCTTTATTTACAATTATGAAAACTTAGAAATAAAACTTTATCATAAATATGAGTTATAAATTGAAGTGAAAATCATAAAAATAATTGGAAAAAATACTCTAGGAAATAAATTAGAAATTATTATATTATAAGTATAAAATAACTAAGGGATTATATATGTTTGATTTTGTTGGAGTAGCTATAGGAATTCTGTTCGCAATTCTAATAGTAAGTGGAATAATTTTCTTGATAGGGTATGCACTAAAAAATACTGGAGTAAAGATAAGTTTTGATTTATCTTTAAATGGATATTTTTACTTTGTTAGACTTATATCTGGAGGTGTTTTCTGCTTAGCTGGGATATCTAGAATTATTCAAGCTGTTTTTGCAATGATTTTTGGGGATAGCTTTAGTTTTGAAATGACTACTATTGGCAATGTAGACGGAAAGCCATCTGCAGAAACATTACAAATGTATGACGGAAGTATTGAAGCAAGCCTATTTACAGGAATTACCACTGCAATAATAAGTGGAATAATTTACTTAGTTCATGTTTATTTACAAAAAAAGAATGAACATGCAAATAAAGATAGCTCAAATGATATTATTTTCAAGATGTTGGTGTTTGCGGGTACTATTCTGTTCGGTTTAATAACAATTGTCTCATTAGTAGGCTCTATTGAAGAGCTTTATAAATTTATATTATTTGATTCAATTAATAATGTTGAAGATTGGAGAAAAGGAGTTCCTGGAGAACCCCTTTCAATTGCAATCAGCTCTTTGATAGTTTGGAGTTTTACTCTCAGAAGATTGATGAAAATAATACAAAAGTAATTATTGCATTATATGAACCTTGATTGATCTTGTTTTTTTATCATAGGCTGTTTCAAAGCCTTGTTGAATGTTTTCTAAAGAAACCTTGTGAGTGACAATACTTTTATAAGGATGTTTCCCATTAGAAAGTATATCTATAGCCAATTCAAAATCGTGTCTTCCATCAATATTTGCATAACAAGTAGCTGGAATAAAACTTATTTCTTTAATCATTGGTTGTAAAAAATCCACTTCTATAGGGATTCTAAACCCTCCTAAAACTATAACTTTTCCAGTTTTCTTAACACATTTAGCAGCTTGAGATAGAGGAAGATTTGATCTGCCTCCAATTGTTTCAACAGCAACATCAATACCAATTCCATTAGTTTCCTGCATGCAAACTTCTTCTAATTCCCCTTCTTCAGAAGAAACAACTATATCTGCTCCCATTTTTTTTGCAGCTTCAGCCTGATGTTCATATTTGGCTGATGCAATGATTTTTCCGGCTCCATAAGATTTTGCAACGCATATAGCAGAAAGACCTATTGTCGCAGATCCTATAATAGCTACAGAATCACCGGGGGTGAATTTAGCAAATCTAAATCCATGTACTGAAACAGCCATAGGTTCAACTAACGCGCCATCAGTGTAATCCATATCATCTGAAATTTTGAACAAGCCATTCGGACTTCTTGTTATAAAACTAGAAAAGGCTCCTCCTGTTTCCTCATGACGATTTATACAATGTCTAAATTGACCATAAAGACAAAAGTAACAAGAATTACAAGATTTTCCAGCACCGATACAATCGATCGCCACCCTATCTCCCAAATTTAGATTACCTTTATATCCCTTAGGGAGTTCTACGATTTCTCCTGCTACTTCATGACCTCCGGGAATTATTTCAGCTTCAGTTCTATCATAGGTCATGTGCAAGTCTGAACCACAAATTCCTGTGGATTTTATATCAACAACTGCTGCTCCATCAAAAATTTTAGGAAAAGGTATTTTTTGTACGACAAAATTTCCCTTTCCTCCAAATTTCCCCTTCCCTTCATCCAATGCTCCCAATATATCTTCTTTAAGAACCAAAATTATCCCCCCTAAAATGCAATAATTAAGATTAATTTATCATATTTTTATAGGTATGTATCAAGACAACTAAAAAATATGGGATAAACTTTTGTAGTTATATAGGAGCTAATATCACTACAAAAGTTTCAATAAATACTTTCTTTTTTATTTTAGTTATGGTGTTATCATGTGTAGGTATAGTCCTGTTATCAAGATCTTTTTTTAATAAAAAACACAGAGGAGAACAATGTCAAATGAAAATCAAATTGCTTTAATAACTGGAGCATCTAGAGGTATTGGTAAAGCCATTGCCATTGATTTAGCACAAAATGGTATAGATGTTGTCATTACAGGAAGAAATACAACTCGTTTAAGTAAAATTAATGATGAATTAAAAAATTATGGGGTTAATTCATATTTTATTTCAGCTGATCTATCGAATGATTTTGGGATTGATAAAATCATAGAATTTCTTAAAGAATCTAATTTAAATATAAATATACTTGTTAACAATGCAGCTATAATCCATGAAAAAATCAATCTAATCGACTTTAATATGGAAGAATGGGAAAAGGTCATTAATGTAAATCTAGTAAATGCCGTAAAATTAACAAGATTAATTTTGCCTCAGATGATTAGTCGTAAATATGGAAAAATTGTAAATATATCATCAATTGGAGGAAGAAAAGGAGCCGCTGGAAGGAGTGCATATCGTATAACAAAAGCAGGTTTGATCAGCTTTACAGAATCTCTTGCAGCAGAAGTTAAAGAAGAAGGTATTGATGTAAATTGTATATGCCCTGGCAGTGTTTTAACTGAAGGGTACATAGAAGCATTTGGAGAAGATTCAATAAAAGATAAGAATATGATGCACCCTTCAGAAATTGCAAAGTTATGTACTTTTCTTATAAGCTCTGATTCATCATCAGTAACCGGTTCAATTATTGATGCTTTTGGACCTTCAAATCCATTATTTAATGATTGAATAAACATTTATTTTATAAAAATCTCTTATTCTTGTGATAAATATCTTGAAAGATTTTAAAGATATAAAATGTAATAATATAATTTATCATATTCATTAGAAGGAATCTAAATGACACAAAAATATTCTGGAATATACAGTATCCCTGTAACTCCTTTTAATGAAGATAGATCTGTGGATTATAAATCTCTTAGATCTTGTGTTGAATTCCTGGTAGAAAAAGGATCAGATGGAATTTTATTACCTGTTAATGTATCAGAAGCTTCTAAGCTTTCAGATTCAGAAAGAGATTCAATACTTTCTGAAGCCGTCAATGTTGTTAAAAATGAAATTCCAATAATTGCTGGTGTAAGCGGGGTTTCTTCTGAACATGTAGTTGAGAGGTCTAAATATGCTGAAGGATTAGGTATTAGAGCAATAATGGCTATGCCTCCAATTAGTCATTCTTCAAAAAATCAGTTTATTGAATTTTACAGTGAGATTTCTAAAAATATTAAAACAGATATTTGGATTCAAAATAATAAACCTCCTGCAGGACCAACAATTAATAATGATGCTTTAGTAGAAATGATTAATAACATTGATAGAATAAATTTTCTGAAAGAGGAAAGTGATATGCCTGGACATGTTATGTCATTTATTAGAGATAAATGTAAAACTAACATTAAATCTATAATGGGTGGAGCAGGAGGAAGGTTTAGTATAGATGAGTATAGAAGAGGTGCAGATGGGATAATGCCATCAGGACATATGGTAGAAGCACATAAAAAATTATGGTTAGCTTTAACTAATTCAAAGAGAAAAAAAATTTCAAATGAAGCAATTGAAATATGGAATAAAATGTTGGAGGCCTTAAATTTCGAATTTATGTATAGCGTTACAGCTTATAAATATTTCTTCTGGAAAAGAGGAATTATTCGAACCAATGTTAGTAGAAATCCTGCAAAATCAATGGACTATTTTGATGAAATTGAAGCCGATAGAATACTAAAAAATTTGGAGAATCATTTTTTTTGATTTTTACGAGAAAAAAAAAGAATTAAAATCGAAAAAACTATAAAAAAAATAATTCCAAAAGTAAAAACTACATATAACAAATTCTGTGATAGATGAGATATAAAATCCACAATCCATTCAGCAAACTCTGGATTTATAGAATCGCCATGATGATTTGAAACAATTTTTTCTTTTGATGTAAAAAAAAACATTTAATTTTCTATCGGTTTATAAAATCGAGAAGAAAATTGTTTTTCTTTTATGCTGAATGATGCTAATGAAGCAATAATCAAAGTTATCACTCCAACCCAAAGACCCAGATCATAATTACCATAATAATCATAAATCATACCAAATATTAGTACAGCTACTGCTCCTCCTATTTGATGAGACATATTTATCAATCCAACCAAAGAACCTAATTTCTTATATCCATAAAATTCGGAAGTTAAAGCAGTAGTAAGAGGTACAGTAGCTAACCAAGACATCCCTCCTACAATAGCAAAAGTCCAAAGTGCGATTTTACCCGTAAGTAATATCAAGGCTAAAAATGCAAGACCCCTAACAAAATAAACCATTCCAAGTATTAATTTTCTTTCAAATTTATCTGAAAAATAACCAGAGGCAATAACAGATATTCCATTTACAGCACTTAAAACTGAAAAAGAAAAAGCTGCTTCATAAGGAGAAATGTTTTCAGAAATTGCCCATTTTATAAAATGTACTGAAATTGATGCTGTAGTAATCCCACATACAAAATATCCAATAGAAAGTTGCCACATGGGTTTGGAATTATAAGCATTACTCCATTTATCAACCCAAAGAGGACCATCTTCAACTTTAGTTTCATTATTACTTGATTGACTTTCAACGGATTGTAAAATTGCAACAGGTTTATCTTTTAATACAAATATTGATAAAGGTAATACTAAAACAAATCCAAAAAAACCAACCATAATCCAAGCTAGTTGCCAACTAAAATTTATAGTAATAAAAGTTAAAAGTGGGACAAAAAACAAACTGCCAATAGAGCCTCCTGCCATTACAGCACCCATAGCAACTCCCCTACGTTTCTTAAACCAATTTGATAATAATATCCCTATAGGCCCTCCCGTTCCTGTAGCAAAGGAAATTAGGAAGCCATAGTAAATAGAAAGGGTAAATATATTGAAGGAACTTGCAACAAGAATAGAACCTAGTGATATAACAAAAGAACAAAAAATCAGAACTCTCTTAGGACCATATTTATCAGCCATCTGTCCTAGAATTGGTGCTGCTAACCCATTAACTAGCCATCCAATAGCTGCGGCCAAACTTATAGTAGAAACATTAACTTCCCAATCTCCACCCCAAGTATCTACAAAAACTCCAAAACCTTGTCTTGTTCCAACTCCAATGGCACTACTTAGGAAAAGTGCACCTACTATTAGCCAACCATAATATATTTTAGACATTTTAATTAAAGTCAAAATTGTAAATTTTCTCATTTTATAATCAAAAAAAATCTTTTGATTATTTATAATTATAAATATGAATATTTATGAAAGAACTTCTAGATTTTTTGTAGCAAATCCTAAAAAAATTTTCTTTCTTTTCGTAATTATAACAATTGGGTTAACATTGTCATATTTATTTTTTCCTTATCGAGGCGACGCTTCAACTTCACCGAAAGATCCTATAATTGATTTAGACATTCAAATTTCTAATGAATTTTCTGACGAAGTACATTTTGCTCTTTTTATTTTGGAAGGCAATAATTCTGATGACATTTTATCAAAAGAAAATTTGTTGAAGATTTTCAATGCCTCAGAAAAACTTCGTGCTGAAGATGCTTCAAAAAATTTATCACCAGAAACAATTATTCGTTCTGAACATCTTTACAAATATATCGATTCAGATGCGGGAGTTAAAGTAAATGGAATATTTACAATCGCAGATGTAGTAAATAATGTTCTAATTATTAATCCAAAATACAACAAAACCTTAAAAGATGCCTCAAATAATGAGGTTAAAGAAATAATTTCTGAAGTTTTTAAAGGAGAAGGATTTAAAGATATTAAAAGAAACTTAAGTATTCATTCAAATGTAGAGAAACGTAAAATAAATAATCAAGAAATTGATTGGTGGACTTCTCCAGCCATGATGATAGCTGTGTTAGGAGATAATGACTCACTTGGTGGTGGTTCTCAAAGAGTAGCTATTTCTGGAGATAAAATCACCTTAGATAAGGAAAAATTCAATACAAATGTTATGAATGTCCTAAAAAATGAACTTCAAGATTTAAATGTTTGGGGGATAGCAATTGATGTAAATTTAGAGGGAGAAAGACAAGGACTTTCATCTGCGGTTTATATAACTTTGACAGTTATTGCAGCTATTGCTATAGTAGGTTTTTCATTAAGGTCATATTGGGCAGTTGTACTAATTGGAATAGGGTTATCAACACTAATGATTTGGCTTAAAGGTTTATCTTACCTATTTGGATTAAAAGGTGGTCTAGTTTCTGATTTGATCGTCCCAATCGCTATGGTAGCATTTGGAGTTGATTTTGGAGTTCATGCCATTAGACGATACCAGGAAGAAAAAAAGGCTAATATATCTTATGATAAAAAATTTGTTATTGCATTCACTGGGGTAGGGTCAGCTTTAACTTTGGCTTTTATTAGTGATGCAATCGCATTTTTATCGAATGTAACAGCAGCCACAGAATCTATTATACACTTTGGGCTTGCAGCTGGAATTGCTACCTTTGCGGCTTATATTGTTTTGGGAATTTATGCTCCATTTTCACTATCCAAAATTGAATCAATAGACAACAAAAATAATAAGAATAAGTTTATTTGGATAGCCCAGGCTATCGGATCCGCAGCTTTATCAGGGGGTTCCGTAATCACATTTCTTCTTTTATCACCTATTTATGGAATAATCATGATAATAGCAAATATAATTTTATGTTTATTTTTGCCTTTATATTTTGCTAGTAAAGCTAAAGTATCCCAACTAGATTCAAGTTTATATCAAGATAATATATTTATAAAAATTGAAGAAAAATTTAGTGCATTAATTGTTTTCTTTGCTAAAAAACCTATATATACAATATTGTTCTTTTCAGCTATTACAATTTATACAACCTTCCTCGCGTTTAAATTAGAATCTAGTTTTGAAGTATCAGATTTTTTTAAACCTGAATCAGATTTTGTTGTGGGTTTGGACAAATTAGATTATCACCTAGGCGATACAACAGGAGAATTGGGGGAGTTGTATTTTGAAGGAGATTTATCGGAACCCGAAGCAATTGATGATATGAAATCACTTTTGATTACTCTTAAATCTAAAGATTTTCTAGCTCACGACAAAGATGGCAATCTACTAGTTATAGAACCAAACTTAATTTCACTATTAGAAAATATAAATTCTCCAGCTAATAATAAAGAGGAAAATAAAAAAAATTTAGATAAATTAATTGATGAAGGTTTGAAAAATGATCAAGATGAAACTATTTTTTCTCCCAGTAGAATAAAAACCACTCTAATTCGTTCTAAAAATAATTACGCCACTGTTTTTAGAGTTGGAATACCTGATTCTGCTAGTCAAGATATCACTACTTTAGCTAGAGAAGAATTAGAAAATGAATTAAAAATTTTTCAAAATAAAAATTATATTACTGAATATGGAATAACAGGATCTCCTTTTGTTCGGGATGTAGAGTTATCTTCATCAAGAAATTCTTTATACAGAGCTATCCCTATAGCTGGTGTAGCTTCATTTTTGGTATTATTAATTGCTTTTAGATCTTTTAGATATGCGTTCGTAACAGTACTTCCAATTGGATTAGTGGTTAGTTGGCTTTATGGAATTATGTACATAGGTGGATATTCACTAAATCTTGTTACAGCTACAATAGGTGCTATTTCAATTGGGGTTGGAATAGATTTTTCAATACACATAACTCAGAGATTTAGAGAAGAAATACTTAAAAACAACACAGAAACAGCATTAAGTAAGACTCTAAATGGTACAGGAATAGCTCTTTTAGGTTCAGCTATCTCTAGTATTGCAGGTTTTATAATTATGGGATTTGCACCTATGCCAATGTTCGCTAGTTTTGGACAACTCACAGCTATTATGATCTTTCTAGCATTGATTTCCTCAGTTTTTGTGCTTCCTAGTTTGTTAGTTATGGTTTCCAAAAAAAATGAATAATGTAAAATTTATTCTATGAATAAAAATGAGTATTCTATAAGTGAAGTAGCAAAACTAATTGGAGTTAGTACTTCGGCAATTAATTATTATATTAGATCAAATATAATACCTGCTCCCAAAAAAGTATCAAAAACACGAGCTGTATTTTTTGAAGAACATATTCAAAAGTTAAAAAAAATAAAAACCTTAAAAGAAGAAGGATATCCCTTAAAACTAATAAAAAAACAGATCAACACTAATCCATTGAAAACCGGAGATAAGTTTACTGTCTCTGAAATACTAGAGAAGTTAGATTTGTCTCAAAGTTTCTATGATGATTTATTATCAAAAAAACTAATAAAAAAACCAACCATAGTAAAAGGTTTAAATGTTCATAGTATTGATGATTTAAACTTAATAAATGCTTATTCAAATCTTCATAAAAATGGAGTGTCTTTTACCGTATTAAAAAGGCATTTAGAATATGAGAAACTTAGTGAAGCTGAGGCTTACCTCTTGATTGAACATATTGAACAAGCTAAAAGTAATAAGACTTATGATCAAAAAGAAATTGTAGATAATTTTGACATAATCAGAAAATATTTCAGAATGAGTTATATAAAATGACACTGAAAATAGCTATTATAGGTCAATCACCCTTTGGTGAATCAGTCGCAAAAAGAATTCAAGAAATACAGAATACTGAAATTGTGTGTATTATTCCTCCTTTTAATAACAAAGAAGATCCTCTATATAAATTTTCCAATGAACAAAAAATTAGAACACTTCAGTTCAAAAAGTTAAGATCAAAAGAAGCAATTGAAGCTTTTAATAATATAAATATTGATCTATTAATTATGGCATATGTTGTAGATATTGTTCCTATAGAAATAATTAATTATCCTCAATTGGGGACAATTCAATATCATCCTTCTCTCCTACCTAAACACAGGGGGCCTTCGTCAATTAACTGGTCAATAATCAATGGAGATAAAGAAACAGGAATAACCATATTTTGGCCTGATTCAGGTCTAGATACAGGAGATATTTTAATACAGAAAAAAATTATGATAAAAGAAAATGATTCCACAGGAAGTTTGTATTTTAACTCTCTTTATCCAATGGGAGTAGATGCAATTGTTGAATCTATAAATTTAATAATTAATGGGGATCCTCCAAAAATACCACAAATAGAAAAATATGCTACATACGAAGGATGGTGTAAAGAACAAGAAATTAAGTGGAAAAAAAATCCAAAAGATATATATAATCTTATCCGAGGGTGTGACCCTCAGCCTGGAGCTTGGACACTGTATAAAGGTGAAAAAATTTATTTATATGATACAAAATTAGTTTCAAATAATATTCAAAAAGAAAATGGAACAATATTGTTTATAAATGAAAAGGAAGTTAGTGTTTCTATTGGAAATAAAAAACTGATTATAGGAAGAATAAAATCAAAAGGCAAAAAAAAGATAAATGCATACGAATGGATGGTAAATAATAATATAAAACCATTTAGCAAATTAGGAGAATAGAAAATTGGATAGTGATTACAAAAATTTGATTGAAGATGCGTTGTTGAAAAATCCAAAACTTTATAAAGAGATACGTATTGAAGAAAATACATCCACAAGAATTCAATACAAAGGGAAAACAAGAGAAAACATATCAATTAGTTCTAATCTTGGTGGATGTACTAGAGCTCTGGTAAACGGAGGTTGGGGATTTTCATCTTTTAATGACATTACAAAAGCACCAAATAAGATGTCTGAAAGTATAGAATTAGCAAAATTTAATAACAACAATTATAACCACTCAAAAAATTTATCTGATACAAAATTATCTCTACCTCCGACAATAAAAAAAGATCCAAGAAAAATAAAATTAAGTGAAAAAATAGATTTGTTAGAAAATTACAAAAATATAATTCTTTCAGAAAAAAATATTCAAGGATGCGATATTGTGTATGCAGATATAGATAAAAAAATTATTTTTGCTGATTCTAATGGTAATGAGATTCAACAAGAATTTGTACATGTTATTTGTAGAATATCAGCCAACAGTTCTGATGGTAATGAAATATTACAATCAGGGTTTTCCATAGGTTCATTGGGTGACTTCAGTATAGTAGAAAACTTGGAAGATGAAGTGATACAATCCACTAAAAAAGCGGTATCACTAATTAAAGCTCCTAAAATAACAGGCGAAGAAACAACAGTGATTTTGGATCAAATATTAGCTGGAGTTTTTGTACATGAAGCATTTGGACATCTCTCTGAGGCAGATAACGTATATGAAAATAATAGGTTAAAAGAAATTCTAAAATTGGGGGAAAAATTTGGTAATAGAGATTTAAATATTACTGATGGGGCAAAAATACCCGATTTAAGAGGATCATATGCTTTTGATGATGAAGGAACTCCTTCTTCAATAACTCCTCTAATAAGAGAAGGAGTTTTGGTTGGGAGACTACATTCAAAAGAAACAGCAGAAAAAATGTCAGAAACACCCACAGGAAATGCCAGAGCAATTTCATATGGATTCTCACCAATTGTCAGGATGACAAATACCATAATAGAAAATGGCGAAAACTCAAAGGAAGAGTTATTTGAAGATACCAAAGATGGTTTATATGTTAAAAATTGGTATGGTGGGATGACAGAACATGAGATGTTTACATTTGCTTCTGCCGAAACTTACAAGATTAAAAATGGAAAGGTAACTGATACTGTAAGACCTGTAAAGCTGAGTGGGAATTTATTTAAAACTTTGAAAAACATAGATGGTATTGCTAACGATTTAGAAATAAATCAAGGAGGAGGATGTGGAAAAGGTGGTCAATCACCCTTACCTGTTTCAAATGGATCTCCACATATAAGAATAAATAAAACATTAGTTTCACCGGGATAAAATGGAAAAGATTATTGAATTTTTAAATAAAAATTTTGATGAATTTGAACTTTATGAAGAAGATTCTGAATATAAGGATGTTTCTTTTGAATCAAATAAATTGAAAGAATTATCTTCCAAACAATCAAATGGAATAGGGGTAAGAGCAATAAAGAATGCTGAAATGACATTTGCATCCACATCAAATTACAACCTCACTGAATTTAAAAAAATTATTAATGAGTTAAAAAAATTCTCCATTAAAACAAAAGTGAAATTCCCGAAATTAAAAGAAAGCAAGCAGGTAAAAATTTATTCTGAAGACACCTATAATTTGTCCAATGAATATATGATAGAAATTATAGATAAATCTATAAAAAAGGTTAAAAAATCTTTACCTAATGTTTTATGTGATGCAACCTATTCGCTAGGGAAATCAAAAGCCAGATTACAAAATTCCAATAATATGGATCTAAAATTTTTTGAATCTGCAGCAAGTTTTTTTATTTCTTGTCAAATAATTAATAATAATGACATGCTAAATATTTGGGATGGATTTAGTTCAGTTAAACAGATTGATCCAAATAAAATTGATGCAATTGTAAATGATATGATAAAAAATTTAAAAGTTGCTCAAAATTTAAAGGATCCTCCTACATCTAAATGTCCTGTAGTTTTTACACCAGGAGGTCTTTTTCAAACATTAATATCTCCAATGCTAGTTTCCACAAATGGAACAAATCTTTCAAAAAAACTATCTCCTTTATATTCAAAAGAAGGTGAAAAAATTTTAGACGATAAAATAACTTTAATAGATAATCCTCATATAGATTTCAGCCCTTCATCATCAATGTATGATGCTGAAGGGATTCCTACTAAGAGAAAAAAAATATTCGAAAATGGTATTTTCATAAATGGTATTTATGATCTTAAATCAGGAAGTGAGGCAGGCACTGAATCAACAGGTTCAGCTCAAAGAAGTATACATTCTCTTCCTTCACCAGGAATATCAAACTTAATTATGGAAAAAGGAGATATAAAATTTTCAAATTTAGTAAAAAACATATCTGAAGGAATTATAGTTGATGAATTATTAGGAGCTGGACAAGGGAATGAGCTTTCCGGAGATTTTAGTGCGAATATCTCACTGGGGTATAAAATAGAAAATGGAGAGATAGTCGGAAGGATAAAAGATACAATGATTTCAGGTAATTGCTTTAAGGCGTTAGAAAAAATTGATCATTTAAGTGAAGATACAAAAAATTTGTACGGCAGGATAGAATTACCGTTTTTACAGACAGAAAATATAGAAATAACATCATAATGGAACAAGAAAATATAAAAACAGAAAGAATAGATTTTAATGAATTCGATTCATATTATACAAACCTAAAAACTAAAGATGATGAATTCATACTTTCTGAATTATCTAAATTAAAAAAATACGAACAACAAAATAAAGGTACAGATTATGAATCATTAATGATTAAATTTATCGAACATAAAAATCCTTCTATAAGAATTTTTATATTGGAATATTTAAAAAAGAGTAACGATATAACTACTTTAAGGGAGGTGAAAAAAATATTAATGAAAGAAAAAGACATAAGCATTATATTTAAATCAATTGCCCTTCTAGAGAGGTGGATCAGAGAGTTCTCATATAAGAACAAAACAAAGGAACTTAATAAAGCTGTTGAATATGTAATGAACCTAATATCACAAAGTAGCAATAAAAAAATTATCAATAGATTAACCGAAATTATTAGCTACAGTAATAATAAAGATATTGATGCTTTAATTATGAATAATTTGAACACAAATAAAACATTAGATAAAATATCATCTATTAAATCCATGAGGAATTCATCAGATTCAAAATGGATACCATTTATAAGGGAATTCTTAGATGATAATGACCCTTTGATAAGAGCTTTAGCATGCTCAGCTTTAGGAAATATAGGTGAGGAGGAACATATAGAACTTCTTATTGATTTATTAGAAGATGAAAATCTTGATACTCAAAAGTCATCTGTACTGGCCATTTATAATATCGGTGGAAACTATGCCTTAAATCTATTGGAAGGATTA
This sequence comes from uncultured Dehalococcoidales bacterium, assembly GCA_964590915.1. Lineage (GTDB taxonomy): Bacteria > Chloroflexota > Dehalococcoidia > Lucifugimonadales > Lucifugimonadaceae > TMED-70. Next base: position 74,449 of record CAZPYN010000010.1, read on the forward strand.
AAATTCTCTACAGAACCGGAGATCATTGAATTAAGTAAAAAATGTGTAATCAAAATAAATAAAGAAAAGCAATTGGACCATACAATAACACCTGAAAAATTATCTGAAGGTTTTTTTGGTCAAAGAAGAAAAATATCATCTAATGATGAATTTGACGAATATGATGCTGCTAATGTTGAAGGATGGGGTTCATTGAACACTGATGGCACATCTTTCATTGCTCCAGATGCAATAGACGATGATATTGACGATCCTATAAAATCCTTATCTGATTATGAAAAACCAATAGAACAACCAGATATTGATGATTAATAATATTAAA
>CAZPYN010000011.1:0-25808 GCA_964590915.1 uncultured Dehalococcoidales bacterium
TAATGGTGGGCCCGGGATGACTCGAACATCCGACCTCTACTTTATCAGAGTAGCGCTCTAACCGACTGAGCTACGGGCCCCAATTAAATTTAGATACAGATGTAATTTTATATCAAGAAATGTTTTTTTATTGCAAATATAAAAAGGTTTTTTATATTGTAACAACAGTTAATTTAGAAGTATTTATTTAGTTACTTTGAAAACTGAACAGTGAATGAAAAGACCAAAATCTCTTTTTTGATTTGCATTCTCATGCAAATAACAATAGTGTCATTTTTGATTCTATAAAAAATATCTACGAGCCCCTTCTAGTTTTAAAAAAACAGAATCTCGCTCAAGTAATTATTTTGAATGAATCAACACTAAACGACCATAATAACAACTTAATTTAATAAGTCTTATTTATCCTTAGAAAGGAGGTGATCCAGCCGCAGCTTCCGCTACAGCTACCTTGTTACGACTTCGTCCCAGTCATCAGTCCCACTCTCGGCGTCTGCCTCCGTAAAACGGTTAGCGCAACGACTTCAAGTGTTACCAACTTCCATGACGTGACGGGCGGTGTGTACAAGGACCGGGAACGTATTCAACGCAGTATGCTGACCTGCGTTTACTAGCAACTCCACGTTCATGCAGGCGAATTTCAGCCTGCAATCCCAACTGAGACAAGTTTTATCGGATTGGCTCCCCCTCGCGGGTTGGCGACCGTTTGTACTTGCCATTGTAGCGTGTGTGTAGCCCTGGGTGTAAGAGCCATGATGATTTGACGTCATCCCCACCTTCCTCCCTTTTAGGGGCAGTATCGTTAGAGAGTGTAACTAACGAAGAGGGTTGCGCTCGTTGCGGGACTTAACCCAACACCTCACGGCACGAGCTGACGACAACCATGCAACACCTGTGTAAGCTCCCTTGCGGGTCCTTCCCCTTTCGGTTCAGTACTACTTACATGTCAAACCCAGGTAAGGTTCTTCGCTTACCATCGAATTAAACCACACGCTCCGCTGCTTGTGCGGTCCCCCGTCAATTTCTTTGAGTTTTAGCCTTGCGGCCGTACTACTCAGGCGGATTGCTTAACGCGTTAACTTCGGCTCACGAGGGGTCGATGCCTCGAAAACCTAGCAATCATCGTTTACAGCGTGGACTACCCGGGTATCTAATCCGGTTTGCTCCCCACGCTTTCGTCCCTTAGCGTCAGAACTGTCCCAGCAAGTCGCTTTCGCCACTGGTGTTCCTCCAGATATCTACGCATTTCACCACTACACCTGGAATTCCACTTGCCTCTAACAGCCTCAAGTCTAACAGTATCTCACAACATCTCCAAGTTGAGCTTGGAGCTTTCATATGAGACTTATTAAACCGCCTACGGACCCTTTACGCCCAGTGATTCCGGACAACGTTCGCTACCTACGTATTACCGCGGCTGCTGGCACGTAGTTAGCCGTAGCTTATTCATTAGGTACCTTCCTTGCTATTCCCTAATAAAAGAGGTTTACAACCCTAAAGCTGTCATCCCTCACGCGGTGTCGCTGCATCAGACTTTCGTCCATTGTGCAATATTCTTAGCTGCTGCCTCCCGTAGGAGTGGGGGCCGTGTCTCAGTCCCCCTCTGGCTGGTCGTGCTCTCACACCAGCTACCCGTCTTAGGCTTGGTGGGCTATTACCCCGCCAACAACCTGATAGGACGCAAGCCCATCCAAGAGCGATAAATCTTTCATTTATAAAAATTATCTATAAATCGTATGCGGTATTAGCACAGATTTCTCTGTGTTATTCCCCACTCTAGGGTAAGTTACTTACGCGTTACTCAGCCGTCTGCCACTAGATATAATGTTTTCCGAAGAAAACAATCTCGTTCGACTTGCATGCCTTAGACACACCGCCAACGTTCGTCCTGAGCCAGAATCAAACTCTTCAAAAAAAACGGTCTTTTCATTCACTGTTCAGTTTTCAAAGTGCGCTATCATTAATTAATCTTTATGATTAAATAATCATTAGAGAAAAAATAATAACAAAGGCTTCTAGAAATGACAACAGCTAATTTATAATGATTAGCATGTGTTATTTTTGAAGCGTAATCAATATTGTAGCAAATAAATAGGAGTTTTATCTATGGTTAAAAGTAATCCAGGTGAGCCATACTCACGAATATCTTCAAGAGAAGCTTATGAAATGCAAAAAAATGATGGTGCGACCATAATTGATGTTCGTAATGAAGATGAATATCTATCTGGACATGTTACAAATGCAATATGGGTACCAGTTGATGAAATTATTGAAAAATTTAATGAACTCCCTAAAGATAAAGATTTACTTTTCATTTGTGCAGTTGGTGCTAGAAGTGGATTAGCAGCAGAATATGCAAGTTCCTTAGGCATTGATTCTAAAAAACTATTTAATATTGAAGATGGGACTCCTACTTGGATTAAAGAGGGATTACCAACCTCTTATAATAACGATTCATAATGAAGAATAATTCACAACTATCTGTAGTTGGCTCAATAGCTTACGATGATCTCGTTACTTCTGAAGGCTCAAAAAATAACCTTCTAGGAGGCTCTGCAATATATTTTTCAATTGCTGCATCCAACATATCAAAGGTTTCTATTATAGGCTCCGTAGGAGAAGATTTCAGAAAGAAAGATTTAGAATTATTAGAATCTAAGAAGATAAATATTAAAAACATTAATCATTCTGAAGGAACTACTTTTAGGTGGAAGGGAAGTTATCTAAATAATTCTGAGGAACCAGAAACTTTGATAACCAGCTTAGGTGTATTTAAAGATTTTTCTCCATGTTTAAATGAAGATATAAAAAAATCTCAATATGTTTTTCTAGCAAATATATCTCCTTTACTTCAAAAAAAAATCTCAAATAGTTTAGTTAATCCTAAAAGAATTGTTGGTTTAGATACAATGAATCATTGGATTCTAGATATGAAAGAAGATTTAGAGCTTGTTATGAAAGATATAAACATCTTATTTATAAATAAAATTGAAGCTTTTTTATTTGCAAAATCTAAAAGCATTGAAGATTCAGCAAATTATATAATTGAGAAAGGTCCAAAAATATGTATCATTAAAGATGGGAAAAATGGTTCTTATCTTTATGTTAAAAATAATGAGACTTTTTTTTGTCCAAGTTATAAAATTAATAAATTAATAGATCCAACTGGAGCAGGAGATTCATTCGCAGGAGGCTTTTTTGGTTATATTTCAAATATTGATAACCCTACAATAGAAGACTTTAAAGAAGCAATGATATACGGAACTGCTATTGCTTCAATAACAATTGAAGGATTTGGTATAAACAATTTATATAACATTAATAAAAATGATATTTGTAAAAGAGTTAAAGAAATAAAAAATCAATTATTCATGGAGAAAAAATGAAATATGATATTAAAGATATAAATTTAGCTGAACAAGGTAGAAAAAAAGCAGAATGGGCTTCAAAAGAAATGCCAGTTTTAAAACTAATCAAAGAACGCTTTCTTGAAGAGAAACCATTAAAAGATGTTAAAATATCTGGATGTTTACATGTCACTTCAGAAACAGCTAATTTAGCCTTAACTTTAAAGGCAGCCGGTGCAAAATTTTCTCTTTGTGCATCAAACCCACTTTCCACCCAAGATGATATTGCAGCTTATTTGGTTAGTGAGAATATTCCAGTATTTGCTATTACCGGTGAAGACAAAAAAACATACTATAAACATATAAATTCTGTTGTAGAAGAAAAACCGAATATAACTATAGATGATGGAGCAGATCTAGTTGCATATCTTCATCAAGAAAAACCAGAATTTATGTCTGAGATTATTGGAGGAATGGAAGAGACGACAACTGGTGTTATTAGATTGAAAGCTTTAGCAAAGGAAAAAAAGTTAAAATATCCAATTATAGCTGCAAATGACTCTCAGACTAAACATATGTTTGATAACAGATATGGTACAGGACAAAGCACTTTAGATGGAATAATTAGAGCAACAAATATTTTGTTATCAGGAAAAAATTTTGTAATCATAGGGTATGGGTGGTGTGGAAGAGGTCTAGCACAAAGAGCAAAAGGAATGGGTGCACAAACAATCGTATGTGAAATAGACCCAATTAAGGCTTTAGAAGCAGTAATGGATGGTCATCAATTAATGAAAATGGAAGAAGCGTCAAAAATAGGAGATATTTTTGTTACGGTTACTGGAGGTTTACACGCCATAAATAAAAAACATTTAGAAAATATGAAAGATGGAGCTATAATAGCAAATTCTGGTCACTTTAACGTAGAAATAGATATAGAATCTTTGGAAAAGATGAGTGAAACAAAAAAAGAAGTCAGACCATTTGTAGAAGAATATTCATTAGAAAATGGGAAAAAAATATGTTTACTGGGGGAAGGAAGATTAATAAATCTTGCTGCAGCAGAAGGACATCCACCTTCAGTAATGGATATGAGTTTCGCAAATCAAGCACTAGGATGCGAATTTCTTTACAAAAACCAATCTTTGGATTTGAATGTACACGTATTATCTTCTGAGATTGATAAACAAATTGCATCTTTAAAGTTAGAAGGTATGAAAATGAATTATGATGTATTGACAGACGTACAAAAAAAATATTTGAATTCATGGGATATGGGGACTTAAAACTATGACAAAAAATTACTTTTTTACTTCTGAGTCAGTTTCAGAAGGTCATCCTGATAAAATGTGTGATCAGATCTCTGATGCTATTTTAGACGCTTGTTTAGATCAAGATCCAATGAGTCGAGTTGCGTGTGAAACAGCTGTTAAGGGATTTGAAGATGAAAGAACTGGCTTAGTATTAGTATTTGGAGAAATTACAACTAAAGCAAAGATAGATTACGAAAAAATAGTTAAAAATACAATCGATAAAATCGGTTATACCAAACCTGAATATAATTGGACAAATGATACTATAGATATTCTTATTAAAATAGCTGAACAGTCACCCGACATTAAAGACGGAGTTGATATTTCAAGAGAAAATAGATTAATCCAAACAAATGAAGACTTGGGTGAAGGTGCTGGAGATCAGGGTATGATGTTTGGTTATGCTTGTAACGAAACAAAAGAAAAGATGCCCCTAGCTATTACCTTGGCACATAATTTAGTAAAGGAATTAACATTAGTAAGGAAATCTCACAAATTAGAATATCTTAGACCAGATTCTAAAAGCCAAGTTACTTTAGAATACGATCATAATAATCAACCTATAAGAGTTGATACTGTTTTAATCTCGACTCAACATGATGATGGAATTTCAAATGAACAAATTGAAAGAGATTTGATAGAGCATGTTATAAATAAAAAAATCAATCCGGAACTTATGGATAATAATACTAAAATAATAATTAATCCATCAGGAAAGTTTGTAATAGGAGGGCCAGTAGGTGATGCTGGATTAACTGGAAGAAAAATTATAGTGGATACTTATGGAGGAGCTTCAAAGCACGGCGGAGGAGCATTTTCAGGTAAAGATCCAACAAAAGTAGATAGGTCTGGGGCTTATGCAGCTAGACATATAGCAAAAAATATAATTGCAGCCAATTTATCTGAAAGAGCAGAAGTTCAATTATCTTATGCAATTGGTCAAGCTGAGCCTGTATCTATTATGGTAGACACTTTTGGAACAGGAAAAATTGAGGATCATCTTATTGCTGAAGTTGTAAAAGAAAATTTTGATTTAAGACCGAAAGCTATAATTGAAAGATTAAAATTAAGAAATCCGATTTATGAACAAGTAGCATCTTATGGACATTTTGGAAGAGATGATCTTGATCTTTCATGGGAAAAAACTGATTTTGTAAAATTATTAAATAAAGTAATTTAAAATAATTTTTATGAAAAATAAAGTGAAATTTGGAACAGATGGTTGGAGAGCAACTCCATCAATGGGTTTGAATGATGTAAATATAATGATTTGCGCTCAATCATTTTCAGACTATATTAATCAAAAAAATCTTAATAAACAAAAAAAAATATTAATTGGCTATGACACTCGTAAAAATTCAAAAAAATATGCTGAATTAACATATCAAGTATTAGAATCTAACAACATAGAAGCATTTATAACTTCACGTCCAACCCCTACTCCAATTTGTAGTTTTCATATAAAACACTCAGATAAAATTGCAGGAATAATAATTACTGCTTCACATAATTCTAAAGACTGGAATGGCTTCAAAATCAGATCAGGAGATGGACTTAGTTTTAATGAAAAAGAGACAAAAAAAATAGAAAAGATAGTTGATTATTACTCTGATAATAATGACAAAATACAATGTAAAAGAATAACAAAAATAAAAAAATTAAACATTATAGAATCATATATTGAAGCCATAAAAAACATAATAGATTTTGATCATTTGAAAAAAATGAATAAAAAAATTTGCGTAGATTACATGCATGGTTCAGTATCAGGAATATTAGAAAAAGTTCTTCCAACAAACACAAGATTTTTAAGAGAAAGGTTGGATCACTCTTTTCCAAATATGGAACAACCTGAACCAATTTTAAAAAACCTAATTCCTTTAGTAAATGACATCAAAGATAATAAGTCTACTGTAGGAATCGCATTTGATGGAGATGGTGATAGATTGGGAGTAGTAGATGAAAATGGAAAATTTCAAAATGCAACTGATGTTTTCGCTATCTTATCAAACCATATTTTAAAAAAATACAAATCATCTGAAAGTATTGGAACTACCGTTACTATGCCAACAACTATTGAAGAAGTAGCAAAAAGAAATAAATCTAAAATTTTTAGAACACCAGTGGGTTTTAAAAATTTAGCCCCTTTATTAGAAGAATCAAAAGTAATTTTTGCAGGAGAAGAAAGTGGCGGTTATTCAATAAAAAATCATGTGTCTGACAAAGATGGAATTTTATCAGCTCTTTTATATTTAGAATGTTTAGCTATAAATAATTGTAACCCAAGTGATTTATTGAAAAATATACAAAAAGAATTTGGAGTGAAAAGCTACCAAAGGGTTGATCTGAAATTCAATGAAAAAGATCGTGAAAAAATATTATTGAAACTTTCCGATTTACATAAAAATTTCAGTTCTAACAATTCCTTAATAAAGGTAGATAAAACTGACGGAATTAAATTTTTCCTAACACATGATGAATGGGTTTTAATAAGAGAGTCAGGAACTGAACCATTATTAAGGATATATATAGAAAGTAACTCTGAGGAACAAATAAATCGATTGAAAAACAAAGTTTTATCTTTCTTAGAAATTGAATTTTAAACTTTTTCTATATTTTGGATCTGTGACAATATTGTTTTGAAAAGAAGCATTATTTTCAGTTTCTTGATGTAGTTGGAATATACTAATCAAATCTATTAACAACTTTTTCATTTTGTTATTCATTTTCAACAAATTTTTTTCAACAGTTGTGACGTCTACCGGAGGTTTTGAATCATCCCACGAATCAAAATCTGTAACAAGTGCAAATCCTATATAGCATAGGCCTACTTCTCTCGCTAATTTTGCTTCAGGAGGTACTGTCATTCCTATTAAATCTCCTCCTAATTGTTTATACATACGTGATTCAGCTCTGGTAGAAAAAGATGGTCCTGATATACCTACATAATTTCCACCAAACTTAATTTGATGATTTAATTGATTTGAGTAATTTTTTATTTGACTAAATAATGTTTTACAAATAGGATCAGCTAAGGAAGCATGTCCAACTAAATTTTTATCATAAAAACTTATATTTTTATTTACAGTATTATCTATATATTGATCAATCATAACAATATCTCCTGGTAGAAAATTATCATTAAGTGATCCTACTGCTGATATAGATATTACGGTTGTCACATTAGATTTAAACAAAGCTTCAATGTTAGCCTTATAGTTTATTTGATCTGGAGGAATAATATGGCCTCTTGCATGTCTAGGTAAAAAAGCAATTGGGATATCATTCAACAAACCATAAAGTAGTAAATCAGATGGTTTTCCATAAACACAATCCAAATTTACCCACTGAGCTTCTTTAATGTCTTTGGAAAAATCAACTCCACTTCCTCCAATTATTCCTACCCTTTTATCTATCAATTTATCTCAAACTTTAATATATTATTTAATTCTATAATTATTTATTTTATTATAATTAAATTTATATTTTTTTGTAAAAATGGCCGGGGTGGCGGAATGGTAGACGCGCCAGACTTAAAATCTGTTGTCCTAATAGGACGTGGGAGTTCGAGTCTCCCCCTCGGCACCAAAGCTAAAGTTTGGTCAAGTTTGATACAATGAAATTATCTTATGGCGACGTGGCGAAGTGGCTAACGCAGTGGTTTGCAAAACCTCCATTCATGGGTTCGAATCCCATCGTCGCCTCCAATAAATCTATATCTTATAAACTTTATTGTAAACTTGAATTCTATGTCTACTACTGTCAACAATAAGTAAATTTCCTTTATGAAAAGTTAGAGAAGTTGGACACCAAAAAAGCTTTTCTATATGGGAAGATTCGTGAAATGGATCATTTTTAAAACTTTCTAGTTCAAAGACTAGCTTTGCTTTTAATCTTGCTTCTTTTTCCTCAACATTAGTATTTAAAAAATCCTTTGCCCACTCAGATAATGAAGCTTCACCTCTGTTTGAACATAAGAAATCCCCCTCTTTGTCATAAACTTTCAATTTATGATTTCCCCAATCAGATACGTAAATATTGCCTATATCATCTATAGCACATGAAGATGGATGTAGTATATTTTCTTCTTTATCACCTTTTGATCCTACTGATCTGATAAATTCACCATTGGTAGTAAATTCTTGAATCCTATGATTTCCCCAATCAGATACGTATAATCTATCATCTGAATGAAAGGTTATTCCCCAAGGTAAATTTAAATTACCTTCAGATGTCCCCTGAGAACAGAATTTTTTTATAAAGTTCCCTTCTTCATCAAAAACTTGAATTCTTCCATTTCTATGATCTACAACATACAAATTGTTTTCATTATCAAAAACTAACCCATTGGGTCCATCAAATTCACCATTACCTTTCCCAAATTGACCAAAAGAAGATATAAATTTACCCTCTGTTGTCATTATTGTTATTTTATTTAGTAATTCATCTGAAACATAAATCTTATCTGAATTACTAATTGCAATAGAAGATGGCCACATAAATTGTCCATCTTGAGTCCCAAAAGAAGAAAATGTACCATGATATTCTTCATTCATATCCATTACGGTAATTCTGCATCCTCTAGTATCATAATCATGCCCTCTTCCTATAACATAAATTCGATTATTACTATCAAAAGATAAATCAAAAGGATAATAAAAACCTCTACCTTGCATCGCAGCTAAGCCCATAGTTTTTTTGCTTTTAATATCAAAAGAAGTAGTCATATTACGTTCTCTGGTATTCAGGCATAGCTCCTACTAATTGTAAAAATTCAGACAAGTTATTATCAGTTAGAGCTTTTTCGGAATCTATTTTTGACTTCACAAAATCATTTAAAGTTTCTTTAGTATTTTTTGATACAATAATTGAACCCAGTTCTTCTAAGACAATTTCTATTAAAAATTCAGAAGAAAATTTATCAGAAATATTTGATTTAATATTATCTATAATTTTCCTTATTCCTACATTGTTAACATTCCCTAATTTTGAAGATGAAAAGTTAACACGTTCTACTACGGTTCCTGAATCTAGCCACTCTGTACCCCAATGCCATCCTTCTACAGATGGAGGATTCATCGCATGTTGACCCATGAATTGAGTATGAGAATTAGTTAAAGATTGTTGCTTATCGGGTCTGTAAAATTCCTTGGTTATTCTAAGAGTACCAGCAACTAGTTCTATAGGACTCTTAACTCTTTTATTCCATACTTTCTCAGATTTAAAGAAATTTGATTTAAATATAAATCTTAACATTTCTTTTATGTTATATCCTGTATCAAAATAAACTTTTGATAATTCTTCAATAGCTTCAGGATTGTTTGGTTCTTTATATGGCCATTCTGGCACAGGAGGTTCATCCTCTACAAAAAAACTATAAATATGCCTAGATATAAATTTTGCTGTAGCTTTTTGCTTACAAATTATTTCAATTATATCTTCGCCATTAAATTTTCCTGTCTCACCTAGAAATGTTTTCTCATCTCCATCATGATCATCTTCTTTGTATTCAAAATGCATAGCTAATCGACCATAAGGCCAAACAGAATCTCTCTGACACTTAGCAGTCATATAATCTTTATTTGCAATTGTCCAACCAGTAAAAGCTCTAGCCGCTTCCTTGATATCTTTTTCTGTATAATTCCCAGTCCCCATAGAGAATAATTCAAGCAGTTCTCTTCCATAATTTTCATTAATAGCTCCCTTATGACTCTCACAGTTATCTAGCCATATAATCATTGCAGGATCTTTAGAGAGTTGAAGAAGTAAATCTCTATAATTACCTAGTCCATATTTTGAAAACATTTTTATTTGGTCATGTAGTACAATCCCATTAGCTAATTTGGCGTAACCTGTTGCAAAAATACCATGCCAAAAAAGTGCTATTTTTTCTTTAAATGGGGAATCACTCCATATCATCTTATAGAGCCATGATGCCCCATTTGCAGAACTTCCCATCGGTGATCCATAATCGGGTTGATATCTATTAATTAAATGCTTTGAAATTTCATAATTTGGTTCTGAATCTAAGATTTCATCAACCTGGTTATCGTATCCTTTTTTAACATATTTATTTAACTCATCTTTAGTTGAACCAAATCCTACCCTTCTCATTAGGTGTGCCATTAGTAAAATTTCATTGTTTGCCATTGTCTATATCCCTGTATTTATAAAGTTATGCTGTTCATAATTTTTACCTAAAATAGGTACCGAATCTATTCCTAACCATTGATCTAGCAAAGTAGCGTAAGTACTCCTAAAGTCGTTATTATATTTCATGTCTCCTTCTACTTGTTCAGATAATTCTAAGGAAGGTTGTTCCCCGTAGAATCCTCCTTTTACTGAACCTCCTAAAATAAAAGCAACTCCTCCTGATCCATGATCAGTACCTGAACCATTATCTTCAATTCTTCTCCCGAATTCTGAAAAAAGTAGTACCGTTACATCGTTTTCTTTATCATGTTCCTTTAAATCTTCAAAGAAATCACCCAATGCATCTGAAAGATCTTTCCATAGTTTAGCATGGTTAAATAATTCTCCTGCATGTGTATCAAAACTTCCGTGTTGAGCATAATAAATTTTAGTTCCAACATTAGCAAAAATCACTTTAGCAATATCTTTTAAGTTGTTTGAAATAGGATTATCCGCATATTCAACTGAGGAAGTATATTTAGAGTTTGCCTCACTTAAAATATCGACTCCAGTCATAGCACTTACTCCATTTTCACCAAGGGCATTTAAAATTGCATCTCTACCTTGATTTGGACCATACATCCTTGAAAAATAATTTAAAGCATTTTCTCTTTGAACTGAGCCTTTAATATCAGGCATAAGACCGTATGTACTTAAATCTCCTACCGATGCAACTGGTACATCTTTACACACTAATGCTCTTGGAAGACCACGACCAAAATTTACGGCTGTTACAACATTTGTGTGGTTAGGATCAATTTCTCTTATTGTTCTACCAAGCCAACCATCTGATGCGATCGTTTCTGATTCAGCAGTATGCCAAATATCCATTGATCGAAAATGTGAACGATTTGGAACTGGGTAACCAATACCATTAATAACTGCTACTTGATTTTGGTCCCATAATTTTTTAATTTCACCCATTTCAGGATGAAATCCTAATGAACCATTAATATCAATAATTTTATCTTCAGTAAGATGGATTGTTGATCTAGAATCATGGTAAATTCCATTCGTATAAGGAACCAAAGTATTCATTGCATCATTTCCACCAGAAAGCTGAATTACAACTAATGATTTTTCCTTTTTATCTATCAAAAAAACCCTCCAATTAGGATTTGAATTTTAGATAGAATTTTAGAACTTATTATTAAAATTTTCAAGTCTTTAGTAAGATTTATATAGATAAGATTATTCTGGTGCCGAGGGGGAGACTCGAACTCCCACGTCCATACGGACACTACGCCCTCAACGTAGCCTGTCTACCATTTCAGCACCCCGGCGAATGGCAGGAGCGGGAGGAATCGAACCCCCGACCTCTGGTTTTGGAGACCAGCGCTCTAGCCATCTGAGCTACGCTCCTACGATTAATGAACTTTAATTTTATCAACAAAAATAATATTAGACGAGAGTTAAGTGTAGAAGATAAATTAAGATCTAAACAGCTATACTAATCAATTAAATCTTTTAAAATCTATTTTTATTGTTTAAGTAATAACTAAACGTAAACAAAGAAAGCACAAACATTTTGTCTAATAATTTGTGCTTTCTTTGTTATTTATATTCGTTTATAATGCCTTATTTCCTGAATCACCAGTTCTTACTCTAATAACATCAGAGATTTCAGAAATAAATATTTTCCCATCTCCTATTTGTCCTTCATCTCCTGATTTTGCAGCTGAAATAATTGAATCAACTATTTTCTTCTGCTTTGAGTTTTCAGTGACAGATGTTATACAAACTTTAGGAACTGCAACTCTATGTGAAACTCCACCTCTACCAGTAAACACTTCTATCCCTTCTTGTGTACCTCTACCAGTAACATTTTGATACGTAAAACCGGTGCAGCCAGCTTCGGCCATAGCATCTATAACTACGTTTACTCTTTCCGGTCTTACTATTACTTCAATTTTTATCATATCTTTCCTCTTTTCTTATTAATCAGCTCCATCTGCTACATAAGCCCTTTCACCATGATCAGATATATCCAATCCATTATCTTCTTCTGATTCTGAAGATCTCAAAGCTAATCCAGGAATAACATCCAATATTTTTAGAATCACTAAAGTTACTACTAATGAATAAATCATTGTTGCTACAACAGCAATAATATTCTCAATGAATGCATCCGTTTTACCATAAATTAATCCAACACTGGTAGCAAAAATACCAGTCCCAACTGCACCTACTATTCCTCCAATACCATGAATAGCAAATACATCAAGCGCATCGTCAAGAGATGTTTTATTTCTTAGTTGTACTGCATAAAAAGTAAAAACACCACTAAGAACACCCAAAGCTAAAGCTCCTCCAACTCCGACAAATCCAGAAGCAGGGGTAATGGTAACTAGTCCTGCAACCGCTCCAGAAGCTGCTCCCACTCCACTTACTTTTCCTCCGTGTAACATACCTAAAATTACCCAAACCATCATTGCGACTGCTGCACAAGTGTTTGTGACTAAAAATGCTGTCACTGCTGTTCCATCTGCAGCCAAGCCTGAACCAGCATTAAACCCAAACCAACCAAACCAAAGTATTGATGCTCCAAGTATTACATAAGGAACATTATGAGGTTCAATACCTCTATCAACGTTTCGTCTTCTGCCTACCAATGCTGCTGCAGCTATTGCTGCCATTCCAGCATTAATATGTACAACTGTTCCTCCAGCGAAGTCTAATGCTCCACCTTCATCTCCAATAACTCCTTTAAATATCCACCCATTTTCATGCCAAACCCAATGACATATTGGTGCGTATACAAGTGTCACCCAAAGAACTAAAAATATCATGTAAGTTTTAAAATTAAATCTTTCACAGAAAGCACCTGTAATTAAAGCTGGAGTAATGATCGCAAACATCATTTGAAAAATAGCAAACATTTGTCCATCGGCATCATTTACGCCTGAAAGAGCAAAGTTATCAAATGTTCCTATAAATGCTCCTCCTCCTCCAAAAGCCAAGCTATATCCCCATAGTACCCAAACTATACTAACAATTCCTAATGATATAAAGCAATACATAATGGTCGAAACCACATTCTTTCCTCTAACTAAACCTCCATAAAAAAAAGCCAAGCCAGGAGTCATCAATAAAACCAAAGCAGATGCTACTAGCATCCATGCAATAGAACCTGAATCCATAATTTCCCTCCTAATAAATTTTTTGTCTATTAAAAGACTAATATTGTAAATCTATTATTATTATGTTTTGATTCTGTTACAAAAATGTTTCGTAAATGTAAACTCTATTTATTTATGATGAATAAAAATTTACTAAACCTCTGAAATATATAAGGGATAAACTTGCTAAAATATATATTATTCCATTCGAGTTACATGAACCTTTATCAGTGCTAGCGGAGAATTCTTGATTAGAATCTATTATGGTACCTTCCTTATTATAGTAAGGATTTGCACCAACAAATTCTCTCCAGTTATTATCAAGTCCATCAAGAGTGAATCCATAAGTATTAAAGAGAGCATCATCTATAATTTGACCATCTGATAAATTTGAAAGCAATAATTCCATCCTTTGTTTACCAAAAGAATCAATCAAATATTTAACAACACTCCTTGATTGACCATAGGAAACTAATGTTAAATTAGGATCTCCAGGAAAAACTATTAATTGTTTTAATGGTTTTAAATTATCTGTACCAATTCCCCAATCTAAATAATGATCATAAGTAACAGTTTTGTCTCTATTTGCATATTCTGCAAGTCCTTCATTTAACCATAAAGGCAAAAGAACAGATCCATCAGTAGCTCTACCAACAAGTATATGCATAATTTCATGTGTAGATGTCCCTATGTCATTTCTACCTGCCAAGACTAATACAACACTAGCCTCGTCAAATGCTTGACCAGCTGTTATCAACTCTCTATCTGAAGTTTTTGATTTTGATCTAATTGCACCAATCATCTCTGAATAATTGTTATAAAGTACTATTGTTATAGGATCATCAATAACGTTACCAACTATAGGAAACATTTCCTGTAATAATTCATTACATTCTTTGGATAATCTTTCTGCCCTTGTACGTGAATATCGATAGTAAATATTTATGGATCCCTCTTCATATAGTTCCCAATCATCAAATCTAGTATCCATTAATACAAAATTTTGATCTGGTGTTATGATTTTTGTATTATCATCAAAATAAATAACTAAATTCCATGTTATTTTTGATCCGGGAGGAATAAGTCCACCCTGTGTATTTATTCGAAATTCCATATCACCAATAACATTTAAATCTTTTTGCACAATATCCATATATGCATATTGCAAAGTTTTTCTATCTCCAGTTTTAAATTCAACTTTTATGTCATCAATTTTTTTGGTAGATTCTCCTTCAAAATGAAAATTTATTGTTTCTGGAAAATCTACAGAGACAGAAAACTTTTGATCTTTTAGAACCTCAGATTCATCCATTTGTTGGGAGAATAGATATTCATGATTATTAATAAATAATAAAAATAATAATAAATAAATAACTTTATTTTTGAGCATTCCTCAACCCTACATACAATCTCATTAAAGCACTAAAGAAAGTCCCAATACTTAATATATATAATGCAATTAATGGCTGTGAAAAAATCAACAAAACAACTAGTATTATTGACCTTTCAACCCTTGTAAAAAAACCTGCTTTATTTTCTATATTTAGGCTTTCACTTTTTGCTCTTATGTAGCTTATCATAAAAGAAAAAAGAAGAGTAATACTGCATAATATAACTGCCGTTTTATTACCTTCTTTGTATAGAAAAAAACCTATAATGGATAAATAGATAACACCTTCCCCAAAACGGTCAATAACAGAATCTAAAAGATTTCCAAAATCACCATCTTTCCCACTAATGCGAGCCATA
Organism: uncultured Dehalococcoidales bacterium; assembly: GCA_964590915.1. Lineage (GTDB taxonomy): Bacteria > Chloroflexota > Dehalococcoidia > Lucifugimonadales > Lucifugimonadaceae > TMED-70. Next base: position 15,721 of record CAZPYN010000011.1, read on the forward strand.
GTTCCATCAATAGAATCAAAAAATATTCCTATACCTATTATGATTCCTCCAAACAAAAAATTACCAGTAAAGACAAAATAGCTGCCTAAACATGTAATAATAAAGCCCAAAAATGTAATAAAACTAGGACTCAATTTTAAATATAAAAAAAATTTCGATAAAGGTATTTCATATAGATCTGTAAGATATGATCTTATGTACTGTCTAATTTTTTCCATTTTTAATTATTAGAATTGATTATTGTATTAGTATATTTATTAATTATTTCAGAAACTATAAATTCCCATGAGTATTTTTTAGTACTATTTAAAGCCTTTATTATTTTCTTATTAGTAGGTATTTTCTTTTCTAATATTTGAAATAACACTTTTTCAAGAGAGTTTATAGAACCAGATTTAAACAAGAAACCTAATTCCCCATCATCTAGAACTTTTTTATAACCCGAAATATTGGAACTAACCACTGTTGTTTTTGAAGCCATAGCTTCTATCAAAACTATCCCAAAAGATTCGTTTGAAATAGCCGGTGAACAAAAAATATCTACATTTTGATAATATGTTGATATTTCATTTTGACCAATGATTCCTAAATACTGTATATCAGATTCAAATTCATTATAATCATTAAATTTTCTTAAATAATTAATGTTACCTGGTCCAATTATTATTAACTTTATATTTGAAATTTTTTTTCGCAATTTGCAAAAAGCTAAATATAACAAATCCAAGCCTTTTCTTTTCTCATCAAATCTACCTACAAACAATATTTTTTTGTCATTTGATCGTATTTCTTTAGGAATATTATTTTGTTTATTAGAAAATATCGTGAAATTTATTCCGTTAGGTATAATGAAATAATTATCATCAAAATACTTAGAGATATAATCTTTTGATAATTCAGAAACACAAATTAGTGTATTAATTCTTTTTATAAAAAAATTCAATATGTACTTAAAAAAGAAATAAAAATAGTTTAAATGTTTACTATAAGCATGAAATGTTGCTATTTTAGGCACATTAGAAGAAATAATATTTATAAATAAATTAGAAGCTATCATAGGTTCATGAAGATGTATCACATCGAAATTATCAGTATTAAAAAATTTTCTGTATGAAAAAATCTTTTTAAAATCTAAAGATATAGTTGCTTTTGAACCAAGAGCTGTAAATTTTTTCCCTGAGCCCAACGAAAAAAAATTTACACCTTCAATAGAATGAATGTTTTTATTACTTAAAGGGGCAAATATAGTAACAATATTATCTTGTTTTTTTAATTCTTTAGCTAAATGAAATATATGTGATTGTACTCCCCCTGGCAAAGAAAAATCATATGGTGATATTAAAGCTATTTTCAAATGTTTTTATTCATTAGATTTAGAAAAGTCTTGTACAGCCTTTCGTGCATCATCATCTCTCATTTGAATAGGAGGAGATTTCATAAAATAAGCACTTGGAGCTTCTACTGCTCCTGATACACCTGTATCCATTGCTATTTTTGCACATCTTATAGCATCAATTGCTACTCCTGCTGAATTTGGACTATCTTCAACTTCTAGTTTAAGTTCAACATTAAGAGGTACATCTCCCCATGAAGTTCCTTCTAATCTTATATATGCCCATTTACGATCTTCAAGCCAAGGAACATGATCGGAAGGCCCAATGTGTACTTCATCTGTTGGTAATTCTTTCTCTAATTGAGATTGTACTGCATTGGTTTTTGAAATTTTCTTACTAGTTAATCTTGATCTTTCAAGCATATTTAAGAAATCAGTATTCCCTCCAAAGTTTAATTGATAAGTTCTGTCTAATCTGACTCCTCTATCTTCAAACAATCTGGCTAATACTCTATGAACAATAGTAGCTCCAACCTGACTTTTTATATCATCACCTACAATAGGAAGTCCCTTGTCCTTAAATCGCTTTTGCCAATAGTCTTCTCGAGCAATGAAAACAGGTATACAATTTACAAACGCACAACCTGCTGCGAGTACTTGCTCAACATACCATTTTGTAGCTTGTTCAGATCCTACAGGTAAATAATTAATAACAACATCTACTTTTTTGTCTCTCAAGATTTGTATAATATCTGAAGTTTCTGATCCTGAGGAATCTCTATCTTTATCTATTTCAATCACGTCGGCTAAATATTCTCCTACACCATCGTGAGTCATGCCTCTTTCCACTGTTACTCCTGTCTTAGAAACATCGTGAAATTTTAATGCATTATTATTTTTAGTAAAAATAGCTTCAGATAAATCTTTCCCAACTTTATCTTTATCGACATCAAACGCTGCGACAACGTTAACATCTCCAATCGAATAACCTCCTAAAATGTTATTCATAAGTCCTGGAACTTTTATTTCATTATCTTCAATCTCAGAATATTTTTGAATTCCTTGAACTAAAGAAGAGGAGCAATTCCCAACTCCTATTATAGCTACATTGATTTTTCCCAAAAGAAACTCCCTAAGTAATATTTATAAATATAAGAATAATCAAAATTCTATGGAATATAGTGAACTATTTTCTATAGTGTTTTTTTACGAGTTTTAATTATTGATCTATTGCTTTAGTAGAGAATTCTTTGAAACTTAGTTGTTTTATATATGGATTATTCCCTTCCCATATATAATCAAATCCACTTTTCATCATTTGATACCAATTACTTTTATTATTAACATTCAAAATAGGTAATAAGCCTTCTATTGTTTCTCCCTCAAACGTTTTAGGCATACGACCAAATGAATAATTTTCTATGAATGCATTTGTTTCTGTCATTACAAGATAGTTCGATGGCCAATAATCGACAAACCTTACATTTATAGAAAAATTTTTTAATTTTTTTGATTGATTAATTATAGATTTTATTACATTAAAACTTATCCAAGAGTCAGCAAAAAGAGGAGCAGATTTATATTTAACATCTTCAAAATAATCATCACCATATTCCCTGATAGCTCTTGCTCTTGCATAACTTCCCATTGGATCTACTAATAGAGCTTTTATATTTATTTCTCTATCTTCATCTAGAAAAGTCTTAATAACTGATGAATATACATCATCACCAAAAAACTCCCTTAATCCAATTCCTTGTAAATATATTTCTCCAGATGAGTTCAAGAGATGATTACTTATAAATTCAACTGTTTTATTTTCCAGTTTTCTTGGAGGTAAAATATTTTCTAATCCATAATCTATTCCATTTGAAATAAGACTATTGAATTTTAAAAGCAATTCTTTTTCTAAAGATTTTTTAGAGTAACTGATGTTATTATTCGGAGATTCATTTTCATTTGTAAGGTTCTCTTTTTTATCAAATAGCTCATCAGAAATAAACCAATTTTTACCTATTCTTTTACCTGAAATAGTACCTTCGTTTAGCCATTTATAAACCGTCTTTTCACTTACATTGAGTCTGCGAGCTACATCTTTTACCTTTAATTCCATAATTAATGATTATTTTCTATAATATTCTATTATTTTCTATTATAGTCTAAAAAGCTAATGCAGATCCATCTTTTCTTGGTTCAGTTCCAACAGAAATGACACCAGTTTCAGAATTGATTTGGCAAATTTGACCTCCTCCAAACATTATTCTCTCATTTCCTGATACGATTTCTATTTTGTGTCCTTTATTTACTAAGTCATTTATTATTTTTTTGTCTAAATCTTCTTCAACATAAATGGTTTCCATTGATTGAACATCTATTGAAAATCTCATAGCATCGAGTGCATCTTGTGGATCAAGATTATAATCAACCATGTTTGAAATAACCTGTAAGTGTCCTTGAGGTTGTTGAAATCCTCCCATAACTCCAAAGGAAAGCCATAATTTATTATCTTTCGTTGCCATGCAAGGTATTATTGTGTGATATGGACGCACATTTGGTTCCAAAAAATTAGGATGATTTTTGTTTAAACTAAATAATGCTCCACGGTTTTGTAATGCAATTCCCGTTTCTGGAACAACCATGCCTGATCCAAAACCTTGAAATAAAGAGTTTATTAGAGAACAACCCATTCCGTTTTTATCTATCGCAGAAACATACACCGTGTCACCAGTAGATTGGAAAACACCATGTTCGATATCTTGCATTGCATTATCAACAGAAATTTGATCATAAAGACTTTTAGAATAAGTTTTGGATAATAATTCTTTTGTGGGAACATCAGTTTTATTTGGATCAGTTACAAACCATAAAGCATCAGAAAATCCTAGTTTAATAGCTTCAATTAAATAGTGATAAAATTCAGAGCTATTTCTTGATATTTTTCCCATATCAATATTTTCAACAATATTCAAAGCTATCAAAGCTGCAATACCTTGTCCATTTGGTGGACATTCAAATACATCTATTCCTCTATAGTTAGTTTTTATAGGCTCAGTCCAAAAGGATTTGTAATTAGCCAAATCCACTTCATCAAGCCACCCTCCTTCTTCTTGAACAAATTTTGCTATCTTTTTTGCTATTGATCCACGATAAATAGTATCAGATCCATCTTTTGCTATTTCTTTCATAGTATTAGCCAAAAGTGGTAAAGTTACAATTTCCCCTTCTTTTGGAGCTTGACCATTTATTAGCATTTCATTACCAGACGGTCTAAATTTCAACTTTTCTAAACTTGATTGCCATTGCCAAGCTATTAATTTACTTACAGGAAAACCTTTTTCAGCTAAATTTATAGCCGGTTGAAGAGATTCAGATAAACTTATGGTTCCAAACTTTTCTAAAATATTTTGCCATCCATCAACTGATCCAGGAACAGAAACAGAATAAGCAGCACCTGCACCTTCAGTTGGAATTTCAGAATAACCTTTTGCTAATAATTCATTTGGATCAGAATTTCTTGATGATTGTCCTGAACCGTTGAAAGAATGTACTTGTTCAGATTTTGGATCCCATATCAAAGAGAATATATCTCCTCCTATTCCTGTAGACATAGGCTCTACAGCATTAAGCGCAATCGCCATTGATACAGCAGCATCAACAGCGTTACCTCCTTTTTGTAATATATCTATTCCAACTTGAGAAGCTAAAGGTTGACTGCTGGCAACTCCTCCATTTAAGCCATGTACAGTAGATCTTCTGGATGAAAAAAAACTCATTTGATTTCTCCTATATTTTTCATTACACGTTAGAGTATACACATAAACGAATAAACTATTACGTGTAAACTAATTTCTTCTAGGATTTAATATATCCGTCAATGCATCACCTATTATATTCCAGCAAAATATCATTATCCAAATCACTATTATCGGAGCAAGTAATTGTTCTGGGTGATTTGTAAGGACAGAAACGCTAGCTCCTCCTCTACCAGAAACATCTGATATCATTGCTCCTAAACTAGGTCTAGGAGGTTGTACTCCAAGACCAAAAAATGAAAGAATTACTTCTGATAAAGCCACTGCTCCTAAACCAAATGTTGAAGTTACAATAAGGGGAGAAATAACATTGGGTAAAATATGTTTAGAAATAATACGCATTGTACTAGCTCCAGACGTTTTAGCTGATAAAACATAATCAACTTCTCTTATTTGAAAAACCTGTGCCCTTATAAGGCGCATGGTTCCAAACCAACTAAGGGGTAAAAGTGCTACTCCAATTACAATATAATCAACAACTCCGGAACTTATAATTCCAGAAAAATTAAATTTTTCTTCAATATTGTATATAAATTGCGTTATCCTAGGTCTTAGTGTGGCAGCAAGTAAGATAATTAGCAAAATATCAGGAAAAGAAGAAACTAATTCTCCAGATCTCATAACTAAAAAGTCAAAAAGTTTTCTATAGTAACCTGCTAATAATCCCAAAAATAGGCCCAAAAATAATGACCCAGTAAGTAATCCAGTAATGGTAACTATTACAGTAGTTTGTATCCCCCATATTACCCTAGATAGAATATCTCTTCCCAACCTGTCCGTTCCTAACCAATTTTCAAAATCAGGCCCTGCTTGAGTTTTGAAGAGATTTGTTTCTGTATAATCATAAGGTGCTAATAAAGGTGCAAATATGCCTGTTAGATATACCAACATAAGAATAATAATAGCTATAGATGCTAATTTTTTTCCAGATAATTGAATAAGAAAAAGCCTAAAACTAGAGTCATTTTTTTCATATTTATTCATCATTGCATTTCAATTCTTGGATCTACCAGGGTATATATAAAATCTATAATCAAATTTGTTATAACTAAAGCAGTCGAACCTATTAGAACGATCGCCATAATAATTGGATAATCTCTTGAATAGACTGAATCTAAGGAAATTCTACCTACACCGGGAATTCCAAAAATAATTTCTACTATTAAAGATCCTCCAAATAAACCTGCTAAAGTAAAACCAATAATTGTAATAACTGGCAACATAGCATTTCTAAATGCATGTTTCCATAAAACCATAACCTCGCTAACTCCTTTTGCTCTTGCTAATTTTACATAATCAGAATCCAATACTTCTAACATAGAAGCCCTAACTAATCTAACAAATACAGCCGAACCAGGAATTCCTACTGTAATAGCCGGAAGAATAATTCTTTTATCAAAAACTCCTCCCCATCCGGAAGTGGGGACAAGATCCAATTTCAAAGCAAAAATTAAAATCAGCAAAGGAGCTGTAAAAAAAACTGGCATGGCATAAAAAAATAAAGTAGAAATTACTACACCTGGATCTTTGACACTACCATAATGAACAGCAGCATAAAAACCTAAGGGTGTACCTATTGAAATAGCTATTAAAAAAGCAATTAAATTTAATTGCGCAGAAACTAATAATTTAGGTAAAAGTAAAGAAGTAACTGGTCGATTCTTAAAAACATAAGATTCTCCAAAATCACCCGTAATTGCATTCTTAACATACCTGATCCACTGGAAAACAAAAGGATCATTCAAACCCATCTTATCTCTTATACGTTCGGCAGTTTTTTCGTCATAATTATTCCCTAACTGTACTTCTACAGGGTCTCCTGGACCATATGTTCCTAAACCAAAAACTATCAGAGAAACCATTAATAATAACAGTGGCATCCATAAAATTCGTCTGAAAATATACTTAATCATAATTGTTTTATAAACAATTTATAATTTTCTTTCTATGTTTAAATAAAACTATTCTATTGAAATATTTTTATATTTCGGAACTGTAATTGGTGCAAATTGATAACCTTTTACCCAAGGTTTAATCAATGCATAACCATCTGTATCAAACCATAAAGGTAATATTGGGGCTTCATCAATAATGATTTGTTCTGCTTCATTATATAATGCATATCTTATGTTATTATCTAATTCGATTTCTGCCTTGAGTACTAGTTCATCCACTTTTGAATTAGAGTAGTTACCATGATTAATGTCCGATTCAGTTTGAAATAGTATATCTATAAAATCCTGTGGATCTGGATAATCAGCTTGCCAACCCGAACCAGCCCAAACCTGTAATCTTTTTCTATTCATATCTTGCAAATATGTGGCCCATTCAACTTGTTGAATTTCAACTTCAACACCCAACTCTGTCTTCCACATATCAGATATTACTTCGGTATCTAATCCAGGAGATCCTCCTGTCCCGGGAATCGTAACAATAATTCTAGGTCTTGTAGTTGGATCAGAATATTTTGATCTAGCTAAATATTGTTTTGCTAAATCTAAGTCATATTCAAGGCCTCTTATATTTTCAGAATATCCTGGGAATCCCGGTGGTAATATACCATAAGCAGGCTGTGTTAATCCCGAATAAATCTTTTCTGCAATCAAAGCTTTATCAACTGAATGTGAAAGTGCTTTTCTGAAATTTATGTCATCAAAAGGTGGTTCTTTTACATTGAATCCAATATAACTAAGTGTAAATTGCGGAGGAACATCTACAAGATCTTTATTTAAAGAGTCATTTGGATCCTTAACTCTCTCTAAATCAGCTAGCCCTACACCTGTAATATCAATTTCATCATTTTCGTACATAGCCATAGAAGTACCTCCAGCTAAATTGAAGATTACTCCTTCAATTTTTGCTGGATCTCCCCAATAATTATCATTTCGAGCAATTTTTAATACCTGACCTATCTGATAATCAACCAAAACAAATGGACCCGTACCAACAGGCTTATCAATCCAATTTTCACCTGTATTTTCCACATAATTTTTGCTTAGAACAAATGCAGTGGGGTATGTTAATTTTGCTAAAAAATAAGTTTTAGGTTTATCTATGATTAATTTCAATGTATGATCATCAATAACTACTATTCCTTCAGCATCGGTTATCTCACCATCACTCTCAATTATTTCTGTTATTCCAACAATATCGCCTAAATATACTTCTGCATTGTAAGAACCTGTATCAGGGTGAGCTGCTCTTTCAATTGACCATTTAAAATCTGATGCCTTAAGATCATCTCCATTTGAAAATTTAAGCCCTTTTCTTAATGTAAATGTATACTCCACTTTATCATCAGAAACTACCCAAGATTCTGCTAAATCAGGAACAATATCTAAGTTTCCATTTAAAGATACCAATCCAGAAAACAACTCTACAATGATTCCAGCAGACGTAGTGTCTGTTACCAAATGGGGATCAAAAGTTGGTGGATCTGAATAATTCATCCTAAAAATATTATCTAGTTTACCACTTGAATTATTCGTTGAACTTTGTAAATTAGGTGATACTTTAGAACTACGCTCTACAGTTTGTTTCTCAACTGTTGATTCAGAAGAACCACAAGAGATAATTCCAAAAATAAATATAGAAAATAATAAATATTTAGATATTTTGATTAAGTTTAATTTCATTACTATTAAATTTTACTTAACAATAGGCACTTTTTACAATTCATTAATAGCTATAATTCTTTATTATTATTTAATCTTGCCTATCAAATAGCTTTCTATGAACGAGTCAATATTTCCATCTAAAACTTCCTCAACATTTGATTGTTCAGCATTAGTTCTATGATCTTTTACTAACTTATAAGGATGCATCACATAGGAACGAATTTGTGACCCGAAATCTGCAGATATATGTTCTCCTTTTATTTCAGCTTCTTTTTGTTGATTCTTAATTATTTCAACTTCCATTATTCTTGATTGTAAAATTTTCATAGCTAGTTCTTTGTTGAGTAATTGAGATCTTTCATTTTGAACCGAAACCTTAATATTTGTTGGAATATGAGTAATTCGTACAGCTGTAGAATTTTTCTGCACACTTTGCCCACCCGCTCCTCCAGCTTTAAATACATCTATCCGTAAATCTTTAGGATCAATTACTATTTCTTCTTCTTTTTCTAATTCTGGCATAATTTCTACTAAAGAAAATGAAGTATGTCTTCTTTTACCTGTATCAAATGGAGAAATTCTAACTAATCGGTGAGCACCTTTTTCAGATTGCAATAATCCGTAAGCAAAATTTCCTTCTATTTTCATTACAATAGATTTTATTCCTGCCTCGTCACCACTAGATAAATGCAATACATCCAATTTAAATTGTTTACGTTCTGACCATCTTTTATACATCCTTACCAATATTTCTGCCCAATCTTGAGCATCAATTCCTCCTGCTCCTTGTTTTATCCCAATAATTGCATTTCGTGAATCAAATTTACCATTTAGCTTTAATTGAATGGATATCTCTGAATGTAATGATTGAAGTGTTTCAAAATTATGAATTATATTAGGCAGATCGTTTTCATCATTCAATTCAATAGAAATTTCACAGATCTCTATAATTTCTTTAGATAAATTATTTAAAGTTTTATATTTTTCTAGTTGATTTTTCTTAAAAGTTAAAGTTTTTAGAAAATTAGTCGCCTTGATATTATCATTCCAAAAATCTTGATTAGTTGATTCCTTTTCAGACTTTTCGATTTCTTTACCTAATTTATCAAGGTCAAACATTCCTCAAAGTTTCAAGAATTTGCATTCTTAACTTTGAGGCCTCATTTAATATTTCTTTTAGTTTCATTTGTAATACAATATTTATGCAAGTGTTTCAGCTTTAATTATATTATAAAACTAATAGATTAAACGGGGCATGGCGTAGCTTGGTAGCGCGTCCGGCTGGGGGCCGGGAGGTCGTAGGTTCAAATCCTGCTGCCCCGACCA
>CAZPYN010000011.1:25908-32505 GCA_964590915.1 uncultured Dehalococcoidales bacterium
AAAATTATGATTTATGAATTAAGAATATATGAATGTTTTGCAGGTAAATTAGAAAATCTTAATAAGAGATTTAGGGAACATACTCTAAAGCTATTTGAAAAACATGGAATGAAAAATATTGGTTATTGGGTAACTGATGTTGGACCTAACAATAATAACTTAACATATCTTTTAGCATATGAGAGCCATAATGAAAGAGTTAAGGCTTGGGAGAATTTTAGAGATGACCCTGAATGGCAGAAAGTCGTGGAAGATTCACATAAAGATGGCATCATTGTAAAAAAAGTTCATAATCAATTACTAAATCCAACAGATTACTCACCCCTTCAGTAGAAATATTATAATTTATTGTTATTATTTACCTAAATAGTAACAACAAACCAAAAATGAAGAGGCAAATAATGAAATCATTAAGAAAATCCTTGTCAGGAAAGGCTGCAATAGTAGGAGTAGCTGAATCGGATAAATTGGGAAAGGTTCCTGAGATTTCTCCACTGGGACATCATGCTCAAGCGGCTCATAATGCATTGGATGATGCTGGATTATCCATTTCTGAAGTAGATGGCCTTTTTACTGCAGGATATTCAACATATGATGTAGGAGAATATCTTGGTATAGAGCCAACTTTTACTGATTCAACCATAGTAGGAGGTTCTTCATTTGTAATACATTTGGCGCATGCATTGGCTGCTATTAATGCAGGCTACTGTGAAGTAGCTTTAATAACACATGGTCAAAGCGGCAGAAGTGACAGGGCTAGAAATAGAGGTGGAGGAGGAATGCCGGCAGATCAATATACTTCCCCTTATGGAATAATGGGCCCTCCAATAAATTATGCCATGGCTGCAAGAAAATATATGGAAATGTATGGAGAAGATAGGACAAGGCAAGCACTAGCAGAAATAGCTGTTTCAACAAGAAAATGGGCCAACATGAATGAAAAAGCTTATTTTTACGATAAGACAATGTCTTTCGATGATTATCACGAATCAAGATGGGTTTCATGGCCTTTTCATCTAATGGATTGCTGTTTAGTTACTGATGCAGGTGCGGCTATAGTCGTAACATCTATTGAGAAAGCTAAAGACACTAAAAAGAACCCGATAAAAATCCTGGGTGTAGGAGAAGGACACGACCATGGAAGTCTGATTTCACAAATGCCTGATCTAACTAGAACTTTTGGAAGAAATACAGGCCCCAGAGCCTTGGAAATGGCTGGATTAGACTATAAAGATATAGATTTAGCTATGATTTATGATTCTTTTACTCATACTGTATTGGTAACTTTGGAGAGTCTTGGATTTTGTGGTCCAGGAGAAGGACCAGATTTTGTAGCAAATCAAGTGACTGCTCCAGGAGGATCTTTCCCATTAAATACTTCGGGTGGTGGTTTATCTTATACACATCCAGGAATGTATGGAATTTTTACCGTTATTGAAGCGGTACGACAATTGCGAGGCGAGACAGGAGAGAGACAATTAGACAAATGTGATATAGCACTTGCACATGGAACAGGTGGCCTATTATCCAGTACAGGTACAGTATTATTAACCTCAAATAATTAGCAAATTATTTTGTCATTACAAAGGAGAAAAAATGGCTGAAAAAATAAAACCAATTCCACAACCAGAATCTGATAAATATTGGGAAGGTGCGAACGAAGGGAAGTTATTGCTTCAAAAATTTGGTGATCATATTCAGTTTTATCCTAGAGCAGTTTCTACGAAAGATGGTAGTAGAGATGTTGAATGGATAGAAGCTTCAGGTAAAGCTACTTTATATACCTTTACAATTGTACATCAAGCTCCACATCCTAGTTTTGTTGATGATGTTCCATACATCGCAGCAATTGTGACTCTGGAAGAAGGAGTAAACATGCCAACAAGGATAATCGGCATAGATCCAGAACCTGAAAATTTAACACTAGGAATGGACTTAAAGTTAGACTTTATAGATGCAGATGGACAAAAGCTTCCAGTGTTCAAACCTGCGTAAAATGTTAAATAATCTAATAACAATAAATCAATGCGATATTAAAGATTTAAAAGAAATCATAAGCTTAGGCCGAGGATTTAAATCAGGTCAAAAGAAAGAACCCTTAAGAAATAAAACAGCTGTACTTTTGTTTGATAAACCTTCTTTAAGAACAAAATTATCCTTTATGATTGGTATCGAAAAACTTGGAGGAAATGCAATTTATTTCTCTCCTGAAGAAGTAGGGATGGGAAATAGAGAACCAATCAAAGACGTTTCTTCCGTAATTAGTAAAATGGCAGATCTTTCTATAATTAGAACTTTTGGGCAAAAAAATATCGAAGAATATTTAGACGCTTCGTCAATTCCCGTTATAAACGCTCTAACTAATGAACAACACCCATGTCAAGCATTAGCAGACATAATGACTATAACTGAGCATGTTGGTGATATAGAAAACAAGAATATCGTTTTCATTGGAGATGGAAATAATGTTGCAAGAAGCCTTTCTTATGCAGTAATAAAACTAGGTGGAAATTTTAAAATTGCTTCACCAAAAAACTATTTTTTAGATCCCGAAACTGTCACCCTTCTCAACAAGAATTTATCTCAAAATACTTTAACAGAAACAAGTGATATAGAACAAATTATAGAAGGTGCGGATATAGTTTATACCGACGTCTGGACAAGTATGGGGCAAGAAAAAGAAAATAACAAAAGATTATTGGATTTTAAAGGATTTCAAGTTACATCTAGTTTATTGGATAAAGCTTCTAATAACGTCAAATTCATGCATGATTTACCAGCACATCCTGGTGAAGAAATAGAGGAAGGATTACTTTACGATAAAAGATCAATCGTATTTGATCAATCAGAAAATAGACTATGGGCTCAAATGGGTCTTATAGATTACATATTCTCAAGTATGTAAAATAAAAGAAAAGTAATTTATATTTTATGATTGTTTCTATAATAGGCAGACCAAATGTAGGTAAATCAACCCTCTTTAACAGAATTTCTGGAGAAAGAATTTCAATAGTCTCTAATATTTCTGGAACTACTAGAGATAGAATCTCTATTAACACGAATTGGAATGACAAGAATTTTATACTTATAGATACAGGTGGTATAGACAATAAATCAAAAAATAAATTTCAATTTTCAATAACAGAACAAGTGTTGATTGCAGTCAAGGATAGTGACAAATTGATTTTTATGGTCGATGGAAAAGAAGGGTTAAATCCATTAGACTACGAAGTTGTAGACCTTATCCGTAAAAACGAAAAAAATGCAATTGTGGCAATCAATAAAATGGATTTACCAAATAATAATAAAAATTTTGAATTTCAGAGACTTGGCAATTTTGATTCTGTAGAAATCAGTGCCTATCATAATAGAGGTATAACTGATCTTTTAGATAAAGTTTTAGATAATGAAACTACCGTTAATAACCCTGTCAATAATGAGATAAAATTGTCAATTGTTGGACACCCAAATGTAGGGAAATCAACAATATTCAATGTAATTACAAATTCTCAAAGATCAATAGTAAGTGATATTCCAGGGACAACAAGAGACAGTATTGATACAAATATTTCTTATCAAAATAAGACTATAAAATTTATAGATACTGCTGGATTAAGAAAAAGAGGGCAAATAGAAAAAGGCATAGAAAAATATTCAACTATTCGTACTCTAAAGTCTTTAGAAAATTCGGATGTTAGTTTGTTGATTTTGAGTGCTGAAAAATTGATAACTTCTCAAGATTTGCACATTTCAGGATTTATCAAGGATTTATTTAGACCTTGTGTAATTGTACTTAATAAAATTGATCTAATTGAACAGGAAATCTTACAAAATATAAAAAATGAAATTAAAGATAAATTTAAACATATCCCCGACGTCCCTATAATTTTTACTTCTGCCCTAAACAAAAAAAATATTGATGAAATAATCCCTATTGCAATTGATGTTTACAATAATTCGATAAAGAAAATATCACAAAAAGAACTTAATCAGTGTTTTTTAGATGCCATAAGTAAAAAACAACCAGATTCAAAAGGTAATAAGAGACCAGAAATTCATTCAATAAAACAATACAAAATTGGACCTCCTGGTTTTAAATTTGAATCAACAAATTATGACAGCATTCATTTTAGTTACAAAAGATATTTAGAAAATTGTATAAGGAAAAGTTTTGATTTTTCTGGTTGTCCAATTAATTTAAGATTCGTTAAAAAGGTCCAATGATGAATATATTTATAAATATAGCTGTAATAATAATTTGTTATCTTATAGGATCAATCCAAATCGGTATCATTTACACAAAAATACATTCTGGAGTTGATATAAGAGAATTTGGTTCAAAAAGTTCAGGTGCTACTAATATCAGTAGAACTTTAGGATTCAAACCTGGATTATTCGTTTTAATTATAGATCTTTTAAAGGGGATTTTACCGATTTTAATCATAAAAACCCTGATGGACTTTCAGCTGATAGCAATTTTATCTTCTTGTAGTTTAGTTTTAGGACATTGTTTCCCTATTTTTTATCAATTTAGAGGAGGTAAGGGAATTGCAACAGGAACAGGGGCAGTCTTATATCAAATTCCTATACTACTTTTAGTTGTACCAATTTTTCTAATAGTGTCTGTGTTTACCAGATTCATATCGTTAGGTTCAATTATCAGTTGTATTTCAAGTATATTAATAGTTACAGTTCTAGTAATTACGAATAATTTAGATTCAGAATACCTGATTATTGGAGTATTTATACCTTTGTTAATAATTTTTAATCATAGACAAAATATAAAAAGGCTTATTGAAAAAAAAGAGAATAAATTTAGTTTTAAAAAAAATGTCACAAAATAATATCGCAATACTAGGAATAACTTCATGGGGAGTAACTTTATCAAATCTTTTCATAAAGAATGATTTGAATGTTACTTTGTTGGCTAGATCAGATAAAGAATCTACCTCAATTAAAAAATCAAGAAAATTACCTCATAACACTGACTATATTATTAACGAACAAATTGTAATTTCCAATAATTATGAAAAGGTGATTAGCAACTCAAAAATAATCATTTTGGCAGTTCCTAGTACATCGATTAATAAAAACGTAGATAGAATCAAGAAATATATAAATGATCAAAATATTATAATGAGTGCAATCAAAGGTTTTGATCCAATTACTAAACAGACGATTTCAAATTACATCTTGAATAATTTAAATATATCAAAAGAAAATATAGGAGTATTGTCTGGTCCTAATATATCAAAAGAAATATACCAAGGATTACCTTCATCAACAGTTATTGGCTTGGGAAAAAAATATGAAAATTACGTTAGGAATACACTAAATTCAAATATTTTTAGAGTTTATAGTACTAATGATATTTTAGGGGTTGAATTGGGTGGTGCAATAAAAAATATTATGGCCATAGGAGCAGGAGTGATTGACGAATTCAAACTTGGTTCCAATGCAATGTCATCATATATAACAAGAAGTTTATATGAAATGAAAAAGATCGGTAAGGCGATGGGTGCAAAAGAATCTACATTCAATGGTAATTCTGGAATGGGAGATTTGATTACTACATGTTTCAATAAAAGTAGTCGAAACCATCAATTAGGTGTAGGTTTAGCTAAAGGTATCTCATTAAATGAAGCAGAACAAAAAATAAATGGGGTAATTGAAGGGATCAACACAACCAAAATCCTATACGAAATAATTGCAGATAAGAAAATAGAAACTCCAATTATAGATCAAATAAATAATGTTTTATTTTTTGGAAAGGATCCCAAATTAGCAATTAAAGACCTTTTAAACAGAAAAGACGTTAAGGAATAAATTAAAGTAATGAATGTATATTAAAAACACTGCAAATTGCTGCAGTTTCTGTTCTCAAAATATTTTCTCCCAAACTCTGAGAAATAAATTTATTTTTTTCTAAAAATTCTATTTCATCATTAGAGAATCCACCCTCTGGACCTATTAAAATAAGAACATTTGAATAACTGGATATTTCATTTATATTTTTTTTCAAGTTGTTATTATTTTCATTAAAAAAAATCTTTAAAGTTTTAGAATCACTAAAATCCTTAGATAATTTATATATGTCGGTTAAAGCTGAAAATTCTGGGATGATATTAGATCCACATTGTTCAGCTGCTGAAATAGCAATATTTTCCCATCTTTTCAATCTGTTTGAATTTATTTTTGTATATATTTTATTGGTATTTTTGGTGACAGTAGGTAATATTTTATCTACTCCAATCTCAGTTGTTTTTTCAATTGCTATTTCGAATCTACTAGGTTTTACCATTGAAATCGCAAGGTGAATTTTAGGTCTTGAAGAATTCAGATTTTGAGATAAATATTTTACAAAATTAAGGATAATTTTTTTTGATGAAATACTATTAATTTTCGCAATATAACTAATACCTTTTCCATTAAATACTTCAATTTCATCTCCTTTAGACATTCTTAAAACATTTCTGATTTTATTAACTTTAGTGTTCTCTATTATTATCTCTTCAGATATTTCTTTTGTTAAATAAATTCTCATCATTCATTTCTTAAATATTAGACAAATCCAATCTCCCTGAATTTCTTCTTTTA
>CAZPYN010000011.1:32605-34785 GCA_964590915.1 uncultured Dehalococcoidales bacterium
TTTGGCTGATTTTATTGATAATTCATCGATATCAATTGCTAATATACTTTTTGCACCTAACATTTTTGCTGCTATAGATAAGATCCCTGAACCACAACCAAAATCTAACACTTCTTTATTCTTAAGATTATGATTTTCTAATTGTTCAAGCATCATTTTTGTAGTTGGATGATGTCCAGTTCCGAATCCAAGTCCAGGAGTTAATTTGATTATTATTTTCGATTCTTTAGTGTCTAATTTTAAATCTGAAGTTATAAGAATATTTTCACCAATATTTATTGGAGGGAATTTTTGCTTTGTCCATTTTTCATGAGAAATCTCTTCAATACGTAACTCGGAAACAGGACTTACAAGTCTTATCAAGCTCAATCCACCTTCAATATATGCTATTTTTCTGTCTTTATTATTATCTTTATCTATATAACCTTTTACAGTTACTTTGTCCAATGGGGGTTTTGATTCTCCTTCATCTGGATTATATGTAACTTCTTCAAATAAGACACAATTATAATCACCATGTTTATTGAATAAATAGGTCACAGGTTCTACATATTCATTTTGAACATCCAAATTCAATTCAATGATATCTTTATATTTCATTAACGCTAATCTAAAGAGTTTTTTAGTTTTTCAAATAATTCTTCTTGCTCTTTAGATAAGTTTGTGGGAATCAAAACAGAAACAGTAATTATGTGATCTCCTCTTTTGTTGGAACGGCCAATTGTTGACATCCCTTTTCCTGACAATCTCAATCTTTTGCCGGATTGTATACCACTAGGAATTTTAAGTTCTATTTTTCCGTCTAAAGTATCAACATGTATTTTATCTCCAAGTACTGCCTGTGAGACATTAATCTGTTCTTCAGAATATATATCAGAACCATTTCTTTCAAATTTTTCATGTCTCGAAACATTAACATGAACATAAAGATCTCCAGAATCTGATTTTTTCAAACCAGAATCTCCCTGTCCTCTAATTCTAATTTTTGATCCATCTTCTATCCCTGCAGGAACAGTTACGGATAATTTACGATTATTTCTTTTTCTTCCGTTTCCCTTACAAGAAGCACATTTTTGGGAAATAATTACTCCTTCACCTCTACATGATGAACAAGTTGAAACTTGTTGAAATTGACCAAAAAAAGTTTTTTGTAATCTTGTTACTTTTCCACTACCTCGACATGAATCACAAGTAATAGATTTTGATCCAGGTTCAGACTTTGTTCCATTGCAGGTATCACAAATTTCATATCTATCTACAGTTATTTCATGCTCTGTTCCAAATGCAGCTTTTTCAAATGAAATATTTATCTGTAATTCCAAATCATTACCTCGCATAGAAGAAGATTCATTATTCGATGAACCTCCAAAAAATGCGTCAAATATACTCCCAAAACCTCCCAGATCTTCAAAGCCAGAAAAACCAGATACTCCACCTGAATTTTTTAAACCTTCATAACCAAATTGGTCATACATTTTTCTTTTTTCCGGGTCACTTAAAACTTGATAAGCTTCGTTAATTTCTTTAAATTTTTCAGCTGATCCAGCATCTTTATTTCTATCAGGGTGATACTTAAGTGCTTGTTGTCGAAATGCTTTTTTTATATCTTCATCAGATGCATCTCTAGGAACGCCTAATATGTCATAATATTCTTTTTGCTGAGTCATAATAAAATATTTAAATATAGTTCCATTATATACGTGATTTTGGCTTATCTTATATTAGATAATCTAGTTTTCCAGAATAATTATTTCCTGAACATCACCTAAATTACTAATAGTAAAAGATGATTTGCTTTTTGGTTCATAATCTTTTAAACCAAAAACATTAATTATTTCATTCAAACTTTTTGAAGGAACATTTTTTGTTTTATCATATCCTGAAATTAAAATTTTACGTGGTTCTAAGGATCTTACAGTGTTCCCAAGTATTTCAGCGTCAATATTAGAATTATCCGGAGAAAACACTACTGCATGTGGTGAAGCTAGCGTTGTAAGGGCCTGTGAATCAAAATTTGAGCCGATTGTACCAATTACATCAATTGAAAGGGTTCTAGATTCAATTCTATAGCAAGTACAAATACTTTTGTTCTCTTCTTTTTGAATTGCATTAGCTACTCCAGAAACAGAAACATTGTTTATTTCATATTCTCCAGGAGAATCAATAAAAGTTAATGAACC
>CAZPYN010000012.1:0-28835 GCA_964590915.1 uncultured Dehalococcoidales bacterium
TTAATAATATTAAACTATTATTGAAGCTCCCAAAATAGATGCATCATCACCTAGTGCAGTCATTTTAATTGGAGGATTTTTTTTATAAAAAGGGATTGCATATTGTGATGTTCTGTCTAGTATATCTTTCCAATAAAATTGGCTTAATCCCTCAGCAACTGATCCTCCCAAAATTATAACTTCAGGATTAAGAATAGCTAATATAGATGCTAACCCTTTTCCTAGATCGTCTATAACATGATTTATTATATTCCCTGAAAATTTGTCGCCTTTATGTGCATAATCTAATATGAGTTTTGAATTTATTTCACTTTCTTTATGTTTATTAAGAAGATTACTCTTTTCACCTTTAGCAATTTTTTCTCTGGCTATCGAAGCAATAGCTGTTCCAGAAATATTCCCTTCTAAACACCCATAGCATCCGTTTGAGCACTTATAACCATTTGGGTTTACGATAATATGGCCCACTTCTCCTGCAAACCAATTTTGACCTTGAATCATATTACCATTTGCAATTATTCCAGCCCCTACTCCAGTCGAAACAGTTAGATAGATGAGGTTTTTTGAATCTTTATAATTTCCAAATTTTGTTTCAGCCAAAGCAGCTAAAGTTGCGTCATGCCCTACCTTAGAATCTATACCTAAATGCTTTTTTAAAATTGGCACTAAAGATTTTTTATGCCATCCAGTAAGGTTAGGAGGATTAATATATTCTCCAGAAATTTGATTTATTGGCCCTGCTGAAGAATAACCCATGCCTTTTACTTCTTGACGTCCTATGATTGAGTAAACAATTTCAGAAATATTTTTTCCTACTTTTTCTATACCTAAAGATGGATTACAACTTATTTTTTCTCTCTCTAATATTTCCCCTTGAGAATTTACTAAACAAACTCTGATATTCGTCCCACCTATGTCTGCAGCAATAATTAATTCTGAGTTTTTATTGATAGATATTTTCATAAAGATATTACCTTATTAGTTACCTAAGATTTCCGAAAGATCTATATTTTCTATTTCTTCCTTTGTTATGTCGCAATCAGTAGCAGATTTTATAATTTTTTCAGATAAAATTCCAGTATAAAGAAACTCCAGAATATCTTTCAATTCTAATTTTTCAGTTAAGCAAAGAAATCTATCATCAGATAAAACTTGTTCCTCAATTTCTTTTGGAACTTCTATTTCTTTCTTCTCTTCTTCTGCTTGTTCTTCTTTCTCTTCCTCGGATTTCTCTTCCTCTACTTCTTCTTCCTCAACAATTTCTGGTATATTGATTTCAAAATATCTAAGTAAGCTTATTGCATCAACATCACAATTTTCTATATCCAAAATAATCGCTGGAATTTGAAAAATATCTATTTCTGGATTGGTAGGATCAGAAAATACTATAGATAATTTATCCGACAAGCATTGAGAAGAAGTTTTATTAAGACCGGTTGAAGATAATTCTTCTGGGATTTCTATACAATCAATTAAAGTTGGTAATTGTGAAAGGATTTGAATAGGAAAGAATCCTCCACTTGAATATATGTATTCTAATGAATCTTTAGTCAAATCAAAGCTACTTGTGTTACTGATACATTCCAATGTATTGATGTTGTTTGGCAAAATACTTAATAAAGGTTTACTTTCTATAAAACCTTCAAATAAATGTATTTTTTTAGATTCATATTGCTCTCTAGTGGAAGATTCTAAACAAAAGAGTGAACCCAAAGTATATGTGAACATAGGTGCACCAAAAGTTTCTCCCAAGTAATCAAATTTTTCAACTAAATTATTTTGTTTAATACAATTTAATTCCATTTCATTAAGTTGTATGTTTTGCAATAAAAATAAACCATGCAAAATTCTGTAATTGGTATTTTCATTAATACAATCAGAAAGCTTTTGTGATGGTAAAGAATTATCAGATACAAAATTTATCATCTCTTCTTTATTAGAAAATTTAGATAAAAGGCAATTCTGTTGATCCTTGGGCATTTCACCAACAAAAGCATCAAAATTAACTAGTGGATTTATAGTTATAGGAGTGGTTATCTCTTTAACTTCTATATCTGTTTTATCATTACAACTTATAACAATAAGTAATAACAAAATATAAATGAATTTCTTCTTCATAAATTTATTTTATCAAGTTAACGGGGTTTCAAAATAGAATATTATTTGTAATCATTATAAATTAATAACATCTAAGTAAAAAAATAATTTATGAATAGTAAAGCTGCAATTCATACTGAGCATGGAAAAAAACTAACCCTTGGAGATGTTCAAATACCCGACCCAAGGCCTGATCAAGTATTACTAAAACTTCATTCCAGTGGAATATGTCATAGTCAATTACACCAAATGCACAATCCTGAAGCTCCAACTCCAGCTCTATTAGGACATGAAGGCACTGGTACAGTAATTGCTATAGGGTCTGAAGTAAATCACGTACAAGAAGGGGATCTAGCTATAGTGACTTGGGTTGATAGAAAGCCAGTTATAGGAAGACCATCATATCCCGCAACAGGAGTCACTTTTAACGAAGCGCCACTGAGTGGAGTTACATACACTTGGGGGGAAGATGTACTTGTTAGATCAGGATACGTAGTAAAAATACCAAAAACATCAGATAAATATAAATCATCCATTATTGGCTGTGCAGTTTTAACAGGAGCTGGAGCAGTTTTGCATACAGCAAAAGTACGCCCAGAAAATTCTGTAGCAATTTTCGGAGTTGGAGGAGTTGGATTATCTGCTCTTATAATGGCTAATATTTTGGAAGCTTATCCAATAATTGCTGTAGATATTTCTGATGAAAAACTACAATTTGCTAAAAAATTTGGTGCCACACATGTAATAAATTCAACAAATCAAGATCCAGTAGAAGCAATACACGCATTAACTTCCGGAGGTTCAGATTTCTCATTTGACACAATTGGATTAAGGGTTACTAATGAACAGATATTACCTAGTGTAAGAGGAGGAGGATCTGGAGCAGAAAATATCGGCGGTATGGCTGTTTTAGTAGGAATGCCAGGAAAAGAGATGACACTTGATCCAGGGCATTTTATGCGTCATCAAAGACAATTCAGAGGATCATTAGGTGCCACTTACCCAGATAAAGATTTCCAAATGTATCTTAGACTTTATGAAGAAGGAAAATTTCCTTTAGATCAATTAATTACTAAAGAGTATAAACTTGAAGAGATAAATGAAGCTTGTGATGATCTTCAAAATGGAAGGATATCAGGAAGGTCAATTATTAATTTTGATGATTAACCTAAATATTTCAAACTCCCTGATTTAGAAAATTCATCTAAATTTATTTCCTTTTTTCTGAATCCAGCTTCTATAAAAGCATAAGCTAAAGAAAGGGATTTGATCCCTTGAACAATTCCAACTTCTGGTTCTTTAGAATTTAATTTAGACTTGATGAAATCTAAATATTCTATCGCAATAATTTTCCTATCATATTCAGGAAAGTCATAATTAAACCCCCCATCAACAAATTCACCGAAAATTGTTTTTGTATCATCATCAAGTTTAAAAGAAGGGAATTTTTTCAATAAAGCGTTACCCGAAATATTTTTGTTTCCTTCTTTAAGTAAAATTGGGTTTCCAGATCTTGAAATCGATCTTTTAAGACTCATTTTTGTACCATGGATCCAGGACTCATTTATAAATAAATTCGGAATTGCATCAGAAATCAAAACAGATCCGATAGCTCCAGATTTAAATTTCAAGGTTGAAATTATAGTATCTACTGCATTTTGTGTTATTTTTTTTGTGGAATCGTAATCTTCAATTCTATGACTATAAAATTCTTGTAAATTATGATTAGTTTGTTTCATAGTTAATAAATCACGTTCGGGAATTAATATTTTTGAAATCCCACTTACAGATTGAACTGGACCCAAAAAATATAATAATAGATCTGCATTGTGAATCCCTGCGTCAAGAACTACTCCTCCGCCTTTTTCTTTTTTAGTCCTCCATCCTGTTCCATGCATAACTTTTCCTTGTGAAAAAGAGGATTCATAATCAGTTACAACAATTGGATCTCCAAACTCTTCAGAGTCGATCACAAATTTTGTAAATCTGTTTATCGGATCTCTTCTAAAATTTTCAAAAAGAGCAAAGTGTTTTTTAGTTTGTTTTTGAATTTCTAATAATTCATTAGCATAGGAAAGAGACAATGAAATTGGTTTTTCACACATAACATCCAAGTTTTTTTTCATTGCTAAAATACCTATAGAATGATGTGTTTCATTAGTAGTGGCTATATCAACAGAGTCAAGAGAAACATTAGAATTAAAAAGATCGTTCAAACTATTAAATCTATCAACTTTTTTTTTAGTGTTCTTAAATAGATGGTCAGATAAATATAAGGCTGAAGCATCATTATTATCAACTAATGCAACCAAGTCTAATTCATTATCATATTTTAGATATTCAATATATCCCAATAAATGTCTAAAACCCATTCCTCCACAACCAATTAAAGCAAATTTATTAGACATTTAAGTCAACATTCTTTCTAGATCCTTCAAGTGATCTGGAGAAGGATCAAATCCTACTCCCAAATTATTCACTATTTCAGTGATTTTGTTACAGAATGGGGTTGGAATTCTATTACTCATACCAATTTTTGAAACATATCCCGTTAGATAATCAATTTCTGTTCTGCGTTTTTTTAATACATCTTGACCAAAAGAGGGTCTACTTAAAGAACCAGCAAGATTAGCAGCTTCCAAAAATTGAGACTTAATTTCTTCTAATTTTTTCCCATTAGCTCCATCTATAAAATCTTCCGGTTCCATACCCATTATTTTACCCATTTTAAATCCTGAAGATTTAGCAACTTTTACCACCTCTGCAGCTATCTGAATAGCAATATTTTGAGTTATTGTTTCAGTTCTAACTTTAGAAGTCCCCCATCCCGTAAGACCTGCCAAAGGATTAGCCATGCAATTAATCATTAGTTTGGACCATCTTTCCCCAAGTAAATCTAATGTATAATCTGTCTTCCCAACTGATTGCATTATTTGAACAAATTCTATTAATCTTTCTGATTTGGAATTGTTAAATTCTCCAACTTTAAAACAAACATCTTTTCTATTATCAGTTCGCATAACTATTCCTGGTTCGTAAATTGCTGCAGAAATGGTTATTATACATCCTAAAGTTTTATCTTCTCCAACAATTTTGGCTATCGTAGGATCATTTATACCATTTTGAAAATCTATATAGAATCCTTCTTCTTTTACATATTTTTTTATTGCTAGAGTTGCCCAGTCAGTATCATAAGATTTAACAGAAATAATAACCAAATCAAATTTTTCCTTGATTTGTTGTAATTCGTTTAAATTGATAGCTTCTGGTTTACATTTATAAAAAGATTCAGAGGTAGAAACCAATAAACCAGAATTTTTTATTTGAGCAATGTGTTCAGGCCAAGTATCAATTAGAGTAACATCGTGTCCTGCTCTAGATAATAATCCACCTACAACACCTCCGATTCCACCCGCCCCCATGATTCCAATTCTTTTTTTTCTATACATCTATATGAACCTTACTAAAAAATTAAATAAGTCTTTCAAGAGAAAATTTATCAAGATCAAATTTTGTAGAATTATTAATTATCAAAGAAGAACAAATTTCACCTATTGCTGGGGTGAATTTAAAGCCATGGCCGGAACAAGGAGAACAGATAATGATATTTTCATCATCTGGATGGGAATCAATTAAAAAATCTTGATCTGGTGTATCTGTATACATACAAACTTTGGAATCTATTAGTTCACCGTTTCCATCAGGTATGTATTCTTCCAAAAAACCTCTTACCATTTTTAGATCTGAATCATTGGATTCTCTTATTAAAGTATCTGGATCTACAAATTCACCATTATGATGCATTGCTACTTTGAAACCTCGGTTTTCAAGATTAGGCATTGTATAAAAACTCAATCCATTGTCTAAATCCCAACCGCTATTTGGCATATTTATAGATTTGAATTTATCGGGATTTTTCCTTGGAGAAAACCAAAATAAAACTTGTCTTTCAATTTTTATAGGTAATTTTAAAGTAGGAAGAAGTTTCGTTATCCAGGCTCCCGAAGAAAAAACTAATTTTTCAGCTTTATAATTCCCTAAATTAGTCTCAACTAAATAATAATTAGATTTTTTACTCCATCTAACTACCCTTTCATTATATTTGTGAATAGAACCGTTATTTAATGCAGTATTTAACATATGATTTATAGAATTCTCAACAAATACTGCTCCACCACGACTTTCTAACAAACCAATGTATTCTTTTGGTGGATTTAGAACGGAAAATTTTTGTGATATTTCATCATTTGTCATTTTTTTTATGGGAATATCGTATTTATTAGCTGACTTAAGAGCATTTTCAATATCACCAGTTTTACGACCAATA
This sequence comes from uncultured Dehalococcoidales bacterium, assembly GCA_964590915.1. Taxonomy (GTDB): domain Bacteria; phylum Chloroflexota; class Dehalococcoidia; order Lucifugimonadales; family Lucifugimonadaceae; genus TMED-70. Next base: position 6,425 of record CAZPYN010000012.1, read on the forward strand.
AGTAAACCTCCATAAGTTTCTATAATAGGAACCTTAGAATTTTCATTCATTTCAAGCCAAATTTCATATGCTCTTTGTACAATTGGAACATATGTGGTTCCTTCGTGATATGCTTCCCTAATTACTCTTGTATGGCCTAATGATGAACCAAATTCATGTGGTGGAGAATAGCTATCAAAACCAATAACTTTGATCCCATTATGTGAAAGGAACATTGATGTTGCACTACCCATTGCTCCTAAACCAATTATAATTACATCTGAGGTATTATTCATAAAAAAATATAAAAATCTAATACAATAATTTATATTACTTAATCATTAGTTAAGGAATATACATGAAAAAAATATTAATTACAGGAGGATCCGGATTAATAGGAACCATTTTAAATAATCATTTAAATGCAAATTATGATGTTCAGAATCTGGATCGAAATAAACCAAAGAACAAAGAATACAACATTTTCATAGGAAACATAAATAAATATGAAGATGTTTTAGAATCTTCTAAAGATGCCAGTGCCATCATACATTTAGGAGCTGCAGTGCAGATGGATTCAGACTGGAAACTCGTATTTGATAATAATATAGAATCTACAAAAAATGTTTATGAAGCTGCAAAAAACAATAATGTAAAAAAAGTTATATTTGCAAGTTCTAATCATGCAGTTGGACTTTTTGAAAATGATAGCCCATACAAGGAAATAGTAAGAGGTGAATACAAAAATTTAGATCCCAAAAAAATACAGAAAATAGATGAAAATGTCCCTATACGACCAGACTCTTTTTACGGAGTATCTAAAGCATTTGGGGAAGCTATAGGAAGATATTATTATGAAACATATAAAATTCAATCAATTAATTTAAGAATAGGAACGGTACTAAAAATCGATTCACCCAAAAGTGATATAAGACACTATGCAACCTGGCTTTCTCATAAAGATATAGCGCAATTGGTGGAAAAAAGTATAATTCATGATTTGAAATTTGAAATATTTTATGGTGTTTCAAATAATAAATGGAGATTTTGGGATATAGAAAATTCATATAATAAAATTTCTTATGAACCTGTAGAAAATGCGGAAAATTATAGATAAAGGAGAACTTATGAGTATAAACATTGATCTAAGTAATAAAAAAGGAATAATTTTTGGTTTAGCAAATCAAAGATCTATAGCATGGGCTATTTCAGAAAAATTAATGGAAGCAGGAGCAGAATTAGCTTTCACTTATTTAGATGACAGGCTTTTAAAAAGTATAAATACGTTGCTAAAAGATCGTGATAATTTATTGTTGAAATGTGATGCAAATAATGAATCAGATGTACATAAAGTTATGGAAGCATTTAAATCAAAACATGGAGAAATAGATTTTATAATTCATTCGATAGCTTTTGCGAACAGAGAAGACTTAGGAGGAGATTTTTCTAATCTTTCTAAAGAAGGTTTTTCATTGGCACTAGAAACGAGTTCTTACACATTGATAACTATAGCAAGGCAAGCTTCTAAATATTTTTCTGAAAGCGGAGGTTCAGTTATATCAATGACTTTCGATGCATCAAATAGAGTTTATCCAGGATACAACGTGATGGGTATAGCTAAAGCTGCTCTAGAAAATATAAATAGACAATTGTCGGCAGAATATGGCCCGAGAAAAATCAGATTTAATTCTATTTCAGCAGGACCTTTACCCTCTTTATCTGCAAGAAGTATCCCTGGATTTACAGAAATGAGAAAAGCTCATGAACAAAGATCTCCTATTAAAAGACCTATAACTCATGAAGAGGTAGCAAATACAGCTTTGTTTTTGGTTAGTGATTTATCTACAGGAATTACAGGTAGTATTATTCCCGTCGATGGGGGTTATGGAATAATTGCCCTATAAAAAAAAAGAAACTAAAATTTTCTACGGATGGTGGATTGTTTTATCATCAGGAATTGTTCAATGGTATTCATCTGCAGTTTTTTGGAGAGGGTTCCCACCTTTTTTTGATGCAATACTTTCAACCTTTGGATGGAGTAGTGCAGCTACAGGAGCTGCTCTTTCAGTACAAAGGTCTGAAAGCGGATTAATATCACCTTTTGTAGGAACCGTAATAAAAAAATTTGGCCCAAAAAAAGTTATGGCTTTTGGTATATTCCTAACAGGAGGCTCATTCATATGGATGAGTAGAATGAATAGCCTTTGGGAATTTTATGGTTCAATAATAGTATTAACTTTTGGGATGTCATTTGGTACTTTTATCATTTTTGTAGCAGTAGTTGGTAATTGGTTCCAAAAAAACAGAGGAAAAGCGCTCTCAATTTTAATGACAGGAGCTGGTTTAGGAGGGATCACAATCCCATTAATAGTCTTAGGAATAGATACTTTTGGATGGAGAGATATGCTTTTGTGGATAGGAGTAGGATTTTGGATACTAGGATTCCCAACTTCATTAGTATTAAGATGGAATCCTGAAGATTATGGTCAATATCCTGATGGGAAAAAACCAACTGATAAAGAAATATCTACTCTTGGTAAAGATCAAAGAGAATCAGGTATGAAAGTAAAGGAGATTTTAAGAAATAGAAATTTTTGGCAATTAGCATTTGCAACAGGTCTTAGCCAAGCAGTATTTACTAGCAATTTATTTCATTTTACTGCTTTTAAAGAATTTGGTCTGACTACTTCCTTTGCAGCATTAATAATAGGTTTTTCATGGTGGGGTGATATAGCTGGAAGGGTAACTATAGGTTTTATAACTGATAGGTTTGACAGAAAAATTCTCTTGTCTATATCTTTTACTTTATTATCTTTAGGAATAATTGGAATCAGTATAATAGGTATTCAAAATAATATTTCATTCCTTCCTCAAACTTTGGGGATCATTTTATTTATAGTTTTCTTTGGTTTAGGTTTTGGTGCTTCAGTCCCATTAAGGCTAACTTTAGCAGCTGATTACTTTGGTCGAAAAAATTTTGGTTCAGTAGTGGGAATATTGAATTCTGTAGGAGCAATATTTGGAGCATTTTCACCTTTGTTAATTGGATTAACTAAAGATATTACTGATCATTATGAATATGCATTTTTCATACTTTCTCTAATGATGATTTTATCTATACCGCTAGTTCTTACATTAAAAAAAGTTAATAAATAGATAAAAAAAAGTAAAAAAAATAATGAATATTTTTTTATAGCAATCTATTCTCTATATAACCCAAAAAAAATCGTTTTTTGTTTTTAAGGAAAGAGTTTTCATTGAATTCATTTGTGCATTTACATAACCATTCAGAATATAGCTTGCTTGATGGTATGAGTAACCTAGACAAAATGGCCAATAAAGTTAAAGAAAATCACCAAAATGCCATTGCAATAACTGATCACGGGAATATGTATGGAGCAATAGATTTTTATAAAACAAGTAATAAATATGGTATAAAGCCAATAATTGGTCTAGAAGCATATGTTGCTCCAGTAGACAGTTTATCTAAAGATTCAAATGAAAAAACTCCTTATCATATAACCCTTTTATCACAAAATGAAACTGGATATGAGAATTTAATGAAATTAGTTACTCATTCAAACATTAACGGGTTTTATTACAAACCTAGAATAGATAGAAAGGTTCTCGAACAATACAACGAAGGTTTAATCGTTTTATCTGGTTGCCCTTCTTCTGAATTGTCAAAAGCTATTATAGTTGAAGATAATAAAAAAATTACAGATACTCTTGGATGGTACAGTGAAGTTTTCAAAGATAGATACTTTTTAGAAATAATGAAACATGATGGAGTTCCAAATCAGGAAAAGATTATAAAAAATTTACTTGAAATTCATAATAATAATAATTTGAAAATTGTTATAACAAATGATAATCATTATGTTGATCAAACCGATTCTACTTCCCATGAAATTCTCACATGTCTCCAAACAAATTCAAATATAAATGACCCAAAAAGATTTAAATTTGACGCAAACACATACCATATTAAATCAACTGAAGAGATGTGGGAAGAATGGAAAGAGCTCCCAAGTGGTTTAATTACAACATCCGAAATAGCAGAAATGTGTAATATAAAAATTGATCTTTCAAAAAGTCTGCTCCCTAAGTTTGATTCCCCCGACAGTATGTCTTCTATGGAATATTTAAGAAAACTTGCTTTTGAAGGTATGGATAAAAAATTCGAAAATCCAGACGAGCATATAAGAGAAAGATTAGAATATGAATTAAACGTGATTGAAAAAACTAATTTCCCTGATTATTTTCTCGTCTGTTGGGATATTTTTAAATTTGTAAATTCCAAAAAAATCTTATCCGCAGTAAGAGGATCTGCTGCAGCTAGCCTTGTCCTTTATTGTCTTGAAGTTACCCAAATAAATCCTCTAAACCATTCATTGGTATTTGAAAGATTTCTAAATTTGGAAAGAAGAGAAATGCCTGATATCGATATGGATTTCCAAGACGATAAAAGAAATGAAGTAATGAAATATTGTGTCGAAAGATATGGGAAAGATCATATAGCTCAAATAATAACATTTGGAACTATGGGAGCAAAGGCTTCCGTAAGAGATGTAACTAGAGCTTTAGATCTACCTTTATCACTCGGAGATAAATTGGCAGGATTAATCCCTACAAGAGTAGGAACAAAAATAGAAGATGCTTTACAAATTGAAGAATTAAATACTTTGGTAAATTCAGACAATGATGCAAAAAGAGTTATGCGATTCGCCACAAAATTGGAAGGAACAGTCCGGCATGCATCTACTCACGCAGCAGGAGTTGTGATTTCACAAAATAAATTAACGGAAAATGTTCCTCTCCAAAATTCTACTTCAAATGATTTAGATGCTCCTCCAACTACTCAATATGCAATGGGACCTATAGCTGACGTAGGATTATTAAAAATGGACTTTTTGGGATTAACGAATTTGACTATTTTGTCTAAAACTGAAGAACTTATCAAAAAGAATCAAAAGATAGAATTGGATATTTATAAAATACCACTTGATGATAATAAAACTTTTCAGTTATTAGGTGAAGCTGATACATTTGGAGTTTTTCAATTGGAATCAAGTGGCATGAAAAGGTATGTTAAAGAATTGAAACCTTCAAATATTTCTGATATCGCTGCTATGATTGCACTTTATAGGCCTGGACCAATGGAACACATTACAAAGTTTATTGAATCTAAATATGGCAAAAGAGAAATAGAGTATCCTCATGAAATTCTTAAAGAAATATTATCTGAAACATACGGCATAATTGTTTTTCAAGATCAGGTATTGCGAATTGCTCAGGCATTCGGTGGGTATACTCTGGGCGAAGCAGATATTTTAAGAAAGGCTATGGGGAAAAAAATACCGAAAGTAATGAAAGCTGAAAAAGATCGATTCATAAAAGGAGCTGCAAATAAAAATTTTGACAATAATATAGCAGAAAATATTTTTGAATTAATAGAACCATTTGCAGGATATGCATTCAACAAAGCGCATAGCGTTTCATATGCGATGATTGCATATTGGACGGCTTTTTTTAAAGCAAATTATAAAGTTGAATATTTTACTTCCTTATTAAATTCAATTAAATCAAACCCAGATAAAATTGCTGATAGTCTAAAAGAAATCAGAAAAACTGAAATAAAAATATTCCCACCTAGCATAAACAAATCTTTTTCTGAGTTCATAATTGAAGAAAAAGATAATGAATTTTCTATTAGATTCGGATTAAGTGCATTAAAAAACATCGGCGAGAATTCTATAAATAAAATAATCAAAGAAAGAATAAATAATGGTTCATTTGAATCTATTGAAAACTTTTGTGAGAGGATGGATTCAAGTTGGATAAATAAAAGAATCCTTGAAAGTCTAATTAAATCTGGCGCTTTTGATGAATTTGTAGATAGAGGTAGTCTTCTAGATTCAATGGAAAAAATTTTATTACAAATTACTAATCACACAAATTTAAGAAATAGTAATCAATCTACAATGTTTGATTTATTTGGAGATGAAGTATCTACTCCCACAACAGAAATTTTCCTTCCCGAAGAAAAAACAGAGGATAAGGAAAAGATTTTATGGGAAAAAGAAATAATAGGTATAAATTTTACAGAAAATCCGCTACATAAAATTTTATCAAACGAAAAAAATAAAGGGTATGTTGTTTCAGTTGAACAAATTAACAATCTAAATAATGGAAGCAATGTAAAAATGATAGGTGAAGTAAGTTCTTTCGAAAAAAGAACTTCTCGCAAAGGCTCTAATTTTATGGTAGTAAAGTTGGAATTAATTGATGGATCCACCGAGGTAATCGTATGGGAAAATAATATGTTGCCAAAATATGAAATAAATTTGTGGATAAATGGTGCCTTGATAATGGTTGAAGGAAAATTAAATATTCGAAATGGGATCCTTTCTACGTGGTTTAATAACGGTATCCCATATTCAGATTTTTCAATGATAAACGATACTAATAATAGTAATTCTAAAGAAAAAACTATTTCAAAAATTCAACCTCATACACCAAAAATTACACAAGATGATTACAAAGAAAAGAAAATTAATGAAGTAACAGATATAACTGAAATTCCTAACGATAACAACAATTTATTTTCTGAAATGGTTATTACCATTGATGAAAACCTTCCGGCCCAACAAAGTGACTTTATTTTAGATGATATCGTAAGAATTCTTTTAGATAACAAAGGATCAGTTCCAGTTAAACTCATTGTTCAAAATGATAGAGATAAAATAAAACTGGACCTACCATTTGCTACAGTTAGTATTTCTGAAACTTTAACTAATAAATTGGGTCAAATTATTGGATCTAAGAATATTTCTTATAAAAATTAATTATTCACTTCTTAAAGCTTCTATTGGATCTAATTCTGAAGCTCTATAAGCTGGATACGCTCCACTTATTAGTCCCACGAAAAAAGAAACCACAAAGGCAACGATTACACTTGTAGGCGTAACGACAGCTGAAAGATTTTCTGCATCACCAAACGATATATCACTTAGATTTAAACATATAATTATTCCTATAATTATTCCTAAAATACCTCCAAGTAAACAAATAGTTAATGCCTCAGTAACAAATTGCAATCTAATATCAAATTTTGTTGCTCCGATAGATCTTAAGGTCCCAATTTCTCTAGTTCTTTCTGTCACACTAACAAGCATTATATTTCCAACGCCAATAGCACCAACTAAAAGAGAAATTCCTGCTATAGATCCCAGAAATAAAGTAAATGCTCCTGTTACTTGATTTGAAGCTTCCAAAAGTTGATCCATACTGGTAATTTCAAAATCCGGTTTATCTACATCATGTATCAATTTTAAATTTTCACTTATCTTATTAGAAACAAGTTCTTTTTCAACACCATCCTCTGACCTGACTATTATTCTGAAAACATTAACGTCTCCCGTAGGATTTCTTAAAAATCCAATTCTGTTTTGCATTGTTGATACAGGGATAAAAACAGAAAAATCATCGTCATCATTTCCTCCTTTAGGCTTCATTACACCAGTAACTAAAAATCTAAAATCGAATCTATTAAACAGACTCAAACGAATTATTTTGCCTATTGGTTCTTGATCAGGAAAAAGACTTTTTGCAATTTCAGAACCTAGTACCATTCTCAAAGCTTTTGTATCTACATCTTTTTGAGTGATAAATTCACCCGATAAAGTTTCAGTTGAAATTACATCAATATATTCTGGAGTTGTCCCAAAAACTGTAGCTTCAACATTATAATTACCAGCTATTAGCTGAGCTGGAAAATCTATTTGAGGAGCGATGTTTCTCACCCCAGAAATATTGCTACTTATTAATTTTTCTGCATCACTAAGAGTTAAAGATAATCCAGAATTTCTTCCACCCTGCACTCCAGTTGTACTATCTTCAGAACTTGCAGTAATAAAAAGAAGGTTAGTACCTAATGCCGTAATTTCATCTTCTACTTGTTTTTTTATTCCCTGACCTAATGAAACCAATACAATGACAGAAGTGACACCAACAATAACACCTAAAGCAGTAAGTCCACTCCTTAAAGGAGTTGCAATTATTGATCTAAAAGCAAAATTGATTGCATCAAATATACTCAAATAAACTCTCCTATACTACCATTCCATCTTTCATTTCTATAATTCTTGTTGCATTTCTTGCTACAGAATTATCGTGCGTAATCATTATTACAGTTATGCCTTCCTCAGATAGATTTTTGAAAATCCCGATTATTTCTTCCCCTGTTTTGGTGTCTAATGCACCAGTTGGTTCGTCAGCAAGAATGATTTTTGGTTCTCCAACTAAGGCTCTAGCTATGGAAACCCTTTGCTGTTCTCCTCCAGATAATTCCACAGGTGAATGGAAGATTCTTTCTCCTAATCCAATTTTACTTAAAGCAACAATAGATTTTTTTCTTCTGTCTTTATCTTTTCTATACATTAATGGCATTTCTACCTGTCTTACGGCAGATAATCTAGGAATTAAATTATAAGACTGAAATACAAATCCAAATACTTTCCCTCTAATTTTCGATCTAGTTTTATCATTCATTGTAGATACATCATTATTTGCTAAAATATATTTCCCTTGAGTTGGACGATCAAGTAAGCCTATTATATTCATCATTGTACTTTTACCAGAACCTGATGGTCCTTTAATAGCTACAAATTCTCCCTGAGACAATTGCAAATTAACTTCTGATAGAGCATGTACTTGATTAAAGCCAGTATCAAAGATTTTTGATACTTTTTGTAGTTCTATCACTATCTCCCCCCTCTCGGAGGTGGCCCCCCCCTAGGAGAGCCTTCAGTTAATTCATCTATAGATTTCATTTCTTTTTGATCATTTGTGGTTTCGATATCAACTATAGTTTTTATAAATATACTATCTCCTTCTAATAAACCTTCTATGATTTCAGTATTTTCTCCATCTGTTAGACCTGTTTTAACTTCTTTGTATTCTACCCCAGAAGAGTTAGAGGATGTAATAACCTTAGCTATACCTTTCTCTACCACTATTGCCGTACTCGGGACTATCAAAACATCTTGTACTGATTTTTGAAGTAATGTTACAGTTCCATTCATTCCTTCTGCAGGAAGGGAACCAGACAAAAAATTTGAAATAATTCCTTGTTGAGCAGTCTTGTTTAAATTACTAAAATCAAGTCCTTCCATTCTATTTGGTCTATTTCCACTTGTATTATCACTTTGCCCAAAAGATGGAATACTACTGGGATCTATTGATCCTGCTAAGGATTGTATTAAAGGTGCAAAATTTCCTATAACTGTTATAATTTCAAATCCTTGTATAAATCTTGCTGTTACAGGATAAGTAACAACACCTTGTTGAACATTTGGGACTTCCAAAATAGAAGTTACTTGTATTATCAATGGTGATTCAGGCATTGAATCTAAGGCAACTATCCCATACATACCTTCTTCGATTTCTATGAATTCTGCTTCAGATGCTACGATGTTCATTTGAGTAGATAATGGATCAGTTAAAGTTACAAAGCTTTGACCAGATCCTATGAATTCTCCTTCCTTATAATTAATAGAAGAGATTTGACCTTCAAAGGATGCAAATAATTTTGTTTTTAATAAATTTTCTTCTGCTTGTGAAACCAAGTATTGTTGAATAGAAATATCATTTTGTTGACTCAAAAGGTCATTCTTATCAGTACCTTTTTTTACATTTTCAAGTGATAATTGAGTTTTCTTTAGATTTTCTTCAGCTAACGTTATTTCATCAGGATCTGTTCCAGATTTAATGTCTTCTAATGATAATAATCTTCTATCCAAATTTTCTTTGGCTTGAGTTTCTAGCTTTGACAATCTATCTATATCTTCTTGAGAAGGATTTAATAGCTTCTCTTTAATAATCTGTACGTCAATTAAGCTTGCAGAAGAGCTATCTATTTGATTTTGAGAAACGATTACCTGTTCAATTGATGAACTGTAATCAGCATTAGCACTTATTAATGTTTTAGATAAATCCATTTCAGTGGGATTTGCATTACAACAAGTGAAAATTTTGTCTATTATGGCATCAGTTATAGATTTTGGAAAAGGAATTTTAGTAAAATCCCCATTACAAACATCTCCTCTATTTGGCAATTCCTCATTATCACAATAAGTATTTATTGTTTCTATAAGAACAATCTTCTTTGCTTCTTGGTTAATTTTTGAATTATCTAATTGTAAATTTGCATTTGATAAAGTATATTCAGCTTGAACAATAAGTTTGTCTATATTACTTAATTGGCTATCTGTTGGATTAATCAGTTCATTATAATTATTTTTTGCAAGAATATAATTTGCTTCTGCCAGAGTCACCAATTCTTCTGCTGCTTTTAATTGTTCATCCGAAGGAAAATCGTTTAATTGTTTTAGATTGTTTTCCGCTTGAGATACGAGATATTGTGCTGATTTTATTTCTTCTTGGGAAGGGTAATCTTTTAATTTTTCCAATTGAATTTTTAATTTTTCCAATTGAATCTTTGATCTTTCCAAAGCATTTTCCAAATCATAAGAATTTAATTCAGCTATCAATTGATCTTCTTTGACCAGATCACCTTCCTTAACGTTAACTTTTAATATTTCACCATTAGTTCCAAAAGATAAATTAATTTTTTTATCTATTTCAGTACTACCCGAAGCAATAAGTAAATCAGCGATGGTACCCCTACCAACAACATGTTCGATATAAACAATTTCTTGTGAGCTATCCTTAGAATTACCGAACAAAAACCATGCAATATAAATGATTATCAAAAGAAGTAAAAATGTAAGGCCAAAGATAAATTTTTTCCTAAATTTGTTTTGACTCTGATTGATAATATGATCTATGTCTTCTGAATTGTTCAATAATTTCTCCAATAATTATCTTTATCTGACTATATTTTTTATGTTCAATTCAATATTATACAGAAATATTTGCATCTTTAAGATTTGCAAACACTATCGTTCCACTTGCATGAAAAAAATTATAAGGAAGGTATAAAAACAGTTGTAATAACAATGATGAAAACTCTTTTAACATTTGCATTTATAAGAAAAATATGAAGAAAATGTATAAATATAATGAAGAAATTTTGAATTTAGATAAAATATAAAAAACTATACTAGGCTTAAAGTTATGTACAAAATTAACGGACTTAAACAATCTCTGAGATTACCAGTCATAGGAGCTCCTATGTTTACTATTTCAAATCCAAACCTTGTTATAAGCCAGTGCAAAGCAGGAATAATAGGATCATTTCCAGCATTAAATGCAAGAGAACCTGATGATTTAGATAGATGGATTAGAGAGATCAAATCTACATTATTAGATTTCGAAAAAAATAACCCTAATAAAAAAGCTGCACCCTTTGCTGTAAATCAAATATGTCACAAATCAAACGTTAGATTATCTAAAGATTTGGAAACCTGTGTTAAACACAAAGTCCCAATTGTAATATCAAGTGTGGGAGCACCAAATGGAATTGTTGATGCCGTACAGAGCTATGGAGGTAAGGTTTTTCATGACGTAATTAATATAAAACATGCTAAAAAAGCCGCAGATCTAGGTGTAGATGGGCTAATTTTAGTTTGTGCTGGAGCTGGTGGACACGGCGGAACTTTATCTCCTTTTGCATTATTGAGGGAAGTAAAAGAATGGTTTGAAGGAATAATAATTCTATCTGGTTCGATAGCTGATGGTTATACAATTGCATCATCAATTGCACTAGGTGCGGATCTTGCTTACATAGGCTCAAGGTTTATTACCACAACAGAGGCAAACGCTGATGAGGTATACAAAAAAATGATTGTAGATAGTTCTGCTGAAGATATTATCTATACTTCTTATTTTTCAGGGATTCACGGGAATTATTTAAAACAGTCAATAATAAATTCAGGCTTAGATCCTGATAATTTACCCATAGGAGATAAAAAACAAACAAATTTTAATAAAAAAGAAAAACCCAAAACCTGGAAGGATATATGGGGATCAGGTCAGGGTATAGGTAGGATTAATAATATTACCACAGTGGAAAAAACTGTACTTGAGATGGAAAAAGAATTCAATCTAGCAATAAACGATCTAGATAAAAAAATAAAATTAGTATAGGAAAAATGTCAATATGGAAAAATTTAAACAACTGTATACTAAAAATATGTTATTTCGATGGACACTATGGATGATTATAGGTGCAATTTTAGGAATAATATTCAGAAGATTATTATAGGAACAATATTAATGCGATTCTAGTATTTCAACTCACCAATGGTTGCACTATAATTATGATCGAAATAGTACCGTTTTACGAATTCAGATTTATCTAAAGTTTCTTGAGTTATTTTTTTTAAAACACCCTCTCCATGTCCATGTACTATTCTTATTTGAGATAAATTATTATTTAAACAATTTATAATGTGTTTCTCAATGGCAATCTTTGCCTCATTAGCTCTCATTCCATGTAAATCAATAGAAATTTTATTGTCATCTACCATAATTATAAAAAATATTATGTATATTATATTTCATAAAAAAACCAAATAATAAGAAAAAAATAATGAGAATTGCAACTTTAGGAATATCACATGAAACTAACACTTTTTCAAGCACCCCAGCAACATATGAAGAGTTCGAAAAAGTAGAAATTAAACGAAGAAATGAAATAATAGAGCATTACAAAGGGTCAAATTATACAATAGCAGGTTATATAGACGCAGCTAAAGATTTTGATTTTGAACTTATACCACTAATGTATGCAAATACAGGACCCATTGGAACAATAACTAAAGATGCTTATGATAGGCTCTCTTCAGAAATGTTTGAGATGTTGAAAAATGAGGGTCCTTGGGATGGTGTATTATTAGCAAATCATGGGGCTGCAGTTTCTGAAGAATTTCCTGATATGGATGCAGAATTTACAAGAACAATAAGAGAAATTGTAGGTTCTGAGATCCCTGTTGGTATAACCTTAGATATGCATGCTAATATTTCAAAATATACTGTAGAAAATACTAACATATGCATTGTTTGGAGAACATGTCCGCATCTTGATCCTAAACCTAGAGGTTATAAGTGTGCATCTTTAATTGTTAAAACTATCAATGGAGAAATCAAACCAACTCAAGCTATTGAAACCCCTCCACTGTTAGTAAATATTGTTAAACAATTTACAGGACAAGAACCAATGAAAAGCATTGTTGAAGAATGTATTAATGCAAACGAAATCACAAATGTACTTGATACTTCTGTAGCTGAAGGATATCCCTATGCTGACGTACTTGAAATGGGAATGTCTTGGATAACTATTACAGATAATAACCAAAGCTTAGCAAAAGAAATTTCAAAAGGTTTAGCTTTGAAAGCTTGGGAAAAAAGGCAGGACTTAAATAAGCCAGTTCATAGTATAAAAGAAGCTTTGGAATTAGCGATTAAAAAATATGTTGGTCCTAAACCCAAAGGGACTGAAAACTACGTCCCCAATGATGGATCTGCACTACAAGAATCTGTCAAAACAAACCACTCGCACCTTGGACCAATTGTTCTTATGGATGTTGGAGACAACATTGGAGGAGGATCTACTGCTGACTCTACACATATTTTAAAAGAAGCTAAAGAGATGAAAATCAAAAGTTTTTTACAAAGTATTTATGATCCAGAATCAGTAGAAATATGTGTTAATGCTGGAGAAGGTGAAGAGATAACAATTAATGTAGGTGGGAAAACTGATGATATGCATGGAAAACCTGTGAGCATCACAGGTAAAATAAAAAAAATTCATGATGGGAAGTATGAGGAACATAGGCCCAATCATGGAGGGTTTAGATTTTTTGATGATGGCAAAAGAGTTAGATTTGATACAAAAAATGGTATGACAATATTGCTTACATCAATGAGAAGTGGAAATACAGCAAGAGAACAAATGTATTCTATGGGAATCAATCCAGAAAATTATAAAATTGTAATTGCTAAAGGTGTAAGTTCACCAAGACCAGCGTATCAACCTATTGCAGCGGAGATATTACTAGTAAATTCTCCAGGCATAACAACTTCCGATCTATCATTTTTTGAGTATAAAAATATTAGAAAGGATATGTACCCATTTGATCTAAAAGCAAAATTCACATAGTAAAAATATGTGGTAGATAAATTCAATATACTATAAATTATAAAATTATTATGAGTAAAAATTCTAAAGAAATCTTATCAAAATTAATTTCCAGCGGTATAGAAGTCAAGCTTCATGAAGATCATCCTGTAATTTATTCAAAAAATAAAATTGATCCTATAATGTACAATTTAGCAAAAAAACACCGAGAAGGAATCACTAGAATTTTAATAAAAGAAAAAAAAGATTTATTAAAACTCTATGATAAATCATCAGGAACTAGTAAATTGTTTTATAGAATTATACTTGAAGAAAAATATAATTTAAATTTTTTGGATTAGTCTTCTTACAATGAAAAAAAAATTAGTTTTTATTTTATTATTTGTGTTGTTTTCTTGTTCAAATGATCAGGATTACTTGATTTGTAATTCTAATAATAGTGAACATTGTAAATTTTTTGAAATTAAATATCCAAATTCTATAAAAGAATTCCAAAAACTTAACGTAGATGCTATGGGTAATGAGTTAACAATTACAGATTTAAATTTTTATTTAAATGTTAATGATACTTTTTTAGAAAAAGCAAATTCAGAATCAATTTTCCATGAATTTTATAACGGTGTATTTATTCCAAGATTTTCCTACAGCTTACTTAATCGATTTGGAGAAGAGGATTTATGGTTTGCAATAGCATTATATCCAGTTGATGTAAAAAATGATTTGATTACTACATTGGATACTTTTTATAACCATGAGGATTTAAAACTTTCTAATGAATCCATTTACGGTCAATGTGCCAATGATAAAAATTCCTATCTCAATGCCAAAAATAAAAAAATATTTAATTGTAATAAAGATGGACTAGAAAGTTATGACTTTTGGGTTGAAGTTGATAGCTATATGTGGAGATTAAAATGTGTTTGGAATAAACCAAAAATTACAATATTTAATGAAAAAGAAGGTGTTGTAGTTGGAAGTTCTGATATTTGTAGAAATTTTTATGAATCATTTACATCAAAAATAAATTAAATTATTTAAAATAATTTTCAACCTCTATCAAAGATTCTATGAAATAATCTATTTCATCTTTAGTATTATACAAATAAAAACTTGCTCTAGCTGCAGCAACTATATCGTAGGATCTTACAAGAGGCATAGCACAATGGTGCCCAGTCCTAATTGCTATACCAAATTTGTCTAATACTTCACCAACATCGTGAGGATGTAAGTTTCGGTGATTAAAAGATATAACGCCTCCTCTATTTTTTATTTTCTTTGGACCAATTATTTTATAATTTCTTAATTCTGAAAATTTATTTATTGTATACTCAGTCAAATATTGTTCATGTTTAAAGATATTATCCATTCCTATTCTGGTTAAATAGTCAACAGCAACACCTGTAGCTATAGCGTCAGCTATATTAGGAGTCCCTGCTTCAAATTTATAAGGTAAATCATTCCAAGTGGCAGATTCATAGGTTACTTCAGAAATCATATCTCCTCCAAAATAATTGGGATTCATTTTCTCTAGTAATTCTTTCTTCCCATACAATATACCTATTCCAGTTGGACCTAACATTTTATGAGCTGAAAAGCACAAAAAGTCACAATCTAATTCTCTTACATCTACTGAAAAATGTGGAACACTTTGAGCTCCATCAATAATTAATTTCGTCCCAAATTTAATTGATATATCTCTCAATTCATTGATTGGATTAATGATGCCTAATACATTAGACATGTGGGTGATGGATAAGATAGATGTGTTTTTATCAATTATTTCACGAGCATCAACTAAATCTATGATACCGTTTGAATCATTCTCTAAATATCTTAATTCTGCTCCAGTTTCTAGACACAATTGTTGCCATGGTACCAGATTCGAATGATGTTCCATTTTAGATATAACTATATTATTCTCTTCAGAAATACTTTTTGACAATCCCTTAGCTACTATATTTAATGATTCACTGGTATTACGCGTCCAAATAATTTCTTCAGGTTTTGAATTTAAAAAATTTGCAATTTTTGTACGTGCTAATTCATATGCATCAGTTGCTTCCATTGATAATGTGTGCACACCTCTATGAACATTTGAATTATATTCTGAGTAATAATTGGATAAAGATTCGATAACTGTAATTGGTTTTTGAGAAGTTGCTGCATTATCTAAATAAATTAATGGATTTCCATTAATTTTCCTGTTCAAAATAGGAAAATCTTTTCTTATATTTTCTGTTTCAAAGTTATTCATGATAAATGTTTTGAATTGGAATAATATTTTAAGTTTACAACATTATAAATTTTATTTATGTTATCATTACTTCCTATGAATATTAATTTATTAACAAAAGATTCTTGTTGTTGTTGTATGAACGTGCAATCGGTTTCTTTAATTTGTTAAATAATTTAAGTTCATAAAAACAATTTATTGAAACCCCAAATAAGGGGTTTTTTTTTTGGTAAATTTTATGGTTACAGCCGATAAAGTAGAAAATAAAAAATTTCATATACAATCTCTTATAGGTTGTATTTTGCTTGCTTTAGTTTTTATTATTTCTTTTTTCATTTCTAGAAATAATTTTTCTAATGCTGCTATATGGCTTGCTGCTAGTTCATTAGGATTCATATTTCAAAAATCAAGATTCTGTTTTGCCGCTTCTTTTAGAGATTTATTTTTATTTGGTTCAGGTCAAAATATGAAAGGAGTATTGATAGCTATCGCAGTCTCTTCCATTGGCTTTGTTGGAATATTAAGTTGGATTTTACCAAATCCTCTACCAGGAGAATTCCCATCAGCTGCTCACGTTCTACCAGTTGGAATAAGTACCATTGTCGCGGGGACACTTTTTGGTATCGGAATGGTTACTGCAGGAGGTTGTGTTTCGGGAACAATATATAGAGTTGCTGAAGGATATATAGCATCTATGGTAACCATGCTTGGAATATTTATTGGAGCTATTTTATTAATAATTTCTTGGGATTTTTGGTGGAATGTTTTTATCAGCAAAGAACCGAAGATTTTTCTGCCATCTACTTTTTCATTAGGCTTTGGATTTTCATTAGTAATCACCCTGTCACTTCTGTTACTTGTTTATTTTATAGTTATTTATATTGAAACAAAATCTGGTATCTCCAATCTTGTTTTTTCAAAAAATAATGAAATTGAAACAAAAAGTTTTTATCAAAAAATTGTTGAAATTATCAATAAATTATTTGTAAAAAGCTGGTCTACTACTACTGGTGGTCTTGCACTAGGATTTGTTGCTATTATTTATTTTCTGTTTCATTCTCCTCCTGGAGTAACTGGAGAAATAATGAAACAGTCAATTAATATATCTGAATCTTTAAATTTTACTAATGGCCCATTGAAAGGAATATCTTCTTTAAGTGGCTGCCTTGGGGGTAGTGTAGATCAAGGAATAATATCTCATACTTTTGTAAGTACGATTGGTGTGTTTTTTGGTGCTTTGGTATCTGCTTTACTATCTAAAGAATTTAAAATAAGAACCCCCAAAGAACCAAAAAGATATTTGCAGTCAATTTCTGGAGGAGTATTAATGGGATACTCTGCTACTCTGGGCATTGGATGTACAATTGGTGCTTTTTTTTCAGCAGTATCGTCTTTATCTCTTTCTGGTTGGGTTTTTGGAATTAGTCTAGCTTTGGGAGCATTCATAGGAACAAAAATAATAAAAATTATAGGTTGAATTATGAACATATCTACTGAAATAAATTTAGTCGGCAAATCTGTTAAGAAACAATTACTGGAAGTAGAGAAAATTTTGAATTCTTTTTCAAAAGAAGAAAAGATTCTTTTAATAACAAATGAAGAAATATTGGTTAAATACATCCCTCCAAAAGCACTGTCAAAAAAAATAAGCGTAAAAATAAAGATTGTTGAAAATCTTTGGCAAATTAAACTTGTAAAGGAGTAGTAAATGTCCAAAAAAGAAATAAAAACATTAGATCTGAGAGGTGAAATCTGCCCATATCCAATGTTAAAAACTAATGAAGAATTAGATTCAAATAAAGATTTAAATATATTGGAGGTAATGACTGATCATTCCCCAGCATTATCAACCATTCCGCCTCAAGCTTTAAAAAGAGGCTTTGAAGTTGAAATTAATGAAATAAATAATAGTGAGTGGAAAATAACCCTTACTAAAGAAATAGAAGGAGAAAAAAAATGAAGAAAATTTTAGTTATAATGTTATTTGCTAGTGTGTTTCTTTTAGCGTGCGCAGGAGAAAAATCAAGTGCTAGTGATTTTGAAAACAGAGGTTATGCGAACACAGAAAAATTAGTTTCTGCCAAATGGTTAAATGAAAATCTTGATAAAAAAGATATAAAAATAATCGATGTTCGAAAACCTGAAGCATATGATGCTGGACACATTCCTGGTGCGATAAGAATAACTCCAAATGATGTTTTTCAATGGGAAGATGAAAATGGAATAAAAGGTATGCTCCCTTCATCAGACCACATTGCTACAACGTTAGCATCAATTGGAATTGAGCCAAATGATACTGTTGTCTTTTATGATGACAAAAGTAATTTGTGGGCATCCAGAGGATTGTGGGCTTTAGAAGTTTATGGGCACGAAGATACAAGATTACTTGATGGCTCATGGGTTTACTGGGAAGCAAATGGATTACCGATTAGTACTTCAAGTGAAGAAATAACAAAATCTGATTATAAATTTACGAAAAATCCAAATTTAAATTTGATTGCCGATTGGGAAGAAATCTTGGAGTCAGTTGAAGATCCATCTAAAATTGTCTGTGATACTAGAAGTCCAGATGAATATTCTGGTAAAGATGTGAGAGCAGATAGAGGTGGGCATATTCCCGGTTCTGAAAATGTTGATTGGGGTAATGCAGTAAGTGAAACAGGAGAATTCTTAGATGCTGAAAAATTAAAATCTATTTACGAAAGTAAAGGGATTAAAACTGATAAAGCTGTTTACACATTGTGCCAAACTGCAGTCAGAGCAACTCATACATGGTTTGTCCTACAAGAACTACTTGGATACGATAATGTAAAGGTTTATGATGGTTCTTGGATAGAATGGGGTAATACTGATTTGCCTATTGAAACAAAATAAACTAAATTTAAAAAAAACAGAAGAAAGTAATTATGTCTAAAAAAGAAGAGGCTAATTTAGAAGGTGGCTTGCCTAGTCATGAAGAATTAGATTTGGGGACCAATCCCGAAATTATGGGTCAAGAACCATATGTTTTCCGTGTTGATGGAAAAGAATGGGGGAATTTACCTAAAGACTGGACTCTAAAAGAAGCAACAGCTGTAGGGGTTAACTCAAAAGATCAAGTTATTGTGTTTAATAGAGGAACGAAACCCATAATTATATTTGATCCTAACGGTAAATATATTGATTCATGGGGAGATGATGTTTTCAAAAATCCTCACGGCATTACTATTGATGATGATGATTATCTGTATTGCGTCGATAATGGAGATAGTACAGTTAGAAAATTCGATAGTATGGGGAATTTGAAATTTCAGATAGGAGAAGCAAATAAACCATCAAAAAAAATGAGTGGAATACCTTTTTCAGTTCCAACTCAGGTAGCTGTTGATTCTAATAATAAGGATTTATATGTAGCAGATGGATATTCCAATGCCAAAGTGCATAAATATGACAAAGAAGGTAATTATTTATTTTCTTGGGGAGAATCTGGGACAGGTGAAGGTCAATTTAATATTGTTCATAATATCTCTACTGATAGTGAAGGTTTAGTTTATGTAGCAGATAGAGAAAATCATAGAATACAAGTTTTTGATCCCACTGGTAAATATATTGACCAGTGGATAAATTTATCTAGAGCAGCATGCTTATATATAGATAGAAGGGGATCTGAAGATATATTTTATGTAGGAGAATATTTTTCTGGGATATCATCTAATGACACAGGAACAGATCTTGGCCCAAGAGTCTCAATATTCAACAAAGAAGGAGAATTATTATCTAGGATTGGAAAAGAAAGTTATGGCCCAAGTATTGGTAGATTTTATTCTCCACATGGAATATCTGTGGATTCTATTGGGAATATTTATTTAGCAGAAGTCTCCTACAGCGATTATGGGCAATTTCTAAATCCAAAAAGAGAATTAAGATCACTTCAAAAATTAACAAAAGTTAATTAGATTCCAATATAGCATTATTTATTGCTTCATATGTAACCTTTACGGAAGCAGAAAATAGTTGATCTTGGGTTAACGTAGTAGCTTTTTCATTGGTAGAAATTCCAAAAAAAAGATCTCCGTCACTTGATGTATGAGAAGGTCTTACGGAAAGAGCTAGCCCATCATTAGCAGCGATAGCTAGTCTCTTACAGTCAACTTTTGACAAATTTGCATTTGTAGCTATAAGACCAATTGTAGTATTTTCAAATCCACGTTTCTGATTTTTTCCAATTAAGAATAAATCAATTGAATCATATATTTTCTTATTCTTCATGGGGCCAGCTATAATTTCACCATTAATAGGATTAAACACTGAACCTACAGAATTAACAGCAACTAAACAAGAAACAATTGTTCCATCATCAAATCTATATGAAGATGTTCCAACTCCTCCATTCATACTATATTTATTACCAAGTAATTTCCCAACTGTACAACCAGTACCAACACCCACTGGACCAATTGAAAAATTTTTAGAAGCATTGTTAGCTGCAATATAACCCTCTTCGAATCCAGGTCTTATTTCGCCTGATCCCACGTTTAAATCAAAAATGACAGCAGATGGCACCAAAGGAATGATATTCCCACCAAATTTTATCCCTATATTTTTTTCTTCTAAAAACTTAACAACACCACCTGACGCATTTAAACCAAATGCACTGCCTCCTGTAAGTAAAATTGCATTAACATTTGGTGCACTTGCGATAGGATCAAGTAATGCAATTTCTTTTGTGCCAGGGGCTCCGCCTCTAATATCTACAGAAGCAATTAATGGTTTTTCAGATATTAAAACCGTACATCCCGTTTTATTTTTTTTATCTGTCCAATGACCTACCTTTAGACCTTCGATATCTGTAATTTTTGACATTAGATTGAATTTTTTGTTATTTATATTATATATTTATTATTTTCATTCATAAAATTATTCTATTTAGTTGAAAATAAACTCATTTAAATCTTTCAAGGTTTTTTTTGAATAGTACTATCTTATTAATGATGAACAATTTAATTAAATATAGGAATGCGGATAAAGAATTTTGGTATGAGGAATTAGAAGATTGGGTCCCAAAAAGGATTTATGATTGTCATGTACACATGATCAACAATGATCTTATAGATGAATCTAGCATTCACAAAAATCGTTTCCCAAATACACCTTTAAAAGCTATAAAGGATTGGTACAAATTAGTACTTCCCAAAAGAGAAGTTAATAGTTTGATTTTAGGGAAACCAATGTTTGGTACGGATGTGAATGCTCATAACAAATATATTCATCAAGAAATAAAAGATAACAACCTTCTAAGGGCGCATAGATTAACAACTCCATTAGATTCAATAACTGATATCGAAAAAGATATGAAAAATCGAGGATTTCAAGGACTTAAAGTCTACAGATATTTTTCATCTTCAGGAGATATTAACGAATGTAATATAGAAGATTATTTAACACATGAACAAATGGAACTTGCTAATGATTTAGGAATTTGGATTACTTTACATATGGCTAAACAGGATGGATGCGGAGATAAAGAAAATTTGAAAAATTTAGAGGAATTTACAACAAAAAAATATCCTAAAATCAAATGGATATTAGCACATGTAGCCAGATCTTTTACATATCGACCGATTGAAAAAGCAATAGATACTTTAAAAAATTTGCCAAACATATGGTATGATTTATCTGCTGTAACTGATGTAAGACCTTTTATAACTTTGTTTAAAAATGAAGACCATAAAAGAATTTTTTATGGAACTGATGGTATTGAATCTGTATCTTTTCACGGAGCATATACTGCTTACGGACACTTTCATTATCAAATTGAAACAGATAAAGTAGAATCTCTAAATTTTTCTCATACATCCAATAGACCGATAATATCTCTTTATGAACAATTAATTTCAATTAAACAAGCATCGATAATTTGTGAAATGAATAATACTCAAATTGAAGATGTTTTTTGGAGAAACGCTGTAAGAGAATTTAATATCCCGTGGAATTAATTTTTCAATTTTCTGAAAAATAATCATTTACATAATCGTTATATAATTATTACTGATAAAATTACTTTCATGGGCGATTAGCTCAGTTGGCTAGAGCACCTCGTTTACACCGAGGGGGTC
>CAZPYN010000013.1:0-19909 GCA_964590915.1 uncultured Dehalococcoidales bacterium
ACCTACTCCTACTGTTGAAATAAAACCTACTCCTACTGTTGAAATAAAACCTACTCCTACTGTTGAAACAACAAAATCCAGTGGTTTTATGGGATATGAAAATGGTATAACTTGGGGGTCTACCACAGTATACAATGGCATAGGCTATTTCTATGTGGATAATTTAAAACAATATTATACTAATGCAAACGATCAAATAGGCTATTTTTATAGTGGATATGCCGAACCGACAGCATTTTATGGAAATATAAAACGAAATCCTTCATTATGTGGTGATCATGACGGGTATTCAGGATTTTCATTTAATAATGAACCGACACTTGCTTCTCTAGTTGAAAATTATAATAACTCAAATATAAAGTACGAAGATTTAAACGTTACTTTTGGAACAGCAAGATCTGAGTGTTACTCTGGATTACTTCCTTTCACTCAAGGGGGTAGATATGGTCTGATTGATCCAGTAAGTATGGAGGGAAATGGAGATCTTTTATTAAACTGGTGGATAACTGACAGGGGAGTAAAAGAATTTTTCGCAGCACCTTCAATGCGTGGAGGGGCTAATCTAACTAAAAACTGGGAAGGAACCAAAAAATTACATGTAGTGGAATATAATAGGTCAGCATTCGGTGGAGTATATAATTATGTGAGTAACTTTAATGGTAGGCCAATGTGGGTAAATCTCGAATGTGGCGATGGTTCTGAAAAATGCTATATTTTTTATTATAAAGATCCAGACGGAGCAGTTGATAAATACGGTACTTTGATAGATAGAGGAACATGGGTAGTACAAAATCCAGAACCGTCCGGAGAATGGTCTGCTGCTTCATATACAGATGCAGAATGGCCTTGGCAAGGAGGATGGGGTGAACCTATTGTGTTTGTATCAGAATTGGATGGTGAATAATTATGCCTAGAAGGAAAAGGAAAGAAGAAGATATAAATAACCTTTCGATTAAAGAATGGATCATTAAAGAACTTGGACTTAAATGGATATTTATATTCATAATTTGTGTACTGGTGGTTTATTTGATTTCATTGATTATTGAATATCTAGTTTAAGAAATATATAAAAGATAAAAGGAGAAAAAATGTCTGAAAGATTAAAAAACAAAGTTGCTATTATAACTGGTGGAAATAGTGGGATAGGAGAAAATACAGCTCATCTTTTTGCTAAAGAAGGTGCAAAAGTAATAATTATGGCAAGAAGAGAGGAAGAAGGAAAAAAAGTTGAAGGTGAAATAAAAAAAGAAAGCGGTGAAGCAACTTTTATACGTTGTGATGTTGGAGATTTAGATTCTGTTGAGAATGCTGTTAAACAAGCATCTGAAATTTACGGGAATATTCATCTTTTATTTAATAATGCTGGACACGGTGCACCGGGAGATTTTCCTGAATCTACCACGGAAGCATGGAACACAGTAATTAATGATAATCTTAATGGCACTTTTTATGTTTCAAGAGCAGTATGGCCCCATATGGTGGAATCAGGAGGGGGAGCTATAGTCAATATGTCTTCTCTAGCTGCTCAAAGAGGATTCAGTCCAAAAATGAAGGAACAATTTGGAACTACTGCCCCTTCCTACTATGTTGCTAAAGCAGGAATTGATGCACTAACAAGATATATGGCTGGAGTCGGAGGAGATAAAAACATTAGAGTTAACTGTATAAGACCTGGGCAAATCATGACACCAGGTGCAACTAGAGGCACAATTAACGACCCGGATGGGGGGCATCATGTTTTTGAGAGCATGTTTGATTTAACACAAATAATTCCTGGTCCTGGCTACCCAAGAGACGTAGCGAACCTTGTTCTTTTTCTTATGAGTGAAGAATCAAGATTTATCACATCAGAAATAATTAACATTGACGGAGGAGTAGCTGCAAAAATTTAGAAGGATATTTACTATAAAATGGGTAATAGTAATCATTTTGGGAACTCTCCACTAAAAGCACATATAATATCCAATAATACAGAAAGAATAATTTTATGAAAAATAAATCTGTTAAATATGACATTCTTCTCAAGGGAGGCCGAGTAATAGATCCTGCTAATAATATTGATGGTCTTTTTGATGTAGGTATTTCAGGTGGTTTCATAGCAAATGTTGAAAAAAACATATCAGAAAAAGATGCATTTAATACAGTAGATGTAACTGATCTAATTGTCTGTCCAGGATTAGTTGACTTACATGTGCATTTATTTGGTTATCAAGGAACTATTTTGCCCGACGCACATTGTTTGTCAGAAGGAACTACTACAGTTGTGGATGCAGGTGGGTCTGGACATCAAACATTTGATGAATTCAATGAAAAGGTAATTAAGCCTTCAAACGTTAATATATTTGTTCTCTTGAATATTGCAGGTGAAGGAATGGTTGGTCAACCTGAACAAAATATTCAAGGGATGAGCGTAGATTTAACCTCAGAAAAAATTAAAGAAAGGCCTGATTTGATAGTAGGAGTTAAAGTCGCTCATTATTCAGGCCCTACCTGGGAACCACTAGATAGAGCTATTAAGGCAGCAAGTGATTCAGGAGTATTTGTAATGGTTGATCAAACTCCAACTGCAGCCAGGCCAATGAAGGAAATGATGCTAGATCACCTGAGAAAAAATGACATTGTTACTCACTGTTACGCTTTAAGCAAACCAATGACGGATGAAAAAGATAACGTAAAAGAGTATTTTTTTAAAGCTAGAGAAAAAGGTGTAAAATTTGACGTTGGTCATGGTGCAGGAAGTTTCTCATTTAGAATTGCTAAAGCAGCCATAGATCAGAATTTTTTACCCGATACTATATCAACAGATATGCATCGAGACAGTATTTTAAATAACCAAGCTACAATGCCTGAAACTATGACAAAGCTTTTAGCACTAGGTATGGATTTACAAGATATTGTTAAACGCTCAACTACAGATCCAGCTAAGATAATAAATCATCCTGAATTGGGTACTTTAGGCCAAACTGCTATTGCAGATATAGCTGTACTGAAGGTTCATAATGGAGATTTTGGGATGACCGATAATGGAACTGCATCAAGAGTAATGTATTCAAATAAAAGAATTACATGCGAAATGACTATTAAAAATGGAAAAGTGGTGTGGGATAGAAATGGATTATCTCGAGATGATTGGTCTATCACACCGCCAACTAATCCATTACTATAAATAATTATTCAAAACTTTACCAAATTATCATTTTATTTTTTTAACTTGACAAAATAAAACCTATACAGTAAAAAACTGGTATGAAAATGAAAAAAAATCTTTTAATATTTGATTTTTGAGGTAATTTTTAGATTTTTTCATTTTATTAATCAAACTGAAAATTGCCTTTTTACAGGCATTTTTTTATTAAGGAGTAAAAATGGCAAAATATATGATACAAGCAAGTTATTCTGCTGAAGCTTGGGCAGCGCAGATAAAAAATCCCATGAATAGATTGGAAATTGTTGGTAAACAGATGGCAGCAATGGGATGTAAATTAATAGATGGATATATGACATTTGGAGATTCAGATCTAGTTATTATTGTTGATGCACCAGACAATATTACAGCCGCAGGAATGTTGATTAAAGTTGCTTCATCTGGAGCGTTAGATAACGTATCCACAACTGTTTTACTAGATATGAATGATGCGGTTGCCGCAATAAAAAAAGCTGGAGAATTTAATTACACTCCTCCTGGAAAATAGGCTATTCACCAAATTTTTTCATAATTAGTGCTATATGTTTTGCTCCTAATGTCAAATCTTCTATTGTGATATTTTCATTGGGAGCATGAATTTTGTGCGTGGGGTGATCTATCCCTGCACTACAAACGGGAATCCCAAGTATAGAACCAAATTCATACATAGGTCCAGAACCAGCCGTGTTGGGTGTTATGACAGGATTTTTCTTGTATACGTCGAAGGCAGTCTTTTTAACTAATTCAACCCAATCAGAATTCATTTCTGTCCTATAGGGATAAACTTTTCCAACGGGTTCTATATTAATATCCGAAAAGCCATTTTTTACCAGATGTTTTTTTACTAATTCAAATATTTTATTTGGATCTTGATTAGGAACAAGTCTGAAATCCATTTTACATTGAGCAAGAGCTGGTAAAACCGTTTTCATTCCCTCACCGTTATAACCTGACTCTATCCCTGCTACATTTGCAGTAGGCTCTGCAAAAAGTTTTATTTTTAAATCTTCATTTGATTCTAAATCATCACCTAATTTTTCTAACCCAAATGTCTCTTTCCATTCATTTGTATCGTCTGGTAAAGATAATATAGCTTTAATTTGTTCATTGTTCAAATCTAGAATATCTTCTCCGAATCCTTCAATGATTATTTTACCTTCATCATTTTTCATTGAATTTATGGCTTGAATAAGTCTTTCAATCGCTGATGGCAAAATAGGAGCATAAGATGAATGAGCATCAACACTCAATTTTCTTACACTCATATTTATAGTAAGAACACCCTTTAAGCCTAAATAAATAAATGGATTGTCAGACATATTTCTACCTCCTCCCTCCCATATACACGCATCAGCAGATAATAATGTTTTATTTTTTTCTATGAGGCTCATCAGATTTTTACTGCCCATCTCTTCTTCTCCCTCAACAAAAAATTTTATATTACAAGGTAATTTTTTTTCTACATCTAGGAATGCTCGTATTGCGGCAAGTCTAGCTGCAATATTGCCCTTATCATCAGACATACCTCTACCGTAAAGTCTGTTCCCCCTTTTTTCCGGATGAAAAGGATCTGATTCCCATAATTCAAGTGGTTCAGGTGGTTGAACATCATAATGAGTGTATAACATTAAAGTCTTACCATTATTTGTTTTATATTCTCCAAAAATAGATGGATGACCATTATTAGAAGTATGAAGAATTTTTGTATTTAAACCATATTCTGACAAAACATTTTTCATTAAAGCTGGAGCCTTTTCAAAACCTATATTTTGTGTTGAAATACTCGGTTGAGCTACCATTTTAAAAAGAGTTTCTATCGTTTCATCGATATGACTGTCTATGTGAGAAAAAATTTTTTCCATATATATTTCCTTTTTAATTTCAGAATTTATTTAAGCAAATCCCCCAGGAGCATAATCAAATTCTACTCCTGCCCTATCAGCTATTATTTTACGAACTATACCAGAATTTTTTCTTCCCCAACCCTTATTCATAGCTTCAATTACTTTTTGTTCAATTATATTTGCCATGTCCATTGGAACTTTATTTTCTCTACCCATTTCACAAGATAATTTAACATCTTTTGCAGCTAATTCTAGGAAAAAAGACAACTCATTACTTTCAAAATTATATTCCTTCGCATCTATCCAATTTTTAAAAGGTGGATTTTTACCTGAAGCACATTTAGATATTGCACTTACTAAAGTATCTAAATCCATACCTGCTTTTACGCCTGAAGCTAAAACTTCTGTTGTAATACCCAATAAAAGGGCACTAAAAAGTTGATGTGAAAGTTTACATATCGTTCCACTACCAACTGGGCCACAATAAATTGCCTTATCACCCATAGAATCTAATGCTGGCTTTATTTTTTTATAAGTACTTTCTTTGCCTCCAACCATAATCGACATATCTCTATTGATTGCTCCAATTACACCTCCACTTACTGGGCAATCTAAAAATTCTATTCCTTTTTCTTCAAATAATTTATGAAGTTTTTTTACCATCGCTAAAGAATTAGTTGAAGCATCTAAAATAATGCTACTGGAGGTTACAGTTTCAATTATTCCTGATTTACCAATACAAACTTTTTCAACGTCTTGAGGCATTGGAAGACTCATAAACACAATATCTTTGTCTTTAGCACATTCAGCTGGGGTATCAGCCCAATTGCCACCTGCTTCTAAAATATCTATTGCAGATTCTTGATTTAAATCACATACCGTGAATTCAGACGCAAATTTTTGAACACTTTTTGCCATAGGATTTCCCATGTTACCTACACCGATCCAACCTATTTTCATTATTAACTCCCTACTAATTGAAATACATCATATATCAAAAATTAAACAAATTTAATAAAGGAAAAGTAATATACGAATGGATTAACATATATGAAAATAATCAAGAAGTGATCATATTGTCTGATTAGATAGATGTTAATTAATTAGTACCCACCATATAATATTCAATAAATATATAAACAGGGTCAATGAAATCATTTAAATGGAAAGGAATTCCAGTCAATTTACCAAGTACCCACAATGAGTGGTTATTTTTTAGTATTTTGACTGTTGGATCTGTTATTTTTTCTATAGTTATTTTAATATTGAATATAGAAAAAGATTAATTAAGTTACTCAGTTCCTCTTCGTAAAACCTTACCTGGTTTTTTTCTTGAATGCTTACCATTATCAATAATAAGATCACCAGCTACAAATACAAATGGAATCCCACTTGGTAGTTGATGAGGATCTTCAAATGTTGCATTATCAATCACAACTTCGGGATCAAAAATAGTTATGTCAGCCACGTAATCTTTTTGTATAAGACCTCGCTTCTTCATTCCAAGTCTTTTTGCAGGGAATCCAGTCATTTTGTAAACTGCCTCCTCCAAAGACAAAACAGATGGTTTTTCTCTTACATACCTTCCTAGTATCCTAGGATATGTTCCATAAAATCGTGGATGTGGTTGTCCTGATTTATAGAATCCATCAGGAGATACAGCATTTCCATCAGATCCAAACATTGCTAATGGATGATCCATAAAACATCTTATGTCACTTTCAACACGATTATGTACTATCGTTGGTACTGCACCATTTTCTTCTTCAACCAATTGAAGAACTGTTTCTGCGGAGTCTATTTTTCTTTTTTTTGAAATTTCCTCTATAGACATTCCGATTAAATCTTTGTTTTTTTCATTTTTTGTTGATGACATAATTACTGTTTCCCAACGTGGAGCAAGTCCTCCAATACCATTGCTCACCTCTTCTTTAATTCTTTCCCTGATTTCTCCATCTTTAAGTCTTGCCATATACTCATCTAGACCACCTGATTGAGCCCATAAAGGAATCACTTGATCAAGTCCTGCGCCTGCAGCAGTATAAGGATACATATCATAAGTTATATCAAGTCCTTCTTCGACAGCACTATCAAAAAGTTCATGCATTTTAGGCCCTTCACCGTAATATCTCCAATCTGTTATGGCTAAATGTGAAAATTGAACTGAAATATTTGCTTTTTTGCCAATTTCTACAGCTTCAACAATTTTTGACAAATGACGACCAGCTCCTTCCCTTGCATGTGTTGCATAAAAAATCCCTTCATAATGCGATAAAGCTTTACAAATTTCTACCACCTCTTCTGTAGAAGCATAAGCAGATGGAGGTACAGATAAACCGGTGGATATAGAAAAGGCACCCTGTTCGATAGCTTCAGTAGCTAAATATTTCATTTCTTTTAGTTCTGCATCAGTTGCGCGACGATCCTCATTTGCTCCTGTGGCGACTTGAAGTGCTGCATAACCCAATTGTGGAGCAATGTTAATACTTACACCATTATTTTGAATAGTATTAGCCCATTCATCTAATGTATTCCATGTCCAATTAGTATTGGGATCATCAGCTACTGCACATTTTTCCCATAGTTCTTTATGAAGTCCTTTTGGTCCAATTTTTCCACATGGAAATGGAGAATAACTACAGTTTCCAGTTACTTCAGTTGTTACGCCCTGATGTGCTTTACTTTCTCCATAAGGATCATTAATCAAGGAAATATCTGAGTGAGTATGCATATCAATGAATCCTGGTGAAACAATTAAATTCTCAGCATTAATTACTTTTTTAGCTTCAGATGATTTCAAAGATCCAATGGCAGTAATTTTTTGATTAAGAATGCCTACGTCAGCTTTGAAAGCTGATTTACCACTACCATCAACAATCTTGCCGTTTATTATAACTGTGTCAAACTGCATAATTTTTTCCTTTCATCATTATCGATTAACCCTTAAAGTTAATAAATTATTATTGAAACTCAAACCTTAAATTATAATATAGCCCACTGTCTCAAAATCTCGTATCAAGATTAAGTAGATATTTCAATCAAATATGCTAAAGATATTAAGTAACATAGTTTCAGGATAAATAATGAATGAATTTAAAATTGCAAGGGACTTGGGTGCAAACTGGTTAGAATCCCAAATACAAAATAACGGTATTATCGGTGATTCAACAGCTGGAGTAACTGCTTACTATAAAGTTCCCGCAGCTCTACAGGTTTGTGGAAAAACACAACAAGCAAACAGAATGATAGATTGGATTAGGGATTGTGGGTTAGAAACAAATGGAGATTTTGGACCAAGACCAAAAGATGAACTAAAAAACTACTGGTATACCTATTACAACAGCTGGGTTGTGGTAGGTGCTCAAAGATTGGGACAATTTGACGTTGCACAAAAGGGAATGAATTTCATTAAGAGATTTTGGGATAAAAAAAGTGGAGGTTTTTTTTCAGATGTTGAAAAAAAAGATAAAAACACTTACCAAGATTTATGGGTAGTTGCGGGAAACGGAATTGCTGCTATATATGCAGGAGAAATAGAAATTGCAAAATCGGTTGGCAATTGGATGCTAAAACTTATGGATTTACAACCAGAGTATCCCGAAAAACTATATTCAGTATTTAATAAATCAGAAGGACTAATTACAGAATTCAAAGATGATGATATTAGGTTTGTTATGTCCGCAAATGCAGAAAGAGATCAATTCTTTTTTCATCCTGGGATAGCTACGGGATTTCTTTCTAGATTGTATCTTCACACTAATGAAAAAAAATGGCTTGAATTAGCAAAGCGATACATGTTAATCGCAGAAAAATCTAGTGATTATTTGTGGCATACCTTGAGAGCGGGTAAAGTAGCTTGGGGTAATTCACTTCTTTATAGAATCACTAAAGAAAAAAAATACTATGATATGGCAATAAGAGCTGGCAAAAATATAATTTCTCAACAAACAAAATTGGGATATTGGGGGATGGAAGAAATGTCTAGAATAGATGTTACTGCAGAATTGGTATATTGGTTAGATGAAGTTTACCAAGTAACTAAAAACTGAAAATATTGAAGGAAAAGATTTGATAGACGTCTTATTAATTGGTGGTAAAGGAACTATAGGATCAGGGTTAAGAACTTTTTTACCTAAAATTCATAGTGATTATACAATTACATCAATTGACTTACCAAATGTTAGGGACAAATCAAAAAGTCCTTCTAATAATGATTTTTTTATTGATTTAGACATTTCTTCTGACGAATCAGGTTTAAAAAAATCTCTAAAAGGAAGAGATTTAATAGTTTACCTTGCAAGAACAGATCCTCTAGTAGAAATGAATAAAATGACTGACCTTGTCTTTAATTCTATCTTAGATACATGTCCAGAAACTCTTGTCATTGGTTCTAGTTCAGTACATGCAATTGGGGGCGCTTATTTCCCCTTTACAAAAGAACCATATTCTATAATCGCTCAGAGAAAGTTCAAAAACTTAAAAGAATGGCCAAAACCTCTTTCCGTTTTTACTGAACCCTGTCCAACTGGTGATTATGGATTAGAAAAGGCCTATGTAGAATCTTGGTGTAGTAGGTTGGGTGCCATTGGGAAAAATGCAGTCGCGGCAAGATGGGGCGGAATAAATGAAAATAATGGAAA
Source organism: uncultured Dehalococcoidales bacterium (assembly GCA_964590915.1). Lineage (GTDB taxonomy): Bacteria > Chloroflexota > Dehalococcoidia > Lucifugimonadales > Lucifugimonadaceae > TMED-70. Next base: position 9,669 of record CAZPYN010000013.1, read on the forward strand.
AAAAGAAGAAGTAGCCTACTTTACTGTATGGTGCCATCAAGAAGATTCAGCTAGATTTGTGGATGCTTGTTATAAAACTTTCGTAAAAGGAAAACTAAGACCAGGTGCTCATTACTATGTTATATCAAATAATAAATATAATATTTTTGATATAGAAACAACTAGAAAAGAAATAGGATATAAACCTCAACACGATGCTGAGTCACTTTATGGTAATGATTAATATTATAACGACTATCTAATAACTAAGGATCTTTTATGGAAAATAATATTTTTGGAAAAACAAATATCAAAGTAAGTAAAATTGGTTTAGGTTTAGCTCAAGTAGGGTTTCAACTAGGATATTCAGGTTTCAAAGAAGCTGACAAAATTTTGAATTTTAGCTTAGATAATGGCATAAACTTTCTAGATACTGCAGCTATGTACTTTGATAGTGAAGCAATAGTTGGAAAATCTGTAGGCCATAGGAGAGATGATTATTTTTTAGCTACAAAGGCTGGTACAGGCAGTACTACTTCTCCCGATTCTGAATGGACCTATAAAAAAATTAAAAAATCTATTGAGAACAGTTTGAAAAACCTTCAAACAGATTGTATTGATTTAGTACAACTCCATTCTTGCGATACGCATATATTAAACAAAGGTGATGTAATTAGGGCTCTACAAGATTCTAAAATAGAGGGAAAAACTAGATTTATTGGATATTCAGGAGACAATGAAGGTGCTGCTTGGGCAGTAAAATCTAATCTTTTTGATACCTTACAAACCAGCTATAGTATTGCTGATCAAAGAGCTAGAACTAAAAATATTTTATTTGAAGCAACTGAAAGAAATTTGGGCATAATTGCGAAAAGACCTATTGGAAATGCTGCTTTATTAGGAGTTAAACACCATATAAATAGCACATCTTATGAATTCTTCAAGGCAAGTGCCTATGATGAATATTTCAAACGATTATTGGATATTACAAAAAATAATAATATAGATATAAACGAAATAGATCCCATAGAGTTATCTATGGCATTTTCTTTATTTAGAAAAGAAATTCATGTATTAATAATAGGTTCAAAAAATTTAACTCACGTTGAAGAAAATCTAAATATCATGAGAAAAAAAATAGATAATTTTGATAACATAATTAAAATTTACGAAAAAACATTTGAAAAACTAGATAAAAACTGGAGACAATTAACTTAACTTTTGTTTATTTCTTTGAGAAATTTTTAGGTTTAGACTAATAAAAGAGTCAATAATATTATAAAATAAAGATTACAAAGATGGTTAATAACTGTGCTTTGTGTAAAAACGTTATAAAAATACACTAAAAAGTTCTCAAAAAAATGTTCTAATAGTTAAGTATTTAAATAAAAAGGATTATAAATGGATATATATGTCGGTAATTTACCATGGAGTATTGATGATGATGGACTTAAACAATTGTTCGAAGAGCATGGTGAAGTTTCAAGTGCAAAAGTAATAAAAGATAGAGAAACTAACAGATCTAGAGGCTTTGGTTTTGTATCAATGGATGATGATGCAGCAGAGACTGCTATCTCTTCTTTAGATGGTTCTGAAGTTGATGGTAGAAACTTAAAGGTTAACAAATCTAAGGGAAAATCTTAACCCAAAATATCTTACGTCTAACCGTTGTTCCACAATGGTATTTTTTTAGACATAGTCACATAATCACTAAGTATTGAGTTGACTTTGTTTTTAATAAGTAGCATATCAAGTAATGTATCTTCTCATCTCGCATGATGGACATTTATGTATTAGCTTACCTTTTTTTGCCATCATGCCACTATTAAATCAAATCAATTTGGTACATTTCTATTTTACTATCGTCAATTGGCTTGATTAATTCTTTTATTGACTGAAAGTTATTATTTGGATCAAGCCATCTGGATTCATTCCCTTCATCTAATATCACTGGCATTCTATGATGGATTTTAGACAAGGTATTATTTGCTTCTATTGTAATGATTGTAAATGTTAGAATCGATTGAAAGTTATTATCCATCCAAATTGAATATAAGCCACAATAATTCATAAGTGGATTATCTTTAGAATGTATGAAATAAGGTTTTTTTGATTTGCTATCCCATTCATAAAATCCATTAGAAATAACAAGACATCTTTGAATATCAACGAGATCTTTAAATGATGCTTTTTCTAATAATGTTTCACTTCGAGCATTAATCAATTTACTAGCAAAAGTACTATCTTTTGCCCAATGTGGTATCAATCCCCATTTCATATTGATTACATCTTTTTCAAGAAATATAGGTAACTCCATAGTTGGTGCGAAGTTAGTTACCTTTTGAAAAGGTTGTACATTATGATTCGGGAATCGGTGTAACAATTCTTCATCATCTATATCTACTGAAAATCTTCCACACATAAAAAACTTCCTTTATTACATAAATGTATCTTATCAATTTTTCAAAAGGATACTGATATAAGAATAGGAATTCAAGTTATAATTTTATATATAATCATTATTAAACAAAGTTTAAAAATGATAAACTCAGTATGAATGATTCGGTAAATATATTTTCAGTAAAAGGAATGACTTGTGAAGGATGCGCTCAAACAATTAAGACTAAACTTGAATTAGAATCAGAAATATCAGAAGCTGATATCAGTTATAGCTCAACCAAACTTATAATTCATTCATCAAAAAAATATGAAACTGAAGAATTAAATAAAATCATTAAATCAGTTGGAAATTATACTTTTGATATTGAGAAAAATAAAAATTCACAAACTTCATTATTTGTTTACTTTAGAACATACAAACCGATTTTTATATCTTTATCTTTTGTAGTAATTTTATCAATTATCTCATCATTTAACGAAGTTTTTAACATGAAGGATTTTTTAAGATTTTATATGGGGTATTTTTTTATAATTTTTTCCTTCCTTAAATTACATAACATTAAACAGTTTGCTCTATCTTTTTCAAACTATGATCCTATAACAAATAAAATTCCAAATTTCGGTATAATTTATCCATTCATTGAATTGATTTTGGGAACATTGTTTTTGTTGAACTTTTTTAGTTTATTTATCAATTTTGCAACTATTGTAATTTTGCTACCTCAAACATATGGTATTTACAATAAGTTAATGAAAAAAGAAAAAATTCTTTGTGCTTGTTTAGGAACGTCTTTTGAAATTCCTATATCAAAGTTAACAATAATAGAAAATTTAACCATGTGTTCCATGGCAACAATTATGATAATAATTTATTTTAATTCGAGTCTATAGAAATAATAATTTATAGTTTGAAAAAATTATGATAAAGGAATCTATGAAAAAGAATAAAGAATATCAATTTGAAACTGATGATATAAAAATCTTATTTGAATTTAAAGGTGCCCATCGAATAAAAGAATGGGACAAAATTATAGATGAAATGAACCATTTAGTTATGGTTGCTTGTTATTTACATGCAGGTCATGAACCTATATAAATTCAAAAAAATAAATGTCAATTTTTGTTAATTATTTTTTTCATAAAATATTGACAAAAAAAAACATATAAAGTAAAAACATCTTAATGAAAAATAATTTTACCTTAAGCAAATGTTGTTGTAGCGCTACTTTTGTATGAGGTTTTTTAAATAATAAAAAAACATAAAAGCCTTTGAAAAAAGGCTTTTTTTTTAGAATGAAATCAAAACCAAAAATTAAATTAAAAAAAATAAACCATGTCGGAATATCAATTAATGATCGAACAAAATCCCTAAAGTTATACAGAGATTTATTAGGATTGGAAATTATTCCATCTATGATAGATCAAGAAAATATTATATGGACAAGAACAATTGATGGCACTATGGTACATTTAGTTGAACCAAATACTGAAAACGGTATAATATTGCCAGATTTCCATGTTGCTTTTGAAGTAGAAAATTTTGAAGAAACTTTGGAAGTGTTAAAAGAATCAGATTGGAAAATAGTTATAGGGCCTGGAAAAAGAATGGATGGTCAGAAATTCGTTTATATTTTGGATGATGATAACAATATGCTTGAATTTACCACGAATAATTACATAAAACATGTGGATAGAATAACAGATGAGTTGGGTTACTCTAAAGATAAAGATACCAAAAAATAAAAATTAATCATACTTGCATTTGCATAAATGTAATCGCTAAATTAGATTTATGATGATTTAATCTTATTAACCATTTTCATATCAAGCTTCACTCCTAATCCTGGGCCATCAGGTATTGAAAGATATCCATTTTTTATATCCAAAGGTTCAGATAATATTGGAAATTCATCACGTATAGAAATATGTTCAATGTTGTACTCTTGAGCATAAGGAGTATTTTTGTTGGAACAAACAAAATGAGCATGAGCTACAGTACTAATAATCGGTTGAGTGTTATGACATGTTATTGGTATACCTAAAACAGATGCAATATTTGCAATCTTTATAAACGTTGTAAAACCAGGGGTTTTAACAATATCAGGTTGAATTATATCGACATTCCCTTTAAGAATTAGATCTTTGTATTCATATTCACTATAAATATTTTCTCCTGATGCAATAGGTATATCAAGAGCATTTGCCACTTTAGATAATCCTTGTAAGTCATAGTGTGGCCTTGGTTCTTCAAAATGAAAAACTCCCAATTGTTCTAATGCCTTGCCTATTTCTATAGCATGATGAACTGAATATGCACCATTAACGTCTACCAAAATATCATAATTATCCCCTACTGCCCTTCTAACTTCAGTAACAGTTTCTATAGTTTGATCAGATTCATCATCAATCTTCCCAGGGACCGCACTATGTAACTTATAAGCACGAAAACCTTGCTCTGCAAAATGAACGGCTCTCTTAGCCTCTTCTTTAGGTTCTAAATCCCTTTTCATAGAGCTAGCATAAACTGGCATTTTCTCTTGTATCTTGCCACCCAATATTTCATAGATTGGTAAATTGAGAGACTTACCTTTTATGTCCCACATTGCAATATCAAGACCTGCAATAGCTATCCAAATTGCACCTCCTATTTCTAAAGCATTACCTGCTTTTACCATGTCGTTAAACCTTTTATCAGTGTTAAAAGGATCTTTTCCAATAAGAGCTGGAGCAAGAATGTTTTCGATCACAGTTTTAGTTACTTCAGGTTGTCTTCTAAAACATTCTCCTAAACCAATTATTCCTTCGTCTGTTTCAATGAAAACAAAAGGAAACTGATTATCTAAAATTACGCATTCTACAGAAGTTATTTTCATTTTCTATTTTCATCACTTTCTTTAATTTTTTTATTTTTTTCTCTAAGTTTTTCAGACATAATTGTTGTAATTATAATAGCGATTCCTATTAATATTCCTATAACGGTTCCAAGGTTTACCCAAGCACCAAAAAATGTTCCTACTACAAGGCCATACACTATTGCCTTGATATAAGCTTTATACATTTTTGTTACTCCTGTAAATTATTTAAGTGAATATTTTAAATATAGATTTATAAACACACTAACATGATATTAATCGATCATTGACACCTAATATATACATATCTTATTTAAAAGAGAAAATAACTTTTGTAAAGCTATTGGGATCAGGATTAATAATATAAAAAAATAAACAGGTAAAGATATTATAGAAAAATGGAATGTCAAAACCTATACTTGGCTTAAATGATTTCTGAATACACAAAAAATGAGCTCACTCCTATTCTAAGTGTAATTAATAATGCCGCTTTAAGATATAAAGGGGTAATTCCAAATTGTTGTTGGAAAGAACCTTACATGCCTAAACAAGATCTAATCAATGAATTTGATAATGGTGTTCGCATGTTCGGGTATGACAAAGACAATAAGCTAGTAGGGGTAATGGGAATTCAGGAAGTAGAAGACGTTACTTTAATAAGGCATGCGTACACATTTTCTGATTACCAAGGAATGGGTGTAGGAAAATTGTTATTACAATATTTATTTAAAATTAATAGGAGTTCTAGTTTGCTTGTTGGCACATGGAAAGATGCGACTTGGGCAATTAGATTCTACTTGAAAAATGGTTTCGTTCTTCATACAAGGAAACAAACAAATCTATTGCTTGAAAGATATTGGCAAGTTCCTTTAAAGCAAGTGGAAAATTCGCTGGTATTAGAAAAACAATCGTAACAAAAGAATATTAATAAGGTCTAGTGCACTCTAGAGTGAAAATATTTTCTTGATCTGGATTTAGTTCTATTTTTCTTTTTAGAATAAGATCTTGAGTTTTTGTTATCATATTCAATATTTTTATGAGGATTTTTTAACTTTTCTAAAAGTTTTTCAATAGATTTCCACATTCTGCTATCATTTGGAGTGATAAAACTTACAGCTTCACCTACGGAACCTGCTCTTGCTGTTCTCCCAATTCTATGTATGAAATCTTCAGGAACTTGGGGTAAATCATAGTTAATAACATGTTCTATATGAGGAACATCCAATCCTCTAGATGCTATATCCGTAGCAATCAAAATTCTAAATTTTTCTTTCCTAAAATCGTCTAAAATCCTATTTCTTCTATTTTGTCTTAAGTCACCATGCAAAGCTGAACTCTTAACAGTGTCTTTAATTAATCTTTTTTTTATTTTTTCAGTTGAATATTTAGTTCTAACAAATATCAAAATGGAACCATTTCGATCAGTTATTTCATTAACTAATTGATCATATTTTAATTCAGTTTTAGTATTAACTACCTTTTGCTTAATTTGAGATTTTATTACACTATTTTCTTTTACATCTGCTCTATGAGGATTGTGTAAATATTTGGAAGATAACTTTATTATTTCTTTGGGAAGAGTAGCTGAAAATAAAAGAGTTTGTCTTTTTAAAGGTAAAAATTTTATTATTTTTTCTACCTGATCCTCAAACCCCATGTCAAGCATTCTATCCGCTTCATCAAGTACAAAAAAATTAAAATAACTTAAATTCAATGATTTTTTTTCAAGATGATCATTTATTCTTCCTGGCGTCCCAATAATTATTTTTGGTCTTTTCTTTAATTGCTTGAGTTGATTATTCATACTTGCTCCACCAACAATTAAAGCTATATTGATATTACTTTTATAACCAACAAGCGATTTTGCTACATCCGATACTTGCTGAGCTAATTCTCTGGTGGGAGTTAATATTAACCCCGAAACTTTACCAATAGTAGAAATTTGGTGAATCAACGGAATTAGATAGGCAGCTGTTTTTCCTGAGCCAGTTTCTGCATTTGCTAATATATCTTTTTTATTGATTGCTATTGGTATTGTTTTAGATTGGATTTCAGTAGGTACATTAAATCTCAATCCCTTTAGAGATTTGTTTAAATTATCAGATAAATTATATTCGTAAAAATTCTTCATATTCTTGTTGAGAGTTTTATAGAGCAAGTACCATTTTATACCCTTATTGATTAGTCTGTTAATTGAGAAGAGTACAGATTTATATTTTATTAATCGTTTATAGTTTCAGATTTATGTTTAAATAAATTATTTTAGTAATTATTCAATACCCATTCTCAGAATTTCTAAATCCATTCTCATAAGATTAAGATTAAGTTCATCTTCAAGATTTTTTTTATCTAATTCTAACTGTTGTCCCAATAATTCGTATTCCTTATCAGAAATGTACCCCAATTGTAATTCGATAGCATTAATTTCTCTTTTTGTATGAGCTTCCATTTGTTTTTTTTCCAACTCCATTTCACTTTTACGGATTTGGGGATTGAATTGTCCCCCACCCCAAGGATCACGGATTTCTGGGCGGTTTTCATTTTGTTGTTTATTATTATCAAAATATTCGATACTTATAATAACTGAAGAATAAATCGCAAGGATTAATATAAGAAATGAAATTATAATTATGTAAATTTTAAACATATTATTAAATATTATTTATAAAGTAATATAACACGTTTAATAAATCAGGTTTATAGTTTTAGTAAAGAAGGTCTAGACTATATATGAAAGAAAGTAAAGGAATAAATCAAAATGGTTTACGATAAAGAAGGAATTCATGATTCTATCAAAAAAGAGTCTCATTGGCCCGAAACAAAAGACACTCCTACTCTAACTCTTTTTTTAGACGACCTTTCAGATCGATCTTTGCGAAGAGTAAAACAACTTGGTGTAGTCGGTGTAAGTATGGGAGGTCTAAAAACTGGAGATTTAGAAACTTGGACGGATAATGTTTTAAAAGAGCATATTGAACGAGTTAATCAAGCTGATTTACAATTAAGAAATGTCATGTTCAATCCATCAGATCGTATAAGATTTGGTAAAACTGGGAGAGACGAAGATCTTGAAATAATAATTAAAGCAATTGAAATTGCAGGCAGGCAAGGACTACCGGTAATGGAATACAATTTTTATGCACACAGAATAGTTGAGGGATACAAAGTTGTCCCAGGAAGAGGTGGATCAGGTTTGATGGATTTTAATTATGATCGAGTTAAGGATCTTCCTCCATTAGTTGGAGAAGAATCACATTCTATAGATGAAATGTGGGATAATGTTTCCTATTTTCTAAAGGCTGTAATCCCAACCGCTGAAAAAGCTAACGTTAGACTTGCCTTACATCCAAATGATCCTCCAGCGCCTATAAGTAGAGGCTCAGGTCAAATTATGAGTACATTAGACGGATGGAAAAGGTTATGTGATATTGTTCCTAGCCCTTACAATGGAATTACATTTGATTGTGGTGTAACTAAAGAATTAGGACATGATCCTGTGAAAGTTGCCCGTTATTTTGGAGAAAGAGACCAGATCAATCATGTTCATTTTAGAAATGTTGTCACAAGAACCCCTAATATCGACTACACGGAGGTTTGGATTGATGAAGGACAAGTAGATATGTTTGCCGTAATGAAAGAATTAGTTAGACAAAAATATCCAAGATTGATTTATCCAGAACATCCTCCTCAGAACGATGCTGATAATGAATTCCCTTTTGAAGGAATTTCGGCGACTACTTATACCGGATTTGCATATACTGTTGGATATGCTAGGGCCATGATGCAAGCTGCTCTTGCAACCCAATACTCTACACTTTAAATGAGACATAATTATGTGGAGATAAAGAATAAATATATTGAATATGGAGAGATTTAAATGGAAGATTTTGAAAAAGAAGCTATAAATACTGCTCTTTACTGGAATGAAGAAGGTTTTAATAAACGAAATAGAGAAATCTTTATAGAATATATGCACTTTCCTAATATAAGACTTTGGGAAAACCAATTTTTTATATTTGAAACTGAAGTAGAAATTATTAATTCATTTGACGACCAGACAAAAAGTTTATTAAATGAAGGTTGGCATCATACGGTTACTTTAAACATAAAACCTATTCAATCAGACGAAACTAAAGTTCATCTTTTACTTCATCAATCCAGGAGAAATAAAAATAATGAAGAATACGATAATTTTCATACTTTATGGATTGTAACTAAGATTAATGACAAATGGGGAATACAGTTTAGATCATCATTTTTAGATGGTGCTACACATATAAATGAACAAGGATATTGAAGATCATTTTTCTAGTTTGGGTTTATCTCAATACGTAATATTTCCCAAACAGCTTTTTTATATTAAAGTCATTTCAAGTTATAATTATGAAAAATGGATATCCTAGTAATAGCACAATTAATAACAGGAATAGCAACTTTGATGGTTGCTTCAGTTCTTATCTGGCAAATGATAATTCAGAAGAAAGCTTTAGATTTAGCTCACAAAGATGCAGATAGTAGTTTATCTTTTGATGCAGTTGAACACAGAGCAAACTTAAATATGTGGTTCAGTGACAAAATAGACCAACAATTTCTAGATAATGCAAATAAAGGTTTGAATAATTTAAGTGATGTTGAAAGAGAAATCTTAACCATTTGGCTAAGATCAAGCTTCGTAATATTAATAACAGAATACAGATTAGGAAGAATGAATAGAAATCATGAATATTACAAAGGTAATATAGTACGTTTATTACGTTTTAAAGCTTGTCAAGAATTGGCTAAAGAAATGGGTTTCAATAATCCTAATAGTGTTGTCATGAAAGGTTTAAGAAAAATAATGAATGAGGCATACGAAGAAGTAGTTGGTGAAAAAATAGGAGTATAACAATGGACTTATTTAGACAATTTTTCTAAACTTAGTTCCAGTATAGATTGTACTCAGGATTACTCACCACTGGACAAACATTGGAATGTTGGTTCAGACATGTACAATCATTTTGGAGATATGTC
>CAZPYN010000014.1:0-13637 GCA_964590915.1 uncultured Dehalococcoidales bacterium
TTCAGGTCCTCGTGCTGGCATGTCCATTTTTCCAAAGAACATCATATCTGTTTTTGCAAAACTTACTGCTGAGCCAGCTCCTCCGGGACCCATAGGTCCTGTACCACCCATCATTCCCATACCTCCCATTACTATAGGAGGTGGAATAAATCCAGCCATTTGTCCATCTTCAGTAAATAAGGTTTGTCCACCTATTTCTGCAATGACAGATTTACCATCAGCATCTTTAGATAATATTTGAACTTTCTCTTCTAAAGATGCTAAAACTGAGTCATTTTGGGAAGCATCTCGGAAACAGTCTTGCGTCATACACATAACTTCACTAATTGGTTGGAAGCCTGCTACCTCACCGGTATTAGCATCTCTATGTACTTCTTGCATTCTAAATTCATGCCCTGTTTTTTGAGCTCCACCTGCATCATAGAAAGTGTCCATTTTTGCACTAAGATCATATTTGTCAAAATCAGCCATTGTAGCCATTGGACCAAGTCCACCTCCAGGTCCAGGTCTAGGTGTTCCAGTCAATGGACCACCTCCCCCTCCATATTTAGATAATTTGTCCATTGCTCCTGAAGGAACGAATCCCAATGGAGCAGAACCAAGTCCTGAAATTCCCATGGCATCCGTTTTTTTATTTGGATCAGCAGCAGCAGCATCAACTTTATCACTAAATGAATCACGGATAAAACGTGATTGATCTGCATAGAAATCTTTTGAAAGTACTTTACCTGCTTCAAAACCTGCTACTCCTGTATCTCCAATCATCAGCTTAGGAGGTTCCGACATACCTAAAGGTTTACCATCCTCACCAAATACAATTGGAGGAGGTACATTAAATTCTCTAACTCCTCCTTCAGCATCTCTAACTAATAGAGGCATTTGTTTTTGAGATCCTACAGAACCATCATTATTATATTCCAATATAGGTAATTTTGGAGGTTCTAAGGTGTCACCATTAGGATCAGTAAATTCATCAGTCATTGGGATTGTACCTACTGGGTTTCCTAAGGGGTCGTATTGTACAATTGTGGGTACTACCGTGCCATCAGCATCAAATGTTACCATGTTTAATGCTTGTTCGCCGTCGCCACCTACTTTTGAAGAAGTTGGTACTTTTGGCAAGAAAGCATTGAAGAAAGTTGTGGCATGTAGCTTATCATCTCCAGCTTTGTCTTTTAGGTAGAAAACGTCTGGAACTTCTGCATTAATGTCTACAGCTCCAGAATCATCAACTGCTACCATATCTCCTGGTTTTTTTCCTATAGGAGTTCCAGTTTTGTCAAAGACTACCTGGTCGGGCTGTTTTACTCCAATTTGTTTCCCACTTTCATCAAATAAAGGCTCTGATCTTGGAGGTTCAAAACTTGCTTGTCTAAGAGTTCTTAATGCTTCAATATCTAATTTTTGACCAGTAACAGAATCAGTTGCAGCAATTTCTACTAGAGGCTTGACATCGATATCTAATTCTCCAGTTTTAATCAATTCAGAAATCTTAGCTGGGTCAGCTTGGTCTTCTGTCAAAGTTTTTACTTCAACTTCATCTTTAGGTAGCTCCTGTTCATCAAATTTTTCTACATCAGCTACAACATCATTAACTACAACTGCGACGTCAACAAAGGTTTCTTTTGCAACTTCAACTGCGGCATCAATATCTCCAGTTTCTTTAATTACATCAACAGCATCTGGTCCTGCAAGAGCTGCTATTTCAACAGCTTTATTTACATCAGTAATGCCTGCGGCATCAACATCTTCCATCAGTGATGCGGGATCTTCAACAACATCAGATACGTCAATCCCTAGATCTGATATAAAAGCTACATCCTGTAGCATCATAACGTCACTAGGACCACTGATTCCATCTCCATCAAGGTCAGGGATAGCAGATGCTGCTCCTAAATCTTCATCAGGATCCGGAGGTGGAGGAGGCATTATATCCTTCTCTTCAGTTTTTACAAATGCAACTCCAGGCTTAACTACTGCTGCTTCTAATGATTTTTCAACATCTGCACCTAGAGGTACAAATGCCTCACCTGCAGCAGGAGTCCAACCCAAAGGCGGACCGCCAGTTTCTCCTGGGGCTTTTCCTGTTCCTCCTGTTATATCAGTGAAGTCAGGTGGTGTGACAGCTTTTGGAGCTTCAGAACCCATCTTTACCATTGTTGCTGTACCTTCTAATAATTCAACTTTGAAATCTGTTGAAAATGATAATTTATTTTCTTTGTCAGCTATGGCTTCGATTTCTTCATCTATATCAGTAGGTGGAGTATATTTTGCAGGATCTTCTTTAAATTCTTTTTCTGCATCAGATAACTTTTCTCCTTTATCATCTTTTATTGCAATTTTTATTGCTGTAATTTCTTCCTCAGATAATTTCTCTCCACCCTCTTTTTTTCTATCTTTATTTTTCTTGTTAACAATTAATTTTGCTTTATCTTCAACTGTAAGTTCTTCTTTCTTGACGGCAACCCTTCTACCTAGAGATCCTTCTGTACCTTGAATTGTAATTGCTCCATCAACTGTTAGGAAAACCCAAGTATTTGGAGGGGATTCAGCTCTTATAACATTAAAGTCCACATCTCCATTGTCTAATTTTATTCTGGCGTGCCTTTGTCCACCTTGAGCAGGTCCTCCATTTACTAAATCAAATTTATCAATGGTAACCTGAGTACTAGGCTTTATATGCAATTGACTTCCATCAACGAATTTAAGAATTGCTCTTGATACTGCCAAGGTTCTTATTGACCACCCAGCTTCTATTGGTTGAGCATCAATTACGTCTACCCAGTTTTCTGTTCCTGGAGTTCTAAATTGAGCTTTACCCTCTAGTACATCTATCGCAGTTGGTGGCGTTATTATCTCTAAAACTTCGTCAGAGGCCTTCTCTTCTGATTTTTTTTTCATAGTAATTGGTTTTATTACTTTGGGAACAGGAGATGTTGTTTGTTTTGCTGCAGGAGGTCCTGGTGGAGGTGGAGGGGGAGGGGGTGCTGCTACATCAACTGGAGCTTCATCGCCTCCTCCGCAAGCTAATAGTACAAGAGCTATTAAGCTAGCTAAAATTAGTATGTTTAGTTTTTTACCAAATAAATTTATATTCATAATATTAAGTCCTTATAATAGTATTTGTTTCAACTTTCATAATGAAAACAAAAAAATCATATACAACGCTAGATCTAAAGCGTTTATTTAAGGATATTATATATACATAGTAATTATTTACCAATATTAAATATTTAACAATTTAAATAGAATATAGTTGATTAATCAAATCTTCCTTAAATTTAAAAATATTATGATAAAAAAATATGTATAAATTTAAATTCCAATATTAAAGACAATGGATGATTCATCTCAATCAATAAAGAAAGTAACCGATAAGACCATTACTGGCGATAAACGAATTTCAGTTCGTGATTATTTTTATAACCAGTTAAACAATCCAGGATTACCATTTTTGTTGAGTATCACTGCCATAATATTAATAATTTTAGGGATACCAACTGTGATAAAGACTGTTCAAGCCATAGAGATAAATGAAGCAAGAAAAGCAAAATATGAGAAGAAATTGATGCCTAGAGCTCTATTTATTCCAGTTAATATGTTGCCATATATGAGATTTCAACAAATGGCATTATTAAATGGGAAATATAGCAATTGGCACGAACCTGTATTTAGAACCGGATCTTGCGATAGTGAAAATTTAGACACTATGCCAGAAGGTATATATAAAAGAGCAATAGTAACAGGATGCTTTCAATTTGATCAATTACAAAACCAGTATAAAGATCAATGTCTAGTTGATAACTGTGTTTTGCCAGAGGATATTGTATATAGAATAAAACATGTGATGAATCAAGTAGAATCACCTTTTTGGGACAAAGGTTTTGTTGAACCTAGAGAAATAAGAGAATCAGATTGTCTTAGTATGTATGATGGGGATTGCTAGAGGAAAATTTCTATAATCCTGATTTTTTGTAAACCTCAATTTTCTCTCTATAAAATTTTGCAGCCCTTTCTAATAGTTGCTTATGTTTATCCAAAGTTCTGCCAATTGCTTTCCCTGGTATCCCTCGAACTATCGTATCATCTGGAATAGTAGTTCCTTCTATAACGACTGACCCGGCGGCAATAAGGCATCTTTTTCCTATTATCACATCATCATTAAGCACTGCACCGTTTCCAATCAAAGTTCCTGATCCGATTTGTTTTGAATGTATTACTACTCCATGACCCACAGTGACATTGTCACCTATTTTAGAACCATAATCTGAATGTACAACTGAATTATCCTGAATATTAGATCCTTTCCCAACAGATATTTTCCCATTGTCTCCCCTTAATACGGCTCCAGGCCAAATGGAAGAAAATTCATCAATTTCTATTTCTCCTACTACATATGCAAATTCAGATACATATGCCTTATCATTTATTTTTGGTATCAATTCTCCTAGATTTCTAATCATTTTTTACATTCTTTCTGGGGTGTTTATTCCCAATAAATTCAAAACATTTTTCAAAACTATTTTACTACTTATTACAAGATTAACTCTAGCTTTCGTCAATTCAATATCTTCAGATAAAACTCTACAATTTTCGTAAAATATTTGTAATTGTCTTGCTAAATCAAGTGAATATTTCGTTATTAAATGAGTCTGTAAAGTACTAGCAGATCTAGATACTACGTCAGGGAATAGATCAAGAGTTTCTATTAAATTTGTTTCAAATTTTGTTTTCAACAAATTAAAATTTGCTTTGGAACAATCAAATTTTACTGAATTGATTATTGAACTTAATCTTGCATACGCATATTGAATATAATACACTGGATTTTCTGATGATTCTTTTATTGCTAAATCAATATCAAATTCCTGTTGGCTTTCTGGAGTTCTATGTAGAAAATTGAACCTTATAGCATCGACTCCGACTACGTTTAATAAATCTCTTATTGTGTAAATATTGCCAGCCCTCTTAGAAAATCTTTCACTTTTATTATTGGATTTGAAGTGGACTATTTGGGTTAGTAAAGTGTCCATTTTATTTTGGTCTATTTCGAAAGCTTCGAGGGCTGATTTAATCCTAAATACATGAGAATGATGATCCGCTCCAAAAATATTTATTATTCTTTCATATTTTCTAATAAAAAATTTGTTGTAATGGTAAGCAATGTCAGTTGCAAAATATGTATGCCCCTCATCATTTGATTTATATAATACTACATCATCATCTGTTTGAAACAGTGAAGATTTAAACCACTTAGCTCCATCCTTTTCATACAATAAGTTTTTTCTCTCAAGAATTTCCAAACTAACCTGTAGAGTTTCTTCTGAAATTAGACTGTTTTCACTAAACCAATTATCATATTCGATTCCGAGCATTTCTAAATCATTTTTGATTGAATCTAATGTCATTTCTAAAGAAATTTTTTTAATTTTCTCATAATTTGAAGATATATCTTTTAAATTATTTATATTTAATTTTTTTATTACATCTTCTGCAATTTTCTCTATATATTTTCCTTTATATCCCTCAACTGGGATTTGATAATCTTTACCCAAAATTTTCTTGATATTCTCAACGATGCTTTTTATAAATAAATCTATTTGATTACCTGCGTCATTTACATAATATTCTTTTGAAACTTTGAAATCTGAGAATTTTAAAATGTTTGCAATTGCACTCCCCAACACAGCACCTCTTGCATGTCCAACATGTACTGGCCCGGTAGGATTTACTGAAACAAATTCTATAAGGATTTTCTCTTTTTGTCCTAAATTGTTAGTACCATATTTATCTTTGAGCTTGATAATATCTACTAAAATATTTCTTCTTTGGAAAGTAGATAAATGAACATTAATAAAACCAGGCTTAACAATGTCCCATTTGTCAATTATTTTCGTATCATCTATTTTTTTTAAAATTATTCCTGCTATATCCATAGGATTGGAATTCATCGTTTTCCCTAAGATCATTGGAATATTTGAACTTAAACTGCCGAACTTATCAATCTTGGGTTTCTCTATAATTATTTCAGGTAAATCTACCTGCGGTAATTCACCATCTTTTTGGGCTTTAATTATTGCAGATTTTATTATTTTTGCTAATTCTGAAGAACTGGACATAATAGTTGAATATAAACTATAGTAAACTTTATTTCATAGTTTTAATGATGCGATCTTTCGTTTAAATTTTGTATTATAGATATAAATTTTACAATTAAAACCTGTATAAATATTAATTATCATTTCTCAAAATGAATAGAATTATAAAACGAAAAAAATAATGAAAATAACCGATATAAAAATACTAAAAATGTCAGCCGAGCAGCATAAATCGGAAACCAATAATTGGCTTTTTGTGAAAATATATACTGATGCAGGAATCAATGGGATAGGAGAAGGTAGTTTACAGTATAAGGATAAAGCTCTTGAGGCTGAAATTTTGGATTTTGGTAAATTTTTAATTGATCAAGATCCTTTCGATATTGAATATATATGGACTTCTATGTACCGTAGAGTTACTTGGACTGGTGGAGCTGTAACCATGAGTGCAATAAGTGCCATCGATATGGCTTTATGGGACATAAAAGGGAAAAGTTTAGACGTACCTGTTTATCAATTATTAGGAGGTAAAGTAAGAGATAAAGTGCCTATATATGCCAATGGATGGTTTGAGGGATTGAAAAGTCAAAAAGAACATGCTGAAGCAGCTTATAAAATCATTAAAGAAGGGTATAAATGTTTGAAATTTTATCCTTTTATTGGAAATTATGTTATAGACAATGAAGCCTTAGAAAGAGGGACAGGGTTAGTTAAGTCTGTTAGAGAATCTGTGGGTATCGAAATCCAATTGGGAATAGATATAAGAGCACGTTTGGATTTTGGGAGTGCAATTCAAGTGGCTAGGAAATTGGAACAATATAATATTTCTTGGATTGAAGAACCAATACAATTTGACAATCCCGCAACAATGGGAGAATTTGCCAAAAAAATTTCAATACCAGTAGCCACAGGTGAACAATTGTACAACAGATGGGATTTCCAACCAATCTTTGACCAAAAATCTATATCAATTATTCAGCCTGATGTATGTCATGCAGGAGGTATCTCTGAATTAAAAAAAATTGCTACAGCAGCTGAAACAAATTTCATCAGTGTGGCTCCTCACAATTCTAATGGCCCAATTTCAACAGTTGCAAGTATTCATTTAGACATGAATATTCCGAATTGTTATAAGCAGGAAATTTTTGTCAGTTTTCTTGAAAGATACAAAAAAGTTTTAACCAATAATATAATTATTGAAGATGGATTTGTTCTTCCTCCTTCTGGATCGGGATGGGGAACTGATTTGGATGAAGAAGCCTTAAAAAGCTTTCCTGCTTCTGAGTACGTACCTATAGAATCTGAGCCCTATAAGGATTTTTTTTAACTATCAAATTCTAGCTCGATAATTTCAAACCTTGGTTTATGAGTTTTTTTAAATTGTATTTCTTTTTTACTCTTAATGGGTATAGAATTCTCTATTAGGTAAAATTCTATGACGTTTAACATATCTTCGGGAATCTTTGGGCCAATAATTAAATTTTTAAAGTATCCATTTTCAGTAATAACAATGGGAGATTCAAGATCTCCTAATTTTGCATAAAGATGTAATCCTTCTTTTCCAGGCTCACCATTTAAATAGAAATTTCCTTCAAAAATATATGGGAAGCTAGGTGGACCTCCTGGAGGAAGAGAAGGATCAAGTACTCCTCCTTCTTCTTGCGTATCGCTACAAGCAAGAATTAATATGAAAATTATACTTAATTTTATAATTTTGGAAAATGTTTGTGCCATGAGGTAATTTGTTGAAATTGGTTTGCAAATTGAAGTACTTTTTGATCTCCCATTTGAGGTCCTATTACTTGAATTCCAATTGGCATTTTGTTATGAAAACCGGCCGGGATAGATATTGCTGGTAACCCAGCAATGTTTATTGGAATAGTACAAAGATCGCTTTGGTACATTTTTATTGGATCATCAGTTCTTTCTCCCAATTTAAATGCTATAGAAGGAGATGTAGGAGTGAGCAGCACATCAACTTTTTTAAAAGTTTCTTTAAATTCATTAATTATCAAAGTTCTTATCTGCTGAGCTTTTTTATAGTATGCATCGTAATAACCAGCAGATAAAGTATATGTTCCTATCATGATTCTTCTTTTAACTTCTTCTCCAAATCCTTCAGATCTTGATAAAGACATATTCTCTTGAGCAGTATCCCCTTTTGAACTTCTATATCCATATTTTACTCCATCGAATCTCGATAAATTTGAAGATGCTTCAGAAGGAGCTATTATGTAATAAACGTCTAAGGCATATTCTGTCAAAGGCAATGATAAATCGACTATTTCTGCACCTAATTCAGAAAATTTTTTTATTGATTCCTGAAAACTTTCTTTGATTTCTGGATCAACATTATCAAGATATTCCCTTGGGACACCAATCTTCAGGTTTTTAACGGAATTTTTTATATATTTATTGAAATCGCCAAAATCTTTTTTTACAGAAGTTGAATCGTTATTATCTTTTCCAGAAATAACATTCAATATTTCACCACAATCTTCTGCTGATCTCGCTATAGGACCTATTTGGTCTAGGGAACTTGCAAATGCTATTAGACCGTATCTACTAACTAATCCATATGTAGGTTTCATTCCTGATACTCCACAAAGAGAAGCTGGTTGACGAATAGAACCGCCAGTATCGCTACCAAGGGAATAAGAAGCAAAACCTGCAGATACAGCTGCAGCTGGACCACCACTAGAACCTCCTGGAACTCTTCTTTTATCCCAGGGGTTTTTAACATTCCCAAAAAAAGAATTTTCGTTTGAAGAGCCCATCGCAAACTCATCAAGATTTCCTTTTCCAATTAGGATACCATTTTCTTTCATAATTTTTTCTGTAACGTATGAATTATATGGAGGTATATATCCTTTAAGAATTTTAGAACCAGCAGTTGTTTCAATATTCTTAGTCGAAATATTGTCTTTTAACAAAACTGGCAATCCAGTTAATGGTCCTATTTTTATTTCATTATCACTAATTTTTTTGTCAATATTTTTTGCATTATCTATTTTTGATCTTTCATCAAAATTAATAATAGAATTGATTTCTTCATCATATTTTTTTATATGATTAATTGTTTCTTGAACCAATTCTTCACATGAAATTTTAGTTTCTTTTATTAATTTATTTTGTTGATTAATAGTAAGATTTAGTAAATTACTCATTGTCAAAAACTCTTGGTATTTTTACTTGTTGCATATTTATTTCTTTAGCATTTGATAAAACATCTTTTTCATTCAGAATTTGAGAATCTTTATCTTCTCTTAAGCTATTCACAAGATTTGTTACATGAGCTGTTGGAGCAACATTAGTTGTGTCAATTTTTTGTAATGATTGAAATCTTGATAATATTCTACCTAAATCATCAATTAATTTATCGTTATTTTCAACATCAAATTTAAGCGCAGATAAATTAGCTATTTTTTCAAATTCTTCTTTGGAAATTTTCATTTTCTTACACAGTATTCAATTAGATTAATACATAGATTATTTTATCAATATTAGTTTAATATTTGTCATTAAAACTAACAAATAAATGATTCTTTGTTATGTTTTCTATTATAATTAATACTTTATGAACGTTTAGTAAGAGTTTTGAAATATATTTTTGTTACAGGAGGAGTTGTTAGTTCCCTAGGTAAAGGGATTGTAGCTGCTTCTCTTGGAAGACTCTTGATTTCTCGAGGTGTAAAAGTCTCAGTAATAAAATTAGACCCCTACCTTAACGTTGATCCAGGTACAATGTCTCCCTATCAACATGGTGAAGTATTTGTGACAATTGACGGCTGTGAAACAGATTTGGATTTAGGACATTATGAGAGGTTCATGGATGTTGAATTGACCAAACAATCAAACGTTACAGCTGGTCAAATATATACTGAGGTTTTGGAAAAAGAAAGATCTGGATTTTATTTGGGAGGTACAATTCAAACAGTTCCTCATGTAACCGATTCAATTAAATCAAAAATAATAGAATTAGCAGATTCTTCTCAAGCAGAGGTTGTTTTGGTAGAGGTAGGAGGAACAGTAGGAGATATAGAAGGTCAACCCTTTATTGAAGCCATAAGACAGCTTCGTAATGATCCAAAGACTGACAACGCTTTTTATGTTCATTTAACTTTGTTGCCTTATCTATCGACGTCAGACGAAGTTAAGACAAAACCTACACAACATTCTGTCCAAGCCTTACGAGCATTAGGAATTCAACCCGACTCTATAATTTGTAGATCAGAGAAAGAAGTTGATGAATCTATAAAAAATAAAATATCACTTCACTGTGATGTACCACCAGAAAATGTTATTTCTCTACATGATTTTGAAAGTGTGTATGATGTTCCTTTACATTTAGAAGAGCAAGGATTAGGTAACATTGTTTCGGAAAGACTTTCTTTAATTAAAAACACACCTAATTTAACCAAATGGGAAAATTTATGTGGAAACATAAGAAATGCCAATGAAACCCTAAATATAGGGATTGTTGGGAAATATGTTGAATTACCTGATTCATATTTATCTGTTAATGAAGCGATAAAACATGCAGCAGCTAACAATAATAAGTCTATTAAAATAAATTGGATAGATTCAGATATATTGTCTTCTTTAAATAAAACTGAATACCTCAATGAGTTGTCGGGAATAATTGTCCCAGGAGGATTTGGATCCAGAGGTATTGAAGGCATGCTTGAAGCAGCTCAATTTTCCAGAGAATATAAAATACCTTATTTGGGACTTTGTTTAGGAATGCAAGTAATGGTAATAGAATTTGCAAGAAATATTCTGGGTTTTAAAGATGCTAATTCAACTGAATTTGATAAAGAAACCAAAAATCCTGTTATACATATAATTGACACTCAAAAAGGATTAGAAGAAACAGGTGGAACCATGAGACTGGGTGGATACAGATGCAGTCTATTAAAAGATTCACAAGCTTCCAAAATTTATACAGAAGAATTAATAGTTGAACGACATAGGCACAGGTATGAATTTAATGATTTATATAAAAAAGATTTGGAAAAACATGGTTTTGTAGCCAGTGGAATTTGTCCTGATAATGAATTAGTAGAAATATCAGAAATAATAGACCACCCTTTTATGATAGGATGCCAATTCCACCCTGAATTTGGTTCACGTCTTGATAAACCCCATCCTTTGTTCAATGCTTTTATGAAAGCTGCAATTGATAACAAAAGAATAGGTGCTCAATTCAAGCTTTAGATCATTATTCGATTTGACCAATTTGATTTTTGATTATAAAATTGTAAATAAGTCGACGAAATCCGTTGACACCCCTCTAGCTTTTTTTTTGCAATAAAAAAAAAATTAAATCCTTAATTCATAAAATTACATAGGAAATAAAAAATATATAAATATTGATACACAAGGATATATAAACTGACTACATCAGCTTCTAACCAAAAAAATATAGAACCAAGGATTAGCAGCAGAAAGAAAATTTCTAGTGTTAATAAAACCCCAAAAGATGACTTGAAATCTAAGAGTTCTAGAGGAAGAGCGTCATCTTCAACCTCCAAATCTTCAAATAACAGGAATGAAATGAAAATTATTGAACTTCAAAATATAGCGGGACTAGACAATAAAGAATTAGTCCTTTTAGCAAAAAATAGAAAAGTAACTGATATCCCAAAAGAAAGAAGTGATTTGGTTACAAGTTTATTTGCATTAGAAGCAGAAGAAAAAAATGCTTCAATCGGAGCAGGAATTTTAGATATTTTACCGGATCAATTTGGATTTTTAAGACCTCCTGGACAAAAAAATTCACCTAATGATATCCACGTTTCTAGAAATGTGATAAGAAAAAATAAATTACGGCAGGGTGACTTTGTTTTAGCTCAAATAGATTTCCCTGATGATGGGGGATCACAAAGATATCCAGGTGCAATAAAAATTGAAGCTGTAAATGGACTTTCTGTTGAAGAAATAGAAAAGAGGGTTAATTTTGATAAATTTACTTCTATATATCCCAATGATCAAATACTTTTGGAAAACGAGCCGAAAGTAATGTCTTCAAGAATTATAGATTTAGTATCCCCTATAGGGCGAGGTCAGAGGGCATTAATTGTAGCCCCTCCAAAAGCTGGGAAAACAATTTTACTTAAGGATATAGCTAATTCAATAGAAAAAAACACTCCAGAAATAAAACTAATTGTTGCTTTGATCGGTGAAAGACCAGAAGAAGTAACGGATATGAGGAGATCAGTAAAAGGAGAGGTATTTTCTTCAACTTTTGACGAACCTGTTGAAGATCATTGCAAAACTTCAGAAACAGCTCTTGAAAGAGCAAAGAGACTTGTTGAATCTGGAAAAGATGTTGTTTTGTTGTTGGATTCATTGACACGCTTGGGAAGAGCCTACAATATTGCAGTTCCATCTTCTGGTAAGACTTTATCTGGAGGTATGGATCCATATGCACTGTATCCTCCAAAGAAATTTTTTGGAGCAGCTAGAAACTGTGAAGAAGGTGGGAGTTTGACTATTGTTGCAACTGCCCTTGTAGATACAGGAAGCAGATTAGATGATCTAATATATGAAGAATTTAAAGGTACTGGGAATATGGAACTTCATTTAGACAGAGGTCTTGCAGAAAGACGTATATGGCCAGCTATTAATATTGAAAAAAGCGGAACAAGACATGAGGAATTATTACAAGACGATATAACCCTAAATAAAATAACTCAGATCAGAAGGATTATGGCTGCATTCCCTTCAGAAAACAATGAAAAAACATGGACTGAAAAAATTGTAGATGGTTTGAAGTCCGCAAAAAACAACCAGGATTTCTTGGACAACATGCAAGCTTATTTGCAAGAGAAAAAAGATTAGATTTTCGATAGGACACTAATAAAATACTTTTCTCACTTTTATCATATATTCCCATACTCTCTTTCTTCATCTCTTTTAATTAAGGAGCTAAAGAGCAATAAAAATGAAAATTTATCTAAAGTCTATAAATAATACTTTCCAAATAAAATTAAATAATTTTTTTTAGTTATTTTCCACAAGTTCTCAATTTTTGTTTCAAAATTATGAATTGTAATTATGAACATTTACTAATTTGAATTTTATGTTTAATAAAGTTTTCTAAAAAACTGGTAAAAAAATATGTTGACGTTTCCTTTTATATTTGGTTATATTTTATGAATAAGCTTTAAATTACTCTTTTATTTAGAGGACAAATGACTTTTTTTACAAGTTTAGACGATGTTCGAATTTATGAATTCTGAAGTTTTGTTTAAAAATCGTATTAAGAATTGTTGATTTATCTGAAAATATTAGATAAAGTAAGATGAGGTTTATATTAATAGGCATGTTTATTTAACGTGTCTGTTGAGACCAAATAATTAAATAAATGATTCATGAGAGGTAGTATCGAAATGAATATCATAGAAAAAATAGCGAGCCGTGGATTGGTTTTTGTATTGGCAGTAGCTATCCTTGGAGCTGGATTTATAATGACAGCTGACAATGATAGAGTTGCTAACGCTGAAACTCTAGCTTCGGTTTATTTAACAAACAAGG
>CAZPYN010000015.1:0-1763 GCA_964590915.1 uncultured Dehalococcoidales bacterium
TTCTTCTTGATGAACTTTTTCCTTGTATTTATCCTCAATGCATTTTATATGTGCATCATAATAACATTTTGCGCATCGGTATACTCCATTCTTAAATTTTCCAAACTCTGAGCAAATATCGCATTTAAATAATCCATTTACATAACCCAAATCGTTGATGGATTTATAGGGTTTTGTGAGTTTATGGCCATTTAAACAGTAATATTTCTTGCTCCTAGGCCTTCCTCTACCTCTTCCCGGCACTTTTAACTTTGAAGGTCTGGGATACCCGTAATATTCCATATTTTTTTCCTCAATATACTGGTTATAACCTTCCCATTCTTCCTCGTCATCAAACTTTTTCAACTTCTAAGGTTTATTATAGTACTTAACAACTGTTTGTCCTGCTTCAAGTTCAGGTTTCCTAAATTCATATTCTTCTGGATCAAAATTCGGATCTGAAGAAAAGTACCTTTTTCCTTCAAAATACCTCACTTTCTGTTCTCTATCATCTCTTTTTGGAAGTTTAGGAGGTTCGTATATCTTTGATGATGGCGCTCCCCAAATATCTGATTAATTATAGCATAACAAGTCTGCAGCCATTGCAAATAAACTAGACAAAAAATAATTAACCCATTTCTCCTTTTTTATCTCTTTACACCTATCCAAAACGAAATTTATCATTTTAGGAAAGGAATTTTTTGTTTCTTCACTACAAAATTTAGATTATACAGTGCGGAAAAATTTTTCGACGGGACTAGCATACATATAAAAATAATGGAATAATAGCAACTTACTTATATTCTGGTGAATAGGGAGGAATAGTTATTTTTTTTCCTTTAATTGCACCTCTTAACCACCACCCAGACCATCCTCCAACATGACCCGCTAAGAAAGATTAATAATTGTGTAGTCAATATATTTTACATGCATTGTCAAAGAGGTAGACAACATCTTTGTGTTTAAAGTTCAAATGTTTTAATCTTTTTTCCATTTTGGGAATTAAAATTTTTTCCAGTTCATTCATAAACTAAGTAAAAATGAGCATGTTTACTCCCCCCTTGATCAATGTAAAATACTCTAATCCCCAAACACTTATTGCAGCAAGTAGAGTAATTTTTCTCTATTGTTTGGTTGTTCCGTACCGTGTATGGCCTCTAGGCCAAAAAGTCATTTGCCTTCTAGATTAAATTTTCCAGTCTTTTTCATCGATGGAAATAAGGTTCTTACACTTGAACTTGTATGTAAATTTCATGAACAACTTAATCCATTTCATTTTTTACCGTAAATGGCTTTTCCAAGTCTTCTTCTCTGGAATTCTTTAGATTATATGGGAAGAATGTCCTAGAAATTTTATATAGTTCAGTATGGTTCTTGGATTGCAATCTGCATTTTAGTTAGGGAATTTTTCCTCTACAAGTGGTTTAATATGGACAGAAATTTATTAGCAGTTTCAAGGCTTCCTGTAGATTAATATTAAGTCGTTGATCCATTTTAAAATGAACTATTTCTAAAAAATTAATCAATACAAAGTTAAAGAGTAGTACATGTTCTTCCTTTTATTTAATTCGTCCATTAAACCTATTAAAAAGCTATTCAATTATTTCTTCTTAACTGATGTTTTGCTCTTCTAAAGATAAATACCCATTCCTTATTTAGTATATCCTTCTTTGACCCACTCCAAATTGCTTCATTTATTTTCTGATTGATAAATATCCCATTGTATCTATTACATTTTTAATTTAATTTTTGGTTATGAGTTTGTACTTGGTATTTCTTAACCC